>CAWFXM010000008.1:0-396937 GCA_963819775.1 uncultured Alphaproteobacteria bacterium
CACGCCGCTCGGCATCGCTTACATCGTGTCGATCCTGGCCTCGCTCGTGACTGCGATCACGGTCACGCCCGTCCTCTCGTACTATCTCCTGCGCAAGACAAGCTCCGGCGCGCACAAGGACAGCGCGCTTGTCCGCATCTTGAAATCGGGAAACAAGCGGCTGCTCAATTGGGCCTTCGACCATCCGCGCGTCGTGGTCCTGCCGATCATCGCCGCCGTGTTCCTGTCGGCAGCGGGCGCGACATTGCTACCGCGCGCGTTTCTGCCGCCGTTCAACGAGGGCACGTTGCTGGTCGGCATGCAGTACAACCCCGGCATCAGTCTCGCCGAGTCCCCCGACTCGGGTTCGTCGCCGAGCGCCTAGTCATGACTGTTCCCGAGGTGGCTTCAGTGGGGCGCCGTACCGGCCGCGCCGAACTCGACAGCCATGCCGAGGGTGTCCAGGCCAGCGAGCTGGATATCGATCTCCATCGCTCGTCGCGGCCGAAGGAGGCCGTATTCGACGAGATCCGCGAGAAGCTTTCCGTACTTCCCGTGTCCGTCGCGCTCGGCCAGCCCATATCGCACCGCATCGACCACATGCTATCGGGCGTGCGCGCGGCGCTCGCCATCAAGATCTTCGGGCCCGACCTCGATGTTCTGTGCACGCTCGCCGACCAGCTCGACAAGCGGTTGAAAGGCGTCAAGGGCCTCGTCGACCTCAACGTCGAGAAGCAGACGCTGATCCCGCAAATCCGCGTGCGGGTCTCGAACGAGAACGCTGCCCTTTATGGCCTTTCTGCCGCCCAGGTCATGACCTCGGTGGAGGCGCTGTCAAACGGCCGGGTCGTCTCGACCGTCAGCGACGGCGTGCGCCGCTTCGACGTGGTGGTGCGGCTCTCGGACAATGACAGGCAGACGCGCGCCCTCGGCGATCTCTTGACCCAGACACCGACCGGGTTCGTTCCGCTACGCTACGTCGCCGACGTCGAGGAGACTGTGGGCCCCAACCAGATCCTGCGCGAGAACGGCCAGCGGCGCATCCTGCTGTTCGGCAACGGCAATGGCGTCCGCGACATGGCCGCGATCGTCGACGACGTCAATCGGACCGTCGCGGCAATGCAGTTGCCAGCGGGCTACGTGATCCGCCTCGATGGCACCTTCCGCGCCCAGGAGCAGGCGACGCGGACGATTGGCCTCTGTCGCTCGTGTCGTTGGTGTTGATCTTCCTCGTGCTCTACTCGCGCTACAAGTCGGGCATTCTTGCATCCATCATCCTGATGAACATCCCGCTCGCGCTGATCGGTAGCGTCGTCGCGCTCTGGATCGCTGGGCAGCCCCTGTCGGTCGCCAGCATGATCGGCTTCATCACGCTCGCCGGCATCACGGCGCGCAACGGCATCCTGAAGATCAGTCACTACATCAACCTCGCCCTCAATGAGGGTGAGACGTTCGGGCGCCAACTGGTGATCCGGGGCAGTCTGGAGCGGCTGACGCCGGTGCTGATGACGGCGCTCGCCGCTGGACTGGCGCTCGTCCCCCTGCTGATCGGCGCGGATCAGCCGGGACGCGAGATCCTGCATCCGGTCGCGGTGACGATCTTCGGCGGCCTCATCAGTGCCACCATTATCGACACGGTGCTGACACCGCTGTTGTTCCTGAGGTTCGGCGGCAAGCCGCTCGAGGCGCTCGTCGCCGAGAGGGCGCCGCCAACACCAAGGTCGAGGCTGGAGTGGCTGGGACAGCCGAAGCCTACTGACTTGGTCAAACGAACTCTAAACGGAGCAAACGAATGAAGCGCAATATCCTCTTCGCCAGTGCCCTTGGCCTCGCTCTCGCACTCGCGGGCCCGGCCCTGGCGCAAAAGGCCGGCAAGCATGGCGGGCAAACGGCCGTTGTTGCCGGCCATCACGACGCCGAGCTGGTGATCGAGCCGACGAAGATCGTTCTCTATCTGACCAACCATGGCAAGCCGCTGTCGGCCAAAGACAACGCCATCAAGGTCACGATTTAGGACGGGCCCAAAAAGTCCGAGATCAAGCTCAAGGTCGAGTCCGATCATCTGGTCGGACCGCTCGACGCGCCGGTCAACAAAGGCGCGATCGTTCTGCTCTCTGGCAAGACCGAGGACGGCCACGGCGTCTCGGCCCGCTTTACTGTCAAGTAGTCTTCCCGAGGTCATGGGCGGCGGGCCTCGCGTCCGCCGCCGATAGTCCGTTGACGTGCGTCCGGTTTGCGATGGCGCGCTTTTGCTGCATTGTGCCGCCTGCAGAAGCCGTCCGTCGCCACCGGCACGGCTAGACTGCAGGCATTCCACCGAGGCGAAGCGATGTCCCGGACGGCCCCTGACCTGGGTGAGCAAAAGGCGGACGCGGCACCCGGCGAGCCGCTCGCCCACGTGCTCATCTGTGACGACGACCCCGAGTTGCGGCAGTTGCTCGCAACCTTCCTCGGCGAGCACGACTTCAAGGTCACTCTTGCTGCCGACGGTCGCGAGCTGCATCGTCAACTACGCGCCAATCCTGCAGTCGATCTGGTCATTCTGGACGTGATGCTGCCAGGCACCAGCGGCCTCGAGCTGTGCCGCGAGCTGCGCGCGACCTCCACCGTGCCGATCATGATGCTGACCGCCCGGGGTGACGAGACCGACCGCATCGTTGGCCTCGAGATGGGTGCGGACGACTACATGTCGAAGCCGTTCGGCCCGAATGAGCTGCTGGCCCGCATCAAGGCGCTCTTGAGGCGGGCGCGCATGTCGAGCGGAGCCGTGCCCGTAGACCGGAAGCGGTCGTTCGCCTTCGACGGCTGGCGACTCGATGCGGCGCGGCGCGAGTTGCGCAACCCCGAGGGTGTGATCATCGATCTGTCGGTTGGCGAATACGATCTCCTGCTCGCATTCCTGGAGGCCCCACAGCGTGTCCTTTCGCGCGAACATCTCCTTGAGGTGGCCCGCAACCGTCCAGCGCAGGCGTTCGACCGCAGCATCGACATCCAGGTCAGCCGCCTCAGGCGCAAGCTCGGCTCCTCGGACGACAGCGACGGCCTCATCAAGACCGTGCGGGGAGCCGGCTACATGTTCGTGCCGGCCGTGACGCTCCGATGAGGTGGGTGTCCGATACGATCGCCGGCCGAACGATCATCGTGCTGCTGTTCGGCCTCGGCACGATCCTCGGACTAGCGCACTACCTGTATCAAAAGGGCATCGAGCGCGAAGTTGCGATCGGCAACATCGAGCGGCTGGCCGACCGGCTGATCTTCCTATCGGACACCATCACGACACTCGAGCCGTCGATGCGCGACGAGGCGGCACACAGGCTCTCCGGCGGACCGATTGAGCTGCATTGGGCGCGAGAGCCGTTGGCAACCGCCGGCGGCTTACTCGACAGCGAGACGGTTGCACTCCGCGACCATTTGATTTGCGCGTTCCGAAGCTCGCTAGCGGCGGGCTGATCGTCGGCTCGACCCGCGTCGGTCCCGTCGAGCATGGCAGCACCCGCGATGGCAACGACCATCACACCACTTTGCTGTCTTTGGCGCTGGCCGACGGCAGCTGGCTCAACGTGACGCTGGTGAAGGTCCTGGCCACGCGAACGGCATCCCCGAGCATCCTCCTCTCCGCGGGGCTCGGAGCGCTCGGGATCATCGCGATCTCAATCCTTATGGGCCGATGGCTAACCCGCCCGCTGGACCAACTCGCTTCAGGGGCAAGGCAGCTCTTCCAAACCTCGCACAATGCCCAACTTCCGGAGACAGGGACCCGCGAGGTCCGCACGCTCGCCGCAGCGATCAACGAACTCCAGCATCGCATCAGGTGGGCTGATGACAGCTCGCACGCAGATGCTTGCTGCCGTCAGTCACGACTTGCGCACGCCGCTGACGAGGCTCCGGCTGCGGTCCGCGCGAATGCAGGATCGCGAGACCCGCCAGAGCATCGAGACCGATCTCGACGAGATGGAGCAGATGATCGATGCGGTGCTCGAATTCCTCAGGACCGACAAAGAAGCAGAGGCGACCGAGCACGTCGACATAAGCGCCATCCTGCAGACCATCGCGGACGATGCCGCCGATGCAGGGCAAAATGTCGAAGTGCGAGCACCCCGCAATCTCGTGATCCGGGGGCGGCACCTCGCGCTGAAACGTGCGCTGACCAACCTCGTGCAGAATGCCGTGAGATACGCTGGTTCGGCCGTCGTCGAGGCGTCTGCCGGAAGTGACGGGATTCGCATTGTCATCAGGGACGAGGGCCCCGGTATCTCTGCCGACAAGCTCGAAGCCGTGTTCGAACCGTTTTATCGCGTCGAGGCGTCCCGCGGGCGCGCTACCGGCGGCCACGGCCTCGGGTTGACGGTCGCCAGGAGTATCGCGCGCACGCACGGCGGAGACGTCGTTCTCGTCAATCGCACGCCTCATGGCCTCGACGCCGTGGTCACTCTGCCGGCAACCGTGCGTCCAGTCGAGGTGAGTACGTGCTAACCCTGCATTTGAACCCTACTTACCGCTTATGGTCCGTTGAGCAGAACTCGCTCAACAGGCTCACGAATTCTGCTTGGGGTCACGATCGACGATTGTCCTCATTGCTCGCCACGGCAACTAGCCATCCGGCAGCGGTCAATCTTGGCACGAAGCAACAACGGCCAGCGCTAGCGGCCAACATGAAGATGCCCTGTCGGTCACAATGCCGGCTTGCCATCGTGTGATGCGCTCACCGACGCGTGGATACCATAATTTCATGCTGCTATGAGCGGTTGGCCCGTCCTTGCCGTTGTCGTCGACCCGGGCAAGAATGGCCGCAGGCGCGATGAAGTATGAGGGATGATCATGCGTTGGGTGCACTACGGGCGCTTCAGCACGGACATGCAGAGCGCGGCCAGCATCGAAGACCAGCTGCGCATCTGTCGCGAACGCTGCGACAGGGAGGGCTGGTCGTTCGTCGGCGCCTACGAGGACCGGGCCATGAGCGGCACGACGCGGCTTCGCCCGGGCTACCAGCGCCTGCTGCATGACGCCCGGCAAGGCAAGTTCGATGTGGTCGTGGCCGAGGCTCTCGACAGACTGTCTCGCGATCTCGAGGACATCGCCCACCTCTACAAGCAGCTGACGTTCAGCGGCGTCCGCATGTTCACGCTCAGCGAGGGCTGGATCAGCGAAATCCACATCGGCCTCGGCGGCACGGTAGGCGCACTCTACGTGCAAGTCAGCTGTCCGAGAAAACCCATCGCGGCCTGCGCGGTCGCGTCGAGGCGGGCAAGTCGGGCGGCGGATTGACCTACGGCTACGATGTCGTTCGCACGCCAGAAGCCGGATGGCACGTTCGACGTCGGTGGCCGGCGGATCAATGACGTTGAGGCGGCGGTCGTGCTGCGGATCTTCGAGAGTTATGCGTCCGGTATGCCGCCACGCAAGATCGCCTGGATGCTGAATGACGAGGGCGTTCCGGGGCCGCGCGGCAAGGGCTGGGGCGCCTCGACAATCATCGGCAACGCCGAGCGGGGTGTCGGCATCCTCAACAATCCCGCTCTACGTCGGCAAGCTCGTCTGGAACAAGCTCAGGTACATGAAGGATCCCGAGACAGGCAAACGCCGCTCCCGTCTCAATGAAGACAGCGCCATCGTCGAGAAAGACGTGCCGGAGCTGCGCGATCGTGAGCGACGAGCTTTGGGACTCGCGTCAAGGCGCGCCAGCAAGCAGGTCTCGTTCACGGTCACCGGCGCAGCAAAGCAGCCTTGGGATCGCAGGCGCCCGCGCTACTTACTGTCGGGGCTCGTGAAATGCGGATGCCTGCGGCGGCGGCTTCGTCACGATCAGTCAAACCCACCTTGGTTGCGCCACTGCGCGCAACAAGGGGCTGTGCGACAACCGGCTCGCCATCGCCCGCGTCAAGCTCGAGGCAATCGTGCTGGAGGGCCTGAAGCGCCATCTGATGGACCCGATCTGTTCAAGGAGTTCTGCGACTCGTTCATTGCTGAGGTGAATAGGGCTCGGCTCGGCGCCGGCGCCGAGCGGGCGGCCACCGAGGCCGAGCTGACCAAGATCAAGCGGAGGCTGCGCCAGATCGTCGATGCCATCGCCGAGGGCGTGCCGGCGCGAACTCTCAAGGATGAGCTCCTGACACTCGAGGCGCGGGAAGACGTGCTGAAGGCGAAGCTCGAAGCCGTGCCCGAGCACCAAGGTGCTGCTCAGCCCAGGCATGGCGGAGATCTACCGGGCACGCGTGGCCGGTCTGCATGCGGCCCTCAACGCGCCGGACGCCGATCGAGACGCCGTCGAAGCGATCCGTTCACTGATCGAGAAAATCGTGCTGGTGCCGGTGGACGGCAAGCTCGCCGTCGACCTCTACGGCGATATCGGAACCATCCTCAAGCTGGCCATGGCCAAGCAAGGGCGCAGCGTTCCTGGTCTGATATCCGAGCAATTAGTGGTGGTTGCGGGGGCTGGATTTGAACCAACGACCTTCAGGTTATGAGCCTGACGAGCTACCGGGCTGCTCCACCCCGCGTCACCAAGACATCCCGGCCGAACTGGCGGCCAAGTGGCACGCACTGCAGATCCGGGTGTCCAAACAAGCCGAAACATTTACGTTCCAGCGAGGACAGCAAAGCCGCCCTGCGAAGGGCGGCTTCGATGGGTGGTCGTATAACACAGTTTCGAGGGCTGTGAACCCCACGCGACACTATTTTTTAGGCCCGCCCGAGAACGTCGAGGCGAACACCGAGGCGGCGGCGGCGATCACCGCACCAGCGGAGCACACGCATCGCGCCGACAGCAGACCACCACGCGGCCATTCGCGCACGCTGACGACCGGAATGCCCCAGTAGCGTGGGCGGTCGCCAGCCATGCGCGGCGCCCCCCTAGCCTCGTTCGGGCGCGGCCTGCCGCCCCTCAAACTGCCTCTTCCTGGAACGCCACCTCGCGGGTCTTGCTGAACGCTGGCAGCATGACCAGCATCAGCAGGCCTGCGGCCATGAGCAGCATCGTCAAGCTGATCGGTCGCGTCAGCAGCACCGTCGCGTCGCCTTTCGACAGCAGCAGCGCGCGGCGGAGATATTCCTCCATCATCGGCCCGAGGATGAAGCCGAGCAGTAGCGGCGCCGGCTCGCAATCGAGCTTCTTGAACACGTAGCCAAGGAAGGCGAACAGGGCGAGCAAGTAGAGATCGAACGGCGCGTTCGACAGGCTCAGCGCGCCGATCGAGCAGAACGCCAAGATCGCCGGATAGAGATAATGATACGGTACCGAGATCATGCGCACCCACAGCCCGATCAGCGGCAAGTTGAGGATCAGCAGCATGACGTTGCCGACCCACATCGACGCGATCACGCCCCAGAACAGCTGCGGCTGCTCCTTGATCACGCCCGGACCCGGCTGGATGCCCTGGATGATCATCGCGCCGATCATCAGAGCCATCACCGGGTTCGCCGGGATGCCGAGCGTCAGCATCGGAATGAACGACATCTGCGCACCGGCATTGTTGGCCGCCTCTGGACCCGCCACGCCCTCGATCGCGCCCTTGCCGAGTTCGGACTTGTAGCGCGACACCTTCTTCTCGAGCGCATACGACCCGAACGACGCCAGCGCCGCGCCGCCCCCCGGCAGGATGCCGAGCACCGAACCGAGCGCCGTGCCGCGCATCATCGCCGGTATGAGCCGCTTCCAATCCTCGCGCGTCGGCATTAGCCCCGTGATGCGCTTGATCGTCAGGTCGCGCTTCCCCTCGTGCTCCAGATTCGAGATGATCTCGCCGATGCCGAACATGCCCATCGCGACGACGACGAAGTTGATGCCGTCGGCCAGCTCGAGATAGCCAAATGTGAAGCGCTGCGTGCCGACGTTGACGTCGGTGCCGACGCAGCCGAGCAGCAGCCCGATGACGATCATGCCGAGCGCGTGCAGGATCGAGCCCGACGCCAGCACGATCGATGCCACGAGCCCAAGCACCATCAGCGAGAAATATTCGGGCGGCCCGAACTTCAGCGCCACCTCCGTCAAGGGAGGAGCAAAGAGCGCGATGAGGAACGTGCACACCGTGCCGGCGAAGAACGACGCGATCGCGGCGGTGGCGAGCGCGCGCCCCGCCTTGCCCTGCCGCGCCATCTGATAACCGTCGAGCGCGGTCACCACCGACGACGTCTCGCCCGGCACGTTGACCAGGATCGCCGTGGTCGAGCCGCCGTACTGGGCGCCATAGAAGATGCCGGCCAGCATGATCAGCGCCGACACCGGCGGCAGTGCGAACGTCGCCGGTAGCAGCATCGCGATGGTCGCCGCCGGCCCCAGCCCCGGCAGCACGCCGATGGCGGTGCCGAGGAACACGCCGACGAGACAGTAAAGCAGGTTATTGACCGAGAGCGCCGTTTGCAGGCCGAGCGCGAGTCCATCCAGGATTTCCATCGTGCGACCCGCCCCTCAAACCCTGATGCCAAAAGCGGCGAACAGCGGCTGCAGCCACGGCCCGACGATCGGGATCGGCAGGCCGAGCCCCTTCACAAACACGAGCACACAGAACGCGATCAGCATAATCATGCCGGCGATAGACTTGAGGTCGAAGCGCGTCTCGCGGCTGGCGGCGGCTCCAAGCATCAGCAGCACCGTCAGCGCCACGACCAGCCCCGCGGTCTGCACCAAGAACTCCGTAGAGCACGATGGCGCCGCAGATCATCAACAGCGGCTTCCACGCGAGATGGGTCAACGCGTCACTCTGGGTTACGAACGCGCGGATGAGCGCCAGCACGCCGATGACCACGAGAATGATCGCCAGCATGCGCGGAAAATAGCCGGGGCCCATACGCCCGACGGTGCCGAGGGGATAGTCGAGCGCAATCCAGAATGCGCCCGAACCGAGCAGCACATAGATCAGCCCGGTCCAGAAGTCGCGCGGGCTTGAAATCCAATGGGGCATGCGGGGCTCCACTGCGTCAAAGAATGCCGAATTCGACGAAGAGACCACCGGCATGCCGCGAGTGCTCGCGGTGCGCCGATGGCCCTGTCACATCAATCGATCTTGACGTTCGCCGCCTTGGCGACCTTGCCCCAGCTCTCGATCTGGGATTTGACGAAAGCACCCATATCGGCACCGGCCGGTCCGGTGACGGCGCCCTGCCCGGCCCAGATTTTGACGATGCTCTCGGTCTTGAGCGCCTTGGCAATCTCCGCCGTCATTTTGTCGACGATCGGCTTCGGTGTGCCAGCGACCGCCCAGACGCCATACCACGCCGATGTCTCGAATCCGGCCAGGCCAGCCTCGGCCGTAGTCGGCACGTCCGGCAGCGCTTCAGATCTCTTCGGCGCGGCTACCCCGAGCCCCACGAGCTTTCCAGCCTTGATCTGCGCCGAGGAGGTGCCGAGCCCGTCGAACGCCATGTCGATCTGGCCGCCGAGCAGATCCTGCATCATTGGGCCCGCACCCTTGTAGGGCACGTGCAGAAGATCGGTCCCCGTCAATCCCTTGAACATCTCGCCGGTGAGATGATGCGATGTGCCGTTGCCGGCCGATCCGAAGCTCACCTTGCCCGGATTGGCCTTGAGATAGGCGATGAATTCCTTGAGCGTCTTGGCCGGGATTTTCGACGGATTGACCGACACAATGTGCGGCACCATGGCGATCACCGCGATCGGCTCGAAATCTTTTTCGAGGTCATAGGTCAGCTTGGCATAGACGGCCGGCGCGATCGTGTGATGCACCGCGCCGACAAGGAACGTGTAGCCGTCCTTGGCCGCGCGCGCCGCGACGCCCGCGCCGAGCGTGCCGCCGGCGCCGCCCTTGTTGTCGACGATGAAAGTTTGCCCGAGCTGCTTGGTCAGCTCTGCCGAGAGCGGCCGCGCGAAGGTATCGGTGCCGCCGCCGGCCGGGAACGGGTTGATGAGAGTGACGGGCTTCTCCGGCCAGGTCTGCGCCGAAGCGGGAGAAGCCGTGAGGCCACCGAATCCAATTCCGAGCACGCTGGCTGCGGCGAGCAGCGCGCGACGTGAGATCTTCATAGACACTTCCTCCCAGGCGAGACGTTGAATTGGCCCGCTCATGATCATTGGGGGATTATGCATCCCCTTGGACGACTTTAAGGTCGTTCTGCAGAGCTACGTTGCCCGAGCAACGGGAATTTGTCTACAATCTAATTGCGGATTGTATACTTGTTATTCTATCTTGCACACATCGTCGGCAATCGAGATCAGCCGGCGAGCAAGGCAGGCCAGTTGAGACGCACGATGGATCAGATGCGGACCACCACCTCCGTCAAATCGCGCGCGACTCCGGGCAGAGTCCCTCCGTCCAGGGCCGGGAGCAACGAGACGCTCAAGGACGAAGTGGTGCGGCTGATCGAGGAGGAAATCGTCTCGGGCGCATTGCCGCCGGGAACGCATCTCGACGAGGTTCAACTTTCTCAGCGCTTCGGTCTGTCGCGAACGCCGTTGCGGGAAGCATTGGTGCAGCTGAAGGCCAGCGGTCTCGTCGAGGGTCGAGCACGCACCGGAACGTTCGTCACCCGCCTCGGCATCAAGAGCATTCTCGAATGCCTCGCGATGACGGCCGAGATCGAAGCCATCGCCGCAGATTGGGCTGCCCGCCGTATGACGAGCGACGAGATCGCGAGTTTGAAGCTCCTCCATGAGGCCTGCACCGTCGCGGAACTGTCGGGCGATACCGACGCCTACTTTCTCGCCAACCGACGCTTTCACGCAGCGATTTATGCAGGCTCGCACAATCGCTACGTGGCGAAGACCGCCGACTTCCTGTTCCTGCGCGCCGCGCCTTACCGCCGTCTGCAATTGCGCCAGCCGGGCCGAACGGCGAGTTCGCTCAGCGAGCATGGCGAGATCGTCGCCGCGATCGAGATGCGGGATGGCGCTGCTGCGCGGCGCGTCATGCACGATCACATTCTGATCCAGGGCGACCGCTTCATCGAGTTCATTTCCGTGCTGCCCGACAGCTTCATCTCGCGCGAAACGGAATAGCACTGCGCGACGCATCAAGGACATGTCATGTCGAGAGAAGAAACCAGCTCCACGCCACAAGCCTTGGACGAGAGCGCCGCGGCCCAACCCGCCGGACCGCTCGCCGGAATCACCGTTCTCGATCTGACGCGCGTTCTGGCCGGGCCGTATTGCACCATGGTGCTCGCCGACCTCGGCGCCCGGGTGATAAAAGTCGAGCAGCCCGGCACCGGCGACGACAGCCGCGCCTATGGCCCGTTCCTCAAGGGCACGTCGGCCTACTTCCTGTCGCTCAACCGCGGCAAGGAATTGATCGCGCTCGACTTGAAGAACAAGGCCGACCGCGCGCTGTTCGAAAAGCTGCTCGACCACACCGACGTGCTGGTCGAGAACTTCCGTCCCGGCACCATGGAAAAGTTGGGCTATGGCTGGGATACGCTGCATCAGAGTCACCCGCGCCTGATCTACGCCGCAGCTTCCGGCTTCGGCCACACGGGCCCCTACTCCAAGCGCGCCGCCTACGACATGGTCGTCCAGGCCATGGGCGGCATCATGTCGATCACCGGTCATCCCGGCCAGCCGCCGGTGCGCGTGGGAACGTCCATCGGCGACATCACGGCAGGGCTGTTCACCGCCATCGGCGTCAACGCCGCGCTCTTGCACCGCGCCGTCACCGGGGCCGCCATCAAGGTCGACGTGGCGATGCTCGACTGCCAGGTCGCGATCCTCGAGAACGCGATCTCCCGCTACGCCGCCACCGGCGAGGTCGCCGGCCCCATCGGCGCGCGCCATCCCTCCATTTCTCCGTTCGCCGGGTTCGAGGCCAAGGACGGCTGGATGGTCGTCGCCGCCGGCAACGACATCTTGTTCCAGAAACTCGCCGACGCGCTCGCCATTCCCGCGCTCGCCAAGGACCCGCGCTTTGCATCCAACGCGCTGCGCACCGAAAACTGGGAACCCTTGTTCGCCGAGATCAACCGCGCGCTGAAGGCCCGCTCCGTTGCGCAATGGCTACCGCTGCTCGACGCGGCCGGCGTGCCGTGCGGACCGATCAATACCATCGACAAGGTGCTCGCCGATCCCCACGTCCGATCGCGCAACATGGTCGTCACCGCCGACGATCCCGCCGTCGGCCCGCTGGTGATGGCGGGCAACCCGATCAAGCTATCGGGCTTCGCCGATCCGCTGACCCGCGTCCCCGCTCCCAAACTCGACGGCAACCGCGCTGCAATCCTCGGCGAGTTTGCACCTGATGCCGCGCGCGCCGCGACCGGCACGGCGCTTGTGCCGAGCCCCGCAGCCTCGGCGATCGAGTCCTCTGCCGCCGCAGCCGCGCACGCTTCCCGCAGCGCACTGCGCCTCATCGACCAGCTCCGCCGCGCCGTCGGCCTCGACACCGCGCCCCTTGCCAAGACCACGCAATCGGGCACCTTCATCGAACGCGCGCGCGCGCTATGCGATGCCCTGATGTCGGAGCGCGGCGAAGTGCTCGGCACCGTCATCGCCCACGACCTCGTCCGCCTCCTTCGCGCGTCGAGTACGGCCGAGCGGCTCGACTTCCTCGGCATGCTGGCCAAGCGCTTCGCCCCCGACCGCAAAAAGATCTCCGCCGCCGCCGACCGCTGGCGCGCCGACCCGTCGGAGAAGAACCTCGCAACCCTCGCCGCCGTCGTCGAGGCGCCGCGGCAGGAGCTGTTCCGCCGCATCAACATGGCACCCGACGGCACCCAATCGCTGGTCAAGCTGCGCGAGTTCATCCTGCAGCAGCTCCCCGCCAACCCCGACCTCGCGCCCGTCGACGCCGACCTCCGCCACCTGTTCGGCTCATGGTTCAACCGTGGCTTCCTCGCGCTCGAGCGCATCGACTGGCACACACCCGCCGCCGTGCTCGAAAAGCTGATCGCGCATGAAGCCGTCCACGCCATCGACGGCTGGGACGACCTGCGCCGCCGCCTCGCCGCCGACCGCCGCTGCTTCGCCTTCTTCCACCCAGCGCTCCCCGACGATCCGCTGATCTTCATCGAAGTCGCGCTCGTCAACGATTTGTCGGGCCGCATCGAGCCGATCATCCGCGCGCCATTCCCGCCCGCCGACGAGAAATCGGACGAGAGCACCGCCACCACGGCCGTGTTCTATTCGATCTCAAACTGCCAGCCGGGCCTGCGCGGCGTGTCGTTCGGTAACTTCCTGATCAAGCAGGTCGCCGCTGATCTCGCGCGTGAGCTGCCGGACCTGCGCCATTTCTCCACGCTGTCTCCGATGCCGACCTTCCGCGCCTGGCTCGACGATCCCGCGACCGTGCTCGACGGCCATCTGCCGCGCGACCTCGCCGAGCGCGTCCTCCGAGAGACCAAGACCAAGTCCCTGCGCGAAGGCCTGGCCGCGCTCACCGCCGCCGCCGATGCCGGCGGCTACGAACGCGCCACGCTGCTGCGCGACGTGCTGCCCCGCATCGGCGCGCGCTACCTCGCCGGCGTCGGCGCCGGCTCCGAGCGCGGCCCGCGCGATCCGGTGGCGCGCTTCCATCTCGGCAACGGCGCCAGCATCGAGCGCGTCAACTGGATGGCCGACCTGTCGCAGAAGGGAATCCGTGAATCTCACGGGCTGATGGTCAACTATGTCTACGACCTCGAGAACATCGAGAAAAACCACGAGGCCTTCGCCAATCGCCGCCCCGTCGCCACATCGAAGAGCGTCGCTGCCCTCATCGATCTGTCCGAAACCGCCGACACGTCGAAAAAATCCCGCACTCTCATGGAACAAGTCGACGCCGCCATCGGCATGATCGGCAGAAAGCCATAAGTGCTCGCACGCGCCACTCAGCGCACCGGGCGAGAGGGCGTCCGGTGCGTTCGTCTCTTGACGGCCATGATCGCCTGATGTGAGTAGCCCCTGCGGCCTCGCACACCTTGCACTCGATGGCGATACGGCTCGCGCCATGGGGCTGCATCCACCCGACAGGAAGACACGATGAAAACCACGAACACGGCCAGCCTAGCCGCAGTCCTCGCTGTGCTCGTCTCGGCTCAACCAGTGACGGCGCAGCAGCCCATCCAAGCCAAGGTCAAACCTGCGGCTGTCCACGCCGCGCCATCACCGCCGCCCGCGAACAACCGCAACTGCCAGAATACCGGCAACTTCGATGCTTGGTTCGCTGCATTCAAGAAGGAAGCAATCGCCGAAGGCATCAAGCCCGCGACGATCCAGGCCGCACTCGGCGACGTGACGCTCGATCCATCGATCATCGGCCGTGACAGGAAGCAGTCGTTCTTCAATCAGACCTTCCTCGAGTTCTACGGCAAGCTCGCGACCAAGAACCGCTACGAGCAAGGCAAGAAGCGCGTTTCGCAGCACCGCGACGTGTTCGATCGCGCTGAAAAGGAATTCGGCATCCCGGCCGCCGTCATCACCGCGTTCTGGGCGCTGGAAAGCGACTTCGGCGTCGGCATGGGCAAGCTGTCGGTTCTGCGCTCACTCGCGACGCTCGCTTATGACTGCCGGCGCGGCGATATGTTCCGGGCCGAGCTCAAGGCGGCGATGCGAATAATCGAACGCGGCGATCTTCGCGCCGAAGACATGATCGGCTCCTGGGCCGGCGAACTGGGCCAGACCCAATTCCTGCCGGCGCACTATCTCAACCATGCCCTCGACTACGATGGCGACGGCAAACGCGACCTGATCCACTCGATCCCCGACATCATCGGCTCGACGGCGGCCTTCATCAAGACGCTGGACTGGCAGCGGGGCGAACCGTGGCTCGAGGAAGTGAAGGTGCCGGCCAATCTGCCGTGGGACCAGTCCGACCTCGCCATCAAGCATCCGCGCTCGAAATGGGCGGGCTGGGGTGTCACCGGAATGACCGGAAAGTTACCGGCCGATCAGAAGCCGGCGTCGCTGGTGCTGCCGATGGGCCGCAACGGTCCGGCATTCCTCGCCTACCCGAATTTCGACGTCTACCTCAAATGGAACCAGTCGCTGACCTACGCCATCACAGCCGCGCATCTGGCTACGCGGATCGCCGGCGCTCCCGCGGTATCAAATGGCAATGGCCAGCCGATTCCCGTGATGACGGCCGAAGACGTCAAGGAACTACAGGTGCTGTTGAAACGCCGCGGCTACGACGTCGGCGAGCCGGACGGCAAGATCGGCGCCGGCACGCGAGCGGCGGTCAAGGCGATGCAGCTCAAGCTTGGCCAGATCGCCGACAGTTATCCGACGCCGGAGCTGCTGCAGGCGCTTCGCGGCGCACGCTAGGGTGCTATCGACATTGATGGATCAGCCGCAGCGATCCATCAACGTCGTGAATAACACCCTACCTCAAACGTATAGGGTGCGATTCACGCGTCTGATAAAAGCGCGAAGCGCTTCCATAAAAGCCGATCGCACCCTAGTGTGATGATCGCGAAGTTCGCAGCAGAGCCATCAGATGATTGAAGCGAACGTCGCGATCAGGACACGAATGTGATGCTTGGCGCCGAGGCGGATCTCCTCGTCCTGCTGTTCGTGGTCGGCCTGGTTGCCGCGGCCATCGACGCGATCGCAGGCGGAGGCGGGTTGATGACCGTTCCCGCGCTGCTTCTTGCCGGCCTCGGCCCGCTGGAAACACTGGCGACCAACAAGTTCCAAGGCTCGTTTGGTTCGGTCACGTCGAGCCTCGTGTTCTGGCGGCGCGGATTGGTCGAAACACAGACCGCACTGCCGATGGGCGTGCTCGCGGCGGCCGGCGCGATGCTCGGTGCGTTGTGCGTCGGCATGATTCCGCGCGCCGCACTCGAAGCGACGATCCCTCTTCTGCTGATCGCGATCGCGATCTATTTCGCTCTCCAGCGTCGCATGTCCGACGCCGACAGCCGCGCGCGGATGCGGCACGGCGTGTTCGTGGCCACGCTGGTTCCGGCCATCGGTTTTTACGACGGCCTGTTCGGGCCCGGAACCGGCACTTTCTTCATGCTCGGACTCGTGACGCTGCTCGGCATGGGCGTGCTGCGCGCGACCGTGCACACCAAGATCGCCAACGCCGGCAGCAATCTAGGCAGCCTCGCCGTATTCGCTGCGATGGGCGCGATCGATCTCAAAATCGGATTGGCGATGGCGGCGGGCGCGTTCACCGGAGCGCAGATCGGCGCGCGGCTGGCGATGCGCTTCGGATCGGGGCTGATCCGGCCGCTCCTGGTCGTCGTTTGCTGTGCGCTGGCATTTCGGCTGCTGTCGGACCCGGCCAATCCGATCCGCCAGATGTTGCATTGAGAGCATTCGGGCCCAGCATTCACAGGCCACCCTGCTTTCCTCGCGTCAGCTCAGCATCGACGGGGCTACTGGCGGATTTCCCGAAGCGCCGAGTACACGGAAGTAGGAACACTCAGCGACAGCTGTCTACTCCGCACACCAGACCTTGGTCGCGTCGAGCGACGGACCTACCGGCACAAGGGCTGCGACTTCAGACAGCACCTCGGCGCAGGCCCTTCGCCCGTTGTGACTTCGTGGGGCTGTGCGACATTTGTGCAGAGTTCGCGATTTCCCATGCCCGCAGCCGGAGCCCCACCGCACGACACCGGATGATTGCACACTAGAGCGGCGCACATCGTTCCGCTCATCGAGGCCAACTCTCACGAGAGATACGGCCGCCATTCGCCGAAACCGCAGACGCCCCACGCTGGCCGGCACTCGCCGCGCCGGTACAGCCATTTGTTGTCTCTGAGGAGCTTGTCATGGCCACGTATAATACCAGTTTCGTCATCAACCTCGCCGACCTCACCAAGATCCTCGAGCAGATCAAAATCGCCGAACGCCATGCCGCGGGCGAGAACCTGATCGACATCATCGGTGCCGACTCGGCCCTGCTGCCCATGGGCCTGCGCACGGTCGACGGCAGCTATAACCACCTGCTTCCCGGACAGGAGCTGGCAGGTGCCGCCGACCAGCTCTTCACCCGCCTGCTGCCTCCCGCCTACCGCATCGAAACGGACGGCGACAGCATTACGCTGGTCCCCGCCGGCACCCCCGGCGCACCTCCCGGCGGCGTGGTCATCACCAACGGCAACTATGATCCGTCCCTCCCGACGCCTCCCGGCGCACCCCCGACCCACAGCGTCGCCGATGCCGATCCGCGCATCATCTCGAACCTGATCGTCGATCAGACGATCACCAACCCTTCGGCGTTGGCCGCGGCATTGAAGCTCGCTGGCGCCGTCGATCCATTCGGCGATGCGATGGCCATCATCGCGGCTCGACAGGCAGTGATCGACGCACGTGCGGCGGCAGAGGCCAGTTCGACCGCCGCCGTCGCCGCCCTGCTGGCCGCGCTCCAGGCCGAGCAGGCGGCACTGCATCCCGCTGCAGACCGCCGCCGCCGACGCGCTTGCCGCTCAGTCGCTCGCCCAGGGCGAGTTCGACGCCGCGCAACTGGCCCGCGACATCGCCTTCGACAGCTGACGCCGCGGCCGACTGCTGCTGTCCAGCGACGCTCGCTGCTGCACTGAGTCGACCGGCAACCTCACGCCGGCCGAGACTCGACTGCGATCAACTGCAGCCCTGTCCGCCGCGGCCGCAACCCAGGCCATCGCTCGACGCAGCCCAGGCCACGCTCGAACCAGGAGACCATCGAACTCGGCCAGGCCAACGCCCTGGTCTCGTCGACCGCGCAGGCGGTGACGGACCAGAACGCCTTCATCGCCGCTGCCCAGATTGACTACGATGTGGCGCTGGCCGCCAATGTCGCGGGTGATGCCGCCGTCATCGCCGCCGAGGCTGCGCTCGCGACGCTCATTGTCGACGGCGGACTCGAAATTTCTGCCGACGGCTCGATCACCATCGAAAACCGTTCGCCCGACATCGGCCTGTCGCCCGCCAACAGCGGCTGGATGACGCTGTTCGGCCAGTTCTTCGACCACGGCCTCGATCTCGTCACCAAGGGCGGCAACGGCACCGTCTACATCCCGCTGCAGCCCGACGATCCGCTTTACGACCTCGGTCTCGACGGCATCGTCAGCGGTGACGACGGCTTCGGCGCCGACGGCATCTTCGGCAACGCCGACGACCGCGCCGAACTTCATGGCGGTGACCCGCGCGACCCCGTTCATCGATCCGGTGACCGGGCTGCCGACGGAGGCGCAGAACACCACGACGCCGTTCATCGACCAGAACCAGACCTACACCTCGCACGCCTCGCATCAGGTGTTCCTGCGCGAATACGCCTTCGGACGTCGACGGCAAGCCCGTGAATACCGGCAAGCTGCTCGACGGCGGCAACGGCGGCATCGCCAACTGGGCCGAAACCAAGGCCCAGGCGGCAGAGAAGCTCGGCATCGCGCTTTCCGACTTCGATGTCCACGACGTGCCGCTGCTGCGCACCGACGCGTATGGCAAGTTCATTCCCGGCGCGAACGGCTTTGCCCAGATCATCGTCGGCGCTCGGCGTCGACGGCATCGCCAATACCGCTGATGACGTCGTCGTCGAAGGCGATCCCGCTGGCGCCCGTCGATCCCGACGTCCGTCGGCGCACTGCGCACCGGCCACGCCTTCCTCAACGACATCGCGCATCATGCTGCGCCGGGCTTCTATGACCACGACGGCAATCCAGGCACGGCCAAGATCGCGCAAGTGGCCGATACCGATCCGGGCGTCGGCGACGATCATCGATCCGACTCACCTACGACGACGAGATGCTGGACGCCCACTTCATCACCGGCGACGGGCGCGGCAACGAGAACATCGGCCTGACCTCGGTCCACTTCGTCTTCCACGCCGAGCACAACCGCCTGGTCGAAGAGAACAAGGCGACGATTCTCGCTTCCGGCGACCTGGCCGTCATCAACGAATGGCTGGCGACCGATCTGGCCGACCTCTCGGGCCTGCCCGTCGACCTCACCGACCGCGCCGCCATCGACGCTTTCGCAGCAACCCTGACCTGGGACGGCGAGCGGCTGTTCCAGGCTGCTCGCTTCGTCACCGAGATGCAGTACCAGCATCTGGTGTTCGAGGAATTCGCACGCCGCATCCAGCCCAACGTCGACTCCTTCGTCTTCACGAACTCCGCCGATCTCGACCCGGCGATCGTCGCCGAGTTCGCCCACGCGGTCTATCGCTTCGGCCACTCGATGCTGACCGACACGGTCGACCGCTTCGACACCAACCTCAATCTCGTCAACAACGACCCCGAACAGATCGGCCTGATCGAGGCGTTCCTCAACCCGCAGGCGTTCACGGCGAGCAGCGGCGGTCTCACCGACGATGTGGCGGCCGGCGCCATCATCCGCGGCATGTCGCGCCAGGTCGGCAACGAGATCGACGAGTTCGTCGTCGAGGCGCTGCGCAACAACCTGGTCGGCCTGCCGCTCGACCTCGCCGCGATCAACATCGCGCCGCGGCCGCGCGGACGGGCATCCCGACCCTCAACGATGCCCGCACCCAGCTCTACGCCATGACCGGCGACGCCCAGTTGAAGCCCTACACGAGCTGGCTCGACTTCGCGCAGAACATCAAGAACCCGCTGTCGGTCGTCAACTTCATCGCCGCCTACGGCACCCATGCCGACATCACTGGCCGACGACGACGGTCGAGGAGAAGCGCGCCGTCGCCCTCGAGATGGTGCTGGGTGTCGACGCCAATAACGTCGCCAGCACGATCGCCGGCCGCGTCGAATTCCTCAATGGCCCGCGCCGGAAGCGAACCGGCGTCAACGACATCGACATGTGGATCGGCGGCCTGGCCGAAGAGTTGATGGAGTTCGGCGGCATGCTGGGCTCCACCTTCAACTTCGTGTTCGAATACCAGATGGAGCACCTGCAGAACGGCGACCGCTTCTACTACCTCTAGCGCACCCAGGGCATGAACCTGCTCAATCTGCTCGAGCCGAACATGTTCTCCGACATGATCATGCGCAACACCGACCTCGGCGATCTGCACGCGACGCATCTCAACGCCACGATCATGTCGGTGGCCGACATGATCCTCGAACTCGACCCGCTGGTCGGCTCAGGAGAACTACAGTGGCGATCCGCTGCTCGACGGCACCGATCCGGCCAACCGTTCGCTGTTGGATCCGACCCATGACGACAGCTTCCAGCAGATCATCGATCCGAAGGTGGTGCGCGTCAGCTGGGCACCGACCGGACATCGACGGCAACGGCTTCGTCGACGGCAACCTGCTGAAGTTCTCCGGCGGCGAGCACGTCGTGCTCGGCGGCACCGAGGGCAACGACCGGCTGTTCGGCGACAAGGGCATCGACACGCTGTGGGGCGATGGCGGCGACGACTACCTCAACGCCGGCATGGAATCCGACCAGGTGTTCGGCGGCGAAGGCGACGACATCATCGAGGATCCGTTCGGCGACGACTTCCTGCGCGGCGAGGCCGGCAACGACGTCATCGTCAACGGCCACGGCCTCGACCTGCTGTTCGGCGGCGAGGGCCAGGACTTCCTCATGGCCGCCACCGACACGACGGAGGTGTTCGCCGGTCCCGGCAACGACTTCATCCTCGGCGGCACCGCTCCCGACGTCCTGCTCGGCAACGAGGGCGACGACTGGATCGAGGGCGGCGAGGGCTTCGACGGCCTTTCGGGCGAGAACTCCGAGCTGTTCTTCAACTCGGCCGATCGTCGGCCACGACATCCTCAACGGCCAGGGCAACGACACCGACTACGATGCCGAGAACGGCGACGACATCATGGTCCAGAGCGCCGGCATCCAGCGCAACAACGGCATGGAAGGCTTCGACTGGGCGATCCACAAGGGTGATCCCAACGGCGCCGACAGCGACCTCGGCATCCGTCTGTTCGACACCCGCCAGGCGCTCATCCTGCGCGACCGCTTCGACTCGGTCGAAGGCCTCTCCGGCTGGGACCACGACGACATTCTGACCGGCGCGGCAAAGCTCGCTGCTCGGCGAGAACTTCACCGACACGCTGACCCAGGCCGGCGTCGATCGCATCGACGGATTGCGCGACCTGCTCGGCGTGGCGGACAGCGGCGTTCGCCACCGACGTGGTGTTCGAGGCCGATATCAACGGCGGCGGCGAGATCATCCTCGGCGGCGCCGGCAACGACATCATCCGCGGCAACCTCGGCAACGACGTCCTCGACGGCGACGCCTGGCTCAACGTTCGCATCTCGGTGAACGCCAACAAGGAGAGAACGGGCGGCGAGATTGCGACATTCGACAGCCTGACCAGCAAGATCGCGTTTGCGGGCAGCGGCTTGCCGGCGTCCTGGCAGGAATTGAATGTCCAGACCGGACTGCCCACCGGCCTGACCAAGAACCTCGCCGAACTCATGCGAACCGGCGTCGTCAACCCCGGCCAGCTCGAGGCCGTGCGCGAAATTCTGAACAGTGACGGCACCAAGGTCTCTGTGACCGGCGAGACGACTAACCTGGCCGGTGACGTTGACATCGCGGTGTTCTCGGACGTGCAGGCCAACTACGTCATCGAACTCGACGGCCTCGGCAATATCGGTGATGGCGACAACGACGGCTTCATCACCATCCAGCACACGCCTCCCGGCGGTGGTGGTGGCGGCGGCGGTGGCGCCGCGATCGACGATGGCACCGACAAGATCCGCAACTTCGAGGTGCTGCAGTTCGCCGACGCCATCCAGATCCTCGATCCGGGCATCACCAATGCTGCCGCGACCGGCAATCTCGGTCTCGCCGACAGCACGCCGGGTACGCCGCCCCAGCTCGGCGACACCTTCACGGCGACCCTCGGGAACGTGGCGGATGCCGACGGCCTACCGCTGTTCTCGACCTTCGACATCGTCTGGCAGGTCGAGGCCGATCCCGTCGGCGCACCCGGCGTCTTTACCGACATTCTCGACCCGATCACCGGGGGACGGTTCACCGGTCCGGCCTTCACCCCCGGCGCCAACTCTCGAGCTCGCGGGGCTCAGCATCCGCGCAGCCGCGACGTTCATCGACGCTCACGGGCTTCCCGAGCATGTGACGTCGCTGCCGAGTGCGCCGCTGGACGGCTTCGCCGGCGCGCCGACCGCCCCGGATCCGGCTGCGTTGCTCGGCTTCAACTTCCTCGCCGGAGGTATTCTATCCGACGGCTCGGTGCTCGCCGTCGACACGATCGGCATCGAAGAGGACGAGCCTGTCGGGTTCACCTTCTCGACGTTCGATCTCCTCGCCAACGCGATCGACCCCAATAACGATCCGCTCACAGTCCAAAACGTGGCGCTGCGCGTGCGGGCCGGCCTGCCGTCCGCGACGGGACGCTCGTCAACAACGGCGACGGCACGTTCACGTTCACTCCAGCTCTGAACTTCAATGGCGCTGTCGGAATCACCTTCGACGATCACCGACGGCAATACGCTCCCGTTCGGAGCCGAGGCGGTCCTGGAGGTTCTGCCGATCAACGACGCCCCGAACGCGCCGACACAGTTCGTTCTCACCGTCGCCAACGCCGCGGCAGCGCCGACAGCGACGTTCACCGAGGCTCAGTTGTTCGGCGACATCCCAACCGATGCCAACGGACGTGCCATCGACATCGACGGCGATCGCCTCGCCACCGTCGTCGGCTCGGTCGTGACCGCTAACGCGGCTCAGGGCACCGTGACCGACAACAACGACGGCACGTTCACCTTCGTCGCTAACGCCGGCGTTTTCGGCGACGTCACGATCAATTACGATATCGATGACGGAAACGGTCTGGCCAACTCGGTCACGCCGACCTCGACCACGCTCGTCGTCGGACGCACATTCAATGGCGTCGGCACTACCGCCGACAACATTTCCGGCACGATCGCCGGAGACATCCTCAACGGCAACGGCGGCGCGGATACGCTGAACGGTCTTGCCGGCAACGATGCGCTGACCGGCGGTGCCGGCGTCGATACGCTGAACGGCGGCGACGGCGACGACACGCTGACCGGCGGCAATGGCGCCGACATACTGAACGGCGGCAACGGCGACGACACATTCAACTGGATCGTCGGCGAAGGCCGCGACGTCATCGACGGCGGGCTCGAGGATGCAGTCGGCGATACGGTGGTCATCAACGGCAACGCGGCAGTGGAGACGTTCCGCGTCTACGCACGAGCCGATGCGCTGGCCGCCGGGATCACCGGTCTCAACGCAGCGACCGAGATCGTCATTACGCGCAACGGCACCAACAACGCATCCGTGATCAGCGAACTCCGAGAAATCGAGGAGATCGTCATCAACACGGGCGCCGGCGCCGATACGGTCCTGGCGATCGGCAACTTCAACCCGACGCAACTCGCCTTCAATACAATCCGCGTCAACGATGAAGGCCAGGAGGACACGATCGACGGCTCGCAGCTGCTGTCCGAGCACCACCTCATCCTCAACTCGAACACGGGAATCAATCCCGACAGCGGCACCTATGGCGGCAACGACTATGAGAATGACGACGAGGGATGAGCACGAGCATGACGACGACGATGGCATCGACGCTTGCGACCTGGTTCTGGAAGCGCCGGATGTGATCCTCGACCAGCCGCGCGACACCAGCGGCGGGCCGGCGGATCAGATCGCCAGCGTGATACAATACCTCGACCCGAACGACATCGAAAACTGGTCGCTGGTGCAAGACAGTCTCAACTCGGACGGCGTTCGCCTGCGCCAGGACATCCAGTACGACGACGGTTCATCGCAGGCCTATCACTGGGATGCCAACGATACGCGGCACTGGTCGGAAATGGCCGAGTTCCGCGACGCGGACGGCAATCGCTATCGGCAGAATATCTACCACGACAACGGCGCCGACACGTTCTACTTCTGGGACGAGACGGACCAGTACACGTGGACGGAGTTCCGCGAGGACTTCAATGCCGATGGCGAGCGCACGACGCAGCGGGTGTACAATGACGACGGCACCTACACGTTCCAGCATTGGGATACGAACGACACCAAGTCCTGGACGACGTACGTCGAGAAGTACGACGCAACGGGACTCGTCGAGCAGCAGTACTACCTCGATAGCCAACAGCTGGTTCGCATCCTGCACGACACCACCGATAGCGAAAGCTGGTCGACGATGACCAAGCTCTACGACGCCTCCGGCGACCTGATCGACGTGTGCAAGATCAAGGATCATGACTTCGCGATGTAAGAAGGTCGGCAGACGCAATTCAGGCATTGCCGAAGACGTGTGAGGGCCCGCCAGCGCAAGTTGGCGGGCCCTCGACGTTCATGACTCCGTCGCACGCGTCTCGGGCTCACGGTGAGACCTCACGTCGCGACTTCGGGATTCGCATCGAGCCACGCCTGGACCATCAAGACGTTCCACAACGCCCCCTCGCAGTTCGTTCCCGATAGATGGCTTTGCCAACACCGCCGAACTTGCATCACGTCGAAAACCCCCTGCTGCTCCAGCCGCGACTGATCGAGCAGACCCTCGGCCCACGCGCGCAACGGGCCGCGCAGCCAGCCGGCCAGGGGCACGCCGAATCCCATCTTCGGCCGCTCCAGCAGTGCGCGCGGAACACGCCGGTAAAGCACTTCACGCAACGCCCACTTGGTGACGCCGTCGCGCAACTTCATGTGGCGGGGCAGCGACCATGCGAACTCGACGACCCGGTGGTCGAGCAGCGGCACGCGGGCTTCGAGGCCGACCGCCATGCTCGCACGATCGACCTTCGTCAGAATGTCGTCGGGGAGATAGGTGAGCGTATCGAGAAGCATCATCCGCTCCAGCATATCGGGGATCGACTGCTTCAGGCTTGCATCCCACAAGATGCCTTTGGGCTCGCTCCCACCGAGCACAAGTCGCTCGGGATCGGGCCAGTGACTGATCATGTTGCGATAGAGTTCGCCTGGATCATCCTGCGCCGCGGATGCCGCAACGTGGCGCAGCCGCGAGCCGAGCTCGCTCCGGCGCCAGCGCGCTGGCAACCGCTCTGCCGCGGCATCGATGATCGTCTCGGGTATCGCGTGAACGCCCTTGGCCGCGATCCGGCGGAGCGGCAACGGCGCCGCGCCGATCCTGCGCCAAAGATGGAGCATCCGCAGATAACGGCTATATCCCGCGAACAACTCGTCACCGCCGTCACCCGACAACGCCACGGTCACATGCTGCCGCGTCAGCGCACAAACCAATGCCGTCGGCAACTGCGAGGCATCCGCGAACGGCTCGTCGTACATCCGCGGCAATTGCTCGACCAGGGCGAGCGCGTGGTCGGCCGACGCGTAAAGCTCGGTGTGGTCGGTCCCGATGTGGCGCGCTACTGCCCGTGCGTACGGGGCCTCGTCGTAGCCATTTTCCGCAAAACCGACCGCGTAGGTGTTGATGCGCCGTCCGGCCTCTTCCGCCATCAGCGCTGCAACCAGCGACGAGTCGATCCCACCCGAAAGCAGCGCCCCGATCGGCACATCCGCGACCAGCCGCCGCCGAACCGCGTCCCGGAGCAACGCATCGAGCCGATCGATTGCCGTCGTGTCGTCGATCTCGCGTGGCAATTTCACCGCCGCCTCGGCGGTCGCTCGCAGATCCCAGAACCGGCGAACGACCGGAATGCCGTCCTGTCCGAACCGCAACCATGTGCCCGGCTGCAGCTTCTGCATTCCGCGGTAGATCGTGCGTGGGGCGGGGATGTAGTTGTGTCGCATGAAGGCTACGAGTGCATCACGATCGAGCTGTGGCGACCATCCGGGAACCTGCCGCATCGGCTTCAGCTCGGACGCAAACATCAGCATCCCGTCGTCGAGCCCCCAATAAAGCGGCTTGATGCCGAGCCTGTCACGAACGAGGACGATCTCGCGCGACTGCTGATCGAAGAGCGCGAACGCGAACATTCCGATCAACCGTGGCACCAGATTGTCGACGCCCCATTCGGCGCACCCTTCCAGGATCACTTCGGTGTCCGAATGGCCTCGCAATCGTCGTCCGGTTCCCTCGAGATCGCGCGCGATCTCGGCCTGCGAATAGACCTCACCGTTGTAGACGATCACGTAGCGGCCGCAGGATGACACCATGGGCTGGGCGCCGGTCGGCGTCAGATCGCGGATGGCGAGGCGCCGATGGCCAAGCCCAATTCCAGCGCCTGCATCATACCAGACACCGCGCGAGTCGGGTCCGCGATGGGCAAGCGTGTCGGTCATGCGGTCCAATATGACGAGCGACGGTAGCGCACGCTTGCGCTGCTGCCCCGTCATGAACCCGACGATACCGCACATTCGTTGACCCCTTCCCTGCCGCGGCGCCCGTCTGCCTCTGCGTGAACCTCCGAGTTCGCGATTGCGCCGGCCAAGAGCACCACCGGTCAACCGGCACGGCATAACACAGTGTTCAGACGGCATACATCCAGACCCCGCCCCGTCTAGCACAGTCGCGCAACATTTCCACACCGGACCAAATCGCCGGGATCACCGGTCCCGCTTTGCATATTGCCTGTTGCTCCGAAGGACTACATATAGCCTGCCCACCGAGCGGGGCTTTGCCGCTGCTTGGTCCAGATGCTCGACCCAGGGCGGATGGCTGGCCGATGCGGCGGGGAAGCAACGCAGCTCTTCCACGTCAAGCGATCGAACACCAGAAGCAGCAAAGAGACGACGAGCGAAGAAGGACCGGCAGATGCCAAATGCACGCATGGACGACCGTCGAATTGACCGATCGAAGATCGTCTTCCGCCAGTCGACCATCGTAGTCGCCGAAATCATCAGCCTGCTTTCAGCGTTTGCCGTGCTCAGGCCGGGAACACCGTCGTCTACACTGCTGAATAGCTGGTACTCGTTCGCCAATCACATTGGCGTGCCCGAAAACGTGGCCGTCCTGCCGACATTTTTTGCAACCGCCCTGCTTGTTGCCGCCGTCTTTTCGGCCCTCGCTGCAATTGTCGTGCTGTGGTCATCGAAAGCCCTTGCGACGCACGGAAACGCATATCTCGGCATGCTCGAGGCCACCGCAATCGTGGCGTCAGCCTTGGCCGTGCTGCTTGCCGCGATGATCGATACCGTACCGGCCAGCGGCACCTTGCGCATCGCAATGCCGGTCATCGCAATAGCTGTGGCGATCAGCCTGTTGATCCGTCGCAGTGGACGACCCGCCTCGGGCTTGCAGACCGAAATGCATGCGTTCTTTACGATCTGGTCGCAACCGCTGCCGAGCGACGACGGCGTGCCACCGCAGCAGACACTCGCCGACTTCTTGAAGGATCCGGCAGATCCCGTTGCGCGAGCGCTTGCGGCGATACTGCCTGTCACGATCGCGGCGACGATCGTCGTTCTCGGAGCACTGATCGTTCAATTCGGATGGGGCACTTTCGCCGCTGTCGATCCGATCGTTCGATCTTTCCACGAGGCCGATTGGAGCTTCTCCAACTCGTTGACGGACATAGTGAAGCAGTTCCCCGTCCGTTTGACCTTGCTGTTTACCGCACTCATTTTTCTGCTGTTGATCCTGGCGAGGAAGGTCGGCATCCGCTGGTACGACGGCAGCCGGCCTTTGCTGGTGCGGATGGCGATCCGTGCAATGACGCTCGCGCTCGTCGTGGGCTTGCTGGCTCTGGCCGCCTATTCCGTACTTGGGCCCACGTCTATCCGAGTGTCGCTGGCCCAAAAGGGTGGTTTGCTCGTCTCATTCCTCGCTGGTGCCGCAAGTTTCTCGACCCTGCTCATCCATCGCGCACCAAGCATCGCGACACGTTCGATCGAGTTCATCCATAATCTACGGATCAGGCGGTTCTGGACCGACACCAACTGGATCATAAATCAATACCCGCCATCGGACGGATCCAAAGGCTATGTCTTCCTGCACACGCAGTCCGATACCTATTCGATCGCCTCCCTGCTTCTGATCCTCATGCGTTTGAAGCAAATGGGCTGGACGGTGATCATCATGGACAAGTGGCCGATCGCGATCACGAAATCCGGCCAGAAACACCTCGACAGGTTCCAGCCCGTCAAACTCGGCCAACAACGTGCGCTCAATTATTATTGGCACATCGATTGGATGCAGCAGCGGGTGGAGGCGGCAGGGATCAATTTCTATCATCCGATCTGGGAGGGTCTATCCCGTCATTTCGGACGGTATAGCCTCGACCTGGAAAGCGACTCCGAGGCGGAGCGCGTATTCCGGGACATTCTCCAGATCGCCGATGCCACGCTGTTGGAGTGCTTCCGGATTCTCAATACTGTCGCCGGGCACGGCAAACCGGTGCGTATTATCGGCAGCTCGGCGCAGTTCGTACCGAACGCCATCATCAATATGTTCTGCCGCGAGTATGGCAAGGAACGCGACATGCACTTCTGCTGGGTCCAGCAGGGCTATCAGACCTATTATGCCGACAAGGCCAAGATATCCAAGCGCATCTCGCTGCAGAACATGACGCGCAAATGGCCCTACTCGAACCCTTACCTTCCCCACACGGCCGACTTCGAGGCCTGGATCGCCAAGGGCCAGGATACCAATGCGATCATCGCCGA
The DNA here is from genome assembly GCA_963819775.1 of uncultured Alphaproteobacteria bacterium. Lineage (GTDB taxonomy): Bacteria > Pseudomonadota > Alphaproteobacteria > Rhizobiales > Hyphomicrobiaceae > JAKAML01. The sequence goes on from CAWFXM010000008.1 coordinate 28,293, forward strand.
GGCGGAACAGTGGGCGGGGACCAACCGAGCCACCAGCGCGGCCGAAATGCAAGCCGGCGCTCGCATCGCGTTCGACCGCATCACCGCCCACAAGGCAACTGGTGGAGCGGTCGTCTGCGTACTGGGCAAGATGGTATTCGACCTTTCGACGCCCTTTGAAAGCGGGCCGGCACACGACGGAATGCTCGACTGGCTGAACCACACCATACGTGTCGCGCGTGACGCTCCGGACGTGCTGTTCGTCGTCAAGCCGCATCCCTACGAGAGCCGGCCAGAGATCGCGGGCCGCGTCGAGCAGTTCTTCACCGATATGATCGAAGTCGACGGTCCCTTCGAACGTCGTGATTCTGGGACACGACTGGTTCAACCTCTACACGCTGTTCCCCCTGATCGATCTCGGCGTCATGTGGAATGGCACATCCGGCCTTGAGTTGGGACTGCGCGAGATCCCGGTTGTCATGTGCTCGGCATGGGGGCCGATCGACTATCCGATCGGGTTCCCGGCTCCGCGAGACCGAACCGACTACGAGTTCATGCTCAAGAACCCGAAGGCCGTGCAAATTCCGGCGCGCTACAAAGAGCGCTGCGCACTGCTGCTCAAGTTCACGTCGACCGACGAGGTGATGATCCCCTACGACTATGCCGCGCGGCCGCTGACCAATGCGCCGTTCGGCCCGCCATACTGGCACATGGACCAGGTCCGCCGCTTCATCAAGGAAGGGGACCCGCACATCGACACCGCGTGCTCCCGGATTTATTGAACGGCAACGGATCAATTGAGCGAACGGGACAGAGCGGCGGGCGATGCATCGTCCGCCGCCTTCGACTATCCGAGCGGTCCGCGCTCGTAACGCAGGATGCCGTCGATCTCACAGACAAAGGCCAAGCCCGCGCGCTCGGCGATCCGCGCGGACGGGACATTCACTGTTTTCATCTCTGCACGAATCGGCCCCGGAATTGTCGCCGCGAACTTAGTGACCATCAGACCGCCAATCCCCTGTCCGCGAAAGACTGGGTTCATCATCCAGGACAGTACAGTGATTTCATTTTTCAGTTCCGACCGAACCGCTCCGCAAGGATCGCCGTTCAACTCTGCCACCATCTGTTGCCGCAACGGATCGGCCAGCAGATCGCTCAACCAAACCAAGTGATTTTCGAAACTGATCTCTGAAGTCGAAAAACTCATGGCACGTGCGTCAGGGTCGTTTCGCCAATCGAACAACCGCCGAGCGTCCGCCATCGTAGCCGCGCGCAATTGGACGACTGGACCCGGCGCGGGAATTTCCATTCAATCCGCTCCCTGAGCGACATCAACTTGCAAAATTCTGCAACCTGGCAATCACGCGCGCAACCCCTCCGCCGTCACAAACGGCAATCGCGCGTTCGGCCATGCGCGCACGGGCCGCGGCGTCCTGCATGAGACTGCGATAGGCCGCGACGACCGCCGCACCATCGAACCGCGGGAAGGCGGAGACATGCACGAGGGCGCCGAGTTTTGACAAAATATCCAATGATCGCAATTGGTTGTCGGCGATCGACAGGGCGACGGTCGGCAAGCCTAGGCAACAGCGCTCGAACATCGTCTGGCCACCAGCGCCGACCGCCAAGTCGGCCGAGGCCATGAGCCGAGCGACGTCGGGCGGCAGGATGTGGACGTTCAGCCGCGGCTCTTTGGCCGCGCGTTCGAGCAAGGCCACCCGCCCCTCCGCAGCTGACCCGATAATGGCGTCGAAGCGGGCCTGCTGGTCGCAGGACAGCAGAAGGCCGGCGACGCGATCGGTGATACCTCCGAGGTCCGTCAAGCCGAAGGCCAGCACGACGCTCTGAACGTCGCCATATCCGCAGGCGGCGATCCGCGCTCGACGCTCGGCCGCAGCGGCGCGAAATTCATCTCGCACCAGAGCGTATTCGGGTCCAGCCAGAATTTCTGTCTGCGCACCGACCAAGTGTCGATAGTCCTCAGGGCCGCGCGCGACCGTCGAATCGAGCAGTATCTCGCAGTCGTGCGGCCGGTCGGCCAGATCGTCGATGACCAGACGGCAGCGCGCCCATGCGGCGAGTGGGCGCTCCAGGACGGCATCGCGACTGTAGTGATCGATGATCGCGAGATCCACGCCACCGGGCCATTGCGTGACCAATTTCTGGGCTTCCTCACCCGGATCGTCATAGCCCGGCTCGACCCGCCATCCTTGCCGGCCCAAGGCCGGAACCGCCTCCAGCGTTTCGGAAGATACGGCGAAGCCGATGCGCCATCCCTGCGCAACGAGACCATGCGCCAGGGTCATCGATCGCTGCACGTGCCCGCCGCCGAGGCGGCGTCCGGCGTCGCAACGGAACACGGCCCACGGCTTGGTGGAACAGACGTGCAAATCCGGGCTCCTCGAGGCTGAGCGAGACGGCGCTGTATTGCAGAAGTCGGCCAGCGAGTCGATGTGCATGTTGGCAAGTCCGCGCGCCGGCCGCCGCTTGTTGACAGTCCGACACGCGGCGTTTACCGAATGACCGACATCCGACGCGGATGCCGGGCCATCGCGGAGCGCAAATGATCGGCATCGTGAAAATGCCTATCGGCAATCTTCAATCAGCGTGGAACGCCCTCTACGAGAACGGCCTCGATCCGGTCTGGGTCGATGGATCCAGTGTTCAGGACGAGTTGACGCATCTGATCGTGCCCGGTGTCGGACATTTCCGGGCGGTGATGCAGAACCTCAAACAGCGCGGCCTTGCCCAGTTGATCGGTGATTTCGCTGCAACCGGCCGCCCTGTGCTCGGGATTTGCGTCGGCATGCAGTTGCTGGCGAGTACAGGAACCGAAGGCGAGCCGACCGAAGGGCTCGGGTTGGTGCCGGGCCGCGTCGAACGGCTGAACGAAGAGGGCGGCCTGCGCTTGCCACACGTCGGCTGGAACACGATGAGGATCAAGAACAAGCATCCGATCTTCGACGGCATCAAGCCCGACCGCGACTTCTACTTCGTCCATTCCTACGCCTTTCATCCGGACGACCCCAGCCATTGCCTCGGCGAAACCGAATACGGCGAGCCATTCGCGAGCGCGGTTGGACGCGACAACGTGATCGGCCTGCAATTCCATCCCGAGAAAAGCCAGGACAACGGCATTCGGCTGCTCGAGAACTTTTGCGCTTGGGACGGAAAATGCTGAAGAAGCGAATCATCCCGATCCAGCTTCTCAGCGCCGGACGTCTGGTCAAGAGCATAAAATTCGATGGCTGGCGCGACGTCGGCGACCCGGTTAAAAGCTCGGCCGTCTACAACTCACAGTATGCCGACGAATTGATCTTCCTCAATGTCGAGCGGGACAGGCGGTCGGTCGAGCCGTTCGCAAAACTGATCGAAGAGGTCTCGAAAGTCTCGTTCATGCCGCTGGCGATGGGCGGCGGCATTTCAACCGCAGAGGACGCGGCGTTCCTCATACTCAACGGCGCAGACAAGGTCGTCATCAATTCCGCGGCCTACGCGAACCCCGGAATCGTCACGGCGACCGCCGAGCGGTTCGGGGCCCAGGCGTGCGTCATCTGCATCGACGTCCGCTACGATGCGGCATTCGGTGACTACGTGCCGTATTCCGACTGCGGCCGGCGCGCCCACCCTGTTCGGCTCGAAGACCACATCAAGCGGATGATCGAGGCAGGCGCAGGCGAGATCATGATCCAGTCGATCGACCGCGATGGAACGATGACCGGGTTCGACATCCCGCTCATCGAGCGGGTCATGAAATGCTCGACGATCCCGGTGATCGCCGCCGGAGGATCGGGCAACTATGAACAGATGAAGGACGCATTCCTCAAGACGGACGTATCGGCACTGGCCTGTGGCAGCCTGTTCAACTTTTCCGACAGTCAGCCCATGCGCGCGAAAGCATTTCTGTCCAACTACGATCTCAAATTCAAGGTGGTGTGATGGTCTCCAGACCCGCGCCCGTCACCGGGCGGATCGACGGCGAGCGCCTCTACCTCCGGCCGCTCACGAGCGCGGATTGCGGTCCGGATTATGTCGGCTGGCTGCAGGATCCGGACGTCTACCGCTATCTGGAAACCCGCCATCGAGCACAGACCGCGGAAACGATCCGCGCCTTTGTTGAAGCGGTGAATGCGAAGCCGGACGAGCACTTGTTCGGCATCTTCCAGCGCGTGGGCGACCGCCACATCGGCAACATCAAGATCGGGCCGATGGGTTCCGTGCATCCAATTGCCGACATCACGCTACTGCTCGGCGAGCGCGCCATCTGGGGGCAGGGATATGGTTCTGAAGCCATCCTGACTGCGAGCCGTTACGCCATGCGCTCGCTCGGGATGCGCAAGCTGACCGCCAGCATGTATGCCTCGAACCAGGGCAGTTATCGGGCATTCCTGAAAGCCGGCTTCCAACACGAGGGCCTGCGGCGGAACCATCTGCTCCTCGATGGCGCCATGGTCGATATGCTCGAGGTCGGCATGGCCGAGGGGGACCTCGCATGATCGTCGCAATTCTCCAGGCCCGCGCCTCGTCGAAGCGTCTGCCGGGCAAAGTGCTGAAGCCCATTCTCGGCACACCGATGCTGGCGCGGCAGATCGAGCGTCTGCGCCGCTGCACGACCATCGACAAGCTGGTGCTCGCCACCAGCGTCGAGGCGTCGGACGACGCCGTCGCAGAAGTCGGGCGGATGACGGACACACCCTGCTTCCGCGGCTCGCTCGACGACGTGCTCGACCGCTACTATCAGGCCGCGCTGGCGCACCGGCCAACCCACGTGGTGCGTGTGACCGGTGATTGCCCGCTGACCGATTGGGATGTCGTCGATGCGTGTGTCGCGCTTCACGATCGCGGGCGGCTACGATTGGACATCCAACGCGCTGAAGCCGACCTGGCCCGACGGCCTCGACGTCGAAGTGCATGACGTTCGCCGCACTCGAGACGGCGTGGCGCGAAGCCACGGAGCCGCTTTATCGCGAGCACGTAACGCCGTTCATCCATCGCCAGCCCGAACGATTCAAACTCGGCAGCCTCGAGAACCCGGCCGGCGACCTCTCGGGGCTGCGCTGGACCGTGGACGAACCCGCCGACTTCGAGTTCGTGAGCCGGATCTACGAAGCGCTCTATCCGGGCAACCCCGCGTTCACCACGGCGGACATTCTGTCGTTGCTGGCGCGCAATCACGACATCGTCGCGATCAATGCTGGAATCGAACGCAACGAGGGCTATACCAAAGCGCTCGCCAAGCTGAAGGATCACACGGCCATGAGGATAACCCCCGCCGATCGTTCGCCAAGTCCGAGGCCATGCTCGAGCGCGCGTTGAAGATCGATTCCGCTCGGCACGCAGACGTTCTCCAAGAGCCGCACGCAGTACCCGCACGGCGTCTCGCCCTTCTTCATCGCAGCGCGGCGAAGGGCAGCCAGGCCTGGGACGTCGACGGCAACGAGTACATCGATTTCGTCAATGCGCTGGCCTCCGTCACGCTCGGCTACGGCGACCCCGACGTGACGCCGGCGGTCGCGCGCGCAGCTCGAGGACGGCATGATCTTCTCGCTCGCCCACCCGCTCGAGACCGAGGTCGCCGAGCTGATCTGCGAGATGGTGCCGTGCGCCGAGATGGTGCGCTTCGGCAAGAACGGCTCGGACGCGACCTCGGGCGCCATCCGCCTGGCGCGCGCCTTCACCGGCCGCGACCGGGTGGCGGTGTGCGGCTATCACGGCTGGCAGGACTGGTACATCGGCGCGACCGCGCGCAACAAGGGCGTGCCGAAGGCGACGCGCGACGCTGACCTCGACCTTCGCCTACAACGACCTCGACTCGCTGGAGGCCGTTCTCGACGCGCACAAGGGCGAGTTCGCCGCCGTCATCCTCGAGCCGATGAACGTCGACGTACCCCAAGCCGGGCTTCCTCGAGGGCGTGGGCGAGCTCGCCCACCAGCACGGCGCGCTGCTCGTCTTCGACGAGACGATCACCGGCTTCCGCTTCGCCAATGGCGGCGCGCAGGAGCTGTTCGGCGTGACGCCCGATCTGGCGACGCTTCGGCAAGGGCATCGCCAACGGCTATCCGCTGTCGGCGGTCGCCGGGCCGCGCGCGACGTGATGACGCGAGATGGAGGAGATGTTCTTCTCCTTCACCATGGGCGGCGAGACGCTGTCGCTCGCCGCCGCCAAGGCGACCATCGCAGAAGCTGAAGCGCGAGGCGGTCGTCGCGAAGCTCGGCACACCGGCGAGCGCGTCATCGCAGGCGTCAACGCACTCATCGAGCGCACGGCTGCGGCCATTTCGTCGGTGACCGCGGCCATCCGACCTGGAGCTTCCTCACTATCAAGGATGCCGAGGGCGCGACCATGTGGGAGATCAAGACGCTGTGGATGCAGGAGATCCTCGGCCCGCGGCATCCTGTCGGTCGGCACGCACAACATGTGCTACGCCCATACCGAGGCCGACGTCGACCGGCTGCTCGGCGGTCTATGACGAGGTGTTCCCGATGATGCGCGACGCCGTCGCCGAAGGGCATCCTCGCGCAGCTCTGCGCTGCGAGCCGCTGGAGCCGCTGTTCCGGGTCAGGTGAGCCTCGCCCGCACCGGGAGAAGGGATCGAGATGCGCGCGCTGGTCTTGTTCAACGCCGACTTCGCGGTATGGCCGGTCCATATCCTCGCGGCCCTCGGCAAGCGCATCCCGGGCCTCACGGCCGATGGCGTCGTCGTTGTCGATCGCAGCGTCAGCGCATGGCTCGCGCAGCAGAAGACATTCGGCCTCGACGAAATTACTGCTTCTCTTCGCTCGAACCGGATGGCGCAGGCACCGGCCGATCGGCGCTGCAACCACCATCGGAAGCTCCAGCGGCGCTTCTCGATGACCGCGCAGTTGGGCTCGTCACGATCGCCGATCGGGAATTGAGCGAAGCCTGGCGCGGCGGCGCGGTGACGGCGGGATCTCCCTTGCGCCGGTGGTCGCGCGGAATCCCGCGGTGCGCGCCGCATATGTCGCTGGGCTCGCCGGCTTCCTCGAACGGTTGATGCGGTCCCGGCGCTACGACGTCGTGCTGAGCTATCCGGTGCAGGACGCGCCTTCGGTTGCAGCCACACTGATCGCCGAGCGGCTCGGCATTCCCTTCCTGTCGCCGAAGGCGATCGGCTTCCAGGCTGCCACCTGTCTGTTCGACGACGAACGCACCATGCGTCCTTGCTTCCGCTTCCGGTTGGCGTACAGAGCGCGCGGCGGCAGACCGGTCGGCCATTCCAGAAAGCTCATGGCGTGCGGCGCGCGCGGCTCTGGCAAGCTTCCGGTCGAAGCCGGCTGGGCCCGATTACATGGACATTGCGAACGCGGCGACGTTCGAGCGACCAGGCGTCCTGCTGACGCTTTCGCTATTGAAGCGCACCCTCGAGCGGCGCGACCTGAAAGCCTGCGCTATCCCTATCCGATGCAGCGCCTTTGGTTCGAGTGGCGGCGATGGATCATGGCGCGCCGCGACCGCCATCATCCGCTGTTTCGCCCTCTAGCCGAACTCGGTCCGACGCCGTTCGTCTACTTCCCGCTGCACTATGAGCCGGAGGCGAGCCTGCTGGTGTCGGCGCCCGAGCACACCGATCAGATCGCAGTGATCGAAGCCTCGGCGCGCGCCCTTCCGAGCGGTTGGCAATTGGCCGTGAAAGAGCACCGGCCCATGCTCGGCCGCCGGCCAGCAGGCTACTACGAACGGCTGTCGCGCATTCCCGGCGTCGTACTGGTGACGCCGTTCGAAGATGGGCTCGTCACCATGCGCGCCGCGCAGGCGACGATCACCATCACCGGCACAGCGGGGTTCGAGGCGGTTCTACTCGGCGGCCGGTGGTATTCGCCGGCCCATCGCCTATCCAGATGATGGTCGAGGGTTCGTCCACGAGCCCTCACTCGATCGCCTCGGCGAGGCGTTGCAACGCGCGCTGAGCATGCCGCCTGTGGACGACGCGAACTCTCGAGCGCTTTCTTGCGGCTCTCGATGCGGCCTCGGTTCATGTCCCGTCGCGCATGATCTGGGGCGGCACGTCGGTCGTCACCGAAGCGGTCGTGACGCGCGAGGCCGTCCACGTCGAGCGCTTCGCCGACATCATCCGCGCCGCCCTGCACCGAGGCTGACGGCGCCGGCACGACCAGCAGGTTATCCCCGCGTCCTTCAGCCGACCTACCATGTGCTCGCGACATGACGTGAGCCGGAGGCCGCCGCAATGGCCCGAAGTCCGAACCTGAAACTGCCCACATCCTCGCCGCCCAGGCGCAAAAGCACGTGACCCACAACGAGGCAGTCCGTGCGCTCGACGCGATCGTGCAGTTGAGTGTCGTGGATCGCGATCTCACAGCACCTCCGGGATCCCCCGTGGACGGCCAGCGCTTCTTCATCGTCGGCGCAGCGCCAACCGGCTTGTGGGCAGGGCATGCGAGGAAAATCGCCGCCTTCCAGGATGGTGCGTGGATGTTCCACGCGCCCTCGGAGGGCTGGCTCTCCTGGATCGCCGACGAGGACACTTTGGTCGGCTGGGACGGCACCGCTTGGGTTGGTGTCGGTGGTGGCGGTGGCGGTGGCGGATCGGTGAATCCAGCTCCACTCGTCGGCGTCAACGCCACGGCCGACACGACCAACCGGCTGTCGGTGGCCTCCCCCGCGTCGCTGTTCAACCACGAGGGCGCGGGCCATCAGCAGAAGATCAACAAGGCAGCGGCCGGCAATACCGCGAGCCAGCTCTACCAGACCGGATTTTCCGGCCGCGCCGAGATCGGGCTCACGGGCGACGACAATTTCCATTTCAAGGTTTCGCCCGACGGCGCAACCTGGAAAGACGCGATCCAGATCGACCGCACGTCGGGCGCCGTCACGATGCCGTTCACGACGGCGGGCGGCGGCAAGCTGCTGCAGGAGATGTCTCGTCCGATGCGGACCACAGCACGACCACGAGCATCATCCCATTCGACGATACCATCCCGCAGTCGTCGGAGGGCGCGGAGGTGATGACAGCCACGTTTACGCCAACGGCGGCCACGAGCAAGCTCCGCATCTGGGCGTTCGTTCATGGCGGCATCCCCGTGGCCGACAACATCGGCGTGGCGCTATTCAAGAACAGTGGCGCGGACGCGGTTGCCGCGGAATGGCAGACGGTCGCTGCCGGCTATCCGGCATGCTGGATTCTCATGCACGAGGAGCCGGCCGGTTCGACGACGGCGCGGACGTACAAATTGCGCGCCGGCCCGCGGACGTCGGGCAACTCACTGTACCTCGATGGTCGCACCAGTGACGCCGCCGGCCGCCGCCGGCTGTCGGCGGCGTATCTCCGTGCCGCCTGCTCATCCAGGAGATCGCCGCCTGATGCTCGCCCATGCCCTGATCTCGCTCGGTATCCAATCGCATTGCCGGTCCGCCTCGCCCACGACCGAGGCGGAATATCGCGCGGCCGTCATCTCGGCCGACGGACCTCTGCCGCCATGGCCGGCGGTTCAGGCTGCGCTGGCGGCGCTCGCCGCACCGACCGTAGACGACGTGCGCACGGAGGCGAGCCGCCGGATGCAAGGCGCTGTTCGGCGCCCGCGATGCGGGGCATCTGTCGGTCGTGATTTCGAATGCGCAGCGCGAGGCGGCGCGGCTGACGACTACGATCCGGCTCGGCATTCCTGGCGTCGTCGTGGGGCGCGAGTGGACGGCGGACGAGGCGATGCGGGCGGCGGGACTGTATGCGGCCGACCAGGCCATCGAGGCGATCCGTGCGGCGTCGAACGTGCTCGAGGCGATGTGCCCAGTCCCGGCGGATTACGCGGATGATCGATTTTGGTGGCGTCCACCATCGTGAAATCCCCACCACGAACAAAGCATTAACAGACTTCCTGCTATTTTGCCTGCTGGTGCGTCCGCCGGCGAGTTGAGCGATGCTCGACCGCTGGACGATCCATGTGCAGGGAGTAAGTCATGCCGTCAGCCGATGTTCTGGCGCTCACTGGTACCGACCAGCTCTCGCGCTGGAACGTCGCCGCGCCGGTTGGAACGTCCGTCGTCGTGACGTTCAGCTTCGCGACGTCGCAGGCCGGCTACGACACAGATCCACGTCCAGGAATTCACCAGGCTATCAGAGCGGGCCAGCAGGCGGCCAGCGCGGCAAGCGCTCGACACATGGGCCGCAGCATCCAGGCTGCAGTTCGTCGAGGTTCCGGACGCGGTCGGCGGCGGCATCCGCTTCGAGCGTTCGACTTCAACGATGACCAGACCGCTGCATTCGCCTACAGCCCGTTCTACACCGCGTTCACGAGCGGCGGCGTCACGACATTCATGCCCCAGTTCAACGACCTCGGCGGCGACATCTTCATCAATGGCGAACTCTACGCAGCTGCCGACAATTCACTCGCGCCCGGCGGATATGGCTATGCGGTGCTGCTGCACGAGATCGGGCACGCGCTCGGGTTCAAGCATCCCTTCGAAGAGACGCCGACAATCAATCCCGCGCATGACAACGCCACCTATACGGTGCTGTCCTACAATCTCCCCAGCGCCACGACGCAGCTCGGCTCCGTCGATATAGATGCGTCCCGCTATTACTACGGGACACAGGACCTTGCGTCATCGTGGGACGCCGCAACGCTCAGCTTGACGCGGCACGGGACCAGCGGCAACGAATGGGTGCTCGGCACCGAGCTCAACGACGTCCTCTACGGAAACGGCGGCAACGATACGCTGCGCGGCGAGCTCGGCAACGACCGGCTGGATGGAGGCGCGGGCAAGGACCGCCTGTTCGCGGGGGACGGCGACGATACCGTGGCGTGGGACGCGGCCGACGATCTCGCTTATGTGCTCGGCGGCGACGGCTACGACACGCTCGACATGAGAAGTACGTTGGCCGCTACATCGCTCGCGCAGATCGCACCCACGTCATTCGACCTCACTGCACACGGCTTCGAAGCCGCCCATGTGACAACGACCTATAGGGGCGCCGACGGCAGCACCACATGGCCGAGTGGTTCAGCGACGCGGATTGGGTCGCGACGTCTCAATACTTCCGCCACGACTTCCTCGATGGAAGCCGACGCGATACCGGCTTCGACATGAACAATTCGCAGACCTACCGGCTCTTCGAGGATGACTACACGGCCGCTGCGCAGCGGACCCAACTCCGAACATACTACGATGACGACACGCGCCGAACGACGGGCTATGACGTCGCCGATGCCCAGACCTACGCGACATATGAAGAGGACTACAACATGGCCGGGCAGCGCGGAAGAAGCTTCGGACCTACTACGACGACACCACGCGCCGAACGACAGGTTACGACGCCGCGGCATTGACCTGGAGTGCTTACGAGGAGGACTACAACGCCTCGGGACAGCGCGTCGCGTTGCGGACCTATAACGACGACAATACCCGCCGCACCACACAGTGGGATCCGGCGAACACGTCCAACTGGTCGATCATCGAGGAATACTTCGGCGCCAGCGGCCAGCGCACGCGCCAGATCACTGACTACGACGACGGCAATGCGAGCCGCGCACGGCAGGACACGAGCTGGGACACCGGCAATGCGCAGAGCTGGGCCCTGCAAACGACCCAGTACGACAGCTCAGGCAGCGTGGTCCGGGTTTCTGGTGTCGATGACAGCGGCAATCCATTCGGATAAGGCCACCCACCAAGGGATATTGCCGCAACTGTCGGCGTCTGCAGTGCAACAGCGCCCGAGAACCGTCGCGGTGGCTGCGTTCTTCTGTGGACGTGCGGTTGACTGTGACGGCCTGCGGCGGCAGGTTCGGTGCCGCAATGGTCGTGCACGAATTGATTGGGCATTTCTGCGGGGTGGGGTTTTGACGTCACGGCTCACACTGTTGGCGCTCGTCTGCATCGCTGCATTGGGCTCTAGTGCTGCAACTGCCTATCTGATCGACCGGGGCTGGATTCCAGCCATTAGCGGCACGTCGTCCGGCTACAACGTTGCGTTGGGCAAGCCGGCTTCGCAAAGCTCGTATTTCCATGACGGCCGTAAGTCCGAGTCGCAGGCCGCTGCCGATGGTATCCTGAGTGGCGGCTATGCGTTCCATACCAAACTGGAGCCAACGCCGTGGTGGCAGGTCGACCTCCTGCAGACACACCGGATTTTCGAGGTCCTGGTCTACAATTCGCCTGGGTCGTCGGCCGAACGCGCCTACAGCCTGGAGGTCACATTGTCGGAAGACGGGCAGAAATTCCGCACCGTCTACAGCAACAACGGCAAAGCGTTCGGCGGCAAGGAAGGCGCGCCGTTGCGGGTGCGGCTCAACGCCGGAGAAAGGGCGATACGTCCGCGTGCAACTGGCGAAGGAAAGCTATCTGCATCTCGACGAGATCATGGTGATCGGAACGCCCTGATACCGCCCCACGCGATGCGATGCGGGCGTCGCCTTCCCGTTACGCGTTCATCTTGTCGTATTCCTTCAAGATATCGTCGACCGAGCCCTGCGCGATGATCTCGCCGTGGTTCAAAATCGCAGCCTTGTTGCACATCTGCGAGATCAGGCTCGACGAATGCGACGCCAGCACCATCACCGAACAGCGATTGATGACGTCGTTGACCCGCTGCTGGGCCTTCTTGGCGAAGCGCGCATCGCCAGCGCCGATACCCTCGTCCATGATCATGATTTCGGGCGTGATGGCCGTGGTGATCGCGAACGCCAGACGCACGGTCATGCCGGTGCTGTAGGTCTTGACGGGGAGATGCAGGAACTCGCCGAGCTCGGTGAATTCGGCGATTTCCTTGGTCCGCTCGGTGATCTCGGCCGGGCTCATGCCGAGATAGAGCCCGACGAGGCGGATGTTGTCGTAGCCAGTATCCTCGCTATCCACGCCGAGGCCCTGCGTGACCAGCGTCGCCGCGCTGCCGGTGATCCTGAGCGTGCCGACGGTCGGCTCGAGCACGCCGCCGAGCAGCCGGATCAGCGTGGTCTTGCCGGAGCCATTGTGGCCGACGAGCCCGAGCCGATCGCCGTCCTTGAGGTCGAGGTTTATGTTGCGCAAAGCGGTAACGTGCGGTCGCCGCTCCTCGACGCCCTGGCCGATGATCCCGCCGACGTACTTCGACACCAGCGCCGTACGGAAACTGGTGTGGGTATCGATGATCGGGTACTCGAGGCCGACGTTCTGGACCGAGATAGATGCCATGGTCACATAATCCAATAGATGATCTTGTTGCGCCGCTTGCCGAAGAACCAAGCCGCTCCGATCGTACCGACCACCATCGTGAAGAGCAGAATGAAGTAGCTCGACAGCGGCGCCACCTCTCCGAGGAGCGGCGCGCGCAGAACGGCGGCCATGTGATAGAGCAGGTTCGGCGGCAGCATCCACGTCCGCTGCCATTCGGTCAGCCGGCTCGCATCGTAGAAGATCGGGGTGACGAAAATCATGACCTGGATGACCGCCGCGACGAGCTGCGTAATGTCCCGGTAGCGGGCGCTCGCCGTCGCGATCAGCGTCGATATCCAGATCAGGTTTCCAATCACCAGGAAGTACCCGGGTATCAGCAGTAGAAGATGCCAGTCGGTCTTGACCGGGAACAGCAGGACGACGGCCAGATAGAGGATGTAGTTGTGGGCGTGAACGAGCAGGTTGCGCCAGATTGTCTGGAAGATGAACATCGAGTACGGAAACGGCAGCTGCTGCCGCAGTCCCGACGTGCTGATGAAGGCAGTGCTCGCCTCCTGCATGGTGTTGTAGACGAACATCCAGGCGATGATGCCGGTCGTCAAGAACGGCATGTACTTGTCGCGATCGGCGGCCAGCAGCGTCGAGAAAATGAACCCGACGCAGATGATGTAGAGGGCATTGTGCGCAGCGCCCCAGAACGGCCCGAGCTTGGTCCGGCGGTAGCGGCGCTTCAATTCGAGCTTGCCGAGCGTGAACCACAGATCGAACTTCTGCCAGCCCTCGTAGAAGTCCTTGGCCGCAGTGACGAATGGCGTGGTGTCGGAATTGGCGCGGATGACACGCTCGCCTTCCGCCGTCGTCTTCTGCTTACCGGCCGTTGCGACATTGGCGATTTCCGCCACAGTCCGCTGCGCCGCGACGCGCACCGCCCCCTTGATCGAACTCCCGCACGGTTCAAAACCCTTTCGATCGAATGGTCCGCAGTGATATCGGCAACAGCAAACTCATGCTGGAGTGTCTGATAGCGCCTCGATCAACTCCCGTCCATGCGACTTTGCAGGAGGCCGCAGCGGCAAAGTGGTGAGGATCGAAACACATCGGTCGATAACGATCGCGCGTTGCTGCGGAGACGGCTGGAGCGCAACGCCGGCGCGTGCCGGTGCTGATCGCTTTGCACGCGATCGGTGCCTCAGTGGCACTCGAACGCAGCGATTTCAATCCGGTTCAATTGCTCGCTGATGCAGCCGCTCGACTTGGCGCGACCGAGCGCTACCCTCAACTTCGGTTGGCCCCGGTGCGAACACCACCCCGCGCTCCGCCGCCTTCGTTACACCTCGATGGGTGTGGCTAAACACCCACACCACAAAACGCTATCGGAACCAAATATCTGTGCAAGGTCGATTGTGCGGTGTTTCCGAAGTCCTGCACATCTCATAGTTTGCCTGCGACCCAAGGCGACGGGCAAGCCTGTCTGGCGCGGGTTGCAACCGCATGCCTGATCCGGCATCTATGCGTCCGGGTCTACTGCGACATGCCCTTACTGCTGGGGCCTTCTGCAAACTCGAACATCATTGTGGGGCGGGGAACGACCTATGGACGGCTCAAAAACTCCTGACTTTGTTAGAGACTTTTCGCAACCCGCCTTCGATCTCAACGGCAAATCGATTCTGGTGACCGGCGGCACCGGCTCGTTCGGCAAGGCGTTCATCACGCTCTATTCTGAAGCGCTACAAGCCCGAGCGCCTCGTCGTCTACTCGCGCGACGAGCTCAAGCAGTTCGAGATGGCGCAGGTTCTGACCGACACGCGAGTACCCGTGCCTGCGCTACTTCATCGGCGACGTGCGCGATCGCTCAGCGCCTCGAGATGGCGATGAGCGGCATCGACTACGTGGTTCACGCCGCCGCGCTGAAGCAGGTGCCGATCGCCGAGTACAATCCGTTCGAATGCATCCACACCAACGTCATCGGCGCCGAGAACGTGGTCCGCGCTGCGCCATCCGGACCGGGGTCAAGAGAGTGGTCGCGCTCTCGACCGACAAGGCCGCCAACCCGATCAATCTCTATGGCGCCTCCAAGCTCGCGTCCGACAAGATCTTCGTCGCCGCCAACCACCTGTCCGGCGCCAAGGCGGCCACGGTTCTCGGTCGTGCGCTACGGCAACGTCATGGGCTCGCGCGGCAGCGTCGTGCCGTTCTTCCAGAAGTCTCATTCGCGACGGCGTCGACGAGCTGCCGATCACGCACGAGGAGATGACCCGCTTCTGGATCATGCTCGACCAGGGCGTCGACTTCGTGCTCTCGTCGTTCGCCATGATGCAGGGCGGCGAGATCTTCGTGCCGAAAATTCCGTCGATGCAGGATCGTCGATCTGGCCAAGGCGATGGCCCCGCAAGCTGCCGATCAAGATCATCGGCATCCGCCCGGGCGAGAAGCTGCACGAGGTCATGGTCTCGGAGGACGACGCGCGCAACACCGTCGAGCTTGCCGACCGCTACGCGATCCTGCCGCAGTTCCACGGCTGGGATGCCGCACAGGCGCCACGCCGCAGGGCGCGAAAACCGGTGCCGGAAGGGTTCCGCTACGCGAGCAACACCAACACGGAATGGCTGGCCGGCGACGACTTCCAGGCCATGTTGCGGCTCAGCGGAGCAGCTGATGGCCGAGCGGTTCCTCCCTTATGGCCGGCAGATGCATCGAGGACGACGGACATCGCGGCCGTCGTCGCAGCCTTGAAGTCCGATTATCTGACGACGGGCCCGCGCGTTGCCGAGTTCGAGAAGGCGTTCGCCGGGCTGCGTCGGCGCCAGCCATGCGGTGGTCTGCGCCAATGGCACTGCGGCCTTGCATCTGGCGGCGCTGGCTGCCGGATCGGCCAGGGCGACAGCGTCGTCGTGCTCGTCGATGACGTTCCTCGCCACCGCCAATGCCGCGCGCTTCGTCGGCGCCGAAGTGGTGTTCGCGGACTGCGATCCCGCGCACGGCATTGACCCGGCCTGAGGACGTGTCGAAGCGGCGCTCGATCGCGCCGGCGGTAAGGCCCGGGCGCTGCAATTCACATCGTGCATATGAACGGGCAGAGCGTGCGATGTGGAGGCCATCAGGCGATCGCGCAACGCGTCGCGCGCTGCGCTGTCGTCGAGGATGCCTGCCACGCCATCGGCACCACCTACCGCACGAGCTCGGGCGAAAGCGCAGACGGTCGGCGCCTGCGCACCATTCCGACATGGCGTGCTTTTCGCTGCACCCGCCAAGACCATGACCATGGGCGAAGGCGGTGTGATCACGACCAGCGACGCGAAGCTTGCACGAGAGGCATCGCCCGCGACCGGGCGCACGGCACGATGCGCGATCCCGCGCGGCTTCCAGCACACGGGATCTGGCCTTCGACGAGCGATGGCAACGCCAATCCCTGGTACTACGAGATGCCGGAGATCGGGCTTCAACTACCGCGCAACCGACATCCAATGCGCGCTTGGGCATGAGCCAGCTGGCCAAGCTCGACGGCTTCGCCGAGCGGCGCGAAGCGCTGGCGAAACGCTATGATCGCCTGTTCGAAGGCTCCATCCGCACGTCCGCGCCGTTCTCGCGCGTGCGGGGCTGCGATCCGGTATTGCATCTCTATGCGCTGTTGATCGACTATAAGCGGATCGGGAAATCGCGCGCCCGGGTCATGCGCGAGCTGGCGGCCAAGGGCATCGGCACGCAGGTGCATTATCTGCCCGTCCATCACCAGCCCTACTACGCGGCAACGCTACGGCAAGTCGACATTGCCGGGCGCGACGCCTACTATGCCAGGGCACTTTCCATTCCGTTGTTTCCCGCCATGACCGATGCGGGACGCCGATCGCGTGGTGGGCCAACTGTGAAATCGGTCACTCGACGGCTGACCAGCCGCGCAAGTCAGGTTGGCCAGATGACCCAGCGCTTCGATCGCGATATGCCGGCCGCCGCATCGGCCCCGCGCATCCGCCCTATATCATCGCCGAGGTCTCGGCCAACCATAAGGGCAACATCGCAGACGCCTAAAGGCTGATCACGACGGCGAAGGAGGCCGGCGCCGACGCGGTCAAGCTGCAGACCTATACGGCCGACACCATCACCATCGACCACGACGGGCCCGGATTTCCGGATCAAGGGCGGACTATGGGACGGCTACACGCTCTACAAACTCTACGAGGAAGCGCACACGCCGTTCGAATGGCACGCCGCAGCTGTTCGCGCACGCGCGCGCGAATCGGCATCACCGTGTTCTCGTCGCCGTTCGACGAGACGCGCCATCGAGATTGCTGGAGAGCCTGGATGCGCCAGCCTTCAAGATCGCCTCGTTCGAGGCGATCGACCTGCCGCTGATCCGGCGCGCGGCCGCGGTCGGCAAGCCGCTGATCATCTCGACGGGCATGACGCAGCCTGGCCGAAATCGAGGCCGCGCGTCGGCGCCGCGCGCGAGGGCGGGCTGCCAGCAGATCGCGCTGCTCCACTGCGTCAGCGAGTATCCGGCCGCGCCCGAGACTGTCAACCTGCGCACGATCGCCGACATGGCGCGGCGCTACGGCGTCGTCGCCGGGCTCTCCGACCACACGCTCGGCACAGCCGTCTCGGTGGCCGCCGTCGCGGCCGGAGCGGCCCTGATCGAGAAGCATTTCACCGACAGTCGCGCGAACGGCGGCCCGGACAGCAGCCTTCTCGCTCGAGCCGCACGAATTGAAGGAGCTCTGCGCAGTCACGCGCATCGCTCTCGCCGCGCTGGGCGCAGCCGCACTACAAGCGCTCCAAGGGCGAGGAGGCGAACAAGCAGTTCCGCCGCGTCGCTTTATGCCGTCGGCGACGTCGCCAAGGGCGAGGTCTTCACGGCGCAGCAACGTGCGCTCGATCCGGCCCGGCTACGGTCTTCCGCCCGAGCAGATCGACAAGGTGATGGGCAAGCGGCGCACGCGCGACATCGCGCGTGGCACGGCGCTCATCGGCTGAACTGATCGCGACGTGACCGTGCCTGTGACGCCCGCCGGATCGGCAAGGCGGCGCATCCGGCGACCCACGGCGTGCCAAGCCGGGTGGCCCTCCACGAAGCCTACCTGTTTCGTCCGCAGGCTGAACAGGCGCCGATGACCCGAACGGCTCGGACCTGACGGCAGTGGCCCGCCTCGCGGTCGCCGCCATTGACGCCGATCTTGCCGACCCGATGCGGCCGACGGTTCTCGTTCTCGAACCGCCTCTATTTCGAGAAGGACGTTGTCGAGCTGCGGCAAGCCGCAGTGCAGCTTTCAACTACATCACGCTGCATACCCACGCTCCTGTCGATGACGCAGGCCGAACTGGCTTGCCGGTTGAGTTGCAGGAACAGATTTCCTACGTCCCACGAACGACCCCCGCGCACAGTACTCATCTTGGGCCCTCGCCAACCGATTACGCCGAGACGGTGATCTGACGCGCGCGCGCAACAAGTGGAACGTTGTCGCCGTCCTCGCCTCGAATGTCGACTACTGGCAACATGAGAGCTTTCGCACGCGCCTGCATGCGAGGCTCGGCCTGCCATTCCTTGTACTCTGTCAGGAACAGCAGACGGTTCCGGACATCGTACAACGTTTCGATCGAAGCTATATCGCGAGGCCGACTTCCGCTACAGCGGGTACCGCCGTCGCCGTGTTCGAGACGCCGCACGATGCGACATGCTCGTGGAAAGCGGTTGTTGCACCCCCGACCAGGTCGACGGTGACTGGTGCACCGCGTCTTGACCCCTGGTTCGACCCGCACGGTCCGCCCGGTCGTCGCCGACACCGTCACTTTACTCGCTTTCGAGGGCGAGCAATACTTCGCGCCGCACTGCTACCTCGACACACTCGACGGCCTTTCGCTGCTGGCCTCGCTCGGGCACCGCGATAGCGGCCTGACGCGCTTTCTGCGTCAAGTGCAAGGATGCCGAAGACCGTGCGCGGGCGCGCCGCGCATCTGGCTGGCGTGCCGCACAACCTGGTGCTTTCGCCATGACGTATCACCTAGCTGAGCGCTGATGCCCCGCTCGCGCGTCGTCATAGGCTACAACACGCTCGCCATGCTGGAGGCGCTGTTATCGCCGGCTGAAATCGTGGTGCCGCGATGGGCGGATGCCGACAGGGCCGCAGACGCGCAGAATCGTCGACAGCGGGTGACGCGGTGTGTCAGCGCGCACTATCGCTTCATTCGCGACCTGTGCTTCGAATTCAAAGCTAAGTACTTGGCCGATGCCGTCATCGAGCGCCGAGGCCGGTCTTCGACATGGCAAGCAGCGCCGGTGACCTGCATACGGCCGATGGTTTCATCTGCTCGCCGCATGGCTCGGCAACGCATCGCATTCGAGCGCTTCGTTGATGACTTCATCTCCCGCTGGGTCGCGCGCCCGCGACGTCCGAGGGAGGTCGGCGGCACTGAGCATCACGCCGTTATCGCCTCGGCCTCGGCACAGTGCAGTTTGGCGTCCCTACGGCATCACCAACGCTGCGGGACAGGTCCCCGCCGCAGGATCACGGCGCCATCCTCGAACGAAGCCGGGGCACTTGGCATCCGCGTGCTCGATACGGCGGCACTCTATGGCAGAGCGAGACGGTGCTCGGCGCGCGCCTGCCGCGCCCGTCGCTCCGTTCGGCATCATCACCAAGACGTCGAAGTTCGCGGCGGGTGAGACGAGGGGAGGCCGAGCAGCCCGCCTCGACGCGACATTCGGGCAGTCGCTGGAACGGACCTGCGCTGCGACGGGGTCTATGGCCTGATGGCCCACGAGGCCGACGACCTGCTGGGCCGCGCGGTCCGGCGCTGTGGCGAGGCGATCGGAAGCTGAAGGCCCGCGGCCGCGTCCGCAAGATCGGCGCCTCCGTCTACACCGGCGCCCAGATCGACGGCCTGCTGGCGCGCTACCCGCTCGATCTGGTGCAGCTGCCGATCAATGCGGTCGACCGGCGTCTGGTCGCGCGGCGGCCAGCTCGCGCGCCTGGAGGCGCGCGGCGTCGAGGTGCATGCCCGGTCAGCTCTTCCTGCAGGGGTCTGCTGCTGGCCGAGCCCGCGCAAATCCCGCCAAGTTCGGTCGAGTTTCGGAAAGTCGTCGCAGGTCATGCGGCGCTTCGCTGCGCGCGGCCTCAAGCCGCTCGCAGGCGCGCTGGCTCGGTGCTGCAGCGTGCCGGGCATCGACTGCTTGATCGTCGGCGTCACCTCGATTGCCGAGTTTGACGCAGATGCCGCGGCGGCCGACAAGGCCGCAGCCGCCGGCCGCCGAGCGTGGCGACTCCGATGTCGCCATCGCGCGACGAGCGGATTCTTTCGCCGGCCCTCTGGCATGACTGGGCCGCGCCGCGCGCCTGAACGCGGCAACCACCGACCGATACGATCATCCTGATGAACGGGGATCGCCCATGAGCCAGCTCAGACAATGCACCTCCTGCCTGCTGCCCGAGACCTACGAGACCATCGAGTTCGACGACAAGGGCGTGTGCAACGTCTGCCGCGGCAAGGAATATCGCGACACAGAGATCGACTGGAGCGGCGCGCAAGAAGCAGCTCGACGAGTTGATCGAGGAGCACCGCGGCAAGGCCGACTACGACTGCATCGTGCCGTTCTCGGGCGGCAAGGACTTCGACCTACACGCTGCTGGTACCTGATGAAGGAATACAAGATCAAACCGCTGGTCGTGCGGTTCGATCACGGCTTCATGCGCGAGGGCCTGCTCGACAACAACGCAGCGCACC
The DNA here is from genome assembly GCA_963819775.1 of uncultured Alphaproteobacteria bacterium. Lineage (GTDB taxonomy): Bacteria > Pseudomonadota > Alphaproteobacteria > Rhizobiales > Hyphomicrobiaceae > JAKAML01. The sequence goes on from CAWFXM010000008.1 coordinate 49,112, forward strand.
TTCAAGAAGCTCGGCGTCGACGTGCTGAACTTCGCGCCGAACTGGCGGGTGGTGAAGCGGCTGATGCTCGAGAGCGCTGCGCCGCAAGGGCGACTTCTGCTGGCACTGCCACACCGGCATCTTCTCGTATCCGATGCACGTCGCGGTGCGCTACCAGGTGCCGCTGGTGTTCTGGGGCGAGCCGTCGTCGGAGTACACGCAGTACTACGACTACAAGGAGAACGAGATCGAGGAGGTCGACGAGACGCGCTTCAACCGCTTCGTCAATCTCGGCATCACCGCCGAGGACATGTACGGCATGATCAAGGACGACTTCGATCTCGATCCGCGCGATCTGAAGCCCTACACCTATCCCGACGATGCGCGACCTGAAGAAGCTGAAGTACCGCTCGGTCTGCCTCGGCTCTTACATCCCCTGGGACGTGAAGGCCAACGTCGCGATGATCCAGAAGGAAGCTCGGCTGGGAGGGCGATCAGGTCGAGGGCATGCCCTGGGAGCGAATACCCTTACGAGAAGATCGAGTGCTTCATGCAGGGCATGCGCGACTACATCAAGTTCGCCAAGCGCGGCTACTCGCGCGTCGTCGCAGATGGTGGCGCTCGATCTGCGCAACGGGCGCATCACGCAAGGAGCGCGGCCAGGAGCTGGTCGACCAGTTCGAGGGCCGCAAGCCGCCGTCGCTGGAGATCTTCCTCGACTACCTCGGGCTCAACGAAGCCGAGTTCAACGAGATCGTCGGCAAGACCGTGGTGCCGCCGTTCAAGCCCGATTTCAACAAGAACGAGTACTCGGCCAAGCACCCACGACTTCGACAAGTGGTTCCGCGAGGACGATACCACAATGGGCGTTGATCTGAAGAGTTGATCGGGCGGGATAAGGGGCGGCGCACGCGATGGCCATCATCGCGGCCGCCGCTCGTCTCGCAGTGGTGGGACCGTTGAAAATCCTGGTGGTCATGACATCGTTGCAGAAGGGCGGGGCGGAGCTGGTGTCCGCCGCGCTGTGCAACGGATGGCGGGCCGAGGGACGCGCGGTCGGCGTTGCGACGGTTCTCGACGCGGCCGACAGTGTCGGCCTCGACCCGGCGGTTCCTGTCGCGCATCTTCGACATGCGGGCGCGACGGGCAGTGCGCTCACGCGCGCCGTGAACAACCTGCGCTACGTTCGCCGCCTGCGCCGGCATATCCGCGACACCGCGCCCGACGTCGTCGTCGCGCATGGCGACCGCACCAATGTGCTCGCCCTGCTGGCGGCATCGAGGCTTCGCAATTCCGGTCGTCGTGGTCGAGCACATCGATCCACGGGTTCACGATATCGGCCGGTTCTGGCGTCACTTGCGCCGTCTCGCCTACCCGTCGGCAAGCCGTATCGTCGGCGTCAGCAGCGGCGTGACCGAAACGCTCGCCGCCACTTACGGACGGCAGAAGACTCGCACCATCGCCAACCCGGTTGTCGTGCCCCGCATCGATCGCGCGCCGGCCTTGGGTCAAGGCCGCATCGTCGCCATGGGCCGGCTGACGCACCAGAAGGGATTTCGATCTGCTGCTCGAAGCCTTCGCGCGCATCGCCGCTCGTCACCCTTCGAGCACACTGACGATCTGGGGTGAAGGCGAGCAACGTGCAGAATTGTCAGCCGCCGCCGCCCGCCTCGGGCTGGCCGATCGTGTTCGGCTTCCGGGGTTCACCTCCGCTCCGCACGACGCGTTGCTCGACGGCTCGGTATTCGTCCTGCCGTCGCGCTATGAAGGCTTCGGCCTGGCGCTCGCCGAGGCGATGGCGCTCGGCTTGCCGGTGATTGCCGCCGATTGCCCGAGTGGACCGGCGGAGATCGTTCGCGACGGGGTCACCGGTCTGCTCGTTCCATCCGAAAACGTCGATGCGCTGGCGGCGGCGATGGCTCGCCTGCTCGAGGATGCGCCGCTTGCACGCCGCCTTGGCGACGCGGCACGACAGACCCGCGACCGCTACTCGATTTCCGCCGCCCTTGCCCAGTGGAACGACCTTCTCGACGACGTGACGCGCGGTGCGTCATGAGCGCCAGCCCCTTCGATCGCGCAGCACCCGAGACACGCCCGTGACGACTGCCCAGACACAGAAGGTGCTGTTCGTCATCGGCAGCCTCGAAAGCGGCGGTGCCGAGCAGCAGATGGCCATGCTGGCCGAGGGGCTTGCCGCGCGAGGCTGGCAGTGCGCCGTGTTCGCGCTCGACGGTGACGGGTCGCTGCGCAGCAAACTCGACGCGGTTGGTGTCCAGATCTTTGCGATGGGCTTTCTCAAACGCTCCCGGCTCGGCAAATTCGCTGTCGTCGTCGCTTCCCCATTCTACCTGTGGTGGATCGCCAGACGTTGGCGGCCGCAGGTGCTGCACGCCTATCTGCCGTTCACCAACCTGCTCGGCGCCATCGTGGCGCGACTGGCGCGGGTGCCCCGTGTGATCACCAGCCGGCGCGGGCTCGGCACGCACCAGGACCGTGCTCGCATCTGGCGCGTGCTCGACCGTGCAGCCAATGCCCTGAGCGACGCCGTGACCTGCAACAGCGAGGCGGTGTGCGCCGATACGATTCGGCGCGACGCCATCTCTCCCGGCAAGATCAGGCTGATCCGCAACGGCTTGGACCTATCCGCCTTCGACGCCGTCCCCGCACGCGACCGCATTCGATCGGAATTGCAGCTGGACGATCGAACGACAGCGCTCGTCACGGTGGCCAACCTGCTGCCCTACAAGGGACATGCGGACCTACTCGATGCACTGTCGCGCCTCGACCCTCGCCTTCCCGCCCACAGGCTGTTCCTGGTCGGTCGAGACGACGGCATCGGCGCCGAGTTGCGGCAGCGCATTCACGACCTGGGCATCCAAGATCGCGTCGTCTTTCTGGGGCCGCGCCGCGACGTCCCGCAGCTACTCGGAGGTATGGACATCTTCGTGTTGCCCAGCCACGAGGAAGGCTTTTCCAACGCGCTGCTCGAGGCCATGGCGGCTGGACTGGCCATCGTCGCGACCGAGGTCGGCGGTAACACGGAGGCACTTGGCTATGGTAAGCACGGCCTGTTGGTCCCAGCGCGGAATCCAGACGCGCTGGCCGATGCCATCGGCCGTGCTATGGGCGGGGATGTTGCGACTGCAGCAAGGCGAGCCGCCGCCAAGTCGTTTGCGCGAAGTGCGTTCTCGGTGGCGAGCCTCGTCGAATCCCACACGACGCTCTACCTCGCACGCGCGCCAAGCGATGAGATCAGTCACGCCATTGACATTAAATGACTTTATTCGTGTTGCTCGGAAGGCACGGACGCAGCGTCACTAGCTGAAGCAAATGTGCACGAGCAACATTTCTTATGTTAAAGGTGGGGCTAACGGAGTAATTTCCTGACTGCTTCGACGCCGTATGTGCGGACATCGCGCAGCGTTTCATGTTGCATTGCAACCGCGACGTCGATTCAGTTTGAACGCTAGGTATTGAATTATGGCTCGCTCGATTGCGCTCGCATCCGGCTTGTTTCGATTCCTGTTCGACGTCGTCGGCCTCATCGCGGCCGGTGCGCTCGTCGTGTGGGCGATCGTCCCTGACCAAGCCGCGAGCCGCCTCGTGGTGCTGGCGCCGTATCTGATGACGCTGTCGGTCGTCTACGTACTCGTTGCAATGGCGTTGGGCGTGAACAGGTCCGTCTGGCGGTTCACCAGTCTCGAGGATCTGGGCATCGTCGCGATTGCGATCGGCATCAGCATCATTCTCACGCTCGGCCTGGGGTTCGTCATCAATCGACTGGACGGAGTGTTCCGATCGTTGCCCTTGCTGCAGGGCGCCATTGCGGTGTTCTCGTCTTGGCTGGTGCGCGCGCTTTTCGTCATGCATTGGCGTTTACGCAACCGCCGCCGGCAGCAGAGCGCCCTGCGAACCGCCGGCCAGTCCGACAAGCGCGATCACGTGCTGATCGTCGGCGTGAACCAACTCGCCAATCTCTACATCAGCGGCATTGCCGAGTTCGCCGGCAGTTCGGCCGAGGTCGTGGGTCTGCTCAGCCAGGAACAGCGCCACAAGGGACGTCTCGTGCAGCAATGCAAGGTCCTCGGCCACCCCGTCGACGTCTTGTCGATCATGGGCGAGTTGAGGGTGCATGGCGTGCATGTCAGCCTTATCGTCATCGCGATGCCGTTCGATAGTCTGCCGGAGGACTCGCGCGAGGCTCTGCTCGAGGCGGAGCGCCTTGGCGAGGTCGCGCTCGTTTTTCTGAGCGAGCTTCTTGGTCTGCAGCGATCCAAAGCGGTCGTGAACCATGCTGCGGGAGAGCCGATGCTTCGCGCGCCCGACCCCGCACAGCCGGTCGTAAAGGCGGCGTCCGCACTGCCGGCTCGAGTGCCTCACACGCCATACCTCGCCGTAAAACGCGCGATGGATTTTGTTGGTGCTCTCACGCTTTCGATCTTGCTCGCACCTCTGGCTTTGGCGGTGTCGATGCTGGTTCTCGTCAACGACCGCACGCCGATCCTGTTCTGGCAGAAGCGCCCGGGACGCTTCGGGCAGCCGCTGCGCATCTTCAAGTTCAGGACGATGCGGCGCGCACACAACTCCGACGGCAACCGGATCCCCGACGCGGCCCGGACGACGGCGATTGGCCGGACGCTGCGCCGGCTGAGGCTAGACGAGATACCTCAACTCTATCTCGTATTGATCGGCGCGATGTCGTTCGTTGGTCCGCGGCCTCTGTTGCCCGCAGATCAGGACGATGGCGATCAGATCAGGTTGTCGATGCGGCCAGGCATCACCGGATACGCGCAAGTTTGCGGCTGCAATCGCCTCAGCATCGAAGAAAAGATGGCGCTCGACGAGTGGTACGTCGAGAACGTGTCGCTGGCACTCGATGTTTCGATCGTTCTCAAGACCGTCCGCACGTTGGTCAGGGGCGAGTGCCGCGACGAGGCGGCGATCGCGAAGGCGCGCGCAGCCAGGGCAGTGAGGATCGCCGCCATCGAAGCGGCTGGCGCCGATGTCGAAGCCGTGCGCGCCCCTCCCAACCCGCCGGCGAACTCACAACCTCCGACCGAGATTGCCCCCGGCGACAAGCCGCGTCATGATCCGGACGTCACGCGCTCCGATCAGAATACGTGTGCGATCGGCGCCATGCCGAGACGAGGCATCCCGGCCGGACCCGTCCGCGAGGCTTTAGCCAGTTGACCAGTCGGACCCCGGACACATCGCACTGGCGGAAGTCTGCCCACACGAGCACGCGGCGATGGTGACGGCACATGAAGGCGGACGTCCCGTGAGCATGTTGCGGCGCTTTCTGGCAGCGAATGCGCGTGCCAGCGCGAGCTTCGACGCGATCCTTCCTGCGGCCTCGCGCATCGACGGCATGATGCAGTTTCTGCACCACGTCGTGCCCCAAGCGCTGAAAGATGGCGACGTCGTCATCGATCTCGGCTCGGGGAAAACGCCCGCGATCGATCTCGCAACAAAGGCCAAGAAGCGGCTGACGATCATCGGCGTCGATATCGATCTGGCTGAACTCGACCGTGCGCCGGAAGGAAGCTACGACGAAACCATCGTCGCCGATTTGACCCGCTGGAATGGGGAGCCACGCGGCGATGTCGCAATTTGCAGCGCGGTTCTCGAGCATGTCACGGATACGGCGGCGGCCGTCCGCGCCATTGCTTCGGTACTGAAGCCTGGCGGCCGGGCCCTGATCTTCGTACCCTGCCGCAATGCCGCGTTCGCCCGCCTCAATCTGGCCCTGCCGCAATCGGTGAAACTGAAGCTGCTCGACTTGCTCTATGGACGTGGACATGGGGTCGGCTTTCCAGCCTATTACAGCAATTGCACGCCGCGGCAGTTCGAGGCGATGACAAGGGCGGCCGGGATGCGCGTGGATAAGCTGAGCCCGTTCTACATGAGCGCTTACTTCAACGTCCTGACGCCCGTCCATATCATGTGGCGCGCCTATCAGGGCGCCGCGCGCGCCGTCTTCGGCCGAGAGGCCTGCGAATCCTTCATCCTCGTCGCCGTGAAGGAATGAGGTAGGGTCCCCAAGAGGTAACGAAGGCACGCCGCGATCACGGTTTTGGCGCGCGAACGAGAGGCCCGGCGCATGTGCGGAATTGCGGGGTTGCTGGACGCCGCTCCAGCCTTCGATGCGGACAGTGCGCTCGAAACCGGGCGACGCATGGCGTCGGTCCTCCATCACCGCGGTCCCGATGGCGGCGGGATACTGGTCGACCCCGCGCATGGAGCGATGCTTTCGCACCGCAGATTGGCCGTCGTCGAACTCGGCGCCGCCGGCGCACAGCCGATGCTGTCGCGGAGCGGGAACACGGCTATCGTATTCAATGGCGAGATCTACAATTTTCGCGCATTGCGCACGCATCTCACGGCCCGTACTGGCGGCGTGCCTTGGAGGGGCGACAGCGATACCGAGTTCCTGGTCGAGTCGATCGAGGCTATCGGCCTCGACGCCACCCTGGCCGATCTGTCCGGCATGTTCGCCTTCGCCGTGCTCGATCGCCGGTCTGGCCGCATGACCCTCGTCCGCGACCGCTATGGCGAAAAGCCGCTCTACTTCCGCGCCGAAAATTCGAAGTTGGTGTTCGGATCCGACGCCGATCCGATCATCATGGCAGGCGCCTCTACCGGGATCGACCCACGCTCACTCCGAGACCTGTTCAGCTACGGCTTCGTCCGTCAGCCGCGCAGCATCTATGCGGGTATCGAGCAAGTCCCTCCGGGCTGTCACATCACGTTCGAACGGCGCGGCGGCCGGGTCGTACGCGACGCGACACAACGCTACTGGAGTGTCACCGACGAGGCACGTCGCGCCATCGACGCCGGTCCGCGGCTGGCCGGGGCCGCAGCCGAGGCCAAGACCGAGCAGGCGTTGTCGAGCGCCGTCCAGGATCAGATGCTCGCGGACGTTCCCGTCGGGGCACTGCTATCGGGCGGGATCGATTCGAGTCTCGTCGTCGCCCTCATGCAGCGGCAATCGGCGCAGCGCGTGCGCACGTTCACAATCGGCTTCAGCGAGCAGGCCTATGACGAGAGCGCCCACGCCGAAGCCGTTGCACGCCACCTCGGCACCGACCACACGACTTTTTTGCTGCGGGAAAGTGACGCGCTCGGAATGATCGGCGACGTGGTGCAGGCGTATGCGGAACCGTTCGCCAATTCATCGCAGATACCGACATACTGCGTCGCGAGGATGGCGCGGAGCGAGGTGACGACGGTGCTGACCGGAGATGGCGGCGACGAAGTCTTTGGCGGCTACAATCGGCACGTCTTCGCCGCGACTGCGTGGCACAGCCTCGCTCGCATCCCGCTTCCGGCGCGGAGGCTCGCCGCACGGGCGATCGGCGGAGTGGCACGGCCCTCCGTCGCCGGTCTCTGGGATGACATCGGCAGTCGCCTGTCCGGCGCTGCACAGACCCGCCGCAGCGCCGAGAAGCTTGTAAAGTTCGGCAACGCCATCGCCGCCGGCTCGCTCGACGACTATCACGAGCGGCTCCTCCGCCTGGGCACGCCCGCGGGGCGGTTCCTGAGCGACGATGCGCGGAGCCGGGCCGACGCCATGTCGACGGACGCCCGAAGCACGCCACCGGCCGAGCCCACCCTAACCCCGGCGGAACAGCTCATGGCCCGCGACGCCGAGGACTATTTGCCCAACGACATCCTGGTGAAGGTCGACAGGGCCACGATGGCCGTCTCGCTCGAATTCAGAGCGCCGTTCCTCGACCGGCATGTCGCGGCGGTGGGATGGCAACTGGCGCCGGGCGAGAAGATCGCCAACGGCATCGGCAAGCAGGTGCTGCGACGGCTGCTGGCCCGCCATCTCCCGCGCGAGTTGTTCGAGCGCCCCAAGACCGGCTTTTCCGTGCCACTCGGCCGCTGGCTGCGGACCGGGGTCGCGGATCTGGCAAACCATCATTTCGAGCCGCACCGGCTCGCCCAGTCCGGTATGCTGGATGTCGCGGAGATCACGACCCAGTGGGATCGTCACCAGCGCGAAACCGTCGATGCCGCGGCAGAACTGTGGCCGGTCCTCATGTTCCAGGCCTGGCTGGAGCGCCGCCCGCGCGCCGGACCGCAGCCGCGCGTGCTGCAGCGTCTGCAGATCGCCGGCGTACGCGATGGCGATCCGGCTGCACTTCTCGAACTCACCAGCTAGGGCCACCAACTTGCATGACCCAATCCGCTGCTGACGGAGGCCTCCCAACCGCTGTGACCGGCGTCGCCGGTCGCCGGCGCATCGTCGTCAACGCGAACCAGTGCTTCACGTTGCTCCGCTTTCGCGGTGACCTTTTGAGGTCATTGGTGGAGGCCGGGCATAGCGTCCTCGTGACCCTGCCTGAAGTATCCACCGAGCAGTCCGAAGCGCTTGCAGCCCTCGGCGTCGAACACGCGCTGGTGCCGATGCAGCGCAGCGGTGTCAATCCGTTCCGCGACCTCGCCTACGAGGCGGCGCTGCGGCGGCTGTACCAGCGAACGCGGCCTGACATCGTCTTCTCCATCATGGTCAAGCCCGCCATCTACGGCTCGATGGCCGCGCGCCGATCAGGCGTGCCGCGGTCGGTCGCGATGTTCACCGGTCTGGGCTATGCGTTCGACGAGCCCCGAAGTCTGAAGCAGAGGATCGCTTCGATCTCCGCTCGTGCCTTGTGCCGCTATGCGCTGCGCGAAACAGATGTCGTCATCTTCCACAATCCCGACGACATGCGGTTGTTCGTCGACAGCAGCCTGGTCCGCGCCGACCAATGCCGCGTCGTCGACGGGTCCGGGGTCGATCTGTCGCACTTCCATCCGGTGCCGCTACCGGATCGGCCCTCGTTTCTGCTCGTTGCGAAGACTCCTCCAGGCCAAGGGCATCCGGGAGTACATCGCCGCTGCAGCCCAGGTGAAAGCCGCCTATCCGGACGCGCAGTTCACACTCGCAGGACCAAGTGACGCGAGCCCCGATCAGATCGATCCCCGCCTCGTCGAGATGGCGCAGGCCGAGGGTGTGATCGATTATATCGGCAATCTCGCCGATGTTCGCGGTGCGATCGGGAAGGCGCAGGTCGTGGTATTACCGTCTTATCGCGAGGGGACGCCGCGCGTCGTCCTGGAAGCCATGGCGATGGGACGCCCAATCGTGACCACGGACGTCCCAGGCTGTCGCGAAACTGTCGTTCATGGAAGGAATGGCTTGATCGTGCCGCCACGTCAGGTCGCAGAGCTGGCCGAAGCCATGCTGACGTTCTGTCGCGACTGCACACTGGCGGCGCGCATGGGGATGCAATCGATCGCCATCGCACGGTCGCGATACGATGTGCGAGCTGTCAACCAGCACATGCGCGACTATGTGGTCGGGATCGAGGAGCCGCGCTCACAACCCGATTTCCCTCGACCTCCTGTCCCATTTTTTCCGCCATAGTGGGAGTCTTGCGATGCGTTCGGACGGTATGTTATCCAAATCGTCTGTTGGCCGCCCATCGTAGAGCCGACGGGTTCGTGCTATCAGGATCTTGGTTCGCGCCACGGCATCGGACCTGAGTTTGCCATTTCCTACCCGGTGGATTGTTCCCTATTTCGATGTCAGATGCCCCCTACCCCGAAGCGAGTGAGCAGTTGATCGACAGGCGCGCCATTGCCATGGCCGTCGTCTCATTCGTGCTCATGCTGCTGATGCCACGCCTCGCCGCCTACCTGACACCGGCAATTCTGGCAGGGTTCATCCTTATCACTTGGGATGGCAGATATTCGATCCCGCGCGAGCCGCACGTTCCGCTGTCGCTTGCCATTCCGCTTGTTGCGCTGCTCACCTGGGTTCTTGTTCGAAGTCCATTTTCCGCCGCGGGATTGCAGGGGTTCACCAACGTTCTGCTGCTCGCGACATACGCCATGCTCGTCATGCTCGCGCTCGGTCAGGGCGCAAGAAAGCAGCCGTCGCACAGTCAGCTCGAATCCGCATCGTTCACCATGGCTCTGCTGCTGACCTCGATCCTCGTCCTGCTCCACATCTTCACTGACCAGTGGGTGGCCCGTGTTCTGCACGATCTGATCCCGAGCCTCAGGTCCGCGAGCTCGCGCAACCTGATCGTGAACAACAGCGTCATTGCCCTGGACGACGGAAACATCAACCGCCAGACGGTCATGCTGGCATTGTGCCTATGGCCGGTTTGGCTGATGGCCCGGAACTGGGAAAACGCCCGTTCGAAGCTCGCCGGAGGCGTCCTCGCGGTAGTCGTTATCAGCCTGGTCTTTTACGCGCGCAGTGAAACGGCCAAACTCGCATTGGCCGTCAGCCTGACACTGCTGGCCGCTCACGCATGGAGGCCATGGTTCGCGATGGCACTTGCCGTCGCAGGCTGGACGGTCGCTGCGCTCCTGGTCGTGCCGCTGTCGATCGGCCTCCACGACGCGGGCTGGCACAAATCGGAGAATCTTTTCTATACGGCGCGCGCGCGCGTCGTAATCTGGAACTCGGTTGCCACCAAATCACTCGACAGGCCCATTGCCGGGCATGCTCTCATGGCGATGCGCAACCACTACTATGCTCCTGACGCCAGAAGGGCCCTCGAACTCGAAACCGACGCCAAACTCCCCGAGGAGGCCCCGCACGCGCACAATATATATCTGCAGATCTGGTACGAATTCGGTGGCATCGGCGCCGCACTATTCTGGCTGACCGGCGCCGCCATGCTCATGGCCTTGTGGAAGCAGCCTGCTCAGCGGCGCATGATCGGCATCGCGCAATTCGGTCTTGTCGCCGCGATCCTGAGTACAGGATACGGTCTGTGGCAGCCGTGGCTGCAGGCCGGTATCGCATACTCAGTCTTTCTACTGCTTCGGGCGGGTCCCGACACTGCCGGCATGGGCCGCTTGACGGCGGCGAAGAGGTAAGCCTTCCTGTTGATCGCCTTCGCAAACCGGCACGGTCAGGATATTCGCCACAGGCTTCCCGGCGACACCCTGTTTGGAGACTTGTCGAGCGCTCTATAGTCTGGCATGGGCATGGAAACTGCCAAGCTGGCCACGCGACGCTCGCCATCGGGGCCGAGCAGCCCTGCGCTCACTCTTTACAGGAAGGCAACCGATTGGATCTGACCGGCAAGACGATCGCTGTCGTTGGGCTCGGGTATGTCGGCCTTCCGCTTGCCGTGGAGTTCGGCCGCCTACGGCCGGTGGTCGGCTTCGACATCAGGCCGGCCCGCGTCGCCGAACTGCGCACCGGTCACGACAGCACGCGCGAGGTGACAACCGATGGCCTTGAAGGCCGCCTCGCTGTTGACCTTCACGGCCACTATCGACGATCTGAAATCCTGCGGCGTATTCATCGTCGCCGTACCAACTCCGATCGACCGCGCCAATCGCCCCGATCTCGCGTTGCTCGAGAAGGCCTCTGAAACCGTCGGCAAAGCCATGCAGAAGGGCGCAGTCGTCGTCTACGAATCGACGGTTTTTCCCGGCTGCACGCGCGAGATCTGCGTACCGATCCTCGAACGGGTGTCTGGCCTCACGTTCAACAAGGACTTCTTCGTCGGCTACAGCCCCGAGCGCATCAACCCCGGTGACAAGCAGCACCGGCTGCCGACCATCGTCAAGGTCACGAGCGGCTCCACCGCGGAAGCCGCCAGCGCTATCGATGCGATGTATGCGACCATCATAACCGCTGGCACCCACAAGGCCGCGTCCATCGAGGTCGCCGAAGCGGCCAAGGTCATCGAGAATACGCAGCGCGACCTCAATATCGCACTGATGAACGAGCTATCGATCATCTTTCACAAGCTCGGTCTCGACACCAACGAGGTGTTGGCCGCCGCATCGACCAAGTGGAACTTCATGCCGTTCAAGCCGGGCCTCGTCGGCGGTCACTGCATCGGCGTCGATCCCTACTATCTCACGCATCGCGCGCAAGAGATCGGCTACCACCCCGAGGTCATTCTCGCTGGCCGGCGCATCAACGACGGCATGGCGAGTTTCATCGCCGACCGCGTTGTGCGCTCGATGATGAAAAGGGGCTTCCCCGTGGTCGGCAGCCGCATTCTCGTACTCGGCATGACCTTCAAGGAGAATTGCCCGGACTTGAGAAACTCCAAGGTCGCCGATGTCGTCGCCGCGCTGCGCGACTTCAGCGCCGAGGTCGACATCCACGATCCCTGGGCCGATGCCGCCGAAGCCCGGCACGAGTATGGCTTGACGCTACTCGATGCTTTGCCGGCCACGCCCACCTACGATGCGATCGTCATCTCCGTCGCCCACCGCGAGTATGCGGCGATGGGCGCGGCCGCTGTGCGCGCGCTGGGCAAGCCCGGCGCCATACTCTTCGACGTCAAGGGCGTATTCCCCAAAGCCGACAGCGACGGAAGACTCTGAAACGTGAAAATTCTGGTCACAGGACACGCCGGCTTCATCGGCTTCCACACCGTCAAGCGGCTGCTCGAGCGCGGCGATGACGTCGTCGGCTTCGACATCGTCAACGACTATTACGATCCCACGCTGAAAGAAGCGCGGCTGGCGATCCTCGATGAGACGGCCAAGCGCGTCGGCGCGCGGTATACGTTCATACGCGCCAACCTGGCGGATCGGCAGCAGGTCGACGCCTGCTTCGCCGCGCACAGCATTCGACCGTGTCATTCATCTCGCGGCGCAGGCCGGCGTGCGTTACTCGATCGACAATCCCCACGCCTACATCGAGAGCAACGTCGTCGCATTCACGAACATTCTCGAGGCCTGCCGCCATCAGCGCACGCCCACCTCACCTATGCCAGCAGTTCGAGCGTCTATGGCGCCAATACGAAGGTGCCGTTCTCCGAGCACGAGTGCGTCGGCCACCCGCTCAGCCTCTACGCCGCCACCAAGCGCACCAACGAATTGATGGCGCACACCTACAGCCATCTGTTCCGCTTGCCGACGACGGGGCTTCGCTTCTTTACCGTCTACGGTCCATGGGGCCGTCCGGACATGGCGCTGTTCCTGTTCACCAAGAACATTCTCGAAGGCCGTCCGATCAAAGTCTTCAACCACGGCAACCACACGCGCGATTTCACGTTTATCGACGACATCGTGGAAGGCGTTATCCGCACCAGCGATCAGGTCGCCGCGCCGGATCCGAATTGGAACGCTGCCGCGCCCGATCCTGCCACGTCGAACGCGCCGTTCCGGGTCTACAACATCGGCAACAATTCGCCAGTCCGGCTCGGCGAGTACATCGAAGCGATCGAAACGGTGCTCGGAAAGACGGCGCAGCGCGAGTTGCTGCCGTTGCAGCCCGGCGACGTCCCCGACACCTTTGCCGACGCGAGCGAGCTGGTTCGTGCCGTCGGCTACAAGCCGTCCACCACCATCCAGCACGGAGTGGCGGAGTTCGTCCGCTGGTACGTCGAATGGTACCAGAGCCGAGGCGGGGCAGCCTGAGCGCCAAGCCTCGACATCGACGGCCCTGGCGGTGGCTGCGTTTCGAAGCCGCGACGCCGGAATTTTTGATCCGTGCACCACGCCGGGTCGGCGCCGTTGCGCATTCCAGCTATTGACAGCGAATTTTCACTACTTAAAGTAGCACGATCTGTATAGACGTGCTCCGTGTCGGACATATTTTGCGGCGGCACAAATCCTGCTTATTTCGCGCCATGAACGATCGTCACTCGACCGGTGGCGACGGCGTACTCGACTTGGCCGATGGGGGAAACATAGGCCACGGACTGAACTGAGCACAATCCAGAGGTGAATACGGGGGCGTCGGTCAAATTCGCAATTCATCGCTCGCACTGAGGGATGTCGTGCGCGCCGTCGCGGCCGGAAGGCCCGGGCGGGTCCATTGGCCAATTCGGCAAGTGATGACAAGGGGAGTAGCGTAGATGGCCCAGATCCGAATTGAGCGGACGTCGATCAAAGCCTACGCACTGGGCTTTTTCGGCGCCGATCACTTGTTGCTCACGTACGTCGTCGATGAATTCGCCTCGCCGCTCGTTGCAGGACAACTGGTTTGTCATGGAGGGCGTAAAAGCCGCCGGAACGGGAGGCGCAGGCCACATTCTCGGTGTCGATGGAACCGACGGCCATACGACATTGTCGCAATCGAACGGCGGCCTCACCGGCAGCGCGCTCGTCGCCTCCTTCGGCACACCGGCCTCGCGCAACAGCACTGTCATCGACATGCCCCTCGGCGCGTTCGAGTCGTGGCAGATCATGACCAACTTCGGCGCCGATATCGACGCGCAGTTCCTGCCGTATAACTTCCATTCGAACCCTGCCCAGCCGATCGCGACATCCAACTCGTCCTCGGTCATCGCAACACTGCTGTTTCATGCCGGCATCGACATCTCGACTGTAATGCCACTGACATGGCGCCGCTTCACCACCGGCTCGACGACGCTGCTCGGCTCGAGCGACCGCGATGAGATGTCGATCACAAGCAACTTCAAATACTTGCTCGGCGGCCTCGGCAGCGACATTTTCCACGGCAGCGATAACGGCGACCTGTTCAACGGCGGCCGGGACGCCGACTACTTCTTCTGGTCCAAGGGCTTCGACCAGATCCACGGCGGCGAATTCAATCTCGACTACAAGCGCGATGGCGAGGATGCCGTCGGGCTACGCCGGTGTCGGCACGATCCGCTTCGAATACAATCCGCTCCGGCAGACACACGTATTCCCAACCTACATCACCATCTACGAAGGCGGACGCGACCACCTCTACTCGATCGAGCGAGTCGAATGGGACAACGCCTCCGATCACATCATCCTCGGCAAAGACGTCGAGATGACAGAGGACAACCTGTTCTTCGATCTCAAGGGTGATGGTGGCGGCAGCGGCGACAGGGTCAGCTTTCTCGATGCGACCCAGGGATTGCTGATCAATGCCGTCGATGGCGATACGCTCGTCGCACAGGCGCAACAGCCGGAGTTCGCCGAGAAGGGCCTCTTCATCCGTTCGGCCGAGTGGTTGGAAGGTTCGAACCTCGACGATCGCATCTACGCCAACGGCGCGCTGCGCGTCATCGACGGCGGCTTGGGCGACGATTTCATCGACGCGCGCCTCGACGCCGCATTCGCTGCCGGCAGTCCGTCGGGCTACGACGTCGAGATTCTCGGCGGCGCTGGTGACGACACGATTCTATCCGGCGAAGGGCGTACGTTGGTCAATGGCGGCGGCGGCGCCGACCGCATCGTGTTCACCACCATCAACACCGGCAACGGCACCCCGGAGATGGTGATCGAGGGTGGCGACAGCGAGGACCGCCTGTTCGTCGCCTACAATTTCTTCAACGGATCGGGAGACGGCTTCGAAGGTTCGCAGTTGATGCCGTTGCTCGGCACGATTTTCCCGTTCGACGTGCTGCAGGACCCCGAAGGCCCGGGCGCACTCTATTTCGACTGGCAGCTGATGGACAATGTCCTCAACGGCAACAGCCAGGTCGATGGCCTCATCGATTTCATCGGCAACATCAGCTACACGCTCGACGGCAGCGATCTGTTGATCCACCTCTATCAGGGTCACACCGAGGTCGTGAACAATGCGGGCGACGGGCTGCCGCCAGACTATTTCACGATCATTCTCACCGATCCCAACGTCGAAGCCTTGATCCGCGTGCGCAATTTCACGCCCGGCGATCTCGGCATCGAGTTCCGTGATCCCGGAACGCCTGTGGCGACCGCAAACGGCGACTTCTATCCAAATTGGGATGCCTCGATCAACGCCATGCTCAACAACGGCGAGTTGCTCGATCCCTTCGATGCGCGCCCCACCGCCCCGACATACGATCCCAACAGCAGCGGCAATGGCGGCAACGAGCTCCAGATCTCCGGCACCGAGGGCGAAGACGTCATCACCTTGAGCCAGATGAGCGACGTGCGCGCCGGCGGCGGACACGATCAGATCATCGGCAGCGCGGCCGCCGACCGCATCGACGGCGGCAGCGGCAACGACACCATGACCGGCGGCACCGGCGACGACACCTTCCTCGTCGATGCCTTCGCCGACATCGTCGTCGAACTTGCGGGCGAGGGCGTCGACACGGTGGTTTCAAGCATCGATTACACTCTGACGCCCAATGTCGAAGACCTCGTCCTCGCCGGCATAGCAACGCTCGGGTTCGGCAACGCGAGCAGCAATCGCCTCACCGGCAACGACCTCGACAACACGCTCGATGGCGGCAGCGGCAGGGACGTCCTCAGCGGCGGCCTCGGCGACGATACGCTCATCGGCGGCGATGGCGCCGACTTCTACGTGTTCTTTGCCGGCGAAGGTGACGACATCCTCATCGAGACCGGGCCCGCGGGGCGAGATCGACAATCTGACATTCGGCACGGGTATCGCGCCATCGGACGTGACCCTCTACCGGCTGTCGGCGACGCCCGCCGACCTCGTTCTGGCCGTGGCCGGCGGCGGCCAGATCACGATCAAAAACTACGCCGGGGCCAACGGCGCCGGAATCGAGACCGTGGCGTTCACCGACGGTACGATCTGGAACCGCAGCGAAATCGAGACGTTGGGATCGCTCGCGCCGGTCATCGCCAACGATCCCCCGCAGGCCATGGCCGACGACCTGATCGTCGTGGCCAGCCCCGTCGGCATTCTCCAGGGCTCGGTCCTGCTGGCCAACGATCGTGACGCCGCCGGAGACGCGCTATCCATCATCTCCATCGACAATGTCGAGGGAGGCGCCGCCGTGACGCTGGAGCCGGACGGCACGATCCGCATCGTCACGGCGGATGGGTACCAAGGGCTCGTGGACTTCCGATATACGATCGCCGACCCGTCCGGCGGCACGTCCTCGGCAACGGCAACGGTCGACGTCGTCCCCAACATCGCGCCGGTCGCTCTCGGATCTGTGCCCGACTACACGTCGGCGGAGAACGCTCCTGTCGATTTCACGTTGCCGGCGGGCATCTTCTCTGACGCAGATGACGACTGGCTGCACGTTTCCGCGACACTCGCCGATGGCGTGCCATTGCCGGCGTGGCTCGCATTCGATCGCTTCACCGGCCACTTCACCGGCACTCCGCCCACCGATTTCATCGGCGCACTTGTGATTCGCGTCGAGGTGACCGACGGCCTCGCGTCGGCATCGCACCAGTTCAACCTCACGATCGCCGCGCAGAACTACGCTCCCATCGCTGCCGCTGACGATGGCTTCTCAACTCCCGCAGGGACCGCTCTGTCGATTGCGGCATCGGCACTCCTCGATAACGACTCCGACATCAATGGCGATGCGCTGACCATCCAGTCTGTCGGCAACGCCATCGGCGGAACGGTCGCACTGCAGCCGGATGGCAGTGTGCTTTTCATGCCCGCCACCAATTTCACCGGACCGGCGGAGTTCACCTACACGGTCGACGACGGTGCGGGTGGAGAAGCGACCGCCACCGTTTCGTTGACCGTGACGGTCGTGCCCGGCGCGACGCTCGGCGGCACCAGCGGCAACGACAACCTTGTCGGCGGCCTTGGTGACGACGTGTTCTTGCTGATCGGCGACGGCGGCCTCGACACCATCGACGGCGGTGGCGGCATCGATACCGTTCGAGGGAGCGACTACAACGACATCGTCCGCCTCGTTGCGAACCCGGCGAACTTCACCAGCATCGAAGTGATCGACGGCGGCGGCGGCAACGACCGCATCCTCGGCGGCGCCGGCAACGACACGATCGACGCATCACCGTTCCAACTCATGTCGATCGAGCTGATCGACGGCGGTGCAGGCGATGACACCATCATCGGATCCGCCGGCAACGACACGATCATGGGCAACACCGGCAACGATACGCTGTCCGGCGGCCTCGGCGACGACGTGTTCGCACTCGCCGGTGATGGCGGACTGGATACGATCGACGGCGGCGACGGCATCGATACCGTGCGCGGCAGCATCTATAACGACAACATCCGGATCTCTACTGGCGCAGCGAGCCTGACCTCGATCGAGATCATCGACGGCGGCGCAGGCAACGACCGCATCCTCGGCGGCGCGGGCGACGACGTGATCGATCTCAGCGGCACCACCCTGCTGTCGATCGAACTCATCGATGGCGGCGCCGGCAACGACACCATTGTCGGCAGCGGTGGGGACGACGTTATTTCTGGCAACTCCGGCAACGACATGCTGATCGGTGGGCTCGGCAACGACACCTTCACATTCGTCGGCGATACCGGCTTCGACACCATCCATGGCGGCGCGGGATCGGATACGCTGCAGGGCAGCGGCTACAACGACATCATTCGGATTTCGACCGGCGTTTCGGGCATTTCGGGCATCGAGACCATAGCCGGCGGCGCGGGCAACGACCGCATCCTCGGCGGCGCCGGCGACGACGTGATCGATCTCGGCGGCATCTCGCTGTCGTCCGTCGAACTGATCGATGGCGGGACCGGCAACGACACGATCATCGGCAGCCTGTCGGACGATCGCATCACCGGGGGTGCCGGCAGCGACATGTTCGTTTTCGCCCCGGGCGGGGGCCACGATAGCATCACCGATTTCCGCGCCCATGCGCTCGGCGGCAGCGGCCTCGATGTCATCGACCTGAGCGCGTTCGACTTCGCGACCTTCGCGGAATTGTTCGCGGCCGCCTGGGCAGACGGCAGCGACACGGTCATCGAAATCGACGCCGCCAACTCGATCCGTCTTGTCGGCGGCAACATCGAAGCATTGGGGAGCGACGACTTCATCATCTAGAGCATCATCGGACCTGACGGAATCGCGGTTGCGATTCACAGGTCCGATAAAGATGCTCTAGAATTATGGTGCTAGAGCAATTTTATCCGATCGGTCGATCGCTATGGCGATCGCGTCCGATCGGATATTGCTCTAGCGCTCAGCGGACAACCGCTGTCGTGGTGGCGAACGCGCGGCGGCTGTGGCACCGTCGAAGGTGGAGACGTCGTGTTGGGGCCGGCATGGATCGCAACTCACTGCCTGGACAGCCCCGACCTGCCAGATCGGTTGCGTTTCCGCGTGCAATCGCGCGAACGGCCTCGATCGGACTGGTCCTATCGGTCGCTGTCACTGCGGCCGCCACGGCTGGCCAACCCCACGCCGCCGCCCCGCAAGCGATGACGACGGGGTGCGTGCCTACGCCGGGATTTCAACGGACGGTCACCAGCATCGTCGATCCTGACACCGTCTCGCTCGACGACGGGTCCGAGTTGAGGCTCGCCGGGATCATCGGCCCACGATCGCTCGACGCTGCCGCCAACATCGTCAACTGGCCGCCCGAAACGGACGCCGTCGCCGCACTTGCGGCACTCGTACTCGGCCGCACGGTCGACATTCACCCGATGATGCCGCGCACCGATCGCTACCGGCGGCTCGTCGCGCATGTGTTCGTCGTGCGCGATGGCCGCCGCGATTGGGTACAAGGAGACCTGATCGCAGCAGGCCACGCCCGAGCCTATGGCATGGGCGAGACCGTCATTTGCGCCGGCGAATTGATCGCCCGCGAGCGGGACGCCAGGTCAGGGAACCGGGATCTGGGCAAATGCCGCCTATTTCGAACGCGCCGCCTACCGAACGCGCGAACTGATGCGCTTGCGCGGCACATTTCAGATCGTCAGCGGGCGCGTCCGCAAGGTGTCGGAGATGAAGTCGGCGATCTACCTCAACTTCGGCTCAGAGTGGAGGAACGACTTTACCGCCGGTATCCGCTCAGTAAGCGGCGCGCTGGAGGAGCCCGCGTTCGCCGCCAAGGTCCGGGCTCTCGAGGGAAAACGCGTCCGCGTCGCGCGGATGGATCGATCGCCGCAACGGACCCTATATCGAGATCGCCCATCCGTCCGAACTCGAAGTCCTCGACGAAGGTCGCACAGGCGGTCACGGCCGCAGCAGCCCGACCATGTGCCGGAGCCAACGAAGAACGCCCGGAGCAGTTAGCTCCGGGCGTCGTCGAGTTGTCGTCATGCGATGAAGCGTGCCGATCAGGCCGCCTTGACCTCTGCGTCTTCGGCGCCGGCTTCGGCCAGACGGCGGCCCTTGGCGCTCTTCGACAGCACCTCGGTGATGCGCTGCACGGCGCCACGATCGTCGAGCTTGTCCACCGCGGCAATCTCGCGCGACATACGATCGAGCGCGTCCTCGTAGAGCTGACGCTCGGAGTAGGACTGCTCGGGCTGCGCCTCCGACCGGAACAGATCGCGGACCACCTCGGCGATCGACACGAGGTCGCCCGAGTTGATCTTCGCGACGTACTCCTGTGCGCGGCGGCTCCACATCGTCCGCTTGACGCGGGCGCGGCCCTTCAGCGTCTCCATGGCCTTCTTGACCACGTTCTCGTCCGCGAGCTTACGCATGCCGACGGTGGCGAGCTTGCCGGTCGGGACGCGCAGCGTCAGCTTCTCCTTGTCGAAGGTGATCACGAACAGCTCGAGCGACATGCCCGCGATCTCCTGCTCCTCGATGCCGACGATGCGGCCGACGCCGTGAGCGGGATAGACGATGAACTCGTTGGTCTTGAAACCGTGGCGCTGGCTGACGGGCTTTTTCTGTGCGTTGATCATCTGGCGCTGTTGCATGGCCTTTTCGGCGAGCGCTTTCGGCGTCGCGGGTGCAGTCGCTGTTGCGAGCGGGGCCGTCAATTTCTGATTGGCAGGCTTGTTCACGATCGCCGGGACGGCACGCACGGGGCTGGACACAGGGCTGGCCTGACCGGTCATCGCCGCCCGCATGGCGAGCGTGGCCGGAACCGCGACGAACTTGGCCGGTGCGGCGGCAGGCTTCGCGGCAGCAGGTTTCGCAGCGTGCGCGGCTTTGGCTGGCGCGGTCACGCCGGCTTCGCCGACGGCTTGACATCGACCTTCTTTGCGATCACAGCCTTAGCTACGACCTTCTCTTGAATGACCTTACGAGACGACGCATGGACGACGGCCTTCGCGACGATTGCCGGCTTCTTCGACTTTGCGGCTTGAACGTCGGGCTTTTTCGCTGACTTCGGCGCAGGCCGTGATGCGGCGGCCTTGGCGGTTGCCTTCTTGCCGGCGGAAGCCACGGGCTTGGTGGTCTTCGCCTTGGCTTCCACCTTTTTCTTCTGAGCCATGTCGGTGTCTCACTTTCTCGTTACGCACGCGACGCACGGGGGCTGCCATCGCTTTACGGCTTCTGCGGACCAGAAACCGCACAAAAACCCGTACCGGTGGTATCGCTACCTCCGATCCGGAACTACCGTTCGACCGGATCAACTCCCCGTGTCACGGGAGCCGACTGTTCCGATCAATGCTGTGGCATGACTGTTCACTCTTTGCCCCTGGAGAGGAAGTCGAGCCAAACCCGATCTCCGTCCATTTGTTCTATACGGGGCAAATTTGACCGCGTTATGTTCGCCGATGTTCCGGCAATGTTTGCAGTTGCGCCACACCAGAAATCTTGTAACACAATTTTCATGCAAAATGAAGGGCAGCGCAGCAAAAGAGTGCGCACCCGCTTAAACGGTCGACCAAAATTTGCAGACAATCCGACGACGCGACGACGACGAGATCAGAAAATTACATCGTTCAGTCGCGTGCGCCCGAGGTCGTCAATCACCCTCCCCGGGCTTCGGAGAGAAGTACTTTTCGAACTTCCCCGTCTCGTCCTTATACTTTTCCGCGTCCGGCGGCGCGTCCTTCTTGGCGGTAATATTAGGCCACTTATCGGCATACTCGCGATTGAGTTGCAGCCACTTTTCAAGGCCCGGCTCGGTATCGGCCTTGATCGCATCCACCGGGCATTCGGGTTCGCAGACGCCGCAGTCGATGCATTCGTCAGGATAAATCACCAGCATGTTCTCGCCCTCGTAGAAGCAATCCACGGGGCAGACTTCGACACAGTCGGTGTGCTTACACTTGATGCAGGCGTCATTGACGATATAGGTCATTCCGTTCGGTCCACACTGCTTTATCGTTGTCGTGTCGTCAGGTCACTTCACGTCCCGCCGCAAGCAAATCCGCGTCACAGAAGGCGACGCGAGACCTACGACGAATGATCTTTGAGGCGATCAATCTCCCGGCGATCACGTTTGGTCGGGCGGCCTGATCCCGGCAGGCGTTCTGCGTGGTTGCCCGCGCGCTCAAATCCGGATGATCTGTCCGGCGCCGAACTTGGCGAACCGGACGAACCATGGCCGTGAGCTTTGGTCCGATCGGCGGCCGGTGTCAATTCCTCGAAAATGAGCGTTGCCTCGGCGGCCGGGCCGCGCCGCTTGAGAAACCCCGCGACCTTGAGCACGCGCACATTTCCGTGAACCGTCGCAGTAACCACGTCTCCAGTCTTGATCGTCGTTCCGGGCTTGTCGACCCGCTCGCGATTGACGCGGATGCGTCCCCCCGTAACCAGCGCGGCGGCCTGCGTCCGCGTCTTCGCCAATCGTGCGAACCACAGCCACTTGTCGAGCCGCTGCGCGGTCACCGGTGCGCCGCCGGCCTCGCCAACTGGCTTCGCGTCGGCCCGGCTCATGACGAGCTTTGATCCTTCGCTTGTTTCTCCATGGCCTCGCGCAGCGCCATCAGCTTGGCGAACGGGCTGTCGGGATCGGCGCCCGACTTCCGCGGCGGAGCCGACGAGATCACCTCGACGGGGCGGCGATCCTCGCGCCGCTTGTCGCCGCCTGGGCGTCCGCCGCGCTCCCGGTCTCTGTTGCGATCGTTGCCGTGGTCACGACCGCCACCGCCGCCCGGGCGGTCACCAGGGCGCGCCGGGGTTCCTGGGCCTGACGTTCCTCGGGCTGGGCCACCAGGGCCACGGTTGCCGCTGCCCTGGTCGGGTCTGCGGCCACGGAATGGCCGGTCCGCTCGTCCCTCTCCGCGTGAACCCTCGGCAACGGCGGTCGGTCCCGTCTCTGACGGCTTCAGCGCATTCGCTGCGACGCCCTCGGCATTGGCCGCGGGTTGCGGCGGCCGACCCGGCGCGCCCCGTTCGCCGCGCGACTGGCCCGGGTGGCCGCCGCGATGCTTCCCGCGATTGCGCTGCCGCCCGTCGCCCTCGTCGTGGCGGTGCCGCCGCGGCCGCCAGACATCTTCGAACTTCACCTCGGCAGGCTTTGCCTCTGCGTCTTCAGTTGCTACCGAGGGGGTGACCGGCGCATCGGCCAGAGCCTCGGCAGCTGAGGCCGACACTGGTTCGACAGGCGTTTCCGGCAAGTCACCGGCCACCGGCGTAGCCTCGGCGGCGGTTTCCACCACGGGCGCGTCGCCGGCCTCGGTCTCGGTCGGCAGCGCCGCCGCCGCAACCGGCGCATCCTCCGGCTTGACCTCGGACGGCTTGACCTCGGGCGTCTTCACCGGTCGCCGGTCGAGCCGGAAGCCCAGCGCCTTGAGCACGTGGCCGAGTTCGTCGGGCGAGCAGCCGAGAATCGACATCATCTCCGGCGTCACCGTGAAGCCGCCGTCGCCGGTCGAGCCCTTCGGCGGCATCAGCGCGTTTTCCGCGGTGGATCGGAACGCCAGCAGCGGCCGGATCAGGTCGGCCAAACGCTCCAGAATGTCGAAGCGAACCGCGCGCGGCCCGCAGACGTGAAACCCGTAGGCGCGATAGTACGGCTCGGGCACCGCCGGATCGGTCGCGACCGAGGTCAGACCGGCGCGCGGCGGCTCGGGCAACTGATCGGGATCGAGCCCCGACGCCGCAGCATTGCGCACCGCCCAGAACGCCAGCAGCAGCTCGGCAGCAGCCGGCTTCAGCAACAGCGGCACGAAGATGTTGAACGCGCCGAACCGGACGCCGTATTTCCGAAGTTGCGCGCGCGACGCCTGATCGAGCGTCTTGATCTCGTCGGCGACAGCCTCGCGTTTCAGCACGCCCGAGCTTTCGGTCAGCCGGAACGCGATCCCGCGTGCAAGCCCCGCGATATCCTCGGCCTTCTGCAGGTCGATCAGCGGCTTCAATTTGTCGGCGGCAATCTCGGTCAGCCACTGATCGAGCCGCGCCTGAACCTTCTCCCGGTCCGGTCCCGAAATATGTTCGTCGGCCAGCAGCACGAACCGCGGCTTCAGCGGTTGTTCGCTCGCTTCCAGCCGGCCGATCTCCTCGTCGCGCCAGATCACCCGGCCATTGCGCTGGATCTTGAACGCGTCCGCCTTGGCCGCCGCCACGCGCCGCGCCCGCATCGAAAGCTCGCGCGACAGCACTTGTGCCGCCGCCGTCCGCGCCGCCTTGGCCTGGATGCCGTCAGCCTGACTACTGCTGTCGGGCGAGAAGACGAACCCCTTCAATCGTCCGACGAAATGGTTCTCCACTTCGATGGCGCCGTCGTCGCGGATCTCCGCGTTGAGCTCGTCCTTATCACGCATGCCCTTCATCAATGCACTGGTCCTCTTGTCGACAAAGCGCTGCGTCAATCGCTCGTGGAGTGCGTCCGACAGCGCGTCCTCGATGTCGCGCGTCCGGCCCTGCCAATGCGCCGGGTCGGCCAGCCAATCGAGACGGTTCGACACGAACGTCCATGTCCGGATGTGGGCGATACGATTGGCGAGGGTATCGATATCGCCATCGGTGCGGTCGGCGAATGCCACCTGCTTGGAGAACCAGTCCTCGGGGATGCGGCCTTCGGAGCTCATCAGGAATTTGTAGAGCGACGAGACCAGCTCGGCATGGTTCTGCGACGAGATCTTGCGGTAGTCGGGCACCTGACACACGTCCCACAGCCGCGTGACCGCGGCAGGCGAGCTGGCGTAATCCGTGATCTCGCGATCGTTGCAGACGGTTTCGAGCGCCGCCACGTCGTCGGCCATCCGGGCGCGGGTAAGGCGCTGCTCGCGCGGCATCTCGCGCAGGCTGTCACGCAGCCGCTCGAGCGTCCCGAAGTCGAGATTGCGATTGCGCCATTGCAGCACGCGCACGCTCTCGAACTGGTGCGTCTCCAGCCGCTCGATCATGTCCGCATCGAGCGCCTCCGCGTTACCGGTGACGCCGAAGGTTCCGTCGTTCATGTGTCGGCCTGCGCGACCGGCGATCTGGCCCAGCTCGCCCGACGTCAGATTGCGGTGGTTCTGGCCGTCGAACTTGCGCGTGGCCGAGAAGGCGACGTGATCGACGTCGAGATTGAGGCCCATGCCGATGGCGTCGGTCGCCACCAGGAAGTCGACATCGCCCGACTGGTAGAGTGCGACCTGGGCGTTGCGCGTGCGCGGCGAGAGAGCGCCGAGCACCACCGCCGTGCCGCCGCGCTGACGGCGGATCAGCTCGGCGATCGCATAGACCTCGTTGGCCGAGAACGCGACCACGGCGGTGCGCGTCGGCAGCCGCGTGATCTTCTTCTCACCGGCATAGGTCAGTTTGGACAGTCTCGGCCGCGATATGAAATTGGCGCCGGGAATGAGATCGCTGATCGCCTCGCGCATGGTCTGCGCGCCAAGCAGCAGCGTCTCCGATTTGCCGCGGGCATGCAGCAACCGGTCGGTGAAGGTATGCCCGCGCTCGGGATCGCCGCAGAGCTGGATCTCGTCGATGGCCAGGAACTCGACGTCGATGTCGCGCGGCATCGCCTCGACGGTGCACACGTAGTAGCGCGCCCGCTCGGGCCGGATCTTCTCCTCGCCGGTGACGAGCGCGACCTTATCCGCACCGACTTGCGCCGCGACCTTGTCATAGACCTCGCGCGCCAGCAGCCGCAGCGGCAGGCCGATCATACCACTCTCGTGGCCGAGCATCCGTTCGATGGCGAGGTGCGTCTTGCCGGTATTCGTCGGACCGAGAACCGCCGTTACGTGGCGGATGCGGGTCTCGAGATCGCTGCCCATCTCGTGTCTTGTCTCCGAAATTCCCATCACGTCCGTTG
Source organism: uncultured Alphaproteobacteria bacterium (assembly GCA_963819775.1). Taxonomy (GTDB): domain Bacteria; phylum Pseudomonadota; class Alphaproteobacteria; order Rhizobiales; family Hyphomicrobiaceae; genus JAKAML01. The sequence goes on from CAWFXM010000008.1 coordinate 74,807, forward strand.
CACCTGTCCGTGTCTCTCCGGTACGGCCGGACACGAGCAACGTCGAGACGAGCGCAAGTTCCATTCATGCGGACCCGATGCCAGCCTCCGGCGAACGCGCGTCGGCATCAGCGGGACGCCGCACTCGTGGCCTCCGAGTGATCGTCGCGCCCCTGGCATTGCATTGGGGCCGGGCGAGATCAAGCAGTAGTTGCATGGCCGCGTCGGCGATGGAGCCGGACGACGCAGCGGGTCAGCCCGTGGTCAAGCCCTTGTCGAGGACCGCGTCAATGGTTCAGCGCGATAAGGCCACGGCCGCGCGTGGTGATGTCGATCCGCTGCGCGGTCAGCAGTGCAGTGCCGGCGGCGGTCGGGATCGAAACCTGATAGGGCACCATCAGATTGGCGCTCGGCACCGGGCGCAACGTGATCTCGATGTTGCCGTTTGCCGCCAACTTCTCGGTTTCCTCGTTCTGCCTGTAGCCTGCGATGGGCATATAGCGCACCCGGCACACGAAGCCGACGCCGGGTTGTCCAGAGGGCCGCGTTTCGGTGATGCGCTGCTGGCGGCGGAACGACAACGCCAGATCGAACCGCTGTTTACCATCGAACACCGACAGCTTGCGGTCGCACGGCTTTTGGGTTCCGGCCAGCGAAAGCGCCATGACGGCGCTCAACGGGTCGAGGACATTGCGCTTGTGCTCGTCCTTGACCGGCACCATGTCGGGCGGCGACGGCTTCAGGGGTAGCACGGACACGTTCGAGACCGCCCCGTCCTTGAAGCCAAGCTTGACCGCCCCGGCCTTGTCCCTGCCGATGATGGCGCTCGATTTGAAATCGAACGTGTAAGCCTGCGGCTTCGGCCCGCCGCCAGCAGCACTTCCGGCGCTGTTGGTGGTGCCTTTCCATTCGAAGCTGCCGAGGGGGCCACGAAGGTTGGCCACGCCGGCCAGCGCATATGTCCCCGGTGCGGCGCCCGACTGATCGACTTTCGACTGGAAGCGGAACGTGCCGAGATCGAGACCGCCGAAGGTGACCTTGTAGACGGCTGTCACTTCCGCGGGCCAGGTCGTCGCCGGCGTTACCGGCTCTGCCGCAGCCATGCTCGCGGTCACGGCCAAGGCGGCGGCTGCGATGGCCGCTCCCCCCCAGGCCCGGCCCCAAACGCTCGCTCCGCAGTACAGCATGGTTCAAACCCCCTGGACGTTCTTCGTCCCGATGCTACGCCGGTAGTCGCGGTTTTGGTCTATTGTGTGTCGTCTCGCCGCAACGGGGTTCGCGCCTTCTCGCTCGGCGCTTCTCCCAGCCGACACTAAACAACGCGCGCGATCGCATGGACTGGATCAGTCTCTGGGTAGCAATGGTTAACGGTTCATTGAGATGCCCCCGGACGGTCGCTTGGATGACGGCCCAGAACCGGCCCAGAACTGGCCCAGACCCGCGTTTGCCGCCTTGACGTTGCCGCGCGGTGTCAAGTATAGAGCCTTCAAATGGACCCGCTGGCGCGCGCTGGCGGGTTCATCGTTCATGGATCGATCGAATTTCCGCGCGGCCGGTATGCTGGTCGCGCCCCGCGAAGGAGCATTTACAAATGACCAGGCGCTGTGAGCTGACCGGCAAGCTGCCGATGTCCGGCAACCTTCGGAGCCACGCATTGAACGCCAAGCGGCGCGTGTTCCGTCCCAACCTCTGCAACGTGACGCTGATGAGCGAATCGCTGGGCCGCAAGCTCCGCGTGCGGGTCAGCGCTCATGCCTTGAAGTCGGTCGAGCATCGCGGCGGCCTCGATGCCTTCCTGATGAAGGCCCGCGACGAGGAGCTTTCGGCGCAGTGCCTGAAGCTCAAGCGCGAGCTGAGCAAGGCCAAGACCGAGGCACGCCACCGCAGCCTGATCGCGGCCAGCCTTCTGGACGGCCCTGCCTCCATCACGGCGATGCGACGAAATCTGAGGCTGCCGGCGCTGACGCTCCGGCGGCCTTTTTCAGTTATCCGCTGCAGATCAGGTCTAAGCGATCGTCTTGTCCTCGGACCGGCACAACTCCCGCACCGGGCAACGCGCACATTCGGGCTTGCGCGCCTTGCACAGGTAGCGGCCATGCAGGATCAGCCAGTGGTGGGCGTGCAGCGCATAGTCCGCCGGGATGATGCGCACCAGATCACGCTCCACCGCCTCCGGCGTCTTGCCCGCCGATAGCCCGAGCCGGTGCGAGACGCGGAACACGTGCGTATCGACCGCCATCGTCGGGTGCCCGAACGCCATGTTCAGCACCACATTCGCGGTCTTGCGTCCGACCCCTGGCAGCGCCTCCAGCGCCTCGCGGTCGTCGGGCACCTCGCCACCATGTTCCGCGACCAGCTTCTCCGACAGCAGGATCACGTTCTTCGCCTTGTTGCGGAACAGCCCGATGGTCTTGACGTAGTCCCGCACCCGGTCCTCGCCGAGCGCCAGCATCTTGGCCGGCGTATCGGCGGCCTTGAACAATGCGCGGGTCGCCTTGTTGACGCCGGCGTCCGTCGCCTGCGCCGACAGCACGACGGCGACCAGCAGGGTGTAGGCGTTGACGTGCTCCAGTTCGCCCTTGGGCTCGGGCTCGATCGCGGCAAACCGGCGGAAGATTTCCGTCACGTCCGCGGACGGAACCGATGCGTTCCGCTGGGAGCGCACTTTGGCGTCCGCCGCTTTGACCTTACCTTCACCGGATATTCGAGACGTAGACGATCCCCGTTTCGTCACCGTCCGAACGGCCGTGGAACTCGGCTTTGCGGACGGCGCAGCCGAACCCGGCTTAGCACTTTTCATCGCACCCCCTTTGACAGTTCCGGCACTACGACTAGGCTGCCGACATGAGCGAAAATCCACTCGAACCGCAAGCCGGTCCCGCAAACTCTGCCGCAGAACCCGATGCTGCCGACACGCCAGGGTTCCATGTCGTCCTGACCGCACATCGATCGCTCGGGCCGAAAGGCTTTATGCTGTTGATGGCGCTGTTCGGCGGCGTCAGCTTCTTCACCGGCATCGTCTTCCTGACGCTCGGCGCGTGGCCGGTCTTCGCCTTCTTCGGGCTCGACGTCGCCCTCGTCTATCTCGCGTTCAAGCTCAACTACCGCTCGGGCAAGCTGCACGAGCTCGTCGATCTGACGCCCGCGGCGTTGACCATCACCCGCATTCACCCGTCGGGCGTGCGCGAGAACTTCGATTTCAATCCCTATTGGGTTCGGGTCGCGCTCCAGGAATGGCCGGACGGCCGCACCGACCTCCGGCTCGCGTCCCACGGCCAGGAGTTCCCGTTCGCCCGCTTCCTCAACGACGATGAACGGCGCGAATTCGCTGATATCCTCCGCCAGGCGCTCGTCGCCAATCGCGGCACGTTCTATCCGCGGTAGGCAATCAGGCCTCTGCGGTGCGGGGCAAGAGCAGGAATCGGGTCGCATCGACGTCTGGTACGAGGACTAGGGTCGGGCAAGTCATCCGCACCGGAGCGATTCATGCCGCACCCCGAACGCGAACTGTCCGCAAACCTTGTCGAGCCGGACATCACGGCCGCGCGCGACTATGATTACGTCCGCCGTGCGCTGCGCTTCCTGTCCGAGCGCTGGCAGGAGCAGCCCGATCTCGATCGGCTTGCCGCCCATCTCGGCCTTTCACAAACCCACTGCCAGAAGCTGTTCAAGCGCTGGTGCGGGCTGTCGCCCAAGGAATTCGTGCAGGCGGTGACGCTCGACCACGCGCGCCGCATGCTCGAAGGCTCGTCGAGCGTGCTCTCCACGGCGCATGACGTGGGTCTCTCCGGCGGCGGGCGTCTGCACGACCTGTTCGTCACCCACGAAGCCATGACGCCCGGAGACGCGCGGCGGCGCGGCGAGGGCCTCGAGATGGCCTATGGCTTTCACCCGACGCCGTTCGGCACCGCGCTCGCTGCGATGACGCCGCGCGGGCTCGCCGCGTTGGCCTTCATCGACGAGGACAAGGGACAATCCGGCGATGACATCCTCACCGAATTGAAATCGCGTTGGCCACGCGCCGAATGGCGTCACGCGCCCGAGGCATCGGCCGCGACTGTCTCCGCCATTTTTGCGACGACGAGTCATAAGCGCGAAATCCGGCTGGTCTTGATCGGCACCGATTGGGAGGTGCGGGTGTGGCGCGCATTGCTCGACATCCCGGCCGGCCGCGCCGTGAGCTACGTCGACGTGGCGCGGCACGTCTGCAGCGGGCGGGCGGCGCGTGCGGTCGGAGCGGCGGTCGGCAAGAACCCGATCTCGTTCGTCGTGCCGTGCCACCGCGTTTTGCGCGCCGATGGCGGGCTCGGCGGCTATCACTGGGGCCTGACGCGCAAGCGCGCCATCCTCGGCTGGGAGGCCGGGCATTTGGCAGCCGCCAAAGCGCTCACGCCTTGAGCGCGGTTTGCGCGAGCAGCAGTCCGGCCAGGATCACCGAGACTCCGCCTGCGCGATCGAGCCAACGCCGGCCGGCGACACTCGTCGCCACCCAGCCGAAGTTGCGTCCGACCAGCGCGTACGTCAGCGCCGCAACCGCCTCGAGCACGAGAAACAACGCGCCCGCCACCAGCACCGAGGCGCTGGCGATCTGCCCCGGGACGATCAATCCCGGCAGAAACGGCAGCAGCACGATCAGCGGCTTCGGGTTGGCGAAGGCCACGGTGAACTCGTCGCGGCAGAGTTGTGCGCGGTTGGGCACGGCTTGCGACCAGTTGCCGGGCATCTCGGCGACGGTGGACCGGCTCAACATCTTGACGCCGAGCCAGCCGAGGAAGACCGCGCCGAGCAATGCGAGGCTGCGGAACACGCCGGGCGACGACACCACGAGTGAGCCAAGTCCCAGCGCCAGCCCCGCGACCAGCCCGGCATAGGCCGCCTGCCGTCCGAGGCTCGCGATGAACGACGTCCCGAGGTCGTGCCGGGCTGCGTTCGACAGCGCAAAGATGTTGTTGGGGCCGGGATAGAAGTTGAGTGCCAGCGATGCCGGCACGAATACGCTGAGGAAGTCGCTGGTCACCTCGGTCCGATCCCGCCAGAGCCTAACCCGGCGCAGTGACGGCCAGCTTTGGCCGTCTTGCCGCTTTCGGCAGCAACGTGCGCACGAGGATCAGGCAATTCCGATCAGATGAACCGGCCCCCTCGCTGCAAAACCTCGACTTTGTAGCCGTCCGGATCCTCGATGAAGAAGAACTTCGCAAACGGCGTGCCATCGCGCGTCATTTGCTTCACGTCCTTCGGCGCGAGCCCCGCCGCGCGCATCCGCGCATGCTCCGCTTCGATGTCGGCGACCGACACCGCGAGATGGCCGTAGCCATTGCCGAGATCGTAGGGCTCGGTGCGGCCCGCGTTGACGGTCAACTCCAGCTCGAAGCCGGTCTCGGCGTTGCTCAAATAGATCAGCGTGAAATCGGGGAACGCCACGCGCTCGGCGATTTCGAGGCCGAACGCGGTGCGATAGAACGCGACCGAGCGCGCCTCGTCGAGCACGCGCACCATGGCGTGGATCAGCTTGGCCATGGCGTTACAGCCAGGGACGCGCGGCGCCGGTGTTCTTCTCGAATGTCGAGATCGCGCTCTCCTTCTGCAGCGTCAGACCGACCGCGTCGAGGCCGTTCAGCAGACAGTGCTTGCGGAACGGATCGATGTCGAACTTGATCATGCCGCCATCGGGGCCGCGGATCTCCTGGCGCTCGAGGTCGATCGACAGCGTCGCGTTCGAGCCGCGGCTGGCGTCGTCCATCAGCTTGTCGACGTCCGACTGCGGCAGCCTGATCGGCAGAATGCCGTTCTGGAAGCAGTTGTTGTAGAAAATGTCGGCGAAGTCGGGCGCGATCACGCAACGGATGCCGAAGTCCAACAGCGCCCAGGGTGCGTGCTCGCGCGACGAGCCGCAGCCGAAGTTGTCGCCCGTGACCAGGATCTGCGCACGGCGATAGGCCGGCTTGTTGAGAACGAAATCGGGGTTCTCCTTGCCGTCGGTGTCGTAACGCATCTCGAAAAACAGCGACTTGCCGAGCCCGGTACGCAGGATCGTCTTCAGGAACTGCTTGGGGATGATCATGTCGGTGTCGATATTGCGGAGCGGCAGCGCCGCTGCGATCCCGTCGAGCTTCGTAAACTTGTCCATCCCGTCCTTCCCCCCGGTGTCCGGGGCCGTTGTCGCGTCATTGTGCTGCGCTCGTATCAGGGTGCTGCGCATGTATCAGGCGCGAAGGCCATCCGCGAGTGCCCTGAAATAGCCTTCCGCCGCCGCCAGCCGTTCCCTCAATCTCCGCTCGGGATCCGGCGCGGCGTCAAGGGTCAGGTCCGCCGGCTGCAGCAGTTCCAGCCGCCTTTTAACGCCAGCCAGCTTTCGCCCGTCAAGATGATGTTGAAGCACGCACACGATGGTCTCGATATAACCGGCGATCCGGCCGAACTCGCGGAGTGCTTCCAGCCGCGCGGTATGCTCGGATGGCTGAAGCGCCAACCGCTCCAGCGCGGCGGCGGCGCGGGCCAGGGTCGCGGCCACTTCGGCGGCATAGTTGGCTATGCGATCCCGGCTGCCGGAATCGAGCGCGTTGAGTGACGACAGCCACCGATGCACGGTCTCGGCCAGGGCGAGCAGGCGGCGTGTATACTCGGTGAGGCGCATGGTCGGGCACTCGGGACGCAGGTCTCGTTGCCGAGACTACGCCCGCGTTGCGCACCGGGGATAAGAGCAGGACAGCACGTGGACGGGACACGGCCCGCGTCCGCACGGGTGTGCGCGCAATCCCGTCGATCGCTCAACGAATGCTGTGATCTTCATAGCAGCGGCGCATGTACTCGCAGCGGTGGCTGCCGGAGAAGTGCATGCTGTCGCCCTTGGCCGGGGCGATGAACTTGCACACGTCCTCGAGCCCGTCGGGCGTCAGCCAGCCCTGACGGCGGCCGCGCTGCACGGCGAAGCAATCGGCGGTCTCCTCGTCGGGCCCGCGAAACTGGTGGCCACACTCGTGGGCGAAGATCCACAGTTTCACCGGCGTCGAAATGCGCGACATGAGTTTCGGGTTGAGAATCAGAAAGCCCGGGTATGCCGCGCCATAATCGTCGAGCTGGTTGTCGAGCACCGTCGGACGATGCCCGCATTGCATCTTGTAGTTGTCGATCTTCAATTGCCCCGACGGGACGATCGAGGCATCACCGCCCACATGCGCGGCGTATTCCTCAGGCGTCGGCGGACCTTCGGCGCGAGCCGGCCCGACGGCGAGCAGCAGCAGCGCCACGGCCACCCGCGACAACACGTTTCGGCAGAACAACACGATCGGATCTCGCCCCAGCTTCGCGTAAGGCCGACACCTTTGCGCGATTTCCCCGTCAACACAAGGTAACGTCGCCAACCGCCCACCGTTCGACTGCGCAGCGTGACCGCCATGCCGCGACGTCGCGCGTGGTTCAACTCGTCACCGACTCTTCTATCTCCTCCATATCCGCATCCGAGAAGCCGAAATGATGGCCGATCTCGTGCACGAGGACATGCGTCACCAAGTCACCCAGGGTCTCGTCGCCCTCGGCCCAATAATCAAGCATGGCGCGGCGGTAGAGGAACACCATATCGGGTTCGCGCGCGGTGTCCGTGACGCTCTTCTGGTCGAGGCTGACACCCTGATAAAGCCCCATCAGATCGAACGGCGTTTCGATCCCGAGTTCGTCCAGCACCTCGTCGGTGGCAAAATCCTCGACACGGATGACCAGATCGCCGCACATCTGGCGGAAGTCGGCGGGGAGTTTTCCCCAGGCGTCGGTCGCCATCGCCTCGAAATCTTCGAGTGTCGGCGCCATCGCGCCCTGCCAGCTCGTCCTCGACATGATGCCGCCCCCTCTGCTTGCCGCATCGCCACGGCACCGCACACATAGGGGGAACCGCGAGCAATGAACAGGGCTTGCATAGCCCTCGTCGCCGGGCCATCGCCGATCGCAGCGACGCTCAGGCCATCGGTGTCTTGCGGGCGACGACGGCCAGTTCGCGCAGCGATATCCAGAGATCCTCACCCGACGGCCGCGGCATCAGAAAAGCCGCGAGATGCCCGCGCCCGCCGTCTTTGTCCTGGCTCAGCATCGCGGCGAGACGGCTCACCGTCTCGGGCGTGCACTGCATGCGACGCACCCAGGCGCCGAACTCCATTTCCTTGACGATGACGCGCTTTGCCGCAACTTCCAGTCCCGCGTCGGCGATGATCTCGTCCCACTCGCCCACCGTCAGGGCGCGACCATGCGAGGGATCGCGCAACTTCTCGAACTGGTTGTAGATCACCACGGCGTCGCGCAACTCGGCGCGCGATAGCCCAGGCAATAATTCCCCATCGGGGCTGACGTTATCGACCAGCGCGAACACGCCACCGGGCTTCAACACGCGCGCGGCTTCGGACACGAACGCGGCGGCATCGGGAAAGTGGTGTGCCGCCAGCCTGCAACAGACCAGATCGAAGCTTTGATCGGGAAACGGCATCCGGTCGGCCGCGGCCACCGCCGTCTCGACATTGGCGAGACCGCGGCTCGCCGCGAGCGCTCGGGTCTCGGCCAGCATCTCCTCGGTGATGTCGCTCGCAACCATTCGCGCGACGTGCGGCGCGAACGCGAGCGCCATGTGCCCCGCGCCAGTCGCGATATCGAGACCCACCCACGCCGGCTGCGGATCGGCCATGCCCACCAGCATCTTCAGGCTTTCGCCGGCGGCGTGCACGTCGGAAGTCGCGTAGGCCGCCGCATTGGCGCCGAACTGCGATTGGACGAGGGATTTTGTCATGCGCGCACCCCATGGTTCGGGCAATGGCTCGGGAACACTTCCGCGGTTCAGGCTTTGGCGAGCGCGACCAGCACCGGCCGCAGATCGGCAGTCGTCTTGAGCGGCTGGTCGAACCAGATCCGCGCAACGTGATCGCCGCGCACCAGGTCGAGCCCCTCCGGATCGAGGCAAGCGAGCCGCCATCCGCCCGGCTCCTCCCCCACACGCGCGGCATAGCGGCCGACCGCATCGGCGTGATCGGCGTTCATGTGTTCGACCGCGCTGGCTTCCGCATCAGCGAGATCAGCGAGCCCGCTCATGTCGGACGCGATGTCGGCGGGATCCGGTGCGAACGCCTTGCCGAAGCCGCCGTTGAGAGAAATGCGATGGGTGGTGAACTTCCAGAACGCAAAATCCGGAAAATCGGCATAGAGCGCACTTTTCGGATGCCGCATCAGATAGCGCGCCTTGAGCTGCTCGCGCTCGGCGCCCATGGCGAGCCGCTCGGCGCGGCCGGTCAACGTCATGCGGGCATGCGCCAGCGGATCGCCCTTGCCCGGTTCCCCGACCATCAGCGAGCAGCGGGCATCGGCCACCAGATTGCCGAAGTGGCCCGACAAGCCCGAAATCAGGAACACCGGCTCGCCGGCCATCGACGTCGCCACGTTGACGCGGCTGACCGAGGGTGCGCCGTCGATCGGATCGAGCGTCGCCAGCGACGCAAAACGTGCGGTGCGCAGCAGCGTCTTGCCGAGCCGCCGCGCGGCATCGTCGACTGACCGCAGCACGTCCTTCTTCTTTTCGGTCAAGGCCGTCGTCTCCCGCATCGTTGGCGCCGGTGGACCGTAGCCGATCGGATCGCTCGCTGACTAGCTCTGGTGGCCGCGCCCAGGCGTCACTGGCCGCCGCGGACGCGCGCTCCATGGTGCGATGCCCTGCAACGCCCTCAGCACAGGGATGGGCGGACGGCCGGTCATGATTTGCGCCTTGTCGAAGACCGTGGGCTTGCCGGCGTAGAACCGCTCGATCAGCGGCTGCGGAAGGCGATAGAACCGCTGCATGACATCACGGCGCTCGTCGGGCCGGGCCGAGATGAACAGCAGCCGGTTGAGCATCCGGAAGAACGACTGCCGCGACCAGCTTTCCTCACCGATGGCGCGGATCGCGCGCGCAGCCGCAGCGGTGGTGAGCGGCGCGAGACCGGCCAGCGTATCGGCGACTTCGGCGGCAAGCGGCAGCGAGTAGCCCGTGGTCTGGTGGAACAGCCCGGCGCGCATTCCCGACCGCGCCAGCGCGAGCGAGCGGGATGGCCAGAACGCTTCAAGTCCGCCGTCAAGAGTGATCGGCAGCACGCCGGCCTCGTCGCGAACGACCGTGGCGATTTCCCATCCCGCGGCGCGGGCATAGTCGCGCACGCGTCGCGTGACGAGGTCTACGTCGAGCGCGGCATGATCGGCGTAATACGTATCCTCGATCAGCAAGCGCGTATCGTCGAACGGCAGACAATAGACGAAACGGTAGCCGTCGATCTGATCGACCGTCGCGTCCATGATGATCGGGTATTTCAGTCCGTGCGGCGCGCGAGTTTGAACTTCGAGCCCGACGAATTTCTGATAGCCGAAGGCGACGCCGGACACCCACTGCAATCCCCGGCCGTCGACGACGCAATGCGCCGTCAGGCGCTGGCCGCCTGCCAATTCGATGGCTCCCGGCTCGATCGCCGTGACGCGCTGGCCATGCTGCACGGCCACGCTCGAGAGGCCCGAGACATGGCGATGCAGTTCATTCGAGCCGATCGAGCGATAGCCTGTCGAGAGCCGCCGGCGGAAGGCGGGGAACACCACGTCCTGCTCGGCCCAGGCGCGCGCGACCATGGGCCGGATCCATCGATCCTGGCCGGGCGTGACATCCGTCGCATGGAACGACCACGTGTGATTGCCGCCGAGGCGTGGCCCAGCTTCGACGACCAGAGTCTTGAGCTCCGGCCGGCGCGCATGGAGCCGACTGGCGATCAGGCCGTTGGCCAATCCGCCGCCGACCAGGATGACGTCGAAATCTGTCATGTTCACCCGACAGTCTGGCGTTTGCTCGCAGCCGCTGCGCCACGGCGCCGAGCCACGCCGTCGATCGCACAGCCCAACGCACCAAAGCTTGCCGTCCGCAAGCCACATGGGCCGGCACACGACGTCAAGCAAGTGTCCGGCCCGATACCCTGCGCTCGACGCGCTGGCCATTTGGCCTTAGTGTAAGCTTATATTGACACATGATGGTGTCCACAGCGAGTTTGAATGCATCGCAATTGCCGACAGGCCGCCTGGGAGTGGATCGATGTGGCTGTTCAATGGGCTACTGGCCGTTCATGTCGTGACCGGCGCGATCGGCCTTATCGCCCTTTGGCCGCCTATCCTCGGACGCAAGGGCTCCGACCGGCATAAACAATGGGGCCGCACCTTCGCCTATTGTCTTCTGACGACCAGTCTTTGCGCTGTCGGCATGAGCCTGTGCACGCTCTATGCCCCTCTCGAGACGCATCCGCGGCTGACCGACGAGCGCATGATCCGCAGCCTGTTCGGTTGGATGATGCTGTATCTGTCGATCTTCACCGCGACGCTGGTCTGGTTCGGCTTGCAGTGCGTGCGCAACCGGCAGCGGCACGGCGCCCACCGTAATCCCCTCACGCTCGGGCTTCAGTTCGCGACGATCGGTGCGGCGGTTCTGTGTGCGGTGCAGGGCTGGCTGGCCGGCCAGCCGCTGATGATCCTGATCTCGAGCCTCGGCATCACTGCGGCGTGCCTCAACACGCGGTTCATCCTGTACGTCAATCCGCCGCGCAACGAATGGCTCATTCAGCATATGCGCTCCTTCGTCGGCGCCGGCGTGTCGGTCTACACTGCATTCTTCTCGTTCGGCGCGGCCAACCTGCTGCCTGCCGTGGCTTTCAATCCGCTGCTTTGGGCGGCGCCGACAATTGTCGGCATCAGCGTGATCCTCTACCAGCAGAGGGCGATCCGCGGGCCGTCGCAGCGACGCTCGGGCCTCCAGTCCTCGTGAAATTTCCACGGCCCCCAACAGTTTCCGAACGTGTCCAATCGAACGGCGCGACAGTCCGCCCACGACAAGTGTCAATTTGTATTGACGTACATCAAGCGTGACGCTTAGTCTCATGTTCGATCCAGACCCACGTCTCGTCTGCGGGAGGCTCGTCGACCATGGAATTGCCGGACATCGCCTCCCACGCATACGGGCCTCAGATCCAGGCAACCGGCGACGCCGCCGTCAGCCGCCGAACCACGCCGAACCTGCTCGACGCCATCTCAGACCCGAGCGGCCTGCGCCGTCTCGAGCGCCGTCAACTGCGGCAGGTTTCCGACGAGTTGCGCCAGGCGATGATCGCCTCGGTCGCCAGGACCGGTGGCCACCTAGGATCCGGCCTCGGCGTCGTCGAGCTGACGGTCGCCCTCCACTATGTGTTCGACACCCCGGCCGACAAACTGATCTGGGATGTGAGCCATCAGTGCTATCCGCACAAGCTGCTGACCGGCCGCCGCGCGCGGATGACCAGGCTGCGGCAGTCGGGCGGACTTGCCGGTTTCACGTCGCGGGCCGAAAGCGATTACGACCCCTTCGGAGCGGCCCACAGCTCGACCGCGATTTCCGCGGCGCTCGGATTTGCGGTCGCCCGCGATCTGTCCTCCGGCGACGAGAGCGTCGTCGCCATCGTCGGTGACGGCGCCGCCTCGGGCGGCATGGCGTTCGAAGGCTTGAACAACCTCGGCGCCCAGCGCCGCCGCGTCATCGTGATCCTCAACGACAACAACATGTCGATCGCCCCGCCCTCCGGCGCGCTCGTCTCCCACCTCGCCGAGCTGCGCGGACAGATGCCGTCGCGGGACGTGAGGCGCGAGGGTCTCGAAGAGGGCCAACTGCCAACCTTCGCTGCGACACCCACGCTGTTCGACCAGTTCGGCGTCACCTATTGCGGCCCGTTCGATGGACACGATGTCGACGAGATGGTGCGTGTGCTCGCCAACGCCCGCGCCTGGCGCGGCGGACCGCTGCTCATCCACGTCGTCACCGAAAAAGGACACGGATACGCGCCGGCGGCCGCAGCCAGAGATTGCTTCCACGGCGTCGCGCGTTTCGACATCGCCAGCGGCAAGCAGGAAAAAGCCGCCAGCGCCGCGCCGAGCTACACGCGTGTGTTCTCGGATGCATTGATCCACGAAGCCGAGCGCGATTCCGCGATCGTCGCCATCACGGCCGCGATGCCGTCAGGCACCGGACTGGACCGCTTCGCCGAGCGCTTTCCCGATCGTTGCTTCGACGCCGGTATCGCCGAGCAGCACGCGGTCACGTTCGCGGCGGGCATGGCGTGCGGCGAACTCAAGCCGTTCGTCGCGATCTATTCGACGTTCCTGCAGCGCGGCTACGACCAGATCGTCCACGACGTCGCCATCCAGCGGTTGCCGGTGCGCTTCGCCATCGACCGCGCTGGCCTCGTCGGCGCAGACGGGGTTACACATCAGGGCTCCTATGACGTGACGTTCCTCGGCTGCTTGCCGGGCTTCGTACTCATGGCGCCCTCCGACGAGGCGGAACTCGCACGCATGGTGGCGACGTCCGCGCTCATCGATGACCGCCCCTCTGCATTCCGCTTTCCGCGCGGCGACGGCGTCGGCGCTCTGATGCCCAAAGGCAGCGAGCCACTCGATATCGGCCGCGGCCGCCTGGTCCGCGAGGGTCACGACGTGGCGATCCTGTCCTACGGCACGACGCTGGCGCGGGCCTGCGCCGCCGCGGATCTGCTGGCGCAACTCGGCATTTCGGCAACGGTCGCAGATGCCCGGTTCGCCAAGCCGCTCGATAGCCGGCTCGTCGCCACGTTGGCCCGCGAGCATCGATTGCTGGTCACGCTGGAAGAGGGCGCGATCGGCGGTTTCGCGACCCAGGTTCTCGATAGTCTCAGCCGCGAAACGCGAACCGGCGTGGATCTCGCCCGCGTGCTGCCGCTGCACTTGCCTGACCGGTTCATCGAGCATGGCAGCCAGCCGGAGCAGGAATCCTGGGCGGGCCTCGACGCGCGCTCATTGGCGTCGCGGATTGCCGCCGCCATCGGCAGTGTCGTCGATGCGCGTGAACTTCTGGCGGCCGAATAAGACCGAACTAACCACCGGACCTCAGCCGCGCACCGAGATCGACGAGGTGCGCGACGAGGCCGCCGAGCAGCCAGCCGGCGACAGCGAGCCAGCTCGCGCCCGTCAACGCCGCACGCAATGCGAGCAGCAGAAAAGCGCCCGCAGCCAAGTGCGCGACGAGTCCCACGTCGAGCACGGCCGACTTGGTCCGTGATCGCAACCATGCGAGCGCGCCGAACTCGACGACGATCAACCCGAGCGCGATATCGACGATCCGGCCTGAGCGCACGAGATCGCCCAGCACGCCGCCGATCAACTCAATCATGCCCGAACTCTGTCATGGCTCGATCATTCCAGGGTGCGATCATCGCGGCGCGACCAGCCCGAACAGATGACCGAGATCCTTGATGAACACGCGGACGTGCGCCATCGGGTCTTTGCGCACGAGTTCCTTGTTCATGTACGACTGCCACGTCAGCCGCTGCACGTCGGGATCGCGGCACATGGACACGAACCGTTCGCGCCGACGGTCGCTGCTGTACCAGAAGTGTTGCATGATCCCGAGCACGAAGAACACGCGGCCATGATCCTTCATGAACCGCTTGCGCGCCGTGGCGAGTGCGCGCAAATCCCCGGTCGCCAGCAGCTTCTCGGCTGCATCCGCCGCGAGCCGCCCGCCGAGCATCGCATAGTAGATCCCTTCGCCCGACGCTGGCGCGACGACGCCCGCTGCGTCTCCGGCGAGGACGACGTCACGGCCGTTGTCCCACTTCTTCAGCGGCTTCAGCGGGATCGGCGCGCCTTCGGGGCGGACCGTGGCGACGCCGTCGAGCCCGGTGGCCGAGCGCAACTCGCCGACCGCGCCACGCAGCGAGAAGCCCTTGACCGCGCTGCCGACGCCGATGCTGGCGGTGTTGCCGTGCGGAAACACCCAGGCGTAGAAGTCGGGCGAGAGCTTGCCTTGGTAGTAGACGTCGCAGCGCGTGGCATCGTAATCGGCGCCGCTCTTTGCCGGCGCCTCGACGATCTCGTGATAGGCGAAGACGTAGGGGATTTTCGAAGCCCCCGGCACGCAATCGCGCGCGACCTTCGAAAGCGCCCCATCGGCGCCGATCACGACGCGCGCGCGCAAGCTGCGGCTTCCGGCGCTGCCGCCGCACGCCCCCGACTTCGGCAGAAAGTGTACCCGCGCCGTCCCATCGTCATCCCGCGTCAGTCGCTCGAATGTCCCGGCTTCGAGCGTCGGCGCCGCGATCGACCGCGCGTTGCCGCAGCCAGGCGTCGAAATCCTTGCGATCGACCATGCCGACGAAGCCACCGTCGATCGGCATGTCGACGCGCGCCTCCTCGGGCGACACCATCCGCGCCGAGCGGATCTTGGCGACCAGCAGATGATCGGGAATGTCGAAATCCTTGATCGCCCGCGGGGGGATCGCGCCGCCGCACGGCTTGATGCGTCCCGCCTTGTCGAGCAGCGCCACGTTCAGGCCGCGAGATGCGAGATCACACGCCGCGGTCGCGCCGGCCGGCCCGCCGCCGACAACGACGACGTCGTACGTTTCATGATCGCCGGTCATCCTACAACCCCTTTCACGTGCGGCCTTCGGTGGCCGCAGGCAACATGCTTTGTCCGAGCGCACTCAGCCGCGGCTCGGCGAGCGCGCCCGCCGATTTGCGGATATCGCCCAAGCGCAGTGCGATGGCCGCCGCGATGAGGAACAGCGCCGCCTCGGCCATGAACACGCTGGCGTATCCATAGAGCGGCGATCCGGTCAGCACTCGAATGGCGTCGGCCGCCGCCGCCCCTGAAAATCCACCGAGCCCGAACGCGATCGCCTGCGCCGCGCCCCACAGCCCCATGCGCACGCCCTCGCGCCGCGCGCGGCCCTGACCGGCCAGCGCCATCATCGAGCCGATGGCCGAAACGGCGAACGCGCCATTGGCAAGGCCGAGGATGAAGACCGATGCACTCAACGGCCAGCTTTCGGGGTGGAACCCGCCGAACGCGAGCGCCGCCAGCGCAACGGCTGAGGCGAGGCAGCCGCCCACCGTCCAAGATTTCAGCGAGCCGATCCTGATGCCGCGGATGCCCGTCGCCAGCGCCGCCACCGTTATCATGCCGAGCAGCACGCCGCCGTGCTGCACGCCCGCAAGCTTCGTCGATTGTCCGGGCGTGAATCCGAAAATTGCGCCAGCGAACGGCTCCAGGATGAGATCCTGCGCGCTGTAGGCGAACATCGACATGGCGACGAAGATCGAGAACTGCCGCGCCTGCGGCTCCGCCCACACTTCGGCTAGTGCTTCACGGAAGGCGGGCTTCGCCTCGGCCTCGCTGGCGGCAGCAGGCTCCGCGGACGTCCGGCCTTCGACACCGGCAACCGCGACCACCGCCAACAGGAAGGCGAGCATGGAGACCACGCCTGTGACGGCGACCAGGCGCGTCGTCGAGAACGGATCGAGATGATGACCAGCCACGCCAGCGGTGACGATGAACCCGGCAATCATCATCACCCACACGATCGTGGCCGCAGCAGCCCGGCGCTCCGGCTGCACGCGCTTGGCCAGCAGCACCAGCAACGATGTTCCCGCCGCGCCGACGCCGAGCCCGACCATCGTGAACGCGACGACCGCGAGCACGATGCCCGCAACGAGGTGCAACTCCATCAACGCCGTCGCCACCGCCGCAAGCAGACCGCCGAGCGCGAGGACGGCCATGCCGCCGATGATCCACGGCGTGCGCCGCTGGCCGAGGTCCGACCCATGGCCCCAGCGCGGCCGGGTCAACTGCACCGCATAATGCAATGCCACCAGCACCCCCGGAAGCACGGCCGGAAGCGCCATCTCGACCACCATGACCCGGTTCAGCGTCGATGTGGTCAGCACGACGATCGCCCCGAGTGCGGTCTGCACCAGCCCGAGCCGGACGATTGCAGTCCAGCCGAGCGGCTGACCGATGGTCATGGGTTGGCTCCCTGAAGTCCGGCCACGGCGAACGCGCTGACCATCATGCCGAGCACATAGAGCGACGTGCCGGTTGCGTTGTACCAGGGTGCGTTGGCGCGCGGATCCTCGAGCAGGCGCAGCATGAGCACGCCCTGCGCGACGAGCGATGCGGCGACGGCGGCGGCAAATCCTGCGCGTCCCCACGTCAGCAGCGCGATCACCACCGCCACCTGGGGCAAGGCCATCACCCAGCAGGCCAGCCGCGCGGCGCGCTCAGGGCCGAGTTGCACCGGGAGCGAATTGACGCCCATGCGGCGATCACCCTCGATGGACTTGAAGTCGTTGAGCGTCATGATGCCGTGCGCGCCGAGACTATAGAGCGCTGCGAGCGCGAGGATTTCCCAGCGCGGCAGCGCGCCGATCATCAGCGTCGCGCCGGTGAACCACGGCAGTCCTTCATAGCAGGCCGCCACTGCGGCATTGCCGCGCCAGCCGTCGAGCTTGAGACGGAACGGCGGCGCGCTATAGGCCCATGCGAGCGCGAGGCCGACCGCGGCGGCCGCGAAGATGAGCGGGCCGAGCGCCGCTGCGAAAGCCAGCGACACCGCTGTCCAGCCGATGGCGATGTCGAGGCCCCAGCGGCCGGGGATGCGTCCGGAGGGAATGGGCCGGCCCGGCTCGTTGATCGCATCGACGTGCCGATCGAACCAGTCATTGACGGCCTGGCTGGTGCCGCACACCAGCGGACCGGCAAGCACGATCCCGGCGATGATCATCGCCCAGCGTCCATCAAGTGACGCGCCGGCCGACACCGCGCCGCAGGCAAACGCCCACATCGGCGCAAACCATGTGATGGGCTTCAAGAGTTCGAGAACGGCGGCAGGATCGGGACGGGCCGTCGCGACCGGCTTCAAACTGGTGTCCGCCATGTCCGCACCTCGTCGTCGCTGCACCTGGGCGATGACGAATGCTAGGCGTGACACACAAATACGTCAACTAAAATTGACACTCGGCAGGCCAATGCGCGGGCCGATCGCCCAGCACGTCCAAGAGTGCGCGCAACGAGCTTCATCCACGAACCATCGGCACTTCGAGTGTGACGCTCTTGAGCTGAGCGCACAGCGCGCCAATCAAGAGCGTGAACTGCACTCTATGCTGATGCTCTAGGCTTCGCTGTCGAGCTCGCCGAGACCATAGCGGCGCAATTTGACGTATAAGCTCTGACGGCTCAGGCCGAGCATCTCCGCCGCCGACGCGCGATTGTCGCTGGTCAGCTGCAGCGCCGCTTCGATGCACATCCGCTCGATGATGTCGGTCGTTTCACGCACCAGCTCCTTGAGCGGCATGCGGCCGACGAGTTCGGTGAGCTGGTCGATCGACCGCAGCATCGCTTGCCCCTGCGCCGCCGCGCCGGCCGCCTCGCGCGCCGACTTGCGAACGCTCATGGCGATGCATGGGATCGGCCCTTGCGTCACCGAGACCGCGGAAATCTCGACGTTCTCCCGGCCGCCGTATTCACCGCGAACAGACGTCATGAAGCGGCGGACCGAACCGTTCTCGCGAATACTGGCGAAAAGAATATCGACGTCGACATCGACGCGGCCGATCCAGCGGTCGACCGGCTGGCCGCGCACCTGTTCTTCGGTCGCGAGTTCTATCATTTCGACAAACGCCGGGTTGGCCGTCAGAATCCGATGGTCGGTATCGACCACGACCAGCCCCTCGGGCAGGTGGCCGATGACGCCGAGCGCCATCGACGGCGAGCTGCGGCGCGCGCCGTCACCCGCGTCGGCCCCAAGCGGCCGCAGCCGGATCAGCAGATAGCCCTGCTGCTCTTGCTGGAACAGGCTGGCCGACAAGCGCACATTGCGATCCGCATTCGCGAGCCCGACCTCGATGTCCTCGGCACGCGGCAAGGCGCGGACACTGGCCACCAGCGATTCGACGGCTCGCGTATCGCGTGCATGAAACAGGTCGAGGACCTGCCGGCCGACGATGCGCCGCGAGCCATTGGCCAGCATATCGACGGCCGCGGGATTGGCTTCGACGATCTTCATCGTCGTGGCGTCGGCAATCAGCACGGCTTCGCGCGCCAGCTGGAACAGCGCGCGATAGCGGGTCTCGGTCGCCCGCAGCTTGGTATATTCGCGTTCGATCTGCTGCTCGGCCTGCATCAACCGCTGCTGCAGATCGGCGACTGCGCTCATCTCGCGGCCGATGGCGACGACGCGACCCTCGTCGCCGAGCTTCATGGCGCAATAGCGAACAGGGAGATCGGAGCCGCCGGTGATCGGATGATTGACCTGCCGCCAGCGCGAGGCGCTTTGAGACGACGCCTCCGCCAGCATCTCCTGCACCTTGATCCGGCTTTCGACGGTGACCGTATCCGCCCAGGATCGACCGATCCAACTCGTGCCCGACACGAGTTTCGACTCGCAGGCGATGTCGCGAATGATGCCCTTCTTGTCGAGAACGATCGCGACATCCGACGAAGCCGACACGAGCTGCGCCGCGGTGTCGGCATCCAGTGCGCCGAAGCTCTTGCGGGGAGACTTGAAAGTTTTCACGACATCACCGCTTCACTGCGACGGCCAGAACAAGCTTTTCGGCGTCGGCTATCTTATCACTCTGATCCAGGATCGGGATGTTACGACAGAATTTCATCCCGACGAAAACCTCTCAGTTCGTCTATTCGACGGCCGCTATGGCCGAGCCATGCAGCAGCATCGCAATGGCTTCGGGGATATCGCGGACCACCCGGTCAGCCCCAAGCCGGCACTTTGCGCTGCTGACCAAACCCGACGCTGGTCCACCAACTACGATCTTGACGTCAGTTTGCTGTGACGCAACCCGGGTCGCTTCGATAGCCGATGCAAGTGCGTCTAGCAAGCTCTCCGAACCGAACGAAAAGCCAATAAGATCATAATGGTTGGCTCGAACGACCGTCTCGATCTCACTGATCGCCGTCGGCACCAGCGAGACGACCTGGATGCCGGCCCGCCGAAACGTTTCCGCCGCCATGTGCAGACCGAGCGTATGCTGCTCTCCCGGAGTCGCCGTCAGCAGCACCGTGTATGTGCCGTTCATACTCGGCGCGGCCGGCTCGCAGAGTTCGAACAGGATGCGCTGGATGCGCGACACAGCCAACGTCACCTCGACGAAGCTGACCTCATCGGACGTCCACATTTCGCCGAGCTGACGTGCCACCGGCGCCAGCAGCGACGCGAACAACCGCTCGACCGGATGACCGCGCATTCTGAGTGCGTGGACATAGCGAAGGCCAGCCTCGACGCTATCGTGCCGAACCAGCTCCATCATATCCGCGACCTCTTTGGCCGAGATTTTGTCCGGTGCCTGATGCGCGGGCTGCGATGATCGGCGCGCCAAGTGTGATGCCGAGCGTGATGATGCCGAATGAATAGGCGTCGGCTCGACGCACAGCCGATGCATCAGCAGCAGTCGCGGGATCACATCGGATTCGATGACGGAGACCAGACTGGCCTCGCGTTCGTTGCATTCACACGCGCCACCACAGTTAGTGCCTACTGACGCCTCAGATTCCTGCTCTCTTGAACCCCCGTCTCGTGCCGTCGGGCCAGGACACAAGGCGTCGATTTCGGCTAACTGGCGCAATAGCGCCTGCGGTCGAGATCCAGGCATTGAATGCACTCCGTCTGGTCTTTCCTCCCCAAACCACCCGCGCTCTTCGTCGCGAATGGAGCCATGCCCATCTCTCGGCGGGACTGTTTTTGTACCTTCGCCGAGGGCAGTCAATCACGGCTGCGGCATTTCGGTAAGGATCTATCAAACGTATCCGGCAGCACCCGCATTGCATCACAACGCATCTCGGAAGAAATGTAAACATCGATGAACGTCAACGTGGGTTGACAGTCGAAAAGCATCCGCCTTACACTTCGATCAGTTGCCGGCACGCTGCACTCTTGCTCGCAGCGCGACAGGCCCCGACGGAGACCTGGATGATGCGATCTCCTGCCCGCTTCCCCCTCTACACGCCCGAACAGCGGCAGCGTCGCGACGAGAGCATCTGGACGCTCATTCAAGGCATTCTCGCACCACTGCAATTCCTCGTGTTTCTGGTTTCGCTGTGGCTCGTCTCCCGGTTTCTCGCCACCGGTGAGGGCGCGCAAGCCGCCACAGTGTCGATCGTCGTCAAGACGCTTGCCCTCTACGCCATCATGATCACCGGATCGATCTGGGAGAAGGCTGTATTCGGGCGCTACCTGTTCGCACCGGCCTTCTTCTGGGAGGACGTCGTCAGCATGCTCGTGCTGGCGCTGCACACCGCCTACCTCGTCGCCATGTCATTGGGTTTGCTCGATCTTCATGGCCAGATGGCGCTCGCGCTCGCTGCCTACGCCAGCTATGTCGTCAACGCCGCCCAGTTCGTCTGGAAGTTGCGGTCGGCGCGGCTCGATGCCGCCCGCAGCATGAGCGCCAGCCGCGACCTGATGGGAGCGGCATCATGAACGATCTGACGCCGGTCCGCGCGAACGCGGCCGCTCCAGCTGCAGGCGCCGGATGCGTGGACGCGCCGGTGCTGCGCGAACGCGGACAACGCGAAGTATTCTGCGGCCTGACCGGCATCGTCTGGTTGCACCGCAAGATCCAGGACGCGTTTTTCCTGATCGTCGGATCACGCACATGCGCCCATCTCATGCAATCGGCGGCAGGCGTGATGATCTTTGCCGAGCCGCGCTTCGCAACCGCGATCATCGAAGAAAAAGACCTCGCCGGCCTTGCCGATATGAATGACGAACTCGATCGGATCGTCGCGCAGCTCATTTCGCGCCGTCCAGACATCAAGCTCCTTTTCCTGGTCGGCTCGTGCCCGTCGGAGGTCATCAAGCTCGACCTGAAGCGGGCCGCCAGCCGTTTGGCCCGCATCCATGCGCCTGAACTCAAGGTTCTGAACTACTCCGGCAGCGGCATCGAGACCACGTTCACGCAGGGCGAAGATGCGTGCCTGGCGGCAATCGCCGGTGATTTCGTGCCCGCAGCGCCCGCCGCAGCCGCCCGCCTGGTCATTGCCGGCTGCCTCGCCGATATCGTCGAGGATCAATTGCGGCGTCTGCTGGCCGAGATCGGCATTGCCTCGGTCGCATTCCTGCCGGGCCGCAACAGCGGCGATCTGCCGGCGATCGGGGCCGAGACGCGCTATCTACTGGCGCAGCCCTTTCTCACCGATACCGCGCGGGTGCTCGACGGCCTTGGCGCGCGCGCCATCCACGCGCCGTTCCCGCTCGGCGCCGAAGGAACCGCACTCTGGCTGTCAGCCGCCGCCGCCGCGTTCGGCATCGATCAGGCGCACGTCGATCGCGTCATGGCGCCCGCCCGCGCCCGCGCCGAAGCTGCGCTCGCCCGCATCCGCCCGCGGCTCGAAGGCAAGACGATCTTCTTCTTCCCCGACAGCCAGCTCGAGCCGCCGCTCGCACGTTTCGTCACGCGGGAGCTGGGTATGGTGTGCGTCGAGGTCGGCTCGCCCTACCTCAATCGCCAGCAGCTCGCCCCCGATCTCGCCCTGCTGCCCGCCGGCACGCCACTCAGCGAGGGCCAGAACGTCGACCGCCAGCTCGACCGCTGCCGCGCCGCGCGACCCGACCTGACGGTGTGCGGCCTCGGGCTCGCCAATCCGCTCGAGGCCGAAGGCTTGGCGACCAAGTGGTCGATCGAACTGCTGTTCTCGCCCATTCAAGGATTCGAGCAGGCCGGCGATCTCGCTGCGCTGTTCGCCCGCCCGCTGATCCGACGCGAGATTCTGGAGGCCCGGCCATGAAGCTCGCCGTCTGGACCTACGAAGGCCCGCCGCACGTCGGCGCCATGCGCATCGCCACCGCCATGAAGGGCGTGCACTTTGTTCTTCATGCGCCGCAAGGCGACACCTACGCCGATCTTCTGTTCACGATGATCGAGCGCCGTGATCGCCGCCCGCCGGTCACCTACACGACATTCCAGGCGCGCGACCTCGGCGGCGACACCGCGGAATTGTTCAAGACGGCGGTGCGTGACGCCTATGACCGCTTCAAACCCGACGCCTTGCTCGTCGGCGCCTCGTGCACGGCAGAATTGATCCAGGACGATCCCGGCGGGCTTGCCGATGCGCTCGATCTGCCGATCCCCGTCGTGGCGCTGGAGTTGCCGTCGTACCAGAAGAAGGAGAACTGGGGCGCGGCGGAAACCTTCTATCAGATCGTCCGCGCATTGAACGCGCCGGCCGCAGCGGCGACGTCCGGCGTTGTCCGGCCCCCGCGCGAAGGCCGGCGTCCGCTCTGCAATCTGCTCGGACCGACGGCCCTCGGCTTCCGCCATCGCGACGACATCACCGAAGTCCGCAAGCTGCTCGACAGCATCGGCGTCGATGTCGGCGTCATCGCACCGATGGGCGCGAGCATCGAAGACATCCGCCGCCTGCCCGACGCCGACTTCAATATCGTGCTGTACCCTGAGATCGCAGCGCCTGCGGCGGACTGGCTGAAGCGCACCTTCGGCCAGCCCATCGTCTCGATCGTGCCGATCGGCGTCGGCGCGACGCGCGATTTCATCGCCAAGGTGCGCGAGGTTGCCGGCCTGGCTGCGGACGCTTCAGTCGATGTGCCTGGATTGAGGGCGCCGTGGTACTCGCGGTCGATCGACTTCGACCTACCTGACCGGCAAGCGCGTTTTCATCTTCGGCGACGCGACCCACGTCGATCGCGGCCGCCCGCATCGCGTCGAGCGAACTCGGCTTCGAAGTCGCCGGTCTCGGCACCTACACGCGCGAGCACGCCCGCGAGGTTCGCGCCGCCGCCACAGCCCTCGGCGTCGAAGCGCTCGTCACCGACGACTATCTCGAAGTCGAAGCCCGCATCATCGCGCTGCAGCCGGAGCTGGTGCTCGGCACTCAGATGGAGCGGCACATCGCCAAGCGGCTCGGCATCCCGAGCGCCGTGATTTCCGCGCCGGTGCATGTGCAGGACTATCCCGCCCGCTATGCGCCGCAGATGGGCGCCGAGGGTGCGAACGTGATCTTCGACACCTGGGTGCACCCGTTGATGATGGGTCTCGAGGAGCACCTCATCACGCTGTTCAAGGACGACTTCGAGTTTCACGAGGCCAGCGGCCCATCGCATCTTCACGCGTCCGCCAAGCCGAGCGCATCGCCCGCAGCCGAGACCGAGACCGCCGCCCGCACTGAACCCGCAGCCACCGCGGCGGCCGGGCCCGCGCTCATCCAGCTCGACGGGCTCGACCCGTCGCTGGTGCGGTGGGCTCCGGACGCCGAGGCCGAGCTTCGAAAAATACCCTTCTTCGTGCGCGGGAGAGCGCGCCGCAACACCGAGACGTTCGCTGCCAGTCGCGGGTTTGGCGTGATTACCCTGGAGACGCTCTACGATGCAAAAGTACATTTCAGCCGGTGAACGCGCCGGCTCGGTGCGCGTCGTCATCGTCACGCTGGACAACCATCTGGCCGGCACCGTTGCGCGTGCCGAGGAGACGCTTCGCCACGAGATCCCCGGGCTTTCGCTGCGTCTGCACGCCGTCTCCGGCTGGGAAGCCGATCCGGCGGGCCGCGAGCGCTGCCTCGCCGACATCGCGTCGGCCGACATCATCATCGCCACCATGCTGTTCATGGAGGACCACATCCACTCCGTGCTGCCGGCGCTGACCGCGCGGCGTGACGACTGCGACGCGATCGTCTGCTGCATGTCGGCCGGCGAGGTCATCAAGCTGACGCGGCTCGGCCAGTTCCGCATGGACAAGCCCGAAGGCGGCGTCGTCTCGCTGCTCAAGCGGCTGCGCGGCAACAGCTCCAAGGCCGGCGCTGACAAGCCAGCTTCCGGCGCACGCCAGATGGAGATGTTGAAGCGCCTGCCGAAGATCCTGCGTTTCATCCCCGGCACCGCGCAGGACGTCCGCGCCTACTTCCTCACGCTGCAGTATTGGCTCGCCGGTTCCGAGCTGAACATCGCCAACCTCGTCCGCTTCCTCGTCGGCCGCTATGGCGCCGGACCGCGCGCCGGCCTCAAGGACAAGTTGTCGGCCGCGCTGCCCGCCGAGTATCCCGAGATCGGCGTCTATCATCCTGGCCTTGCGGGCGGCATCGCATCGCGCCGGAGTGAACTGCCGGCCGGCCCCGCGAACGCCAAGGGCACCGTCGGCGTTCTCGTCATGCGGTCGTATCTTCTGGCGCGCAACACCGCCCACTACGACGGCGTGATCCGCGCCTTCGAGGCGCAGGGACTGCGGGTGGTGCCCGCGTTCGCCAGCGGCCTCGATGCGCGCCCCGCCATCGAGACGTTCTTCATGGACGGCGGCAAGCCCAGCATCGACGCGTTGGTCTCACTGACCGGGTTCTCGCTCGTCGGCGGCCCGGCCTACAACGACAAGGACGCCGCGGCCCGCATCCTCGGCGCCCTCGACGTCCCCTACATCGCCGCGCAGGCCGTCGAGTTCCAGTCGCTCGACGAGTGGGAGAATTCCGACCGCGGCCTGACGCCGGTCGAGACGACCATGATGATCGCCATCCCGGAGCTCGACGGCGCCACGAGCCCGACGCTGTTCGGCGGCCGGTCCGAATCCGCCAGCGGCAAGGGCGCCGCCGACATGACTTGCCATGACGAGCGCGCCGAGGCCCTCGCCCGCCGCGTCGCCCATCAGATCTCGTTGCGCGTCAAGTCCCGCGCCGAGCGCAAGATCGGCATCGTGCTGTTCAACTTCCCGCCCAACGCCGGCAGCACCGGCACGGCGGCGTTTCTCTCGGTCTATGCGTCGCTCTTCAACACGCTGAAGGCCCTTGCAGCGGCAGGCTATCAGGTCGACGTGCCGTCGTCCCCCGATGCGCTGCGCGAGCGCATTCTCGGCGGCAACGCAGCTCGCTTCGGCACGCCCGCCAACGTCGTCGCGCGCATCCCCGCCGACGATCACGTCCGCCGCGAACGCCACCTGTCGGAGATCGAAGCGCAGTGGGGCCCCGCTCCGGGCCGCATCCAAACCGATGGCCGGACGATCCTGGTGCTCGGCGAGCGCTTCGGCAACGTGCTCGTCGGCGTCCAGCCGGGCTTCGGATACGAGGGCGATCCGATGCGCCTTCTGTTCGAGAAGGGCTTTGCCCCCACCCACGCCTTCTCCGCGTTCTATCGCTATCTGCGCGAGGATTTCGCTGCCGACGCCGTGCTGCACTTCGGCACCCACGGCGCGCTCGAATTCATGCCGGGCAAACAGACGGCGCTGTCTGATGCCTGCTGGCCCGAGCGGCTCATCGGCAGCATGCCGAATATCTATCTCTACGCCGCCAACAATCCCTCCGAAGGCACGATCGCCAAGCGCCGGTCTGCCGCCACCCTGGTCAGCTATTTGACGCCGCCGGTCGGACACGCCGGTCTCTATCGCGGCCTGCTCGATCTCAAAAGCTCGCTCGAGCGCTGGCGCGGCGCACCGCCTGAAGCCAGCGACGAGCGCGCCCGGCTCGCGGTCACGATTCAGGCCGACGCCGCAGCCCTCGAACTGGCCTCGGCCGAACCGGCCTGGGGCGATGCGACAGCCGCCGCCATCGCCAAGCTGACCGCCGACGTGCTCGAACTCGAATACACGCTGATCCCCGATGGCCTGCACATCGTCGGCGAAGCGGCAACCGCCGAGCAGCGTAGTCGATCTTCTGCTGGCCATGTCGGAAGGAACGACGCAGGCTCCGAACATCATCAACGACCGCCGCGTCATCGCCGCGATCGTGGCGGGCGCATCACCGGTCGAGGCCCTGGCCACAGCAGGCCACAAGGCCGACGCCGACGCCATCGCCGCGTTGACGCGGCTCGCGGAAAGCGACCGGCTGCTCGCTGTCGATCACGAACTCGGCGGCATCGTCCGCGCCCTCGATGGCCGCTACGTGCCACCCGCACCCAGCGGCGATCTCATTCGCAACGCGTCGATCCTGCCGACTGGCCGCAATCTGCATGGCTTCGATCCGTTCCGCATCCCGAGCGCATTCGCGGTGCGCGACGGCGCCCTGCAAGCCGATCGCATCCTGCAACGCCACAAGGCCGACACCGGCGGCGTGCCCGAGACCATCGCGCTCGTTCTGTGGGGAACCGACAACCTGAAGTCCGAGGGCGGCCCGATCGCCCAGGCGCTGGCGCTGATGGGCGCGCGGCCCCGCTTCGACAGCTATGGCCGCCTGTCCGGCGCGGCGCTCATTCCGCTGGCCGAGCTGGGCCGGCCGCGCATCGATGTGATGATGACGCTGTCGGGCATCTTCCGCGATCTCCTGGCGCTGCAGACCAAGCTCCTCGCCGAGGCGGCATTCCTCGCCGCCAGCGCCGACGAGCCGCTCGACCAGAATTTCATTCGCCGGCATGCGCTGGCCTATCAGGCACGCCACGGCACCGATCTCGAAACAGCGGCGCTGCGCGTCTTCTCCAACGCCAGCAGCGCTTATGGCTCCAACGTCAATCACCTGATCGAGAACGGCTTGTGGCAGGACGAGGACGAACTCGCCGAGACCTACTCGAAGCGCAAATGCTTCGCCTATGGCCGCTCCGGCGCACCCGTCGCCCAATCCGGCACTGCTGACCAGCATCCTCGCGGACGTCCAGCTCGCCTATCAGAACCTCGAGTTGGTCGAACTCGGCATCACCTCGGTGGATCACTACTTCGACACGCTCGGCGGCATCGCCCGCGCCGCCCGCCGCGCCGGTGGAGAAGCGGTCTCCGTCTACATCGGCGATCAGACGCGCGGCGAGGGCAAGGTCCGCTCGCTCGCCGAGCAGGTCGCTTTGGAAACCCGCACCCGCGCGCTCAACCCGCGCTGGTACGAAGGCATGCTGAAGCACGGCTATGAAGGCGTCCGCCAGATCGAGGCGCATGTGACCAACACGATGGGCTGGTCCGCCACCACCGGCCAGGTCGCGCCGTGGGTCTATCAGCAGCTGACCGAGACGTTCGTGCTCGACGCAGAGATGCGCGCACGCCTCACCGCGCTGAACCCCACATCCTCCGCGAAGATGGCGAACCGTCTGATCGAGGCGCACGAGCGCAAGTACTGGGCGCCCGACGCCGCGACGCTCGAAGCGTTGCGCGCGGCAGGCGACGAGATCGAGGACCGGCTGGAAGGCGTGACCAGCTCGGACCAGCCCGTAACGCCCAAATCCCGGTTTTCGCCGTCACGCAGTTCGTCGCGACAGCAGACCGCAGTGGAGGCCGCAGCATGACACTCGACTTGAAAAGCGGCGGCTGCGGGTCCTGCGCGACGGCCGAACACGGCGATGGCGACGGCAGCGTCCAGGTCCACCTCGATCCGAAGCTGAAGATCGGCACGGCCAAGGTGTTTGCAGTCTACGGCAAAGGCGGCATCGGCAAGAGCACGACGTCGTCCAACCTCTCTGTCGCCTTCACCAAACTCGGCAAGCGCGTGCTGCAGATCGGCTGTGATCCCAAGCACGATTCGACGTTTACGCTGACCAAGCGGCTGGTGCCGACGGTCATCGACGTGCTGCAGTCGGTCGACTTCCACACCGAGGAGCTGAGGCCCGAGGACTACGTCTACGAAGGCACCGGCGGCGTCATGTGCGTCGAAGCCGGCGGCCCGCCCGCCGGCACCGGCTGCGGCGGCTACGTGGTCGGCCAGACCGTCAAGCTGCTCAAGGAGCATCACCTGCTCGACGACACCGACGTCGTCATCTTCGACGTGCTCGGCGACGTGGTGTGCGGCGGCTTCGCGGCCCCGCTGCAGCATGCCGATCGCGCGGTCATCGTCACCGCCAACGACTTCGACTCGATCTTCGCCATGAACCGCATCGTGGCCGCCATCGAGGCCAAGGCGAAGAACTACGGCGTGCGCGTCGGCGGCGTGATCGCCAACCGCTCGGCCGGGACCGACGAGATCGACCGGTTCTGCGCCGCGACCGGGCTCGAGCGGCTCGCCCACTTCCCCGACCTCGACGCCATCCGCCGCAGCCGCCTGAAGAAGGCGACGCTGTTCGAGATGGACGAGACGCCCGAACTCGAAGCGGTGAAGGCCGAATACATGCGCCTCGCCGCGCGCCTGTGGGCCGGCACCGAAGGCAAGAAGGCGACCCCGATGCAGGATCGCGAGATTTTCGACTTCCTCGGGTTCCAGTGAGGCCGTGACGATGAACAGCAGCGCCACAACGCCCATCACCTCGTACGAGACCCGCCGCGGCGAGATCGAAACCTACTTCGATCGGACGGCCGCGGCGACGTGGCAGCGTCTCACCTCAGACGCGCCGGTCAGCGGCATCCGCGCCACCGTCCGCGCCGGCCGCGACCGTATGCGCGCAACGCTGCTGTCGTGGCTCCCCGCCGACATGACCGGCTGCCGGCTGTTCGACGCCGGCTGCGGCACGGGCGCGCTCGCCATCGCTGCCGCCGAGCGCGGCGCCACGGTCGTCGCCATCGACCTGTCGCCGACGCTCGTCGGGTTCGCGCGCGAGCGGGCCGCCGCCGCCGGCGTTCTCGACGCCATCGATTTCCGCGCTGGCGACATGCTGTCGCCGCCGCCGGGCCGTTTCGACCACATCGTCGCGATGGATGCGCTCATCCACTACCGCGGACCCGACATGGCCGAGATGGTGGCGAGCCTCGCCGCGCGGGCGGACAAGTCGATGATCTTCACTTATGCGCCGCGCACGCCTGCGCTCACCGCGATGCACACCATCGGCCGGCTGTTCCCGCGCTCCGATCGCGCCCCCGCCATCGAGCCGATCAGCAGCGCTCGGCTTTCGGCACTGCTGCGCGACGCGCCTGCGCTCGCCGGCTGGTCGGAGGGCCGCGAGGCGCGGATCACCAGCGGCTTCTACATGTCGTGCGCCAAGGAGATCGTCCCCGCATGACCCAGGGCGTCAACATCGTCAACCATGGCTTCGCGTGGCTTTTCGCGCGGCTCGTGCCGTTCGCCGATGCCGCGACGACGGAGCTGCCGCTGCGCCGCCTGCTGCGGTTGTCGCTGTTCCAGGTGTCGATCGGTCTGACGATGGTGCTGCTCACCGGCACGCTCAATCGCGTCATGATCGTCGAACTCGGCGTGCCCGCAGGCATCGTCGCGGTGATGATGGCGCTGCCGCTGGTGCTGGCGCCGCTGCGCGCTCTGATCGGCTACCGCTCCGACACCTATCGCTCGTTCCTCGGTCTCCGCCGCCTGCCCTATCTGGTGATGGGTACGATGCTGCAGTACGGCGGTCTCGCCATCATGCCGTTCGCACTCCTCATCCTCGCCGGCGACAGCACGTGGCCGGTGTGGATGGGCAAGATCGCCGCCGGCCTCGCGTTCCTCGTCGCCGGCGCCGGCGTTCACGTCTGCCAGACCGCCGGCCTCGCGCTCGCCGCCGACATCGCGCCCGAGCACTCCCGCCCGCGCGTCGTCGCGCTGCTCTACGTCATGCAGCTTGCCGGCATGGTCGCCAGCGCTCTGTTCCTCAGCGCGCTCCTGACCGACGTGACGCCGGTTCGCCTGATCCAGGTCGTGCAAGGCGCTGCGGTCGCCGTGATGGTTTTCAACACCGTGGCGCTGTGGAAGCAGGAGACTCGGCAGCCGCATCTGACGCGGCCGGATCTGCCACGCCCCTCGTTCCGCGCCGAGTGGACCGCGCTGTCGAACGAGCACAAGCCGGGCCGCCTGCTGCTCGTCGTCGCCCTCGGCACCGCCGCGTTCAGCATGCAGGACATCCTGCTCGAGCCCTACGGCGGCGAAGTCCTCGGCCTCTCCGTCGGCGCGACGACGATCCTCACCGCGCTACTGTCGAGCGGCAGCCTCGCCGGCTTCGCACTCGCTGCAATGAAGCTCGCCAACGGCGCCAATCCCTATCGTCTCGCGGCGATCGGCACGATGGTCGGCATCATCGCGTTCTCCGGCGTCATCCTGTCAGGCGCGATGGGATCGGCGCTGCTGTTCCGGCTGTCCACGATGCTGATCGGCTTCGGCGGCGGATTGTTCGCGGTCGGCACGCTGACCGCCGCGATGGCGCTGGCCACCAAGATGCAGTGCGGTCTCGCGCTCGGCGCGTGGGGCGCGGTGCAGGCAACCGCAACCGGCGTCGCCATGGGCATGGGTGGCGTGATCCGCGATCTCGCGGCGGGCCTGGCGCACGCAGGCCAGCTCGGCCCCGCCCTCGACGACGCCGCCGCCGGATACGCCGTCGTCTACTACCTCGAGATCATCCTGCTGTTCGTCGCACTCGCGGCCATCGGGCCGCTGTTCAAGCGCGCATTGGTGGGCGACGAGCCCGAGCCGCAGCGGTTCGGATTGAGTGAAATGCCGGGCTGACAAACCGGAAGCGCAGCAAGCCACAAAGCAAAACACGACGCGAAGGAGGTTCACATGGAAGTCGGCGCCCTTACAGAACATCTCGATGTGGCCCAGGTGGCCCTCTATGTCTTCTGGTTGTTCTTTGCCTCCCTGCTGTTCTACCTGCAGCGCGAGACCCGCCGCGAGGGCTATCCCCTCATCCGCGAGCATGACGGCAAAGAGCGCGTCACCGGCATCTTCATGCCGTCGCCGAAGACCTTTCGCACCATGGGCGGTCGCACGGTGATGGCACCTGATCCGGCCACCGCCGACAAGCGCCCGCTGAAAGCCCGCCAGATGGTCGGCGGCGCGGGCTCGCCGTTCGTGCCGACGGGCAACCCGCTCACCGACTGCATCGGACCGTCGTCCTATGCCGAGCGTCCCGATATTCCGGATGTGACGTTCGAGAACAAGGCCCGCATCGTGCCGATGCGCATCGCCAGCGATTTCACGATCGCCGACGGCGATCCCGATCCGCGCGGCATGCCGGTCATCGGCGGCGATGGCAAAACGGCGGGCAAGATCGTCGAGGCCTGGGTCGATCGCTCTGAATTCATCCTGCGCTATCTCGAGCTCGAGACTGCGGGCGCGACGCCGAAGCGCGTCATGCTGCCGATCAACTTCGCCGGCATCGACAAGGCGAACGGCAAGGTTCTCGTCGAACGCCATCCTGGCCAGCCAGTTCGCCGGCGTGCCCGCTCTCAAGTCGCAGGATCAGATCACCTTCCTCGAGGAAGAGAAGGTGATGGGCTACTACGGCGGCGGTCTCCTCTACGCCACACCCGATCGTCAGGAGCCGCTGCTGTGACAGACAATCATGATTACGATTTCGAGCCGCTGCCGGGGCTCCCGGCACCGCTCCCCGACGGCGAGCGCATGGTCTGGCGCGGCTCGCCCGATCCCTGGCGTCTGGCAGTGAGGGCCTGCCGCCTGCCTCTCGTCGGCGCGTATTTCATCGCGCTGGCGGGATGGCAGCTCTACGCGGCGATGCGCAGCGGCGCATCGCTCGCCGAGATCGGCAGCACCTTGAGCTTCACCGCAACGCTTGCCGGACTGTCGTTGGCGCTGCTCGCCGCACTCGGCTGGGTGATCGGCAAGAACGCGATCTACACCGTCACCACGCGCCGCGTCATCTTCCGGCACGGCGTCGCGATGCCGATGGCGATCAATGTGCCGTTCTCCAAGATCGACGGGGCGCGGCATCGCGCCTACGCCAGCGGCACCGATGACATCTCGCTGAAGCTCTCGCCGGGAGCGCGCGTTCCACATCTGCTGCTCTGGCCTCACGCCCGTCCCGGCCGCTACTGGCCGAGCGAGCCGATGCTACGCGCCGTGCCCGACGGCGCCCGCGTTGCGCGCCTGATCTCGGATGCCCTGGCGGCAGCGAATGCGGAGGAGCTTGCTGCTGCCCCAAATGCCGCCGCGGCCGCAGCCGGAATCACCAGCAAGCCCGCGTCACCTCTCCGCAATCCGCTGGCATCCAAGCCCCTATCCGAGGGCATGATCCCGGCCAACACGGTGCCCGCATCATGAACATCATGGGACATCTGGTACGTGACAAGTACGAGCGCCTCGGCTGGCTGATGACCGGCGGCATCCTGGCCGGCATTCTCGCCGTTTGGCTCGTCGGCCTGACCGTCCACAACAATCGCGGCGAAGTGACCCCGGCCCGCACAGCAGCCATGGAGCTGATCCGCTCCGACGCGACGCGCCCCTTGGCGATGCGGACCATTCGCTTCGCCGAGCAGGGCCGCGATCTCGTCGCGCTCGATGCTGACGACGGCACGGCGATCAAATCACTCGGCTTCGAGCGCGACGGCTTCGTCGTCAGCATCGTCCGCAGCCTCGATCGCGAACGTCGCCGGCTCGGACTGCCGACCGGCCAGCCCTATCGGCTGACGCGGTGGAACAATGGACAGGTGCTGTTCGAGGACCCGGCGACGGGCGGCCAGATCGAGCTCAGCGCGTTCGGGGCGACCAACGTCGGGGCGTTCGCACAACTGCTGTCGACGAATGCGGAGGTCGCGCGACGCTAGCTGCGCGGCTGAGGTTCGTATTGGGGAACTGAAACTGGGGAAGACTGAAAAAGTGTGACTTAACGCGTGACTGGGGAAGGAGTGTCCAATGGCCAGACGATCGTTCGAGGTGCCATGCACCGTCAGAGTGATCAATACCGACGCGAGCCTCGAAGCACATGTCGAGCTTGCTGAGAACGTCACGGTCGAACCCGGCGACGAAGTCCGCGTCAACGGCGACGCGATCGTGGTGCCGTTCGGAGAGAGTGTCGTGCTCGAGCGGACGGCGACCGTCACGCGCGCCGGCATGATCGAGCGCGCATGGACGCGGCTCGACCGGCGATCTCGAATTCATGGAGCTTTGCGAGTTCAGCTTCTCGTCTGGGAGGAAGCTATGACCATCGAAAACCTGTCGTTGACGTCGAAGGACACGACCAGCATCGCCGCCGAGAACACGCTGCTCGCGCCGCGCTTCTACACCACGGATTTCGCCGAGCTCGATCGCCTCGACGTGTCGTCGGTTCGCGCCGAGTGGGACGAGCTGATCGCCGAGATGCGCTCAGATCCCAACAAGAACCACTTCAAGCGCACCGACGCGTGGGACAAGATCGACCTGATGGCCATGCCGGAAGGCCTGCGCAAGGAGTTCATCGACTTCCTGGTCTCGTCGCTCACCGCCGAGTTCTCGGGCTGCGTGCTCTACGCCGAGATGAAGAGGCGTGGCAAGAACCCCGACGTGTGTGAGCTGTTCAGGCTGATGGCGCGTGACGAGGCTCGCCACGCCGGCTTCATCAACGACACGCTCAAGGACTTCGGTCTCGGTATCGATCTCGGCTATCTGACGCGCACCAAGAAGTACACGTTCTTCAAGCCGAAGTTCATCTACTACGCGACCTACCTGTCCGAGAAGATCGGCTACGCGCGCTACATCACCATCTATCGCCACTTGCAGCAGAACCCCGAGCGTCGCATCCATCCGATCTTCAAGTGGTTCGAGCAAGTGGTGCAACGACGAGTTCCGCCACGGCGAGGCGTTCGCCCTGCTGATGCGCGCCAACCCGCAGGTCATCACCGGCTGGAACCGGCTGTGGGTCCGCTTCTTCCTGCTCGCGGTGTTCGCCACCATGTACGTGCGCGATCATGCGCGGCCGCACTTCCATGCCGCCCTCGGCCTCGACCCGACCGAGTACGACATGAAGGTATTCCGCGTCACCACCGAGATCACCCGGCAGGTGTTCCCGCTGACGCTCGACATCGAAAACCCGAAGTTCCTCGTCGGCCTCGAGCGCTTGCGGCAGATCAATGACGGCATCGTCGCCGCAAACGCCCAGGGCGGCGTGATGGGCGCTTTGCGCAAAGCCGGTCTTGCTGCCTCGGCGGCTTTCACGTTCGCCCGGCTCTACCTGATGGCGCCGAAAGAAAACGCGCTTCCCGACAAGAGCCGTCTCGTTCCGGCCTGGTGAAAGGTGCCTGCAATGCACGAGTTCGCGCTCGCCGCCGCCGCTGCCATTGCGCTCTGGTGGATCTCGACCGGGGCGATCATCTATCTCGATGGTCTGCCGCCGACGACGTTCCGCTGGAGCATGCTCGGCGGCAGCCTGCTCGCGCTCGCCGCATTGTGGGGGCTCGTCGCGAGCGCCACCCTGACGACGCCGGCAGGCGCCTACCTCGCGTTCACATGCGGTCTCGTCGCCTGGGGCTGGCAGACCATGTCGTTCTACATGGGCTACATCACCGGGCCGCGCAAATCGCCCTGCCCGCCCGGGCTGACCGGTTGGCCCCACTTCCTTGCGGCGGCCAGCACCAACGTCACCCACGAAGTGGCCATCGTGGCGGGGGCATTGCTCATTGCCACGCTGACGTCAGATGGCGCGAACCAGTTCGGACTTTGGACGTACCTCGTCCTCTGGTGGATGCATCTCTCCGGCAAGCTCAACGTCTACTTCGGCGTCCCGAATCTCTCGGAAGAGTTCATCCCCGAGCATCTCGCCTATCTCAGAAGCTACATGCGCAAACGGCCGATGAACCTGCTGTTTCCCATATCGGTCACGGTTTCCACGGTGATCACGGGATGGCTCGCCATGCTGGCCGGCGGACATCCGGCGGGCTCGTTCGAGGCGATCGGCTACACGCTGCTGGCAACCATGATGGCGCTGGCGGTGCTCGAGCACTGGCTGCTGGTGCTGCCGCTGCAGGCGATGGCGCTGTGGAACTGGAGCCTCGCCTCTCGATCACAATGGCCGGACCCGCTGCCGGCGCAACTTCCCTCGGCGCCGGCCGGCCCGCACCCACGGTCCGCCTGTCCGCGTTCCGCTTGAACATCACTCAACTCGTGCGGGCGATCCGCAGCAGCCTGGAGCAAGTCGATGACCTACGAAACCGAGTTCCGCGCACACCTCGCCGCACTGCACCAGGAAGGCCGCTATCGCGTGTTCGCCGACATCAAGCGGCAACGCGGCAACTACCCGTCTGCAGGTGCCTGAGATCCGGCGCCAGAGCGTGAGGTCACCGTGTGGTGCTCCAACGATTACCTCGGCATGAGCCAGCATCCGTCCGTCGTCGCCGCCATGCACGAGGCCATCGACACCGTCGGCGCCGGCTCGGGCGGCACGCGCAACATCTCCGGCACCACGCACTACCACGTCGAGCTCGAAGCGGAGATCGCCGACCTGCACGGCAAGGAGCAGGCGCTGCTGTTCACCTCCGCCTACGTGGCCAACGACGCCACCCTATCGACGCTGGCCAAGCTGCTGCCGGGATGCATCATCTTCTCTGACGAGAAGAACCATGCCTCCATGATCGAGGGCATCCGCCACGGCGGCGGCAAAAAGGTCATCTTCAGGCACAACGACATGGCCGACCTCGAGAAGCTGCTGCGGCAGTATCCGAGTGACGTGCCGAAGATCATCGCCTTCGAGAGCGTCTACTCGATGGACGGCCATATCTCGCCGATCGCCGAACTCTGCGACCTCGCCGACAAGTACGGCGCGATGACCTATCTCGACGAAGTGCACGCCGTCGGCATGTACGGCGTGCGCGGCGGCGGCATTGCCGAGCGCGAGGGCGTCATGCATCGCATCGACATCATCAACGGCACTCTCGCCAAGGGCTTCGGCGTCATGGGCGGCTATATCGCGGCGAGCCGCGCCTGCTGCGACGCCATCCGATCGTTCGCGCCGGGGTTCATCTTCACCACCTCGCTCGCCCCCGCGATCGCGGCCGGCGCGCTGGCCAGCATCCGGCACCTCAAGGCGACGCCGTTCGAGCGCGCGCGGCATCAAGAGCGGGCGCGCGTCGTCAAGCGCCGCCTGAAAGACGCCGGCCTGCCGGTGATGGACAACGTCAGCCACATCGTTCCCGTCTTCGTCGGCAACCCCGTGCACTGCAAGGCCGTCACCGACGCGCTGATGGATCGCTATGGGCTCTATGCGCAGCCAATCAACTATCCGACGGTTCCGCGTGGCACCGAGCGCATCCGCCTGACGCCGACGCCGCTGCACACCAATGCACACATAGATCAATTGGTGGGGGCGCTGACCGAGCTGTGGCAGGCCTGCCCGCTGGGACAAGAGCAATCGGTGCGACTGGCGGCCGAGTAGCTAAGCTCGCAAGCGAGCCGCGTCGCACATAGCGATCGGCTGGGCGATCGGCTGGACACTCAGTCGGGCGCCGAGCGACTGGCGCTCGATTGCGATCGGTGCGGGGCTGGACGACAGGACCTCCGGGATCGGAAAATTCCGCGCCGCTCAGCCAGCCGAGACGAGCTTGACCGCGGACGGTGCAATGACAACCGGTGCGAACTCCGCCGCCTGAGGCGCGGTCGCCACGGCGCGGGGTTCGAGATCATCGACCACAGCCGGCGAGCGCAGCGCCGCGATGCCATAGACCGCCAGCAACGCCATCAGCGTCATCAACATAAACGCTACCGCGCCGCCTTGCGGCACGACATAAAATTGCGCCATCGACTGCATGAAAAAGCCAATCATCGCCAGCAATCCGCCGAACGTCCCGATGCCGCCGATGCCGAGCCCGGCCGGCGTGCGCGCCGAACGCGAGGCGCTCGCACCGCCGGTGCTCGTCACAACTGCGGTCGCCAGCAGCAGCACGCCTATTCCCGCGTACAGCAACCCAACCACATTGAGCCAATTCGGGTTCGCGATGGACATGGCCTAACTCCCAAAGCCGGTCAGACGAGGACTGGATATTGCAGCCATTGCCCTCTCGTCCGCAAGAGCCTGTATCGGCATCAATTCGGCGGGGGCGAAGCGTGGACCGGCGGTGCGGCAGTTCAGTCACTTTGCGCGGCGCCTGCACGACGAGGCGTAAACTGCCGATCGTCACAATGGGGGTCCGTTGACCAGCAGGGGGGAAGCGCCTGCTGGCCAACGGACAGTGAGCCGAGTGTGGGGCTCACTTTAGCGCGGTCTTGTTGAGCTCCAGATAATCCTTCAGCATCTGGGCGCCATTGAGTGGCTTGGCAAG
Organism: uncultured Alphaproteobacteria bacterium; assembly: GCA_963819775.1. Classification (GTDB taxonomy): domain Bacteria; phylum Pseudomonadota; class Alphaproteobacteria; order Rhizobiales; family Hyphomicrobiaceae; genus JAKAML01. The sequence goes on from CAWFXM010000008.1 coordinate 112,400, forward strand.
ACCTTGATGGCATGTGCTGCAGAACGCCTTGGGCGCGTCGCCATGCGGCCCGAGGCGGTTGGCTGGATAAGTCTTCTGAAGCGGCGTCAGGAACGCTTCGTTGACGTCGCGCACCATGCGGATGCCGTGCCACGCCGCCGTGCGCTTGGGTGTCGATTGCGACCAGTTTCCGAACGCGCGGCTGTTGTGGCAGAAGGTGCAGTTGACGCCGAGACCTTCCGACATGTGGATCATCAGCGCATACGTCTTCTCGGTCGACTGGATCGATGCCGTGTGCACGCCGGGCAATGCCTTTGTCGCCTGCACGCGGATCTCGCCCTTGCCGCCGCCGAGAAGGTCGGTGAACGGATCGGCCGTCATCGACGTCGAGCCGACCGACTTGTTGGCGTTGTTCTGGCTGCCGGCGCGATACCCCGCCATGATCGACGGCGACGTCTTGTCCTTCGACGAGAACCAGATATTTTGCGGCACCGGCTTGCCAGCGTGGCAGGTGTAGCACGTCACACCGGTCGCGCCGACGTGGCTCTTCCAGGTCTCGTTGATGTGCCGCGTCATCTGCAGCATCCGCCGCGCGACGACCTTGGTGTAGACGCTGTCGTCGGCGAGGTTCTCGACGTTGTGGCAGTAGGCGCAGCCCTGCTCCGGCGACACCCACTCGGTGATCGCCGCCATCGTGCGGTTGAATTCGTTCTCGGTCAGATCGCCGAGCACCTTCACGTTCTTGTAGACCGCCGATGCCTTCTGTCCGCCCGGATCGGCCTTGGGCACGACGTCGGGGATCTTGACCGCGGCGGCGGTCTTCGCCGCCGTCCGCGGATTGACGACCTGTTCCATGCCGACGCCGCGATAGCCGATCTGCTGAGCTCTTGGTCGGTGGACGCTCGCAGGCGCCGAGGAAGAGCGTGGCGACGACGCCGGCCGCCAGCGCAAATGGAAGTCGGGGTGCCCTGGTCATTTGACTGCTCCCGGAAGCGTGGTTGGATCGATCGGGGACGGAAAGACCTCGGGATAGCCCGCAACGATGCCGTGCTTCACACCCCAGAGATACCAGTTGTCGACAACGGTGCCGGTCAGCAGGATGCCGATGCCGCCGGTCAGCGTGCACAGCACGGCGAACCACCAGGCCCAGCGATGGATCGATTCCATCGAGGCGTTGAAGCCCATCGTCCAGCGCCAGAACAGTGCCGCGCGTTCCGATGCCGTGCCGCGATCGACGATCTGCTCGATCTCGCGCTCGCCACCATAACGGCTGACGGCGAGGATCGTCGCCGCGTGCATGGCGAACAGCAGCGCCGAGCCATACAGGAACACGATCGAGAGCATGTGGAACGGATTGTAGAACAGGTTGCCGTAGCGGATCGAGAAGGCGGCGGTCCAGTCGAGATGCGGGAAGATGCCGAACGGAACCGCTTCGCTCCAGCTGCCCATGGCGATCGGCCGGATGAAGCCGAGCACGAGATAGAGCCAGATGGCCGAGGCGAAGGCCCACGCCACGTGCGTGCCCATGCCGAGCCGGCGCGCGTTGGTATAGACGCGGACCCAGAACAGCAGGATCGACATGGTCAGGAAGAACCCGGCCAGCAGCCACCAGCCGCCTTCGCCCATCGGCGGGATCGTCAGTCCATACTTCGCCGGCGGCGGCTCGAGCGCCAGCCAGAACAGCTGCCGGACGAACTGGACCGGATTCCAGTTCACCGACGCCCACATGTTGAGCCCGATGATGAGGAAGGCGAACAGGCCCGACAGCAGCGAGGCGACGCCCAGCCCGCCGAGATAGAACGGACCGACCTGCGCGTCGCCGACACGCCCGAGCCAGTAGTTGAAGAACGGCTTGCCCTCACGCGGCCAGGCCGGATCGGGATGGTATGGCGGCACGCCCATTTCGGGATGCGCACGTACCTGGATGCGGGTGAAGATATTTTGATATTCAGCCATGTTCCGGCCCTCCCCTGCTCACAACGCCCAGATCGGAAGATCGAGCCACCAGTTCCACCACTCGGGCCAGCCACGGGTCCAGAACGGTCCGGAGATGACGATGCAGACGGCGCTCCAGAACACGGCGTTGAGCGCGAGGAACAGGCCCAGGCGGTGAACACCGAGCGTGCCGATCGAGTAGCCGATGGTGTCGCGGAAGAACGTGTTCTCGTGATCGGGGGTCTTCACCGTCTCGCCCGGCGCGGGGTTCGTCGCCGACAGCACGAGAGCGCCGTGCAGCGCGAGCGCCAAAGCCGTGGTGAAGAAGAACGTGATCGCCAGCATGTGGGCGGGATTGTAGTGGAAGTGAATGTACTGGTAGCCGACGTTCGACACCCAATCGAGGTGCGAGATGATGCCGTAGGGGAAGCCATGGCCCCATGCGCCCGAGCAGAACCGGGCGGATCACGACGAGCGTCACATAGGCGAAGATGGCGAAGCCGAACGCGATGGGCACATGATAGCCCATGCCGAGCTTGCGGCAGATCTCGACCTCGCGCAGCGCCCACGACACGAACGCGCCGATCGCGCACATCGTCACCACTTGCCACAGGCCGCCCTCGCGGAGCGGCGCGAGCGCCAGCCCATACTTCAAGTCGGGCGGCGCGATGGAAATCGGTCCAGGGGTTCCACGTCGGCCCGATCGCCGCGCCATACATGATGAGCGCCGTGCCGAGCACGGAAAACAAGAATGGTCGTGACGCCGAAAAACCCGACGTAGAACGGACCGACCCAGAAATCGAACAGATCGCCGCCGATCAGCGTGCCGCCCCTCACCCGGTACTTCTTTTCGAAATTCAGCAAGGCCATGACGATATCCTCCTAGGGACGCCCTCTGCGATGACGGTCGACGGGCAGCTCGTATGCGTTTCGAGCACAGGAGGCGCCGCGCGGGCTCTGGAAGCAGCGGCAGAAGGAACCCGAAAAAGGACCCCGACCGCCGCCGCTGTTCAGTGACGTCAGCCGATCTTGTAGATCTGCGTGCCGCCAATCGGCTGCATCGGCGAGTGAATTTCCGACGTCTTCTTGGTCGCCGGTCCGGCGAGCCAATTGTAGCGTTCGGTGCTGAGCAGCAAGAAATGGATCGTGAAGGCGAGTATGGCCAGGAACACATACAGGGCCGTCAGGATCCGCACGGGATGGATCCATTGCCAGATCACATGCATCTCGATATCTCCTATTCGAGTGCCAGTTGCGCTAACCCCCGGCGCGCGGTTGCGGCCCGGGGCGTCGATCGTGCGTCAGCGGCTGAGGATCAGCCCCCGAGCCAAGGCCGCCACATCCACATCAGCACGTGGGCGACCACTGCGATCGCCACGTACAGGATGGTCATCTGCATGAAGCCGCCATGCAGCTCCCGCGCTTCCTGGTCGGATAGTCCCGACGTATTCAACTTGTCGCCAATACCAGCCATGTCTTTGTCTCCGGCTGTTGGGCCAAAGGCCCGTTACCGCGTATGCACCCACGCGGCGGGGCTCAGGGTCGCAGCCGTAACCACGACACATGTCTCGCCCGTCATCCGGGCCGAGTTCGCCACATCGCCATCATGCTCATCCCATGAACGCGAACGGGATGACGGTGTGCACGGCCTCACGCGCTTCCGAAAACACGGAGCGACGCCGGCCGCCGATGACTGCGCTCTGCTGCCTGGCTCCAGGCCACATCCGCGCGACAACTGCGAAGAGTAGGAAGATCGGGTAGACCATCAGCACCAGCAGCCGGTACTCGTGCTGCTTGGCGCGGCGGTCCCGATAGCGCCCGCCGAGGCCTGCATGCGTGTCGTGTGCCATGGTGCTGCTCCCTGCCCAGTCTTCCGTATTCGAATGTGCTGCGATGGTTCGACCGCCGGCGCTCATCGCACGCCCCCCGCGGTCATGAGTGCGTCGGCCTGATCGACATGCGCAGTCGTCACGCGCGTCGCGCCGGCATTGCGTGCCGCAACCTCGGACGCATCCCGCATCCGCTTGGCCGCCGAGATGCGCACCAGCACAGGCTGCCTGAAGACCATGGCGTCGAGCGACAGACGCGCGTCATCGTCCCACGGCAGCTGCTCGCTGATCCGCGCCGGGCTGGCCTCGATGCGATCCATGTCTGTCGCCAGCGGAAGAATGTGGAACAGCGCGTCGAAGAAGCCGTTGCAGACTTCCTGGACGACGTAGGTTGCGCCCGCATAGCCCATGAACGGCGTGCCGGTGTGGCGACGGATGATGGCGCCAGGAAACGACGCGGGGATGTATGCCGCGCGTCCGCCCGCTTCGGCGAGGTACATGCGCTCGTTGAACGAACCGAGCAGCACCAGCGGCGGCTTGCTGCGGATGGCTTCGCGCACGGCGGCATTGTCGGTCTTCTGACCCGGCTTGCGCGCGATGGCGAAGCTGCACGGCAGACCCATTTCCTCATGCAGGAAGTGGCTGAGGCCGCGTGCGTAGGTCTCGTTGGCGACGACGCCGAAGCCTGCCGTGGCGAAGAAGTCCTGCGTCACCGAACGCCACAGATCCCACAGCGGCTTGATCGTGGAGTGCTTCTCCTTCTCGATGAAGGGCTCCGGATCGAGACCGAGCAACTCGCCGAGCGAGCGCAGAAACAGCGTCGTCGAATGCAATCCGATCGGCGCCTGCAGGTACGGTCGCTCGAGCGTTTCGCACAGCAAACGTCCATACTCGCGGTACATGCAGACGTTGACGTCCGCATCGACCAGCCGCCCGGTTTCCGACAGATGGCTGCCGAGCGGGAAGACCATATTGATCTCGGCGCCGATACCCTCGACCAGGCGGCGGATCTCCGCGAGATCGGACGGCATGTTGAACATGCCGTAAGCGGGCCCGATGATGTTGACGCGCGGCTTGCCGCCTTCAATCAACCGGCTTGCGCTTGGGGAACTTGCCGCCCTTCGCGCCGTATTGCGTCCACAGCCAGTTCAGCGCGCGATCGGCGCACTGCCACTGATCCTCGTCGATGGTGCGCGGCAGGAACCGCTGCACGTTCGAGCCTTCGGGCGTCACGCCGCCGCCGATCATCTCGGCGATCGAGCCCGTGACGACCACGCTCGGCAGCTTCCTGTCGAGGACGCCGGCGCGCGCGTTTCATCGCGGCTTCCGTGCCGCGCTGGCCGAGCTCTTCCTCGCCGAGGCCCGTGACGACGATCGGCAGTTCGTGCGGTGGCAGCGCATCGGTGTAATGCAGCACCGAAGTGACCGGCAGGTTCTCGCAGCCGACCGGACCGTCGATGATGACCTGCAGGCCCTTGATGGCGGTGAAGACGTAGACCGCGCCCCAGTAGCCGCCGGCTCTGTCGTGATCGAGGACAAGCATCAGTGCGCGTCCTCCGTGATCGTATCGAGCCCCTTGGTCCGCTTGGCCGTCGGCAGGATGGTCGCGGGTCCTTTGCCGACCGCCGGCTTGGTCGGCAGCCCTTCCCAAATGCCCGCCGTGTCGCCGGTGCCGACACCCTCGAAGAAGGCCTTCATGGTGTCGAAGCGGCCTTTGGAGCCGATCGCCGCGTTGATGACGTCGGCCAGCGAGCCCGCGCCGGCAGGTCCCATCAGCGGCCGCGCCGAGATCAGGTTGGTGAAGTAGAGCGCGGGTGTGGCGTGTTGCTTCGCCTTCTGCACCACCGGCGTCGTGCCGATGGCGAGGTCGGGCTTGAACTCGGCGAACGCGGCGAGGTCCTGCTCGAGCGAGGCGCGGAATTGAACGTGCACGCCCTTCGCCTCGAGCCACTGCGCATCGTGCTCGGAAAACCGCGTCCTCGGACATGCCGTGCCGACGTAGCGCAGATCGGCGCCGCTCTCGATGAGAAGCCTGCCGACCAGAAGCTCGGAACCCTCGTAGCCCGACAGCGTGATGCGACCGTTGACCGGCTTCGCCGCCAGCGCGCCCTTGATGGCGGGAATGATCCGCGCTCTGGCCGCATCGCGCCGTTCCGCACTCACGCCTGCGGCCTCTCCGATCGCCTCGATCCAATCAGCCGTACCTTCGACGCCGACCGGCGCTGAACCGACGATCGGCCGCCCTGCCGCCTCGAACTCGCGGAACGATGCCGTGTAGAACGGATGGATGGCGGCGACTGCGACGCAGTCGAGCGCCTGATAAAGCTCGCGCCATTCGCGCGTCGGAACCACCGGCCCCGCCGCCAGTCCCATCGGCTCGAGGATTGCCCCGATCGACATCGGGTCGGCCGGGAACATCTCGCCGACAAGCGTGACCGTAGGCACGCCGCTCACACCCTGGCGCGGCGCCTGCACCGGACCCTGCTCGGCTTCCTTGCGCGCATACGCCAGCATCGCGCCGGCCAGCACATCCTTTGCCTCGGCATGGGTCGGCACACCGAAACCCGGCACGTCGATGCCGATAATGCGAACGCCGTTGATCTCTTTCGGCAGAAGGCGCAGCGGCACGCCCGACGCCGACGGCACGCACAGGTTGGTCACCACGACGGTGTCATACTTCGTGGGGTCGGCGAGCTGGAACACAGCCTCGCGGATGTCCTCGAACAGCTTGCCCGTCACCAGCGTCTCGGAGTTGAACGGCACGTAGCCGACGGTGCGGCGCGCGCCATAGAAGTGCGAGGTGAACGTCAGCCCATAGACGCAGCAGGCCGAGCCCGACAGCACCGTCGCCGTGCGCCGCATCCGCAGTCCCACCCGCAGCGAGCCGAACGCCGGACACATACTCTGCGGCTGATCGTGCGGACCCTTGGGATAGTCCGCCGCATAACGGGCCAGCATCTCGCTCTGCCCCGCGGCCTCTGCAGCCCGCGTCATCTCGGCTGCGCCGCCGTGGCAGCCACCCGCAGCGCTTGCGGCGCCGGCCTGGGGGTTGTCTGATGTCTGCGTCATCGGGCTACCTTCATGGCGACTTCGAACTGCGCGCCCTCGACCGGCACGCAAATCCGCATCTTTCAAACCTTGTCGTAGATGACCTCGAGCGACGGCTTCTCGATCACCGCGCGTCCGCACATGTCCTCGAACGAAGCCGGCTGCAGCAGCACGTCGCGGCCGACCGTCTCACCCGAGAACAGGCCGAGCAGGGCGTCGGGGCTCAGAGGCGTAGGGTGCACGGGTGGCGCAACGCCGACATTGGCCGCCAAAGTTTCGAACAGCGGTCCCCAGCGATCGCCAGGGCGACCGATGATCTGGTAGTTGGCGCTCTTCTTGCGGATGTCGTCGTCGGCAGGGATCGCCGCGAGGACCGGGATGCCGACCGCCTGGGCGAAGGCCTGCGCCTCGCCGGTGCCGTCGTCCTTGTTGATGACGATGCCGGCGACGCCGACGTTGCCGCCGAGCTTGCGGAAGTATTGCACCGCCGAGCACACGTTGTTGGCGACGTACAGCGATTGCAGATCGTTGGAGCCGACGACGATCACCTTCTGGCACATGTCGCGCGCAATCGGCAGGCCGAAGCCGCCGCACACCACGTCGCCGAGGAAGTCGAGCAGCACGTAGTCGAAGCCCCACTCGTGGAAGCCGAGCTTTTCGAGCAATTCGAAGCCGTGGATGATGCCGCGTCCGCCGCAGCCGCGGCCCACTTCCGGTCCACCGAGCTCCATCGCGAACACGCCGTCGCGCTTGAAGCAGACGTCGCCGATCTTGACGTCCTCGCCGGCCAGCTTCTTTTTCGTCGAAGTCTCGATGATGGTCGGACAGGCGCGGCCGCCGAACAGCAGGGACGTCGTGTCGCTCTTGGGGTCGCAACCGATCAGCAGCACCTTCTTGCCCTGCTGCGCCATCATGTAGCTGAGGTTGGCGAGCGTGAAGCTCTTGCCGATGCCGCCCTTGCCGTAGATGGCGATGATCTGCGTCTCTTTCTTCGCTTCTTCGCCGCCGCGCCCAGCGAAGTCGTCGGGCTTCTCTTGCGCGGGTGTCGGCAGGATGTGCTTCGCGAGACCGAGAGCCGTCATGCGCAAGTCCTCCAGTCCAGAACCATCTTGAGGCACGAGGGATCCTCGAATGCCGCGGTGTAGGCATGCGTCGCGTCACGCGCGTCCATGGCGTGGGAGATCAGTCCGTCGAGTGAGAGCGTTCCCGAGCCGGCGAGGCGGTTGACGGCATCGAGGTCGTCCGGCAGCCATTCGGCGGCGACACGGATGCGGATTTCGCGCATGAAAGCCGGTACGAAATTGAAATCGAGCCGCGTATCGTAGAAGCCCGCAAGGACGATCTCGCCGCCCTTGGCGGTGCGCCCGATCAGCTCGTCGAGGATGCCCGCGCTGCCGCTCGCGTCGTAAATCGCGCCATAATCACGCCGGTTGTCGTCGGATGGCAGCAGCACCGGATAGCCCTGCGCGCCCGAGGACCGGCTTGGCTCGCGCTCCCACACCGTGGGCGGCTCGCCGCCGAGCGCGATCGCCAGACGGGCGAGGAGGCGGCCGACGATACCGTGACCGACGATGAGATCGGGGAGCTTTGCGCCGCGGGCCGCGAGGGCGTGATGCGCGGTTGCGGCGAGCGCCAGCAGCACCGCGCGGTCGCCCAGCGTCTGATCGACAGCCACCGCGCGCGCCTGCCGCGTCACGAGGCGGCTCGACGATGCGCCGAACAGCCCGCGCACCGCTCCGTAACAGTTGGCGCCCGGCACGAACACATGATCGCCGATACGATGGCGCGCGGCCGGTCCGGCATCGACGACAATTCCCGCGGCTTCATAGCCCGGTATCAAGGGGTATCCCATGCCCGGAAACGACGGCATCCGGCCCGACCACAACAGCCGTTCCGTACCTGTCGAGATTCCGCTCCAGCGCACGTCCACGACCACATCGTCGTCACCCGGCGCCGTGAGTTCGACGGCCCTGAGGCCCAACTCCCTCGGCTGCTCCAGTATGACGGCGAGCGACTGCATCATTCCCCTCCACCGGATGCCCGGTTGACCAATCCGGCCGCCTGCGCACGGGCTGCGACCAAGTGTCAGGCTAGCTTGTCTATGTTGATTGTCAACCTATGTTTACATTCGGCCGATCACAACTTGTGTTCATCCATCGACGGATTTGCGTGCGGAGATCAGGCTCGTCAGGGTCGATCTGAACGTCTGGACACGGCGGACATCTGAAAACCCAGCCATTTTCAGCAAGGCCGACAACTCGTCGAAACTGCGCGAGCTGCCGCGCCCCATGGCCATCAGGTAGAATCCGAAATAGGCGTCGGCCGCCGGCGTGCCGGCCAGCGTCTCCGCGACCAGCAGAGTGCCGCCCGGTTCGAGCGCATCCCGCACGCCCGCGAGAATGCGCAAGACCGTCGCGTCGGGATGATCGAGCAACACACGGACGAGCGAGGCGACGTCCGCTCCGCGGGGTAGAGGATCGTCGAGGAAGCTGCCGCCGGAGATTTCGATGCGAGCCGACATGCCGGCTCGAGCGAGCTTTGCCTGCGCCCGCGCGGCCACGGCCGGGAGATCGAACAGGGTCAGCTGCAGGTGCGGCGCACGCAGCCCCGCAGCGGCCACGAACGTACCGTCGCCACCACCGACGTCGAGCAGATGACGATGGCCGGTCATCGGGTACGCGTCGAGCACGTCGTCCGCGATCAGCACCTGCGACTCGGCCATGAATGCGGTGTACCCGGCCACCGTCTCCGGCGTCAGCGACTGCGGCGCATCGCTGTGCGCATACGACCAGAACGACGACAGACGGGTGTGCGCGTAGTCGCCCTGCAGCAGCCGCACGGGGTCCGAGAGATCGCCATAAAAGATGGCATTGTGCTCGATCACCGACGCGAAGGCTGGCGTCGCCGCAACCGCCGACGCCGAGATCGCCAAGCCCGTACCTGCCGCCGGACCGCACCGACACGAGTTCGAGCGCGACGGCCGCCTTGATCAGCCGGCTCGTGGCCTCGGTGGTGAGCCCGATCCGCGCGGCGATGACGTCGAGCGTCATCGGCCCCTCACGCAGCACCTCGAATAATCCAAGCCGCACGGCCGCCGTCAGAACCTGCGTATAAACGAACCCGGCGATGATGCCGAACAGCGCCTTTTCCTTGCGCCGCGCAAAGCCGCGCGTCAGCGGAAAGCGCGCAACCCAGCGCTGGAAGCCGGGCCGCGCCAGCATGCGATCGCGCATCGCGTAGATGCGATCCATCGGTGTCATGTCTCTGTCCCGTGGCACCGGGGACGTGTCGTGCGCGAACACGCCGGCGAGCGGCAGCGATTTTGGCCGCGCCGTCATGCTGCGACCCGCGCAAGGCCGGCGGGCAGCATCCGCTGGGCGTCGCGCTGGACGAGTTTGCGGAATCCGTCGCGCCCGGGGCACTCCGGAACCATGTCGAGCGCCTCCGCCAGCAGCGTTTCCACCCGCGCCACCGCGCCGCTCAAGCCGCGTTCGGCGACTGCGCTCGGCCGCGCCAGCGCCGCGTCTCGCCCAACCGGCTTGCCGAGCACGGCAGCGTCACCCGCCGCGTCGCACACGTCGTCGGCGGCCTGGAACGCACGTCCGAGCATCTCGCCGAACTGGTGCCAGGGGGCCGGGTCGAAGCCGGACGCAATCGCGCCCACCGCCGACGCGCCGGCGAACAACGCACCGGTCTTGGCGCGGTGATAGGCTTCGAGGTCGATGGCGGGTTCGCATTCCCACGCCTGCCCAGCCGCGATCCCCGAAGGTGCGCCAACCGACCGCGCAATCGCCGACAGCACACGCGGCAAGCGCGCGGGATGGCTGGCCGAGGCCACGGCGAGCGACTCGAACGCCAGCACGATCAGCGCGTCACCCGCCAGCACCGCGATGCGCTCGCCATACGCCGCGGGGATCGATGGCACGCCCCGGCGCGTCGATGCGTTGTCGAAGCACGGCAGGTCGTCGTGCACCAGCGACGCGCAATGCAAGAGTTCGATCGAGACCGCGCCTGCGAGCACCAGCGCCGTGTCGTCGGCACGGCAGGCTTCCGCGACCGCCAGCACCAGCCGCGGCCTGATCCGCTTTCCGCCAGGAAATACCGAGCGGTGCAGCGCCTGCTCGAGCTGCGACGGGCAGTCCGCGCCCCTGGTCATCTGCAGTGTTTCGGCCAAAGCCGCCTCGAACTGTTCGGCCCTTAACTGCATGACGCGGTCTCCGGAGTTGACTGTAACCGAAAATGGTCATTCTATTGTGTAACCTAAAATGGACACTTCTTTCCTGACTCGTCAACCCGCATTCGCACCGGACCCCACCCATGAAGTCCAAACGCGTCGTCGTGGTCGGAGCGGGCATCGGCGGGCTGACGTCCGCCCTGCTGCTCGCGGCCAACGGTTGCGACGTGACGCTGGTCGAGCGCGCCGGGCATCCGGGCGGCAAGATGCGCGAGGTGACGGTCGATGGGCTGCCGATCGATGCGGGGCCGACGGTCTTCACCATGCGGTGGGTGTTCGACGAGATCCTCGACGCGGTCGGCCGCAATCTCGACGACGCGGTCCGCCTCGTTCCCGTCGAGACGCTGGCTCGGCACGCCTGGAGCGAGAGCGAGCGCCTCGACCTCTTTGCCGATCCCGACAGATCGGCCGATTCCATCGGAAAATTCGCGGGCGCAGCCGAAGCGCGCGGCTACCTCGCCTTCTGCCGCGCCGCCCGCCAAACCTATGTCGCGCTCCAGCGCACCTTCCTCGCCGCGCCGCAGCCGTCGATGCCGGGCCTCGTCGGACGCCTCGGCCTGTCGGGTCTGCGCAATTTCACGCAAACCAACCCCATGGCGACGATGTGGTCCGAGCTCGGCCGCTACTTCAAAGATCCGCGCCTGCGCCAGCTGTTCGGGCGCTACGCGACGTACGTCGGCTCGTCGCCCTTCGAAGCACCCTCGACGCTGATGCTGATCGCGCATGTCGAGCAGACCGGCGTCTGGCTCGTCGAAGGCGGCATGCACCGCATCGCCGTCGCCCTCGCCGGCATCGCCACGAGTTCCGGCGCGACGATCCGCTATGGCGCACACGTTGCAGAAATTGCAGCCGATGCCAGCGGCCGCGCATCCGGCGTCATCCTCGCGACCGGCGAGCGGATCGAGGCCGACGCCGTCGTCTTCAACGGTGACGCGAACGCGCTCGCGCTCGGGCTCGCCGGACAGGCCGCGTCGCACGCGCTCGCCGGGCATGCCCGCAACGCGCCATCGCTTTCCGCCGTCACCTTCGCCATGCGCGCCCAATCGAGCGGATTTCCGCTGCTCCGCCACTCGGTCTTCTTTTCACGCGACTACCAGCGCGAGTTCGCCGACCTGTTCTCCGCCCAGCGCATGCCGGCCGACCCGACCGTCTACATCTGCGCGCAGGATCGCGACGACCACGGCCTCGTGTCCGCCGCAAGCGGTGAGCGCGAACGGCTGCTCTGTCTCATCAACGCACCGGCCAACGGCGAAGGCCGTTCTGGCCGTGGACCGCAGGACTGGATCGCACCCGAGGAGATCGACCGATGTCGCGAACGCATGACCAGCCGCTTGGCCGCATGTGGGCTGACGCTCACAGCCGATCCGGCCACGATCGTCACGACGACCCCTTCGGGCTTCGCGGCGCTGTTTCCCGGGACGGGGGGAGCCATCTACGGGATGGCCTCACACGGCTGGATGGCGTCTTTCAAAAGACCGCATTCGCGGACGCGCATGGCGGGGCTCTATCTGGCGGGGGGCAGCGCGCACCCGGGAGCTGGGGTGCCGATGGCGGCGCTTTCGGGACGTCTCGCCGCGGAGAGCGTGCTGCAGGACCTGACTTCTCCAAGCCGGTCCCGCCGGGGGGCTATGCCTGGTGGTACGTCGATGGGCTCAGCGACGACGGCCAGCACGCGATCACGCTGATCGCCTTCATCGGCAGCGTGTTTTCACCCTATTACGCATGGTCTGGCCGCGGCGAGCCCGAGGACCACTGCGCGATCAACGTTGCACTGTATGGCCCCCGCAGCAACCGCTGGGCGATGACCGAACGCCGCCGCAGCGCATTGCGGCGCAGCACCTCGGCGCTCGCGATCGGACCTAGTCACATGTGGTGGGGCGGCAATGGCCTCGAAATCATGGTCGACGAGACGACGAGTCCGATCCCGAGCAAGATCCGCGGCCGCATCCGGCTGCTGCCGACGGCGCTGACCGGCGAGGCATTCGACCTCCACCCCAACGGCCGGCACCACTGGTGGCCCATTGCTCCGCTTGCCCGGATCGAGGTGGAACTCGACAACCCGGCAATCAAATGGAGTGGTGCGGGCTACTTCGACACCAACTTCGGCGTGGAGCCGCTGGAGCACGGTTTCAGCCGCTGGGACTGGTGCCGGGCGACGCACGGACGCGGCTCGACGCTGCTCTACGAGGTGACGCTGCCGGACGGCCGCCAGGATGCGCTGACGCTGATCGCCGACAAGACCGGCGCCGTCGGCACGCTCGAACCGACGCGCAACGTACAACTCCCGCGCAGTCCCGTCTGGAAGGTCGAGCGCGGCACGCGCGCCGACAACGCCGAGCCCGCGCGCGTGGTCAAGACGCTGGAGGATACGCCCTTCTACGCGCGTTCGAAGGTTGCCACGCGGCTCGGCGGCGAGACCGTGCTCGCCATGCATGAAAGCCTGTCGCTCGAGCGCTTCCGCACGCGCATCGTCAAGCTGATGCTGCCGTTCCGCATGCCGCGTCAGTTCTGGTGAGATGCATCGGCCGCCACCGCCTCCCCGCGGACGATCGCGTCGATGAGCTGCGCCACGTCCGCCGGCCGCTCCTCGTGCGCGAGATGGCCGAGCCCCGCGATGCTGTGGACGGCTGCCGCCGGAACCAGCGCGCGCACGCGATCCGCGTCGCGCGGCGGTATCGCCTTGTCGTTGCTGCCGACGATGAGCGCGAGCGGCGTCGCGAGCTTGGGCAGCAGGCGCTCCAGCGCTTCGAGGTCCCAACTCGCCATCATGCTCAGCGCCGCGCCCACATGGCCGCGATCCGCCATCAGACGGCGGTAGATCGCGAGCCCCGCCGCATCGATCCGTGATCCCGTGCTCTCGATCAGGTCATCGACGACGACGCCATGCGAGGCCCGCCAGGCGAAGATCGCCGGCATCACCGGATTGAGAAACATCAACCGCGCCATGGTCGGGAATACGTGCCGTCCGACGCCATGAAACGGCAGCAGCGCCCCATTCAAACTGATGATGCGGCGCGGCGCGATGCGCCCATCGAGCGTCGCCCGCACCAGGATCGCCGCCCCCGCCGAGTGCCCGGCGACCACCTCGGGCGCGACGCCGAGCGCCGTCGTCAGGCCGGCCACGGCCTCGGCCATGCCAGGCAGCGTCCAGCCCTGTGCCGTCACTGGCGCCGAGGTGAACGCGTGGCCCGGCAAGTCGAGGGCGACCACACGGAACCGGCGGGCCAGCAGCGGCAGCACATCGCGCCACGAATGCGTCGACGCCGCGGTGCCGTGCACCAGCAGCAGCACCGGCCCCTCGCCCGCGATCTGCACGTGCCACTTGAGGCCCGCAGCCTCGACGAAACGGCTGGCATGGCGATTGGGCCAGTCCACCCCATCTCGCGTCCAACTCAGCATGGCGCCCTCCGGATCAGCGGCTGGCAAGCGGCGCTGGTCCAGCCGACAGCGCGCGGGCGGCATCCGCCACCAGACGGCTATCGCTGAACGGCAGCGCCAGATACCGCGCGCGCAGTGCGGCTTGCAGCACGGTGGCAAACGGTTGCGGGCGCGGCGCGGTGTCGACCAGCAGCACCGGCAGGCGGGCACGCGCCAGCACGCGAGCGGCATCGAGCGCGTCGGATTCCGCCCGCGCCCGCCCTCCGCCGCCGTCGAGCGCGACGTTCGAGCGGCAATCGGTCAGGATCACGATGGCAGGCGCCACACCGCGGCGCAGCGCATCATCCGCCAGTTGGCCGGCCTGAAGCAGTGCGTGCGCCAGAGGCGTGCCACCGCCGCCCGGCAACCCCGACAACGCCCGCTTGGCCCTCGTCAACGACCGCGTCGGCGGCAGCTCGAGCGTGCTCGACGTGCCGCGAAACGAAATCAGCGCCACGCTGTCGCGGCGAACATAACAATCGGCCAGCAGCAATTCGACCGCGCCCTTGGCCTCGCCCAGCCGGTGCAGCGCGGCCGACCCGGACGCATCGACCAGGAAAATCGTCACCGTCTCGCTCGCCTGCTCGAAGCGGCGGATGCGAAAATCGTCGCGGCGGATGGCGATGCGCCGCGCCGCGCAGCCGTCATCGACGCCCGCGGTATTGCGCAGTCTCTGCCACGGCGCCGCCGCGCGCAGCGTCGCCAGCACATCGAGCCGGGCGCCGCCGCGCGGCGTCCCTGGCCGAGCGCCGATCTGCCGGCCGCGGTTCTTGCTCGCCACCTTGATCGCTGCGCGGCCGCCTCCTGCTCCCGCGGCGGCGTTCGCCGCCGACAAGCCGGCCAGAAGGTCCTCAGGCAGCACGGCCCGCACGGCCTCGACCACACTCTCGGTCAGGGCGTCCGCGCTGGTGCTGTCTCGATTTTCGCTGTCCTTCTCGGGTGGCGGTTGCTCCCCCTCCGCCGGAGGATCGGACGTGGGTTCGCTGTCTCCATCGTCATCGAGAGGTCGCGGCGGAGCTGCAACGGCACGCGGCCCCAGCACGAGCACGGCCGCCTCCCGCGCCGCATCCGCATCGATTTCCGCCTTGCCGTCACACGCGGCGATGGCACACGCGGCGCGCACTGCGAGCAGAACGGCCCGCGGCGATGCGATCCCGAACGCCGCTGCTGCCTCGCACAGCGTCGCGATCACGCCGTCCGGCACCGCGATCCCGGCCAGCGCGGCGCGCGCCATATCGATCCGTTCCGGCCTGGCGTGATCCGCGCCGACATCCGAGCGCGACAACCCGCCGAGATCGACGCGAAACGCCATGCGGTCGAGCAGCGCCGCGGGCGGCGGCGTGTCGTCCTCGTCACCCTCGTCCAGCAGCACGACGCCGAAGCGAGCCGCCAGCACCATCGACACGCCGTCCCTGGCGACGCTGACGACACCCGTGTCGAGTACGGACGCGATGCGCGCCGCGGTGCCGCGCGATAGCCGCTCCGCGCTGGTGACGATCAGCACTCCGCCGTCGGCGCGCGACATCAGCCCGGGCTCGAGCACTGGCCGGCCGGCGGCCAGCGTTCCAGCCAGATCCAGTCCGCCGATCAGCCGGTCGTCCTGCACGCCCGCCGCGGTTTTGACGACCGGCGCCGCCCGTGCATCGCGGCGGAGCACATCGAGCCAAGCGCCGAGCGCCGGTCCCACCCGTCCCTTGACGTGGACACCGCCCAGTCCCGCCGGATCGATGGCGCAGAGTTCGGCCGCGCGACATGCCAGCCGCCAGCGCTCTGGGCCCCCTCCGGGCTTGGCGTCGTTGTGACCTGGAACTCGCGCTAGCACGGCCACCTCGTCACATTCCGACTATTGCGTCCGCGCCGAACACCTCGCCCAGCGCCCGCGCAACGCGCGCTTCCGAGCCCGCCTCGTCCAGCGGATCGCGGCGCAACCGGTGACTGAGCGCAAGCGGCGCGATACGGCGCAACTCCGCCAATCCGACCGATGCCGCACCCTCGAAGCTCGCCAGCGCCCGCGCCGCGCGGATCAGCGTCAGCTCGCCGCGCAGTCCGTCTGTCCCCAGCGCGACGCAGATCTCGGCCGCCCGTTCCAGCGTCCGGTCGGGCACCTCGATGGTGTCCAGCAGCGCGCACGCCGCCGAGATCCTGATGCGGAGCCGTTCGGTCTCGCCGGCAAACTTCTCGACGAACGCTCCGCCATTGCGCTCGAACGCGTCGCGCCGGCGCACCACCTCGACCCGGCTCGGCACGTCACGCGGCGTCCCCACGTTCACCATCAGCCCGAAGCGGTCGAGCAACTGCGGTCTCAGCTCCCCCTCTTCCGGGTTGCCGCTGCCGACCAGCACGAACCGCGCCGGATGCCGGATACTGATGCCTTCGCGCTCGACGACGTTTTCTCCCGAAGCCGCCACGTCGAGCAACAGATCGACGAGATGATCTTCGAGCAGGTTGACCTCGTCGATATAGAGAAACCCGCGGTTCGCGCGCGCCAGAAGACCCGGCTCGAACCGCTTCTCGCCGCGCACCAGCGCCTGCTCGAGATCGAGCGCGCCGACCACCCTGTCCTCCGTCGCGCCGAGCGGCAGATCGACCACCGGCACCGGGATCATGACCTCTTCGCGGCTACCCGTCCCGGAGCATGACGGGCAGCCCGGCACGCAGGCTTGGCCCGCGCCCTCGGGGATCGAATTGTAGGGGCACCCGGCTACGGCCGGGATCGGCGGCAGCAAGCGCCGCCAGCGCGCGGACGGCGGTCGACTTGCCCGTCCCCCGGTCGCCGAGGACCAACACGCCGCCGAGCGACGGGTCGATGGCCGCGAGCAGCAGTGCAAGCTTGAGGTCGTCCTGGCCGACGATGGCGGTGAAGGGAAAAACGGGTCGCATCGGCTCCTCTGTCCATCGAGCGGCTGTTTTCGACGTGCGCGGCACGGACGTCCGCGACCGGCGGGTGCGATCACCCGGACGGCACCATAACTTGACTGTGACACACTCGATTGTCCATCATCATTGACAGTTGGTGCCCCCGATATCGGCCCAGCCCGGCATGACGGACCTTGTGATGAAGACCGAAGACGAGATCGTCGCACTGAGCCGCCAATTGATCGAGCGCGGCTCGATCAGCTTTTCCGGTGCGGCGCGGCTGTTCGATCCGGCAACCCGCGCCAGCGCCTACATGCTCTATGCGTGGTGCCGGCATTGCGACGACGTCATCGACGACCAGGAGCTCGGATTCGCCCGTGGCGGCGCCCCTCCATCGCAGGCCGACCGCGACGCCAACCTCGACACGCTCGAACGCATGACCCGCGATGCGCTCGCCGGCCGGGCCACCGATCCTGTATTCGTCGCGCTGCAACGTGTCGTGCAGCGGCACGATATCCCCGCCATCCACCCGATGGAGCTGATCGAAGGCTTCCGCATGGACGTCGAGGGCCGCCGCCACGAAAGCCTCGATGACACGCTCACCTATTGCTATCACGTGGCCGGCGTCGTCGGCGTCATGATGGCGATGATCATGGGCGCGCGCGGCACTGACGCGCTCAACCGCGCCGCCGATCTCGGCATCGCGTTCCAGTTGACCAACATCGCGCGCGACGTCGTGGCCGATGCCGCCACCGGCCGCGTCTATCTTCCCGCCGACTGGATCGCCGAGGCGGGACTTTCCGACACCGACCTCGCCGACCCCCGGCATCGCGCGGCCCTGTTCGGCGTCGTGGCGCGGCTGCTCGACGTCGCCGACACCTATTACGCTTCGGCCGCGCGCGGCATTCGTTATCTGCCGTTCCGCTCGGCCTGGGCGGTCGCCTCGGCGCGCAACGTGTACCGCGACATCGGCGGCGTCGTGCGCCGTCGCGGCGCCACGGCATGGGATACGCGGGCCCGCGTCGGCGCCGCCGGAAAGCTCGCTGGCGTCACGCGCGGTCTCGTCCGGGCGATGCTGTCGGGAATCGCGCGCGACCCCGCCCCCACCTCGCGGCACGGCCTCTGGACCCATCCCGGCCTCGGCCAAGGCCGCGAACAAGGGCGCGATCAGGCCTCGGGCTGAGCCACGATCCCAGCGCGATGCACCACGGGCAAACGCCACCACGGTGTCGACGGCGATACGTGATGCTCGTGATGGTAGCCGAAATGGAAGCAGGTCAGCAGCGACACCCACCACGAGTACGTGCTCGAGTGCGCGCGATGTCGGTCCTGGAACGGCTCGTCCGTCGGCCGATGCGGCAGATAGGTGCCGAAATAGAAGAGCTGCAGCGACGACAGGATCGCGGGCAGGCTCCAGAACACCAACAGATTGACGACCGGCGCACCGAGCACCAGCAGATAGAACCAGACGATCACCGATATGACGATGATCTCCCGCCACGAGACATAGTGAGTTGAAAAACTTCACGTACCAGCGCCAGAAGCTGTCGGAGTGGCGGCGTCGAAGTCGGGATCCTGCTCCGTCCCTGCATGACGGTGGTGCAGATGATGCTCCTTGTTGAGCCGGTCGAAATCGAACCCTGCATAGAGCCATAGACACAACCGGCCGACGGCCCGATTGACGCGCGGCGCGAATGGCACCAGCGATCCGTGCATGCAGTCGTGCGCCACGATGAACAGGCCGACGTAAAGCCAGCACAGCATCGCGACCAGCAGCGGCGCGGCAACCACCGACAACGGCGTCCAGGGATAAAAGAAGACCGTCGCGATGTGCAGTGCCAGCCACGCCACGATCAACGCAGCCGCCAGCCCGAGCCCGATGCGCCCCTGACGCCGCGCCTCGTCGCGGCGATCGCCCACCGCTTCGCCGCCATTGCGCGCCGTCGTTACCGGCATCTCCACTCTCCCGTCCGCAGCGCCGCGCCGATCACCGCTCGAACTCGGCGGCGGTTTTCTGATGCATCAAGGCTACCAGAGTGTCCACATAGTGGGCCAGCGCCGCCGTTTCCGCGCCGCTCGCCTCGAGACATTCGCGCGCCACGGCGATGTGACCCTCCGCGCGCGCTCTCGCCGGACCGGGGCCCAGCAGCTTGACCAGGCTCGCGCAATCCTCGTCCGCGTCGGCCAGATCGTCGAGCGCCTGAAATCCGAGCCCCAGTCGCATCCCGAAATCGGCCATCAGCGCGCGCCGCGGGCCATCGATACCTGCCACGATCGGTTCCGGCCAGTGCCGCCGCCTCGAACAGCGCGCCGGTCTTGGCCGCGTACATGCGTTCGAGATCCAGAACGCCCGGCGCGGCGGACACCGGATTGAGGTCGGTCTCCTGCCCGCCGGTCATGCCGTCAGGGCCGATGGCGCGGCTCAGGACATCGACGAGCGCGATTTTCTTGTCCGCCGACAGCCGGCTGTCGTTGGCCACCACGGCGAAAGACTGGCTCAACATGGCGACCGCCGCCAGGATCGCCGTCGCGTCTCCATATTCGACGTGACACGCCGGATTTCCGCGGCGAACGGCGGTGTCGTCCATCACCGGCAGATCGTCGAGGATCAACGATGCGCTATGGATCATCTCGATGGCGACGGCGATATCGAGGGCGAGATCCGGCCGCCGCCCCCAGCTCTCGGCGACCAGCATCGTGAGCAATCCCCGCGCCCTCTTCCCAGGCGCCAGCACCGAGCAGCGCATGGCCTCCTGCAGCCGTTGCGAGCCCGCCGGCGTTGCCGCGCAAATCGCTTCGATACGTGCCTCCAGTTGCGCCGTCAGCCCGCCGACACCCGTGGCTCCATGCGGTCTGGCGGGCGGCTCAGAGCAGCTTTCAACCCGGTCGCGATACATCGCCACTCCTCAGCAACACGTCCTCATCGGCGTTGCCGATGCACGGTCGCGCACCGCACTTCGGCCGGCCTCGAACAAGTCCGGCACGCGCTACAGTAAATCGCCCGCGATAAAGGCGATCCAGAACGGCCGCGTGAATGTATAAGGTGAACGACGTCGAACTAGATCACATCGAACAGCTCCAAGGGCACGGCGGGAACGGCGGCAGTGGGCGAAATCAGCGGACGCAAAGACGCGCACATCGACATTGTGCTCAACCGCGATGTTGCCGCGCGTAGCGTGACCAGCGGGTTCGAGCTGATCCGCTTCGAGCATGTGGCGTTGCCCGAAATCGCCCTCGCGGACGTCGATCTATCGACACGGTTTCTCGGCCGCACGGTGAGCGCGCCGCTATTGGTCAGCTCGATGACCGGCGGCACCACCCGCTCGGCCGTCATCAACGACAGCATCTCCCGCGCCTGCGGTGAACTGGGTCTCGCGTTCGCGGTGGGCTCGCAGCGTGTCGCGCTCGAGGCGGGCGGCCTCGACGGGTTTGGTCCGGAACTTCGGCGGGCAGCGCCGAACGTGCCGATCCTCGCCAATTTCGGTGCCGCGCAACTCTTGTCCTGGAACGGCGTGGACATGGCGCGGCGCGCCGTCGACATGATCGAGGCGGATGCCCTCATCATCCACCTCAATCCACTGCAGGAAGCGGTGCAGTCGGGCGGCGACACCAACTGGACCGGCCTGCTCGAGGCCATCGGCCACATCGCGGCATCGGTCACCTTCCCCATCGTAGTCAAAGAGGTCGGCGCGGGAATTTCGGGCCGCGTCGCACGCCAGCTCGTCGATGCCGGCGTCTCGGTGATCGACGTCGCCGGCGCCGGCGGCACCAGTTGGGCCGCTGTCGAGGCCGAACGCGCACCGACCGAGCAACTCCGCGCCCTGGGGCTCGCTTTCCGCGACTGGGGCATCCCGACCGCCACCTGCGTCCGCGCCGTGCGGGCAGCCTGTCCCGGCACCACTATCGTCGCCTCCGGCGGCATCCGTGACGGGCTGGATTGCGCCAAGGCCATTCGCATCGGCGCCGACATGGCGGGCATCGCGGCCGGGCTGCTGACGCCAGCCCTCGACGGCAGCGCAGCGCTCGCACGCACCTTGTCGGGCATCGTCGACCAACTCAGAATTGCGTGCTTCTGCACCGGCAGCCGCACGCTGGGTGATCTCGCGACCGCACGACTGGTCGGAGACGCCGGCTGAACTTCGAGGCGAGATACGACGGGTGATGACTTGAACATCGCGAACAGAACGATCGACGACGCCAGGCTCCTCAGCGACGTGACCGGCCGGAGCGACACCGCCCCCCACGCCATCGTCGTCGGCGGCGGCTTCGGCGGCATGGCGGCGGCGCTGCGCCTGCGCGCCAAGGGGTATCGCGTCACGCTGATCGAACGGCTCGATGCCTCGGCGGACGCGCGCAGGTGTTCGAGCGCGACGGGCTTCCGCCACGACGCCGGCCCGACGGTCATCACCGCGCCGTTCCTGTTCGACGAGTTGTTCGAGCTGTTCGGAAAATCGCGCGCCGACTACGTCGAACTTCGTCCCGCTGTCGCCCTGGTATCGCTTCCGCTTCCAGGACGGCAGCACGTTCGACTACGGCGGCACCATCGAGGATACGCTGGCCGAGATCCGCCGCATCTCGCCCGAGGACGCCGACGGCTATCTCCGCCTCGTCGAGCATTCGCGCAAGCTGTTCGACGCCGGCTTCACCGAGCTCGCCGACCAGCCGTTCCACGATTCCGCGACGATGTTCGACCAGATCCCGCGGCTGGTGCGAACTCGCGCCTACCGCACCGTCTGGCAGCTCGTGACGTCAACTACCTGAGCACCCGAAGCTGCGCAGGCGTTCTCGATCCAGCCGCTGCTCGTCGGCGGCAATCCGTTCGATACCACCAGCATCTACGGCCTGATCCACTTCCTCGAGCGCAAGTGGGGCGTGTACTTCGCGATGGGCGGCACCGGCGCGCTGGTGGCCGCGCTCGGGCGAGCTGATGCGCGAGGCGGGCATCGAGATGCGCCCAAGACCACCGTAGCGGAGATCGTCGTCGATGGAAGGCACCGCGCCGAGGGCGTGTCGGCTCGACAACGGCGACGAGCATCCGCTGCCGACATCGTCGTCTCCAACGCCGACCCGATGCACCTCTATCGGCGCCATGGTGCCGCCGAAGCGCGCAGTCGCGTCGGCGCGCGCGTCAAGCGCACGTCGCGGCTGTCGATGGGGCTCTACGTGCTCTACTTCGGCACCCGCCGCCAGTATCCCGATGTCGCCCACCACACCATCTGGCTCGGGCCGCGCTATCGCGAGCTGCTGGCACGACATGTTCAAGGCGCAAATCGCTGTCGGAGGATTTCTCGCTCTACGTGCACCGGCCGACCGCGACCGATCCGAGCTTCGCGCCGCCGGGTTGCGACAGCTTCTACGTGCTGTGCCCCGTGCCGAACCTCGACGCGCCGATCGACTGGTCGGTCGAAGGCCCGAAGCTGCGCGACCGCATCGTCGACGCGCTCGATCGCACGATGTTGCCGGGGCTGGCCGAGTACGATCACCTCCGATTTCTACATGACACCCGCCGATTTCGAAGGACCGCTACCTCAGCGTCGCTGGCGCCGGCTTCTCGATCGCGCCCTACTTCACCCAGTCCGCGTGGTTCCGCTTCCACAACAAGGCGCGAGGGCATGGAGAGTCTCTACCTCGTCGGCGCGGGCACTCACCCCGGCGCGGGCTGCCCGGCGTCGTGATGTCCGCCAAGGTGATCGAAACGCTGATCCCCGCCGTCGCTGGTGCTTCATCCTATAGGACGGCATCGCAGTTGCGATAAACCGGTCTGATAAGGATCCAGTGGAAGCCGGAAGTCTGGAGCACTTTCATCCGATCACTCGATCGCGATTACGGTCTCGTGTGAACGGATCGTGTACTACTGTTCTATCGCGCTGACGCGGCGGCCTGCTGCGCCATCGGTACCGCACAGGCAAGTCACGGCGCCTGCTCGCGCTCCGGCCACATTACCTGTCGCCCGCTCATGCTCCAGCGCAGCGAGCGTTTCGCGCAGCGCCGTCTCGATCTCTCCGGCCGGGTCGGCCGCGGTATCGCTGCCGGCACGCGCCGCCGCCTCGATCGCACCGCAAAGATCGCCCACCCGCACCGCGCCGACATTGCGGCTGAGCGACTTCAACGCATGTGCCGCCGCCGCCAGCGCCGGCGCATCGCCAGGGTTCATCGCGCAATCGGCCAGCCGCTCCAGCAGCCGCGGCGCGTGCTCGGCATAAAGGTCCGTCACGCGCTGAACCAGATCGTCACCCGGCGCCTGCATTTCGCGGATCGACTGCAGCACGCTGCTGTCGAGAACAGGTGAGCGGTCGGAGCCCGCCACCGTCGCTTCATCCGATTTCGCCGGCACAGTATGCGCGATTTGCTCGACCGCAACCCAGCGCCTGAGACAGCTCCGGATGGCTTCGAGCGTGAACGGCTTGGTGATGAAATCCGACATGCCGGCATCGCGCCACAGCTCCGAGCGGCTGCCGATCACATGCGCACTTAGCCCGACGACGGGCATGGGTTGACGGCCTGTGTCCGCCTCCCAGGCACGAATGGCGCGCGTCGCCTCGAAGCCATCGAGAACGGGCATGCTGCCATCCATGAACACGAGATCAAACGGCTCGGCCTTGATCGCCGCGACGGCCGACGCGCCGTCCTCCACGCACGTCACGCCAGCACCGAGGCGCCTCAGTGCCTCGATGAGAACTTCGCGATTGATCGCGCTGTCGTCGGCGGCCAAAATCCGCGCGCCCGCGAACGACACGGGCGCATTCGCGGAGCCGCCGGCAACGGTCACGCGCGAAATCGGCTCCACATCAACGGCGCCGAGTGCGCGCGCGATCGTTCGCCGCACATCGCGGCAATCGAACGGCAACTCCAGCATATCCCGCACGACGCCAAGTTTGACGAGGTGCTGACCCTGCGCGTCGCCGATACGCGACAGCCCGACGACCGGGCCGCCGAACGACCACGCGGCATCATCGCGGTCGGCAAGCCGGTCCGCGTGCGCGAACACGATCCGCACGCCCTCCGCGCCGGGCAACTGGTCATTGCCGTGCGCTGGCCCCACCACCGCCAGACCGATCTCGCCGCACAGCCACCCGAGCGCCGTCGCGACCGGCCCCGGCGGCATCATCAACACGGCGCAGCCGTCGAGGCCCGTGGGCGCAATCTGTGCGGCTGCAGGGCTCGCCACCTCGACATCGCATTCAAAGCTGAACGTCGAACCCTCGCCGCTCCGGCTCTCGACCCGCAGCACGCCGCCCATGGCATCGACCAGGCGGCGGCATATGGTCAAGCCGATGCCGGTGCCGCCGAAACGGCGGGCCGTCGATTGCTCGGCCTGCGTGAACGGTTCGAAAATCGACGCCAGCTTGTCCTCTGGGATGCCGATGCCGCTGTCGGTCACGCTGAACCGCAGCCTCGCGCCGCCGCCCGATGCCGGCTCCAGCCGGACCACGACACCGCCGGTCTCGGTGAACTTCAGCGCATTATTGACGAGGTTCGACAGGATCTGGCTCAACCGCACCGGGTCGCCCATCACGCGCGTGGCCACCTCGGGATGGACATAAGCCGCTAGCTCGAGATTCTTCGACGCCGCACGCTCCGAGAACAGCTTCACGACGTCGTCGACAATTCCGGCCGGATCGATCGGTACGCTTTCCAGCGTGAGCCGCCCCGCCTCGATCTTCGACAAATCGAGGATGTCGTTGATAATCGACAGCAGCGTTTGCCCCGAGCGCAGGATCACCTCGCAATGACGTTGCGCGCGGTGCGACAATTCGCTGGCCGCCAGCAGCTCCGCCATCACCAGAATGCCGTTCATCGGCGTTCGGATTTCGTGGCTCATGGTGGCGAGGAATTCCGACTTCGCCGCGTTGGCCTGTTCTGCCGTCCGCGTCGCCGCGACCAGATCCCGCGTCCGCTCGCCGACCTGCCGTTCCAGGCCCTGGCTGTACTCGGCGAGCACTGCATCGCGGGTGTTGATCTCGCGCAGCATCGCGTTGAAGGCTTCGACCAGCGCGCCGGTCTCGTCGTGGCTGGTGCGCGCAACGGTGCGGCCGTAGTCTTTGCTGAGCCGCACCTCGCGCATCGCTTCGGTGAGCTGGCCAATGGGCGAGGTGATCGCGCGCTGCATGCTGCGTGACGCGAGAATACCGGCGAGCGCCGATACCGCGCCGGCCAGTAGCGCCGCGGCGAGACTGCGGATGAACGCCGCGCTCACCTCTGAAATATCGGCGATGAGCGTCAGTGCGCCGATGCGGCGACCCGCATGCGTCACCGGAACCTCGACCGGATACGTGCGCAGATTGAAGACCGTTTCGCTCGACCGATCCCCGCCGACGACGATCCCGGCACCGAATTGAAAGACCGTAGCGCCCACATCGTTGGCGACGCTGACGTAGGTGAGACCGGGAATTGCGCCGATGCCCTTGAGCGCATTTGCAACTTGGCGCTGACTACCCGTCGCCAGCGGCTCGGAGACGGTCGCGGCGAGCGCGGAGGCGATGCCGTTGAGTTCGATCTGCTTCGAAACGAGCTGCCGGCCGGCCTCGCGCCACGCGCCGAAAACCGACACCAGAAGCACCGACGGGATGACGGCCACCAGCACGACGGTCGCGAGCTTGTTGCTGATGGAACGATCGAACCAACGCTTCACGACATTGCCCGCACCAAGGAACACATACAAATCGATTTATGCGCCGGCGATGGTTTAAATCGCGTTTCCTATTTCAAACCCCTCTTTCACGCCCGCGCCGCCGCGCAATGGGACTGCAGTTTACAAAGCGTCCACCACATCCATTCAATCCGATTTCCATAAAATCTTATTGAGCTAACGTGTGGTCTTATACCGGCATGCAAAAGGCCCCTACCGCAATGAACTCGCTGCACCCCTCGTCGAACTCAGAGCGCCCGCAGCAGCGCCTGCGCCGCTTTGGCTCGGACGATGTCGGCGTGATCGCCCTCAAGTTCGCGATGTTCCTGCCGGTCATCCTGCTGGCGGCCGGAAGCAGCATCGACCACGCGCGATATCTCAGGGAACGCGCTATCATACAAGGCGCGGTCGATGCCGGCGCCCTGGCCGCCGCCAAGGAACTCAGCCTCACCGACACCAAATACGAGAGCCTGCCGGCCATCGCCCAGGCTGTGGTCGCACGCCACGTCGAGATCCGTACCGGCCAATCCGGCGGCGCCCCGCCATCGGTCGCCACTGCCGTCACGCGCGACCCGATCCAGGTCGAAGTGACTGCAACCCGCCCGTTCACTTCAGCCTTCGGCGACGTGTTCGGCCTCAACCTTCCGCAAGTGGAGGCGCGCGCCGTCGCCCGCATCGTCGGCAAGCCGAATATCTGCGTTCTCGGCCTCAATCCGCACGAGGGCGGCACGATCTCACTCGAGAAAAATGCCCGAGTCACCGGCCAGAACTGCGCCGTCTATTCCAATTCGGCCCACAACAATGGGTTGAAGTCGAAAAACAGCGCAAATCTGACGGCGACCTTCATCTGCTCGCGCGGCGGCAGTGATGGCGGACCGGGCAATTTCAATCCCGCAGCCCCTGGTCGATTGCCCGAGCTTCGACGATCCGCTGCTGGACCGGCCCGAACCCACGTTCGCCCCTTGCGATCCGGCAAAGCCGACACGCATTTCGTCCGACGCGATCCTCGACCCCGGCACCTACTGCGGGCTCGAGATCAGAAACGGCGCGCGCGTCACGCTGCGGGACGGCATCTTCGTCATCAAGGACAAGGCCCTCACCGTCAAGGACGGCGGCTCGTTGACGGCGGAGGCGGCCGGGTTGTTCTTCATCGGCACATCCGCCAGCCTGACCTTCGAGCGCGGATCGACGATCTCGCTCAAGGCGCCGACCACCGGACCGATGGCGGGTCTGCTCGTCTTCTCCGCGCGTTCGCAAAGCGAAACGCTCACGCACAAGATCCTGAGCGACGACGCGCGCGTGCTGATCGGAACCATCTACATTCCCAAAGGAGAGTTGGAGGTGGACGCCACCAGTCCGATCGCCGACCAGTCGGCCTACACGGCGATCGTCGCCGACAAGATCCGCCTCTATGGCGGACCCCACCTCGTGCTCAATACCAATTACGGCCATACCGAGGTTCCGGTGCCAGATGGCATCAAGGGCGCCGGCCAACCCGTCACGCTGGAGAGGTAGGCGTCATGCAGCAGTTGCATTCCGCCACTGAGCCGTTGCGTGTGCTAGTCGCCGACGACGATCCGATTTTCGTGTCGCTGGCCTCCTCGACGTTGCGGCGCGCTGGCTGCGACGTGCGCATCGCCAACGATGGCGTCGAGGCGCTCGAGGCGCTCGAGCGCGAACCGTTCGGATTGGCGCTCGTCGATTTGTCGATGCCGCGCATCGACGGCTTCCGGCTGATCGCGCTGATCCGTTCGACACCGCGCCTCGCCAGTTTGCCGATCGTCGTGCTGTCGTCGCTCACCGATGCCGAGGCCATCGAGGAAGCCTATGCACTGGGCGCCAACGCCTTCCAATCGAAACCCGTGAATTGGGCACTTTTCCCGGTTCACCTGCGCCACATCCTGCATTGTGCACGGCAACTGGCGGATACACAGGCGCAACTCGACGATTTACGCCGGCAGAATGCGCGCGTCACAGCCTGATCGTCGGAACAGACACGCCCACGCGCGCGTCGCCTCTCATTCGTCGTCTCGTTGTCGGGCACTTCGCGCACTGGGTTGCGATCGAAATGTGCTTGGTCAGATTTTGAACTAGGTGATGATCGACAAGTCCGTTTCATAATCGTCGCAACGGTCTCGACCGGACTTCTCGATCACACTGAAAATATCGCTGGCTAGTGTCCACCGCGAAGTCGCTCGAGTGCTCGATCGAAGCGAACTTCGCGATCAGGAATGACATACCCGCCACATAGCCTGTAACTTGCGCACGCTTCGGAGCCGGGGACATGCCCGGCGACGCACGACATCATATTATACTCCGTATAGATCGTTGTTTTGGCCCGGCCGGACGGGCACCCGCCTACGATAGGACCGGCATTTCGGTCCGACACTTTCGGCTTTCGCAAGGATGACGTTTTATGGCGGCTCACGGTTTCGCATGCGCGTTGATCATCGACGACGACCCGATCCAATGTCAGCTTCTGGCATCCGTACTGCGCAAAAGGTCGATCGCGCGCATTTTGACCGCAGCCGACGGCGCCGCCGCGAAGCAGCTCGTCGAGGCTCACGGCGCCGAGATCGATCTCATTCTGTGTGATCTCAACATGCCGAACTTCGACGGCATCGAGTTTCTTGCCTACCTCGATGGTCACGCCACACGCTCGACGCTGATCATCATCAGCGGCGCCGCCGCGCCGATCATCCGCGCGGCGGATGGACTGGCCCGGACATACCGGCTCAACTATCGCGGCTTCCTGCAGAAGCCGCTCGACTTCAAGGCGCTCGACGAGATGCTCGACGCTGCAGCGCAAAATACATAGATGCCGCGACCGCGGCCACTCTGCATAAATATTAACCATTTCACGAGCTTGAGACTTCCCTGCACCGCACATAGAATGCTGCACTTGCGAAGTGCAATGGCGGGGGGATGGTCATGCAATATTACGCTTACGAAGCGGCGCACGCCTGGATGTCGCCGATGCGGATGGGCGCCAAGTTCGCGCGCCGGGCGTTCGACGGGCCCTTCAATCCCATGGCCGGCACCCAATTCGCGCGCAATATGTCCGCCGCCTGCGAAGTTTTCGAGCAGGTCACACGCCGCTACGGCAAGCCGGAGTGGGGCATCAAGGAGACCAGACTGCACGGACTGCCGGTGCCGATCGCCGAGGAGATCGTGCTGTCGAAACCGTTCTGCCGTCTGCTGCACTTCGACCGCGATGAGCGCGTCGTGGGCAAGCGCTATGACCCCAAGGTGCTGATCATCGCGCCGATGTCCGGTCACTATGCGACGCTGCTGCGCGGCACGGTCGAGGCGATGCTGCCGGAGCACAACGTCTACATCACCGACTGGATCGATGCGCGCGACGTGCCGCTCTATGCCGGCACCTTCGGGCTCGACGACTTCATCGACACCGTCATCGAGTTCCTGCAGTTCCTCGGCCCCAACACCCACGTCATTGCCGTCTGCCAACCGTCGGTGCCCGCGCTCGCGGCGGCGGCCGTGATGGCGAAGCGCGACGATCCCTGCCAGCCGGCCTCGCTCACGCTCATGGGCGGGCCGATCGACACGCGCCGCAACGAGACCAAGGTCAACAAGCTGGCGCGCGAAAAGTCGCTCGCCTGGTTCGAGCGCAACGTCATCTCGCATGTGCCGTTCGGCAACGCCGGCTTCATGCGCCGCGTCTATCCGGGCTTCGTGCAGCTGACCGGCTTCATGACGATGAACCTCGACCGCCACGTCAACGCCCACGTCGATCTGTTCAACAACCTCGTCAAGGGCGACCACGATCCCGTCGACCAGCACAAGCAGTTCTACGAGGAATATCTCGCGGTGATGGATCTGACGGCGGAGTTCTACCTCGACACCGTCAAGTCCGTGTTCCAGGAGCACGCGCTGCCCGATCGCACGCTGATGCACCGCGGCGAACGCGTCGATTGCGCTGCGATCCGCAATACCGCGCTGATGACCGTCGAAGGCGAGCGCGACGACATCTGCGGGCTCGGCCAGACCGAGGCGGCGCACGATCTCTGCCCCAACGTGCCGGTCAACGACCGTTATCACTACGTGCAATCAGGCGTCGGACACTATGGCGTCTTCAACGGCCGCCGCTGGCGCACCGAGATTCAACCGCGCATCCGCGAGATGATCCGCACTATTCAATTCAAGCGCCGCATCAGCGAAGGCACCGTCGGGTTGCCCTATCGCAAGTTGTCGTCCGAGCGTGAAACGCCGATCAACTGGTAGCGGCGGCGGCGCGCTCAACCCCGCCGCTTCAGCGACGCCAAGTACGCCGTGATCCGCTGCTTCAGTCCCGGTTCGGTGAGCGAGGCTACGAGTTCGGCAAGATCCGCAGCTCCCGTGTCCGTGCGCGTCAACCGCAACATGCGGTCGAGACTGGCGTCAGGCAGCATCGCGGCATCCTCGGTCGCGGCATCGATCAGTTCCGGCCACCTGCCCGGTTCGGCGATGGCGGTCAGAAAGCCGATGCGCTGCGCTTCGGCGGCATCGAAAATCCGGCTCGTGGTCAGTAGCGAACGCGCGGCATCGGTGCCGATGACACGGGCCAGCCGTGCGGTCCCGAGCGCGATGCCAAACCGCAATCCGGGCATTCGGAAGCTGGCGTCATCGGACGCAATGCGGATTGCGCACGACGCCATCAGGTCCGCGGCCGCGCCAAAACACGGACCATGCGCGACGGCCATGGTCACGAACGGCGCCGACCATACCGCTTGCAGCACTTGCTCCAGCCGGATGAAGCGCAACACCAGATCGCCGTCGGACTGCGTATCGAGACCCGAGAAGTCGAAGCCCGCGGAGAAGCCCTTGCCGGCGCCGCGGAACACGACGATGCGCGTGCCGTCGCGAGCAGCCGTTGCCAGCGCGGCAAGCAGCGCCTCGACGAGTGCGGCGTCGAGTGCGTTCACGCGTTCGGGCCGGTTCAGCGTCAACGTCGTGCGGTGGCCGCTGCGGGCGACGATCAGGCTATCGGTCATTGCGGCCCCGATGGTTCAATTGAAATTACTCGAGCGCCATACTTCTAGAGCATCTTGATCGGCCCGACAGCAACGCATTCGCGATCCACCGGTCCGATCAAAGCTAGCGTCCTCGCTCCAGCGCATGCCGCGCGAGCGCATCGGCCACGATCGCTTCGACGCCGGCGCTTTCACCGACGGGATCGAGCAGGATGCCGCTGAAGTCCGCCGCGGCGAGCTGATCGGGAATATCGCCGGTGACGTGCCCCCCTCGCGTGGCGAACAGCGGCAGACAGACCGCGGGCCGCCGGCCGAGCCCAGCCGCTGCCTCGGTGATCGACGGCGGCTCTTCGACAAAGCCCAGGCTGACCGAACCGAACAAGCCCATTTCGACGATGGCCGACTGAACCGCGCGCGCCGCATTGGCCGACGCCGGGTTCTTCATCGACCCGTGGGCGGCCAGCACCAGCGCCGCCTCATCCGGCGCGTGACGCTGCCGCCGCAACGCATCTTCGGCGACGCGCGCGCACACCTCGGGTACGCGCTGATCCAACCCGAATGCGGGCAGGCTGTGCATGTCATTGCTGTTTACTGCGCGCGCACGACGCGGCAACTCGACCTTCGTGAACCAGCCGTCGCTCATGAAGAATGGATAAATCGTGATCGGCTCGCCGGGACGCGCCTTGGCAAGCTCGGCCTCGAGCGAACGGCGCATCCCCAGCGTCGCGCCGCTGACTTGGTAGTGCGGCGTCAAGTCGGCGACCCGCTCGGCGAGCACTTTCATCCAGAGATCGAGCGGGACCGGAACCGAGGGCGATCCGTGTGCGACGATGATGGCGAGTGGTTTGCTCAAGGCGACCTCTTCGAGCGTTGGGCGATCCTGCCGGGTGACGTCTGCGGGAACGCGCCAGAGACTATCCGATGCGCACGCGATCTCGATGTGGCAAAGGTTCTCGTGTGTCGAAACACCAAGCGATCGTTCTAACGGTATCTGCCATGGCCTGCCACGTCGAGGCAATCGCGGCCGATCGCCGGTCTCTTTCAGGAATATGCGCCGCGACGGTTCAGCGGCTACTCGACCAACTGCAGCCGCGCGCCCGGCCGATCGAGCCCCCATCGGCTGAGTGCGTAGATGCGCATTGCCCGCGGCAGGCGCACGACGAGGCGGCCATTTTTCATCGCGAACTCGCGCGCGACGGACGCCTTCTGCTTTGCCGAAAGATGCTCGGCCGGCCGCAGCACCATCTTGACGATCTCGTTCCAATCCGCGTCTGGCGGCAGGTCGCCCGCTTGCTCGGCGGCACGAATGTCGATGATGCGCGCCAGCACGAAATCGCGCCACGCCTCGCGCTCGAAACACCATGACCGCGCATGCCACCGCTCGCCGTCACTGATCAGCCGCGCCGGCGCGATCCACCGGCGGGATGATTCCGGCCGCGTGAAAGACTGGTAATCGACCAGCAGCCGCTCGCCATCCCGCGCGGCACGTCTGACACGCGCCGCAACGGCTGCGTCCAGCGGGTCGTTCTAGCTTCGGCAACATGGCCGCCAACGGATCGCCGGCAATCGCCAGCTCCATCAGCGCACCGCGCGCATCGGGCGGGCCGAACACGGCCGCAAATCGCGCCGTCGCGACATAAGCCTTGGCGCTGTCGTCGTATTTCACGCCGCGCGCCCGCCAGTTTCAGGTATTCGCGGAAATCGATGGCGGCCTGCGCTGGCGAAACCGCAAATGCCTGGCGAAGATCGGCGCGATTGATCCGCGCTTCCCAGAACAGCCGCGCATCGATGAAGCGCAACCGCTCCATCGCGCCATGACGCATCTCCTGATTGGGCTCCGGCCTGTTCATGGCCCGGCAAGCTAGCTTGACGCCGCCGGTTCGTCCATCTAAAAACTAGACGTATAGTCATTGGATGGTCGAACATGAGACTGCTTCACACGGCCGACTGGCATCTCGGGCGGCACTTCGAGGGGCGGCCCCTGGAGGACGACCATGCCGCCGTTCTGGATCAGGTGTTCCAGGCCATCGTCGCCAACGCGCCCGACGCGCTGATCATCGCCGGCGACATCTACGACCGCGCGTCGCCGCCGGAGAGCGCGGTGCGCCAGTTCAACGACTTCATCCGCCGCGTGGCCAGCGAGACCGAAGCCGCGATCGTGCTGATTGCCGGCAACCACAACTCGGGTGACCGCATCGGCGCCATGGCGATGCTGGCGGACCGGCGGCGGGCGCTGGTGCGCGGCCCCATCATGGCGGACGAACATCCCCTCGTTCTCGACGACGGCCAAGGCCCCGTCGCCATCTCGGCGCTGCCGTTCGCCTATGAGTATGCGGCGCGCGAGTGCTTCGCGACCTCCGAGATCAAATCACCTGCCGACGTCATGGCGGCACAGGTTGCGGCCGCGCGCCGGAACGTCCCTGCCGGCGCCCGCTGGGTCGTCGTCGCCCATGCCTTCGTCACCGGCGCCGAGCCGAGCGACAGCGAACGCTCGCTGAGCCGCGTCGTCGGCGGCATCGAGACGGTTCCGTCCGACATCTTCGATGGCGCGCACTACGTCGCCCTCGGCCACCTGCATCGGCCCCAAGTCATCGGCAGCGACCGCATTCGCTATTCCGGCTCGCCGCTCGCCTTCGGTTTCGACGAAGAAGGTTGCGATAAGTCGATGGTGCTCATCGACCTCGACCGCGACGGATCGATCGCGACGCAGCTCATTCCATTTTCTCCGCTACGCCGCGTGCGGACGTTGCGCGGCCGGCTTCTCGATCTCCTCGCAGGCGGCAGCAAAATCGCCTCGGACGACTTCATCAGAATCGTCCTGACCGATCCCGAGCGGCTGATCGATCCGATGAAGCGCATCCGCGAGATCTATCCGAACGCAACCATGACCTACGAGCGAGATGACGTGCGGCTCGAAACCAAATCAGCCAAGCCCGGCCGAACCGCCGCCACCGATCCGGCCCAGGTCGTGGCCGAGTTCCTCGAGTTCACCCGCGGCGCCCCGCCGAGCACCGCCGAAACCGCGATCGTCGCCGGCGAACTCCTCGGCGTGACCGGTCAGGGGGCCGCCGGATGAAGCCGCTTCGCCTTACACTTCAGGCCTTGGGGCCCTATGCCGGCCGCCAGATCATCGACTTCCGTGCCGCCCTCGACAGTGGTCTGTTCGGCATCTACGGCTCGACCGGCTCGGGCAAGTCGACCATCTTCAGCGCGATGACGTTCGCCTTGTTCGGCGAAGCCACGAACAAGGATCAAGTCGCCAATAGCCTGCGCTCCGACCACGCCGATCCGGGCCTGATGACCGAGGTCGAACTCGTCTTCGAGCTGGGCGGCAAGCAGTACCGCATCGTGCGCTGGCCCGAGCAGGTGCGGCCGTCGAAGCGCGGCGGCGGCGAGACGGAAGAGAAGCACAAAGCCTGGCTGTTCGATGTCACCGGCATGGATCTCTCCGCCATCGACGACGCCAATCCCGGCAAAGTTCTCGCCGAAGGCAAGGTGACGCTGGTCGATGCGAAGGTGATCGAGCTGCTGGGCTACGGCGCGACCCAGTTCCGCCAGATCATACTTCTCCCGCAAGGCAAGTTCGAAACGTTCCTGACCGCCAAGACCGAAGACCGGCTCAAGATCCTGCGCGATCTGTTCGACGTGTCGCTCTATCGCCGGCTCGCCGACAAGCTGAAAGAGGATGCCCGGGCCGCCGAGGACATGATCCGCACCAAGCGCACCGTATGCGACGGACGATTGCTCGCCGAGGGCTTCGATAGCCGGGACGCGCTGTCGAGCGGCATCGAAGCCGCAATCACGCGCCAAACCGAATTGACCAAGGCCGCGGGCACAGCAAAGGCAAAGCTGGACGCCGAGGAAAAGGCGTTCCAAACGGCGGCAAAGACCGACGCCGCGTTTGCAGAACATCTCGACGCCGAGAAGGCCGTGCGCGATCTCGATAGCCAGCGCGAGCCGATCGCAGCGCTCTCAGTCAGGCTCGCGGGCGCGCGCATCGTCCAGTCACTCGTCGATGTCGACGCCGCCGTGTCCGCCGCGCGCCAGAAGGCAGAACAGTCCGTGCGCCTGCACGGCGAGGCCGTAACCGCGCATCGCAGCGCCGCCGGCGCCAGCGCGAAGGCGGCCGAAAAGCTGAAAGCACTGGACGCCAAAAGGAGCGACGTCGAAGCGCTCAGGGCGCGGCGTCGCGACTATGAGAGCCACGGCTCGAAGCTTGCCGAGAGCCTGTCCTTGCGCACCATCCTGGGCGAAGCCGAGGGCCGGGCACGAACGGCCAGCGAGGTATTGCGCAAGGCGCGTGAGCACCATGCTGCACTCGATCGATCAGCACCAGCGCGGCATCGCGGCGCTCGCCGCGGCGCGCGAAGCCGAAAGCGCGCGAGCGTCTCTGGCGCTCCGGTCCGTCGATGCCGAAGCGGCGTTCAAAGCAGCACTGGCCTACGAGAAGGCCGCGAGCCTGCTCGAAAAAGCGCGCGACGAGTCACGCGAAGGCCGAGGCCGCGCACCTCGAAGCCGCGCGCAAACTCGAACTCGACGCGGAATCCTGCCGCGTCGCCGAGGCCGCACTGCTGCACGACCACGCGCAACTCCTCGCCGGCAAGCTCATCCCCGGCGAGGCATGCCCCGTCTGCGGTTCGCACGACCACCCTGCCCCCGCGCGTGACGCCCCCGAGAATGCCGCGCGCAGCGAAGTTCACGAGCATGCAAAGGCCGCCTTCGACGCAGCCACCGTTGCCGAAGCCAGCGCCGGCAAGCGCTTGGGGATCGCGCAGGCACTCACTCAGGATCGCGAGGCGCAGCTCGCGCACTCACACAGCCGGAGCTATCGGCACGCGCCCATCAAGAGCGTCTCGCCGCATTTCAGAACCAGATCGACGCGCTCGGCGCACCGGCCGACCTTGCCGCCATGGCCGAGCGACCAACCGATCTTTGGAGGCCAAGATCGCCGAGGCGATCACGGCTTTGGAACAAGCCCGCACGCACGCGAGTGCGTGTGAAACCGCGCACGCCCTCGCCCGCCAATCGCTCGACGATGCCTTGAAGGCCGTCCCCCCGAACCTGCGCCAGCCGGACGCGCTTCAAGCCGCCACGAAGCTTCTCGACGACGAAATCTCCCGTTACGACGAAGCTGCCGTGAGCGCCGAACTGTGCGGCCCGGCAAGCTCGCGAAGCCCTCGTCGCCGCCGAGCGAGACGAAGACAATGCCGACAGGAACCGGAAGGACGCCGAAGCCCATCTCGTGTCCGCCGAGGCCGCGTTGAGCGCCCGCCTGGCACATCACGGGTTCACACGTGACGCTTACGCCGCGCACAAGCTCGACATCCCGCGCATCGACGAGTTCGACAGAGGCATCAAGGACTACGCCACACGACGCGCGGTTGCCGAGGAGCACGCACGCAAGGCTGCCGCGGCGATCAAGGACGTCGTCCGTCCCGACATCAAGCTCATCGAAACGGCGCGGAATGCGGCCGACGCCGCGCACACCGAAGCGACCAAGCAAGCCATCGCCGCCGGCGAGCACGTCAAGCGCTTGTCCGATGTCCAAGCCAGCATCGCCACCGAAATCGCCCGGCTCGACAAGCTCGAGCGCGACACCGCGCCGCTGCGCGAACTGGCCCGTGCCTTCAGCGGCCAATCCGCCGCCAAGGTGGATCTCGAAACCTTCGCAATCACCACCATGTTCGACGCCGTGCTCGACGCCGCCAACCTTCGCCTCGGCCCCATGACCCGTGGCCGCTACACGCTCGTTCGTGAAAGCGACGGCCGGGGTGCCGCGCGCCGCGGCCTCGGCATCGGCGTCGAGGATACCTACACCGGCCGCCAGCGTCCGACCTCGACCCTGTCGGGCGGCGAGACCTTTATCGCCGCACTCGCACTGGCCCTCGGACTGTCCGAGATCGTCGAAAGCCAGCGCGGCAACGTCCGGCTCGACACCATCTTCATCGACGAAGGCTTCGGCAGCCTCGATTCCGACGGTGATGCCGGCACCTTGGAACAGGTTCTGCAAACCCTTCAGGACCTCGTCGGCCGCAGCCGCGCCGTTGGGCTCATCTCACATGTGCCCCTCGTGCAGCAGGCGATCCCCAATGGATTCTGGATCACCAAGACGGCAAGCGGCAGCCGCATCGAGACGCGGGATTGAGGATGTGATTGTCATGCTTCAGGTGGAAGTTCGACGCGCTTCCACCCGCATCCGAACGTCGTCCAGCCTTACCCCAGCCTTCGCGCAAGCGCCGTGACCTGCCGGTCATTGACGGCTGGATCGGCATGGAGCTGATCCCACAGTACGCGCGGACTGACCGCTCCGGACTTTCCGAGTTTGAGCGGCTGGATTTCACCGGTTCTCGTTTGTATCCGCACCTCGTTCACAACCACTGTCCCGTCCGGAAGCACGCCCGTCACGCGCAGATCGATCCATTCTTCGTCGACCGAATGCTCGCCCATCAGAATGTCGTTGCCAGCAGGAGAGAGCCACGACGGCAATGGCCGGCCATCCGCCCGCTGAACTTTCCATTCAACGGCGCGATGGTCCACATCGCGATCGGCAAGCGACAGGTTGATGATCAGCACCCGATCGCGCATGAACGTCTCAATGACCGCGGCAGCGCCTCTGCTGCTGCTCGTCAGCTTCAACGAGAAGCTCGACAGACCGGCGACATCCGCGCTGTCGCGCCTCCAGCCATCGCTCCAACGACCACCGAATTGCCCGCGGTTCTGCATCTCTTCGACAGTGTCGAGCACCATGCCGTCGGCGCCGATCGGTTCTGCTGTAGATGAATACGGCGCGACATCCCTGGGCTGTTGATCGTCCGGCGCTATGACCGGCTCGGCCGTGACAGTCAGACGGACGATCGCCGTCGCAAATCCACCCTGCCCATCGCCGATCCGATAGGTCAGCGCATCCTGGCCCGAATACCCACTGAATGGAGTGTACGTGATTGTGCCATCGGCATTGATTCGCACAGTCCCGTGCTCGGCGACCGCCGCGATGACGCGCAACCCATCCCCATCTTGTCCGCCGTCATGGTCGTTCACAAGCACGTCGATGGTGATCGGTCTGCTACCCGCGCTCGCCGCGTCATCGACCGCCACCGGCGGCAGGTTCGGTGACCGTGTAGGTCACCGTCGTCTGCACCGACGCGCCGTCGGGATCGGTCGCCGTCACCGTCACCGTGTACGGCCCCGCCTGCGAGGCGTCCTTCGGCAGCGTGCCGCTGATGACGCCGGTGGCCGGATCGATCGTCAGCCCGGCGGCAGACCCGTCGCCGTGAACGTCAGCGGCTCGCCGTCGGGATCGACGATGTACGATCCGACATTCACCGCAGCCGGCGTCGCGCCGTCCGTCGTCGCCACGTCGGGGATGATGTTGAGCGGATCGCCCGCCGGGACCGGGTTGGCCGCCGTGCCCGGGTTCGCCGGATCGATCACCACCGGCGCGTCGTTGCGCGCCGACGACCGTGATCACCAGCGTCGCCACGTCGGTGCCGCCGTTGCCGTCCGACACCGTGTACGTGATCGTCTCCGTCGCGCTCTCGCCGGCGTCGAGCCCGTTGTACGCCGTGCCCGGCGCGAACG
Organism: uncultured Alphaproteobacteria bacterium; assembly: GCA_963819775.1. GTDB lineage: Bacteria > Pseudomonadota > Alphaproteobacteria > Rhizobiales > Hyphomicrobiaceae > JAKAML01. The sequence continues at coordinate 150,875 of CAWFXM010000008.1, forward strand.
TGTAGCCGCCATCGCTGTTCAAGGTCAGCACACCGCCGCCCGCCGTCGTGAACGGCACGCCGATGGTGAGTGCGTTGCACGCCCTGCACCGCCGCCGCCACCGTCAGCGGATCAGTGTCCGGCGCGGTGTCGGCATCGCCGGTCGCCGCGTCGGTGATGACGTTGCCGCCGACCGACGCCGTATCCTCGCCCGACGCTCGCTGCATCATCGACCGCCACGCGGCGGCAGGTTGTGACCGTGTAGGTCACCGTCGTCTGGACCGACGCGCCGTCGGGATCGGTCGCCGTGACCGTCACCGTGTACGGCCCCGCCTGCGAGGCGTCCTTCGGCAGCGTGCCGCTGATGACGCCGGTGAGCGGATCGATCGTCAGCCCGGGCGGCAGGCCCGTCGCCGTGAAGGTCAGCGGCTCGCCGTCGGGATCGACGATGTACGCTCCGACATCGACCGGGGCCGGCGTCGCGCCGTCGGTGGTCGCTCACGTCGGGGATGACGTTGAGCGGATCGCCAGCCGGGATCGGGTTGGCCGCCGTGCCCGGGTTCGCCGGATCGATCACCACCGGCGCGTCGTTGCCGCCGACGATCGTGATCACCAGGGTCGCCACATCGCGTGCCGCCGTTGCCGTCCGACGACGGTGTACGTGATCGTCTCCGTCGCGCTCTCGCCGGCATCGAGCCCGTTGTAGGCCGTGCCCGGCGCGAAGGTGTAGCAGCCGTCGCCGTTCAAGGTCAGCACACCGCCGCCGCCGGTCGTGAACGGCGCGCCGATGGTGAGTGCGGATTCCCACCCTGCACCGCCGCCGCCACCGTCAGCGGATCGCTGTCCGGCGCGGTATCGGCATCGCCGGTCGCCGCATCGGTGATGACGTTGCCGCCGACCGACGCCGTATCCTCGCCGACGCTCGCCGCATCATCGACCGCCACCGGCGGCAGGTTGAGTCACCGTGTAGGTCACCGTCGTCTGCGACCGCCGCGCCGTCGGGATCGGTCGCTGTCACGGTCACCGTGTAGGGCCCGGCCTGCGAGGCATCCTTCGGCAGCGTGCCGCTGATGATGCCGGTGGCGGGATCGATCGTCAGCCCGGCGGCAGGCCCGTCGCCGTGAAGGTCAGCGGCTCGCCGTCGGGATCGACGATGAACGATCCGACATTCACCGGGGCCGGCGTCGCGCCGTCCGTGCGTCGCTCACGTCGGGGATGACGTTGAGCGGATCGGGCGGGCCGGGATCGGGTTGGCCGCCGTGCCCGGGTTCGCCGGATCGATCACCACGGGCGCGTCGTTGGCGCCGGCGATCGTGATCACGAGCGTCGCCACGGCGGTGCCGCCGTTGCCGTCCGACGACGGTGTACGTGATCGTCTCGGTCGCGCTCTCGCCGGCATCGAGGCCGTTGTAGGCCGTGCCCGGCGCGAAGGTGTAGCAGCCGTCGCCGTTCAAGCGTGAGTGACACCACCGCCCGGCGGTGGTGAACGGCGTGCCGATGGTGATCGCGTTGCCGCCCTGCATCCGCCGCCGCCACGGTCAGCGGATCGCTGTCGGGCGCGGTGTCGGCATCGCCGGTCGCCGCGTCGGTGATGACGTTGCCGCCGACCGACGCCGTATCCTCGCCCGACGCTCGCCGCATCGTCGAGCGCCACGGGCGGCAGGTTGGACGACCAGCGTAGCGTCACCGTCGTCTGCGACCGCCGCGCCGTCGGGATCGGTCGCCGTGCACCGGCACCGTGATAGCGGCCCCGCCTGCGAGGCATCCTTCGGCAGCGTGCCGCTGATGACACCCGTCGCCGGATCGATCGTCAGCCCCGGCGGCAGACCCGTCGCCGTGAACGTCAGCGGCTCGCCGTCGGGATCGACGATGTACGATCCGACATTCACCGCTGCCGGCGTCGCGCCGTCCGTCGCTGCTCACGTCGGGGATGATGTTGAGCGGATCGCCCGCCGGGATCGGGTTGGCCGCCGTCCCCGGGTTCGCCGGATCGATCACCACCGGCGCGTCGTTGACGCCGACGATCGTGATCACCAGACGTCGCCACATGCCGTGCCGCCGTTGCCGTCCGACACCGTAGTAGGTGATAGTCTCCGTCGCGCTCTCGCCGGCGTCGAGCCCGTTGTACGCCGTCCCCGGCGCGAACTGTATGAGCCGTCGCTGTTCATGGTGAGCAGCGCGCCGGACGGCAGCGTGATGGCAGAGCCGCGGCGTAAAGACTGCGCCGTTGACCTGGGTGACGGTGATCGTGTCGCCGTCGAGGTCGTAGTCCTGGCCGAGTGGTGCCGGGCGTCACGTCGCCGTCGCGGCAGGGCCGTTCTCGGAGACGGTGTGGATATCGTTGATCGCATTCGGCGCGTCGTTGACGTCGCGGAAATAGAAGATCGGTGGTCAGCGGCACGGCGTTGGAGCCGGACGCATTGAGGGCGGGAACGCCGGCAAGGTTGAGCGTGGTGGCGGTGCGGTTCTCGTCGTTGACGTCGAAGCCGTCATTGACGTTCGAACCTTCGAAGATATCAAACAGACCATCATGGTCTGTGTCGGTCGTCGATGTGATCGACGTGGGCTGGCCGTCGCCGCGCTCGGCGATGTCGAGCGGTGCCGTCGTTGTCGCTGTCTTGATCATAATAGTCGGGGTTGTCGGTGCCGTCAGAGTTGACCGGCGTCAAGCCGATGCCGTTGGCGTTGAAACCAAGCGTGCCCGGTGCGACCTCATAGGCGTCGTCGAGACCATCGCCGTCGGCGTCGATGCCTGACGGCGCGATGTAGCCAGCGGTCGGTCTGCGCTTCGACGTTGTCGGTGATGCCATCCTTGTCCACATCGATATCGAGGTGGTCCTTCACGCCATCGCCATCACGGTCGATGCCATCGACGAACTGTGCGCCGAGAACGAAATTGGCGTAGAACTCCGTCGTTAGGTAGCTGAAGTTGACGGTGGTAAAGGTTCCCGTCAGTCGAACGACCGCATAACCTTCTGTGCCGGAAATCTGGGTGGCGCTATCCTGCGTGACGTTTTGAGCGAAGAGCAAATCGATCGGCGCGCTGAACTGCACGGGGACGGTTTGTCCGACACGGCCGATCGAGGACAAGACGATGATGGGATTGGTGACCGGCTCTCCGAACGTCAGCGTGTTGACGCTGGCTTGGGTGTTCTGAATTGTCGGATTGACGTTCGCCACGTTGAATTCGGCGGGGAAAACATTGTGGGCGAACAGCTCGTCGTCGTCGTAATTGGTTTGCTCGACGTATAGGTAAAGTCGATACCGGCGACAGTGCCAGTTGCCTGGGTTGAAGTGACTGACGAATAGGTGGCGTACTGGTATCCGAGGCCAATGCCTTCGTTGGTGTCGATCAAGCCGTCATTGTCGTCGTCAATATCGACGGAGTTTTTCACGCCATCGCCATCCGTGTCGCGTTCGACCGTGACGGTTGCCGTTGATGTGCCGCCGTTCCCGTCAGAAATCGTATAATTGAACGCCTCGTCGACAGCGCTGCCGGGGCCCATGACCACACCGAGGGTTCCGTCGGCATTGCGGGTTACAACCGTGCCCGAGGCGAGCGTTACGGCGCCGCCGATAGCGACGTTCGTGCCGTTGATCTGCGAGACCGCGAGCGTGTCGCCGTCCGGATCGCTGTCATTGCCAAGAACTGCAATATTGGTCGAAACGCTTGGCACGACAGGGACCGGACCGTCTGCTACAGCCACCGGCGCGTCGTTGACGGCCGTGACGTGGATGGTCGAGAGCGCAACCGCGCTGGTCGTGCCGAAGAGCGTATTGGTGACGTCGACGCTGATCTGGCGATCGACGGCACTCGGGGTCTGCGATGTGTTCTCGAAGCGGATTGCGGCAAGTGCCGCCTGGTAGTCGGCGACCGTGCCGGAGCCCGACAGCGTGACCGTGATCTGCCCGCCGACACTGGTGTCGATAGTGGCCACAATGCCTGCCGGAAGCGCGCCGACGCTCAGGACGTCGCCGGCCTGGGCGTTGGTGAGAACGACGCGCGCCTGACCGAGCGTGGTGCCGAGAGCCGCATTCTGGGTGATCGATACGTCACTGTCGACAACGGGAATCGCCGCGGCGTTCTCGACATAGGTGGCCTGATAGGCGGTGCCGGTGGCGGTCGAATTGTTGGCGTCGAGATCAACGCTCAGCATCGCCGTGGTCTGAGCGGAGACGAACGTGAAATCACCGTCGCCGTCATGCCTGAATACGGCATTGACGAACCCGGACGCCGGATTGAGCGTGTAATCGACGATCCAGCTCGAGACATCCTGCCATCTGAATGCCGCGAGCGACGTGGACTCGCCGTTCTGGTTTTGCGTGCCGCTGATCTGCACACCCGAAGCCGACACCGCGGTGACGAGATTGGTCGGGCTGTCCGTGGTGTACGCGGTCAAGCCATTGAGCTGCGGGCGAACGACCTCGCGCGAGTTTGGAGCGCCAGCTACGCCGTCGATATCGGCGATCTGGAAATTCGGACTGCCGACAGCGATCACGGTCTGTGATGTGCCCGATGCGAAGATTTCCCACTTGATCGACGTCGTGGCGCCGCCATTCAGAATGATCGACGGATCGTCGCCCTGCGTGAAGAACGAGACCGTGCTGGCCGATAGCGTCACAACCGTCGCCCGGATATCGATCGACGTTCCGCCGATCGTGCCGGCATTGGTCCACAGTCCCGAGATAGCCGACACCGCCCTCGAGAATACCAGTGGTCAGGTTCGTACCGATGGCGCCCGTAACGCTTGGTGCTGCCGTCGTCGAAATCACCAGCGGCGCCAGCAAGCCGTTCCATTCCGGCGCGTCGATCAAGCCCGCCTCGATCAGGCCGGTGCGCGTCTCCAGATCCCAATCACCACCCAGATCGGCATGTCCGGTGTCGTCGGTCGACGCTGCGACGTCGGCGCCGGTGGTCTCAGACAGCGCCTGGACGAACGCGTCGCCGTCCTGCCCCGAGGCGACATTGCAGCCGTAGATCAGGATGTCGGCATCGGCCGAAAGTGCCGCCTTGATCGCGATCATCTCGTCCGCGTGCCCGCCACGGATGCTTTCGGCGGTCAATTGCGCGTTGCCGAGATCAAGCGCCCCGGAATTGCCGTGGCTGATGATGTGGATTGCATCGACATTCTGGCGGCCGGAAAGATACTCGGCCATTTGCTCGACGCCATCGCGTCCAGATTCCAGCACGACGATTTCTGCGCCAGCGGGGATACCCGCAATCAATTTGGGGTCATTGACCGCGCTGTCGATAAAGACGATTGCAGTTCCTGGTGCTGCCGCTTGGTTGAGGTCGCCGCCGGTCACTTGGCCAACGCCATCCCCCAACGCAACCACGACGCTGCGCAGATCCGCCGGGGCTAATGGTGCATCGGCCGGATTTGCGTCACCCGCCGAAATGCCGCTTGTCGCCGCTGCATCCGCCGTCGCCTGATCGACTGTCGCCGCCATGGCCGCGTCGAACGCGATCCGCTGCTCCAGGGCGCGAAAAGACAACCCCGACGCGAGTTCCGACGTCAAACTATTGCGCGGCGCAACTCGCGCACCTGAGTTTTGCGAGTTCACGGCATGGGGCGTTTTCATGAATTTGGCCTCTGGCAATCGATGATTGGCGCTGAACAGGGAGATGTGCGCAACCCTGGATTGCAATCAATGTCGCCGCCTTTGGTTTAAATACCCATAATCCGCAATCGAAAGTTGTGCTGATGTGCCGGGTGCTGACCGACTTGCATAGCCTGCGGGCTTATTGCCGGAGCCTGTATCGGCGGGGCCGCAATCTCAGACGCACATTGCATTTGCGTCCGCAGCGGCAATGGTATTCGGGCAATATCGCTTAAACTTTTATCGACGTATTTCATGGACCCGTCCGCCGATTTCATCGCCGCGGCCGATATCGTCCAATATGCCGTCACATTCCGGATTCGCGCACCAAGACCTTCAGTATCTGCCGCAATGCGCGCGCCGCCAGACTTTCCGGCCGACCTTCAACCAAGAGCATCCCACGCTCGACGCGCGCTGCGGGCTCCCCCGGCTCGATACGCCCCGTGATGAGAAACTGCCCCACCACTGGAACCTGCGCGCGGCCATCGCCTGCGCCACGCGCTTGTGGCCGAGCCGCAATCGCCCCGCCATAGTGGGATGAAAGCTCGACGAGGGTCAGCGCCTGCGTGCCGGTGGCGGCCACCCGCTCGATCGTCACCTGACGCCCGGCGCCCGATGGCGCGTCGGGAATGAAGCGAGCCGGCGCCGCGGTGTCGATGCGCCCGACGTCGTCTTCAGCGACGTAGCCCTTGATCACCTCGCCGGCGCCGCTGCGGATCAGTGCGATGGCGTCGGTGCGCTGCAGCCATCGGCCGGGATGCAGATGCGGATCGCGTTCTGCAACCACGCCACCGCGTTCGGCCACGATGCGCAATTCGGCGCGCTCGGTTTCCAGACCTGCCAGTCGGGTGGTCAAGCTCTTGCGAGCATCCTGCAGCACCAGCATTTCGGCGCGGTCGGCCGCATCCCCCGCGACGCGCGCGAGCCGCCAGCCGGCGAGTTTGATCCGTTCGCGCGTGAGCACGATGTCCTGATCCAATTCTGGCGATGCGAGTTCTGCTATGAGATCGCCGCGCTCGACGCTCTCGCCGCGGGCCGCTCCGGCCTTCACGACATAGGCGGCGCGCTTGGGGAATACGCGCTCGATGTCGCCGTCCTCGACGATCGCCGGCACCGCGATGCGGCTCGACCACGGCACGAACAGCCCCGTCGCCGCAACCGCGAGCATCCCGCCTGTGATCGCCGCCCGGCGCCGGTTTCTGATCGTGCCGCGCATAGCCCACCACTCCTCGAGTTCGCGCCAAATCGGCAGCGCGATGAAAAACACGACCTCGATCAGAAACAGCGCGATGCCGAGCAGCTTGAACGCGAGGTGATAGACGAGCAGCGCGATGCCGGTAAAGATCACGACCCGATAGATCCACGTCGCCCATGCATAGGCGACCATCCAGCGCATCGCGCGCGTGGAAAATCGCTCCGGCGGCGGCGCGCCGAGACCGAACAACACCTCACGCAATTGCCACCGGCCCAGTGCGAAGGCGCGCGGCTGCAGATTCTCGATTCCCGTCAGATCGCAGGCCAGGTAATAGCCGTCGAACCGCATGAACGGATTGAGATTGAGGCCGAAGCTCAGCAACCATCCTGTCGTCGCCAACGCAAAAGCCAAGCTCTTTGGAACGCCCTCGGGAAGGAACGCCCATGCGAACGTGGCGATGCACGCGATCGCGAACTCGACGATCAGCCCGGCGGTATCGATCGCCACGCGCTGGCGCCGTGGACTGCAGTCGCCACGCGTCGGTGACGTCGGTATAAAGCATCGGCACGAGCACCATGAAGCAGATGCCCATCGACGGAATGCGACACCCGTAACGCGCGGCGGTGACCGCGTGCCCCAGCTCATGCAACGACTTCACGATGCCGATCGCGATCGAAAACAGCACGCGCTCCATGCAACGAAAACAAGTGCGGAAACGTCGCGAGGAATCCGTCCCACTGCCGCGAGACCAGATAGCAGCCCACAACGCCCAGCAGAATTACGATGACTGCCGCCGTGCGCGTATAGAGCGGCGCCAGCAGCGGCACGACGCGCTTCAGCAGCGGTTCCGGCGCAAACAATGGGATGCGCACGAAGAGGTAGTTATGGATGGACCACGCCAGCCAGCCCTGATCGCTTTGCCGCTCGACGGCGTGCAACCGGCGCCAATCGCTCTCGGCCCCGGACATGGTCAGCTGGTTGGCGGAGAGGAATGCGGCGAGCTCGGCAATTTGCGGCTCGCCGATGTGCAGTCCGAAACGTTCCGCCGCTGCTGCCGATAGCTCCGCCGCCGTCGCGCATTGCGGCCACAGCTTCAGAAGCTCGACCGTTTCCGGTCCGATGCGGAAATATCGGCTGCGGACCGGATCGAAGATCACGCCGCCGGCAGCCGCTTGATCGGCCTCCGACACCACCTGCAATTCACCACGCAAGGCCGGCAGCGCCGCATGTTCGCCGGCTGGCCGCGGCCGCATCAGATCCCCAGCCATTGCCGCAGCGCCGAGATCGGCCGCCGGAACAGGAACATGCCGAGCGGCGTCAGATCACCATAGACCTGCGCCGTGCCGCGCAGACCGATGCGTGGCGCGGGCCGGCCGTCGGCGCCGATCGCCGCTATGGTGCGGAACGTCAGCACGTCGCTGTCGCTCGGGCGGGCGCGATAGTCGGCGCGCACGACCCGTCCCGGCCACGGATTGAGTGGATCGACGTCGAGAAACAGTTTGACGGTGCTGTCGTCTTTCAACGCAATCGCGTCCGGCACAGCCAGATCGATGCGCGCTTCGACGTCCGATGGATCGGCGATTTCCATGATCCGCTCGCCGGTGGCCACCGGCCGGCCGATCAACGAACCCTTGTCGGGATAGACCGCGAGCCCGGCGCGCGCCGCGCGAATGACGGTGCGTTCCAGCATGGCGGCCGCGAATGCCAGCTCGGCTTTTTTCAGAACCAGTTCGGCTTGCGAGATCCCGAGGTCGTGGCGGCCCTTGCTGTCGTTGAACGCCAGTATCGTCGCCTGTTTCGCCTTCGCCTCCGCGACCGCCACTTCCTGCTGGGCGATTTCGAAGCGGTTGCGCAGCGCCGTATCGGACAGCCGGATCAGCACCGCGCCTTCGGCGACGATGCTGCCCGGATCGACGTCGATGCGATCGATCACCGCGTCGATGGGCGACGAGACGATCATCGGCTGACGAGCCACGACTTCGACAGGGGCCAGCGCGGTCATGCGCACGGGCACGGCCAGCATCACAGCCGCCGCGAGCAAAGCCAGACGCCACGGCTTCGTCACCGTCCGGCGCGGACGGAAATTATCGGCCGTCGCCAGCTCACGCCAGGCGTGGGCCAATGTCGAAGCCAGGCGGTTTGAAATCGCACAGTCGTCCTTGGTCCAAACCCCCTCACGCGCCATCAGCAGCCCACCGAACAGCCGCTCGCGGCGATCGCGGAACGGCACCCACGCCAACTCCCGGAACGGATAGGACGTGGCGAGCTCAGACCCCGCATCGCAATACGCCGGCAAGGTGAACTCCACCGGCTCGCGGAGTCCGTGCTCGGCCCGCAGCCGCTCGACGAGCCGCCGCACGGCATCGACGAGCAAAGATTGCGGGTCCGGCACGGCGACGCCCGACACCGTCTCGACGCTCGGATCGCCGGCCTCGCCGAACGCGATGACGAAAATCTGGCGCGAGCGATTGAGCTTTCGCGTTTCGTTGGCCGCAAGGTGGCGAAGCTCCGCCAGCGACGTGGCATCTCGCGCCAGCCCCTCGATCCGCAGCACGATGGCGAGCGCCGCAGCTTCAGCCTCGGCGGCCGCGAGACGATCACTGGCCACAGATTTGTCCTGGGCCGGAATCGGCGATCGCTGTGCTCCCGAGCGGACCTCGCGCATCTCAGTTTTCCCCGCGCGCGACAAACAACGCCGATCCGCTCATGCCCGGCAACACGCCCTCCGGCGCTTCGGCGAACCGGGCATAGACCTTGGCGGTCTGGCTCGACGGATCGACAGCGCCGCCCGTCCTGAGCAACTGCGCGCGATACGTGCGCCGCGTTTCGTCGATGACGAACGCAACGGCAGCACCGGCGCGCAACGTGGCGAGCAAACTCGACGGCACGATCATCTCGATCTCGAGGTTCCGGTCGCTGGCGATGGTCAGCAGCGGCCGGTTCGGCGGTGGCGTTTCGTGCGCATTGATCGACAGCTCGGTGACGATGCCACCAAACGGCGCGACGATGCGGCAGCCTTCGAGCCGTTGTTGAGTGGCCTTGAATTCCGCGGTCGCTTTGTCGTGCTTCGCCTGGCTCACGTCGACATCCGAGCGGTTGGCCGCGCCGCCGCGGGACAAATGGCTATTCGCCTCGACGGCGACTTTGGCCTCGCGCACCGTTGCCGCCAGCGCTTCGAGTTCGTGCCGTTGCCGCCGGCAATCGAACTCGATCAGCGTCGCGCCAGCTTCGAACCTCTCGCCCTCGCGAAAGCCTATCCTGAGAATAGGCGTCACGATCTCCGTCGAGATCGAGGCCTGATGTATGGCCTTGACGATACCTCGTGTCGGCAACAGCTCACCGGCCTCGGCGCACGCGGGCGGCAAGGCGATCCCCGCCGCCACGACTGCGATCCGCATCAGGCCCCTGCGCGTCGCGCACGGCAGGCGGATGGGCTTGTGCATGGCGCTCATCCGGCATTTCCCGCCCATGCCCACCGCTCCTTGCAGACCGCAGTCCGGCCATGACCGGCGCGACTATTTCGCCGCCACATCGACGCCTGCCATCCGTTGCGCCGACATCTTCGACCTGAGCGCGCCCGCCAGCGAGGACACGCTCGCGCCTGGACCCACATGCTCATGCCCATGCACGGGCTCGGCCCCGAGCGATGTCTGGATATTCGCAAAGGCCGCCTGCAGAGCCGCGAACTGAAGGTCGAGCTTGGCCTCGGCCACGACCGCGTTCAGCTCTTCACGCACCAGCGTTTGCCGTGCCACGCGGCCTGCTGCGGACTCCGCCCGGATCTGCATGAGCAGATCGCGCTGAACATCGCGGTAGCGCTTGGCGATGCCGTACTCCTTCACCGCATGGGCATAGCGAATCCGGCTGACGTAGACCTGGGTCATGATGGTCATCGTGACCGCCAGCGAACGCTTGTCGAGCATGTTGTCCTGCTCGTCGATGACGTCGCGTCGGGTCGGATACGAGAACACCTTGATCAGGTTCCAGCTCGCCTTTGCTCCCCAATTTTGCCACTGGTTGGCGAACAGGAACGTGTTGCTGTCGAAGTTGTCGCCGGCGAACAGCTGCAGCCCGGGCAGCAACTCGAGCAGCGCGGCGTGCGCCTCGTGCTCGTTGATGCGCTTGCGGTATTCGACCTCCCTCAACTCCGGGCGGCTCATGACCGCCGTGTGCAGCAGATCGCTCATCCTGGCCGATGGCAACCGCGGGATGCTCCGGCGGCTATCGACGACCTTGAATCGGGTGCCGGGCGCGACGTTCATCAACGCACCGAGCTGCGTCAGCGCGGTATTGAACTCGCGCGTGATCTCCCCGAGCGTGCGCTGGATCTCGACGACCTCGCGCTGATACGTCAACGCCGTGATGGCCGACGTCTCCTTGCCGGCCGCCAGCTCGCGCGCCTCGCTTTCGACCTGACGCGCCAGCCCTTCGACGACCGACAGCCGCCCCAGCAGCCGTTGCGCGCTGACCGCACGCCAGTACGCCGCGCCGACATCCTCGATGATGCGCAATGTGATCTTGCGTCTCAGTTCGTTCTGAATGAGCGCCTTGTCGGCAGCCTGTCGCGCACGGACGTATGACAGTCCGAAATCCAGCACGTTCCACCCGAACACGATATCGGCCGTGCGGATGCGCTTGTCCTGGCTCGTCGACGTGGCGAGGCTCTGGTCGCCGGTGATCACATTCCGGCTGCTGGATGCATTGACCTCGTCGCGCGCCGCGTAGCCCGATCCGGCGACCAACGTCGGCAACAGACTGAAATGCGCGAGATCGAGCTCACGCTCGCGCACCGCCTGCTCGGCAAGCTCGACCTGATGATCGAGGTTGTACTTCAGCGCCCGCGCCATCGCCTCGTAGAGGTCGATCGAGGCGCCGACCGGCTCCTGATCGGCCGCCACGCGGCTGATATTGTCGCTCGCTATGGCCGACAGTTGCTCGCCGTCGAACGCTTGCGGCGTGACGGCGCAACCTGCAAGCAACAGCCCGGCAAGAGCCGCGCCAGGCAATACGAATCCGGTCCGGCGATGAGCGGTCATCGCAGTCTCCTTACCAACGGGAATTTCTGCTGAGACGCGCCGGAACTGGCTGCTACTGATTACGCAGTCGAACAGCGGGGGCCATCGCAAAACTGCGGCAAACACCCGGTGACGCCTTCGGCAAGGCGAACGCATGGATCGCGAAACGCGTCACGATGCATGCTACCGGACGGTGGTAGCGGAGTCGCAGGCTGCAATCAATGGTTGCTCAATATCGAATTAACAATCTCCGGTTGATTTCGTGCCGCTGTCGCTCTTTCGCCACGACACGCGGCAACCACACCCCTAAACCCCGGCGATCGGGCCCGATCGAGGCCATGCACGACCGAGGCTCTTCGGCAGTCGAGGACGCGAGCCGTCACCACGACCGCGCGGCGAAAAACGCATTGAACCAGCGCAAATCCGTCGGACTGGCGAGACGGCGCGGCAACCCTGGGATCGTCGTGAACGGCCCGGGCTGGTCCGGGGTCGAGCCACGAACCGCACGCAGATGGGCGCAAAGCTCATCGTAGCATGACGCCAGTTCCGGCTCGCTGAGATGGGTGACAGCGGGCGCGGCGCGGCGTTGCTCGGCCAACCGGCGCTCCCTGATCTTGCGATAGGACATGACGCTGAGCGCCAGCCCATAGCGCTTCTGCATCTTGTGGGCAGCCAGTGCCAGCACACTGGAAAACGCCGCGAACACGATCAGGCGGCGCACCCATGAGCGGGCGCGCTGCTTAAATGTGCGGGTATCCGCAGGCGCCGGTTTGGCATCGCCCTGGAGCCGCCTTCGCCTCGTTCGCCCCACTTTGTTGGGTGTGCTCACCGGCACGAGCCCATGTTGCAGCGATCCGACCAGCCACGTCACCGGCAACGCCGCCAGTGCCGCACGATGCGAGATGAACGGCAACTGCCGCGGCTCCCAGACATATCCGACCGGCACATAGCCGATCAGCTTCTGCGCCTCGGGAACGATGTCCTGCGTGAACTCCAGTTGCAGCGTGCGCTGGTCGAGACCCAGCCGGGTCTTGTAGTCGTCGGCAAAAGCCTTCGTGCCGGGCAGCGCCGCGCCGAAGGTGACCACGGCGGCGATCTTGCGTCCCTGCGACGCGAGTTCCCACGCGGCCAGGAACGACAAAGCACCTCCCAGCGAATGCCCGGAGACGACGAACGGCAAATTGGCCTTCGACGGAGTTTCGTCGATCCACGTCTGCACGTCGTTGCGGATCGCGGCCCAGCCCTTGGTGAAGCCCGGATGCCGCGGCGGCGCGGTCTCCATTCCGGGCGGCAACAGATCCTTCGCGCCTGTCGGCCACGCGTCGAGGTTTCCCTTCCAGTCCGCCCACCCCATCGTGCCGCGCAGGATGATGAAGGCCGCCCCGTCGAGCACGAAGCCAAAGCCTTCGGTGCTTCCTCCGCAAAACGCGCGCACATGCTGGAACGGGCTGGCGCCGTTGTGCCAAGGGAAATTGCGCTGGTCCTGGAGGTAGTCGACGACGCGGATCGTGGACGTATCGACGCCGTCCTCGCGGATCCGTTCATAGGCCAGCGCGGCCATGTAGGCGCACATCTCGCACAGATCGAGCGGCACCTCGCCCTTGGCGATGAGGTCGGCGGACGCGACGATGCCGTGCAAGGGCGGTGAGCCCGGCGGTTCCGCCATTCCAATCTGCTTGCGGAAATCGGCCAGCGCCACGACCGCCTTTTCGTCGCCGACCGGCGGGTCCTCGAGCAGCTTGGCCAGCGTCGCGGGCTTCGGCCGAACCATCCAGGTGGCGATAGCGAACAGCGCCGCTATGCCCGCCATGACCAGAGGCCAGAACAAGACGCCGAGCGCGCCGATATCGATCATCCGCCGTTCCGGCTGCAGCGGATCGACCAGCATCACGACGGCCTGAGCCTTCTTGTACTTTGGCGGACACGAGAACTCCGTCGATTGAGTAGGTCCGTTCCGTGCCCACTTGATCGCGATATTTCACGACCGGAGCCTGCATCGGCGTGCACGCCTTGGCTTCCGCCTTGTCCGGTTCGGATTTCTTGGCGTCGGCCGCGACCCTGGCGCCCCAGGTGGTGCCGACGCGGGCGATGCTGGCTTCGAAGCGGGCTTTGCCGTCTCGACCGGGACCGCGGCCGATTTCGCAGCCGGGGCCGGGGCCGACACCGCGGCCGGCGCCTTCTCGCGCATCTCCACGACGACGCCGTCGACCCGGACGCCCGATCGCAGCAACTCGACATCGGAGGCGGCTTTGGTGAGGCCGAGCCCCGCCAGCGCGAGCGTCACGAGAAAGAAGACCCCCGACACCAGCCTCATGTAGACCCAAATGGCGAGTTCGCGGAACATCGGCCGGCCTCCCAACAGTCAATGACACGTTCGACCGAGGCCCCCGCCCCCGAGCGGCGACATTTTTTCGACATCGCTCGACGACTTCACTCCGCTACCGCGCTCGCCGCCGGATCGCAGCTCACGCCTTGCGCAGGTGCACGTGCATCGCCGTCGCCACATAGCGAAGACACGTCGTTTCCGCGTACCAGGGATGCTGGGCCCAAAGAACGAAACAAGCCGGCGCCGCATACAGCATCATCGGCGTTTGATCGCGGCGTTGATAGGTCTTGGTCAGCAGGTTGACGTAGACGCTCTCGACCGCCACGTCGCCGAGCTTCTTGTCCTCGGCGCGCAGCATGTCGTCCATGCTCGCCTGCGAGGTATAGTCGGCATTCTCGAGTGCCTTGAGAAAATTGGTGTAGGCCTGCTGGACCTTGGCGCGGTCCTGGTCCGATGGAATTTCCTCGTAGCCCCCCTGCTTGAGCAACCCATAGCGCAGTGCGGGGTTGCTGATGATGCCGTAAGCGAGCCCGGTGGCGATGCTCATGCTTCTCGCGGCCAGCGCCGATTTGCCGGCGCTCGACGTGGGGTCGGCTCCGCCGGCGAGCTTGGTGACCGCGCTCTTCACATCGCTCGAACCCACGCTATAGACGCGCCCGAGTTCCGCCGCGACGATGCTCGCGATGCCCGCGCGCGGAAGATAGCGGCGGAACAGGCCCCAGGCCATGGCGGCAACCGACATCGGCCGGGCGATCAGGCCGTCCGCCTGACGCACCTCGTACTCCTGCCAGCCCTTGATATCGTCGCCGATCCAATCGAGATGAATGCAATGGCGATTGGTCCTGACGAGATCGTCGTACTGCGCTTGCGTGATATAGCCGGCTTCGTTGATCGACCGGTTCATCGCCTCGATCGAGGCGTCGGATTGGTGATCGGGATGCGAGGCCCGCCATGTCGCGGCGAGTTGCAGTCCCTTGGCGAGCAAGTGCTGCCAGCCGATTTCCGGACGCTTGCGCCGTTCGTCACCGCTCATCTGCGCGTAGCCCGGTGCGGCCGCGAAATTATCGATCAACTTGCCGAACGGGTCCGAACCGTATCGCTTGCGCTGAAGCAACGTCTTTTCCTGCGGCCCCAGATTGGCGATGCAGTACTGGCCCTCGGCGCAGTAGAAGGCGCCGTGCTTGGTCATGAACACGTCGGGATTGATCTGGGCAAGGCTATCGGCCAGACGGACGGCGCTCGGCTTGTCGTACACCTCCAGCGCATTGTACTTGTAATCCTGGAAGCGCGGATCAGGATCCGACGTCGCGAACGGTACGGCGAGGCACGCCGCGCAGTCCCACATGTCGGCATTGCGCTTGTACGCGGCAAGCGTCGCCTCCGGGATCGGCTTCTTGACGCCGCCCTGATAGTCGATGGCGATGAGATGGGCATTGTAGTGCTCACCTTCGCCGTCGCCGAGGTGGCCATAGTCCGCCGGCCAGTCGCTCTTGACCGTGTGCGGCTTGCCGTCGAGCCAGCCCGACGAGAACCCTCCGACATGGGTCGAGCCGCCGACCTGCTCGGCGGCGATTTCGATCGCGAAACCGCCCTGGCTGCCCTTGCCGCCGGCACGACTGTCGAAATGGGTCATGACCTTCAGCACACGCATGTGCTTCTTGCCGAGCTCCTCGACCACCTGATCGATATGGGCGTGCCCGATCTGCCCCCCGTAAAATACGATCCTGTTGCCGATTTTGCCGTCGAGGTTGAACTGGTGCGCCGGGGTGGTGAGGACCGCGCATGGACTGGCCGCCGGCGCCAGTGCTGCGACCTCGCCCGGGCTCAATCCGAACTGGCTGCCCGTCTGCCGCACGAGGTCGCTGACGTCGATGAAGGCGCGGGCGCGGAACATCTCGCCGGGCCGTGCATAGGGGCCGACGACCGGCGTGCCGTCGGGCCGCGCTGGATCGACGAGAAACGGATTGAAATTGTACGGGACGGCTTCGCTCCGCGGCGCATTGATCACCGCGGCATTCATGCAGTCATCGGCGGCGCGGACGATGCTGGAGAGCGCGGCCGGTAGTTCGACCGATGCGCCGACGGGATCGAATTGGCTGCAGACGATCTCCCCTGGCTTGGCCCCGATGCCGGCGGCGGTGCCGGTTGCGCTGGTGTCGGGGCGGGTCGCGCGGGATTGCTCGGCGGTGTGCGGGGCGTGGCCATGACCGGCCCGGAGCCGTTGGAGCCTGAGCCGTTGGAGCCTGGCCGTTGGCCTGAGCCTGGCCCGAGCCGTTCGACCCGGCGCCGCTTGCCCCAACGCCTCCCGGCGCTAGCGCCGTTGTTCGATGCCCCGTTGCCGCCAATGGGTGACCCGCCTGGGATTGGCCCGACAGGTCGTGATCCACCCAGGTCGCCCCAGGTATAAACCCGGTCGGCATCACCCCGCCTGGCCTGCCCCCGCCGCCGTTCGAAGGCGCGGTGTGACCCGCCCCATCACCTGATGACCCCGACCCGCCACCGAAGATCTGGCGCACGCTCGACCAAAAACTCATCGCTTCCTCATGCACTTGAACGTCGCGGAGGAGGGCTGTGGAATTGAAGTCAATCCACTCGAACAATCGAATTCGAATGTGCATCACAGGGCGTGAAAGGATGGCATCTGAACACTCCATAGCCCTATGAATTCAGGGCCAATGCGCAGTGCCACCGGCGATAACTGCAACACCCGGGCTTGATCTGCGTCAACTCTATTCGTCGCTGCGTCGCAACGACGAATGGAGTTGCGCAACAGCCGCGCTGCAATCCCGCTCCCAAACCGGCGAGCAAAAATCCTGACTCATGCTTGGTGGTATTCGCGCGCAGGGCTGGCGTAGCGGCGTCACGCTGAAAGCGTGCGGCCGCACGACGCGAAAGCTGAAGGGAGATACCGTCGAGCGGAAAAGTCGTTCTGGTCGGTACTTTCGCTCTACGGTATCAGTGGCTCGTTCCCTCAGAGAACGTGATCTTGTTCCAGACATTGTATTTGCCGGACGGCTTGCGCATCGGGATGCGGCGGACCTCCTCGAGCGTTTTCGCGTCGTAGACGATCAGCGCGCCGTCATCCGCCCAGATCGACACCAGCGCGTAGCGGCCGTGGCGGTCGAACTCGACGTGCGCCGACCGTCGAACCGGGCACGGGCCGCAGCGTCTTGACGATGGTCAGGCTCTGCTTGTCGATGATGTGCATGCGGTCCTTGTTGGGGCCGAAGAACACGTCGGCCCAGACGTAGGGCGTCGTCTCATGCGAGCGGAGGAAGAAGCCCGGCCCATCGGTCTTGATCGTCGCCACGATCGACCAGTCGTCGACACCGATGATGCTGAGCTGGCCCTCCTTCAGATGCGGCGTGGCCATGACCCGGCGGCCATCGCGCATCCAGCTGATGCCCGAGCCGAGGTGCGGCATGCCCGGCAGCGGCAGCTCGGCGACCTCGCGCCCGACGATCAGATTGACGACGACGCCCTTGCCGCCGTCGCGCGCCGCGCCGACCAGGTTGCGGTAGCCGGGGTCGAAGAAGAAATCATCGAGCGGTTGCGACACCACGATGCGGCGGCGCGCGAAAAGTCCTTTTGAGCTGGCCAGACGCCTCCACCATGCCTTTCTCGTGGCTGTGGACGTAGCCTTCGAAGACCGGCTCGGCATTGGGGTCGGTGGCGATCTCCCAGATCTCCGGCTACGTCCTTCAGCGCCAGCATGAAGCTGTCGCGCGTCGGCGCCTGATAGACGGCCGAGACGCGCGACGGCGTGCCCGACTTGTCGGCGACATCGAAGATCCGCGCGACCGTCAGATCCGCCGTGGAAAGGATCGTCAGCGTGTGCGGCAGGTAGTTCGCGACCGCCAGCCAGCTGCCATCCTTCGACATGGCGATGTTGCGCGAGTTCAGACCCGGCGCGAACCCGGCCGGCCTCCTTCAGCGCCCACAGATCGTACTTCTGCACCCATCCGTCGCGCGACATGATGAAGACGAAGCGGCCATCGGGCGAGAACTTCGGGCCGCCATGTACGGCGAACGGTGTCGCAAACCGGTCGAGGCGCTCGAACGTGTCGCCGTCGAGCACCGAGACGTGATGGTCTCCGGTCTCGACCACGACGAACAGATTGAGCGGATCGGCTTTGAACACCGGCTGCTGGATGCCGGCGCATAGTCCTGCGACATCGTCCGGCTGTTCGCGATGTCGTCCGCGGTCCACGTCGGGAACTTGTCGAGCGGCGTCATTGAGGTAGCTCGCGAGCGCTGCAATCTCCGCCGCGGGATGGCTTCGGCGAACCCCGGCATCTGGGTCGCTGCACGCCCCTCAGCGATGACCTTCGTGATCGCCGGCCCGCGCATGCGCGACAGCGTCTCGGGGATCAGCGCGGGGCCTGTGCCTCCCAGCCGGTCCGGCGCCATGGCAGCTCGCGCAGTGCTCGGCATAGACGCGCGATGCGCCCGCGCTATCGGGCTCGCCAGCGCTGGCGAGGCTTGCGGCGGCGGCGAAAGCGAACGAAGCGGCACTAAATATAACGATGCGCGGATCATGGCTGATGCCTCGGAACGGTGTAGATTTCGGCGCGGCCGTCGATCGCGATCGAGGAGTTCAAGCCGATCTCGGCGTCGGACAGATAGCAGGCCGGATCGGCTTCCCAGGGATCGCCGGTGAGTTGCAGCGCGCTGAATCCGCGTATTGCCGCCGCAGACCGATTTGTGAGCGCAGGCGCCGCATCGGCCCTTGAGCGGCCGCGGGCGCGTGCGCAGCGCCGCCAGCATCGGCTCGCTCGGATCTTGCCAGATCGTGCTGAAGGGACGTTCGCGACACTGTCGACGGCATAGCCCGACCAATAGGTATCGGGATGCACGATGCCCTGCGTATCGATGTTGGCGACGCCGCAGGCCCGACGAATTTCCGCCCCATGCTTCGAGGTGCGCCCGTACATGAGCCACCGCGCTCCGGCGCGAACCGTTCGCGCGCCCACTGCAGAAAATACACAGCATCGGCGTCATTGTTGCCGGTGACGATCTCGAAATCGTGGCCACTCCGCTCGACAGCCTGCCACGCGCGGTCGAGCAACAGATCGAGCCCGGCGCGCGTCGCCGGCCGGCCGGTATCGTCGCAGCGGTGCTTGTTGCCGCGCCCGGCATAGACGAGATGCGACAGATAGAATTTGTCGACCCCTTCGGCGTCGGCCAGATCCAGCAGGTCCGGCAACTGCTGCGCGTTGTCGTTCGTCATCGTGTATCGCAGGCCAACCTTGATGCCGCGCGCCATACATGCGCGCACGCCCGACAACGCCGCGTCGAACGCGCCGTCCTGGCCGCGAAACCAGTCGTTGGTCGCGCCGATGCCATCGAGGCTGATGCCGACATAATCGAAGCCGATCGCCGCGACCTCGTCGGCGACCGCGCCGGCGATGGGCGTGCCGTTGCTCGACAGACGCGGTATAGAGGCCATGCGCCTTCGAGCGCCGCGCGATATCGAGCGTATCGGCCCGCGACAGCGGCTCGCCGCCCGAGAGGATCAGCGCGGGGATGCCGAACGCCGCGAGATCGTCGAGCACGGCGATAGGCTTCCTTCGTCGACAGCTCGCCCGGAAAATGATGATCGGCGGCCACCGCATAGCAATGGCGGCACTTGAGATTGCAGCGCCGCGTCAGGTTCCAGATCACCACCGGCCGCACCGGGCCCTTGCGCTGATCGCACCGGCGTCGGCGCGGCGAGCTGCTTCATGTAGTGTGAAAGCCGGAACATGCGATCAACCTCCACCGCGGCTCAATCTGAGCCCGGTCTTCTTGAGAATCCGCGTCGAATAGAGAATGTCCGAGGCGCGGCATGTCGGGTCCGAGGCGCTTGGCGATCTCGGCGCGCTTGTCCTCGACCTCGGCGCGCGTCGCGCCATGCACCATCGCGAACAGATTATATGGCCACGACGGCAGCGCGCGCGGTCTCAGGTAGCAATGGGTGACGAACGGCAACGCGCCGATCTCTGCGCCCAATTCGCTGACGCGCGCATCATCGACATCCCACACGGTCATGCCGTTGGCCGTCATGCCGAGCGCGTAGTGGTTGGGCGCCGCCGCGATGCGGCGGATGACGCCGCGCGCCGACAGTGCCGCCAGCCGCGCGATCACCTCGGCCTCGCTGCATCCCAGGTCCGACGCGAGCTCGGCGAACGGCTGCCGCACCACGGGCAGCCCCGCCTGGGTCGCCGCCACCAGCTGGCGATCGAATGCGTCGAGACCGCTCATGCCGCCACCTTGAAGCCGACGAAGTACTCTTCGAGTTTCGGGAACAGCAACACTTCGAGCCCCGTGGCACGCTCGATGGCGTCGGCCGCGCGCGCGATGCCCTCGGGCGTTTCCGTCGCCAGCACGAACCACATGTTCAAAGCGTGCTGGCGCTCGTAGTTGTGCGCCACCGCGTCGAACGCATTGACGATTGCGGCCACGGCATCGAACCGCTCGCCGGGCACCGCCATCGCGCACAGGCAGAATGCGCCGCCCATCGCCGCGGCATCGAAGAACGGGCCAAAGCGCGTCAGCACGCCGGCTTCGCAGCAGCTCGCTCAGTGCGTTCAATCAGCTGTCTCGGCCGTGCACCCGATCCCGGCGGCAACCGCATCGAACGGCCGCGGCACCAGCGGCACACCGTCCTGCAGCCGGTTGACGATCATGCGGTCCAGGTCGTCCAGCGCGATCGGCTGTTCCGCTCTCCGCCTCGACATCACGCAGCCTCCTTCGGTGCCGAGACGCAGTGCGCCGGTCTGCTTGAAGCAGCACAGCGAAAACAGGATCTGCCGCCGGAAGCCTTCCAGCCCCGCGGCCTTCGACGCCGTGTCGAGCAGCGTCAACGCTTCGCTGCGCGTGCGCGCATGCACCATACAGTAGAGATTATAGGGCCATTCGCGGGCGTGGCGCGTGCGCCGGTAGCAGAGATTGATCCCCGGCATACGGGCCAGCGCGCTGCCGAGCCGGTCCACATCATCCTCCGGGACATCCCACACCACCATGGCATTGGAGCGCCATCCGAGCGCCCGGTGGCGCACGATGATGCCGATCCGCGGCACGACGCCATGCCCGACGAGATCACGCAGCCGCGCGATGACGTCCGTCTCGCTGCGGTCGAGGCGGCGGGCAATCTCGGCGAACGGCGCCGCCACCAGCGGCAAGCCGTCGGTCAGCGTCTGGACCAGCATCTGATCGCCGGGCTCGGGCGAGAAGCCCGGCCGCAATTCCGGCGTCGGTATAACCGCCCCGTGGTGATGCTCGGCCTGATCCGTCAGCGCAAAGCCGAGATCGATGTGATACGAGCGCTCGAGGCGGAAATCGAGCACGCGAAGTCCGGTCGAATGCGCCACGCGGCCGAGCACCGCGGCGACGTAGGCGCGATCTGGCCCGGTCGCCACGAACCAGATGTTGAGGTCGTTCTCGCGCAGATAGACGTGGTTCACGCCGGGCTCACGGGCCAGCAGCGCCGCCACCTCATTGGTCCGCAACTCGGGCGCGGCAACCGCCGCCAGCGTACTCGCGCCCAGCGTGTTGGGCCGCACCACGCCGCCGACGCGGGAGATCGCGCCCGACGCCGCGAGCGCCTTCAATTCCGCGAGCACGCGCTGCTCGTCCGTTCCGAGGTGCGAGGCGATCACCTCGAACGGCCTCGACACCAGCGGCAGGCCGCGCTGCCAATCCTCGATCATCCGCGTTTGCAGTCCGTCATGCAGCATCGCGTTCATGGCCAGAACCCCGTATCAGAACCCCGTCCGGTAAGCGCGCGACGCGAGGAAGATGCCGCTCGGGCTCGCTGCCGCGATCTCGGCTTTCTTCTCGAAGCGTGTGCGTGTCGTAGACGTGCACGACGTTGCTATCGCGCACCGACACCCACACTTCGTGCCCGCGCGGCGTGAACTCGATGTGCAGCACCGCCGGCCCAGGTTTCAATTCCTTGATCACCGCGCCCGTCAGCGTGTCGATGACCTGGACGGTGTCGTTGTGCGGGTGTGCGAAATTCACCCACACGTGGCGGCCATCGGGACGCGCCACCGCGAACACCGGTTGGCCGTGGACCTTGGTGCGGCCGACCTCTTCGAACGTCCGGGCGTCGATCCACAGCACCTCGGACCGCCCGACCGCCGGTAACGCGATCCGGTCGCCTGCCACCGCCCAGCCTTCGAGATGGGGCATCTTGTAGACCGGCAGCTTGGCTTCGCCACGGCCGTAGCCGTTGAGGATTCGCCGGGGCGCCAGCGTGTCACGCCACAGGTCGATCACCGTCAGCCCATCCTCGCCGAACAGTCCCGCGATGTAGTAGCGGCCGTCGGGCGTGATCAGCGCGTCATAGGGCTTGTCACCGATGCCGGCGAGCCGCGTCACAACGGGTGTAGCGCCACCTGAAAAATCGGCGACCCAGGTTTCGCCGCCATCCCACAGCGAGAACACGAAGCGCCGCCCCGGCGCATCCTCGAGACCGACGACCTTGGATCGCCCGCCCGCCCATGTCGCGGGGATGTCGGCGACGGCGGCCAGCGTCTCCGCATCGAACACGCGCACCCCGCCCGGCTCGTAATTCGCCACCGCCACCAGCTTGCCGTCGTCTGAGATCGCGCCGCCGATCGAGTTGCCGGCCTGCACCACGCGCGTGACGATGGACGCGGTCAACAGATCGACCTTGGTCAACCCGCCGTCGCGACCGAAGATGTATGCGTAGCGGGCATCGGGCGACATCACCGCCGACGCGTGCGACAGATCGCCCAGCCCTTCGATGCGCCCGATCGCGGCCCGCCGCGTCGCGTCGAACACGACGAGCGATCCGCTGGCGCGCTCGACGATGACGCCGAGGTCGCCGGTGCCGCGCAACGCCGCTGCGTGCCGGGGCAAACCGCTCGGCGCGTCCGTGGCCGCCGCCGTTCCGCGCGGAAGCTCTGCCAGCCCGACGCCGAGCAATGCAATTGCTGCGAGACATCGCATCATGGCGCCGATCCTTTGCTCAGATATGCCGCGATCCAGTGCGCTTCCGCCTCGCTCAACAGCGGCCGCCACGGCGGCATTGCCGTTCCCGGCACGCCATCGAGGATGATCGCCGCGATGGCAGGTGGCGGCACACCGCCGAAGCGCTCCGCCCGGAGGTCCGGCCCCAGCCCGCCCTTCAGCGTCATGCCATGGCACGAGCCGCAGTCGTGCCGGATCAGCCGCTCCAGCTCGACCGCCCGCCGCGGCGTCACCGTCTCCGCCAACACGACGCGCGATGCTGGGGCCAGCATCAAAAGCACGGCGAGCATCGCAACGGAGCAAGATGCGAGGGTGCTAGGCATAGACCCGTCCTTCGTCGAGGACCCGACTATCCTCGAGTCTCAGCTCGAACGAGACCCCATCACGCAGCAGCGGGCAGACGTGCCCCTCCTGGTAGAGCGAGACCACGGCGCCGATGACGAACAGCACCGGCCCGTCGAAGTGCGCGGCCTCGGCGTCGCGCGCAACCGCGCCGAGCACCGACAGAACCGTGCGCTCATCCGGCGTCGTGCCATTGTTGATCGCCAGCACCGGCGTCGCGGCCGTCAGCCCTTCGGCGACGAGCCGGCCGGCGATCTCGCCGATGCTGGCCGCGCCCATGTAGACGACCAGCGTCGTGGCCGGATCGGCGAGGCCGCGCCAATCGAAATCGAGCGGCTGATCCTGGCGGCAATGGCCGGTGATGAAGCGGACGCTCGTTGCAAGTCCGCGGTGGGTCAGCGGCACGCCCGTGCTCGCCGCGCAGCCCTGCGCCGCCGTGATGCCGGGCACCACCTCGCAGCCGATGCCGGCTGCCCTCAGCGCCATCGCCTCTTCCGAGCCGCGCCCGAAGACGAACGGATCGCCGCCCTTCAGCCGCACGGTCATCCGTCCGGCCAGCGCCTGCCGCAGCAGGATCTTGTTGATCTCGCTTTGCGGCACCGGATGATGCCGCGGTTCTTTGCCGACGGGAATCCGCACGGCATGTGGATTGGCCAGCGCCATGATCTCGTTCGAGACCAGCCGGTCGTGGACGATGACCTCGGCCTCCGACAACAGCCTCAAGGCCTTCACCGTCAAGAGTTCCGGGTCGCCCGGGCCTGCTCCGACGAGGTAGACGCGTCCTGGCATGATCATGGCCTGCCTCATCGTGATTTGCTTCGATCCGGCTGAGACTGTTTCCGGACGGCGGCGCGTGCGGACGGCGTTGCCGCCCTCCGCACGCGCACGCCTCAGTAGACGTCGTTACGTGTATTGAAGACGTTGAACTTGCCCGTCGGCGTGATCAGCTTCGGATCCTTGATCACGCTGCTTGAGCTTCAGCGTCTTGTCGTCGACCACGACGATCGCCGACACCTTGTCCTTGGCGTTCCACACCGAGAACCACACCTCGTCGCCGGCCTGGTTGTACTCGCCCTGCACCACGCGCGGCTGGCCCTCCTTGATCTCCGCCCACTTGCCGATCGGCAGTGTCGTGAACTTCGGCTTGTCACCCGCGAGATCGGCGATCTTGAACACCGCCACCGACGCCGAGATCTCCGGTTCCGGGTTCAGCGTCGCATCGACGTAGAGGTGGCCCGACTTCGGATGCGTCTTGACGAACAGCGATCCGCCGCCGAGCGCCTTCAACGACTGCACCACCTTCCAGGCCTTGCCCGGGTTGCCCTCGGGATCGGTGCCGATCAGCGCGACCGTCTCGTCACCGAGATGCGAGGTGGCCCAAACCGGTCCATGCGTCGGATGCTTGAAGTTCGCGCCGCGTCCCGGATGCGGGGTCTGGCCCGCCGGTTTCAATCAGCGCCGTCAGCGACCCCATCTTGGTGTCGACGACGGCGATCTTGCCGCGGGCGTTGGCCGCGACCAGGAAGTAGCGCTTGGTCGAGTCCAGACCGCCGTCATGCAAGAACCGCTCGGCCTCGATCTCGGTGGTCTTCAGGTTCTTGATGTCCGAATAGTCGACGAGCAGGATCTTGCCCGTCTCCTTCACGTTGACGATGAACTCGGGCTTGTAGTGCGAAGCCAGGATCGACGCCACGCGCGGCTCGGGATGATACTCCTGCGTGTCGTAGACCATGCCGCGGGTCGAGGTGATCTTGAGCGGCTCGAGCGTATTGCCGTCCATGATCACGTGTTGCGGCGGCCAGTACGATCCGGCGATCGCGTACTTGTCCTCGTAGCCCTTGAACTTCGAGGTCTCGATCGAGCGGGCCTCGGCGCCCACCTTGATCTCGGCGACCGTCGACGGCTCCTTCATCCACATGTCGATCATGTTGACCTTGGCGTCGCGCCCGATCACGAACAGATAGCGCCCCGATGCCGAGATCCGCGAGATGTGGACCGCGTAGCCGGTATCGAGAATCTTGACGATCTTCTTGCTGCCGCCGTCGATCAGCGCCACCTGGCCGGAATCGCGCAGCGTCACCGAGAACAGGTCGTCGAGCTTCAGCGCGTTTTCCTGCTTGGTCGGCCGCTTATCGACCGGCACCAGCACCTTCCACGACTTCTTCATCTCCTCCATGCCGAATTCCGGCGGCTGCGGAGGATCGATCAGGATGTAGCGGACCATCAGGTCCACGTCTTCCTTGGACAGCTCACCCGAGGTGCCCCAGTTCGGCATGCCGCCCGGCGAGCCGTAGGTGATGAACGCGTTGAGCGCCTCGTACCCGCGCTGGCGCGTGATGTCGGTCGTCAGCGGCTTGCCCGTCGCGCCCTTGCGCAGAACGCCGTGGCAGCCGGCGCACCGTTCGAAATAGATCTGCTTGGCCTTGTCGAACTCGGCCGCGGTGATGACCGGATCGCCGGGCTTCTTGCCTGGGATCTCAACCTTCAACTGGCCGAGCGTCGTCATGCTCGGCTCGTAGGCCGCCGCAGGCGAGGCCGCGTGCGGTTTCGGTTTATCCTGGGCCGAGGCCGGTGCTTGTATCAACAGGAATGGAAATGCGACGCCGCTCAGCAGCGCTGCTCTCCGGATGGCACGTCGCGTGTCCGTCTGCATGGCGATTGAACCTCCGTACTTCGTGGGTCCGAGCACGTTGATACGAAGTCCGCCGCAACATCTTGACTAATGTCAAGTACAACGGCCGCGTCATCGTTTCAGCGTTGAACCCGTCAGCTGGCGACCATGAAGCCCCAGGAATGCCCCCGAAAGCGCGCGCCGTTTGCCTTTCGTTAAAGGCGACCAACGCGCTTAGGTTGACATTGATGCCGTCTGGCGCGGCTCGAACCCGTCTCGAGGAGGACCCCGGCAATGCGCGAAGTGATGACGACATCCATGGCCCGCAACATCTTTTACGGCGGGTCGATCTTTTTCATTCTGATCTTCGTCGGGCTGACGGTGCACAGCCACGTCTACATCGTGAACACCTCGACCGTGTCGTCGCCGCTGACCGAATCGGTCGTCCGCGGCAAGCGCCTCTGGGAAGACAACGCCTGCATCAACTGCCACACCCTGCACGGCGAAGGCGCCTACTTCGCGCCGGAGGTCGGCAACGTCATGACGCGGTGGGGCGTGATCGACAAACCCAACGACGCCTTCGAAACGCTCAAGGGCTGGATCGAGGCGCAGCCGACCGGGATCGCCGGGCGACGGCAGATGCCGCGCTACAAGCTGACGGACCAGCAGATCCGCGATCTCGCCAACTTCCTGATCTGGGCCGACAAGACCGACACCAAGGGCTGGCCGCCCAACAACGCCGGCTGACATCGAGGCGAGGAGAACAAAGTCATGAAATACGAAAGTCAGAAAATCGCCTTCGCCTACTTCATTGCGGCAATGGCGCTGTTCGTCATCCAGGTGTCGGGCGGATTGCTCGCCGGCTGGATCTACGTCGCACCCAACACGTTGTCGGAGATCCTGCCGTTCAACGTCGTGCGCATGCTGCACACCAACTCGCTGATCGTCTGGCTGCTGCTCGGCTTCTTCGGCGCCGCCTACTTCCTCATCCCCGAGGAAGCCGGACGCGAGATCCATTCAACGAAGATCGCCTATTACCAGCTCGCGATCCTCGTGCTCGGCACCCTCGGCGTCGTCGTCACCTACGTTTTCAACCTGTTCCACGGCAATTTCCTGCTCGGCAAAGAGGGGCGCGAGTTCCTCGAGCAGCCGCTGTGGGTCAAGATCGGCATCGTCGTCGCCGCACTCATGTTTCTCTACAACATCACGATGACCGTGCTCGCCGGCCGCAAGACCGCCATCACCAACGTCCTGCTGATCGGCCTGTGGGGCATCGCCATCCTGTTCCTGTTCGCCTTCTACAATCCCTCCAACCTCTCGCTCGACAAGATGTACTGGTGGTACGTCGTGCATCTCTGGGTCGAGGGCGTGTGGGAGCTGGTCATGGCGGCGATCCTCGCCTACCTCATGCTGAAGCTCACCGGCGTCGACCGCGAGGTCGTCGAGAAATGGCTCTACGTCATCGTCGGCACCTCGCTGTTCACCGGCATCCTCGGCACCGGCCACCACTACTACTGGATCGGCACGCCGGGCTACTGGCAGTGGATCGGGTCGATCTTCTCCAGCCTCGAGATCATCCCGTTCTTCCTGATGATGGTGTTCAGCGTTCGTCATGGTGTGGAAGGGCCGCCGCGATCACCCCAACAAGGCTGCATTGCTGTGGTCGCTCGGCACGACGACGCTCGCCTTCTTCGGCGCCGGCGTGTGGGGCTTCATGCACACCCTGCACGGCGTCAACTACTACACGCACGGCACTCAGATCACCGCCGCGCACGGACATCTCGCGTTCTTCGGCGCCTATGTCTCGCTCAACCTCGCGATCTTCACCTACGCCTTCCCGATCCTGAAGAACCGCGATCCCTACAATCAGGTGCTCAACATGGCCTCGTTCTGGCTGATGTCCGGCGGCATGGCGTTCATGACCTTCGTGCTGACCTTCGCCGGCACCATTCAGACGCATCTGCAGCGCGTCATGGGCCAGAACTACATGGTGGTGCAGGATCAGCTCGTGCTGTTCTACTACATGCGGTTCGGCGCCGGCGTCGCCGTCGTCCTCGGCGCGATCCTGTTCGTCTACTCGATCCTCGTGCCACAGCGCGAAGCCATCGAGCCCGGCAAGCGCGAAGTTCTGAGCCCCGCGGAGTAACCGGTCATGCACAGGGTGCACACCATGCAGGCATCGAATGCGCAGAAGGGGGCCGAAGCCCCCTTCTATCTCCCGCACTCCGACGAGTGCGAGGTCTTCAGCGCGGCCTATCGCAGCCGTATGCCGCTGCTGCTGAAAGGCCCGACGGGATGCGGCAAGACCCGCTTCGTCGCCCACATGGCCGCGCGCCTCGGGCGGCCGCTCTACACCGTCGCCTGCCACGACGATCTCTCGGCTGCCGATCTCATCGGCCGCTATCTGCTGAAGGGCGGCGAGACCGAATGGGTCGATGGTCCGCTGACGCGCGCGGTGCGCGAGAATGCGATCTGTTATCTCGACGAGATCGTGGAAGCGCGCAAGGACGTCACCGTGGTCCTGCATCCGCTGACCGACGACCGCCGCATGCTGCCGATCGAACGCACCGGCGAGGTGCTGGAGGCCGGGCCGCAGTTCATGCTCGTCGCCTCCTACAATCCCGGCTACCAGAACATCCTCAAATCGCTGAAGCCGTCGACGCGGCAGCGGTTCCTCGCCATCGAATTCGATTTCCCGCCCGCATCGCAAGAGATCGAGATCATCGCAGCCGAGACCGGGCTGTCGAAAGAACGCGCCGCGCCGCTGGTCCGCCTCGCTGGAAAGTTGCGGGCGCTCAAGGGGCAGGATATCGAAGAAGGGGTCTCGACGCGGCTGCTGGTCTACTGCGCCAGCCTCATCCAGGGCGGCATGCCCATCGAGCGGGCGGTGCGCGCGGCCCTCGTCGAGCCTTTGACCGACGATGCCGACGTCAAGCGCGGCCTCACCGATCTCGTCGCCACCGTCTTCGGCTGAGCGAGGCGTCATGTCCGGCATCGAGTTCGAGCCCTGGGAGCCGGAAGAGAGCGTCGGCAAGCTCTGGCATTCCTATCGTCAGCGGTCTCGGCGCGCCCGCGCATCATGCCGACGCCGCAGCCACGCTCGACGGACGTGAGCGGCCGCCTCGGCGTGTTGTTCCGCGGCCTCGGCGGCGCGCGTGACGTCGAAGTCAAAGCCGCTCCCGCACAGCAGCAGTCGAACCGTCTGTCCTGGCGGCGTTCGCTCGGCCATCACGCCGAACGGCTGGCGCGGCCGAGCTTCGACGGCGAGGCGCTGCGCCTGCCCGAGCGCATCGCGGTGTTCCCCGAGCACGAGGCCAACGTCGCGCTCTACATCTGGCTTGCGGCCAGCGCCGCCTTCGCGCGCCCCGCGCCCACCGAGACCGACCCGCTCCGGGCCGACATCCGCGCCGTGCAGCAAGCCCAGGCCATGACGCGCGCGACGCTCGCCGAATGCCCCGGCCTGCGCTCCACCTACGCCGCGCTGGTGGCGCGCACCCGCGCCCTGCGGCCCGACCATGCGTTACCGTCTACCGAGGCCGCGATGGAGGCCGCCATCCGCAACCTGCTCGGCGGAGCGCCGGTGCAGGATCCGCGGGCGTTGCGCATTGCCGCGGCGGTGCGTGGCGAAGCCGCCGACCTGACGCGAGTTCACCGCCCCGCGCGGATATCGGCCGTTCGCAGCCGGTGCCGCTGTGGATCGATCTTCGCGCGCTCGACCCGCGTGCCAAGCTCGATCGCGACGACGACACCGACACCGCCAGCGGCCCCAAGCCGGCGGAGCAGGACGACAAGACGCGCAAGGCCTCGCGCAAGTCCGCCGATCAGGCCTCGCGCAAGGACAGCCTGATCCTGCACAAGTTCGAATCGATCCTGTCCTGGGCCGAGTTCCTCGACCTCAATCGCCGCGTCGATGACGACGACGAGGACAACGCGAAAAAAGCCGCCGACGACCAGGACGAGATCAGCCTCGTCCGCGTGCCGCAGAAGGCGCGCGCCCGCCTCCGCCTGCATCTCGAACTGTCGCCGGCGGAAGCCGAGTTCGAGCGCCTGTCGGGCAAGCACCTCTATCCGGAGTGGGACCAGCGCACGCGATCCTACACGCCCGACTACTGCCGCGTTCTCGAGGGCACCGCCGATCGCCGCCGAGAACCTGCCCGCGAGCCTCACCTCGGCGGCGGCGCGCCGCCGCATCCGCAGCGTGCGCCGCCAGTTCGAAGGGTTGCGGCCTCGCCGCGTGCCCCTGACCCGTCAGATCGACGGCGACGACATCGACATCGAGGCCGCCGTCGCCGCGCGCGTCGAGTTCTTGGCCACGGGCGCGCACTCCGACCGCGTCTATCGCGCCACCCGCACCCAGGAGCGCGACCTCGCCGTATCGATCCTGCTCGACGCCTCGCGCTCGACCGAAAGCTACGTCGGCCCTCGGCAGGTGATCGACATCGCGCGCGAGGCGCTCGTCGCCCTCGCCTGGGGGCTGCACGCCTGCGGCGACGAAACCGCCATCGCCGCGTTCTCCTCGCTCCGCCGCGAGCGCGTGTTCGTCCAAACCTGCAAAGACTTCGACGAGCCGATGGGCGCAACCGTCGAAGCCCGCGTCGCCGGCCTGACGCCAGGACACTACACGCGGCTCGGCGCCGCCCTGCGCCACGCGTCCGCCGGATCTGGCCAAGCGCGCCCGCCAGCGCCGCCTGTTGCTCGTGCTCACCGACGGCAAGCCCAACGACCTCGATCACTACGAAGGCCGGCACGGCGTCGAGGACACCCACATGGCCGTGCGCGAGGCGCGCCGCCTCGGCCAAACCGTCTTCGGCGTGACCATCGACAGCAAGTCGCAGGCGACCTTCAGCCGGATTTTCGGCGCGCACGGCTACGTGGTCATCCCCGATCCCGAGAAGCTCACCACCGCGCTGCCGCAGCTCTATCGCCACCTGGTCGGCGCATGAGCCCCGCCCCCGAGGCCGCCGATCCTGGGGGCGCCGATCCCGAGGGGGAATGGGGCGTGCTCGGCGAGCTGCCCGGCGACCTCATGATGTGGGTGTTGATCGTCAGCGAGCTGCTCGCATTCGGCGCGGCGCTGCTGGCGTTTCTCGCGGTCCGCGCGACGAGCCCCGTCGCTTTCGCCGCCGACCAGGCCCTGCTCGATCAGACCGCCGGCGCCGTCAATACCATCGTTCTGGTGACGAGCGGGCTATGCGCCGCGATCGCGGCTGCCGAGCGTTCGGCCGAGCGTCGCCTCGCCGCCCGCCGCTGGCTCTACGCCGCGATGGCGCTCGGCTTTGTCTTCCTGATCGTCAAGGCGGTCGAGTACTGGAGCAAGGCCGCGCTCGGCATCGGCATCGAGACGAGCCCCTTCTTCACCTTCTACTACCTGATCACCGGCTTTCATGCGCTCCACGTCCTGGCCGGCATCGTCATCCTCGGCATCGTGTCCTGGGCCGACAGCGCGCGCAACATCGAGACCGCGGCCGCCTTCTGGCACATGGTCGATCTCGTGTGGGTGCTGCTGTTCCCGATCATCTACATCGTGAGGTAGCGCACATGCCGTCACGATCACTCGTTCATGCCTGGGGAGCGTTGGTCGTGCTCAGCGGCGCGACGACGCTGCTCACGCTGTCCCACTCTGCTGCGCCCGCGCGGCCCATCGTGGCGGTCGCGGTCCTTGTGCTCGCCGGCCTCAAGGCGCGCGTCATCTTGTCGAGGTATCTCGGCCTCGACGCCTCGCGCTTCTGGACGCGGTCGTTCGATCTGTTGATCGGCGGCTTCCTGTCGATCGCGTATGTACTCTATCTCTTTGGAGGACCATCATGAGGTCGGCCATGATCCAAGCCTCGCCCCGCCCCGATGAGCCGCCGCACACCGATAAGCCGAACATCTGGCTGTCGCTGTTCTGCTTCGCGCTGATGGGGCCTGCCTGCGCGATCAACGGGGCCTTCGTCGCGATCGCCATTCCGGCCATGGCGCCCTACGGCTACCCTGGCCTCATCATGTTCGCGGCGGTCGGCGCCGTGCTCGGCATTCTCCCCGCGCGCTGGATGGCGCGAAAGATCCACGACGGCATTTCCGACCGGCAATAAGCCGTCGCCGCTACTCCGCCTTGCGCCACGGCGCGCTGCGATCCTCGAGCATGTACTCGCGCAGCTGATCGACATCGGCGATCATCGCGAGGTTATGCGCGATCGTCACGCCCTGCTGCTCCAGCCGGTTGAACGCACGTGACAGGCTCTGCGGCTGCATGCCGAGGCGGCCGGCGATCAGCGTCTTGTCATAAGGCAGCGTGATCGTGCACGACCCGCTGCGGCACTCGCACAACTCCAGCAGAAACTCCGCCACCCGCTGCGCGCCCGTGTGCGCCTTCAGCTGCTCGACCTGCGCCACCAGCGCATGCAGATGCCGGAACGTCGACGACATGATCGCCATCGCGATCTCCGGCCGCTCGCGCATCATCGTCGCCAGCAGGGTCGTCCGCACCAGCAGCAGCCGGCTGTCCGTCACCGCCTCCGCCGTCACCGGCAGCGGCACGTCCTCGAACGCCACTGCCTCGCCGAAGCTGCGCCCCTTGGTGAACACGCCGACCACCGCCTCGGCCCCCGTCGGCGTGATCCGGAACAGCTTCACCCAGCCGTCGAGCACCACGTAGATGTTCTGCGCGACATCGCCCTGAATGAAAATCGTCTCGCCGCGCTGATACGTCCTCGTCGCCGACTGCTTCAGGATCACGTCCGCCAGCGGCACGGGCAAGCTCGAAAACAACACCGCCGACCGTGCGGTTGCGAGGTCTGCTCCGTCTGCCATGACCGAACTCCAGCTCAAAGCCCGCGCAACACAACTCAAGCGCAATCGGTCTCGATTGCAGCGCAAAGCGCCCCACCAAGACCGCAAAACCAACGCGACGACTATGATTTAGAGCAAATGCCACGCTCGAAATCTGGTCGCGGCGCCGTTCACTCTTAAACGATCCCGCCTTCCTCCGCACACACGCCCATCCCCCGCGGCGGCCGGCGGGCCAGGGGCGCCAACCAACCAAATCAACCCCGTCATGGCGGAGCCATGCTGCCAGCATGAGCACGGCCATGGAGTGTGGAGAAGCATCGAGACGATTACACGAGAGGGTATGACACCCGTGCAGCGCAGCCACTCCCGCGCACCCCTTGTAGCCCGCGCCCCGGCGCGATCCCCCGGCCGCACCTCTGCCCCCTCCTCCTCGCGCCGTAGGCGCGGCCTCCCAAGACGCAGGGAGGGGACGGGCTGGGTGCAGAGAGAGGGAGAGTGTGGTCCGGTGCGCTCCGTCACCGCCGCCACTCGCGGCTCGTGAGTAGCTGAGGCGGCTTTGCAGAGGGAGCGGAAGTCGCATCAGCAGTCGGCCAAGCAGAAAGCTCACGTCATCGCGACGTCTGTTTTTCTGAGCTAAGCGGTCAACCGATGAGGCGTTGCTCGCTTGGTACTGAACGCCGCATTCGTGCCCCTTGCCTACGAGGTAGTAGGACCGATGACGTAAGTCATCCTCCCGCTACCTCGACCAACGTTCCAGCGACTGTTCGCCCAACTCTCCGTTACGAGACATCTATCAATTCTGTGACTTTGAGTAAGCGACGCTGCTAGTCCTTCAGCTTGGCCTTGAGCAGGTAATACAGGCCATTGCGCTTAACGGCCTCCTGCTTGTCGCCAGTGTTCTCAAGCTCTGACAGGATCGCGCCTTGCACTGCATCAGCCGCGTTCTTGGCGCCGACAAGTCCGCCGGACAGTACTCCCGTCATAAGCGAGGCACCGATCCTCCCAATGTCCGCCATTCTTGACCAAGGCCGGTTGGGGTTCCGCGAATCTCTGCTCAGGTCGTGCAGAGCCGGAGCTATCTCAGACTGAGGTGGTCCCGGTTGTCTGAACAGCATTTCCGCTTCGATAAGTGGAACGTCTGCCGGGGTTAGGCTGCCATGCGGATCGGCTGCGGGGTGAAGTAGGCTTGGTCCGGGGTGCGCCGGTCAAGGCTCGAATGCGGGCGTCGGCCATTGTAGAAGTCGAGATAGCGGCCGATCGAGCGCGCGCCTCGCCGGCACTGTCGTAGGCCCTGCAGATAGACCTCCTCGTATTTGACGCTGCGCCACAGCCGCTCGACGAAGACATTGTCGCGCCAGGCGCCCTTGCCGTCCATGCTGATCGTGATCGCCGTTCTCGGCAGCACGCCGGTGAAGGCCGCGCCGGTGAACTGGCTGCCCTGGTCGGTGTTGAAGATCTCCGGCTTGCCGTGACGAGCCAAGGCCTCCTCCAGAGCCTCGACGCAGAACGATGCCTCCATCGTGATCGACACCGCCCACGACAGCACGCGGCGCGTGAACCAGTCGAGCACCGCGGCCAGATAGACGAAGCCACGCGCCATCGGGATATAGGTGATGTCCATCGCCCAGACCTGGTTCGGCCGCGTGATCTCGAGCCCGCGCAGCAGATACGGGATAGATCTTGTGGCCGGGCTCGGGCTTCGTCGTGTTCGGACGCCGGTAGAGCGCCTCGATCCCCATGCGCCGCATCAGCGTCGCAACATGACGGCGGCCGATCTTGCTCCCCTCGGCCGCCAGCAGGTCGCGCAACATCCGCGAGCCGGCGAAGGGAAGTCGAGATGCAGTTCGTCGAGCCGCCGCATCAGACGCAGATCCGTCGGCCGACACCGGCCGCGGCAGGTAATAAACGCTGCCGCGGCTGATGTTCAGAACTTCGCCTGCTGCGTGATCGGCAGATCGTGCTCACGGTCGATCATCGCTTTGCGCTCAGCAATCCCGCCTTGGTGAGCGCGCCCTCTAAAAAATCATTCTCCAGCGTCAACTCGCCGATCTTGGCGTGAAGCGACTTCACGTCGACTGCGGAGCCGCCGCCGCGCCCCCGCTGCCAGGCCGAAGACATCGGCCGCTCCCTGCTGAAGCTGATCCTTCCATGTCGTGATCTGGTTCGGGTGGACGTCGAACTGCTCAGCCAGCTGCGCCAGCGTCTTGTCGCCCTTGATGGCGGCCAGCGCCACCTTCGCCTTGAAGGCCGGCGTGTGGTTCCGGCGCGGTCGTCTCGTCATGGTATCTCCTGATTCGCACGGGCACAATCTTGCCCGCCGTCAGGCAGAAAATCCACTTATCGCTCTGTTCAGAATTCCGGAGCCAGCTCTCAGTCCGCGAGGAACTTCACTTTCTTGATAAGTTCCTCAGTGCCGGTGTCGTTAGTAATCTCGGCGTTGAGCGTTTTCGAATAGCGAAGCATCGATGCACGGAAATTTCGTAGTTCTCTGGTGTTCTCCAACCGAAAGTCGACGAGTTCCTGACAAGTCATCAGCGGTAAGTCCGGCATGATGAGTTTGACGCTCTCGATAGCAAGCAGCGTCGACAGGCGACCTCGCGTTGTCCTTATACCGAGCTCGAAACGGCAGCGTGAGCCAAGAGCCATCATCGAGCAGTGGCAACTGGTGCCGTGCGGCGTAGTCGATAGCCCGTGCTTGATAGTAGAAGTCTCCCGCGAAACGAAACCACTTCGTCGCTCTCGGGTAGACCCTTCGTCGACGCGGAGTTAAAGTATCTGGCTCGAAATTTTCCTCTCGGTGGAAAGTGCGTGTCGTAGATAGTTTCAGCGATTTTTTGGAACTGCTCGATCCTTATCCCGATTGCGCGAAAAGATATCGTCATGGCCCGTCGGGATACTCGAAGATCCCGTCGAGCGGCAGGCGATAATCAAAGAAATTTCAAGATACCGATGAGCTGCGCGGTTCCATGCTGTCATTACTCGCTAAGAGCCTCTAGGCGCGCAATCTCTTTGGTTCAGGAAATCTCTTGTCATAGTCGCCCTTGGGCAGGTGGACGCCGGGGAAGATATACTCTGTCAAAGACGAGAGACAGGATGGTCAGCACCGCGCTGTTGCACGGCACTGGCCCTGAATAATACACGCACTCAAGGTGCTCGATGTCGCTCATGTTTGGTACTCGCGGTTCGCGCGAGGCTAGCAAATGCGTGGTGCAGAGTCAGCGGCGCACCAGTCACGATGCCCTAATAGCTTCCGCTGTCCACAGGCGACTGCGATACAGCCGCTGGCGCACCTAGAGCAGACATCGCCAACGTGACTGTTGGCGCGCTTGGTCTGGGAATGCGCGATGTCCGCCTCTGTATAAAAGCCACCACCGCCACCACCGCCGCGTCATCCACGCGCGCCGGCCCTACCCCAACACCACCGCGCCGCCGCGACGGGAGAGGCAAGGCTGTCATCCCGGCATTTATTGCCGGGATCCATCTCTCCGCTGGCGTCGAGACGTGGGGAGGTGCCGGATCCCGGGGACCCCGGCAACGCTCCGGGCAGGCAAGCCCCGGGATGACAGAACGACGGCGCGCGGAACGCGCGGGACGTGGGGTGCGGGCGCCCGTCCCGCCACCAACGCCCCCTACCGCGCGTAACCGCGCGGCCAGCCCTACCCCAACACCGCCCGCGCCGCCGCGACATCCTTCTCCATCTGCCGCACCAGTTCGTCGGCGCCCGCGAACTTGCGGTCGGGGCGGATGAAGGCGACGAACTCGACGGTGATGTCGCGGCCATAGAGGTCGCCGTCGAAGTCGAGCAGGAACACCTCCAGCACCGGGCTGCCGTCGTCGAAGGTCGGGCGCGTGCCGAGATAGGCGAGCGCCTGCCGGAGGCGTGCACGTCGGCCGTCGCACGATCGACGCGCGACCGCGTAGATGCCGTGGCCGAGCGCGGTGCCGGGCGGCATCGGCACGTTGGCGGTCGGGTAGCCCATGCCGGTGCCGCGCTTGGCGCCGCCGATGACGCGGCCATTGACGCGCCAGCGCGGCCCCATCTCGTGCGCCGCGCCGGTGACGTCGCCGCGCGCCAGCTTGAGGCGGATCTCGGTCGAGGAGAACACCTCGCCGCCCTCCGCCACCGGCTCGATGACGCTGACGCCGAAGCCGTGGCGCGCGCCGGCCGCCACCATCGTCGCCGGGTTGCCGCCGCGCCTCGATCCAAAAAAGAAGTCGTAGCCGATGACGACGTGGCTGACGCCGAGGCCGCGCACCAGGATGTCGTCGATGAACTTGTCGGCGGGGAGGGCGGCGAGCGCGCCGTCGAACGGCAGCACGACCGCGATCTTGAGGCCGAGGCTGTCGAGCACGCGCAGCTTCTCGGGCAGCGGCGTCAGCGGGAAGTGCGGCTCGGCTGGCGCGAAGTATTCGCGCGGGTGCGGCTCGAACACCATCACGCCGGATCGGGCGGCCGAGCGCGCGCGCGGTGTCGAGCGCGGTCTGGATCAGCGCCTGGTGGCCGCGGTGGACGCCGTCGAAGTTGCCGATGGCGAGCGCCGCGCCGCGGGCGAAGGCGGGGACGAAGTCGATGCCGTGGATGACGTGCATGGGGCGTGCGCTCGCGGCGGTTGGTGACGAGCGTACATAGAGCCTGATCGTCCGAGACGCGAGAGGAAGCGAGCTTCGAGGGCGTGAGAATCGGAACTCGAGAGAAAATACCAACGGCCGACCGGAAGCCCCGATCGGCCGTTGTGACCACCCCACTGCAAAACGTCATGCGGATGCTTGCTTGCCCGCTCCGGCGCAAGCGCCGACGCGGTATGGGCATCCGAAGCGCCACCAAACCGCGCGGATGCGTGTCGGCATCCGAAGCGCCACCAAGACAAGGACCTTCATGTCGGTCGCGCATATGAATACGAACTTCAGTCCCGGATCAGGCCGCGGGGCGAGACGGCACCATCAGCATGGCCTCGCCGACGACCACCGGCTTGTCGTTCACCGAGCACACGCACTCGAACCGGGCGCGCTTCTTTTCGGCAAACAATTCAACGACTTTGACCTTGGCGACGACGGTGTCGCCGATCTTGACCGGGGCCTTGAAATTGAGCGTCTGCGAGATGTAGATGGCGCCGGGGCCGGGCATTTCCATGCCGAACACCGCCGAGATGTAGCCGGCCGACAGCATGCCGTGCGCAATGCGCTCCTTGAACATGGTCTTGGCGGCGTAGGCGGCGTCGAGGTGGACCGGGTTCTTGTCGCCAGAAACCTCGGCGAAGGTATTGATATCGGCCTCGGAAACGGTCTTGGCGAAGGTCGCCTCCATGCCGATCGCGAGGTCTTCGAAGTGGTACGTTTTGCGTGTCATCATCGTCATCGCTGGTGGTCCCTGTCGGCCGGAGATTGCTGGAAACGACGGCAGTTCGCGGTTTCCGTGACTTCTCGATGACACTAGCTGCGGAGAGTGTGCGTCGCAACAAGACCAAATGAGGTGCGGCGCAAAAACAGTCTTTTCGGATGCCCGATCAGCGGGGAGACGGCGGGGGCTGCGCGGATTTGATGCACCGCGCGCGGCATCGGCGTGACCCGGCGGCGACAGTGCGGCCCGCGCGCCGCGCGCCATTCCGCAGTTGCGTCCGGCCACGCCGAAACGCTATAACACGATCTCTCCGATCAAAATTTCAGCAGAATAGCTTTCGCGGCCGCCCGCGGAAGCGGGAAGAGAACATTGATGAGCGACCGCAAACCATTGATGCCCAAGGCGACTGCCGTCTGGCTGGTCGAAAATACCGCACTCTCGTTCGAGCAGATCGCGGAGTTCTGCGGCCTGCACGTGCTCGAGGTCAAAGGCATCGCCGACGGCGACGTGGCGCAGGGCATCAAGGGCATGGACCCGGTGACGTCCGGACAGATCACGCGCGAAGAGATCGCCGAGGGCGAGGCCGACCACAGCCATGGCTTGCGCCTCGCCGAGCCCAAGGTGCAGATGCCGGAAGTCGCGACCCGCTCCAAGGGCCCGCGCTATACGCCGGTGTCGCGCCGCCATGACCGGCCCAACGCGGTCGTCTGGCTGATCCGCAACCACCCCGAGATGAAGGACAGCCAGATCATGCGGCTCGTCGGCACCACCAAGCCGACCATCCAGCAGATCCGCGACCGTTCGCACTGGAACTCGGCGAACCTCGTGCCTCAGGACCCGGTGACGCTGGGACTTTGCTCACAGATCGACCTCGACGCCGAAGTCAAGAAGTCCGCCAAGCGCGCCGACAAGGGCAAGCCCGAGGCCGAGCGCGCCGGCACGTTGCTGCCGACGCTGGAGACGACGGCCGAGAAGTCGAAGCCGATGTCCGAGATCATGCAGCCGAAGGCCGTGGAGGAAGTACGTCCCGAGACCGAGGCCGAAGAGCAGGCCCGCGTGCTCGCCAAGCTCAAGACACTGTCGGGCGCCAAGGCCGACGAGGCCGGAGACGCGGGGGGCGAATAACCCGCGCGGATGCCGGTCCGGATCCGGTTGGTCCTGCCGAAGGCGGGCTCGCCTCCGGCAAGACTGGGCAACCGAAGGACCAGCGAGAGAGTGGGCATCTGAAGCGCAATATAAAAAGCGGCGGCCCGTGCATCGGACCGCCGCTTCTCATTGTCCGAACGACAACGCACCATCGCGGCGCGATCACACAGCCGGTTTCACCGCCGTCTTGACCGCGACCATACCGCGCCCCTTCAGCATGTCGGTGATCTCGTCGAGGATCGCCGGATCGTCGATGGTCGCCGGCATGTTCCACTTCTCGCCGTCGGCGATCGCCCGCATGGTTCCGCGCAGGATCTTGCCCGAGCGCGTTTTCGGCAGCCGCTTGACGACCATGACGTTCTTGAACGCGGCCACCGGCCCGATCACGTCACGGACCAGCTTCACGACCTCGCCCTCGATCTCCTTGCCGTCGCGCGATACGCCCGCGTTCAGCACGATGAAGCCCGCCGGCAACTGCCCCTTCATGTCGTCGGCGACGCCGATCACAGCGCACTCGGCGACATCCTTGTGCTGGGCGACGACCTCTTCCATCTGCCCCGTCGACAAGCGGTGGCCGGCGACGTTGATGACGTCGTCGGTGCGCGCCATCACGTAGACGTAGCCGTCAGCGTCGCGAAAGCCGGCGTCGGAGGTCGAGTAGTAGCCCGGGAAGTCCTCGATGTAGCTCTTGCGGAAACGCGCGTCGTTGCCCCACAGCGTCGGCAGGCAGCCCGGCGGCATCGGCAGGCGGATGGCCAGCGTGCCGTTCTGGTTGGGTCCGAGCTTGTTCCCCTTCTCGTCGAGCACGTCGATCTCGAAGCCCGGCATCGGCACGGTCGGCGAGCCGTGTTTCACGGGTAACACGCCAAGACCCACCGGATTGCCGGCAATCGCCCAGCCGGTTTCCGTCTGCCACCAGTGGTCGATCACCGGCACTTTCAAATGCCGCTCGGCCCACTTGATCGTCTCGGGGTCGGCGCGCTCACCGGCCAGAAACAGCGTGCGCAACCGGCTGAGATCGTACTGGCCGATCAGCTTGCCCTCGGGGTCTTCCTTCTTGATCGCCCGGAAGGCGGTCGGCGCGGTGAACAGCGCCACCACCTTGTGCTCGGAAATGACGCGCCAGAACGCACCCGCGTCGGGCGTGCCGACCGGCTTGCCCTCGTACATCAACGTCGTCGCGCCATGCAGCAGCGGCGCGTAGCAGATGTAGGAATGGCCGACCACCCAGCCGACGTCCGAGGCCGACCAGAACACTTCACCCGGCTTGATGCCGTAGAAGTTGCTCATCGTCCACTCGAGCGCGACCATGTGGCCGCCGTTGTCGCGCACCACGCCTTTCGGCTGGCCGGTGGTGCCCGACGTGTAGAGCACGTACAGCGGATCGGTGGCGGCGACCGCGGCGCAGCCGGCCTTGCGGCCCCGCGCTTTTGCCAGCTTGATGGCTTCCGCCCAATCGTAGTCTCGCCCGCTGATGAGCGTCGCCGACGCCATCGGCCGCTGCAGCATCAGCGTGCTCGCCACCTTGTGGTTCGCAAGTTCGATCGCCTTGTCGAGCAACGGCTTGTAGACGACCGTCCGCGCGCCCTCGATGCCGCACGACGCGGACAGGATCACTTTTGGTTTGGCGTCGTCGATGCGCGTCGCCAGCTCCGCCGCGGCGAACCCGCCGAAGACGACCGAATGCACCGCTCCGATGCGCGCGCAGGCCAGCATGGCCATCACCGCCTCGGGAATCATCGGCATGTAGACGATGACGCGGTCGCCCTTGGCCACGCCCAAGTCGAGCAGCACGCCGGCCAGCGTCGCCACCTCCTCGGTCAGTTCGGCATAGGTGTAGGCGCGCTGCGATTGGGTGACGGGGCTATCGTAGATCAGCGCCGTCTGCGCGCCGCGCCCGCTCTCGACATGGCGGTCGAGGCAGTTGTAGGCGGT
Source organism: uncultured Alphaproteobacteria bacterium (assembly GCA_963819775.1). GTDB lineage: Bacteria > Pseudomonadota > Alphaproteobacteria > Rhizobiales > Hyphomicrobiaceae > JAKAML01. The sequence goes on from CAWFXM010000008.1 coordinate 192,113, forward strand.
GTTGCACTCGGCGCCGCTGAACCAACGCCCATACTGCCCCGAATACGGGTCGAACACCCTGTCCCACGGCTTGTACCAGGTGATCCCCTTCGCGGCCTCAGCCCAGAAGGCTTCAGGGTCCTTCTGCCAGCTGGCATAGACCTCGGCATAACGGCTCATCGGCGCTCTCCCACTCGGACGGGTGCCTTCAAAACGGGCCCCGGCTCGCTGTTATCGCACCGATTAGCGCACTTTGCCGGCCCGGCGAGCAAGCTAGGCAAAGGACGAAGATGATGTGATGGCGCGGCCCCTACTCTGCCGCGCGCGGCACACGCGCGCCACAGCAACGGCTCACGCGCCGACATCAATGCCAATGCCGAGGTGGACCCGCACGCCGATTGCCGCGATAGCGGCGACAAAAGCCGCCCGCGACAACCCCGGCCAATCGAAGGCCAAAAGAAACGATGCGCAGCCGTTAGACGCGTATCGATGACCCGAGTGCTATTCGAGCGCCCACGGCGCGAGCATCATCATCATCATCAAGATCCACAGCGCGAGGCTCTGTTGGCGGCTCTCTGTCATGGCGGCCTCCATCGAAATGGGATGGGCTCACTGATAAACTAAAGTCTAACTTATTTACCTTGCGGTTGGAAGAGCAGTTTCAGGTTTTCCGCTAAACCGTCATGGCGCCACTCACCGCGACGCGTCCGCCAGCGCCCAATCATAGTCGTGCTCGCTGATCGCTGTGATGCCCGACAATTTCGCCGCCGTCTCCGGCCCGCCAACCGCGATCATGTGCGCCACGACGCCAGCCGCACCACCGAAGTCGTCCTCGTACCAGGAATAGAGGCTCGACGACTTGGCGCGGCCGGCCATGACGCTCAGCCCGCGCGGGTGTTTGACGAACGCCACCGCCGCCGCCGTCATTTGTGCCGCGAGCTTGTCGCCGGTGATCGCTTCGGGCAGCAGGTTGGGACAGCCGATCGACAGGCAGTTGAGCAGGTAATGCCCGCGCGGGTCGCGCTTCATCAGCGTCGGCCGCAGGATCTCGCCGCCGATCTCGTCGAGGCTGATCGACTGTTTGTTGACCGCCCCCAGCCGCGTCTTCCACGGCCCCTCCTGTTGCGCACCTGTGGCGTCGGCCAGCCGCACCATCTTGATCGAGTTGACCGGATAGTGCTCGAGCACGACGTCGAGCGTCAGCGCATTATAGAGGTTGATGAAATAGGCGGCGTGCTCGGCCTCTCCGAGGCGCGTCGGATCTTGCCGCTGCAGGGTCAGCAGATACGACTTCAGCGCCTCCAAGCCCTCCTCGCGGAACTTCACGTAGTGCACGCGGTTGATGCCGTCCGGCCCGGCGACGACATAGGCTTTGAGCAGGCGATCGAAAGCGCTGTGGTCGATTGTCTCGGTCGAGCCCGGTGTCGATTTGGCGAGCGGATGACTGCCGTCGCCCGACCTGGCGACCGCGCCAGTCCATGGCAAGGACGCGAGCAGAGCCGCGAGACCGAGTGCGGCAGCGATCAACGCATTCAAGCTGAACCAGCGTCGTCGCGTCATGGCGTGTGCTCCCAGTCGTGTGGCCCACAGGGGCGGCAACAACCTTTCTAGCGCAGTTCACGCGCGCAATTCGCCCGTCAACGAGGTTTGATCGAGACGTGATCGGGAGGCGAACAGCCCTGATCGCTCCTTTTCGGTTGCGCTTCAGGTGCCGACCAGCACCCGCGCGGGCGCTTCGGATGCCCAGCACCGCGTCGGCTCTTCGGTTGCCACACCGCGTCGGCGCCTGCGCCGGAGCGGCAAGCAAGCACCGCGTTACCGCGCAAGGATGATTGCCGCTGGCTGAGCCTTCCGCTAGCGTCAGGGTCTTGTGTCCGCCCCTCGCCGACCCCCGTGCCAACTCCAGTCACAGTCCCGGTCCATGCTCCCCAATCCCTACGCCCTCAATCTCGACAAGACCGCCGCCAACTTTCAGCCCCTGACGCCGCTGACGCTGCTCGATCGCTCGGCAAAGGTCTGGCCGGACCATACGGCGGTCATCCACGGCAACCGGCGGATATCGTACGCGGAGTTCTATGACCGCTGCCGGCGCCTCGCCGCGGCGCTCGCCATGCGCTACGTCGGACCCGGCGATACAGTGACCGTGATGCTGCCCAACACGCCGGCGATGCTCGAGGCCCACTACGGTGTGCCGATGACCGGCGCCGTGCTGCACTCGCTCAACACTCGCCTCGACGCGCCGATCATCGCGTTCCAGCTCGACCATGCCAACACCAAGGTGCTGATCACCGACCGTGAGTTCGCCCCGGTGATGAAAGAGGCGCTGGCCCAGGCCAAGGTCAAGCCGCTGATCATCGACTACAATGATCTCGAGTTCCCGCAGACCGGCGAACGGCTGTCGTATCTCGACTACGAGGAGTTCATTTCCAAGGGCAACGCCGACTTCGCCTGGCGCATGCCCGACGACGAGTGGGACGCCATCGCGCTCAACTACACCTCGGGCACCACCGGCAATCCCAAGGGCGTCGTCTACCACCACCGCGGCGCGGCGCTGATGTGCTACGCCAACGCCGTCTCCGCGGGTCTCGGCCGCCAGCCCGTCTACCTGTGGACACTGCCGATGTTCCACTGCAACGGCTGGTGCTTCCCATGGACGATCTCGGCGTTGGGCGGCACCCACGTCTGCCTCCGCTGGGTCCGGCCCAAAGCCATGTACGACCTCATCACCGAGCATACGGTCACGCACCTGTGCGGCGCGCCGATCGTCATGTCGACGCTGCTCAACGCGCCCGACGGCGAGAAAAAGCCGATCCCGCACAAGGTCGAGTTCGTCACCGCCGGCGCGCCGCCGCCCGCCGCCGTGCTCGGCAAGATGCTCGACGCGGGCTTCAACGTGACCCACGTCTACGGCCTGACCGAGACCTATGGCCCGGCGGTTGTAAACGCCTGGAAGGACGAATGGGACGCGCTCGACGGCGACGAGAAGGCCGCCAAGAAGTCGCGCCAGGGCGTGCGCTATCCCGCCCTCGAGGATCTGACGGTGATGAACCCCGAAACGATGACGGTGGTGCCCGCCGACGGCACCACGCTCGGCGAGGTCATGTTCCGCGGCAACATCGTGATGAAGGGCTATCTCAAGAACCCCAAGGCGACCGACGAGAGCTTCGCCGGCGGCTGGTTCCACTCCGGCGACCTCGCCGTGCTGCATCCCGACGGCTACATCCAGTTGAAGGACCGCTCGAAGGACATCATCATTTCCGGCGGCGAGAACATCTCGTCGATCGAGGTCGAGGACGTCATCTACAAGCACGCCGCCGTGTCTTCGTGCGCGGTGGTCGCCAAGCCCGACGAGAAATGGGGCGAGACGCCGTGCGCGTTCGTCGAGCTGCGTCCGGGAGCGACCGCCACCGCCGACGAGATCATCGCCTGGTGCCAGCAGCATCTCGCCAAGTTCAAGTGCCCACGCCACGTCATGTTCATCGAGATCCCCAAGACCTCGACCGGCAAGATCCAGAAGTTCAAGCTGCGGGACCTGACCAAGGGCGCGTGATCCAACGGCCGGGCGAAAGTGCAGCGGCGGCGTGACAGCGCCTTACGATACCGGCTTACGATATCGACCGGCCCGCCTTGACCGCGACTTGGTGACGTATACAAACGGTCTCATGACCACCATTTTGCAGAACGCCTCGTTGGCCTTGGCACTTGCCTGCTCCGCACGGAAAGCGCCGATGGCGCCGGCCCCAAAAGGAACGCCTCCAGGAGCGACGGCCCCAAGAGCATTGCGCGGCGACGTTATCGCCAGTGTGCGTCAAGGCCAGTGCGCTCCGCCACGCGCCGCGGCGATGCGTCAGCCCGAACGCGCATAGAATGCATCCGCTCAAACGCAGCGCAGCGCAGCCAAGCGCACCACACTCGCGGAAATTAGCCCGCGAGAAACCTGCCCACGGAGACATGGTGGCCCCGCGAAACCGGCGCACACGCAAATAGAGGCAGAAGCACCGCCGACAGGCTGAACCAGCCCACCAGCGGGTGCCCCAAAAAAGCAAAGGGCGGCTTTGCGGCCGCCCAATCAGAACCTAGTGTCTCGTTGCACCCTGCAGGCGAGCGATCTCGTCCTTGATCTTCAGCTTCTCCCGTTTCAGACGCCTGATTTCCAATTCACTGAAACCTGGTCTCGTCGACGCCTCCTGGATTCTCCGCTCGAGAAGCCGATGCTTCTCGCCTAGCTCCACCAGATGTGCATTGAGCGACATCCTTGCCCTCCTTGACAGAGTTGAAGACTACAGAAATGTGACAGATCCGCCGCCGCTTGTCTATTTCTCTCAGCGACATTGTGAACTTTCCGTACACTTCAAACGGCCAATTTCGCTCGCTTTGCGGCCGGTTGGCGGCCGACGCTGGCGCCGCCCCCGACCCTGCCGTCGCCGCCTCTCCCTCGACATCCCGCCTGCCGCACAATTTTCACTGCCGCAGCCGCTTGCGTCTCTTGAAAGATCCATGGAACACGCAGATAGTGCAGCGCAATTGTGGCCTTGGATGGCGGGAACTGGGCTTAAGCAGCGCATGCAGCAGCGGACCAATGAGAGGGAGTTGCGCGAGCAGCTGATGAAGCTCCGTGCGGAGCATCGTGATCTCGACGATGAAATCGTGGGCCTCGAAACATCGGGCACCGCCGATCAGCTGCAGATCAAGCGGCTGAAAAAGAAAAAGCTGGTCCTGAAGGATCAGATCACTTCGGTCGAAGACCAACTGCTACCCGACATCATCGCTTGAAGTCGTCGCCGCTCGAGAACGGGGCCGCTTTGCGGTCGTTCCGGTCACGCTCCAATTGCGCGCGCACACCCCGGCACACCCAGCCGGGCACTCACTGGCTCGGCCAGTCGGCGCTCAACCTAATCTTAATCTGCGGTCTCAGTTCAGCGCGATGAGTTTGGCGTTGTCGGTCAGGATGAACATGCGACCCTGTGCGACGACCGGCGCAATGAACGACGGATTGCCGATGTCCTGTTGGCTGGTCACGCGTCCGGCGCTGGCGTCGACGCCGACCAGCTGCCCCTTGCTCGATGTCAGCCACAGCGATCCGCCAGCCAGGACCGGTCCTGACCACGTTCCGCCACCCGGCAGGTTCATCGACCACTGCACCTTGCCATCGGCGCGCGAGACGGCAATGAGCTGGCCCGACGTATCGACGACGAACACGCTGTCGCCCGCGACCCAGGGCATCTGCGTGCCGGGCACGTTGAGCGACCACAACCGTTCACCGGTGCGGGCCGAGGTCGCAATCATGCGTCCGGCATGTCCGACGGCGTAGACCGTGCCGTTCGAGACCGCCGGCCGCGCCGCATCGCTCAGCGACGTCAACTGCGACGTCGATCGCGTGCGCGCCAGACTTTCCGACCAGACGGACGAGCCGTCGCTGACCTTCAAAGCCACCAGATCGCCCGAGGGGTAAGGCACCACGACGAGTTCGCCCTCGACGGCGGGGCTGGTGTTGATCACCAGACTGGCCTGCTGCGGGATGCCGCGCACCACCCACAACTCGCTGCCGTCGGCGCCGGAGAGGCAGTAGAAGCGGCCTTCCGTGCTGACCACGAACACGCGGTCGGCGGCCGCCGTCGGCGCCGCGCGCACCGGTGTACCGAGCGATTTTTCCCAAAGCTTCTTGCCGCTCTGCGGATCGAACGCGGCGATGTTGCCGTAGCCGCTGGTCGCGTAGAGCTTGCCATTGTCGGCTGCCAGACCGCCGCCGAAGCCGCCGCCACCGCTGGCGCCGAGCGAGAAATAGCCACCCGCCTTCTCGCGCTCGGGCTTCATCGAGACGCGCCACACCGCCGATCCGCCCGTCAACCCGTAGGCGCTGATCGTGCCCTCCGCGTCGAGCGCGAAGACCCGGCCGCCATAGACCACCGGCGTCGCCGTCAGCCGGCCCGCCTTGCTCGATCCCGAGCCGATATCGACGCTCCACGCCTGCCGTGGCGTCGCGCCGAGCGCGAGGTGGCCCGGCGCATTGCTGGGGTCGCCGCCGGGCTGCGCCCAGGTCTCGTTCGATCGCTGCGGCGGCAACGTGATGGGTTTGTCGGCCGAGGCCAGCTCGCCGGGGATTTTTTCGGTCGTCGCCATCACCGGAATGCGCTTACCGGGCAGCGGCAGCTGCTTCTCTTTCCAGGGATTGAGATCGCCGACCTTGGGCAGGCTCGGCAGACCGCCGTCGGAGCAGCCACCCAGCGGACCGGCGAGCGCGACGGCGACCATCGTGGCGAGCGCCAGGCGCTTCGTGCCGGCTGCGTCCAGAGGCCAAGCGGCTGTTAGAGGCATGTGCCTCCCCCTTATTTCTGCTTCGCGGGTTGACCCGCACCCGTCGTCGTCTTCGCGTCGCCGCCTGCTGCCGGTGTCGCCGCCGCCGGAGCGGCGGCTGGTGCCGCGACCGCCAGTTCGGCTGCCACGATGCTGCTCATCAAAGTCCGTACCCGCTCCGTCACGCTTTGCGGCGCGTTACGCTCGCCCAGCAGCTGCTCGAACGCCTTGCGGGCCTCGTCCATCTTGCCGGCCTTCATCGCCGCAACACCCAACAGCTCACGCGCATTGGCGCGCCAGGGGCTATCGGCAGCCATGAGATCGTTGAGCCGATTCTGCATCTCGGTAAAGTCGGCCTCCCCCATCCGCAGCGATGCCGCCTGCAGTCTGGCGAAGCCGCGGAGCAACCCGTCCGCAGACGTGTCCTTCCCCAAATCCTCGAATGATTTCAGCGCTTCGGCGGTCTTGCCCGCCTTCATGGCCGCGCCCGCGAGCCGCAACTGCGCAAGTTGTGCATAACCCGCCGCGCCCGACGCCGTAATGCCGCGCAGCGCCTTCTCGGCGTCATCGGCCTTGCCGGCGTCCAAATTGGAGATCGCCGCGTTGTACGCTGCGCCTGCTGCTTCCGACGCCGCCTTCCGGCGCGCCTCGAGCCACTTCGTGCCGCCCACGCCGGCGACGATGAACACCGCGAAAATCAGCGCGTAAAGACCGTACTGCTGCCACAGCTTCTCGATCTGATCGCGGCGGAGTTCTTCATCGATTTCGCGCGCCAGCGCGTCGTTCTTGTCGACCATGTCGTCCCGAGCCCCCGAGCCCGATCGCGGGATACGTTCGTTGCCCGCGTCCTGCCAGTGTTGAAATGAGCGTTTGAATTAGAAAGATGGAAAGACGTTCAGTCGCGCCGACGGCGATCGGCCACCACGACGCTGAATTCCCTGAACGTTCCTCTTAACCCACGTTCCTCTTAGCCGAGTGCCCGCCCGCCGCAAATCCTTATTGCGTCTCACGCCTTGGCCGTCCCGCAACGCGCCCGTCCGCTCGCCCAGTCACCATCCCGGCCCGATCCTGGGCGCAACCCCTTAGTTGCTGGTGGTTTTCGGCTTTTTCGAGGCCCGCGCGGCCCCGCCTCCCGGCCCCGGAGCCGGCTCCTTCATCGCATAGGTGTGCTCGCTCGCCGGAAACGTGCCGGCGCGGACCTCTTCGGCATAGCCGCGGATGGCGCCCTCGATCGCCGCGCCGACCTGCCCGAACTCCTTGACGAACTTCGGCACGCGCGGCGACAGGCCGAGCATATCTTCCATGACCAGGATCTGGCCGTCGCAGCCCGCCCCCGCACCGATGCCGATGGTCGGGATCGGAATGGCGGCCGTGATGCGGCGCGCCAACGGCTCGGCGATGGCTTCGAGGACGACGGCAAATGCGCCCGCCTCGGCCACCAGCCGCGCATCCTCCTCGAGCGCCGCCCATTGCGCGTGCTCGCGGCCCTGCGCCTTGAACCCGCCGAGCACGTTGATCGATTGTGGCGTCAGGCCGATGTGCGCCATCACCGGGATGCCGCGATCGACCAGATAGCGGATGGTCTCGGCCATGCGGCGGCCGCCTTCCAGCTTCACCGCGCCGCAGTCGGTCTCCTTCATCACCCGTGCGGCGTTGCGGAAGGCCACCGACGGGCTCTCCTCGTAGGTGCCGAACGGCATATCGACCACCACCAGCGCTTGCCGTGCGCCGCGCGCCACCGCCCGCCCGTGCATGATCATCAGCTCCAGCGGTACCGGCACCGTCGTCTCATAGCCGTGCATCACCATGCCGAGGCTGTCGCCGACCAGCAGAAAATCGCAGTACTTGTCGGCGATGGCCGCCGTATGCGCGTGATAGGACGTCAGCGAAACGATCGGCTCGATCCCCTTCTTGGCGGTGATCTCGGGGGCCATCCGGCGTTTCATCGGGCTTTGCGACGACATGGAGGGGCGGTGTCCTTGGATTGCGAGCGGCTATATTAGCCTGACCGGCCCGGCCGATGCCACTGCCCGAATATTCACCATCACTGCGGAAATCCGCTGGCCTCCAGCCGCCGCCCCTCGTCGTCCTGCCCCTTCTTACAGCAACCGCAGCGGGCGATGTGTGCGGGCCACACGTGACGACGGTTCGACGACTTGCGGCTGCCTTACGAGTTGCCCGGACAATAGCCCCCCTGTTATCTAGGATGTTAGTTGTTCCGGCGTAGTTTCCAGACCGGGCACCCTATTTTGCCGTCATCGTTCCATCGGGGCTGGTCATGCGTCATCTAACCCGATCTGCAGTTTACCGCGCCGTCAACCTGTCGCTTGCTGGCCGCTCGGTTCTGGCCCTGATGACCGCCGCGGTGCCGGCCGCCGCCGCACTGCTGATGTCGTCGGCCCCCGCCGCCGCCCGCACCGACGGCGTCGAGCGCTCCACGCCGGCGCAATCGACGGCGCGGCCGACGAGCCCACTCAAGATCATCGTGTCGATCCGCCGCCAGCGCGTTTCGGTCTGGGACGGCTTCCGCAAGATCGCCGAGGCGCCGATCTCGTCAGGCATGCAGGGACATGACACGCCGACCGGCGTGTTCAGCATCCTGCAGAAAAATCGCATCCACCACTCCAACCTCTACAACGACGCACCGATGCCGTTCATGCAGCGGCTGACGTGGTCGGGCGTCGCGCTGCATGCCGGTGCACTGCCGGGCTATCCGGCATCCCACGGCTGCATTCGCCTGCCCTACAGTTTCGCGCGCCAGCTTTTCGACATCACGCGCGTCGGCGCGCGGGTCATCGTCGCTGGCGACGACATCGAGCCGCGCGCCATCGCCAGCCCGAAACTGCCGGTGCCGCTGCCCCCGGCGGAGCAGGTTGCAGACGCCAAGAAGGCCAACCGGCACGGCGGCGACAATGGCGTCGACATGCTGCTCGGCGTGCGCTCTGCGGATGCCGCCCCGGCCGGACAGCCCGCCTACGTACCCCAGCGCACGCGGGCCTCGGTCGCTGCTGCGCGTGCGGCGGAATTGTCGGCGCTTGCCGACGCTATTGCCAAGGCGCAGACGGAGCGCGATGACGCCGAGGCGCGCGCGAAAGAGGCGGCGAGCGGACTTCGTGACGCGCAAGCAGCCGTCGCGCGGGCCCGCCTCGAGATGCAGCCGCTGTCGGCCGCCCGCGACGCCGCGCTGCGCGGACAATCAAACGCCGAGGCGCTGCTCAAGAGCTTCGTCACGCGCAATCGCAACGATCTCGATGACACTATTCTGGTCGGCCTTTCCCGCCAGGAGGACGAACTCGAGCAGCGTATCGAAGCCTCGAGCTTCGAAATCCACGACATCGACAGCGAGATCGCCGAGCGGACGCTGCATGTCGATGCGCTGGTGCAGGCGGTGTCGGTCGCGAACTGGCAGCAGCACCTCACGTCCGAAGCGCACGCCAAGGCGTCGGCCGCATTGAGCGGGGCGCAAGCGGCGAAGACTGCGGCCGAGCGCGCACTGCAGCGGCAGAGCCTGCCCATTTCCGTTTTCGTCAGCCGCAAGTCCGGCAAGGTGTCGGTGCGGCAGGCGGGCGAGCCGCTGTTCGAAGCGCCGGTGCGGATCGACACGCCTGAAGCCCCGCTCGGCACGCACGTCTTCACGGCGCTGGAGTTCGAGAGCGGTGAGCGCGCGCTGAGCTGGAGCGTGGTCTCGATCGCGACGTCCGCCCCCGCCGATGCCCGGCCCAAGCGGGACCGCGATGGGCGCGGCAAACCGGCCGATACCGCCGCCGCCCGCCCCGTCATCCCACAGACCGCCGCCGCGTCCCTGGCCCGCGTCCACATCTCCGACGACGTTCTGGAACGGCTCGCGGAATACCTGAAGCCCGGCTCCAGCTTCATGATCTCCGACCTCGACGTCTCGGGCGAGACCGGCAAGGGAACCGACTTCGTGCTGCTGACCCGCTGACGATCCACTGCGCGGCACGCGGTGACCGTTTACCCAGGCAGCCTGATCGTCTTCTCCGGCGGCGATACCAGCACCTCGACCGCGTCGCCGATCCGCACCACACCGCCCTCGCGCACCGCGCAGGTGATGCCGCCGCGCCAGTCGGGATGCAGCGCCTTGAGCAGTCCGCGGTGCGCCTCCTCCATGCGTGAGCACGGCTGCGTCGGATACGTCACCTCGAGCAGCAGCGGCCCGATCCGCACGATGCCACCCGCCGCACGCGGCAGCCGCACACCCTCGACCAGCAGATTGGCCCGCCGCACGGTCCACGGCAGCACGACCGGACCGCCGAGGTCCGCCAACTCCGCCAGCGCACGCTCCCAATCCTCGCGCGCCAGCACGGTGATCCGCCGGCGCGGAAACTTGGCGCCCTTGTGATCCCCGGCAAGCCCGCCCTCGACGGTGATCGAGCCCGTCACGATCTCTTCCATCGGTGCGCGCCGCTCGGGCCGCCGCGCAATGCCGATCAGCCGGCCCGCCACCGCCGCACGCGCACCCTCTCCAGCCGGCAGCGGTCGGATCGTCATCCGAGCGGCGAGACGCCGAACGCGAGCTTATGTCCGCCGTGCAGCAGCAGCATGTAGAGCGCGATGCCGGCCCCGACCACCAGCACGTCGTTGACGATCGGCCCGCCGGTCCGGTTGCCGAGGGGCCCGAGCGCGGCGCGGCGCTTGACCGAGATGCGGTCGAACACGGCCCACGCCAGGAACGATCCGAACAGCACGACCGAGGCGAGATCGCCGTTGGCCAGCAGATGCGCCAGCGCCCACAGCTTGACCGCCGCCAGCATCGGATGCTTGACCGCATCGCGGATGCGCGACGGCACATAGGCTGCGACCAGCAGGATCATCGCCGGCAGCATCAGCGCCAGCGAAACGTGACGCAGCCACAGCGGCGGATACCAGAGATACGGGTTCTTGCCCGGCATCACCTGCAGCTTGCCATACCCCATCACGATCAGCGCCAGCCCGACCAGCGACAGCACCGCGAAAATTCCTTTGTAGGCGCCCTCACCGAAGCGCTCGACGAGGCCGCCGCGCAGATCCGGCTGCGTCGGCACGAGATGGATGGCAAAGAAGATGAGCAATCCGACAATCAGCGTCAGCATGGTCGACTCTCCAACTGGCAAGAGTGGCGTGCATCGATTTCAACGACTGCGCGACGCCGTCGCAAACCACGGCGTAACGCAGAATTTGGAGACCGGCCATGCGCTGGACGGTGCTTTGGCTCCGCTCAGTAAACCTCGCTCGCCTGTGCTTTGGCTCCGCTCAGCAAGCCTCGCTCGCCTGTGCTTTGGCTCCGCTCAGCAGGCTTCGCTCGCCTGTTGCGACGGTGGTTCAGGCTCTGTACACTGCGGCTATGCAGGGTGTCGAGGGACCCCTGTCGAGGAGGCGGACGACATCTCGTTGCGCCGGGGCTGCGGGGCCCTGGTGCGTGTGAGGTTGCATGCCGCTACGCTTCCCCACGCCGTCGTTCGTGACGGCCATTCCATCCACGATCGTATCGATCGGCCCCCTTGCAGCGTTCGTCGGGACGCGCGCAGCCGATGCCGGCGCGCGCGCCTCGCATGACGGCCACCGCCAGCCCCGCGGAGGCGCTCATGCTCGATGAGCCCAACCGCCTCGGCGAACCAGACAGCCAGATCGACGGCAATGGCGACGGTCCGGGCGCTCCTCGTCCGGTAGACGCCGCCACTGCCGAAGAACTCGAATTGGCCGCAGCGCTGGCCGCCGTCCTCGCGCGCAAGCCACGACGGTTCGAACCCTCACCCCCGGCCGGCAGCGACGAGGAGGCCGACCTAGCGACCGCCCTGGTGACACCGGACGCGCGACGCGCCTTCGTCTCGGCCTTGCGGCATCAGGCCTCGCCCGCGCTGCATTCCGCCGGCAGCAATGCGGGCCGCTCCGACTTCGACGACGTGGGCGATATGGACGATCTGGGCGATTTGGCCGGCGACGCCTCATCCAAGCTGGGCAAGCCGGGTGCCGTCCGCTGGCTCGCCGCCGTGCGGCATCGCAACCTGCGTTCCTCGCTGCACAACGCCGGCGCGTGGCTGGCGACGATCGCCATCGGCACCACCATCGTCGCCTTTGCCGCCGTCGTCCTGTTCGAGGGACCGCGCGGCCTCGCGGCGTGGCTCGATCTCGCCATCCGAACGCTCTGATCCGCACACCCCAAGCCGCCGCCCGACAGCAGAACTGTGGACATCGGCCTCCCGGCCACACCTCGACCCGCACCGGCAACCTAATGTTGCCCGCGACTTTTTCCAGGCCCGCGCTGAGCGGGATCGGCAGCGGGTGTCCATGCGGATTGCAACCTACAACATCGAAAACCTGTTCACGCGCGCCCGCGCCCTCAACCTCGAGACCTGGGCCGAAGGCCGCCCCATCCTCGAAAAATTCGCCGAGCTCAATCAACTGTTCGAGGAGCCGGTCTACAGCGACGCCGCCAAGGCGCGCATGCTGAAGCTGATGACCGAACTCGGCATCGAAAAGACCAACGAGGGCCGCTACGTCATCCTGCGCGAGAACCGCGGCAAGTTCTCCACCTACAGCCGCCTCAACGGCACCCGCATCGTCGCCACCGGGCGCAACGACTGGATCGGCTGGGTCGATCTGAAAACCGAGATCATCAACGAGACGGCGACGCGCAACACCGCCCAGGTCGTCCGCGACGTGGCGCCCGACGTGCTGGGCGTGGTCGAATGCGAGGGCCGCTCGGCGCTGCTGCAGTTCTCCGATCACCTGCTGCCGGCCGTCAAGGCGACGCCGTTCTCGCAAGCCATGCTGATCGACGGCAACGACGGCCGCGGTATCGACGTCGGCCTGCTCGCCGGTCGCGGCTATGAGATCGGCTGGATGAAAAGCCACGTCGACGACCGCACCACCACGGGCGAGCGCGTATTCAGCCGCGATTGCCCTGAGTACAGCGTTTGGACGCCATCGGGCGCGACCGTCTGGGTGCTCGTCAATCACTTCAAGAGCAAGGGCTATGGCGGTCAGGACAGCTCCGACCGCAAGCGCTGGTTGCAGGCCGAGGCCGTCCGCCAGATCATCGAACGCCTCAAGCTCGAAGGCGCCGAGCTGATCGCGGTTCTCGGCGATCTCAACGACACGCCCGCCAGCGCGCCGCTCGCGCCGCTGATCGGCGAGGCCGGGTTGAAGGACATTTCCGAGCACCCCGCATATCAAAGCGACGGCCGCCTCGGCACCTATCAGCGCGGCACCGATCGCGAGAAAATCGACTACGTCCTGCTGTCGCCCAAGCTCTATGACCGCGTGCAGGGCGGCGGCATCTGGCGCAAGGGCGTATGGGGGCCAAACAAGAACCCGGCCTGGGAGGTCTATCCCGAGATGACCTCGTCCTTCCACGCCGCATCCGACCACGCCTGCCTGTGGGCCGACCTCGACGTGTAGGTATCGAATCAGGGTATTTCTCGCCGCATGCGCAATCCTGCGGACATCCCTGCCTATTCGCCCCGGCTGGTCGCCTCCGATGGCGCGACGACCGGGGTGACCTTGGCCGAGCGCCGCCGCGCGATCGACATCGAGGGCAAGCCTGACCTCGCCGCCAAGCTGCTGCGCGCCATGCATCTCGTCAAACGCGCCCGCTTCAATGCCCACGAGCGGCTCGAGGCCAAGCACACCGCCAGCGTCGCGGCCTTCACCCTGGCGACCGTCGCCGAGATCGCGATCTCGCTGTTCACGATCATCTACGAGAACAAACTTCCCAGCGACATCCGCTCGTTTCTCGACTTCGCCTCGATCGTCACCGGCGTGTTCCTGTTCGGGTTCGGCCTCGTCGTCGGCCTCGCCAACTACCAGACCCGCGCTCTGTATCTGCAGCGTTGCGCCATGGACCTCTCGAGCCTCGGCAACGAGATGGAAATCGCCATGCCGCTGTCGGTCGCGGAGCTGCAGGAATTCCGCCGCCGCTATCACGAGATCGAGGCGCGCTGCCCGACCAACCACGAGCCCGTCGACCTCGAGCGCGCGATGGCCCGCACCGGCGACAAGGAGGCGCGCCGCGCCGCGCTCATCAGTCAGCGCCTCGACATCTATGGCCCTTACGCACTGGCGACCATCGCCTACCTGTCGCTGTGGGTGTCGTTCTGGCTGCTGCTGAAAGGCTGAAGCACTCCCGCCCGCAAAATCACGCCACTCTCAAAAAAAGAACGTGACAAGAACATTAAGTGAATTTATTGTCACTTGTGGGGCGTGAGGCGGTCAATTCCGGTGCTCACCCCGTCATCGAGTGGCCAGTTCTTGCGTGGGAGGCGTCGATGTTGCGTTGGACAAGCATTGCGTTGGGCGTCGTGGCGGCAACCGTGGCCGCGAAGGTCTTGGCTCAGGATACGTCACAGCCCGCCTCCCAGCCGGAGCGCCGTGGCGAAGTACGGCCGAAGGCCCATACCGTTGCTCGGCCGCTGGCCGTTGCACCGTCACAAGTTGCGCAGGCGCAAATTCCTCCGGCGAGCGCCGAAGCCCAGTTGCCACCTGGACAGCTGCCGCCGCCACAGGTGCTCGCCGACGACCGGACGATGTCACGCGCCATTGACGAGCGTCCACGCCGGTATGATCGCGGGGTTGGCGGCTACGATGCGAGATATGCGCGGCCCGCCGGACCTTCGAGACGCGCGGCACCTGCTCGTTCGGATTGGCCGCTCGACCAGAGCCGCAGGTTCGAAGGTCCGCGCGATGCCTACGGCGGACGCTGGATCTACGTCCGGCCCGCCGCGCGGCCGAGGTATCGCAACCGTTACGCCGGACGCTCAGGATACGGGTATGACGGTGGTGAGCGGCAGCGCCGTTATGCGCAGCACCGATATGCCGACGCCAATCGTCCGCGCGAGCGCAGCTCGACCGAGGGGCCGGATTTCGACCGCTATCCCTACAATCTCGGACGGCGGCGCGACTTCTAGGTTCGGCCGCGCACGGCGCCGGCGTTTCTCGCTAGGGTGCGATCGGTTTTGATGGAAGCGCTTCGCGCTTTGATCAGACGCGTAAATAGCACCCTGAACGTTGATGAAGGGTGTTATTCACGACTTTGATGGATCGCTGCGGCTAATCCATGAAAGTCGATAACACCTAGGGCAGAAACCCCTTGTCGAGATCGAGCGCCTGCCGGCCGCGGCTTTTGCCTTTGGCGTCGAGGTGGGTCGCGGTCCAGGCGATGTGGGTGCCGGCCTCGCTCGTCGATTTCGACCGCAGCGACAGCGCCAGCGTTTCGCCTGTCGCCAGCAGGATGGGTTGCAAAAGCGGCAGATAGAGTTGCTCCCAGTGCGTGCGCGGCGCATCGGGCGCGGTCGACAGTGCGATGCCGGGGGCCAGCTCGGCCTCCCACCACGCCGCGAAACCGTACACCGCCGCGGGCGCGCCGGGCGCCCACCGCGCCTCCCCCTTGCGCGCCGGGCGGTGGTCGCTGGCGAGATCGATCGTGTCCCACACGACTGCCCCGGACACACGGCCCCGGACATCGTGCGTCCAGGGCCGGCGGCCGCGCCGAGGCATTCGTCCGGCGCCAGCGTTCGCACGTAGATGTTGTTGAGGCTCATCATGCGGGCCGGCTCGAAGTCGATGCCCATGCCGACACGATCCCAGGCGAGCAACTCGTCGTGGATGCGCGGCACGATCACCGGGGCGACCAGCTGCGTGATCCGGCGCGGGATCAACACGCCGCCGGGCATCAGATGCCGCGCGCGCGCATCCTTCACCGTCTCCAGGATATTCTCCTCGAGCGCGTAGTTGCCGAGTGTTTCCGAAACCACCACATCGGCGCGCGGCGGGTCGTCCATCTCCGTCGAATGGCAGGGGAACAGGTGGCAGTTCGTGGCGCGGTTGCGCTTCAGGATCTCGGCCGCCACGCCCGCCACTTCCGCGGTCTCGTAGAGGTACACCTCCTTGGCGCCGAGCTTGGATGCAATGAGACCCAAGAGTCCCGTGCCCGCGCCGATATCGGCGACCGTGGTCACGCCCGGCACGATCACCGACTGAAGCGCGTCGCGGAACGCGCGGTTGCGCACGCTGTCGGCAATCAGTGTGCGATGATACTCGATCCGCATCGGGTCACAGCCTCAGGTGGGAGCCGCGGATCTGATACAGCGCCAACGCCGTCGCCACCGCAAGATTGAGACTGTCGAGCGAGCCGGCCATCGGGATCTTGACCAGCCGCGAGCACGCCGCCGCCATCTCGGCCGACAGCCCCGGCCCTTCGCTGCCCATGACGAGAAGCGTCGGATCACGGTACGTCACCGCGCGAAAATCGGCGCTGCCGTCGAGGTGCGTGCCGATCACGTCGCCGCTCCAGCCCGCACGCCAGGCCAAGAACTCCTCGCGCGTCGCCCGTGCGACCGGCACCGTGAAAATCGATCCCATCGTCGCCCGCACGCACTCGCGCGAATAGGGATCGCAGCAGGTGCCGACCAGCACCACGCCGCTCGCCCCGACCGCGTCCGCCGTGCGCAGGATGGTGCCGAGGTTGCCCGGATCACGCACCTCTTCGAGCGCCACCCAGCAGCCACCCGCCGGTATCGCTCGCGGTTCAGGCAACGGCGACCAGCGCTGCCGGAACACGCCGAGCATCGTCTGCGGGTTATCCTTCGCCGCCAGCTTGCCGAGCACCGCCTCGGACACCTCGAGCACCTCGGCCCGGGTCTTCGCCGCCCACGCCAGCAACCCCTTGGCGATGCCGCTGTCGGCTGCGCCCGCCAGATGCACCAGCGTCTCGGGCGCGAAGCCCTGATCGCGCGCGGTGACCAGGATCGATGCGCCCTCGGCGACGAACAGCCCCGTCTCCTTGCGCTCCTTGCGCATCTCCAGCGCGCGGATCGCCTTGATCCGCTCGTTGGTCAGGCTGGTGATTTTCGTGGAGACCTGGCGCGGCTCGCCCGAATGTCCGCTCATGACGACACCCAGCGCGTGAACAGCGACGTCGGAACCGCCATCCCGCCGCCTGCCGGTGCGATGGCGAGTTCGCCCGTATCATACGACCCGCCGCGACCGGCGAGCGTCTGCCGCAGCAGCTGATCGAACGCCAGCGTTGACGCGCGGATCGCATAGACGGTGAGGATCATCGCCGATTGACCGGGCGCCAGCAGCGCCGCGCAGTCGCGCAGCAGCGGCGGCAGCCCCGTGAACAAATCCCACACCTCGCCGTCGGGGCCGCGGCCGAACTTCGGCGGATCGACCAGGATGACGTGATAGCTCTTGCCGCGCCGCACCTCGCGCGCCACGAACTTGGTGGCGTCGTCGAGGATCCAGCGGATCGGCTTATCTGAGAGTTTCGATGCCGCCTGATTGTCCTTTCCCCAGGCGATCGACTTCTTCGACGCATCGACGTGGGTGACCTCGGCACCTGCCGCCGCCGCGATCAGCGAGGCCGCGCCGGTGTAGGCGAACAGGTTGAGGACACGCGGCCGCTCGCCCGTCACCGCGGCGATCCGCGACAGCATCCACGCCCAGTGCGGATGCTGCTCGGGGAACAGCCCGAGGTGCCACAGCCCCTGCATCCGGCACTGCATGGTGACCATGACGGTGCGCTGCTCCGCCGCGTCCGGAGCGACGACATCAGGACGCACATCGACGCGCACTGGCCAGCTTTCGGCGACCGGACGATCGACGCGCCACTTGCCCTTTTCCTCGTCCTCGCCCGACGCCGAGAACACAGCGTGCGCCTTGCCCCATTCAGCCGCCGACAGGGCCGGACGCCACAACGCCTGCGCTTCGGGGCGATCGACGACGACGCTGCCGAACCGCTCGAGCTTGCGGCCCGAACCAGAATCGAGGAGCTCGTAATCGCCGAACCCCGGCGACGTGACGAGCGACAAGTGGCGAAGCGTGGACGGCATGGTGCGGTTGGCCCGGCGGATGATTTGAAGCCGCGCCTTTAGCACGGCTCGCACTGCTGTCGCACGATGAAACGAAAACGGGCAGCCGCTGCGGGCTACCCGTTTCGCATCCCTAGACCGCGGAGGCGACCGTCGCCGCTCGACGTCGGCGCACGCTCAGCGCACTTTAACGTTGGCGCACGCTCAGCGCCGTGCGGCGGTTCTTGGCGCGGCCTTCCGCCGAGCCGTTATCGGCGACCGCGTGCTGCTCGCCATAGCCTTCGGCCGAGACGCGATCGGCGCCGATGCCGAGCCCGACGATCTCGCCCATCACGCGCTTGGCGCGATCATCCGACAACTTGAGGTTCATCGCCGGGTCGCCCTGGTTGTCGGTGTAACCGCCGATCTTGATCTGGCTCGTCGGAAACGCCTTGAGGATCTCGGCCACGGCCTCGACCTGCGACCGCAACTCCGCCGTCAAATCAGACGACGCGGTCTTGAACGACAACCGGTCGAAATCGAACCAGGTGCCCTTGTCGACGGGACGCGACTGGTCCTCGAGAAATGCGATCAACTGGCTCTCGACGCCCTTCTCGGCCAGCGCGATGGTCTTGCCGGTCGGCAGCGCCAGGCTCATCAGCCCGCCCTGGCCCGGCAGCATCGCGGCCAGCACGGACGCGACCTTCGCCGCGACGGCCGGAGCGGGAGCGGGCGCCGGTGCCGGTGCAGCGACGACCTTCGGAGCAGGGTGCAGGTGCAGGGGCTGCCACAACGGCCTTGGGCGCAGGGGCCTCGACCTTGGCGGCCGGCGGCGCCTTGGTGCATGTGTTGAGCAGGAATACGACGCCGGCGATGATCGCGCCAGTGAGTAACAGACCGAGGATGCTGCCGAGCACCGACGAACCGCCGGCCTCCTCTTCTACGTGGTGGTGGACAGCCGGCGCGGCGGCGACGGGCTTTGCGGCCGGCGCAGCCGCAGCAGGCCCCACACGTCCGGCAGGCGTGGCGACCGTCACCGTGGCGGCGGGCGCGTGCGTCGGGGCGGCATGCGTCGCCGCGGCGGCGACGGTCGCAGCAGCAGCAGGCGCGCTCATCACGCCCATGAAGCTGCCGAGTTGCGCCGGCACGGCGCTCATGATGCCGTTCTTCTCTTGACCAAGCAGCATCGACAGCGCGGTGCCGGTCAGCGATTTTCCGAGCCGGTTGCCGAGCGCGGACAGCACCATCGGGCCAGCGAGAGCGAGCAGCGAGGCGGCCGAGCCGGCGCCCTTGAGGCCCGCGAGCGATCCGATGGCGCCCGCGATGCCGCCGACGTTCTTGCCGAACAGCGCGCTGAGCAGCGACGATGCGATCGAGCCGACCGGGCCACCCGCCGCATTCGGCGCAAGTAGCGAGCCGACCGAGCCGAGCACGCCGCCGCCGGGTCCGAGCAGGCCGCCGATCACCGGGTTTTTGACCATGTCGATGACGTTGCCCATCATCGTCGAATTGCCTGCGCCGCCGACCAACTGGCCGAGAATGGCGGGGAACGCTGCGCCGAGTGCTTTGGAGACGCCGCTTTCGGTCTCGCCGGTCGCCCTGGCTGCCGTGCGCAGAAAGTCGGGCGTCAGCAGCCCCGACAGGAGATTGAGCGTACTCATCGACATATCTGAAACTTCCTCCACAAACCCTACGCTACTGCAGCGACCAGCTTTCTCAGCCGCCGCTGGACCACGAACGCCCCCACGCGCTTTCATACGCCAAAAGCCGAAACGGTGCCGTCCTGTTGATTGAACGAAACAGTCATTTCGGTTTGGCGAACAGCGCACCGTGGCTGTTCTGCAACGAATACGGCGTGTTTGCAATTGCCGGACGCGCTGCAACTTGGCGTCCCGCCGCGTGGACCGGCGGCGCGTCAGGCGACTTGTAACGGCACGGCTATTCGATGTCCGCCACCTCGGCCGCCCCGCCACCCTTGATGCGGTGGGCCAGCGTCGCCTCGATGAAGCGGTCGATGTCGCCGTCGAGCACGCCCGAGGTATCGGAGGTCTGCACGCCCGTCCGCAGGTCCTTGACCATCTGATAGGGCTGCAACACATACGACCGGATCTGATGTCCCCAGCCGATGTCGGATTTCGCCGCCTGATCGGCCAGCGCCTTCTCCTCGCGCTTCTTCAATTCGAGATCGAACAACTTGGACTTCAAGCCGGTTCATCGCCAGTTCGCGGTTCTGATGCTGCGACCGCTGCTCCTGGGCGAAGATCATGATGTTGGACGGTTTGTGCAGAATGCGGACAGCCAACTCGGTGCGGTTGACCGACTGGCCGCCGGCGCCCGATGCGCGCGCGAAGCTGACCTCGATGTCGGCCGGATTGATCTCGATCTGGATCGAGTCGTCGATCACCGGATACACCGTGACCGACGCGAAGCTGGTGTGGCGGCGGGCGTTGCTGTCGAACGGTGAAATGCGGACCAGCCGGTGCACGCCCGCTTCCGTTTTCAGCCACCCGTAGGCGTTTTCGCCGGTGATCTCCAGCGTCGCCGACTTGATGCCCGCTTCTTCGCCCGCGCTCTCGTCGATCAGCTTGACCTTGAAGCCGCGACGCTCACCCCAGCGCATGTACATGCGCAACAGGATCGACGCCCAGTCCTGGCTCTCGGTGCCGCCGGCCCCCGCATGTACTTCGAGATAGGTGTTGTTGGCGTCCGCCTCGCCCGACAGCAGCGCCTCGACGCTCCGCCGCTGGGCGTCCTGGTCGAGACGGGCCAGAGCCGCCTCGCCCTCACTGACGGTGGCCGCATCGCCCTCGGCCTCGCCGAGCTCGATCAGGGTCAGGTTGTCGTCGAGATCCTGCTCGATCCGCTTGACGCCCGCGACCGCCGCCTCCAGCGTCTGGCGCTGGCGCATCACCTTCTGCGCCTTGGCCTGGTCGTTCCACAGCCCCGGGTCCTCGGCCTTGCGGTTCAGTTCCGCCAGCCGGTATTCCGCCGTATCCCAGTCAAAGCGACCTCCTCAGGAGGGCGAGCGCCTCCTTGATCTGCTCGACGGATTTCTGCGCTTCTGCGCGCATGGGCGGTCTCCGAGTTATCAGGATGGGTGTTCGGGAGAGCTATTGTCCGCTGCGGTATAGGCCGCGTCGCACGCGCTGTAAACGAGGGCCGCGAAACGAAAGGCCGCAAACCAGCGTCCATCGCAGCAGGGCATCGAAGCAGGGCTGGGCTACCACAGCCCGCCGCGCCCGCCCGAGCCGACGTTGTTCGCCGGCCGCCGCGGAACGGCATCGTCGTAGGCGTTGGCCGGAGCCGGCGCTTGCCCCCCAACTCCGCCCGCGGCGGGATCGGAGAAGCCGATGACCGAATAGGCGTCGTCGGGCTCCTCGTTGGGCTTGAACGCCTCCATGATCGTCTGCTCGCCTTCCGCGCCCTGCGCGCGTAACCCCGTCTTGATGTTGACGCGGACCAGCTTGACGCCGGGCGGCACGCGGAACGGCGCGGCGGGGCGATCGGCCAACGCCATCTTCATGAAGCTGCCGAAGATCGGCGCCGCGACATGGCCGCCGGTCTGGCCTTTGCCCATGGGCTTGGGGGTATCGAAGCCGACGAACACGCCGACCACCAGATCCGGCGTATAGCCGACGAACCAGGCGTCCTTTTCCTCGTTGGTCGTGCCGGTCTTGCCGGCGATCGGACGGCCGAGCGACTTGAGCGACGTGGCGGTGCCGCGTTGGATCACGCCCTCCATGATCGCCGTCATCTGATAGGCGGTGTGCGGGTCGACGATCTGACGGCGCACGTCGGGAATGTCCGGCTCCTGCTGACCGGCCCACGTGTCGGCGCGGCAATTCTCGCACTCGCGCACATCGTGCCGCCACACCGTCTTGCCCCAGCGGTCCTGGATGCGATCGACCAGCGTCGGACGCACCTGCTTGCCGCCGTTGGCGAGCATGGCATAGGCAGTGGTCATTCTGAGCAGCGTCGTCTCGCCCGCGCCGAGCGACATCGACAGCACCGGCAACAGGTCGTCATAGATGCCGAAGCGCCGCGCATACTCGGTGATGATCGGCATGCCCATGTCCTGGGCCAGCCGCACCGTCATCTGGTTGCGTGACTTCTCGATGCCGATGCGCAGCGTCGTCGGACCGTAGGACTTTTCCTTGTTGTAGTTCTCGGGCTTCCAGATCTCGCCCGGCCGGCTTTCGATTTCGATCGGCGCGTCGAGCACGATCGACGTCGGCTTGTAGCCGTTGTCGACGGCCGCCGCATACACGAACGGCTTGAACGACGAGCCGGGCTGGCGCTTGGCCTGGATGGCGCGATCGAACTGGCTCATGGCGAACGAGAATCCGCCGGCAACAGCATGCACGCGGCCGGTGTGGGGATCCATCGCAATGAGCCCGCCGCTGACCTCGGGGATCTGCATCAGCGACCAGACACCCGCCGGATCGGCCGGATCCTTGGGCGAGATATAGATCACGTCGCCGGGCACGAGCACGTCCGACACCGCCTTGGGGTCGGTTTTCTTGGGCAGCGCCTTGGCCCATTTGACTTCGTCGAACCCGACCTCGACCGCCTCGCGCTGCACGCACCAGCGTGCCGTCGGCCTGCTTCTGCGGCTTCAGACCCACCACAGCCTTGGCCTTCTGCGCGTCGAGCACGACGCCCAACCGCCACGGCTGGATATCCGACGGATGGTCGATCGCTCCGAGTGCGACGCCCCAGTCGCCCGCGATGTCGATCCGCGCCACCGGTCCGCGCCAGCCCTGCTGCCGGTCGAAGGCGACGAGCCCGTCGATCAGCGCCCGCCGCGCCATCTGCTGCAGCTTGGGATCGAGCGTGGTGCGGACCGAAAGCCCGCCTGCGTAGAGCTTTTCCTCGCCGTATTGCGCAAACAGCGTCCGCCGCACTTCCTCGGAGAAGAACTCCGCCGTCGAGATGTGGGTGCCGAACTGACGCGGATTGACGCTCAGGTCCTTCTTCTTGGCTTCCGCCGCCACGGCTTTGTCGAGGTGCCCGTTCTGCACCATCTCGTCGAGGATCCAGTTGCGGCGCTCCTTGGCGCGGCGCTTGGTCGTCTCCGACTTGTAGGGATGGTAGTTGTTCGGCGCCTTCGGCAGCGCGGCGAGATACGCCGCCTCGTGCGGCTCGAGATCCTTGAGCTCTTTGTTGAAGTAGTTCAGCGACGCCGCCGCGACGCCATACGAGTTGAGCCCGAGGAAGATCTCGTTGAGATAAAGCTCGAGGATCTTGTCCTTCGAATACGCGCGCTCGATCCTGATCGCGAGAATGGCTTCCTTGATCTTGCGCTCGAGCGTGCGGTCGTTGGTCAGCAGGAAGTTTTTCGCCACCTGCTGGGTGATGGTCGAGGCGCCCTCGGTGCGCCGGTCGGAGCCCTTGAATTTGGCTTCCGCAAACTTGAATACCGCGCGCCCGATGCCCTGAAAGTCGAGGCCGCCATGCTCATAGAAGCGCTTGTCCTCGGCCGACAGGAACGCCCGCAGCACCTGCTTGGGGATCGTATTGATCGGCACGAAAATCCGCCGCTCGCGCGCGAACTCGGCGATCAGCGACCCGTCGTGGGCGTGAATGCGCGACATCACCGGCGGCTCGTACTTGGCCAGGCTGTCGTAATCCGGCAGGTCCTTCGACGCCTTCCACAGGAAGTAGCCGGCGACCGCCGAGCCGACCAGGAACATCACCACGCCCGCGGCAAACGCAAAGCCGAGAAAGCTCAGCAGCCAGCTCTTACGCCGCTTGCGCTTCCGTCTCGGATCGATAGGGGGTGGGTAAACTGGAGCTCGCATGCGCCTCAGGGTCCGTTCGAGGGCCGTTTCTAGATCGCTTTTTGCACCGCAGCAAGCGCGCGCCGCGAACGAGCCAATCTAGCACGCATTGTGGCGTCACGTCGTCCGAGCCATGCCATTTTCCAAGATGCCGTTATCCAAAATGCCGCGGTTAGCGCGATCCGACGGCCCGGCGGCTGAAATAGTGCTCCACCGCCTGCGCGATCGACACCGACACCTGTTTCTGCCATTCGGCCGACTTCATCAGTTTTTCGTCCTCTTCGTTGCTCATATAGCCGAGTTCGACGAGCACCGACGGCGAACCCGTCTGCTTCAGCACCTTGAACGCCGCCGCCCGCATCGGCTCGCGCGACATCGGCACGGCCTTGCCGAGCCGGCCGACCAGCGTGCGCGAGAAGTCCGCGGAGAAATTGGCCGTTTCGCGCTTCAGCAGATCGATCAGGATCGACCGCACCTGATCCTGGCCCTCTCCCTCCGTCGACTCGAGCCCGGCGATCAGGTCCGACGCATTTTCCTTTTCCGCCATCAGCCGGGCGAGACTGTCCGACGCCCGCTCCGACAGCGTGTAGACCGATGCGCCGCGAATGGCCTGGGTCAGCGTCTTGGAGTCGATACTGTCGGCGTGCAGCGAGATGAACAAGTCCGCCGCGTGCTGCCGTGACAGCTTAAGCCGTTGATCCAGAGACACGAAAACGTCGGTCTGGCGCGTCATGACGACGTCGTAGCGGCCCGAGGCCAAGAGCGCCGCCCGCAGTTGCTTGGCCACCGCCAGCACAACCGTCTTCTCGTACAGGTTGGTGCCGCCGATCGCGCCCGGATCGATGCCGCCGTGCCCCGGATCGATCATCACCACCGGCTTTGCGCGCGCTTTGGGAAGGGCCGCGTGCTCCTCATGCACCGTCGGCTTCTGTTCCCGTTCGAGTGCCGCCGCCGCTGCCGCCCGCGCCGCCCCCGTGCCGCTGCCGAAGGTGGCCGCATCGGTCGGAACGAAATCGATCGACAGCCGCAGCCCCTGGCCCGATCCCTGGCCCGGCCCATCGCTCAACGGCTTCATATCGGCGCGATCGATCGCCACCGGGCCGTCGGTATCGATCACGATGCGAGCCTTGCCCTCGGCGAACAGCCCGTAGCGGAAGGCGATCGACAGCCCCGTCGCCTCACGGCCGGCCCCCGGCGGCAACTTGAACGCCACGTCCGGCATGTCGATGATCACGCGATAAGGGTTGGCCAGGGTGACGATCTCGGCCTTGACGCCCTTGGACAGCACGAGATTGAACGTCGTTTTGTTTTTGTCGCCCGACATCTGGGCGGAACTGACCAGGGCGCCGGTGCTCGTGCCACCGGACACCGCCGCCCGGGCAACCGGGGTCTTGGCCATCGGCTGGCCAGAGCGCACTGGCGAGTGAACGGACGAGCCGACGGTCGGAGGCGTTGCTCTGGTCCGTGTGGTGGCGGCCCGCGTGTTGGGCAGTTGCGCCGCCGGGGCTTCAGCGGCTGGCTGCCCGCTCGATTTCGTCTGCCATTGGCCCGGCTGCCCGGCACCCTCCTGCGCGCTGGCCGGGCCCGCTGCTGCGAAAAATAGCGCAGCCGCAATCAGAGATTGCGCGATCGAGAGTGCGGCCACCTCGGGACGCGGCAATAGGCCAGATATTGCAGCGCTGCGCCTCCCGCTCATCTTCGGCCGAACCCCCCAGTCCCAAGCCCTGCACACCCTGGCGGGTGGTTGCACCACCAATCCGCCGTCCCGATCAGAACACGACGTTAATCAGATTTTTGCAAAGAATCTCCATAACTTCTGCTATCTTGTGGCGTGTGGTCGTCGTCCGATTCGCTTATAGCACTCTTGCCACCGCTATGGTGAACCCGTACAACTTCCCCTGTAACTCGTTGGACCCGGCCGTCAGCGGTCAAGGCCTTCGGTGTTCGGACTGCTGGCGTCGTCGCAAGACCGCCTGTTCCAGTCGCGAATTGCCGATCGTGACCGCCGACCGAAGCTGCCGAACGGGACCCCGCGAATAACACGGCTCGTCGAGCTTCTTTCTCGGCTGTTGGGAGGTCCGCGCTTGCCATTCGCAAGCCGTGTGCTGCCACCCCTGCCGCAGCGAGGCCCGACATCCTGAACGGATCGAGCCGTCGAGATTTTCGAATGCTGCTCTCGCAAAGTCGCCAAGCGAAAGGGGCGCAAATGCGGGAGTTGGGCATCGGATCGGGCTGCTGGAGGCATGCTTCCAGCAGGATTGCCGGACTGGTTGTCCAAGCCATTCACCATTTCCCTTTTTGGGTCCTCGCATGCGGCCGAAAAGCCGCTGAGCGCGGGCCAGCAGGACTAGTCACCATCATGCGCGACCGAAGCACAATCCGCGTCGTCCAAACCAGGCCCGCCCAGGCTTGGTGCGAGGCCGGGTGCGATCGTGCCACCGTCGCCGCATTCCAACCCTCACAACCAACCAACCCCTTCGTGGCGCGCGCCCTTGCTAGGCGTATCGCACCCCCAGGATCCGCCCCCCAAGGCGCGAGATCCGGAAGAGGCGGGCCGCAGAGCCGGCGCGCGAAGGAAAGAATCCAATGTCCAACAACAAAATGCTTATCGATGCCACGCATCCGGAGGAAACCCGGGTCGTGGTCCTTCGTGGAGGCCGGGTAGAAGAGTTCGACTACGAAAGCGCCGCCCGTAAACTGCTGCGCGGCAACATCTATCTGGCCAAGGTCACCCGCGTGGAGCCGTCGCTCCAAGCGGCGTTCGTCGAGTATGGCGGCAACCGCCACGGCTTTCTCGCCTTCAACGAAATCCATCCGGACTACTACCAGATCCCGATGGCCGACCGGCAGGCGCTGATCGACGAGGAAGCGCAAGCCGAAGCGGAGGAAGAAGCCGCCGCCGACGCCCGCGCCGAAGCCGTCGCCCGCCGCCGCAAGCCGCAACGCCCGCGGGGCGACGATCGCTCGTCGCGCCGGGGCCCGGATCACAACGGTGATCGCAACGGTGATCGTGGCCGCGACGATGGTGAACGCCACGCGTCGGACGACACGTCCTCGGGTGACGACGTCTCGGGCGATTTGTCCGACGATCAGGTGTCGGCTGGCGACGAAGCCGGCTCGGCGAGCTTTGCCGACGACACCGGCCTGGTCGAAATCGCCATCTCCGAAATGCCTCCGCCCGAGACCGTCGGCGGCTTCGGCCAATCCGACGACTCCGATGACAACGACGATCGCGATGCGCGCGACGAGCCCGGCCGTGACCGCGCCGCCGCGCACGACGACACCTACGCCGAGCGCGACGGTGACGCCGACCATGGCGACGACGAGCAAGACGATCTCCCGGAAGCGACCGCACGCGCAGCCGATGACCGCCTCAGCGAGGATACCGACGACGGCAGCGTGCAAGAGGTCGCCGCCAACGGCGATGCCGCCGAGGTCGAGCAGGTCGGCTCGGAGGATGCGCTCGACGAGTTCGCATCGCGTCCGCGGCCGCGCCGCCGCACTCGCAGCTACAAGATCCAGGAAGTCATCAAGCGCCGCCAGGTGATCCTGGTCCAGGTCGTCAAGGAAGAGCGCGGCACCAAGGGCGCGGCGCTCACCACCTATCTGTCTCTGGCCGGCCGCTACACCGTGCTGATGCCCAACACGGCGCGCGGCGGCGGCATCAGCCGCAAGATCAACACCCCCCAGGACCGCAAGCGCCTCAAGGCCATCGCCCAGGAGCTCGAGGTGCCGGAGGGCATGGGGCTCATCATCCGCACCGCCGGCGCCGCCCGCACCTCGCAGGAGATCAAGCGCGACTTCGAGTACCTGCTGCGGCTGTGGGAAAGCGTCAGGGACATGACGCTGCAGAGCGAAGCGCCGAGCCTCGTCTACGAGGAAGGCAACCTGATCAAGCGCTCGATCCGCGACCTCTATAACAAGGACGTCGACGAGATCATCGTCGCCGGCGCCGAAGCCCACCGCGATGCGCGCGACTTCATGCGCATGCTGATGCCGAGCCACGCCAAGAACGTGATCGAGTATCAGGCGCCAGAGCCGCTGTTCACCAAGTTCGGCATCGAGCGGCAGCTGAACGCCATGTTCAGCCCCTACGTGACGCTGCGCTCGGGCGGCTACCTCGTCATCAACCAGACCGAGGCGCTCGTCGCCGTCGACGTCAACTCGGGCAAGTCGACGCGCGAATTCTCGATCGAGGAGACCGCGCTCAATACCAACCTCGAGGCATCCGACGAGATCGCCCGGCAGGTCAAGCTGCGCGACCTCGCCGGCCTGATCGTCATCGACTTCATCGACATGGAGGAGAAGCGCAACAACCGCTCCGTCGAGCGCCGCCTGAAAGACGCGTTGCGCTTCGACCGCGCCCGCATTCAGCTCGGCCGCATCAGCCACTTCGGCCTGATGGAGATGTCGCGGCAACGGCTGCGCACCGGCGTGCTCGAAGGATCGACCACGCAGTGCCCGCACTGCCAGGGCACCGGCATCATCCGCTCGACCGAAAGCGTGGCGCTCGCCGTGCTGCGCGGACTCGAGGATGCCGTCACCGCCGGCGCCCGCACGCCATTGATCGCGACCACCACACCGACGGTCGCGCTCTACATTCTCAACAACAAGCGCGGCTTCATCATCGACATGGAAGCGCGTCTCGGCATGCCGGTCACCGTGCAGGGATCGGAAAAACTGCAAGGCGCCAACTACACCATCGAGAAGGGCGCAGCCCCTATCGCCACGCCGCTCCGCCGCACCGACCGCAACGCGGTCAACATGGACTGGGGTTTCGACGGCGACGAGGACGCACCCGAAGCGACGATGGCGCCGATCGAGGATGTCGACGACGCCGACGAGCCGCGCCACGAGCAGCCGCGCCAATCCAATCGCGAATCCGGCCGTGATCGCGATCGCGGACGGCACGGCGGTCGAGAAGGGCGTGACAGCCGCGAAACCCGCGAGCCGCGTGAACCGCGCGAGGCCCGTGAAGCCCGTGATGTCCGTGACACCAGCGATGTCCGCGAAGCTGGCGACGACCGCGCCGAGGAAGATCGCGACGGTGCCAGCGCCGAGGACGGTGGCCGCCGCCGCAAGCGCCGCCGCCGCCGTGGCGGCCGTCGCGGTGACCGCTTCGAGGGTGACGCCATGCGCGACAGCGCAAGCGAAGTCGAGCGCGCCGGCACCAGCGGCAACGACAATGGCCCCGATGACGCCGGTGCAGACGACGAGGACCAGCCGGTCGCAGCGGTCGGCGACCGCGTGTCGTTCAAGTCCCGTGACGGTGACGACGACGATACCGGCCTGATCGAGATCAACGGCCACGCCGACGCCGGCGAGGACGATGACGGCCCCGATCAGGGCGAGAACGGCGACCGGACAGAGGGCGACAGTGCGAGCCGGGGCGAGGGCGAAGCCCGCCGCCGTGGCCGTCGCCGTGGTCGCCGTGGTGGCCGCCGCAACCGCGAACGTGGCGAGAGCGCGGCTGCGCCGGGTCTCGAGCCGCAGCCGTTCCTGGGCGACGATGACGCCGCACCCGAGCCGCCCGCAGCGCACCCGAAAGAGGACGCGCCGCGCCACGAGCGGCATGTCCCCGCGCCGCGCCGCGACGACCGCTCACGCGGATCACGTCACGAAGCGGCCGAGCGCATCGACCTGCCGGTCGTGGCCGAAGCCGTGACGCGGACCACTGCATCACACGATGCCCCTGCGCCGAAACCGTCGGTCCCCGCGCCGGCGCCCGTTACCGCAGCTGCGCCGCCGATCGAGGCTCCGGCCGAGATTCCGCGGCATCGCCAGCGCGCAATGGCCGAGCCGAGCGAGCCGAAGATCGAGCGCGTCGTCGTCCGGTCGGACGCCAGCTCCGAGGCGACGCAGGAGAACGAGCCGGAACGCCCGGCCCGCAAGGGCTGGTGGTCGCGCCGCTTCGGCGGCGAGTAATCACCGCCGGATATCAACTGGCGGCGCGGGTGGCAGCAGCCTCCCGCGCCGTTTTTTGTTGGGCGCTTCGGGTGCCGACACTCTCGTTGGCCCTTCGATTGCCCACCAGCAACCGGGCCGGCACCCGCGCCGGTTTGGCGCTTTGGGTGCCGACACTCTCGTTGGCCCTTCGGTTGCCCACCAGCAACCGGGCCGGCACCCGCGCCGTTTCCGTTTCAGCCGCGCAGCCGCTCCCAGCGCGACAGCCGTTCGAGCGCCTCGGCCATGTCCGGCGTGCGGCCCGCGTAGGAAAAGCGGATGAACCGCCCGCCGCGGGCCGCGTCGAAATCGACGCCCGGCGTCGCCGCGATCCCCGTTTCGTCGAGCATCTGCCGCGCGAAACCGAGACTGTCGTTGGTCAGCCGCGAGACGTCGCAATAGAGATAGAACGCGCCATCGGCGGGAACGATCTCGGCGAACCCGACCGCCGGCAGACCGGCGAGAAGCAGCGCCCGGTTGTCGGCATAGACACGGCGGTTGGCCTCCAGCTCGTCGAGACTGTCGAACGCGCCCAACGCCGCCACCTGCGATGCCGTCGGCGGCGCAATGTAGAGGTTCTGCGCCAGCTTCTCGATCGGGCGTACCAGATGCTCGGGCACCACCATCCAGCCGACGCGCCAGCCGGTCATCGAAAAATACTTGGAGAAGCTGTTGATGACGACCACGTCGTCCGACATGGCGAGCGCCGTGACTGCCGGAAGACCGTAGCTCAGCCCGTGATAGATTTCGTCGGCGATGAACCACATGCCGCGCGCGCGGCAGGCGTCGATCAGGCCCCGCAATCGCTCCGGCTCCAGCATGGTCCCGGTCGGATTGGCGGGCGACGCGACCAGCAGCCCGGCCAACGGCTCGCGCGCGGCCGTGATCTGCTCGGGCGTCGGCATCCATCGTGTGGCGGGGCCCGTATCGAGCATCTCCGGCCGGCAGCCGAGAGCCGAGAGAATATGCCGATAGCAGGGATACCCGGGCTGCGGCAGCGCCACCCGGTCGCCGGCGTCGAACAGCGCCAGAAACGCCAGCACGAACGCCGCCGACGAGCCCGCCGTCACGACGATCCGCCCGGCCGGCACCTCGACAGCGTAGGTGTCGCGATAGTGCCGCGCGATGCGCGCCCTCAGCTCCGGCATACCCAGCGCCTGCGTGTAGCCGAGCGGATCGCGGTCGAGCGCCCGCACCAGGGCCTCGCGCGCGCCGCGCGGCGCCGGCGTTCCGGGCTGGCCGACTTCCATGTGGACGATGCGGTGCCCGGCCGCCTCCCGTGCCGCCGCCGCGCGCATCACGTCCATGACGATGAAGCTCGCGATCTCGCTGCGGCGGGACGCGGCGAGCGCTTTCGCCGCCCGCACGCCGGCCACGTCGCGCCCGGTATCGGATTGGTGATCGGTCATGGCTTCGCGATGCCTTGCTTCTGCCCCATTGGAACCCGTTGATGCCCGTAACCGGCGATCCGGTCCAGCGTCGTGCCGTCGCCGAAGCAACGGCTCAGCGGTTTGCCCGGGCGTTCCGGGGGACAGATCTTGTAGAGGCCGGATTCTGCTGGGTTTGCGCGTTGGCCGGGCGCGCGTTGACGGGCCAAGCCGTGACGATTAGGGTCCGTCTCGACTGCAGAATGGCTCGACTGCAGAACGGGGAGAGCCCCCGCGCCGGACGCCCGGCAGAATAAGCGGGTCTTGGCTCACACAGAGCATGATGCAACCGATACGCGATATCGAGAGCGAACTCAGAAGCATGTCGAACCGCTGCTTGAACCACCGTTTGGGCCGGACAGTTTTCGGCCGTGCAGGCCGGACTGCTCACGTCTGCCTCGCTGCGGCGCTTGCCGTGGCTGGCGCAGCCGTGACGACGGCCGCTCCTGTTGCGGCGCAGGGCCTGCCGCTGATCCGCGACACCGAGATCGAGACGCTGCTCAACGATTACGCGCGGCCGCTGTTCCGCGCCGCCGGCCTCGGCACCGGCCGCGTCCAGATGCGCATCGTCAAGAACGACAGCTTCAACGCCTTCGTGCTCGACGGCCGCAACGTCTTCGTTCACACCGGCACGCTGACGCAGTCCGAGACGCCCAATCAGGTGATCGGCGTCATCGCCCACGAAACCGGCCACATCTCCGGCGGCCACATGGCCGCGTTGCGCGCCCGCATCGCCAGGGACCAGACCCGCGCATTGCTCGTCCAGATCCTCGGCATCGGCGCGATGATCGGCGGCGCGGTCGCCGGCGGCGACACCGGGCGCGAGATCGGCAGTGCCGGCCAGGGTGTGATGGGCGCCGGCAGCGAAATCATCATGCGCTCGCTGTTGTCCGAGCGCCGCTCGCAGGAGGGCGCCGCCGACCAGGCCGGGCTCACGTTCCTCAACGCCACCCGCCAATCGGGCCGCGGCATGCTGGAGACGTTCGAGCGTTTCGCCCAGCAGGAATACATCTCCGACGCGCACAAGGACGCCTTCGTGCGCAGCCACCCCGTCGCCACCGACCGCCTCGCCCGGCTGCGCGAGCTGGTCGAGTCCAGCGCCTACTACAAGGAAAAGGACCCGCCGGCCCTGCAACTCCGCCACGATCTGATGCGCGCCAAACTGTCGGGCTACCTCGACCGGCCGGCGGTGGTCTTCAATCGCTATCCGGCGACCGACAAGAGCCTGCCGGCGCGCTATGCCCGCGCACTCGCCCGCTTTTTCCAGGGTGGCCAGGGCGGCCTCGAAGGCGCTTTGATCGAGGTCGACAGCCTGATCCGCGAAAAGCCCGATTACCCCTACTTCCACGAGGTGAAGGGCGATCTCTACATGCGCGCGGGCCGCACCGACGAGGCGATCCCCTATCTGCGCCAGGCCTTGAAGCTTTCGCCCGACGCCAGCCTGATCCGGGTGCAACTCGCCACGGCTCTCCAAAACGGCGACAAGCCGCCGTTGGTCGCGGAATCGGTCGATCTGCTGCGCAAATCGCTGATCGAGGACCAGAACCCGCGCGCCTACAGGTTGCTGGCCAACGCCTACTACAAGCAGGGCAAAGGCCCCGAGGCCGACGCCATGCAGGCGCAAGCGCATTTCTACGAGGGCGACCTCAAGCAGGCCCAGAACTTCGCCAAGCGCGCGCAAGCCAAGCTGACGCGCGGCACCCCGGTCTGGATGAACAACGAGGACGTCATCAACTTCAAGCGCCGCAAACGTGACGCATCTGGCTACCTTGACGGCGCCGCTTGCTGCCCTCACCTACAGTAATTCCGACACGCCGCACCCACCTGGAGACGCAATGTCCACCTCGACCCCGATTGCCGCCTGCTGGTCCGCCGCGCGCCGCGCTCGCTCGCTCGTTGCGGGTGCTGCTGCGCTCGCGCTGACTGCGTTGGCGCCGCTCGTCCCCGTCACGCCGGCCACCGCCGCCGACGTGTTCTCGCCCGAGCAGAAAAAGGCGATCGAGACGATCATCAAGGACTATCTCGTCGCCAATCCTGAGCTGTTCCTCGAAATCCAGGGCGCGCTCGAACAGAAGATGGAGAAGGTCCAGGCTGAAAAGCTCAAGGTTGCGCTGAAGGAGAACGCCGCCGACATCTATCGCCGCCCCGACGCACCCTTCGCCGGCAACCCGAACGGCGACATCACCGTCGTCGAGTTCTTCGATTACAACTGCGGCTACTGCAAGCGCGGCCTCAGCGACATCGCCAAGCTGGTCGAGAACGACCCGAAGGTACGCGTCGTCTTCAAGGAGCTGCCGATCCTTTCGAAGGGCTCGGAGGAGGCCGCGCGCGTCGCGCTCGCCGCCCGCATCCAGGGCAAGTACTGGGAGGTCCACCGCGGCCTGCTCGAGGCCAAGGGACAGGTCAACGAGGCGGCTGTCGCTCAAGATCGCCGAGAGGCTCGGCCTCGACATGGCCAAGCTCAAGACCGACATGGCCGGCGCCGAGGTGAAGGGCGAGATCGAGCGCGTTCAGGCGCTTGCCCAGAAGATGGGCATCAACGGCACGCCGCACTTCCTGGTCGGCGACCGCTCGATCGGCGGCGCGCCCGGAAGACCTTTATCGAGCAGCTCTCGCACGCAGGTCGCCGACTCCGCAAGACACGGCTGCGCCTACTGCTGAGAGCAGCCTGCTCGACCTCGATATCGAAGCAATGCCACAGCACAGCACGGGCCGGCGGATGCAACCGCTGGCCCGTCTGTTCATCAGCGTTGCTCTCAACAGCATCGCGGCTCCTGACGCCTTTCGCAGGTGCGGGAAAGCTGGTAGACGGGACCCTCGGTTTCAAACGAGCTTCGCGCCTGAAGCGTTGATCGAACGTCAGAGCGGACTCTGTGCGCGCGTTTCGCCCTGGGGAGCGATAGTCTGGGAGCTCATGACAAAGCCGGTCTACGTCCTCAACGGACCCAACCTCAACATGCTCGGCACGCGCGAGCCCGCCATCTACGGCCAGGACACGCTGGACGATGTCCGCGCCCGGACCGAAGCCGCGCGCCAAGGCCAGCCGGCCTGACCATCGATTTCCGCCAGTCCAACATGAAGGCGAGCTGGTCGGCTGGGTCCAGGAGGCGCGCGACAAGGCCGCCGGCATCATCCTCAACGCCGGCGCGCTGACCCACACCTCGATCGCGCTCCTCGATGCCCTGCAGGCCGCCGAGCTGCCGGTCATCGAGGTGCATCTCTCCAATATTTTCCGCCGCGAAGCCATTCCGCCACCATTCCTATGTTTCGCTGGCGGCGAACGGGCGTGATCTGCGGCCTCGGCGCCAAGGGCTACGAGCTGGCGCTCGAGGCGATGGCGGATATTCTCGCGACGGCGGCAGCAACCAGCCGTGGCTAAGGCCAAGACGACAATCCGGCAGCCGGCACAGGCAGCCGAACAAGGAAGGGCGACGACGCATGACGGCCAAAGAGGCCAGCGAGACAGCGAGCGCCGAGCAGCAAGCTCATCCGCGAGCTGGCCGAGCTCCTGAACGAGACCGGACTGACCGAGATCGAGATCGAGAAGAGCGGGCCTCAAGGTCCGCGTCGCCCGCACGCTGACGATCGCCGCACAGTCGCCGCTGCCCGATGCATGCGCCGCTGCGTCCGCGCCGCCGGCGCGGCCCGACGCACCGGCCGCGCCAGCCGATCCCGCCAAGCATCCCGGCGCCGTCAAGTCGCCGATGGTCGGCACCGCCTACCGCGTCGCCCGAGCCCGGGCGCCGCACCCTTCATCGAAGTCGGCAGCCGCGTCTCGGCACGGCGAGACGCTGCTGATCATCGAAGCCATGAAGACGATGAACCAGATCCCGGCGCCGCGCGCCGGCACGGTCACGCGATCCTGTTCGAGAACGGCCAGCCGGTCGAATTCGGCGAGCCGCTCGTCATCATTGAATAAGGGAGAACGGCATTAGGCAGTCGGCAGTCAGGCAGTCGGGACTGAAGCGTCACACCCGACTGCCGACTGCCGACTGCCTGATGCCCGAATCAAAGAATGTTCGACAAGGTCCTGATCGCCAACCGGGGTGAGATCGCGCTGCGCATCCAGCGCGCGTGCAAGGAGCTCGGCATCGCCACCGTCGCCGTGCATTCGACCGCCGACGCCGACGCCATGCACGTCCGCCTCGCCGACGAGAGCGTGTGCATCGGCCCGCCGCCCGCCTCCGAAAGCTATCTCAACATTCCGCGCCTGCTGGCCGCCTGCGAGATCACCGGCGCCGACGCCGTGCATCCCGGCTACGGCTTCCTGTCCGAAAACGCGCGCTTCGCCGAAATCCTCGAAGAGCATCCAGATCACCTTCATCGGCCCGACGTCCGAGCACATCCGGATCATGGGCGACAAGATCGAGGCCAAGGAAACCGCCAAGAAGCTCGGCATTCCGGTGGTGCCGGGCTCGGACGGCGCGGTCGACGAGCGAAGCCGAAGCGATGAAGGTCGCCAAGGAGATGGGCTTCCCGGTGCTGATCAAGGCCACGGCCGGCGGCGGCGGACGCGGCATGAAGGTCGCGCACTCGGCCGCCGATCTCGGGCTGGCGCTGTCGACCGCCCGCGCCGAGGCCAAGGCCGCGTTCGGCAACGACGCGTCTACATCGAGAAGTACCTGCACGAAGCCGCGCCACATCGAGATCCAGGTGTTCGGCGACGGCAAGGGCAACGCCATCCATCTCGGCGAGCGCGACTGCTCGCTGCAGCGCCGCCACCAGAAGATGCTCGAGGAAGCGCCGTCGCCGGCGCTCAACGCCGCCGCGCGCAAGAAGATCGGCGAGACCGGTCGCCGCGGCCATGCG
Source organism: uncultured Alphaproteobacteria bacterium (assembly GCA_963819775.1). Lineage (GTDB taxonomy): Bacteria > Pseudomonadota > Alphaproteobacteria > Rhizobiales > Hyphomicrobiaceae > JAKAML01. The sequence continues at coordinate 228,131 of CAWFXM010000008.1, forward strand.
CAAGATCAAGTACCGCGGCGCCGGCACGGTCGAGTTCCTGTTCGAGGACGGCGAGTTCTACTTCATCGAGATGAACACGCGGCTGCAGGTCGAGCATCCGGTCACCGAGGCGATCACCGGCATCGATCTCGTGCTCGAGCAGATCCGCGTCGCCTCGGGCGCGCCGCTCGCCTACACGCAGGACGACATCACGTTCTCCGGCCACGCCATCGAGTGCCGCATCAACGCCGAGAACCCGCGCACCTTCCGCCCGTCGCCCGGCCAGATCACCTATTGGCATCCGCCCGGCGGCCTCGGCGTGCGCGTCGACAGCGGCGTCTATCAGGGCTATCGCATCCCGCCCTACTACGACAGCCTGATCGGCAAGCTGATCGTCCACGGCAAGACCCGCAACGAGTGCCTGATGCGGTTGCGCCGCGCGCTGTCGGAGTTCGTCATCGACGGCATCGAGACCACGATCCCGCTGTTCAACGAACTCGATCCGCCAGCCCGACATCGTCAACGGCATGTACGACATCCATTGGCTCGAAAAATATCTCGGCAAGTCATAGATTCTAGGATGTAGTGGCGCTCGCAGTCGACCGATGCGATCTCCTGCGATTGCCCGCTGGCTGACGACCCATAGGTCCGGTACGCGCGACGCGATCCGCGGAGCCCAGACTGTGACGTCGCGCGACGACATCATGATCGAGATCACGCCGCAGGTTCTGCTGAAGGCCTACAGCTGCGGCATCTTTCCCATGGCCGAGAGCGCCGACGATCCGGCGCTCTACTGGATCGAGCCGCAGCATCGCGGCATCCTGCCCGCTCGACCGCGTCCACATGTCCCAAGCCGGCTCGCCCGCACGCTGCGCACCGACCCCGTCCGGGTCGACATCGATACCGACTATCGACGGCGTCATCGAGGGCTGCGCCGGCGCGCGGCCCGGCCGCCGCTCGACCTGGATCAACGACCGCATCCGCAGCCTCTACCGCGACCTGTTCGAGCTCGGCCACTGCCACACCGTCGAGGTGTGGAACGGCGGAGCGCCTGGTCGGCGGGCTCTACGGCGTGGCGCTCGGCGGCGGCCTTCTTCGGCGAAAGCATGTTCTCGTACGAGCGCGACGCGTCGAAGATCGCGCTCGTGCATCTCGCGGCCCGGCTCATCCCCGGCGGCTTCACGCTGCTCGATACGCAGTTCGTCACCGATCACCTGCGCCAGTTCGGCACCATCGAGGTCGACCGCGAGACGTTCCACCACCTGCTGACCAATGCCGTGCGGGGTAACGGCGATTTCTCCCGGCTGCCCGTGCGCCCCAGCGCCGAGAGTGTGCTCGAGATCATCGCAGCCGCGCAGCACTGATCGCACCAGAGCATCATCGGACCGGACGGAACAGCCTTCGCGGCTCACCGGTCCGATAACGATGCTCTGGATTCATTGCTCTATCCGCGACCGGCCACGACCGGCGGCAGCATCAAATCCGATTACTGAAAATATGCCGAGTGTGCCGCCGGGAACAGCCCGCGGTCGCGGCTTCGCGCATTGTCGGTCATCGGACGCGACGCCCCAGTGCCGAACGCCCGTCACTTCTCCAAGCCGCATGCCGCACCCCCGCGACAGGCGAGAAATCGAACCGCAACACAGGAGTCCACGATGACTACACTCAGCAAGGCCGGGACGATCCTGGCCGGCACAGCCGCCGCGTTCGTCGCCGTGATGGGCGCGACCGGCGCCGCCGAAGCCAAAGGAAAGGGCAAGCACATGCACTTCAAGATCGGCGGCGGCCACCACCACAATCACCACTTCCACCGCCGCCACTTCTACGCCGGCCCCGTCATCTACCGCGACGGCTGCGGCCACGAGAAGCGCATGTGGTGGAACACCGGCTCCTTCTTCTGGAAGAAGCAGTATTACGTCTGCAAGGGCTGGTGGTAACCGCTCCGCGCGAGTGGCAGCGCACGCCTCCCCTCCGCTGAACCTCGCGAAATCCCATTGGCATCCGGCATCCGAGCCTCGGCTCGGGGCGTCAATTCCCGGCGCCACGCTTCGATGGGTCTGACGCGGCCTTACCCCGGGCCGCTTTCGAGCGACGACCTCGCCGTCGAAGCACTGCCGGCTGTCACGTCCCCCAGCGTTGGTCCCGCTGGGGGACTTTTCGTATCAGGCTTCACGGCCCGGAGAACGCCGCTACTTGGCGTGCGGTCCGCGCATCTCGGCAAGCGCCGCTTCGATGCGCCGCCAATCCGCGGCGTCCTCGCGTGCGCCCCGCGCCTCGAGATCCTTGGCCTTACGCGCGGCCTCGGCCAGCGCCTTCGGTCCCATACTCTCGAACATCCGGCGTGCGTGATCGTGGATTTCTGTGGCCTGCATGGTGATCTCCTCGCTGCCTCCCATCGACCGACAGTGGAGAGGTGGGAACGCACACCGCGCGAGACAACCGAAATGCAGCCTGTGAGGCTTTGCCGACCCAGAGGACCGTCAGCAGGTGACGAGATCGGTGTGCGCGAAACCCTTTGCATAGTCGAGCACGGAGATGACGACCGGAGTCACGCGAAAGATGCGCACCTCCGCTGGCGTCGGCATCGGCATCGAAAAGCCGGTTTGCTCGGGATATCGCGCCATGATCAGACGCAACGCCCGTTCCGCCTCGGTCGGATCGTCGACCAGACTCGCGTGCGCGGCCATGGAGAGGCCCGTGATCTCCATCACCTGCGGCGTGTCGTGATCGATGGTCAGCGACACGCGATCGTCGCGCGCCAGGTTCGCTGCTTTCTGACTTTCGGTGCCGCACAGGAAATAGAGCGTGAGCCCGTCGCTCGCGTAGCCCACAGTCGTCGCTTGCGGCCAGCCGTCGGGCCGCAACGTCGCGATCGTCATGATGCGATGTTCGGCGAGCAGCGTCAGAATTTTCTGCTTGAGCGCATCGTCCATCTGTCGCCTCCAAGGGGCCGTAGACGCTGCTCCTTGGATAGCCGATCGGCGAGGTTCAACCTTGATCCCCGTCAACCGCCGGCGCGCTCACTCCCACTCGATCGTGCCCGGCGGCTTCGAAGTGATGTCGTAGACGACGCGGTTGATGCCCTTGACCTCGTTGATGAGGCGGGTCGCGGTGCGGCCGAGGAAGTCGTGGCTGAAATCGTAGTAGTCGGCGGTCATGCCGTCGACCGACGTCACCGCGCGCAAGGCGAGCACATGGTCATACGTCCGGCCATCGCCCATCACGCCGACGGTGCGCACCGGCAGCAGCACGGCGAACGCCTGCCAGATCTTGTCGTAGAGCCCCGCCTTGCGGATCTCGTCGAGATAGATCGCGTCGGCCTTGCGCAGAATATCGAGCTTCTCGCGCGTGATCTCGCCGGGGATGCGGATGGCGAGGCCGGGGCCGGGGAACGGATGGCGGCCGACGAACACGTCGGGCAGCCCGAGCTCGCGGCCCAACGCCCGCACCTCGTCCTTGAACAATTCGCGCAGCGGCTCGACGAGCTTCATGTTCATGCGCTCGGGCAGACCGCCGACGTTGTGATGCGACTTGATCGTCACCGACGGCCCGCCGGAGAACGACACGCTCTCGATCACGTCCGGATAGAGCGTTCCTTGCGCCAGGAATTCCGCACCGCCGATCTTCTTGGCTTCGGCCTCGAACACCTCGATGAAGTGCTTGCCGATGGCCTTGCGCTTCTGCTCTGGATCCGAGATCCCGGCGAGCGCGCCGAGGAACAGCGAAGACGCATCGACATGGACCAGCGGAATATTGTGGTGGTCGCGGAACAGCCCGACGACCTCCTTGGCCTCGTCCTGCCGCATCAGGCCGTGATCGACGAACACGCAGGTCAGCTGCTCGCCGATCGCCTCGTGGATCAGCACCGCCGCCACCGCGCTGTCGACGCCGCCCGAAAGCCCGCAGATGACGCGACCCTTGCCGACCTGGGCGCGGATCTTGGCGATCATCTCGCGGCGATAGGCCGACATGGTCCAGTCGGACTTGAGACCGGCGATCTTGTGCACGAAGTTCGAGATCAGCTTGGCGCCGTCGGGCGTGTGCACCACCTCGGGGTGGAACATCGTCGTATAGATCCGCCGTGCCTCGTCGGTCGCCACCGCAAACGGCGCGTTCTCGCTCACGGCCTTGACGGTGAAGCCCGCCGGCAGCTGCGTCACGCGGTCGCCATGGCTCATCCACACCGGATAGCGACGGCCCACCTCCCACACGCCGTCGAACAGCGCGCTCGGCTCCTTGATCTCGACGTCGGCGCGGCCGAACTCCGCGGCGTGTCCGCCCTCGACCACGCCGCCGAGCTGCACCGCCGTCGTCTGCTGGCCATAGCAGATCGACAGAATGGGAACGCCCGCCCGGAACACGGCGTCCGGCGCGCGCGGACTGCCGGCGTCCGTCACCGACGCGGGTCCGCCCGACAGGATCACCGCCTTGGGCTTCAGCTTCGCGAATGCGGCCTCCGCCGACTGGAACGGATGGATCTCGCAGTAGACGCCGGCCTCGCGCACGCGCCGCGCGATGAGCTGCGTCACCTGACTGCCGAAATCGATGATGAGGACGGTATCGTTCATGGTGCTTCCGAATGCGGCGCGCCGGCCGGGCCCGATTGTTCCCGTTGGGGTAGATCACCCGGCCGCGAGAGCGTCAAGCCGACCGTCGGCCTCATGCACGCCCCGTTCTTTGCTCCACACCGGCTCACCCGCGGCGATCTGGGACTTTGCCTGACCGCGCGAACATGCTCCAAGTTCCGGCCGTAGTGTCCTGATCGCGAAGTTCGCTTCATCGATCAGAGCACTCGGCAGCGAACGTCGCGATCTGAAGGACACTAGCCAAGCATAGGTTTCCTGTGATTAGACCGCGAAGTCCGACCGAGACCGTTGCAGATGAAGCGGACTTCTCGGTCATCACACTAGGGGGCCGCAGCATGTCGAATATCAGCGTGTGGACCGTGTTCGCGGCGGCCATGATCACCGCCATCGCCACGGGCCTCGGCGCGCTGCCGTTCCTGTTCGTCCGCAGCCTCAGCCCCTATTGGATCTCGATCGCCAACGCGACAGCCGGCGGCCTGATGTTCGCCGCCACTCACAGCCTCGTCGCCGAGGGCATCGCGCTGAGCCCGGCCCGGCTGATTTTCGGCCTGTGCATCGGCCTTGCTGGCATCCTGGTGGCTCGGCATTTCCTCGCTGATGACGAAGCAACGGAAATCGCCAGCCTGACCGGGCTCGACGCCAAGAAAGCTTTCCTCATCATCGCCGTGATGACGGCGCATTCGTTCGCCGAAGGTGTCGGCGTCGGCGTCTCGTTCGGCGGATCGGGCGAGCTTGCGGCCTTCATCACCGCCGCCATCGCCATTCACAACATCCCCGAAGGCCTCGCCATCGCACTCGTCCTGATCCCGCGCGGCACGCCGGTCTGGCAAGCGGCTCTGTGGGGCATCTTCACCAGCCTGCCGCAACCCTTGGCCGCGGTGCCGGCATTCCTGGCTGTATCCACGTTCGCGCCGTTCCTGCCGGTCGGATTCGGCATCGCCGCCGGCGCTATGATCTGGATGGTGTTCGCCGAACTGATCCCAGACGCCAACCGCCACGCACCGTCTAGCACGGTCGGCATCGTGGTGACTCTGTCGTTCGCGGCGATGATCGCGTTTCAGTACCTCGTGCTGAAGGGATGAGCGCCGATCAGCCGTTCCAGCGCCAGATGACGAAATTCAGCGCGCCGGCATAGCTCACCCAGACGAGATAGGGCGCGAACAACAGCGCCGCCGTGCGATCGACCGGCAGCGCCAGCACGATGAACGCGGCGACGGTCAGCCACATCGCCACGAGATCGGCCAGCGCCCAGCCGATCTGCTTTTCGCCGAACATGAGCCACGACCACGCGGCATTGAAGACGAGGCCCAACGCCCAGACCATCAGCGCCGGCCCGATGCCTTCCGCCTTCCACACCCGCCAGCCGGCGACCGCGATCATGATGTAGAGGATCGTCCACGCGATGGGGAACAGCCACTTGGGCGGCGTCCACCACGGCTTGGTCAGCGTCTCATACCAGGGGCCGGGCATGAACTGCGACCCGGTGACTGCCGCAAGCGACACCAGAGCGAGAAACACGATCAACGAAGCGGCGTTCAACATGGCGGGGGATCATCCTGAAGTGTCCACCGTCCCATAACGGACGCGGCGCCGATCTGGATCCCCTCGTCCGGTCAACCGCCGCTTTGCCGCGCAGCGCCGCCATTGCCATTTCCGGGCGCACTCGCGCCGCCAGCCTGCGCTGGCTGGAGCAGTTGCGGCTTGGCCACCACGCCGAGACGTTCGACCGCGGACTGCAGGATCTGGCCGAGCATCTCGGTGTAACGCAACCCCTGGAAGCTAGCCATCAGAGCCAGCTTGCCATCCCAGCACCAGCCGGGATTGGGGTTGACCTCCAACAGCTTGATCTCGCCCCTGGCGTCGGCGCGAAAATCGAACCGCGCATAGTCGCGGCAGCCGAGGCGTTCGAACAGCCGCGCCGAATGTTCGACGAGCTGCTGCTGCGCCAGCTCCGGCAGCTGCGCCTCGCGATAACGGATCTGCGTCCAGTAGGGACTGTCGGGCTCCCATTTGGACTCGTACCCCAGAATCCTGGGCAATGCCGGATCGAGCTTCGAGAAATCGACTTCCATGATCGGCAGCGCCCTCAGCCCCTGATCGGGATTGCCGATCATGCCGACGGAGTATTCAGCCCCGGTCATGAACTCCTGCACCAGCACGCTGCGCTTGGGGAATTCGGTGCGCAGCTTGTCGAGATAGTCGAGCAGCGACTTCTCGTTATTGACCACGGCATCCTTGGTGATGCCCTGCGAGCTGTCGCCCGTGTTGGGCTTGAGGATCGCCGGGAACACGCCGGGCAGCGTCGCGCCCTGGTCGCCCGGACGGACGTATGTCTCGAGCGGCACCGGCACGTCGAGCGTCATCGCCACCGCGCGCACCAGCCCCTTGTCGTAGCACGCAGCCAGCGCCGAGGGCGCGCCGCCCGTGTACGGCAGCCCCAGGATCTCCAGCATGGAAGGAACGTGCAGCTCCTTCAGCGGATCGTTGTTGAACCCCTCGTCGCACAGATTGAACACGAGATCGGTGCGCAGATCGCCGAGATCGCGCTCCAGCGTCTTGTGGTTGTCGAGATAGCGGAACGCGTATTGCGGCAGCTCCGACAGCGCGTCCTTCAAGCGGCGGATGGTGTCGATGTCCTCGGGATTGAATTCGCCGCCGCGCTTCACCGTATCAGGCAGCCGCGGATCGCCGAGCAGCACCGTCACGTCGATCTTCTGCAGCTTGCCCTTGGGCTTGCGGGCCGGCAACTGCGGCGCGTCGGCGGAAATCAGCAACCGCCGCGCCATCATGCCGAGGTCCTGATCTCGGTCGGACACGCTCTCGGTCATGCCGTGGTGGCGCACATTGCGAAAGCCGCACTTCTCCAAGAGCTTGCCGATGGTCTCCTTGGTATACAGCCGCTCGGCATAGAACTGATCGGCGATGACGCCGGTCTCGTCGTGTACGATCACCTCGCGCGAGATCAGCCGGTCGCGGTCCGCCGACAGCGACCGCTCGCGGCAGACGAAGTGATGCTCGTCGATCCACTCCCACGAGCGGCGCTCGAACTGGTCGGCCATGTAGGCGCCGTCGGTGATGTCGAGCACAAGCTGCCCCGACGGCCGCAGGATCTTGCCCACCGTCGTCAGAACCTTCTCGTCGTCCTTCTTGTTGGAGAAGTAGCCGAACGAGTTGCCCATGATGGCGACGCAATCGAACGAACTGTCGGGGATGCGCGGGTTGCGCGCGTCGCCTTCCTTGAAAGCAACCTGCAACCCCTCGCCCTGCGCCCGCTTCTTGGCCAGCCGGATCAGATAGCGCGAGCGGTCGACGCCCGAGACGTTCTTGAACCCGCGCCGCGCCAGCTCGAGGCAATGGCGGCCCTGGCCGCAGCACAGGTCCAGGATCTGGCTCGACGGATTGATCGCCGCCGACGCGATGATGAAATCGACGTCGCGCCGCGTGTTCTCGACGTTCTCGACCACGTCGCCGTCGGTCTTGACGTAGAGCGCGTTGAAAAGTTTGCGCCACCATTCGGCGGGCAGATGCTGCTCGAGGTCGGCGACGGGGCCGAGGCAGGATCGGGGCGAGGGACGCTTCGGCTTCTTCGCCTTGGGCGCTGTTGCCATGTTGGACGCGATGTCCTGTATCGGCTGGCGCCGGCCGCATGAGCGGGAACGACGGACAGCGCAACCCATTGTGGCCGCATGTCCTGTCGTCCGACCAATTGCCGGGCGCGATCCAAGGCCCCTGTTGGCCCCTTCAGCGGCGGATGCTTATCCCGTCGAAATGGCTTGGCAAGTGTGGAATTTGCAGTTGTCCTCTGCCAATTCCAGCCATGCGTCTTCCGTGCACCAGCTTAACCGTTGTGCTCAACCGCTATGCCGCAACGTTGCGCAATAAAAGCCATCGGTGCCGTGCGAGCCGGGTGTCAGCAGCAGCCCGTCGTCGCGGCCGTCGGCCGATCGCGGCGGCTCGGTGCCCACGCGCGCGCGCCACACGTCGGCGAACGGCTCGAAACGGAACTCGGGTGCGCCGGCCAGAAACGCCGCCACCCGGCCGCCGTTCTCCTCGGGCAACAGCGAGCACGTGACGTAGACGATGCGACCGCCCGGCTTGACCAGCGAACGCGCGGTGTTCAGCACCGCCAGCTGCTCCGCCTGCCGCTGCTCGAGGCTCTGCGGGCGCAGCTTCCACTTGGCTTCCGGCCGCCGCCGCCAGACGCCGGTGCCCGTGCACGGCGCATCGACGAGCACCAGATCGAAGCGCGGTCCCAGCGCCGAAAGCGCCTTGTGATCGCCGCCGCGCAGCACCTGCACGTTGCGCACGCCGGCCCGCTTCACGCGCTCGAAGATCGGCTTCAACCGCTGCCGGTCCTCGTCATAGGCATAGATCTGTCCGGTGTTCTGCATGTTGGCCGCCAGCGCCAGCGTCTTGCCGCCCGCGCCTGCACAAAGGTCGAGCACCTGCAGTCGCGGCTCGCTGCCGGCCAGCAGCGACACGAGCTGCGAGCCCTCGTCCTGCACCTCGAACCAGCCGGCCTGGAACGCCGCTTCCGATTGCAGGTTCGGCGTCCGCGCGGTGCCCACAGGCGCGGGCACGCGCACGCCGACCGGCGACAGCGCAGTTTCCACCGCCTTGAACTCGGCGAGCGCCTTCAGCACCTTCTCGCGCGTCGCCTTCAGCGTGTTGATGCGCAGATCGGCGGGCGCGCGCTCGGCGAGCTTCTGGCCTTCCATCACTGCGTTGTCGCCGAACGAGGCGACGAAGCTCGGCCACAGCCATTCCGGCACGTCGGCGCGGATATTGTCGGGAGCATCGGCGAAGCTCCGCGATAGCCCCGCCGTCTCCGCTTCGGTCAGCGGCTCGAGCGCATGCGGCGCGCCGCTGCAGGCCAATGCGATGGCCTCGGGCGCCAAGCCCAGCGCCGATGTCGCGGCCCCGATCGCCAGCGCGCGCGGCGCGTCGGATCCGAGCGCCCAGGCGATCGACGCGCGGCGGCGGAGTGCATCATAGACGACGCCGCCGATGGCGTTGCGATCACCCGACCCGGCGAAGCGGTGCGCCTTGCCCCAGTCCGCCAGCGCCAGCGCCGCCGGCCGATGCCGGTTCAGAATGTCTTCGAGGATTTCCTCGGCGGCCTTGAGCCGTGCACCCGGTTGCATGTCAGACGAGCCCCGCTGCGATGACGCGCCAGCCGACGAGGCCCCACATCGCCGCCAGGAGCCGACGCCCGACGAGGAAGACGGTGAACCGCGGACTGCACGCATTGTGCTGCCGATGTGGATGTAGGCGTGCAACGACGCGCGAGGCGACGAACGCCAGGCCGAGCAGCACCATCGCCACGTCCACCGAGCGCGTGATCAGCGCGAATGCCGACACCACATAGAACAGCACCGGCATCTCGAACTGGTTGGCGTAGTTGTTGACGAGCTTGCGCGCGTCGTCGTCCCAGTCGGCGGCAGTGGCGAGCGCGATGTCGTCCATCCGCTGCCGTCGTGTCCGCATCGATCGCGCCTTGGCCCGTCCCATCAGAACCATGACGACGAGCGTGAGCAGCACCTGCGCCAGCACCGGCACGAGGATCAAATTCTGGTCCAACCGCATGACTTTCTATTGGCCTCAGCCGCCGCCCGGATAGTTCGGGCTTTCTCGCGTGATGGCGACACCGTGGGTATGGCTCTCGCGCATCGCCGCCGGCGAGATGCGGACGAACCGCGCCTTCGCCTGCAGCTCGGGGATGGTGCGCGCGCCGCAATAGCCCATACCGGCGCGCAATCCGCCGACCAGCTGATGCAGCACGGTATCGACCGGCCCCTTGTACGGCACCTGCCCCTCGATGCCTTCCGGCACCAGTTTCAACGTGTCGCGCACTTCGGCCTGGAAATAACGGTCGGCCGAGCCGCGCGTCATCGCCCCCACCGATCCCATGCCCCGGTACGCCTTGTAGGTGCGGCCCTGATACAGATAGGTCTCGCCCGGAGCTTCGTCTGTACCAGCCAACAATGATCCGATCATCACGCAGCTCGCGCCCGCCGCGATCGCCTTCGAGATGTCGCCGGAATATCGAATGCCGCCGTCGGCGATCACCGGCACGCCCGACTTCGCCGCCTCGCGCGCGCAGTCCATGACCGCCGTCAGCTGCGGCACGCCGACACCGGCGACGATGCGCGTGGTGCAGATCGAGCCCGGTCCGATGCCGACCTTGATCGAATCGGCGCCGGCGTCGATCAGCGCGCGCGTCGCTTCCGCCGTCGCCACGTTGCCGGCCAGCACCTGCACGCTGTTGGAGATCTTCTTGATGCGCGCCACGGCATCCAGCACCGCCTTGGCGTGGCCATGCGCGGTATCGACGACGATGAGATCGCAACCCGCCGCGATCAGCAGCTCGGTACGCTTGAAGCCATCCTCGCCGACCGTCGTCGCCGCCGCCACCCGCAGCCGGCCCTCGGCGTCCTTGGCCGCGTGCGGATGCTTCTGCGCCTTCTCGATGTCCTTCACCGTAATCAGGCCGATGCAGTGATAGGCGTCGTCGACCACCAGCAGCTTCTCGATCCGGTGCTGATGCAGCAGCCGCATCGCCTCTTCGCGCGACACCGAGCGCTTCACCGTCACCAGCTTCTCTTTGGTCATCAGCTCGGCGACCGGCTGTGAGGGGTTGGTCGCAAAGCGCACGTCGCGGTTGGTCAGGATGCCGACCAGCTTGCCGTTCTTGGCGTCCTTGCTCTTGGTCTCGACCACCGGCACGCCCGAGATGCCGTTGTCGGCCATCAGCTTCAGCGCTTCCTCCAGCCGCGCCGTCGGCGCGATAGTCACCGGGTTCAGCACGATGCCGCTCTCGTAGCGCTTGACCAGCGCGACGTGCCGGGCCTGCTCCTCCGGCTCGAGATTGCGGTGGATGACGCCGATGCCGCCTTCCTGCGCCACCGCGATGGCCAGACGGGCTTCCGTCACCGTATCCATCGCCGACGACAGGATCGGCACCTTGAGGGCGATGGATTTGGTCACCTGCGTCGAGACGTCGACCTGTCCGGGCATCACCTCGGATGCGCCCGGGACGAGCAACACGTCGTCGAACGTCAACGCCAACCCCTGATCCCCGAGCATCGGGCTCACGGCCATGAAAGTCTCCTGGAATTTGTCGGGCCAAATTTTCCGGGGAGCGACACGTTCGAGCCTCCGGAAGGCGAACATTGTCGCGCGGTCTATATCACCAAGGTTCCGGGAGTGGAAGCTACCCAGATACCTCGCGTCCCCTCCGCGTCAATTGAGCTGTGCGTGGCAGGCCAAAGCCTTAACCCGCCGCCTTCTCACCCCGGAAATCGGTCGCCAGCACATAGAGTTCGGCCGAATCGGAGCGCGAGGCCGGCGGCTTGACGTGACGCACGGTGGCGAAGTTGCGCTTCAACAGGTCGAGCAGCTCGCGCGCCGTTCCGCCCTGGAACACCTTGCACAGGAACGCGCCGCCCGGCGCCAGCACGTCGCAGGCGAAGTGCGCCGCCTGCTCCGCAAGCCCCATGATGCGCAGATGATCGGTGCGCGTGTGCCCGACCGTCGGCGCGGCCATGTCCGACAGCACGACATCCGCCCCGCCGTCGCGCAACAGCGCCTTGAGCTTGGGCTCGGCCGAGGGATCGGTGAAGTCGAGCATCACGATCTCGACACCCGGCAGCGGCTCGACGCCGAGATAGTCGATCGCCACCACCTGGCCGCGGCCCGCACCCTTGCCGTCGAGCGCCCGCACGCGATCGGCGGCAATCTGGCTCCAGCCGCCCGGCGCCGCGCCGAGATCGACGACGCGCATCCCAGGCTTCAGAAACTTGTACTTGTCGTCGATCTCACTCAGTTTGTAGGCCGCCCGCGAGCGCATACCTTCGCGCTTGGACGCCTGCACATACGGATCGTTCAATTGCCGCTCGAGCCAGCGCGTCGACGACGTCTTGCGCTTCTTGGCGGTCTTGACCCGCACCCGCAGCTGGCGCTGCCCGCCGCCCGGACCGCTGCCCTTGCCGCTGCTGCTGCCCGAGGCGCCGGCGCCTTTGACGCCGCTTTTTCCCGTTCCCGGCTTCTTCAAGGTCATCGTCCGCCCCGCCCACGATGCCGCCTGCGACGGCCCACCCGATGCACGCCATCCTCCGACATCAGCGTCATCAGGATACCTTCCCGCAGTCCCCGGTCCGCCACTCGCAGCCGCTCGCACGGCCACATCCTCAGCAGCGCCTCGAGGATCGCGCAGCCCGCCAGCACCAGATCGGCGCGGTCGCGCCCGATGCACGGCTCCGCCACGCGCTCTTCATAGGTCTGTCCCAGCAATCCGCCGGTCACCCGGTTGACGTCCGCCACGTCGAGCCAGCAGCCATCGACCTTGGACCGGTCATAGCGCTCGAGCCCGAGTTGGATGCCGGCCACCGTCGTCACCGTTCCCGACGTGCCGAGAAGGTGCACCGCGCCCGCCAGCGCCCGATCGCGAAACGGCGCCTCGCGCTCGAACGGCGTAATCATATCGGTGACATACGCCACCATCGCTTCGAACTCGACCGGCCCGACGTGACGCCCGCCGAACCGCTCGGCCAACGTCACCACGCCGACCGGCAGCGACGTCCACGCCGCCATGCAGTGGTGCGCATCGAGCCGCGAGGTGAAGGCGCCGCGGCCGCCGTCGCGACGCTTGGTCAGATCGAGCCAGATCAGCTCCGACGAGCCGCCGCCGATGTCGAACACCAGCACGTAGTCGGTGCTGAAATCGATCAGCGACGCGCAGCCCGATACCGCCAGCCGCGCCTCGTCCTCGCGCGACAACAGCTCGATGTCGAGCCCCAGGTCGGTCCTCACGTCGTCCAGAAACGCCGGGCCATTCTCGGCGATCCGGCAGGCCTCGGTGGCGACCAGCCGGGTCCGATGCACCTGCGCCCGCGTCAGCTTCGACGCACACACCCTGAGCGCATCGCGCGTGCGCTGCATGGCCGCGTCCGACAGCCGTCCCGACTGCGACACACCCTCGCCGAGCCGGATGATCCGCGAGAAAGCGTCGACCACCCGGAACCCGCGCCGTGACGGCCGGGCCAGCAGCAGACGGCAATTGTTGGTGCCGAGATCGAGCGCGCCGTAGACCGGCCCGGTATCGGTCAACCGGTCGCCGTGACCATGGCCGAATCCGTGTCCGTGGCCGCCGCCATTCCCGCCGCTCTGGCCAGCCGCCATGGCCGCCGCCGGTCCGGTGCGTCCCCGGACGCTGCGCGCCCGGCCGCTGGCTATCGCGATCGTTTGAATTGGGATGATCGGTACCGGAACGAATGCCGTCGCGGCCATCGCCGAAACCAGCGTCCTGGACCGCATCATGGCCGCTCTGATGTCCTCCGGGCTCCTCGCGGGCGCCCTCGTGCGGACCGAAGCCTTGCACCGAATTTCCCCAGCACCTGGCTTGCAGCTTGCGGCTTCGGCCCTGTGGAACGCGCAGGACTCGTCGAAGCGCGAAGCGCCGTCATCAGGCGTCTTCTGGATTGAAGTTGAGCGGCACTGTAGCAGCAAATTTCGACCCGTAAAGCGCCTGCCGCCGTTTGGTGTATGCTCGGCCACGCGGCGCAACCTGGAAACCACAGGGCGGCCGAAAGGGATCGTGCATGGCGATGAGCAAACGCTGGATCGGCGGTCGATCGCACCGTGCTGTGGCCGTCGCCGTTGCTCTCTTGCCCCTATTGGCGCTCTCGATCCCCCCGGCCACGTCGCAGACCGCCAACAGCGCCACCGCATCGCCCGTCACATCGCCCTCACACACCCCAGGATCGGCGGGCGCACGCCTCGTCGCCGCCTACCCCGATCATCTCGCCCGCGTCGATGGCGATACGCTGGTCTGGACCGACGGCACCCGCATGCCGCTCGACGACGGCGGCGGCGTCAAACCCTTTGCCGATTGGCTCGATCGCCCCGACCTCGAGGATATGCTGCAGAAGCCCTATCCCGCTGGCGCGGCCATCACCCCGCCCGCCGAGAACGACGATCCAGGCCGCGCCCGCAACGCCGCATTCTTCGACAAGATGTACGGCGATTGCCGGCGCGGCGAAGTCACCCCGCGCCTCGTCGAGGTCGTCTGGCTGCCGAAGAAGTCCGGCCAGCGGTTCAAGGTCACCTCGGTCAACGGCGTGGCCACCCGGCTCGAAGCGGTCAGCCGCGCCCTCGATGCGCTACCCGACCGCTTCGACACTTTTCTCACCCCCGCCGCCGGCACTTACAATTGCCGCGTCATCGCCGGCACCGGCCGCGTCAGCGCCCATGGCCATGGCATCGCCATCGACATATCCCTGAAGCATGCCGACTACTGGCGCTGGTCCAAACCCCTGGCCGGTGGCCGCCGGCCGTTCCGCAATCAGATCCCGCGCGAAATCGTCGACATCTTCGAGGCGCACGGCTTCATCTGGGGCGGCCGCTGGTATCACTCCGACACCATGCATTTCGAATACCGGCCCGAGCTGATGCCCGCGGCGCAGACCGAGTTGATGCCCAAGCCCAATTCCCTGGACCTGCCGCCGCCACGCCCGTGACGCGACCTCCGAAACAACGAGACCGTCGCATGTGGTGCGGCAGCAGGAAGGACCTCGCCGGCGCCCAACAAAACCGGCGACGTCGCGAGATCTGTTCGTTCGCGATGGGCGCACGACACACTTCAATCAAGAGCGAGCGCACGCCAAGCGGAGGCGCTGAATGACGCTGGCGATCTTCCATGCCCGAACTTCGCTTGTGGTCGTCCCGGGCAAGGTTCCGCTCATCGACATCCCGCGCCCATCCCTTGCACTGCTCGTGCAAGCCTGTTAGACAGCGCTCCTTCGGCTGCGCTCGAAGCACGGCACCTCCAATTTCGAGGTCCCGCTTTGGGGGATCGTCTAATGGTAGGACTGCAAACTCTGACTCTGCCTGTCTAGGTTCAAATCCTAGTCCCCCAGCCAACAAAATCAACGACTTAGATACCTCTCCTCCAATCACTCAAATCGTCAGTGCCTCACCAGTGCCTCGCGGCGTTAGTTGCGAGACGTGCACGGGCGCTCTCAGATATTCGCCGCTCCGGCACCCACCGCGGTGCACGGTCGGCTTCACCTGATCCCAGCGGTAGAGCAAAGATCCGGCATTGTTTAGCAAAGGCACCAGCCCTCGAAGCAGGGGCCGAGCGATGTTGAGGCCAATTGGCATTGCGGCGCCCTTCGCGGAGCTTGCCGCCCATCGCTCTCGGCAACGCGGCGGATGGCAACGGCCGGCCTCGTCGTCCTGGTGCCGTGCCCCCCGCTCGCTCGCCGCGCCTGCGGCTCAATTCACAGCCGAACACAATTTCGCACGCCAAGTCTCTGACAGAGCATCAGATCCTCCGTGCCGCCACCTATTCATGCTCGTAATGCGATCTAACTATATACAAATCGTTGAGGAAGTTTATTGGCTCTGCTTGCCAATTCGCGTCGTCCGTTGTACTTTAGTATGGTCCGAACGTGGCGCCGTCCCCTATCCCCCTAGAGGCGTCACGACATCAGCCCGCGGTCCTCCCCCGACCGCGGGCTACCCATTTCTGGCCCGCTCTAAACCTCAGCAATCCCTGCGAAATCACGACTTTTCGACGGGCTTCCAGCCGGCCGCCTGCGCCTCCGCCTCGCTGCAGAACCAGCGCTCGCCGCGCGCCGTCCGCACCTTCACGCGGTCGTATTGCGGCGACCACGGCAGCACGTAGACCCGGCGGTCGGGCGATGATTTCTGGCCCTTGATCGGACACCCGTCGGGCGCCGTCCGGCTCGCCTCCTGCCACCGCTTCGAGCGATAGTCCGTCGGCCGCTCCGCCGCGCCGCCGCGCCAGATCCCGGCCTTGGCCGTCCGCGCCTCGGCCTCCTCGGTCGCATAGCGCGCGAACCAGCCCGATTGCGCGAAAACGTGCCCGCCGCGGACCAACCCCGAGGCGATGTCGCTGCCGTCGATCCTGCATACGCCGTGCGCGCCATCGTCCGCCGCCGACACCTCGCAGCGTACCGGCCGCGACGCCACCCGCGCTGCCAGCGCCTGCACCGCCGCCGTCCCGCACGCCCACGTCCGCGATCCTTCGGCCGCGCATTTCTGATCCAGCTCCGGCGCTTCGATCGCCTCGAGTTTGATGCGCCGTCCCGCCACGCGGATCATATCGCCGGCCACTGCCACCGCCCGGCCGGTCACCACCGTTTCGTCCTGCCCGGTCCCGCGACTGTCGCCGCCGCCGGTTCCGCTGCGCCCGGTGAGGCTGCGCGAATGCCCCGGCAAACTTCCGAACCCGGGCCGCGCCCCCGGCTGCAGCCACATCCAGCCCACCGCTGCGGCGGCCGCCAGCGCCACGCCAGCCCCCACGGCCCGCCCACCTGGCAGCGGGATCGCGCCCATCGCATCGCCCAGCCGGTCACGGATGTCCGCCAGCCCCGACCCGCGTGGCGCCGCAATCATAGAGATCAGCCCTGCAAGACCGAGCGCCACCGCCGCCACGCCCGCCGCGAGCTTGGCTTCGCCGTCGAGGCCATGGCCCCAATACCGCGCCACCGCCCAGAATGCCGCCGCCCCGGCGATCACCAGCACCGCCGTCCGCGAACCCTCTTCTCTCTGGCGCACCCATTGGAAAGCCGCCTGCGACCATCGCTTCACGACACCACCCAGCGCGCCAGCCATCGCCGTCGCCGCTGCCGCCCCCTGCGCCATCCGCTCGCCGGCCCAGCCGCCCCAGCCTTGAACATTGTCGTGCAGCGATCGGCCCGCGCCGACCAGCCCCGCCTTGGCCGCGCGGCCCACTTTGTCGGCGCCTGCCGCACCAGCGCGCACGCCGCGTTCGCCGGCTTCCTTGACCTTGTTGACCGCCGCTTCGCGCAATTCCTCGATGTGCTGGCGGCGTTTTTCCCGCCGCACCAGGATCGTCGTGCGCACGTACTCGCGCCATTCGAATCCCTCGTTGCGCTTCCGCCAACCGAACATCGCATTCCCCCGTCGTCATGCCCGCCGCTGCCCGCCCGATCATGGCCGCGGCGCAACTCGATTGTTGTGACGTTGCGTCCGAATGATGGCAACCCTTGGACTGCCGCGGGACCGTGCACCGCCCCAGGTCGCGCCCCTGGCAACGCGGGCCCACCGTTGGAAACTTCGAAGCTGTTTCAACGCCCACATGCGTGCGCCAGGATGGACGCGATCGGACGATCGGGTTAGGGTAAGATCCAATGTGAAGCCATTGTGCTCAACCCACGGAGATGCCGACATGCCCACGCCGCGCTCCCCGCTTGTGGCAGCCCGTTATCGTGCCGCTGCCGCCTGCCTCGGCGGCGCCATGGCGATGCTCGGCTCCGGCGCCCTCGCCCCGCCCGCCGCCGCCTTCTTCGATGCGCCCGCTCCCAAAATCGACTGCTCCAAAAAGGACAACCGCTCGAAGCCGCAGTGCAAGAAGAGCCAGCTCGGCCCCGCGCCCGGCACCGGCCCCGCTTTGGCCAGCCGCCAACCCTTGGCCAGTCGGCAGACCGCCGACGAGCTGTTCTTTGCCGCCTACGGTCTCGCTCGCGCCGGCCAATACGCCGCCGCACTCGACATCCTCAAAGTCGCCGACCAGTCCGACCCGCGCGTGCTCAACTACCAGGGCTTCGCCACCCGCAAGCTCGGTCACGTCGACGCCGCACTCCCGCTCTATCGTCGCGCGCTCGACATCGACCCCGATTACGTTCTGGCCCGCGCCTACATGGGCGAGGCCTATCTGCAGAAGGGCCAGCCCGACGAGGCGCGCGGACAACTCGCCGAGATCGAGCGCCGCTGCGGTCGCGCCTGCGCCGAGTATGTCGATCTCGCCATGCAGATCGAATCCCACCACAAGTCGATCAGCGGTGGCTGACGAACCCGCAGCCTTCGAGGCCGCGATAGCCCGAACCTCAGCCGAGCCCCGGCAATTTCAATGATGGAGTGGTGTCAGTGACACGAATGCTCGCCGATCGCCAAGGACCGGCCTCGACCACATCCTCGCGCGCGATGCGTCCTTTGCCAGACCCGCCGCCAGCCGTTGCGCCGCAGTGGCTGCGGCCTGCGTGGCGCTGCTCGCGGCGCCTGCTGCATTCGCCAAGGATGTCGGACCGGCGGACGCGCGTTGCGACGGCTTCGCCAAGTCCAGCGCCGCGTGGACGCGCTGCGCCACCGCCACCGTCAAGTCCGATGGCGCGACCGATAGCGAACGCTTCTACGCCGGCTACTGGCTGGCCAAGACCGGGTCCTATCGCGCCGCGCTCGATCAGCTCCGCGCCATCGCCCAGCCGGACGTCCGCACCCTCACCTACATCGGCTTTTCCTACCGCAAGCTCGGCGACATGGATGCGGCGCTGACCCACTATGCCCGCGCGCTCGGCACCGACCCGAACTTCACCGTTGCCCGCGCCTATCTCGGCGAGGCTTACCTGACACTCGGCCGTCGCGACCGCGCGGGCGCCGAGCTGGCCGAGATCGAAACCCGCTGCGGGCGGCAATGCGCCGAATACGCCGATCTCGCCGGCCACATCGCCCAGTTCGACCAGCATGGCGTCGACAGGCAAGGGCCGCGGCTGACGCGCTCCAATCCCCGGCGGCCAAATCGTCCGGCGACGCACTTTAAACTCTAAACTCACCAACCCGGTGCATTGTCCCCCCGCGCGTGGCACCAAGGGTTCCGGTCATCAGGGGTAGGATCAAAAGTTATGTTCCGTGTTGTCGGCAGCGTATCTGCAACAGTCGCACTTCTTCTCGCGCTCCAGTCTGGTCCCGCCGCGGCACAGCTGTTCCGGGCCGCCCCGGCCCCAACCCCGGCACAGCCCGCAGCTCCGGCGCCAACGCCTGCTCCGGCAGCAGCACCGGCCGAAATCCCCGCTGGCCTATCCCGTGCGCCTCAGGCTCAGCGATCTCGTCGCCGCCTCGGCGAGCGAGCTGGACAAGACCACCGCCGAGCAGATTTTCACGTTCTACTCCGAGCGCAACTTCGCCCCGCTGTGGCTCGACGCCAAGGGGTTCAACGCCGCGGCGACCGCCGTGATCGCCGAGATCGGCCGGGCACGGGAGTGGGGTCTCGATCCCGCCGCCTTCGTGCTGCCCGCGTCCCCCCGTTCCGGCGCCGATACCGACGCGCTCGCCAGCGCCGAGGTCCAGATCTCGCTCGCCGTGACCCGGTACGCGGCCCATGCCCGCGGCGGCCGGGTCGACCCCAGCCAGCTGTCGAAGTGGCTCGATCAAAAACCGAAGGCGGTCGATGTCGTCGCCATCCTGACCGGTCTATCCGCCGCGTCCGACCCCGCCGCCCGCCTGCGCGCCCTGCACCCGCAACATCCGGGCTTCGACAATTTGCGCAAGGCGCTGCTCAAGACCCTGGCGCCCGCGCCGGCCGCCAAATCCGAACAGGGTCTCGAAACCCTGCCGCCCGGTCCACGCATCGAGCCGGGCTCGCGTCACCCCGACATCGCCGTCATTCGCCGCCGCCTGGGCATCATCGGCACCGCGCACGAAGAGACGCTGTACGACGATCGCCTCGTCGCCGCGGTGCGCGGCTACATGAAGCTCGGCCGCCGCAGCATCAAACCGGTGATCGACGAGCGGGTGCGCGAGGCCTTCAACAATCCGCCCGAGCTGGCCACGGCCAAAAGGCCGGAAAACATCGATGTAAAGAAGATCCTCGTCAACATGGAGCGCTGGCGCTGGCTGCCCGACGAGATCGGCGAGCTGCACATCTGGAACAGCCTGACCGAGTTCGAGACCAAGGTCGTGAAGTCGGGCGAGGTCATTCACCAGGAACGGATCATCGTCGGCAAGCCCGATACCCAGACCCCGATCTTTTCCCAGAAGATGGCCTACGTCGTGTTCCAGCCCGAGTGGGGCGTGCCCAATTCGATCAAGGTCAAGCAGCTGCTGCCCGCATTGCAGGAGGGCAACGACGGCATCTTCGACGAGCGCGGCATGAAGATCCTCGTCAATGGCCGCGAGAAGGATCCAGGCGATTACAACTGGGAAAAGACCGACATCCGCTATGTGCCGGTCTATCAGTTGCCGGGGCCGTCCAATCCGCTCGGCCAGGTCAAGTTCATGTTTCCCAACAAGCATGACGTCTACATGCACGACACGCCGCAGAAGTCGTTGTTCAACGACAGCAAGCGCACCTACAGCCACGGCTGCATCCGCGTGCGCAATCCGCGCAAGCTGGCCGAGCTGATCATGAAGCTCGACCAGGGCTGGGGCGAGAGCGAGGTGGCCGCCGTGCTGCAGCCGCGCGCCAAGCCGTCGAACAGGGTCGAGCTCAACAACCATATCCCCGTCCACAACACCTACTTCACCGTGTTCGCCGATGCCGAGGGCAATGTCCGTTCGGTGCCCGACATCTACAGCCACGACAAGCGGATTTCCGACGCCCTCGACGGCGTGCCGGTCGAGGTTATCGCCAGGCGCGATCCCGCCCGCGTGCTCGAACAGGAACTCGAGGAGATCGCGCCGAGCCGGCAGTCGGACGGCACCATCATCATGAAGTCGGAGAAGCAGAAGCTTGCGGCGCGGCGTAACCGTTCGAACGACTTTGTCGACGACCCCTATGCTCTGTCGGCCAAGCCGCAGTACCAGGGCTACAGCGCGCTCGGCTACGCGCCGCCGCAGCAGGTCTACTACGCCCCGCCGAAGCCCACTTACTTCGCGCCGCCGAAGCCGGCCTATTCCCCGCCCGTCAAGAAGGGCAACAGCTTCCGCTCGCCGACGACGATTTACGACGCCATCAACACCTACGGCCGCTGACCTGGGGCCGACGTCCGGCCCCGACCGTCAACGCAAGTAGTACGCCCGCAAACACAAAGACGCCGGCCGCGAGGCCGGCGTCTTCGTATTCTCGCGTCCGTTTGACGCTCAGTCGATCTCAGCGGATCGTGGTCGGCTTGCGCGGCGAGGGGGCGTCCTGCTGTCCGCTGGCCATGTTGCCGCCCATCATGCCGGGCAAGCCGGGCATGCCGTTGACCATCGACGAGAGTGCGTCGGCCCACTGCTTCTGCCACAGCTGGGTCGCTTCCATCCAGAACTGGAACGGCGCCATCGGGTTGGTGCCGAAGCCGAACTTCGACATGTCCATCTGCGGCATGCCGGGGAAGGCGCCGAAGTTCTGGCCGAAGTTCGGCATCATGTTCTGGCCGAAACCCATGCCACCCTGGCCCGTCGGCATACCGGGCATGCCACCGGCGACAGCGTTGCCTAAGGTGAACTTGCCCGGCGACTTCATCTGCTCGGTCCAGGCGTCCATCACCCTGTCCATCATCTGCATCTGCATCTTCGACATCTGCTGCATGTTCGCCCGCGTCGAATCCACCAGCTGATCGGGCCAGCCGGCGGCTTTGGCGGCCGCGCCCATCTTGTCGAACACCTTCGCCGTGTGGCGCTCGGCCGTCGCCGACATGTCGTCGCGCCACTCCGACATTGCCTCGAAGGCGGCGTTCATGGCCTTGCGCGCCTCGCCATCCAACAATCCGTTGCTATAGCCGCCGCGCGTGCCGGTGCGATCGTCCTGTGCGGAACCGGGTTTTCCCATCATGACGTGAACTCCTGTGACTAATTACCGGGGGGTAGGGGTAATACGAGGGCCTCGTGCCGTCATCACGACCGGTCATTACGACCGGCCATTTCCACCGGCATGACCCTACTCTGGCCTGCCGCGACGCACAATCTTGACCTCTACGTTAGCTGCAACGCCACAAACCGCATTGACGTTCCTCAAAAAAACCGCATCTTCCGTGCGCGGTCGCATCAGTTATTCCCCCGCCCCGGCCGCCCACGGCGGCGCATTCGCCCCTTTTGCGCGTGCGGGTCCGATGCTACTGAAACGCGCATGACAGACACCTCGCTCATCCGCAATTTCTCCATCATCGCCCACATCGACCACGGCAAGTCGACCTTGTCCGACCGGCTCATCCAGCTGTGCGGCAACGTCGCCGACCGGGACATGAAGGCGCAGATCCTCGACAGCATGGACATCGAGCGCGAGCGCGGCATCACCATCAAGGCGCAGACCGTCCGCCTCGACTACCGCCACAAGGACGGCAAAATCTATCAGCTGAATCTGATGGATACGCCCGGCCACGTCGATTTCGCCTATGAGGTATCGCGCTCGCTCGCGGCCTGCGAGGGGGCCGTCCTCGTCGTCGATGCCAGCCAGGGCGTCGAAGCGCAGACCCTCGCCAACGTCTACCAGGCCATCGACAACAACCTGACCATCCTGCCGGTCCTCAACAAGATCGACCTGCCCGCCGCCGACGCCGAACGCGTCAAGGCGCAGATCGAGGACGTCATCGGCATCGACGCGTCCGACGCCGTCGGCGTATCGGCGAAGACCGGCCTCAACGTCGCCGCCGTGCTCGAAGCCATCGTCGAGCGCCTGCCGCCGCCCGCGGGCGACGCATCCAAGCCGCTCAAGGCCATGCTCATCGACAGCTGGTACGACGCCTACCTCGGCGTCGTCGTGCTCGTCCGCGTGATCGACGGCGTGATGAAAAAGGGCCAGAAGATCAAGATGATGAATGCCGGCGCCAACTATCAGATCGAGCGCGTCGGTATCTTCCGCCCGAAGCAGGAGATGCTCGAACAGCTCGGCCCCGGCGAAGTCGGTTTCCTCACCGCCGCCATCAAGGAAGTGGCCGACACCCGCGTCGGCGACACCATCACCGACGAGAAGAACCCCACCCCCGAGGCGCTGCCGGGCTTCAAGCCGGCCCAGCCCGTCGTGTTCTGCGGCCTGTTCCCGGTCGACGCCGCCGACTTCGAGGACCTGCGCGAGGCCATGGGCCGCCTCCGCCTCAACGACGCGTCGTTCTCGTTCGAAACCGAAAGCTCGGCCGCGCTCGGCTTCGGCTTCCGCTGCGGGTTTCTGGGGCTGCTCCACCTCGAAATCATCACCGAGCGGCTGCAGCGCGAGTTCAACCTCGACCTCATCACCACCGCGCCGTCGGTCGTCTATCACCTGCACATGACCGACGGCTCGATGATCGAGATGCACAACCCGGCCGACATGCCCGAGACGATGCGCATCGACCACATCGAGGAACCGTGGATCGACGCCACCATCCTGGTCCCCGACGACTACCTCGGCTCCGTGCTCAAGCTCTGCCAGGACCGCCGAGGCCGCCAGAAAAACCTCACCTACGTCGGCGCCCGCGCCATGCTCGAATACGAGCTGCCGCTCAACGAGGTGGTGTTCGACTTCTACGACCGCCTCAAAAGCGTCAGCCGCGGCTACGCCTCGTTCGACTATCACATCAAGGGCTACGAGGAGGGCGACCTCGTCAAGCTGTCGATCCTCGTCAACTCCGAGCCGGTCGATGCTCTCTCCATCGTCGTCCACCGCACCCGCGCCGACAGCCGCGGCCGCTCGATGTGCGAGAAGCTGAAAGACCTGATCAAGCCGCACCTGTTCCAGATCCCGATCCAGGCGGCGATCGGCGCCAAGGTCATCGCGCGCGAAACCATCAAGGCCATGCGCAAGGACGTCATCGCCAAGTGCTACGGCGGCGACATCTCCCGCAAGCGCAAGCTGCTCGACAAACAGAAGGCCGGCAAAAAGAAGATGCGCGAATTCGGCCGCGTCGAAATCCCCCAGGAAGCCTTCATCGCCGCCCTCAAGATGGACGAGAACTAGAGTCCACGAGCGCGTCGATACCCTCCACTGTCATCCCGGGGCTCGTCCCCGGGATCCATGTCACCACACATGACCACGCCAGCGGCACGCTGGATCCCGGCAACAAGTGCCGGGATGACAGAGTTGCGAATTCGGCCGCGTCGAAATCCCTCAAGGCAAGCCTTCATCGCCGCCCTCAAGATGGACGAGAACTGAGCATCAACCAATCCGGCCGCTGCGGGTTCTCCGCGAAACGTGCTCCCTCAAAGCCGCATTCAACGCGGTCTGATATTTCCCACCCTGCGCCTTGAACCACTCCAGAATGTCGGCATCGATGCGCAGCGTCACCTGCGTCTTCACGGGGCGATAGAACTTCCCCCGCACGCCATCAGTCCAATCCTTGCGTTCGGGAATATCCGAGGTATCGATCGCGCTGTCTGCGAGTGCCGCGAGACGCTTCACTTCCGACGTCCTCACAGCGGCTCGCGGAGACCGCCTAGCCTTCGTAGGCGCGGCGCTCCGGCTTGGTGGCTTTGCGCGCCGAGATGATGCGGACGATCTCTTCGCCATTCTGCTCTCTCCACGTATGAGCGACGACGACCACGATGAGTCCGCCGATGGCTCCGATTGTCAGCCAGCGCAGCTCACCGTCGACGATGCGGTCTGCGATGCTGAGCTGAAGCGGGTCATCAAACACCTCCGAGGCGGTCTCGAAGCCGAGGCCGTGCTTCAAACGGTTCGAGGCGTTCTTGGCGTCGTCCCACTCGAAGCGCATTGCGATCCCCAGGCGTCAGCTATGTAACTACGATAATGTAGTTACAAAAGCAAGCTGCCTGACGACAACGTGTCATCCCGGCAACACGTGCCGGGATGACACCTGTGCAGTGCAACCCTACTCCGCCGCCTCGACCCGCACGGCGCGTGCTGCGCCAGCCTCCGCCCCACCGCTTGTCCGCCGCGCCTGCCACGTCCGCGCCGCGACCTCCGCCGCCGGCTGATAGACCCGCGTCACCGCCGGCAGATGCCCGCGTTCGAGCGCCGACACCGTCGCCGCGTCCACGATCTCGAACGCGTCGAAGCCCGCGCGCAACATCAGCGGCAACTGGTCGAGCAAAACGTCTCCCGTCGCGCGCAACTCACCCTGAAAACCCCAGTGCTCGCGCAGCCGCCGCGCGGTCGAATAGGCGCGGCCGTCGGTGAACTTCGGGAACACCAGCGCGATCACCGCGAGCCCCGACACGTCGTCGGTCGCCGGGTCGAGCACCTCGCCCGCCTGCACCACGAGGCCGAACCGCGCGCCGCGCCGCGCCAGCGCCTCGCGTTCTTTGCGCCAACGGCCGAGCGACAGCAGCGGCCGGCCGCCATCGGGCAGCGGCGCGTCGTCGGCTATCGCGCGCCAGCCATCGGCGACGAATTGATTGTGCGTCCACAGGTGCGCGCCGACGGTGGCGGGCTTCAGCGGCAAAAGCAGCGGTGTCGGCTCAGCCATCGACGGTCTCCTCGATTTCGGTTGTCACGGTGCGCAGTGCGCCGGGTCCATAGAGCGCGTCGCGGAACGGCCCCTTGCCCAGCCGGCGATAGGCGGCGAGGAACGTCTCGTTGCCGTCGAGCCGTCGCGCCAGATAGGTCTCGACGATCGTCTCGATGGCGTCCGGCACGTCCTCGGCGGTGAAGCTCGGGCCGACGATCTCGCCGACCTCGGCGTCGTCCTTGGGACTGCCGCCGAGCGAGATCTGATAGTGCTCGGTCCCCTTCTTATCGACGCCGAGAATGCCGATGTTGCCGGCGTGGTGATGACCGCAGGCGTTGATGCAGCCGGAGATGTTGAGCCGCAGCGGCCCGATCGCCTCGGCCTTGTCGGCGGCGGCGAAGCGCTTGGCGATCTCCTGCGCGATGCCGATCGAGCGGGCGTTGGCGAGGTTGCAGTAGTCGAGGCCGGGGCAGGCGATGATGTCGGTGACGAGTTCGGTGTTGGCGGTCGCCAGTCGCGCCGCGACGAGCCCGTCGTAGACCGCGCCGAGATCGCGCACCGCCACGTTGGGCAGCGCCAGGCTCTGCTGATAGGTGACGCGGATCTCGGCGTGGCCAAAACGCTCGGCGAGGCCGGCCACCGCGTCCATCTGCTCGGCCGTCGCGTCGCCCGGAACCAGCCCCGGCTCCTTCAGCGAGATGTTGACGATCGCGTGCCCGGTGACGCGGTGCGGCAGCACGTTGAGCCGCACCCAGCGGTCGAATGCCGGGTCGGCGCGGCGGCGCGCGTTGACGGTCGCGTCGGTCGCCGGCGCCGGCTGCAACGGCGGCGTCACGAAGTTGGCGGCGATGCGTGCGTACTCTCCCGCCGGCAGATCGAGCGCGGTTTTGTCGAGCCGGTCCCACTCGGCCTCGACCTCGGCGCGGAACTGGTCGATGCCGAGCGCATTGACCAGGATCTTGATGCGCGCCTTGTAGATGTTGTCGCGGCGGCCGTGCTGGTTATAAACCGCCATGATCGCGGTCAGATACGACAGCAGATGCTCCTTCGGCACGAACGGCGCGATCTCCTGCGCCACGTAGGGCGTGCGGCCCTGTCCGCCGCCGACGAAGATGCGGAACCCGGTGCGGCCCTTGGTTCCACGCACGATGCGCAACCCGACATCGTGGAACAGGATCGCCGCCCGATCCTCGAGCGCGCCGGTGATGGCGAACTTGAATTTGCGCGGCAGGAAGCTGAATTCGGGGTGGATGGTCGACCACTGCCGCAGCACTTCGGCCCAGATGCGCGGGTCCTCGATCTCGTCGAGAGCGACGCCCGCGTAGGGGTCGGCGGTGACATTGCGGATGCAGTTGCCGCTGGTCTGGATGGCGTGCATATCGGCGCTGGCCAGCGCATCCAGAATGTCGGGCGTGTCTTCGAGCCGCACCCAGTTGAGCTGCAAATTCTGGCGCGTGGTGAAGTGGCCGAGACCGCGATCCCAACGGCGCGAGACATGCGCGAGCTGGCGCAATTGCTCCGCCGAAAGCACGCCATAGGGAATTGCGATCCGCAGCATGTAGCCGTGCAGCTGCAGATAGAGCCCGTTCTGCAGGCGCAACGGGCGGAACTGCTCCTCGGTCAGATCGCCGCCGAGACGGCGCGTGACCTGGTCGCGAAACTGGCGCGCGCGCTCGGATACGAAATCGAAGTCGAAGTCGTCGTAGCGATACATCGGCGTGCTCCTCAGATGGAGGGGACGTGCGCGGCGCGGATCGTTTCGCGCGCGGAGACGGGGTAGGGCAGGCCATCGACCACGCGCACGTCCATCGCGTAGACGGACACGACCTCGGTGCGGGCGACGGCGTCGCGGGCGAGCGCTTCGAGGCGCTTCAGCGTTTCGGCCGTATCGGCTATGGCAGCGCGCTCGAGCGCGTCGACCCAGCGGCCGTTGCCGGCGAGGTAGACGACGAAGCCGGAGCGGAGGTTGTTGGCGGTGACGACGTTCGGCATGTGCATGGTCTTTCGCGTTCGAATGACTTGGGTTGATCCGGGGGGATCTGGGGCTGCTGCGCGTGGGCTCTCCGGGCGTGCGGCTCTCGCATCGTCAAAGCGTGGGTTGCATTCGGTCCGTGACGCTATCGTGCTGAACCGTGAGTTCGAGGCCGTCGAGTTCGGCGGTCATCACGATCTGACACGACAGCCGCGACGTCTCGTCGGCGCCGGGGATCTCGTCGAGCTTGGCGAGTTCCTCGTCCGTCGGCTGCGGCAGCACGCTGCGCCACTCCTCTGGGATGCGGACGTGGCAGGTCGCGCAGACGCCGGCGCCGCCGCACTCGGCCTTGATCGGCACACCGTGCGCACGGATCAGCTCCATGACGCGGAAGCCGGCCGCGGCATCGGTCTGGAAGCGGCGGCCATCCGCGAGCCGGACGTCGAGCTTCAAAGCCGCGTCGTCGGTCTCGCCGGCATGGTCGAAGGGGCTCGTGTCGAGCATCGCAGCACTCCTGGGTGGCTGCGATGCAAAATACAGAAAATCATGCCCTTGTGTTGGGATATACAGTAAATAAAATAGAATATCATACTACCAATCACATTGGGCAGATATAATTTTGCGATTTGACGCGGCTAGGGCATGCCATTCCCCTGTTCGCGCGCATTCCGTTAGCCGGTACGGCGCGACATGCGGGCCGCGTCGGCCTTCATGTCGGTCGCGCCTACGAACATGAAGGTGCCGGGCTCAACCCTGCCCGCTGGCTTCGGCGCCATACACCCGCGCGATGCTGCCGGGTGGGATGCGCAGGAAATACATCAGCAAACACAATTGGTTGCGCATAACCCGGTTGGCGTAGCCGTCGCGGCGGTAGCGCAATGCGCTGGTCACCGCGCGCGGCCGCAGCAGAATCATGCGCCGGCGCCGCAATCGCCTGACGATATCCACGTCCTCCATCAGCGGGAGGGCGCGATAGCCGCCGATTTCCGAGTAAAGCTGCTTTGAAATCAACAGCCCCTGGTCGCCATAGGGCAGCCTGAACAGCGTGCTGCGCAGACCCACGAAGGCCTCCACGATGCGCGGCGCTATCCCCGTGTCGTCGAGCGCAAAACCAAACGCCGCCGCCGCCGGCTCGCGTTTTCCAGCGTCAACTCTTTCAACAAAAACAGCGGCTTCGCGTTCCCATCCGGGCTCAAGGACGGTGTCCGCGTGGAGGAAGAGTAACCACGGGAACCGCGCTCGCGCCGCCCCCGTCGCCAGTTGTCCCCCCCGCCCCGCCGCCGTCTTGACGATTTCCACCCCCGCCTGATCCGCGATGTCCAGCGTCCGGTCCGTCGACCCGCCATCGACGACGATGACCTCGCGCACCACGCCCTCGACCACCGCCGGCACGAGCGCGGTCAGGGTCGCCGCGAGCCCGCCCTCGGCGTTCAGCGTTGGTATGACGACAGTAATCATGCCGCTTTCTCGCACGCCACCGCCCTTCGCAACAAGCCGTCGCCGGTTCGAATTTCCCTCAGCTACGTTCTTGTTATGTTCGCGCATGTGCGCTATGCTTTAACATCGACGCTCGCAGAAGGAAAATTGCCGTGGCTGGAGCAATTTCGAACCACGTCACATCAGCTGGCCGGGTCTTGCGCGATGAGATCCGGCGCGGGCGGGGCGCCTGCTCGAATGGCACGGGCCGCTTCGAGCATGAACAACGCGAGGTCTTCGACGACGGCTGGGACTGCGGCGACGACCTCGCACCTCTTCGCACAGAAGTCCGTGACGAGCCGGCACGCTCGATCATCACCCGCAACGACAGCCCCGACATATCGTTCGAACAATCGATCAACCCCTATCGCGGCTGCGAGCACGGCTGCATCTACTGCTACGCGCGGCCGTCGCACGCCTATCTCGGTCATTCTCCCGGGCTCGACTTTGAAACCAAACTTTACGCCAAGCCCAACGCAGCCCGGCTTCTGGAAGCAGAGCTTGCAAATCCCCGCTACGTGCCGCGCACGATCGCGCTCGGCTCGAACACCGACCCCTACCAGCCGATCGAGCGTGAGCGCCGGATCACGCGGCAGATCCTCGAAGTCCTGGCCGCCGCGCGCCATCCCGTCGGCATCGTCACCAAGTCGGCGCTGGTCACACGCGATATCGATATTTTGGCGGCGATGGCGCGGGACGGCCTCGTGAAGGTTGCGATTTCGGTGACAACGCTCGACCGCCGGCTCGCGCGTGCCATGGAACCGCGGGCGACGTCGCCGCCAAAGCGCATCGAAGCCATGCGGTTGTTGGCAGATGCCGGCATTCCCGTGGCGGCCATGGTTGCGCCGATTATTCCGGCGGTGAACGATCATGAGATCGAGGACATCCTCG
Source organism: uncultured Alphaproteobacteria bacterium (assembly GCA_963819775.1). Classification (GTDB taxonomy): domain Bacteria; phylum Pseudomonadota; class Alphaproteobacteria; order Rhizobiales; family Hyphomicrobiaceae; genus JAKAML01. The sequence continues at coordinate 258,100 of CAWFXM010000008.1, forward strand.
AAACAGTGCGCTCGGCGGGTGCGGGTGAAGCTGGATATGTCCTCCTTCGGCTGCCGCTCGAACTCAAGGACCTGTTCCGGGAATGGTTGGCTGAGACCTATCCCGGGCGGGCGGACCGGGTCATCAGCTTGATGCGATCGATGCATGGCGGGCGCGACTACGTCGCGGAGTTCGGAACGCGTCAGCGTGGCACGGGGCCCTACGCACAGCAAATCGGGGCCCGGTTCCGGTTGGCGTTGAAGCGGCTCAATCTGAACGAGCGGCGCGTCGCGCTGAGAACCGATCTATTTGTCCGTCCGGTGGCGCAGGACGGCCAGTTGGCACTGTTGTGATGGATCGTCGTGACGTTTCCATCTGGCCTAGAGGGATCTGGCGCGAGCGAATTGCAGCGGGTAACACTCGCTGACCGGTGAACGGCCAGCATTTCGGAGTAACGTGATGAGCGACGGCGGAACCCCGCAAGGCAGTTCGCGACGACAATCGAAGGCGGTCATTGTCGGCGGCGTTACAGTCGGCGGGGGTGCGCCCGTCGTCGTGCAGTCGATGACGAACACCGACACCGCGGACATCGCGGGCACGGTAGCGCAGATAGCCGACCTCGCGCGCACCGGCTCCGAACTCGTCCGCATTACCGTCGATCGCGACGAGGCCGCAGCGGCCGTGCCTGCGATACGCGACCGGCTGCGCGCTCAGGGTATCACCGTTCCGCTGGTCGGCGACTTTCACTACATCGGACACAAGCTTCTGGCCGATCATCCGGCGTGCGCCGAGGCGCTCGACAAGTATCGCATCAATCCGGGTAACGTCGGGTTCAAGGACAAGAAGGACCGCCAGTTCTCGGCAATCATCGAATTGGCCGCGCGGCACGGCAAGGCGGTGCGGATCGGCGTCAACTGGGGGTCGCTCGACCAGTCGTTGCTGACGCAGCTGATGGACGAGAACGCGCGGTCCGCCGTGCCGAAATCGGCACGTGCCGTCATGCACGAGGCCATCGTTCAATCGGCGCTGATGTCGGCAAAGCGCGCGGAAGAGCTGGGGCTCGGCGCCGATCGCATCGTCGTCTCGGCCAAGGTCTCCGCGGTCCAGGATCTCGTCTCCGTCAACACGCTGCTCGCCGGCCGCTGCAATTATGCCCTGCACCTCGGCTTGACGGAGGCGGGCATGGGTTCGAAAGGCATCGTCGCATCGTCGGCCGCGATGGGCATTCTGCTGCAACAGGGCATCGGCGACACGATCCGCTTCTCCCTGACGCCAGAACCCGGTGGCGATCGCACGCTGGAAGTCCGGGCGGCGCAAGAGCTGCTGCAGACGATGGGCCTGCGGACGTTCATGCCGGTGGTGGCGGCGTGTCCGGGCTGCGGGCGGACGACCTCGACCGTGTTTCAGGAACTGGCACGCGATATCGAAACGATGCTCCGCACCGAGATGCCGTCGTGGAAGGGGCGCTATCCGGGCGTGGAAAGTCTCAACGTGGCGGTGATGGGCTGCATCGTCAACGGCCCCGGAGAATCCAAGCACGCCGACATCGGGATTTCCCTGCCCGGCACCGGCGAGCAACCGGCTGCACCCGTCTTCATCGACGGGGCCAAAGCGATGACGCTGCGCGGAGCCAACATTGCCGGTGAGTTCAAGGCCATCGTCGAAGCTTACATCGAGCGGCGCTTCGGCACCGGAGCACCAACCTATCGCCGCGGCGCCGTCGAGATTTCACGCAAAGGAGACCGCTGCGGAATAATGGCGGTCAGCTCGATCGCCGCGCGATGAAGCGGGCCACGTCCGACAACGTCGCGGCGCGCGGTCCGAACGGCGCGAGGTGTGCGATGGCTTCCGCCTCGATCGCCGCAAGCCGCTCGCGCGCCTCGCCGATGCCCATCAGCGACACCAAGGTGGCTTTGCCGGCCGCGGCGTCCTTGCCGACAGCCTTGCCGACCGTCTCCGCGTCGCCCTCGGCATCGAGCAGATCGTCGGCGATCTGGAACGCCGCCCCGATCGCGTCGCCGTAACGCCGGAGTGCCTCGTGGCCGGCGCTCGAGGCGCCGCCGAGGATCGCGCCAGCCTCGCAGGACACGCGCAGCAGCGCGCCCGTCTTCATCGCCTGCAGGGTGCGAATGTGGTCGATCCCCGGTGCGGGTGGATGGCCGAGCTTATCGGCTTCGAGGTCCATGACCTGTCCGCCGACCATGCCAGCTGCGCCGGATGCGCGGGCGACCGCGAGTACGAGCGCCGCTCGCACCCCGGGGTCGGGATGCGTCGACGGCCGCGACAGGATGTCGAACGCGAGGGTCAGCAGGGCATCTCCTGCAAGGATCGCAGTCCATTCGTCATAGGCGGCCCAGACCGACGGCCGGCCGCGGCGGATGGTGTCGTTGTCCATCGACGGCAGATCGTCGTGGACGAGCGAGTAGCAATGCACACATTCGACAGCAGCGGCGGCATCGATCGCCGCTGTGGGGTCGATGCCGAACAATCGTGCGGTTTCGACGACCAGAAACGGGCGGATGCGTTTGCCGCCACCGAGCACGGCGTGCCGCATGGCTGCGGCGAGGCGGGGTGGCAAACCTTGCGCAGCGTCGCCACCGACGAGTTCTTCCAATCTGGCCTCGACGGCCGCTGCGGTATTCGAGAGGCTTTGCGTGAAAGACATCCTGCCCCTACGTTGGCTACCGGTCGCCGGATCTTGCGTTGGGACGTCGCTCAGCTAGCCCCCGCCCCAATTGTATGGCACGCAGCGCGTCGATATAGCACTCGGGAGCATGAAAGGCAGCATGGACGAGTTCGACGCGTCTGCAACGCCGACCGAAGGGCGCGAGGCCACGGCAGGCCGAGGGGCGACTTGGCCGGGCCCGACTGCGCCCGTCATAGCACCGGCGCCGGTGGCGCAGTCGCCCGCCCTCGACGTGACCGTTTCGCGCCCAAGCCCGCTTGCTTCGGTCAGGGAGTTGCATACCACGGCGCCGCTGCCGCCCATCCTGCCCTTGCCGATGCCAGAGCCAAGTCGGCCAGGGCCGGACTTGCAGCGGGCGGTCGCCGAGGCTGTTTCGTTGTCGATCGCATCGGCGTCGCATGCGCCCGTTCGGGATGCGCTGGTGGCCCCGCCACCCGCTTCGTCCGTACCGCGCACCGGATTTCGGTATTGGTTCTGGGCCCGGCGGGCCGCCTATTACGCCGCAATCGCCTTCATCGTCTGGTTCGCGAGCGTCATCGCGCAGATCGCGCTGTTTCGGGTGGTGGACCCGCCGTATTCCAACCTGATGCTGCTGCAACGCCTGTCGGGTGAAGTTCTGGTCCACAAGTGGCTGCCGATCGAACGCATCCCGGCCCAGGTGATCCGGGCCATCGTCGTATCCGAGGATGGCCGCTTCTGCTCGCACCGGGGCATCGATCTCAAGGAAATCGAGATCGCGATCGAGAATTCCAAGGACGGCACGCCGCGCGGCGCCAGCACCATCACCATGCAGGTGGCCAAGAACCTGTTCCTGTGGCCCTCGAAGTCCTACATCCGCAAAGCGCTGGAACTGCCGATTACGCTCGCAATCGAAGCGATGTGGAGCAAGCGCCGGATCTTCGAGGTCTATGCGAACATCGCCGAGTGGGGGCCAGGGATCTTCGGGGTCGAGGCGGCGGCGGGCTATCATTTCGGCAAGTCCGCCGGGCGCGTCAGCGAGCGCGAGGCGGCGCTGCTGGCCGTTGCGCTGCCCAATCCGGTAACGCGCGACGCCGGCGATCCGGGACCGGGCACGGAACGTCTGGCGAACACCATTCAGGCGCGGATGCGGGCGATGAGCCGGGCCGCGTCTTGCGTCGAACGTCCGGCGCGGCCGTAAACCAGCGCTGCGAGCCTGGGGTGGGGCGACGGAATTTCACGGCTGCGGGGGCTGGCAATGGCCCGAGTTTATGGCTATAAGCGCGCCAACGTGGCTCCTGGCGGAGGCCGCACGCGTCTGCGTGTGCCGCTTTCACAAGTATAGTCTCACTGCCGCCAAAGAGCACAACGATCATGATGCTTCGCCCATGGCGCCGGGGTCATCCCCCTGCCGGACGGTGAGGCCCCACCCCTTCGACTGGAGTTAGCAATGGCCGTTCCCCGCAAGAAAACCTCGCCGATGAAAAAGGGCCAGCGCCAGTCGCATGACGCGCTGTCGGCTCCGACCTATGTCGAGGACAAGGACTCGGGCGAGCGCCGCCGTCCGCACCACATCGATCTCAAGACCGGAAAATATCGCGGCCGTCAGATCCTGGCGCCCAAGTCCGACGTGTGATGGCCGCGCCGGAGGCTGCGCCCGACGCGCGGCCGGGGACTACCGGCATTCCCGACCTGAACGGATAGCCTGAACGGATAGTGTGGGAGCGTGCGCGCTCGCAAGGAGGGTTACTCCATGATGCTGAGGTCTTTGCCGCTCATCGCCATCGCGTTGATCTTGTACGCCGTCGTCGTTCTGCTCGGCGGCGATGGGGTGCTGGCGAGCGCGGTGCTGCCGACCATCACGATGCCGAGCGGCGGCAAGTGGACGATGACCTGGAGCGATCTCATCCTGCTGGTCACGCTCGTTCTGCTGTTCGTCGAGATCGTGAAGGCGACGTTCACATCGTCGGCCTCGCTGGTCGATCATGGCCTGTCGATGCTGGTGTTCGTCGCGTGCCTCTTGTGCTTCCTGCTGGTCAAGCAGATGTCGACGTCGACATTCTTCCTGATTACGGCGGCGACTTTGATCGACGTGATCGCCGGCTACACCATCGGCATCCGCGTCGCCAAGCGCGACATCGGGTTCGGCGGCGACAACTGAGCCGGGCGGCCACTGCTGCACGATGCTCGCATGACTTTCGACGGCCGGCGCCAAATCTGGTGACCGGCCGTCGCTATTTCGAGCGCCCGCTGGAGTTCGAGTTCGCCTCATTCCGTCCCGCCAAAGTTCTGACTATGATGCCGACTCGGCATTCTCTCGTTTGGCGCTTCGGATGCCCAATTCCATCCCGAACCGACCCGCAAAGTCAAAATTTATGCGGGTCGGTATCACACGATCATGCTTTCGCGCTTGCGGCGGCATCGCTGCTGTCCAGAATCGGCGCGCTGTTCAGCCATTGTTAGGAACTTGCATCTACGGTTGACGCTCGGGGTCAATTGAGGGCGCGGCGCGAGATCGGTGCGCGGCCAGGGCGCGAAAAGCGGATGGCGAGGCGGTGACTGTGACACATACCACCACCCCCAAGTACCGCGAGCAGGCCAGCGCATTCGACGAGCGCCCCGCGGTCGGCGGTCACATCACATCCGCCACTCCCGACATCACGACAACAAGCCTGATCGATCCGCTCACCGAATCCGAAGGGCTGGATCTCGTCGGCATTCTCTCGGCGATCGACGAGACGGCCTACATCTGGGACATCAGGAACGACCGCATCGACTGGGAAAGCAACGCCCGCGAAGTCCTGGCGGTGCCGTCGCTCGACAGCATCAACACCGGCATGTCATTCCAGATGATGATCGCTCCCGAGCATCTGGCGCGGCGCAGCGAGGCGATCCTCGGCGGCGGCGGTGCAACCGATCAGCGCGGCGTTCCATACCGCATTCAATATCGCTTCATGCCGTTCGGCCGCCGCAGCGACAAATCGGTCTGGATCGAAGACCATGGGCGCTGGTGGCCGGGCGAGGACGGCCGTGCGGCGCGCGCCCGCGGCGTCATCAGAGTGATCAACGATCGCTACTGGGAGGAGCAGCGCCTCCTCTATCGCAGCGACCATGACGAGCTGACCGGCCAGCTCAACCGCATCAGACTGACCGAAGCCGTCGGCGCGGTGCTGGCACGGTCGGAGCGCTCGCGGCAGCCGTCGGCGTTCATGATCGCCGCGGTCAACAATCTGTCGGTGATCAACGAGACATTCGGTTTCGATGTCGGCGACGAGGTGATCGCCTCGGTGGCGCGCATCATCAAGGAAAAGATGCGCGGCGGCGATACGGTCGGCCGCTACTCGTCGAACAAGTTCGGCATCATCCTGAACGACTGCGGTCCAGGCGCGATGCGCGTCGCCGCCGAACGCTTCATGAAGGCCGTGCGCGACACGTCGATCCGCTCGTCGGCCTGCCAGCTCTCGGCGACGATCTCGATCGGCGGCGTGGTGATGCCGGATCAGGCGGCCACCGTCAATCACGTCGTCAGCCATGCGCTGCAGGCGCTGGACAAGGCCAAACACAAGCGGCTCGACTGCTTCATGGCCTATGAGCCGAGCCCGACGCGAGAGACCGCGCGCCAGCGCAACATCTCGATCGCCGACGACGTCATCTCGGCGCTCGATGACAATCGCATGCGGCTGGTGCTGCAGCCGATGGTGCGAGCGACCGACCACACGCCGGCGCTCTACGAATGCCTGCTGCGGATGCAGCGTCCGGACGGCACTCTGGTTTCAGCCGGCCAATTCATGGAGGTCGCCGAGCAACTCGGCCTGTCGCGCCTGGTCGACCGGCGCACGCTCGATCTCGCGATCGGCCTGCTGCGCAGCCACCCAAACCTGCATTTGTCGCTCAACGTCTCGAGCCTGACGTCGAGCGATCACGAATGGCTGGTGGCGCTGCACAAACTCACCGGCGGCAAGCGCCAGCTGACCCAGCGGCTGACGATCGAAATCACCGAAACGGCGGCGATCCACGACCTCGACCAGTCGATCGCATTCGTCGATACGCTGAAGGAACTCGGCTGCCGCGTCGCCATCGACGACTTCGGCGCCGGCTACACGTCCTTCAAAAATCTCAAGCTGCTGAACGTCGATATGGTCAAGATCGACGGCGCGTTCGTGAAGGACATCTGCCGCGACGTCAGCGATCAGGCCTTCATCAGGACCATGGTGGAGCTGGCCGGAACGTTCGGCATGGAAACCGTGGCGGAGTGGGTGGGCGACGCGGAAACCGCGGACTTCCTGACCAAATCCGGCATCACGTACCTTCAGGGCTTCCACTTCGGAATGCCGCTCGAGGTCTCCGCCCTGGGCACGACGCCCTACGGTTGATCGGCGTCATGGGACGAAAACGGCCGGGAACGAAAAAGGCCGGAGCGCAGAGCGCACCGGCCGGTCAATCGATGCGACGGCCCGATCGCCCGATCCGGCAGATCAGTTGCGGTCGCGCGCGAGCTTCTCGATTTTCTGCTGCATCGAGGCGAGCTGGTTCTTGAGCTCGGCGATATCGTCGCGCTCGGGCGGGGCTGGGCGCGGCGACGGGGCGACGGAAAGACCGGGCGCGGGAACGACCGTGGGGCCGGCCGGGCGGGCGTCGGCTGACGCCGCATTCGCACCGGAGACGGAATTGGCGGCGCGGCGCATATTGGCCTGCACTGCAGCGAACGGGCTCCACATCGCAATCGCCTGCTCGAACATCGCCATGTTCTTGCGGGCCTGCTCCTGGTAAAATTCAAAAGCTGTCGCCGGATTGGTCAGCGCCTGGGCGAAGTGGGTGCGGAACCGCTCCTGCTCCTTGACGAGATTCTCCAGGCTGAACTGCAGATAACCCGGAACCATGCGGCCCATTTGATCGTCGTAGAAGCGGATCAACTGGCGCAGGAACGGGATCGGCAGCAGCGTCTGGCCACCCTGGCGGCTTTCCTGCTCGACAATGATCTGAGTCAGAACAGCATGGGTGAGATCATCGCCGGTCTTCGCGTCATAGACGACGAAATCGCGATCCGAGCGCACCATCGCGGCAAGGTCTTCGAGGGTGACATAGGTGCTCGTCTCCGTATTGTAGAGACGACGATTTGCATACTTCTTGACGACGACTGCGTCTTTCTTCTCGACCTGAGTCTCGGTAGGTTTCAGCATTTCCCGCATCGCCCGCTATCAACCGTTGCTGCAGTGCGTCAAGGTAGCACACACACAACGCGGGATGCCAGCCGTTTCGCATGACGAATATCGTCGCGTCTAGACAGGACGTCGGAATTGCGGCAACGCGGCTGCTCGACTATCGTTACTTGATGATCAGCCTATCCTCGACGTCATTCGGGGCGGCCGCCCGCTTTGCCCGCGGCCGTCTCGCATCGTCACCCCCCTTAGCCGTCACCCCGAAGGAGCGTCCGGAATGAGCCTCGACAACTCGACGATCGTTATTGCCAGCGCCGCGCGAACGCCGGTCGGCTCGTTCAACGGATCGCTCGCCAGCATGCCCGCGCATGAACTCGGCAAGATCGCCATCAAGGCCGTGCTGGAGCGCGCGAAGGTGCTGCCCGGCGACGTGTCGGAGGTCATCCTCGGCCAGATCCTGACCGCGGGCCACGGCCAGAACCCGGCCCGTCAGGCCGCGATCTTAGCGGGTCTGCCGGTCGATACGCCGGCCTGGGGCATGAACCAGATCTGCGGTTCGGGCCTGCGCGCGGTCGCGCTCGGCATGCAGCAGATCCAGACCGGCGCTTCGTCGATCGTCATCGCCGGCGGCCAGGAGAGCATGAGCCAGTCGATGCATGCCTCCCACATGCGCGACGGCACCAAGATGGGCGACGTGAAGCTCGTCGACACCATGATCAAGGACGGCCTGTGGGACGCCTTCAACAACTACCACATGGGCACCACCGCCGAGAACGTCGCGCGGCAGTGGCAGATCTCGCGCGATGAGCAGGACCGCTTCGCCGTCGCCTCGCAGAACAAGGCCGAGGCCGCCAAGAAGGCCGGCAAGTTCAAGGACGAGATCATCCCGGTGACGATCAAGTCGCGCAAGGGCGACACGATCTTCGATCACGACGAGTACATCAAGGACGGCGTGACGCTCGAGGGTATCGCCAAGCTGCGCCCGGCGTTCGATCCCAAAGAGGGCTCGGTGACGGCGGCCAACGCGTCGGGCATCAACGACGGCGCCGCCGTGGTGCTGATGATGACGGCGGCTGAAGCCAAGAAGCGCGGCCTCGAGCCGCTCGCGCGCATCGTGTCGTGGGCGCACGCCGGCGTCGATCCGTCGATCATGGGCACGGGCCCGATTCCGGCGTCGAAGAAGGCGCTCGAAAAGGCCGGCTGGTCGGTCAAGGATCTCGACCTGATCGAGGCCAACGAGGCGTTCGCGGCGCAGGCCTGCGCGGTCAACAAGGGTCTCGGCTGGGACACCGACAAGGTCAACGTCAACGGCGGCGCCATCGCCATCGGCCATCCGATCGGCGCGTCGGGCGCACGCGTGCTCAATACGCTGTTGTTCGAAATGCGCCGTCGCGACGCCAAGAAGGGCATCGCCACGCTGTGCATCGGCGGCGGCATGGGCGTCGCGCTCTGCGTCGCACGCGACTGACGACCTGCGCACCGATCCCGGCCGGCGGCAACGACCGCATGTGGCCGGGATCGGTGCGGATCACTTCGATCAAATCCCGACGACATCACCCAAAACAAACAAATAACTGGGAGGAATTCCATGGCACGAGTTGCCCTCGTCACCGGCGGCACGCGCGGTATCGGCCACGCCATCTCCGTCGCACTCAAGAACAACGGCTATCGCGTCGCCGCGAGCTACGCCGGCAATGATGCGGCCGCGCAGAAGTTTCAGATCGAGACCGGCATCCCGGTCTACAAGTTCGACGTCGGTGATTTCGATGCCTCGGCCAAGGCCGTGCAGCAGATCGAGAAGGACGTCGGTCCCATCGATGTCCTCGTCAACAATGCCGGCATCACCAAGGACGCGCCGTTCCACAAGATGTCGAAGGAGCAGTGGGACGCCGTCATCGGAACCAACCTGAACGGCCTGTTCAACGTCACCCGCAACGTGTGGGAGGGGATGCGCGCACGCAAGTTCGGCCGCATCGTCAACATCTCGTCGATCAACGGCCAGAAGGGCCAGTTCGGCCAGGTCAACTACTCGGCGTCGAAGGCCGGCGACATCGGTTTCTCCAAGGCGCTGGCCCAGGAGGGCGCGCGCGCCGGCATCACCGTCAACGTGATCTGCCCCGGCTACATCGGCACCGAGATGGTCCGCGCCGTGCCCAAGGACGTGCTGGAGAAGAACATCCTGCCGCAGATTCCCGTCGGCCGCCTCGGCGAGCCGGAAGAGATCGCGCGCTGCGTGGTGTTCCTGGCGTCCGACGACGCCGGCTTCATCACCGGTTCGACGCTGACCGCGAACGGCGGCCAGTATCTCGCCTGAGCCGGTATCTCGCGAGACACCACATTAGCCGACTGGAGCGCCATGGAGCCCTCCGCTCCTCGACACCAGACAATCGCGACGGGCCTCGGGCTCGTCGCGATTTTGCTTTGGTCGTCGCTCGCGGCCGTCACGGCGGCGGTGGCGCAGATCCCGCCGTTCGAACTCGTCGCGCTGTCGTTCGCGCTGTCGTCGCTGGCGGGACTGGGCTGGGCGGCGCTGAGCGGCGATCGCCTTGGCGCCCTGCGCGGCGTGCCGTGGAGCTATTGGCTGCTCGGAGTCTACGGCCTGTTCGGCTATCACGCGGCCTACTTCTATGCGCTGCAGAACGCGCCGGCGGTCGAAGCCAATCTGATCAACTACCTGTGGCCGCTGCTGATCGTCGTGCTGTCGGCGATGCTGCCGAAGGCGGCGGGCGGGCGTCCGTTGCGCTGGTGGCATCTCGCGGGCGCGGGCCTCGGCTTCGCCAGTACCGTCGTCATCCTATTGGGCGGCACACCCGGCGGCGAAAACGGGGGCGGACTGCCATCTGGATATCTGGCGGCCTTCGCGGCGGCGCTGATCTGGTCGACCTATTCGGTCGCATCGCGGCTTCATGCCGGCGTGCCGAGCCTCGCGGTGATGGGCACGTCGGCTGCCACCGTCCGTCGCGGCGCTGGCCGTCAGCCTCGACGGTCGAGACGTGGGTTTGGCCGAAGGGCGCGACGCAGTGGCTCGTGATCCTGTTTCAAGGGCTTGGCCCCGTGGGCGTCGCGTTCTATCTCTGGGATCGCGCGATGAAGCGCGGCAATCTCCGCCTCGTCGGCGTCGCGTCGTATGCGACGCCGCTGCTATCGACACTGCTGCTGGTGGCGAGCGGCAATTCCGAAGCAACGCCGCAGCTGTGGATCGCGGCCGTCCTGGTGACGGCGGGCGCGGCGCTCGGCGGCGGCGACGTCTGGCTCGACAAGCCTCGCCCCAAATGAAAAGCCCCGGATCTTGCGAGCCGGGGCTTTCTATCATGTGCATCGCATCGGCGGATCAGCCGCGAAGGCCCTTGCGGACGAAGCGCGGGAACTCGTCGCCGCCGCCGTCCTGCGTGGGTTGACCAAAGCGGTCGGCGCGCTGATCGGCAACGTGCTGACGGCCTTCATCGAGACCCCACCAGCGATCGCCACCCGTTGCTGGCTGCTGCGGTGCGGCCGGCTGTTGCGCCGCAGGCTGGTTAGCCGGCTGGGCAACCGGCTGGCGTGGAGCAGCGGCTTGCGGCGCCGGTTGTGCTGCAGGTCGACGGTCGGCCGACGTCGCAGCACCTGCGAACCAGGCCTCGATGAGGTCGAGCTCGTCGGACGACAGCGTGAGGCCCTGACTGCGGCAGCGGGCGACGACGAAGTTGCGGAAGCGGCTGGAGAACAGCACCGCCGACGCACCCTGCTCGAACCACGGGTCGGCCTCGCTCACCACCTCGAGGACGAAGCGGATGTCGTCGCGGCGGACGTCGATGCCGAGCTCTTGAGCGCGACTGCCGATGTTGACCAGGGTCTGAGCGCCGGTGAGACCGTTGCTGTTGATCTCCTGCGCCATCGCATCGAACAGCGCCCGGTACTCGGGCGGCGACAGCGGCGGAGCCTGACAGGCTTCGTGAATGCGCGCGATCGATTGCTGGATGGCATTCGCCGCATCGGTCCGCGACATCTGCGGCGAGGTGGCCGCCGGTGTCGGCGCGGGCGCGTACTGCTGCGCAGTCTGGAGCTGACGCTGCGGAGCAGGCTCGAGCGACGCAGGAGCGATCAGCGGAGCCAGCTGCTGTGGGGCCGCGGCAGGAGCCGATGCGACCGGCGTGTGGCCGAGTGCCGGTCCCAGCGAAGCCTGGCTGGCAGCATACCGGTCCATGGCTGGGTCCGATCCGATGCCGGTGCGGCGAACGCCGGGTGCGGCTGCGGGCCGAGACGCGCGGCGATCGGCTGCGACGCAGCGGCCGGAGCGTGTGCCGCAGCAGGCGTCTGTATGGGTGCCTGGATCGGCGCTTGCGCCAGCTGCGGGGCCAACCGCTGTTGCGGCTCCTCGTAGCGCGGCTCGGCGTAGTTCAAGCGGGCGGGCGTCTCGCTGGCGGCCGGAGCAGCAAGCGGGGCGGCCGGCTCGGACGTCTTGAGGGCGGCGTCGAACACGTAGTACGGCGCCTCGCTCGACAGGCGCAGCTCACCCGGCAGTGCGCGCGACAGCAGATCGCGGAAGCTGCCTGAGCCGGCCCAACCGCTGGCGACGGTCTTCTCGTGTCCAAGCGTCCGCACCAGACGATCGGCCAGCGCTTCGAGCGGAACCGGTTGACCGGCCTGACGGACCAGAGCCGCCACCTCGGAGATCAGCTCGCGGCGCTGCACCTCGATCTGGGTGATGCTGGGAACGCGACCGCTGGCCGGCGCGGCAGATGCCGTCTCGGTCAGGCTGTTGGGCTCGGCGTCGCTGGACAGGCGGCCTTCGAGCAGCAACGAAATGAGATCCAACTCGCGAACCTCGCCATCGCTGATCGAGGTGTAGGGCGCTGCGGTGTGATCATTGGCGAAGATCACCGTGCGGCGCGCGTGCGCCCGCAGACGATGCAGAACCGGCGTGAAGTCCGCGTCCCCCGACAGAATGATGAATTCGTCGAAGTAGGTGTCGTGACCCAGGAGATCGCGCACATCCATCACCATGCGGATGTCGGACGAGTTCTTGAGCTGCGCGGTCAGCGGCGGGCAATCGATGATCTCGAAGCCGGAGCGCAGGAAATGGTGCCGAACGAACGGAAACGAATTCATGTCCGTCGAATTGTCGGAGTTGTTCCGGCGCGGGACGGGGTTTCCATAGCAGCGGTTCATCACGATCCGCCGCGGCATCGTCGGAGAAACGCCGTTGGTGGGCGTAATCAGCCGGCCCGTCTCGAGTTCACGCAGCCACACGCTCGCATCCTTGGCAAAGCGTTTGGCCGCTTCCTCGCTCTTGCGGCGCAGCGACATGTAGATGTTGTCGTAGTCGACGAAGATCGTCGTCAAAATTGGACCGGAAAACTCGCGCCTCATGACCGGCAACCCCCGTTAGCCGAAGCCTCTTCACTCTTGACGGACTTTCAAATGAGTCGCGGCGGGGGAGCAAGCGCAGTGCGGCAGCACGCGGAAAGATTCGGGATTTATCCTGGCTTATCTGTGGCCTATCCACAGTCCGCCGGACGCATTTCAGTGGAAAGACAGCTTGCTTGGCTAGAAATATCTTGCCGCGAGCGGCGAATCAGGGCGCGCCCGGTTCATGGCCGGGTGGCGCCAGATCGAAGCCTGAAAATTCGAAACCGGGAGCCACCGTGCATCCGACCAGCGTCCATTCGCCGAGGCTCTCGGCCTGCTGCCAATGATGCGCGGGCACGACGCCCTGGGGCTGCTGGCCGTTGGCGAAATCGGTGCCGAGGGTGATCGAGGTGCGGCTGCCCGCGGCGTCGGCAATCGAGAGGGTGAGGGCGGCTCCGGCGTGCCAATGCCAGACTTCGGCGGCGTCAACTCGATGCCAGCGCGAGACCACGCCCGCGGGCAACAGGAAATAGATGGCGGTCGAGGCCGCGCGGCCATCGGCGTCGCACAGGTGGTCGCGGAATGTCTCGCGGTAGAAGCCGCCTTCCGGATGCGGCGCGAAGTCCCAACACGGCGATGACGTCGGCGGCGGTTTCAACCGTCCGGGCGGTCTGGGCGGCCATGGCGTCAGCCCTTGTTCTTCCGCTCGCGCACAGCGGCGAAAACCTGCCAGTCCTCCGCGACCTCCAGGCCAAAGCGCTTGCGGATTTCCGGCGACCGGGCGCGCAGGAATACGTTGGTTTCGAGCTCGCGGTCGAGACGGGTGGGGAGCGTCGGCTTGCCGGCGGCGCGCAGGGCTTCGGCCTCGGCCACGCGGGCCACGAGCGCCTCGTTGCCCGGCTCGATCGTCAACCCGAAGCGGCCATTCGACACCGTATACTCGTGCCCGCAATAGATCCGCGTGGCGGCCGGCAGCCGCCGTAGCTTCGACAGCGACGCCCACATCAATTCGTAGGTTCCCTCGAAGACACGTCCGCAACCGAGCGAGAACAGCGTGTCGCCGACGAAGGCCGTGGCGTGCGCGGGGATCCAATACGAGATGTGCCCGGCGGTGTGACCGGGCGTTTCGAGGACGTGGACCTGCGCGGTGCCGAGCGGGAAGCTGTCGCCCTCGCCGACGGCGCGGTCGAGGCCGGGAATTCTGGCGGCTTCGCCCTTGGGGCCGACGACGACGCAGCCGGTCTCGGCCTTGAGCTCGAGATTGCCGGCGGTGTGGTCGTTGTGGTGGTGGGTGGTGAGGATGTGCGTGAGCTTCCAGCCCTTCTCCGTCAGGGCGTCGCGGACCGCGTCGGCCTCAGGCGCATCGATCGAGGCGGTCACGCCCGCTTCGGCGTCATGCACCAGCACGCCGTAGTTGTCGTCGAGGCATGGAAACTGGTGGAACTCGAGCTTCGCCATGGGTCTCGTCTCTGATGCTGCGGATGGTGTGTGATCGGCTCCGGGCCGCGGACTTTAAGAAGGGAGACGGAAAATGTCACCTTACGAGACGAGGCCGAGCGTGGACAATCAAGGCCAACGCGCCGGCGGGCGGGCTGAGCACTGTGCCAGCGATGTTTTGACAGTTGCCGTGGGAGGGGCGATTTTGCCTGCATGAGGATCAGGGATTCGCGGCTGACGCCGTCGTTCGATCTCGAAAGCGTCGAGATCGAGCTGAACGGGGGACCGATCGCCGGCATCGACGAGGCCGGACGAGGCCCGTGGGCCGGCCCGGTGGTCGCTGCGGCCGTCGTGCTCGACCCGACGCGGCTGCCCGCCGGGATCGACGACAGCAAGGCGCTCGACGAGGATGCCCGCGAGACCGTCTACGCGCGGATCGTCGCGTCGTGTTCGGCTTACGGCATCGGCATTGCCGACGTCGAGCGCATCGATCGTGACAATATTCTCAACGCGACGCTGTGGGCGATGGCGCAGGCGGTGGCGCATCTGCCTGTGCCGCCTCGTCTGGCGCTGATCGATGGCAACAGGGCGCCGCGGCTGGCCTGCACGACGCGCACGATCGTCAAGGGTGACGCGAAGTGCCTGTCGATCGCGGCGGCGTCGATCCTGGCGAAGGTCACGCGCGATCGGCTGATGGTCGCGCTCGCCGCCGAATGGCCGGGCTACGGCTTCGAACGGCATAAGGGCTACGGCACGCCCGAGCACAAAGATGCGCTGGCTCGCCTCGGCGTGACGCCGCATCACCGCCGCTCGTTCCGGCCGGTGCAGCTTGCATTGGGCCTGATCGATCCCGGTCACATCTAGGGCGGTCACACGTCTCAGAAAAATAAGCGGCGGAGACTGCATCGCTGCGGTCCCCGCCGTTCAATTCGATCATCCCTGAGGGATGGCCTTACTTCTTCGGTGCCGGCGCAGCTTCTTGGCGACCTTCACCGGCTTGGCGCGGGCGACGCGGGCCGGGCGCTCGGCGCGGGCCGGACGGGCAGCGTGCACGCGGGTGTGGACGCGGACATCATGGCGTGCAGCGGGCAGCCGGCGTGAGCAGCCGGAGCCGGAGCGGCCTTGGCGGCGTGCGCGCGGTGGGCGCGCTTGCCACCGGCTTCAGCGGAGGTGGTGGCAGCGGTGAGCGTGAAAGCGGCGGCGAGCATAACGGCTACGGCCGCGAGCGACTTGCGAATGAACATTTGGATCTCCCGAGTTTCTGGGTGCGTCGTTCTGTGTAGGTCAACTGAACCGTGACGAATAAGCAGTTCTTGTTGTGCGCGATTTCGTTGGGCGCGTCTCGACACACTGCGAATATGGTTACTGTTATTAGTCAACTGAAGCAATGCGTTCCGCTTGTTATCGCATCTACATTTCTAGCTCTGTATCCTAAATACAATGCGGAACACGAGATTGTCGCTGCAATTCGACGTCTAGCGCGTCGATCTCGCTCGGTGGCCGAAAGCGACGATGGCGAAATGGCAAGCGTTCGCCCTTCGTTCGCCGCAAAAACCGTATTCAAATGCGTACGGAGAAGAAAGCCTCCGCACCGGGTTGCGTTAACGCGCGATTAACCATCAGGGCCGACACTTCGGCTCGAAGGTTGTCCGCCGCCGCGCCTTGATGCGTGATGCGCCAGACCGCCTGCGGATCGTCCCGCGTGCGGTTCGTCGCCGACATGTCGTTGCCGTTCCGTCGTTGCCAGTTCGACTTTGAGAGTTGCGTCACATGGTAGAGCGTCGCCGCCAATCCCTGCGTAACGGGGCCCAGCGTTTCGGGGACCAGCGTATCGAGGACCGCATCGTTCTCGGCGATTGCCTGGAAGAGCTTCGCCGGCTGCCCGACGGCAGCGTCGATCTCGTCTTCGCCGATCCGCCCTACAATCTCCAGCTTGCCGGTGATCTGCTCCGTCCCAACGACACCCGTGTCGATGGCGTCGATAACGAGTGGGACAAGTTCGCGAGCTTCGAGGCCTACGACAAGTTTTCGCGCGCGTGGCTGACCGAGTGCCGCCGCGTGCTGAAGCCCGACGGCGCGATCTGGGTGATCGGCTCGTATCACAACATCTTCCGGCTCGGCGCCGCGATGCAGGACCTCGGCTTCTGGATCCAGAACGACGTCGTGTGGCGCAAGGTCAATCCGATGCCGAACTTCCGCGGCAAGCGCTTCACCAATGCGCACGAGACGCTGATCTGGGCCAGCCGCGAGCAGAAATCGCGCGCCACGTTCAACTATGAAAGCCTGAAGGCGTCGAACGACGACCTGCAGATGCGGTCCGACTGGTTGTTTCCGATCTGCTCGGGGCCGGAGCGGCTGAAGGACGAAGGCGGGCGCAAGGCGCATCCGACGCAGAAGCCGGAAGCGCTGCTGCATCGCATTCTGCTTGGCACGACCAATCCCGGCGACGTGGTGCTCGATCCGTTCTTCGGCACCGGCACGACGGGGGCCGTCGCCCGCCGGCTCGGCCGCCGCTTCATCGGCATCGAGCGTGATGCGGACTACGCCAAGGCCGCGACGGAGCGGATCGCGCGCGTCGTGCCGCTCGGGCCGTCGGCGCTGGAGACCGTGCGCTCGAAACGCAGCGAGCCGCGGGTGCCGTTCGGAACGATCATCGACCTCGGCATTCTGTCGCCGGGCGCTGCGTTGTATGATCCGCGCCGCAAGGTCGAGGCCGAGGTCAAGGCCGACGGGTCGCTGCGCTGGCGCGAGGAGCAGGCGTCGATCCATCGGTTGGGCGCCATCGTGCAGGGCAAATCCGCCTGCAACGGCTGGACGTTCTGGCATTTCGAGGCGGAGGGACGGCTGAAGCCGATCGACATCCTGCGCGACGAGGCCAAGCGCCAGCTCGGACTGTCCGGTCCGCGTGCCGGAGCGGTGCTCGAAGCCGCCGAATAACATGGACTATCGCGCAATCGCAACCGTCGGCGCCGCGTCACGCCGAGGGGCGCTCCAGCACGTCATGCCGGAGCGTGATTCCAGTGCTTCCAGCACGATGATTTGCGGCGCGGCAGGGAATGCGGTATCAAGCGCCAATCCAGTCAGGGATCGTCGATGCCCTGGCCCAAGCACCCGTAGCTCAGCTGGATAGAGCGCTGCCCTCCGAAGGCAGAGGCCGCAGGTTCGAATCCTGCCGGGTGCGCCATTGCGAACAAAACTGCGAACCCCAGGCAAGGGGACGCCTGCTCGCCCCCCCCGATGGCGCCGATCAGAAGGCTGGTCACGCCGAGTACGCACAACCGGATCTGAAGCTCGGTGATGGCCTGGTCGCGGTGCGGCACGAACCAGTCGGATATCAAGGGCGCCAGGTAGACGACGGGCCGCACGCGATTGAGGTCTGGTATGGCGGCGCTTGCCCCCCGCAAGATCATGGCCCCGGCCAAAGCGGCGATGGCCTCGGCGACGGAAATGAATGTGACGAGCGTGATCGTTTCGGCTGCGCCAGGACGCAAAAGAGCTGCGGACGACGGCAGCAATCGGCCCAGGGCCTCCAACCTGCCCACGGTCGGTATGGAAGGCATCGCGACGGCGTTCCCGCTTCATGTTGACGGCGGTCGGCCGCGAGCGATGAGCGCGACGTGAAGGCGAGGCGCCAGTTGCGTGCTCGTGACCGGATTACTCTGACGCCACTTTCTTTGCCGGCACGCTTGCCGGCTTCTTTGCGAGTGGCGTCGTGCGCTTCGCCTTCGCGGCCGGTCCGGCCGGCTTCTCGCTATTACCGAAGCTGAACAGCGAGGACAGCGGGGCGCTCTCGCTGACGCCGCCCGCATAGGCCTGCAGCACCTTCACCTTCGTGCCGACCTTCGCGATCGAGGCGAGGTGTACGATGTGCTCGTTGGACAGGCGGAAGCAGCCCGACGAGTTCGCCCGCCCGACGGTGCGATCGTTGTTGGTGCCGTGGATGCGGTAGATGGTGTTGCCGAGATAGAGCGCGCGCGCTCCTTGCGGATTGAGCAAGCCCCCCGTCACCGTGATCGGCAGGCCCGGCACCCGCTTGTGCATCTCCTGCGGCGGCGTCCACGACGGCCACGCGGCGATGCGGCTGATACGCTCCGTGCCGGACCAGGTGAAGCCGTCGCGTCCGACCGAGATCGGATACTGGTAGGCCTTCTGCCCCGGCAGCACGAAGAAGAGCTTGTGGGCCTGCGTATCGACGATGATCGAGCCAGGCTCCTCGTTCTGATCGAAGTACACGATGGGCGGCTCGGCGGGCTTGATGTCGGGCCGCTCGCCGCCTTGCATGAACTTCGGATAGACGACCGGCCCGTAGGACTTGCGTCGTTCGGCGCGCTCGGCCTCCGTCTGCTCCGACTTCTGCCTGACGTCGCTCTCGTAGACCGGGCCGCGGTCGGACCAGCCAGACTGCGCGAGTACAGGTCCGGAAGCGAGCACAACGCCAGCGGCCAGCGTCGGCATCATGACGATCAAGCGTCTCATGCGGATCCCCCCTGTCTTATCTCGACACCGACCGCACCACGCCAGCTTCAAGGACGGAATATGCGTGACGGGATGCCGCCACAAGTTGCTCCAGACAATTGTGGACATCGTTACCCGCGACTGTGGCTCCGTTGCGCCAATGATCGGCACGGCCAGCACGCTCAACGCGGCTTCTCCGACTGCAGTCGAGCCGGCGCCGCCGTCGCGGCCTTAACTTCACGTAATACCGTCTGGGACCGGACAAACCGCAAGCTCATCGGCGCCGATCCGGAGACAGCAGATCGTGGCCCTGGGCTTCCATCCGGCTGACGGTCGGTCCCGAGCCTATCGCGTCGGCGTTCGCTATCCGTGCCGCGACTGGCCGCTGCTAAGGGCCTAGCCGACGAACTGGAGTGGTCGGCCATCGTCGAGGCAGTCCCAAAGCAGACGTTTCTGCGCAGCCGTACTGTTGTTGGCGTTGCGCTACCTGTGTCGCCCTCGGACCGACGACCCAAGCTGCATCGCAAACAAATGGGGGCGGCGCGAGCCGCCCCCAGTAAGAGTATCGCTATGTCGCGGTCTTAGTTCGCTGCAGGCAGAACAGGCACCGAGTATTCGTGGATGTAGTTGATCACGGTTCGTGCGTCGTCAGCAGCTGCGGTGAATGCGGCCACGTTGGTCGCATCGAGATCCTTGCTGGCAAAGATGGTGTCGTAGACGTTGACCGTTTTCGTCACCCATGTCGTGCCGCCGTCGGTGGTGACGAGGATCGTCACGGTCAGGTTCTGGTATACGACTTGGCGATCATAGGTGAACGACGAGTAGTTCACGTAGTCATTGGGCAGCGTCCCATCGATCCCTAGGATCGTGTTCATGTAGACGATCGAGTCGATCGTGACCGGAATCGTTTTGTCGGAAGCCGCGGCGAAGAACGACGAGGCGATCTTTAGCTCCGTCGCCGACACGGTGCCGTCAGCTACAATGCCGAGCGTCGCGAGCTTCGAGGCGTCGAGACCGGCGATCGTGCCGGTGTTGATGAGTTCGACGTAGAGCGCGAGGTTCTCAAGCGGTAAATCGATGGTCTTGATGCCGTCCGCCGTGGTGAGAACAATGCGGCCCGCAGCGTCGAGCGTAATCGCCGTGGCCGTGTTGATTGACTTGATCGCCTCCTCGAGCTGCGCGCTCAGCACCCGCGATGGCGAGCGGCCGACGCTCAGGCGACCCAGCTCCACCTCGAGCGGGAGAACGGCTGTTCCATCGGCGAGCGTCGGCAAGAGATTGCCCTCGGCGTCGCGCAGAACGCAGCAGACCAGCTTGCCGCTCGCGTCCTTGTAGTAGACCTGCACGTAGCCGGCTGCATCGAGGATCGGCACGCCGTTCGCATCGCGCACAATAACGTACATGTCACCGTAAATCGTGCCCTTCTTGACTCCGGGCTCAAGGTTCGGACGCCCAGGTTTACCGGTCGACCCCTTGGTTCCGGCCCACGTCGGCCTGTCGGAATCCTTCGGCCACGTCCTTCGTCGGCTTCTTGCCCTTGGTCGTCGATGAAGCCGCGCTCTTCGGGGCGATCTTGCCTTCACCCTTGTCGCCGGAGGCGCCCTTACCCTTGGCGCCCTTGCCCTTCGAGGTCGTGTCTGCGCGCGCCTCGTCTTCCATCTCCTTAAAGACGTCGCGCAGCGATTGATGACCGCCGCCCTTGCCGCGACCGGCTTCGGAACCGCCCTTCCCGCTCTTGCCCTTGCTCCCACTGTCTTGGCTCGAGTGCCCCGAGTCATGGCTGGTGCTGGCGTCGTGGCCGCCCGACTTTCCACCGCCCTGGCCTTGTGCCAATGCAGCCGAAACGGAAAGTGTCAACGCCGCTGCCGCCAGACTTGCAGTGAGCGCCGCGGCGATGCCGCTACGAGCGCGATTGTTATCCTGCTTGCGCATGTTCAACTCCAAAAATTGATGTTGGAGGAATGCTAAGCAGCTGCTGCCCGGTCAACATTGACAATGGTCAAGAAAGAAATTGACAAGGATCAGGCTGTTCCGTCGGGACGCTCAAGGAAATTATTACATTCCTGGCTTCCGTTCCGATCGCGCCGCCCGGGCCGGCGACGGCCTGAAGAACGAATTGGCGCGCGGATCAATAACGGATGACAGATCCCAACCGAAACAGGCTTTCGGTCGTTTTGTAGGTTTCGACATCGCCGACCGGAGGTGCGGTAAGTCTCAGCGTGCCGTAGTCCGTGAATGTGTAGTCGAGCCGGATCGCCATGTGCGGCGTGGCAGGAAGCTCCATGCCGAAACCGTAACGTAGTGCGATTTCAGTGGCGTCCTTGTGAACTGCGTTGAGCCCGCGATCAAAATCGATATCGAAGTAGGATTGCACGATACCCACCCTGCCGTAGAGCAGGGCGGCATTGTTGACGATGTAGCCGACGCGCAGACCGGCGCCCAAGCCACCCTTCTTCTCAAGCGAGAACGACCGGCCGGTCGGATCGCGCTCGTGATCCCAGGAGACGTCGCTGAGCTCGGCCTCGATTTCCGCGGCAAGATACAGGCGATTGAACGAAAGCCCGTAGCCTGCGAAGAGCCCGCCTGTCGCGCCGGTATCGGAGAAGTCGGCGACTAGAATGCTCGGAGGTTCGCGATCACCCGTAGTGAGCGACGACAAAGCGCTGCGCCCGATCTGGCCGCCCCAGTAGAATCCACTCCACTGCACATCGAATGCCGGCACGTCTGCGGGCAATGAAGGATGAAACGCGTAGGCGAGACCGAGCCATACGCCGCTCTCGTCGTTGGCGAACGTGTCGGGCTCCCGCGGCGGTCCAAGCTTGTAGTCTCCAAATGTCGTGTATTCGTACTCCATGCGAAGCGACAGTTGGCTGCTCAGCGGGACGGACCCGCCGATGCCGAGACGCAGGCCGATCTTGGACTCGCTCGATGCGAACGCATTGCCGACGGTCTCGTAGGCCGTATCGAAGTGCTGGTAGACGGCACCGGCGCGTCCATAGAACAATGATCCGCCGTTTAGATTGCGTCCGACGATTGCCGAAAGCCCATAGCTTTCCTTGCGATCCACCGAGAACACTCGCCCCCCCGGCGATCGGCTGTGATCCCAATCGGCGGAGCCAAAGGTGAAATCACCCTCGAGCGCCAGATGCCATTTGCCAATTGCCATCCCGTAACCGAGGAACCCGCCGCCGACGATGCCATGATCTCCGAAGTCGGCTTGGAGGTCTCCGCCATTGCCACGCGGCCCCTCGAGTTTCGTTTCAGTCGTGACGAGGCCTGTCTTCACGCCGACATAGGCTCCGGTGTGCCGACGCTCCGGCACCGACGGATCCGAGATTTCGCTGGCGGTGTAGGCCGGATCTTGCGTCCGGCCAAGACGCACCATCACGACCGACTGGTCGTAGCTCTCACGGATGTCGGTCGAGTCGCGGCTTGTGAAGGCATAGTTGACGCCGAGGTAGACGTGAGGAGACACGTAGCGCCGTATGCCGGCCCACGCCTCGAAAATGTTATCGCGTCTGGCAAGGTCTTGATATTCATTGTCGTAGTAGCCGACGCCGCCATTGAGACGGACATCCGGCCTGATCCACTGGACGAACGACAGGCTGGCGTGGGTCTGCAAATAGCCCGATGCGCCGACGAGCGTCGTCTCCATCAAACTGCGCTCGGCGTTAGCCTCGACGCTCAAGCCCGCTAGCGGCGTCCAGATGAGGCGTCCACCGAAATCCGGCGACGAGACGTTGTCAAAACGCGCGTCGTCGTAGGACTGATAGATCCACCCGCCGTAAACCTCGCCATCGAGAGCATCCGTCAGCTTGCTGCGGATGCCGACCGACGCCCGCACACCATCGGAATCACGCGCAAACCCAGCATCATCGAAATCTGTTCGGTAGTGCCGGCCGTCGTAACTCAATGCTGCATAGACCTGGTCCCTGCGTGTGACGTCGTAGCTGACGCGGAAGCCGGCGGTCACGACATTGCGATCCCGGTCATCGTTGTTGATCGTGCCTGCGAAGCCGCTCGCATCCTCGAAATCGAGATTGTCGAACGTCGCTCCCAGCTTGAGCGTCGTCGCGCCGGATTTTGTTTGGGCGGCGGCGTAGGCGCGCGCGACGTAATAGATGGTCGGGCGCTGACCTAGTGCATCGTCGGGCGACGACCGGTCGTCGTGTTTGCGATCGTATCCGGCTCCCGCGAGCAGCAGAACATCGGCGCCTGCACGATAGCGGCCGTTCGCATAGAGTTCGAAGTCCTGGGTATTCTCATCCGGATGCGCTGCGTAGAAGGAGAACTCGGCGGTACCACCGAAGTTCAACTCGCCGCTCGCGTCGCGAAGCCTCATATTGACCGCCGGGGAAACGACCGTGATTCCGTCGGGAACCTTGAGGGCCCGCGTGGCGAAGATGTTGTCGTTGAACTGCTCGGTCACCACGA
The DNA here is from genome assembly GCA_963819775.1 of uncultured Alphaproteobacteria bacterium. Classification (GTDB taxonomy): domain Bacteria; phylum Pseudomonadota; class Alphaproteobacteria; order Rhizobiales; family Hyphomicrobiaceae; genus JAKAML01. Next base: position 281,536 of record CAWFXM010000008.1, read on the forward strand.
GACCAGCAGTGATATTGGTCTCGGGCGTGCGCCCCGCAACCGTCTGATCATCCGCCAAAGCAGGCGCGTGGCTCAGCGCCACAGCCATCAACAGCGTCCAGGTTGATTGGATCGGACTCGTCATCTTTGTGGTCTTCATCCAATTGGTCGCGTCACTGCGGCGTGAAGACAGCAGCGTCCGGAACGCAGGCTCCCCGTTGAGCCGTCTACCGAAATGCCGCCCCGCGCACCGTATCGAGTTGGGTAGCTACGCAGTGTTCCCGCAGCTTGGCTGCGAATCCCACGAACATCGATCATCTAGTCATGGATATGCCGACGGCGCACTGACATGGGTCAGCCTGGGCATTCCACTCAGGATGTGTAGCGCAAAGGCAACACCGGCCTGTCGATCCCGACCGCGTACCCGACCCGCGCCGCTGGTCCGGCTGATCCTACGCTGGCTCGCGGTTCACTTGTCGAAATCGCTGATCTCACCGGCAAGTGCGGCGATCCTCCTGGCGACAGGCTGCAGGCTTTCTACCGCGCAGGTCGCGGTAAACTCGACCGCGGGAAAAACCGGACTGGTCTCGATGATGCGCAGCTTGCCCTCCTGGATCTCGCGCTCGTAGCTGCGTGGAGGAAGGAGGGTAATGCCGAGTCCCGCTGCGGCAAGCGAGGACGCAACGCCGAAGCTCTTGCAGGTGTCGATGCGGCGGCAACGGGCAGCGCCGAAGCGGAACCATTCCTCGATCGCGGTGTGGTGGTAGCTTTCGCGCGACAACGCGATCACCGGCCAGTCCTGCATCTCGCGTGGCGTCAGCACCGACTCGGGCACCCCCAGCGAGGGGCTTGTCATCCACGCGAAGCGGACCTTGCCGAGAGAGACTGGCGTCACGCTGTAGCCGGTCACCCGCCCGGGTGCGAGAATGATGTCGAGCGAGCCTTGCGAGAGCCGTTCGGTCAGATCGTTGGTCAGAGCCTCGTCGAGTTCCAGCGTGACACGCGGAAACTGCTCATGAATGGCTTTGACCAGCCGCGGCAGCCAAGTGATCGACACCATCTCCACGACGCCGAGCCGCAAGACGCCAGGGGTCGCGTCGATACCGGCAACCCGCTCCTGCATCTCCACCATCAGGTGAAGGAACTGCTCGGCGTAGTACATCAGCTCGCGGCCCTTTGCTGTGGTCCGGGCGGCACGCTGCCTGCGATCGAACAGCTCCACGCCGAATTCGCGTTCGAGTTCGATGATGCGCATCGAAACCGTCGACTGTGTCGCGTTCAGACGCTCGGCGGCGGCCGAGAAGCTGCCGAGCTTGCCCGCCCAATAGAAGGTCTCGATCTGACGGAAATTCATCGGTTGTCACCGGTGAGGAGATCGCTGGCCGCCAACGAAGGCTCGGGCTCGATCTGCAGCGCCAGGTTGAACTTGTTGAGCAGGCTGCAGATGCCGACGCGCACGGTCAGCTCGACGATCTGGCGCTCCGAAAAAGTCTCGTGCAGCGCAGCGATCACGGCGTCAGGAATGCCCCACGGCCGCTCGGTCAACAGCCGGGCATAGTCGCGTACGAGCCTTTCGCTCTGAGTCAGCCCCTCGGGCTCGGGATCGAGGATGCCTGCTATCGCCGCTTCGGAGAGACCGTGTGACGCCAACACCGGGCCGTGATGCGCAACGCAGTAGGGGCAGGCGTTCAGCCTGCTGGTGGTCACGACGGCGATCTCCACGATCCGCTGCGAAAGCGTTCCGCTGGTCCGCAGGTCGTCGATCAATCCGTAGATGTGGTGGAAGGCCTCCGGCGAGTGCGCCAGGACGCGCGCCTGATGCGTGAAATCTCGGTTCCCGGTTGTGAAGCGATCCCAGAGGTCGCGGAATGCCGGGGGCAGCGCACTACGGTCACTATCCGAGACGCGGGACATGGCAGCGCTGCTCCAAGAAGGCGGAAGTGCTTGAATGCGGGCGTCTTTCGATGACGACTGCACCATATCAATTCTTCTGATGTATTTCATCCCTAAATTATCGTTTGAAGCGATATCACGACTGGCCCAAGATGGATTTAGAAGCGATCCTCGATCGCAGGCGCGGGCACCTCTTGATGCTTCAGGATCGCATGACAACCGATCAGTCAGGCCACAGCGATAGCGCCTCCGGCGACCTTGCGGCATCGCGCCGGGTGCTAGAACTTCGTCTTGCCGAGGTCGAGCAAGAAACACCGACCATTGCGCGCTTCACATTCGTCGCGCCGGATGGAGCGGATCTTCCGCCTTTCACCGCAGGTGCGCACATCGAGGTCCTGCTCGGTGAAGGCATGAAACGCGCGTACTCGCTTTGCAGCGATCCCGCCGACCGCAAGAGATACGTCGTTGCCGTGCTGCGTGAGGAAGCCGGCAAGGGCGGTTCGCGCGCCATGCACGCGCTCGCTCCAAACGCGGCCGTGACTGTGACGGCGCCGCGCAATCACTTCGCGCTCGCAGGCAAGGAAGCCCGTCATCATCTGCTGCTGGCGGGCGGCATCGGCGTGACGCCAATGATGGCGATGATCCGCGAGTTGGATCGCCGCAATGCGCCCTGGACCATGCACTATTGCACGCGTGACGAAGCACATTCGGCTTTCCGATCTGAGCTTGCGCCGCACGTCGCGTCGGGCAAGGTGGTCGTGCACCACGATGGCGGAGTCCCGTCGCACGGACTGGATATCCCCGCCCTGTTGGCTACACCGGAAATCGGGGCGCATGTCTACTTCTGTGGCCCTCCAGGCTTCATGGCCGCCTGCCAGGCATCGGTCGGCGCTTGGGCGATGCACACTGTCCATCGCGAGTACTTCACGGCGCCGGTCGGCAATGCTGCGGGCGAGGACGCGCCGTTCCAGATCAAACTCCGCTCCAGCGGTAAGTTGTTTGACGTTCCGCCGGGGCAGTCCATCGTCGCCGTGCTGCGCTCCGCCGGCTGCAGCATCGATACCGACTGCACGGAGGGTTACTGCGGAACGTGCATTACCCGATACTTCTCCGGCACGGTCTCGCACCGCGATACCGTGCTGAGTGAAGCTGAGCGACGCACCTACCTCATGGTCTGCTGCTCCCGCGCCGAGGGTGGAGTGGTCGAGCTGGATCTTTGAGCGGGAAGCCTGCTGAACAAAAACAAAACGTAAGACAACGAATGCGCAATTGGCCCCAGGGAGGCGCAAAAAATGACGGAACAGATTTTCATCCGCGACTGCTGGTATGTGGCGGGCTTGTCGTCCGATTTTCCCTTGGAAAAGCTGACCGGCCAAGTGATCGCCAAGCGTCCGATCGTGATCTGGCGGACCAAGGATGGCGAGGTCGTGGCCTATGACGACCGTTGCTCGCACAAACGATTTCCCTTGTCCAAGGGTCGTCTGATGCCCGACGGCACGCTCGAATGCGCGTATCACGGCATGCGTTACGATACCTCCGGCAAGTGCGTGATGATCCCCTCGCACCCCACCGGCCCGATATCGCCGCAGGCCACGGTTCGAGCCTACCCGGTGATCGAGCAGGATGGTCTGGTCTGGATCTGGCCGGGCGATCCGGCCCGCTCGGAGACCCGCAAGCCGCCGCGCGTTCCGGAGGTGGGCGATGACAGGTGGGAGTCGATCACCGTCGGCCCCATGCACGTGTCGGCCAACTATCTCCTGCTGATCGAGAACCTCCTCGACATCACCCACTTCTATCCGTTGCACGACGGAAACATCGGCGACATCGCCAACAGCCGCATCCCGATTGAGCTTGAGGAAGGCGAGATCGACGGCAATCAGTACGTGATGACCATTCGCAAGACCGCGAGCTACAAGCAGCCGCCCTATCTCGAGGACTGGTTCCACTATCCAGTCGTCGACCGTCACCACACGCATTGCCTCATGAGCCCGGGTCTGACGCGGGTCGTCATGCGCAACGCCCCTCCGGGCCAGCTTGAGCAGCGCACCGGCGACGTGGAGTTTCCGGGGCGACTTGAGGTCAGCGATGTCGAACGCGGCTACGTGCTCGTGCATACGCACACCCCTGTCGACGAGAGGAACCACGTCTGGCGCGTCATCGTGAACTGCCCAGCGCGGGATCGGTCGAAAGGTGATCCGGAGAAATCGACAGCGACGCGCGTCGCCGAAATGTTCCCCGAAGTCGCTGCCGAGGACCTTTGGGCAGTCGCGGAACAGCAGAAGATGTTCGAGTACCCGGATGAGGGGTACTCGGAAGTCTTCTTGAAGCCGGACCTCGCGCTGCGTCGCGCTCGGAAGATCATGACGGATATGCTGCGACAAGAGCAGGCGGCCGTGTCGCCGGTTCGCGCTGCAGAATGAGCGCTGGATGGAGAAGGCACCTGAAATGACGCAGGCCACACATGGCCGGGGGCCGCTGGCCGGCGTGCGAGTCCTCGAGTTCGGGCAGATCGCAGCCGGCCCGTTCGCCGGCTCCCTTCTCGCGGATCTCGGCGCCGATGTCGTGAAGGTCGAAAATCCCGCTGGCGGCGACGGCATGCGGGAATGGCCACCGCTCAGCGCGAACGCGGCGGGCGAGGGGTACAGCGAGAATTTCGCTTCGCTCAACCGCAACAAGCGCTCGATCAGCGTCGACCTCAAGGACGATGCCAGCCGCGAACGGCTCAAGGAACTCGTTGCGGCGAGCGATGTGGTGATCGAGAATTTCCGTGCCGGCGTCCTAGGCCGGCTCGGGCTCGGCTGGAACGATCTGAAGCGGCAGAACCGAAAGCTCGTCTACTGCTCGATCTCCGGCTACGGACAGACGGGCCCTTACGCCTCACGCGGCGCCTTCGACGTGACCGTGCAGGGGTTCAGCGGCGTCATGAGCGTTACCGGCGAGGACGGCCGTCCGCCCGTAAAATGCGGCGTTCCCATAGGCGACTATTGCGCGGGTCTCTACGCGGTGACGACCATTCTCGCGGCCTTGATGCGGGCGCGCGAAACGGGCGAAGGCGCTTACATCGACTGCTCGATGCTCGGCGCCTTGATCGGCATCGCATCCCTGCAGACCAGCGAGTTCTTCGGTAATGGCAACTCGGGACGCAGGCTCGGCTCGGCCCATCCCCGCAACGCGCCCTATCAGGCGTTTCGAGCGAGCGACGATTATTTCATCATCGCCGCCGGCAACAGTCAGCTTTGGAAAGAGGTCACTCTCGCCGTCGGCCTGCCCGACCTCTTCGAGGATCAGCGATTTGTGACGCAAGGCCTCAGGGCACGGAACCAGGATGCGCTAGCGGCCATACTTGAAGTGCGTTTCGCCGAGCGGACTGCGCGTGAATGGATCGCCGAGATGGATCGCCGTGGCGTACCATGCGCACCGATCAACAACTATGCACAGGCGCTTTCCGATCCGCAGGTCGCCGAGCTGCGCCTCGTTCGCCCTCTGCAGCTTCCCAACGGGGTCGAGACACGGACAACGGCGTTCCCGGTCCGCATGACGGGCTATGAGTTCGAGATCCACCGCCAGCCGCCTGAACTCGGGGCACACACGGACGAAGTATACGAGGAATGGCTTCCGCATCCGCGGACAATGGCAGTGCGGGTGAAGCGTCCCGGATGACATCGAAGGAGAGGGCTGTGACGCTGGGCATACTCGAGACCAAATCGGACGGCGATGTGAAATCGCGGCGGCCGTGCCTTCCCGTTAAGCTCGATGCTCTCGATTCAAGCCTCATCGACGCACGGCATGCCGATGGTGACATCGTGCTTCGCTTCCTGCGCCTCGACAGGCAGTTTCACACCATCACGCACGCGCTGTCACAAGTTCTCGCACACGGCGCGTGCTCAGGCGATTGGCGTTCCGCCAGCATCGGAAAACGCGATGCAAAGCTGTCCAAAAAATATCGGTTATCCCGAGCATATTGGTCAACTATCGTTGTCGAGAGAGATCATGGTCCGGCACAGCCCGCAGTCTGACTTACCACGGGAGATCGCAGCTACGTCGCACTGACGCCACCGGTTGGACCGGCCAAACATGCAACCGTCCGCATCAACAACGAATGGACGGAGCAGGAGGAAACAATGCTGAGGATCGAGGACGTACGAAAGTCGTTCGGCGGTATCGGCGTGCTGCGCGGCGTGTCGATCGAAGCGCCTGCACGACAGATCACCGGCGTTATCGGACCCAACGGGGCCGGTAAGAGCACGTTGCTGAACGTCATCGGAGGCCTTTTCCGTCCCGACGCCGGAAGCATCGTCCTCACTGATCGAAACATCACTAAGCTCGCTCCGTTCGAGCGCGCCCGGCTTGGTCTCGTCCGGACCTTCCAGATATCGCGCGAGCTCGGCGAGTTGACAGTCCTCGAAAATCTGCTTCTGGCGCGACCCAACCAGCGCGGCGAGTTCGATCCTTGGCGCGTTCCTCTCATGGCGCAGCGTGCGCGCGGAAGAACGATGCGCCGCCGAGCGCGCGCGCGCGATCCTCACCACCGTCGGGCTCTGGAGGCTCGCCGATGCACCGGCTCGATCGCTCTCAGGCGGCCAGAAGAAGCTTCTGGAACTGTGCCGGGCGCTCATGCTCGACCCGAAAATCATCTTGCTGGACGAACCCGCCGCAGGCGTCAGTCCGCCCATGCGGGCCGAGATCACAGGAGTGATCCGCGCACTTTGCAAAGATGGCCTGACTTTCGTGATCGTCGAGCACGACATGGACATGATCGCGAGCTTGTGCGATCGCGTCTACGTCATCGCCGAAGGCGCCAACCTGACGTCGGGCAGCTTCCGCGACGTCGTGTCCGACAAGCGTGTCGTCCATGCCTATCTCGGAGGTGTGGCATGACACTCCCGTTCTCGGCCCTGTCGAGTGAAGGCGTTGCCGCCGGCTATGGCGGTGGCGACATCATCTCCGACATTACATTCGACGTTACGCCCGGAGAGATCTTCGTCGTCATTGGTCCGAACGGTTCAGGCAAAAGCACGCTGATCAAGACGCTCGCCGGGTTGGTGCGAACCCGCGTCGGCACGATCCGGCTCGGATTATCGGATTTGACGAGGTCGACTGCTCCCGAGCGCGTGGCCGCCGGACTTGCCTACGTTCCTCAGGAGTTCAATGTCTTTCCCAACATGACGATCGGCGAGAATCTGAAGGTCTCGACCGAGTTCCTCGGACGCAACAGCCGGGCGACGCTGGAGCAGCGCGAGAAGGTGCTCGCAATGTTCCCGGAAGTTGCCGGGCGGCTCTCGCTGAGGGCGGGGCTGCTTTCAGGCGGACAGCGCCAGATGCTCGCCTTCGCGTCGGCGATGATGGCGAACCCCAAGGTTCTCCTGCTCGACGAGCCGTCGGCCGGGCTCAGCCCTCGTTTCGTCGGTGAGATCTTCGACAAGGTCCAGGCGGTGAACGCTGCCGGGATGACCGTATTCATGATCGAGCAGAATGTGAAGGAGGCGCTACGCATTGCGGCCCGCGTGCTGGTGCTCGTCAATGGCCAGATCCGCCTGTTCACCACTCCGTCCGAGATTGGAACCAAGCACGACCTGCACAAACTCTACCTGGGTTGACCCCCGGGCTCCGGACAACACCGAGCCGTCTCAATGGCGAAGGACCCCGTCGCATGCTCGCGCAAGTGATCTTCAATGGCTTCGTCACGGGGACGATCATCGCGCTGCCCGCCGTTGCGCTGACGCTGACGTACGGCATTCTTAAGTTCCCGAACTTCGCCATCGGCGCCATGCTGACCATGGGTGCCTACGCCGCCCTCATGTTCAATGCGTCGCTCGGACTTCCTTTGATCTGGTCGGTCCTCTTGGCCTCGGGCTTTCTCGCCTTGGTTGCCGTGGCCATCGACCAGACGGTCTACGCCCAGTTGCGCGACCGCACATCCATTACGCTCTTGGTCGCTTCGATGGGCGTATCGTTCGTTCTCGAGAACGTCGCCCGGTTCATCTTCGGCAATTCCGCGCGCAGCTTCGAGGTTCCGATCGCACGGCCCAGCGTTGTCTTCGGCCTCCGCATCAATAACGAGCAGCTGGTCGCCATGGCGACCTCGATCGTAGCCATGATCGCCGTCTTCCTGATCCTGCGCTTCACGCCGCTCGGTCGCGCCATGCGGGCCGTTTCCGACAATCCGTCGCTGGCCGCGGTTCGCGGCATCAGCCGCGAGCGCATCATATGCTGGACGTGGGCGATCGCCGGCGTGCTCATCGCGGTCGCTGGCGCGCTGGCCGGACTGGACCGGGCGATAGATCCGCTGATTGGCTGGAACTACGTGGTGACGATTTTCGCGGCCGCTATCCTGGGTGGTCTCGGAAACCCAGTTGGTGCGGTAATCGGCGCTGTCATACTCGGTGTCGTGGAGGAGACATCGACACTGGTGCTCGCGCCCAATTACCGACAGATCGTGAGCTTTCTCGCAATTGCCCTGCTGCTCTTGTTGCGACCCCAGGGGTTGCTCGGAACGCTGAAGGTAAAGAAATGAGCTCTTACATCGTCACCATCCTGACGCTGGTTTGCATCGCCAGCATCCTGGGGTTCGCGCTCAATCTTCAATGGGGATTGTGCGGGATGGTCAACTTCGGCATGTCCGGGTACTTCGCGCTTGGCGCTTACACGGCGGCCATCGTCGCGCTTTCAGGTGCGGGAACACTGGCCGCCACGCTAGCCGCCGCTGCCGCTTGCGCTCTCGCCTGCGGCCTCACCGCGGTCGTCTCGCTGCGATTGTCGGATGAGTACCTCGCCATCCTAACGCTCGGCTTCGGCGAGATCATCCGCCTCATCACACTGAGTGAGGAATGGCTGACCGGCGGTTCGCTCGGATTGCCGGGAATTCCACGACCCTTATGGGGGCTCGTCTCAGAAAAGAATTATGACACATTATTTCTCGCGCTCTTGGTCCTCGTCGTTCTGGCCCTTTTCTTGGCTCTCGAGGTCCTGTTGCGTTCCCCGTTCGGCCGCGCCATCCGCGCCGTCCGCGAGGATGATGTCGTCACGGCCACGCTCGGCAAGAACGTCACCCTTCTCCGCGTCAAGGCATTCGCCCTCGGCGGTGCGATCATTGGAATTGCCGGTGCCTTTCACGCCTTCTACCTGACCTACGTGGATCCGAGCCAATTTTCGGCAATCGTCACGGCCTACACCTTCATGGCCGTCATCGCGGGCGGTCGGGGCTCGAATAAGGGGCTGCTGTTCGGCGCGGCCACGATCATGTTTCTCGTCGAGGGGTCGCGCTTCCTGAAAGATATGATCGAGGTTTTCGACGCCACGCAGCTTGCCTCTATCCGGCTGATCCTCATCGGTCTCGGGCTGATCTTGTTCCTCATCTACCGGCCGCAGGGCTTCATGCCTGAGCATCGCACCAAGGCTGCCGATCTTCTGGGCCACGCCCCCGCGCCGGAGCTGCACGAAAACAACGCCAACGGGCAACAGGCGAGCGGGCTTCAGTCTTCGCCGCTGCCACCCGGCCGCTGAACGAAACTTACCGCAGATCGAAAGAAGAAGACGGAAAACGCAAGGAGGCCAAGGATGGCAATGGATCATACGCAAATGAAAATCGATCGGCGCACGGTGGTGGCCGGCATGGCTGCCGTGGGTGCCGGTACGCTCGGAATGCCATCGATCCTGCGGGCGCAGGGCGCGGAGATTCCCATCGGCGTGCTGCTGCCGTTCACTGGCTCACAGGGCGCATATGGTCCCGATATGCGCAAAGCGGCGGAGCTGACTGCAAAGTTCCTCGAGGAAGCTGGCGGCGTGCTGGGTGGCCGCAAGTTCAAGCTGCACTTCGAGGACGACGAGTCGACGCCCACCGCTGGTCTCGCCGCCACCAAGAAACTCATCGAGATACAGAAGTGCCAGGCTGTCATTGGCATCTGGGGTAGTCCCATCGCCATGGCGATCAAAAACGTCCTGGTGCAGGCCAATTGCTGCATGATGGTCTCTGGCGCCGCCAACGCGATCACCGACGGCGAAACCAAGGGCTTGGTCTGGCGCTATCAGGCCAAGGCGACGGACTGGGGTCCGGGCATGGCGAAGGCCATGCTGTCGCGCGGGTGGCGGAAAGTCTCGATCCTGGCGCAGCAGAATGCCTTCGTCATCCCGATGATCGAACCAGCCAAGAAGGAGTTCGAGAAGGCGGGCGGCAAGGTCATCGACACGGTCGTCTATAATCCCGACCAGCCTTCGTATCGCGCCGAGGTTCAGCGCATCTTCGGTGCTGCCGATCCGCCCGAGGCGGTGATGTGCCTCGGTTTGCTGACCGACTTCTCGTCGATCGTGCGCGAGGTCGTACGCGGCGGGTTCAAGAGCAAGATGATGGCGCTTTCGATCGCTGCCGACGCCGAGGGCAAGTTCATCCAGGCCGTCGGAGCGGATGCGGCCGAGGGAATCGAGCACTTCCAACCCTCCCCACCGCTCGGAACGCCGACGTATGCGAAGTTCCAGAAACTGATGGGCGCGGACGAGAATGCGCTGTTCCTGTTCGCAGGAAATACGCACGACCAAGTCTGCACGCTAGCGCTGGCGATGGAAAAAGCCAAAAGCACGGATCCTCTCGTCTACACCAAGGTCATCCGCGAAATCTGCAATCCGCCGGGAGAGCAGGTCGGCGATATCGGCCAGGCGCTGAAGCTCGTTCGGGCAGGCACGGACATTGACTTCGTCGGCGCCGGCTCGGGTTGCGATTTCGATGCGCGCGGCGACCAGCTCAATCGGCATTTCGGTCACTTCAAGATCGAGGGCGGCAAGCAGAAGCTCGTCACCATCATCAAGGGGCCGGAGGCCGCACTTTAAGCCGCGCCCTGGTTGACCGAAGTCAAGGCTGACGCATGGGCCGGCTGGCAACCTTAAACAAGGCTGCCAGCCGGCTGATCGTCGGCCAACGAAAGGATCTGTGTGGCGATGAGCGCAATCCTGGAGCGGGTAAAATCCTGGTGGAGCAATTGGCGCGACAGTCAGCGGGCCCAATCGGAACTCGCCGCATGTAGCCCCCGGGAACTGGACCTCATGGCGCGTGAGATCGGGTTCGAGGATGGACGCGATCTGTTGAGCGCCGCTTCACGAGGGCCCGACGGAACGGCTCTCATCACCCGGATGGCTGGTATTCTGGGGCTCGATCTGCACAAGATCGAGTCCGATCGATCCTGCAACAGTCCGGCAGATGCAGGTCGCCTGCAACAGTTGCGGCGAGAAAAGCCGATGCGCGTGCGAGATCGCCAGCGGTCGCGCGCCGGAAACCTTCGTAGAATTCTGCCCGAACGCCGACTTGCTCAGGCCTGTGGCCCGGTAAACTCCTCCAGATTTAGCTAGAGTTCTAAACCTTCCGGGCATGACCCCGTTTCTGGACCAGTCTGAGCCAGAATTTTCCGCCTCTTTCGCTCATGGCGGGCTCGTGGCCGATGAGCGTTTCGCCAGTGCTGCCGGCGTCTCGTAGCCGATCGCGCTGTGCGGACGGACGTCATTATTGTCTCCGCGCCAATGTCCGCATTTTCGCCGCGCGTCGGCAAGGTTCAGGACCCAGTTCGCAGACAGACACTCCGCACGGAACTTCCCATCGAGGTTCTCGATGAACGCGTTGTCCGTCGGTTTGCCCGGCCGCGAGAAGTCGAGTTCAACGCCGCGCGCGTTAGCCCATAGGTCGAGGTCCCTCGACACGAACTCGGGCCCCTGATCGACGCGGATCGACATTCGGATATCGGACCATCGCGGCCATTGGCAACCAGCGATCGGGCATTTCATCATTCAATCCCAATAGCCGACGTCAAGCCTCCCGCGACCGGCGAAGCGGAGAATGCCGCCGACTACGTCCAGCCCGCCGGGCACCGCGCTGATCTGCCCGATGACGGGGACCGTAATTGGTACAATTGCAGGAAACCAATGTCACCTTCGCCCTCAGCACCTAGACCCAGCATCGTCTGGTACAAGCGCGATCTGCGCGTGGTCGACCACGTGCCGCTCGCGGCAGCCGCCGCGTGCGGACCAGTGATCCCGCTCTTTGTTGTCGAGCCGGAGTTGTGGGCGCAGTCGGATGCTTCGCATCGGCAATACGTGTTCACGCGCGATTGCGCCACCGAACTGGCGAACGATTTGGCCGCTCTTGGCGCACCGCTGCTCGTGCGGGTTGATACGGTCGTCGAGGCGCTGCGTGATCTGCATCGTCGCTTCGGCTTCACTGAGCTCTGGTCGCACGAGGAGACTGGCAACGCTTGGACCTTCGCGCGGGATCGCGCCGTCGCTGCATGGTGCCGCGAGCACGGGGTCACTTGGAATGAGATCGCGCAGACCGGTGTCGTGCGGCGTCTGAAGTCGCGCGATGGCTGGGCGAAGCGGTGGGACCGCCTGATGGCGAAGCCGATCGAATCGACTCCGGAGCGCATTGTGCCGGTCGATGGACTGGAGCAACACGACTTCCCGGAGCCGGGTGCCTTGGGGCTGGCCCCCGACGGATGCAGTGAACCGCAAATCGGCGGCCGTCGCGCCGGCTTGCGCATGCTGGACAGTTTTCTGAACGCAACGCGGCCGCGACTATCGCCGCGCCATGTCTAGCCCGCTCGAAGGCGCGACGCAGTGCTCACGGCTGTCGCCCTATCTGGCCGCGGGCGCGCTCTCTATCCGCGAAGTCGCGCAAGCGTCGTGGCAGCGCCAGCGCGAACTGCGAGGCGATCGCAGTCCCGACGCACAGGCATGGCGGCAATCGCTCGTTTCGTTCTCCGGGCGGCTGCACTGGCATTGCCACTTCATGCAGAAGCTTGAAAGCGAGCCCGCCATCGAGACGCGCGAGATGCACCCCTCCGCGCGCGGTCTACGATGTCGTCCAGGCGATGCGGCCTTGCTAGCGGCATGGGCCAAGGGCGAGACGGGATATCCGTTTGTCGATGCCTGCATGCGCTCGCTCATAGCGACGGGCTGGCTGAACTTCCGCATGCGGGCGATGCTGGTCTCCTTCGCGAGCTATAACCTGTGGCTCCCATGGCAGGAGACGGGGCTACATCTCGCGCGCATGTTCACCGACTACGAGCCCGGCATTCACTGGCCGCAGATGCAGATGCAGTCCGGCGCAACGGGAATCAACACGATCCGCATCTATAATCCCGTAAAGCAAGGGTACGACCAGGACCCGACGGGCGCCTTTACACGCCGCTGGTTGCCGGAACTCTGCAGCGTGCCGGATGAGTTTCTGCAGCAGCCGTGGAATTGGCCAGATGCGAGTGCGATTGTCGGCACGACGTATCCAGCGCGCATCGTCGATCTGGCTGCGAGCACAGCAGTCGCGAAGGATCGCATCTACGGGGTGCGCAAGAGTTCGGCGTTCTACAAAGCGTCGGACGTGGTTCAAGAGAAGCACGGCAGCCGCAAAAAAGGCATGCCGATGCCCGGGAAAAGGCGGCGCAAGGCGCGCAAGGGCACTGCCACCGAGGCGCAATTGGCCTTCGAACTCGACCCACCGAGGGCGTTGTGAGCCGCGACAAAACCAAGCGCGCACGCGCGAAATCGCAGTTGCCCCAGAAGATCTGCGCGGCCTGCCAGAAGCCATTCGCGTGGCGCAAGAAGTGGGAGCGGGATTGGAGCAACGTCCGCTTCTGCTCGGAGCGCTGCCGGCGCTCGGGCAGCAGCAAGACGCGAAGCAAAGCAAAGCCCATGACCACCAAGAACAGAACCGCCGAAAAGACTTTGGTGCTTGTGCTTGGCGACCAGTTGAGCCTGTCGCTGTCGTCGCTGAAGACGGCTGATCCCGCGTGCACCGTCGTGCTGATGTGCGAGATCTGGGAAGAGGCGACGTACGTCCGTCATCACAAGAAAAAGATCGCGTTCCTTTTCGCGGCCATGCGGCACTTCGCTGACGAATTGCGCGCTGCGGGCTGGTCAGTGGACTACCGCAGACTCGATCAGACAGGCGCCACGGCCAGCTTTACCAGTGAGGTTGAAGCCGCAGTCGCGCGGCACAAGCCGTCGCGGATTGTGGTCACGTCACCTGGCGAGTGGCGCGTCCTCGATGCCATGCGCAGTTGGTCAGAAACCTTCGCTCTTCCCGCCGACATCCTCGACGATGACCGCTTCATTTGCGCGACGGCAGAGTTCGCGGCCTGGGCGCGGGATCGCAAGCAACTGCGCATGGAATACTTTTATCGCGAGATGCGCCGTAAAACCGGGCTGCTGATGGATGGCAATCAGCCTATCGGCGGGCAGTGGAACTTTGATCACGACAATCGCAAGGCAGCCAAGGCCGACCTGTTCATGCCTCACCCGCATCGTGTCACGCCGGACGCGATAACCAATGAGGTGCTGGCGCTGGTGGCGCGGCGCTTCGATAATCACTTCGGCGACCTGACGCCATTCTGGTTCGCCGTAACGCGCACCGATGCGGAGAAGGCACTCGATCATTTCATCACGTCAGCGCTCGCGCGCTTCGGCGACTTCCAGGACGCCATGCTGGAGGGCGAGCCGTTCCTGTATCACTCCGTCTTGTCGGTCTACATCAACGCGGGGCTGCTCGACCCGTTACACGTCTGTCGTCGCGTCGAAGCCGCGTACCGAGCGGGCAAAGTGCCGCTCAATGCAGCCGAGGGCTACATCCGCCAGATCATCGGCTGGCGCGAGTATGTGCGCGGCATCTACTGGCTGAAAATGCCGAACTATGTGAACGAAAACTATTTCGGGGCCACGCGTCCGGTACCGGATTTCTACTGGACCGCCGAAACCGACATGGCGTGCCTGCGCTCGGCGATCACGCAGACCAAGACGGAAGCCTACGCGCATCACATCCAGCGCCTCATGCTGACAGGCAATTTCGCGCTGCTGGCCGGTGTCTCACCGCAGGCGCTGCACGAATGGTATCTGATGGTCTATGCCGACGCCTACGAATGGGTCGAGCTGCCCAACACGCTGGGTATGAGTCAGTTCGGCGACGGAGGATTGCTGGCGTCAAAACCCTATGTCGCCTCGGGCGCCTACATCAATCGCATGTCAAACCACTGCAAAACCTGCCGCTACAAAGTCATCGAACCGCACGGTGACGAGGCCTGCCCGTTCAACGCGCTCTACTGGCACTTTCTAGCGCGCCATCGCGACAAGCTCGCGGGCAACCCGCGCATGGGCCAGATGTACCGCACCTGGGACAAGCTCTCTGCCGACCGCCGTACCGCGACGCTCGCGACTGCGGAGCGGTTTCTGGCGACGCTCGACAAAGGTTGACAAATAACTGCCGTCGCGAGCTGGTGATCATGTCCGCTGACGATCGATGTGCAATCGTGCCCTTGCAACCGACCAAACCTGAATGTGCGGCGCACACCATGCCCGCATTCTCTGCCACACGACAAAGGCTCGCGGCGCACCGCCATGGATTGGTTCGCGGTGTCCGCGCTGACCAAGAACGATCAACGGGCGCTGCAAGCCCGACTGATCTTGAGTCTTCTACGCGCCCCTTGAACTGTCCGCGGCTATCGCCGCTAGTCTCAAACAACCTCCGGAAGTTCGGGAGCGGTTTACAACCCGGTCCTCTGATGACCAACGGACAGGGAATTACTCACATCTCCCTCGTGACCGGATGGGCCGGGGATTTAGAAAGCGCGCCGTAGCATCCAGCGCGTCAGCACTCCGGAAGATTCACGGCCAATCCGCCAACCGATGTCTCCTTGTACTTGACGTTCATATCGAGGCCGGTCTGCCGCATGGTTTCGATGCAGTTGTCGAGTGGCATGAAGTGCCTGCCGTCACCCCTCAATGCGAGGCTCGCCGCGGAGACGGCCTTGATCGCGCCGAGCGCGTTGCGTTCGATGCACGGCACCTGCACCAGCCCTTTTGCCGGGTCGCAGGTCATGCCGAGGTGATGCTCGAGAGCGATCTCGGCGGCGTTCTCGATCTGCTCGTTGGTCCCGCCGAGCGCTGCACATAGCCCGGCGGCAGCCATCGCCGAAGCGGATCCGACCTCACCCTGGCAACCCACCTCAGCACCCGAGATCGAGGCATTGTGCTTGATCAGGCCGCCGATGGCGGCGGCCACGAGAAGGATGTCGCGCAGCCCCTCCGGCCTGGCCCCATGGCAGTGGTCTCGGTAGTAGCGAATAATTGCTGGGACCACACCCGCCGCACCATTCGTTGGCGACGTGACAACGCGGCCGCCCGCAGCATTCTCCTCGTTGACGGCCATCGCATAGACCGAAAGCCAGTCGTTGGCGACATGTGGTTGGGATTTGTTGGAATGACGCTCGGCCACCAGTTGCTCGTGGATCGCCCGTGCGCGCCGTCGCACCTGCAAGCCGCCAGGAAGAATGCCCTCCTGTCGCAAACCACGCTCGATGCATTTGTCCATCTCCTGCCAGATGCGGTCGAGACGAGCATCGAGATCGCCACCTGAGAGTGCGATTTCGTTGCGGCGCTTCATCTCGGCGATACCAAGGCTCGAGTTGCGTCCCATTGCCAGCATCTCGGCTGCGCTCGAGAAGGGGAAGGGACATGCCGCCAGGGCATGGGCGGCGGACTTGTTCGCGTCTTGTCCGGCAAGCTCCTCCTCGGACAAAACAAAACCTCCGCCAATGGAGTAGTAGGTTCGACGGAGCACCAGCGTCCCGTCCGGATCGGCAGCGGAAAGGATGAGACCATTCGCGTGACCGGGCAGAGGCGGGCCGTAGTCGAAGACGAGGTCGGACTGCGGTGAGAACGCGAGCCGGCCAATCCCTGAGACCTCGATGCTGCCGGATCGGCGGAGCCCATCCTCCAAACGTTCGGCTGCATCGGGGTCGAGGGTATCGGGCCGGAAGCCCAAGAGACCGAGCATGACGGCGCGGTCTGTCGCGTGGCCTTTGCCGGTAAAAGCCAGGGAGCCGTGCAGTGAGGCCGAAAGACGACACGGCCGGCCATCCTCGGAGAGCATGGCCGATACGGACCGCAGCTCATCGAGGAATCGAGCCGCGGCGATCATCGGACCCATCGTATGCGACGATGACGGACCGATACCGATCTTGAAGATGTCGAAGACAGAGAGAAACATGAGCGCCCCATGGGGTTATATCTAAATACGACGCCCGTTGAGGCGGGATCTGCAGCTATTGTTCCTTCCGCGGCTTGCGCGCAAGTCTGCAGTGTAGGGCAGCGGCAATTCAAATGCCGATCACCGCAAGGTCTGTCGACGTCATTGGAAGGCGGATTGTACTAATCCACGCGCGACGCACCAACATTCTCCGAGCTCGAGCCGATTGCGGATTTATTCGGCTCGTGGCCACAAAAAATGACCCCGGCTGGACGGGCCGGGGTTATCTAAGGTTTGGCAATCGGGCAGCGGCAAGGGCGGATTAGTGTCGCGATCCCACCAGAAGATGCCGTGCAATCTCGTGACGAGCTGCTTCGGTGACATCCTTTGGGCTCTGTGTACCGCAATTGGCCGCCCTACCTTCAGAACGAAGTACCCGTTCCCGACCGCTCAGGCGTGCCGGGCGTGATCCACGGATTGAAGATGATGACGGGGACACCAAGTCCACCGTAGCGGCGCGGATCGGTCGTGCAGTCTCCAAGCACGATGATGGCGCGGATTTTTCCGCCCGACACGCAGTCGATCTCATCATGCGTCAGGTGGCGCACGTCGGTGTGGTTCGTCTGAACGACGTCGGTCATGACATGTCTCCATGTGTTGAAAGTTGATCAAGTGTCACGATGCAGTCCGAGTGGACCGGACACCGCTGACAGACAGAATTGACGAAACGCGAACCGGCCGCTGTTCCCGCGGGCACACTGCCGATGACGATCGTTGGCGGCGATTTGCCAGGATGGATTGCGGCGACACTGCTGGCGCAGGGAGAGATGGTGAGCGCGTTCAGGCGCGTCGGTCAGCTCGCAGGCGCCGCGGCCTGCTCCGTGGCCAGAACCGGTGCGAGGCGCTCGATGCCCGTGCGATCCTTCTCCTCGACCAACTTGCGTGCGCCGATTGTGAACACGCGCTTGGCGCGCCGCAATAGCGCCGGGCGGTGAGCAACCACGATGCGCGTGATCGGCATTTGATCGATCAGATCGGCAATAAGTGCCTCGTTCTGCTCGTCGAGGTTGGCCGTTCCCTCGTCGAGGATCAAGATCTTGGGATTGCGATAGAGCGCCCGCGCCAGCAGAACACGCTGTCGCTGACCGCCCGACAGGGTCGAGCCCATGTCTCCGACCAGCGTGAGGTACTGCATCGGCGCTCGCATGATGTCGGCATGAACCTGTGCGGCGACGGCCGCTCTGACCACATGCTGCATATCGAGATCGGGATCGAAGCCGCCGATGTTGTCGGCAAGTGTGCCCGACAAGAGCCGGTCGTCCTGGGCCACGACGCCGACTTCGTTGCGCCACGAACGCCAACGCTCGGCCGTGGCGCGCTGGCCGTCGAGTTCGATCGTGCCGCCCGTCGGTTGGTTGAGCCCCAAGATCAGCTTCAACAGCGTCGTCTTGCCTCCGCCCGACGCGCCCTGAATGGCGACATAGTCACCGGGCGCAATCTCGAGGTCGATATCCTCGAGCACGAGCGGGTCGGTGGCTCCATAGCGGAACGAGACCTGCTTCAGCCGCATATGCCCTTGAACCTCGAGCAGCCCTGCAGCGTCTGCACTCCCTTCAGCGGGTGTCGTCACGATGTCGGAAAGGCGGTCGAGGTGCAGCCTCAGCAAGCGAAACTGCATCAACTGGTTGACGAGCGCCATGGCCCGATCTGTGAATGTCTGGCGGTACGACAGAAACGAGAAAAGCATGCCGACTGAAAAGCCCTGGCCGGCGAGGATCGCGCTGCCTGCGAAATAGATCACCAGCACGGTCTGCAGGCCGGTCACGACGCTTTGAACGAACACCTGCGATATCTGGTATTTTCCAACCTTGATGCTGGCGTTGGTGCTCTCGGCATGGAGATTGCGCCATGCGCCCTCCCGCACAGCTTCGCGTCCCAGAAGCTTCAGGGTCGTAGCTGCCCGCACCGTCTCCATGAGATGCGTCTGCTCCTTGGCCTCTGCCAGGATCTCTTCCTCCATGCGTTGCCTCATGCTTGGGAAGAGCGCCAAGGAGAAGGCAAGATTGATGAGGACGGCCGCGATCACAATCACAGCAAGTGTCGTCGAATAGAAAAACAGGATCAATCCTGCGACGCACGCCATGATGCCGTCGATCACGGTTCCGACCACGCCCTGAGTGATCGCTTCCTGGATCGGCCTCACGGAGCCGAGTCGCGAAATGATGTCGCCGACGTGACGCTTCTCGAAGTAGTCGCTGGGCAATCGCAGCAGGTGGCGCACGAGATTGCCGGTGATCTGGAAGCTCAAGAGGTGGCCGAACACGCGCAGAGCCCAACTCCGCAGCGCTTCGATAGCGCCCTGGATGACCACAAGCGCGCCGAAGCCCAGAGCAATGACGGTCAACAGATCGCGGTCAGATTCCGCAATCGCTTGGTCAACCACGAGCTGCATCTGGAGCGGCGCAACGAAGGCGGCGATCTGCAGGGCGAACGAAAGCACAAGCACGCCGGCAAGCGCCCCCCACAACCCGGTCGTCTTCGACCATAGTAGCGACAGCTTCATCGGCGTACGGGCTTCGATCGGTTCGAAGCCTTCCGCGCGGGACAACTCGAGCACGACGCCGGTGAAGTGCTTCGAGAATTCGCTCAGCGTGAGCGTTCTCGATCCAATTGCCGGATCGTGAATGGTTACACCGCGGGAGTTCACCGACTTCAGCACTACGAAATGATTGAGATCCCAATGCACAATCGCTGGTAAATGGATCTTTCGCAGGGCCGGCATTTCAACCTTCAAGGCGCGCGTGGAAAAGCCGAGCTGATCGGCGATCCCCATCAGGCTCTTCAATGACGCGCCCGCAAGCGACAGCGCATAACGCTGGCGCAGTCCATTGAGATCCACGTCATGGCCGTGGTAGACGGAAATCATCGCCATGCAGGCGAGCCCGCACTCCGCGGCTTCAGAAGCCGTGATGACCGGCAGCCTGCGCGAGCCGAGATTGACCTCGTCGAATATACTCATGCCCTCTGCCCCACCGCATAGATTGGATCGAACAGCCAGCGCAATAGACTACGCCGGTCGAACACGATCTGCGCCGTTACCAGCATGCCGGGCTGCATGGGGATGGACTGTCCGTAAGCCTCAATCGCCTCGCGCGATAGGGACACTCGAATGCGAAAGACAGGCTCCTGAATGTTGAGCCCCTGAAAGTTGACTTCGGACGGTCCAAGGACGGTGCTCGACACGGTGCGCACCGTGCCGGGAACGGTTCCAAAGCGCTGATAAGGAAACGCCTGCAGGCTGAGCGCCACCTCCTGCCCAGGTTGCACAAAGCCTATGGAGCGCGATGGGGCCAGAAGCTCGGCCTCGAGCTTGCCGCCCTCGGGGATGATTACTGCGACGGTTCCGCCGGCGATGAGAGGTTGGCCGGTCGTAACTGGCAGCGCTGCGATGCGGCCGCCTACGGGCGCGATGACAAACTGGAGACGGCGAGCCTCGGTTTCGGCGCGGCGCTGCTGTAGCACGGCTTCCGCCGACTCTGCCTCCGATCGAGCAGAATCGATCTCGAGCGGAATCGAGGCGAGGCGCGCCCTGATGTCTGCTATGTCGCGTTCGATCGCCGCCTGTTGCCGACGGTGGCCGGCAAGCTCTTGTTCGGCGGTCAGTGCGACGCCCCGGCGCGCTTCGACTTCGCGCCTGGCAAGGTATCCCTTTTTTGCGATCTCCTCGCCGCGCTCGACCTCGCTGCGGGCAAGTTGCAGACGCTGTTCCTGCAGGTTGACTTGCATCATGACCTGTTTCAATTCAGCTTCGCCCTTGGAAAGCCGGATTTTGGATTGATCACGCTCGACCTCTCGCTGTGCGAGACGGGATTCGGCCTTCGAACGGGCCGCCTGGGCCTCAGCCTTGAGCCCCTGCGATACGACCTCGCCGACATTGCCGGCAGTGGTCTCGGTTGAAAGTCCGAGGACGGCGATCCGGTCGCCGCCTTTCACGACATCACCTTCCCGAACCAGTATGCTTTGCAGCGTCCCCGGCGTTTGGCTCGTTGCACGGATCATCCCTTGATCGGGCACGAGATAGCCGATGACTGTCGCCTTCCGGGCGTATGTCGCCTGCGCGGCGAAGCCAGCCGTGGCGAAAAGTACTGCAGCCAGGAAAAGTCCCAGCGTCTTGATCGAGACAGGCGTGGCAAGAACGACCGTGCCCTCGAGCCGTCGCGTGGCATGTTGCACAGCTTCGCGGCGAAACAGGTCGCTCATGGAGACCTCCAACGGCTCATTTCCAGAAGTCGATGACTCAAGTCTGGTTCACGATTTTTCCTGCAGTATTTTAAAGTTGCCTAGCGATGATCTATTCTTACGGCACTCGACTATCCGAAACCGGACTATGAGGCTCATAGTGCCGCCTCTCTCGCACTTATCAATGCCTCGAGCGTGTCGAGCTCAACAGACGCAAG
This sequence comes from uncultured Alphaproteobacteria bacterium, assembly GCA_963819775.1. Classification (GTDB taxonomy): domain Bacteria; phylum Pseudomonadota; class Alphaproteobacteria; order Rhizobiales; family Hyphomicrobiaceae; genus JAKAML01. The sequence goes on from CAWFXM010000008.1 coordinate 302,857, forward strand.
ATCGGAGACGGCAAAAAAGGCAAGAGTGGAATTGGCCCATGCCAGCACGTGATAACCGTTACGCATGCCCCGGATTGCGAGTGCGGCCGCTCCCTGGGTCGGTAGAACAAACACAGTGATAGGGCGTTCGTGGCGCATGTAGACGAGCGCCACCGTTGGCCGATCGAGGAGGTAGTCGAGCCGCCCTCCTGCGAGCACAAAGCCCTGAAATTCGAGATGCGGAATGTCGAGCAGATAGGGAACTCTGCTTTTAGCCCAGCGATCGATTGTGCTGGGATCCGAGGTGGCTACATCGACGAGCTGCCCGGCGAGGATTGCGCGGACATGCGCCGCCACGACTTCCTTGATTTCTATGAAGTCCGGTTGCGGAGGTCCCGGCGTGGCGGGGTTGCTCACGAGAGCAACCGTCAGCGAGGACGTTGGCCTGATCTGACATGCGAGGCGGACGTTGGGCGATGCCTCGATAGACCTTAGCGTGATGGCCTCGGCGTCCGAGGGAGCCGGAAGACTGTCCAGACCTGCTTCTATTCTGACGCGGCAAGTCGTGCATCGTGCGCGGCCTCCACACACCGAGGCGTGGCGGATGCCGGCTGAGCGGCTCGCCTCCAGGAGTGTTCTGCCGGGTTCTATGTCTATCGCCGGTCCGCCGACATAAGTAATACGCGGAATGACCTTCGGGGCGAACCCGCGAAAATGCGTTCGACCGAAGACAATCACGGCAATGACAACAAGCAGGGACGCAAAGAGCATGCGGACACCATCCCGCAAGGCACCCAGCGCAGCCCCGCTGGCGTCGTTGGGCCAGTTCGATCGGATTTTCAGAGCCGCTAACGCCTCACGATCGCTCATGATGTCGACGGTCGCGCGCCCCGCGACGGCAAAGCCGCCCAAGGCCATGAGTGGGACCACGATGGCCGCGACGAGCAGCGCGGGCGCGAACCGGCTGTAGCCATCAGACAGCCGAAGCCAGTAGTGGAGCCCCATGCAGCCGTGCGTCCAGACTATCAGCAGCAGCAGGCTTTGCAGTGGTGCGTTGTCCGGCCACAGCCTGATCAACTCGTAAAGATAAGTGTCATTCACGCCGAAAAACGTATGCGCAATTCGCGTATTGATAATGTGAGGAAATAGCAGGAATGGAATTGCAAGACCAAGACCAATCTGGACCGCCTCCCATCGCGGCATCCGCCATGTATCTCGCTTCGCGATCTTGTAGAGCCCGAGCGCAATATGCGTCGTGAGCGCGGCAACGAGTATGAGGGTCCCGGGCCAGGATCGAGTCACCATCGTGCGCAATTCCTGCGCCCGATGCATGAGTTCGAAGCTGACGAGCCCTAGGCTGTGATTGAGGAAGTGGGTTGCCGCGAAGGCGAACAGCACAAGCCCCGACGCAAGCCGGAGCCGTTGAAGGCTATTCCCTCGGAGATAGACGTGCATGGCTCGCCCCAAACCTTGGGCAGCGTGCTTCAGCCACTGGTCCACGTCAACGCCTTCTTGAACCCCCACACGGGCTTGTCGTTCGGCAACGACCCACGCGGGCTGGCAAGTCGGCATTATCAGCAGCCCAGATCGATCCGGGGGTGGCACCGCATCAAGGGCTCGCCGGATGCCGAGTTGGCTGAACACGAGCGCCTGCGCTGCCTCCTGGACCAGGTGACGAGATGGCGAGCCCTTAGGCAATACATGACGGCAAGGCGATCGAATATCAGCGGCAGAAGAGCTGTCCCGCATGGAACAGCCCGATGCTCAACGAAGCTGCATGGTGTGCGTGTTGTCTCGTCGTCGACGTCGGCTTGACAAGACAATGGGCATGCCCTCACCCGCTTCGAAGGCATCAACATCGTGCAACCGAAAGGAAGTCATCATGACCACGAACCTCGACACGGGATCGACCCAGCTCCGCGGGTTGACAACGAACGAACTGGACCAAGTCTCGGGTGGCAACCCGATGGCCATCGCAGCGTTCATTCTCGGAACGATCGCAGGTGAGGCGATCGGCCAAATCGGCACCTTCAAGCCAGTCCTCGAGTTCAAAGGTGGCAAGATGCACGTGGCCGGCCAGCCGATTAAGTAAGCCCGGCGTCGCATCCGTCGCGAAAACCAATTTTCATCGCCGCTCGGTCGAGCAAGGACGCTCCCTACGGGGCGTCCTTCCTTCTATTTTAATACTCGCATGAGATTGTTCGACGCGACTAGTCTCAGCGGATTGTCAATGGCGCTTCGTGACGGGCAGCCATGCCACGATCACCACATCGTGCTTGAGGCGTAGTACCCATTCCCTGCCGTCTCCACGACTCTCCTCCATTCCTATCCCCTTGGTTCAGACGGTTGCCACCAGACCTGTGGCGAACCATCGCCAGTGGCAAACCGGCGATCAATGATGGGACGGATTGAAGCCAGCCGTTGGTCCCCGGCGGCGGCTCCGGCTGATTAGGATGTGGACGATTCGATGGCGGCGGATGATGTCACGGGCATCCGCGCTCACGCATGCGAGTGATTTCGATTTTCACAGATGGCCGGAGACCCAAATGGACGAGATCGCGAAGAAGCGCGTGGATGCCGAGATCGCGCGATTGCGCGCGGCATATCTCGACCTCATGTGTGACAGCCTTGTCGGCCGTCTCAATCGCGACCCGCCCTTGCAAAGACAGCTCTCCGCCTATGACGAGCCGCACCGTATCAACGGTTGGGATTGGCCCTCGGCCGCACCCTCGATGATTGGCGCGAGGAGAATGGCGCACTTGCGCAAGGAGTGCGAACGGGTGCTCACGGAAGGCGTCGCCGGAGACTTCATGGAGACCGGAGTGTGGCGGGGCGGCGCGTGCATGATGATGCGCGCGGTGCTCAAGGCCTATGACGTCAGCGATCGCAAGGTCATCGCTGCCGACACGTTCCGCGGCCCTCCGCCGCCAACTTCAGGCGTCGCGGCAGATGCGAATATGACGCTGCACGAGGTATCCGACTTCAGCGTCTCGCTGGTCGAGGTGAAGACAGCATTCCATCGCTACGGGCTGCTCGATTGCCAGGTCGTCTTCCTCGAAGGGCTGTTCAAGGACACACTGCCCAATGCTCCAGTCGAGCAGCTCGCGATCCTGCGACTGGACGCCGACACATACGAGAGCACGATGGATGGCCTGGAGAACCTTTATGCCAAGCTCTCGCCACGCGGTTCATTGATTATCGACGACTACTTCCTGTTCGACGCGCAGCGCGTCGCCGTGGATGAGTATCGCGCCAGGCAGGACATCACCGATCCGATCGTGCGCATCGACGACTACGGCGGATTCTGGATCAAGCAATCACGGCCGGCTCGCGTCCGAAAGGCCTAGCCCGCGCGACGTGGTTGCCGTTGCCGATTTGCCGTTCACCGCTTCACCCGCCGACAGCAGCTGATCGAAATAGCGGATCGTATGAAGCAGGCCTTCGCGCGGGCCGGTGCGCGGCTCCCAGCCAAGCTTTGTGCGGGCGAGTGAAATGTCAGGCCGGCGACGGCGCGGGTCATCCTGGGGTAGAGGGCGATTGGTAATAGCCGACTGCGAGCCGGTCAGCTCGATGACGAGCTCGGCGAGCGCGGCCACCGTGAACTCCGCCGGGTTGCCGAGATTGATCGGCCCGGTCACATCACCATCGCTGTCCATCAATGCAACGAGCCCGTCGATGAGATCGTCGACGTAGCAGAAGGACCGCGTCTGCTCGCCGCTACCGAAAATCGTCAGCGGTTCTGTTGAGGAGCGCCTGCACGATGAAGTTCGAGACGACCCGACCGTCATCGGGTTGCATGCGTGGTCCATAGGTATTGAAGATGCGGGCCACCTTGACCGCAAGCCCATGCTGGCGGTGATAGTCGAAGAACAGCGTCTCGGCACACCGCTTGCCTTCATCATAGCAGGCGCGGGGGCCGGTGGGATTGACGTTGCCCCAGTAGGATTCGCGTTGCGGATGCTCGAGGGGATCGCCGTAGACCTCCGAGGTCGAGGCCTGGAGAATCGGACACTTGAGCCGCTTGGAGAGCCCGAGAAGATTGATCGCGCCGTAGATGCTGGTCTTCGTCGTATGCACCGGATCGTGCTGGTAGGCCGCGGGCGAGGCCGGACACGCGAGGTTATAGATTTCGTCCACCTCGACATGCAGCGGCAGCGTCACGTCATGTCGAATGAGTTCGAACTTCTGATGACCCATGAGATGGTCGATGTTCGCCTTGCGACCGGTGACGAAACTATCGACGCAGATGACTTCATGGCCCGCCGCGATCAGACGGTCGCACAGATGTGAGCCGAGAAAGCCGGCGCCTCCTGTGATCAAGACACGCTTGCTGTCGATCATGTGTTCGCGCCTCGCCAAGCCATCAACTCAACCGCCATCGCCGATGTCCAGCGCCCGCCCATCCGTTCGGGCGACCTGTCAGGTAGAAACGCAGAAAAGCTCCTTGTTGCTCGCAACCCAATCGACGAGCGAGCCGACGCCCTCCTCGACCGAGACCTGCGGCGTCCATCCGAGGACCGTCTCCAGCTTGCGGATGTCGCTGACGTAGGCGCGCTGGTCTCCGGGCCGCCAATCACCCCACTTCAACGGTATCCGGCGGCCGAGGCGGCGTTCGAGTATCTCGATGAGGTCGAGCAGCGACATCACGTTGCCGGGTCCGCCCCCCACGTTGAAGGCCTGTCCGGCGATCTTGTCCGGCGCCAGGATCGCGGCCTCGTACGCGCGCAGCAGATCGTCGACATGGAGCACGTCGCGGATCTGCTTGCCGTCGCCGAAAATCGTGATGTCGCGGCCGAGCAGGGAGGCGATCGCAAACCATGCGACCCAGCCCTGGTCCTCCACGCCGAACTGGCGCGTGCCATAAATGCACGACTGCCGGAATGCGGTGGCGGGAATGCCGTAGATCCGCGCGAAGTCGAGCGTGTACTGGTCGGCGCAACCCTTTGAGCATCCGTAAGGCGAGAGAAAATCCAAGGGCTCGCTCTCGCCGATGCCGTGCGGCCTGTTCGTATAGGCATAGCGGTTGCCCCTCATCTCGGTGACGGCATCCTCGATCTTGCCGTAGACCTTGTTGGTCGAGGCAAAGATGAAGACCGTATCGGGGCAAGTGGTTCGCACCGCGTCGAGCACATTGAGCGTGCCGAGCGCGTTGGCCATGAAGTCCATGCGCGGATCAATGACAGAGGTCGTGACTGCGACTTGCGCAGCCAGATGTATCACCGCGTCGTAGCGCTTAGCAGAAACGATACGTTCGACCTCGGCACGGTCGCGGACGTCGGCCTTCTCGAACGCGAAGGCCGTATCCTTCCGCAACCAGTCAAGATTTTGATCGGTGCCTTCCCGCGATAGATTGTCGAGGACGGTGACCTGCCAGTTCCGCAGGCCGAAATAACTCGCAGCGTTGCAACCAATGAAGCCGGCGCCACCGGTGATCAGCACGCTCTTTGTGCGCATTACGCCCCCTACCGAACGATCGGTCTCGCTGATCGGCGTGCTGATCGCCGGCTCAGCGAGTGCGCGCATCCATGATGCGTGCCCAGCCAGCCGTCAGGTGACTACAAAACGGCTCAGTGAACAAGTGCTAACGAGCCGCAGCTTCGCAAAACCGGCTTGCGATGGTGCTGGATCGGAGACCATAATTACCAGATGGTGGATGGACGCGAGCCACAACTCGTGTCGGCCGAAGTGCATCTGTCGTTGCTCGCTCGTGGGGAGGGATTTTGAAAGTCATCGTTACGGGCGGTGCGGGCTTCATCGGCACGCATCTGAGCCGACGTCTCTTGTCCGAGGGACATCGCGTCACGGTTATCGACAACGAAAGCAACGGCTCGCGCGAAAGCGTACCGGCGGGCGCAACATTCCACTTCGGCGACGTGACGAAGCTCGAGGAGCTGGAGCCTGTCTTTGCATCTGGCTGCGATGCCGTTTGCCATCTTGCCGGTCAGGTTTCGATCATCAGGGCATTCGACAACCCGGTCGCAGATCTGCGGACGAACGTCGAGGGCACATTGAACGTCATCGAGATGTGCCTGCGGCACCGGGTGCCAAAGCTGATCAATGCGAGCTCGATGACCGCCTATGGCGATACGGGCGTGGTGCCGACGCCGGAGAGCGAGCAGTGCCGGCCCAACTCCTACTATGGCATCACCAAGTTCGCGGCAGAGCGCTACGTTCATGCGACCGCCACGCGTCCGGATCTCGCCTTCCCGTTTCACGTCACGTCGCTGCGGATGTTCAGCGTCTTTGGGCCCGGTCAGGCCTGGGACAATCCCTACCAGGGCGTCCTTGGCATCTTTCTCGGCAAACTTCAGCGCGGTGAACCGATCACGATCTTCGGTGACGGCGAGCAGACCCGCGATTTCGTTTTCGTCGGCGATGTCGTCGAGGCGTGGGTGCGCGCGCTGACGTGCCCAGAAGCGGCGGGCGGAATTTTCAACATCGGCAGCGGCCATCCACTTTCGATCAACGAGCTGGCGTCGCGCGTGCTCGCGGCGCATGGATTGACGTCGAAGACATACTCCTTGAATCACGCCCCGACACGGCCTGGGGAGCAGCGCCGCGTTCAGGCCGACACGCGCCTCGCGCGCGAGGTTCTCGGATGGCAGCCGCGCACGAGTTTCGAGGACGGACTCGCGGCCACGATCGCCTGGAATGGCAAAGGGGTTCCAGAGTTGGCGGCGCGCGGTGCGGCGTCCCAGAGCGAGGCCGGGCGATGAGGGTCCTGATTGTTGGCGCAGCGGACCCTTGGACGCGCAGTGTCGCGACGCTGCACAGATATTGTGCTTGGGGCAAGAGGCTCGGCCACGAGGTTGCGATCCTTGGCGAGCCATCTCGCGATCTGCCGCACTTGCGATACACCAATGACGTCGAGCACGGCGACATCGTGCTCTTCATTCTGCAAGTGCCCTCGGATCTGCCCCCGATGCCGCTGCTGGCGCGGCTGCTCGATGTGGTTCCGCGCGAGCGGAGGTTCGTCCTCGATCTATGGGGGCGCTACAATGAAACGATCAGACTCGACCACGATTTCAATCATCTTGAGAAACTCGACGGCCACCCGGCGTGGGAATGGATCGAGGCCATCGATGCGTTGGGCGCCACTGTGCTGCAACCGACGTTGCAGCCTCGCCGGGCAGGAGTGACGCCGTTCCTCTTCCACGGCTTCGACGCGTCGGAAGTCGCCCGGCCTCATGCATCGGCGGCCGAGGCGGCCGCCGCGTGGCGGTCGGCGGACCGGGTCGCGAAGCCCTACGGTTTCGTCTACGTCGGCAGCAACTGGCAGCGCTGGACGCAAGTGCGCTCATTCCTTCAGTCCTACAGCGCATGTCTCGACGCGATCGGCCAGCCGTGCCTTGCCGGCTGGGATTGGAACGAGCGACCGCAATGGGCTGTCGACATGGGCCTGCACGCGATCGACACGGACCCCGACCTCTTGGCGGATCTGCGTGTCGAGGTCCGGCAGGGCGTACGCTTCGATCGCGTCGTCGAGCTGGTGGGACAAGGCCGCTTCGCGCCCGTCTTCCATCGGCCTACATTCCGCGAGCTTGGGTTGGTGACGAACCGCACGTTCGAGACGTTCCTTTCCGACAGCGTTCCGGTGCTTATGCTGCCGCGTCCGTTCGTCGAAGGCGTCTATGGCAGCGCGGCTCTCGAACTCGTACCAGGAGACGATCTCGCCGGTCATCTGAAAGCCGTCGATGGCGGAGCCTGAGCCCTACTGGGACGCCGTGCTCAAGACACGCCAGCACCTCGACGCGCATCACTCGTTCGCACGGCGCTTCGGTGAGCTCGAGGCACTGGCGGGACAGCGTGAGGCGGCGCTCGCCTCATGAACATCCTGTTCGTCATGAAGCATCGCGGCAATGCGGGCAGCACACACGCCATCGCGAACTACATGCGCCTTGCACCCGCCTATGGTCATTCGGTCGCCATCTTCGGCACGCCGATCTGGTACATCCCGGATCTGCAATTCTCGACCGAGATCGCCGGTTTCGACCGCGTCGTCTATCTGTTCGAAACTGAGCTGTACCGCGTCCCGCCGCTGCATCAGGCGATTTTGCTCGATCAATTCCCGCGTCAACACCGGCTCATCATCGATACCGACGGGCTCTACAACGACCTCGTTCAGCTCGACGGCTACGACTTCAATCATGCGACCGAGGCGGATCGGTCGACATGGATCGGATACATGGATGCACTCGGCGACCGGATCGTGCAGACGGTGATGCATGATCCGCCATGCCCGAACGTCAAGGCGCTGCCCTTCTTCGGTTTCGATCCCGATCTCGTTGTCGATCCGGCAAGCGTTCCGGCCAAGACGTTCGACATCCTCCACGTCGGTCACAACTGGTGGCGCTGGAAGGAAGTTGCGAGCGAACTGTTGCCCGCGTTCGGCAAGATCCGCGATCAAGTGGGCGAGATCGGATTTCTCGGCCTGTGGTGGAACGCACCGCCTGCGGAAGGCATAGACGCCGGCTCCCCCGAGGCCTTCCTTTCCGATCCCTATGCATTTCAGCGGCTGCGGATCGAGCACGCCCGAGGCCGTGATGTACAGCGATGTCATCAAGACGATGAGCAAGGCACGCATCAACATCCTCACCCAGCGGCCGCTGCTTCGACACCTGAGGCATCTGACGCTCAAGTATTTCGAAGTGTTCTGCGCCGATACGATCCCGCTCCTGATGCTCGACGAGGATCATGCGGTGGATGTTTACGGGCCTGCGGCGCGCGAGCTGACGTTGCCCGGCCGCGCTGCGGAGAAGATGCTTGATGCTCTGCAAAATCCCGAACGATATCGCGAGATTGTCGCGGACGTCCGACGGCACCTTGTCGAACATCATTCCTACGATGCGCGGGCCCGCGAGTTGTTCTCGGCGCTCGAGGTCTCGTGACCGGATGAAAGGGAAGCGGTCTCGTCCATGAAGCTCGTATTCGTCTACTGGGGTTACGACAACGCCGGGAGCATGCTCGACCTGCGCGGTTATGCCCGCGCGGCGAAGAAGCTCGGCCACGAGGTCTTCATCTACGGACCACCGCGATCCGCCTTCGCGCTCGACTACACGAAAGATCTGTCAGGCGCCGACGCGGTCATCTTCGTCGTCGAGTGGACGACGGCTCTGCAGTTCGGTGATCAGCTCGATTGGGTTCGGCTTGCTGTCGACGGTTCCTCGCGAGCGGCGGATCGTCATCGATTGCGACGGGCACTACAACGAGCCGATTGCATACATGGGGGACTACAATCACCGCACCATGCAATCGAGCGCGGAATGGATCGGCGTCTGCGACGGCATCGCCGACAAGATTTTTCAACCGACGTATCGGCCGCGGCATCCCAACGTCCGCTCCTTTCTGTTCCACATCTACGACCCCGACTGGGAGACGCCGCTCAAGTTTTCCGACAAAGAGTTCAGCATGATCTACGTCGGCCACACCAAGTTCCGCTGGCGCGGCATGGTGAAAGTGCTGAAAGCGATCGAGCGGGTGCGCGACCGGGTCGGGCGCGTCGCACTCGTCGGCGAAGGCTGGGGCGAGCCCATCGACTGGATGGAACACGGCGAGGCGAAGGCGAAGCACTATGTCGATCGCGACTACATGAAGGCCCATCGGTTCGAAGGCCTGCCGCCTGTGCCATTCCAGGAAGTCGCGGCGACCATCAACAAAGGCGTGTTCAATCCCGTGGTCTATCGTCCGCTCTTCGAGCAGCTTGGCTTCGTGACGTGCCGCACCTTCGAAACCCCGGCCGCCGGCACTATTCCGCTGTTTCTGCTGAACCGCGATTACGTGCTCGAATTCTACGGCGAGCGCGCGACCGAGCTCATGCTCGATGGTGAGGACGGACACGAAAGGATACTCGATGTCCTGGAGCGGCCCGAATACTACGCCGAGATCGTCATGGACATTCGCCGGGGGTTCCGCGATGCGTCACAGTCCCGAAGCACGCTTGAAGCAGCTGATTGGCCTCATCGAGGAGTAGTGCTGCGTGCCGGCTGTGACCCCGAACTCTTGCGACCGACGCGCTCTGGCAGCGCATCGCGGCTTCGCTATGGATTCAACGAGATCGACGGCTGGCCGGCCTTCGCCATGGGCGAACGGCGGGGCGAGATCCACCGGCGCCTTCGGCTCATGAATACGGAGGTGATCCGCATCTTCGTCTTCGACAAGCCCGTGCCGGATCCATTTTCCGCATGGCCCCAGTTCGCTGCCGTGATCGACGGGGTTCTGGCGTCTGGCGCGAAGCCGATGGTCACGTTCGCGAAGTTCAAGCCCCCGTTCGACGATCGAACCGCGATCAAGAGGTTCGTCGCACGATCGACCGAGATCATCTGGGGGTGCCTCGAGCAATGGGGCATCGACGAGGTGAAGACCTGGTCTTGGTGCCTCTGGAACGAGCCCAACAATCCCGACGTCGGCGGCAATCTGCGCTATGGCGAATACCTTGCAGATCTATCGGGCCATCGCCGAGCCCCTGCTGACACTCATCGGACCTCATACCCCGGACGGCAGCGATCAAGACTGGGTGGGCCCGCGATCGACGGAACTCAGAGGGCCTATTGGCTCGACTGGATCGCGCAGCTGGTCAGCGATGTCGATGAGCGCACGCTGGCGTTCGTCAACTGGCATATGTACGCCGACTGGCGCCCGGCGGTCCCCTGGAGCTCGGTCAAGGTCAAGCTCGTCGACGAGCCGGACGCGCCAGACGGGTCGATCTTCGAGGCATTGACCATGGCGCAAACGGCCCAGTACGAGGCGCGCGCGCGAAGTGTCAGCCGTCTCATCGCCGGCCGCGGCATCCTCAACGTCTGTGGCGAGCTGAACGCCATCGCCCATCACGACAGGTACTTCACACAGGATCTCAACCGCAACGTTTTTGGCGCGGCCTATTATGCATCGACGTTGCTCAACCTGATCCGCGGCGGCGCCGACCTCGAGATGCGCTGGACGGCAACCTCCAAGCGCTGGCATGGCCTCGACGACGCCTATGGGCTCATGTCGACCGACGGCGAGCCGACACCGGCGTGTCTCGCCAAGCAACTCGTCGCACAGCACGTCCGGTGCGGCGACCGCGTTGCCACCCTGCCGCCCGATGTCGCGGGGCTCGGCATCGATGGCATCTTGGCGCGAGACGATACTGGCCGGTTGAGCGGACTATTCGTCAACACGCTCGCGCGATCACAACGGCTCGATCTGTCGCGGTGCAGCGCCGACCTCGCGGGCTGCTCCGACGTGCTGAGGCTGGACGGCGGCACGGCAGGCAAGGTCGTGCGCGAGCGCCTCGGAGGAAGCGTCAGTATTGACGGATATGGTGTGGCGGTGGTGACGGACGACGGCACCACCACAGAAATCGATTGATCGAGTGGACCGCGGCGCGCCGTTTACGACGGCGGTGGCGGATGGCAATGGGCTTGGGAGGTGACCGGTGGACAAGGCGCTCGGTTGGATTGGCGAGATCTTCCAGACGTTGCTGCGGCTCGTTTCCGTGGCTGGTGATCGTGCCGGCAACTCACGGCGGCGTCGCGTTCGTGCGGGGCAAGCACGTGAAGGAGTGGAAGCCAGGCTTGCATTGGTACTGGCCGGTCGCGACGACCTATAAGACCATCGCCGTCGTGCGCCAGACCCAGCTGATCCAATCCAAGGTCGTGATGACCAAGGACCACAAGACGGTCATCGTCGGCGCGCTCGTCACCTACTACATCAACGATGTCGTCCAGGCGCTGTCAGGCGTCGCCGATCTGGCCTCCGACGTCATGGAGCGATCGCAAGGCGCCATCTACGATGAGATCGGCCGCTATACGCTGCAAGAGATCCAAGCCGATCGCGCCGCATTCAAGGTCAAGCTGACGGCGTGTGCGGCCGAGGCGCTGAACGGTTATGGCGTTTGCATCCTGCAGGTGCAGCTGACGGAGTTCGCACCGAGCCGGGCGATCTCGCTCAACACGCACGGTGCGATAGGCCAATACACGTTGTGGACGGGTTTCTAAAGCATGCCTCGTGGCCGCGCGAATTCAACACGGCACGCTTACTATGCAATGTCGATCACGCGAGGTGACCTGCTGCCCGCATCTTGCCCTCGCTTCAATTTCGAATCCGGCTCACTTCGACGGCACACCCTGGTTCGTCACAGGGCTGGCTAGCGCAGTCCCGACGGCATCGCTCAGATAGTCGGAAAGTCGCTTCTTGGCACTCTGATCGAGCGTCTCGACCACCTTCTGATAGGCCTCGTCGGCATTGGGTGGCAGCGTATGCGCGATGCCGCGATGGCAATCGATGCAGGTCTTGCCGGTTGTCAGCGCATCCTGGTGCGTTTTCGACGCGCGGGGCTCCTGGGCCGAATAGTCCATGAATTCGAACTTGTGGCAGTTGCGGCATTCGCGGCTGTCGGTGGACTTCATCCGTCCCCACTCGTTGACGGCGAGCTGGAGCCGCTTGTCATTGAACTTCTGCGGCGTCGAAACGGTGCCGAGTACGTGATGGTAAAGCTCGTTCGAGGCACGGATCTTGCGCACCATCTTGTGCCCCCATTCCTTGGGAACATGGCAGTCGGGGCAGGAGGCGCGGACGCCGGAGCGGTTGGAGTAGTGAACCGTGCGCCGGTATTCGGCGAACACATTTTCCTTCATCTCGTGACAGGAGATGCAGAACTGCTCGGTGTTCGTCAGCTCCAGTGACCAATTGAAGCCGCCCCAGAACATCACGCCGGCGGCGAAACCGGCGCTCAACAGCGTGCCGAGCGCGATGGCCGGCGCGGGCCGCCACAACCAGTTCCACCAGCGGCGCACGAAACCTGCATCGGACGTTTGATTGGTTGCTGTCATGCTTTCCTCGACGTCGGGATCATGCGCCTGCGGCACCGGCTCTCGGGCCGGGCGTCGGGCCGCTATTTCGCCTGCGTTGCGTTCAGGAAGGTATTGTTGACGAGCGGCTTGGCGTCGGCCTGCGGTACGTGGCACTGCTGGCAGAAGTATCGCGTGCCCGCGATCTTATCCAGGCGCACGCCCTGCCGGTCGACGTAGTGTGTCTCGGACACCTTGGGCGCCTTGGCATCGATGTGCCCCGGCCAATCGTGGCAATTCATGCAGGCATTGTTCGTGGCCGTGACCTGATACCCCTCGACCTTGTGCGGAATGAGCGGAGGTTGCTGACGGTACGCGCGGCCAAATCCACCGGCAACGAACGACTGCCTCTCGACGTCCGGAGCCGCGTTCGTCTGCTCCAGCGATTTCTCGCCGCCGAGCGCCTTGATCTGCACACCCGGCTCCTGAGCGACGCCGGCGCCGACCGCCATTATTCCGGCGATGACGGTGCCGAGCACCGCCAGGGCAATGGGCTGTGGCCTGATCATGTTTTGCTCCTTGGGCTCTGATGGCCGCTCAGGCGGCTCTGCGAGTTGGTTGCGGATCTGGTGGTACGTTGGCCGCAGCGGCAGGCTGGTCGAGCCGGCCGTCGAAGCGGTGAGAGAATTGGAAGACACGCTCGGGGCAGACGTCGATGCAGCGCCCGCAGGCGGTGCAATCCGCCGACAGGATCACCGGCCCGGCGCCGGAACGCTCGCCCTTCAGCGCCGGCGAAATGACATGCATTTCCGGGCAGACGGCGTAGCAGTCCATGCAATCGTCGCAGCGGACGCGACCGCGCGCCGAGACGCGCACCAGAGCCGTCCGGTTGAGCTAGACCGTAGAAGGCGCCGACCGGGCACAAGTGGCCGCACCAGCCGTGCTTGGCGACGAACAGGTCGAACAGGAAGATCGCCAGCACCGTGACGAGGCCCCACGAGGCGCCGAATAGCAGACCGCGATGCAGCATCGTGATCGGGTTGACGAGCTCGAATGCGATCGTGCCGGTGATGGCCGAAGCCGCGAGCACGGCGCCCAGCACCCAGTTGCGCGTCTCGGGTCTCACTTTCCAGTCGGTCTCGATGCCGAGTCGCCGCCGCGCCCAGGCGGCCAGATCGGTTGCCGGGTTGATCGGGCACACCCACGAGCAGTAGAGCCGCCCGCCCAGGACGAGATACGCCGCCAGTACGATCGCCGCGCCGATCAGCGCAGTTGAGCCGAGCGGATGGCGCGCGACGAGGCTTTGCAGCAGGATCAACGGATCGGTAAGCGGCAGCAAGTCGAGCGTCAGCGACGACGCCAGCGTGCCCTTGGTGATCCAGATGCCGAACCACGGCCCCGTGGCGAACAGCATGAAAAAGCCGAGCTGTGCCAAGCGCCGCGCGATCAGCCAGCGGTGGGCCTTGAGGAACCCGTACTGCTCGCGGCCGCGCGGCCCGGTGTGCGGCTCGTGCTCATTTCGGCACCTCCGGCAATCGGGGCGCATCCGGCATGCGGTCGGGCAGATCGATGATATCAGGCACCAGTCTCCTTGCCGGCCTTCTTCTTTTCCTCCCAGCCGATCTTGTAGTGCGCGCCTATCTCGCCCTTGGCGAGGGCCACCGGCAGCACCTTGATTGCGGCAATCTCGAGCACGCAGCTCTTCTCGCACTTGCCGCAACCCGTACAGGCATCCGCATGAACGTAGGGCTCGAACACGGCATGCTTCTGCGTTCGCGTATTGTGCGTCCGTTCGAGCGTGATCGCCTTGCCCATCACCGGGCACACGCGGTAGCAAACGTCGCACCTGAGCCCCAGCATGTTGAGGCACGCCTCACGACCGACCAGCGACGGCGATGCCCATGCTGCGCCTTGTCGATCTGCGTCAGCGTCTTCGCCAATGCGCCTGTCGGGCACGCCTTTACGCACGGGATGTCGTCACACATCTCGCATGGCACATCGCGCGCGATGAAGTAGGGCGTGCCAATCGCCGGACCATCGCCGATCTCGGCGAGCTTCAGTGTCTTGTAGGGGCAGGCGCGCACACAAAGTCCGCAGCGTACGCAAGCCGACAGGAAGTCGCTCTCGGCCAACGCGCCGGGCGGGCGCAGCGCCGCCGCGGGCAATACTTTCGACTGCTGCGCGAAGCCCGCGAGCAGCACACCGCAAGCCGTCGCGCCGGCGGCGTGCTTGGCCATGTCCTGCAGTGCCTTGCGGCGCTTCAGATCGAAGCCTTTGTCCGCGTTGCTGTCAGCGGGCGAGGACATTTCACCAACGTCTCCTTGCGCGTCGGTTGGCTTACGCCGTCACGACCTTGCAGGCGCACTTCTTGAAGTCCGTCTCCTTCGAGATCGGGCAGGTCGCGTCCAGCGTGAGCTTGTTGACGAGCTGCCCTTCGTCGAAGAAGGCGATGAACACCATGCCGGCCGGCATCTTGTTGCGCCCGCGCGTCTCGATGCGCGTCACGACTTCGCCGCGCCGCGTGACGACCTTTGCCGTTTGGCCGCGATGCAGGCTGCGCTTCTGGGCATCGTCGGGATGCATGAACAGCACCGCGCTCGGCACCGAGCGATGCAGCTCAGGCACGCGCCGCGTCATCGAGCCTGAGTGCCAGTGCTCGAGCACGCGCCCGGTCGACAGCCACAGGTCGAATTCCTTGTCCGGGCTCTCGGCCGCCGGCTCGTAGGGGCAGAAGATGATGCGCGCCTTCTTGTCGGGCTTGCCGTAGAACGACACGCCCTCACCCTGCTTCACGTAGGGGTCGTAACCCTCGCGGAAGCGCCACAGCGTCTCCTTGTTGTCGACGACCGGCCAGCGCAGACCGCGCGACTGATGGTAGAGTTCGAAGTCGGCAAGATCGTGCGCCTTGCCGCGGCCGAACTGTGCATACTCCTCGAACAGGCCCTTCTGCAGATAGAAGCCGAGCCGCGTCGACTCGTCGTTGTCGAAGCCCTTCTGGATGCCGTCGGCGGGGAACTTGTTCACCACGCCATTGGCGAACAGAATGTCGTAGAGCGTCTTGCCGCGATACTCCGGCTTCTTGGCGATCAGCTCCTCCGGCCACACCTCCTCGACCTTGAAGTATTTCGAGAACTCGACCGTTTGCCAGACATCGGAGCGGGCCTCGCCCGGTGCCTTCACCTGCTGGCGCCAGAACTGCGTGCGCCGCTCGGCATTGCCGTAGGCGCCTTCCTTCTCCATCCACATCGCCGTCGGCAGGATGAGATCGGCGGCCAGCGCCGTCACCGTCGGATAGGGATCGGAGACGACGATGAAGTTGTCCGGGTTGCGATAGCCCGGATAGCCCTCGCCGTTCATGTTCGGCGCGGTCTGCATGTTGTTCGTGCACTGCACCCAGTAGGCGTTCAGCTTGCCGTCCTTGAGCATCCGATGCTGCACGACGGCGTGATAGCCGACCTTGCCGGGCAGTGTGCCTTCCGGAAGCTGCCAGATCTTCTCGGTCATTTCGCGGTGCTTCGGGATTGGTCACCACCATGTCGGCGGGCAGCCGGTGCGAGAAGGTGCCGACCTCGCGCGCGGTGCCGCAGGCCGACGGCTGGCCGGTCAGCGAGAATGGACCGTTGCCTGGCTCGGAGATCTTTCCCGTCAGCAGATGCACATTGTAGATGAGGTTGTTCACCCAGGTGCCGCGGGTGTGCTGGTTGAAGCCCATAGTCCAGTACGACACGACCTTCTTCTTCGGGTCGGCGTAGAGCTTGGCCATCCGCTCGAGCTTGGCCGGCTCGACCCCCGACAGCTTCGCCGTGTATTCGAGCGTATATTTCGAGACCAGTTCCTTGAACTGGTCGAAGGTGATGTCGCTCATGCCGGCGGGGTCCTTGGCGCCGTCCTTGCCCGCCTTGTGCGAGGCGTTGACCGCCTTCACTTCCAGCTCGTGGGTCGGGCGCAGGCCGTAGCCGATGTCCTCCACCGTGCGCGCGAACGCCGTGTGCTTGGTCACGAAGTCGGTGTTCACGGCATTGTTCTGAATGATGTAGTTGCAGATGTAGTTGAGGATCGCGAGATCGGACTGCGGCGCGAAGATCATGCCGTTGTCGGCCAGCTCGAACGAGCGATGCTCGAAGGTCGAAAGCACGTGCACCTCGCAGCCGCCGTGCGTCAGGCGGCGGTCGGTCAGCCGCGACCACAGGATCGGGTGCATCTCGGCCATGTTCGCGCCCCAGAGCACGAACGCGTCGGCTTTCTCGAGATCGTCGTAGCAGCCCATCGGCTCGTCGATGCCGAACGTGCGCATGAAACCGGCGACGGCCGAGGCCATGCAGTGGCGCGCGTTGGGATCGAGGTTGTTGGAGCGGAATCCGGCCTTGTAGAGCTTCGCAGCGGCATAGCCTTCCCAGATCGTCCACTGGCCGGAGCCGAACATGCCGACGCCCGAAGGCCCGTGCTTTTTCAGCGCCGCCTTCCACTTCTCGGCCATGATCTTGAAGGCCTGCTCCCAGGTGACGGGCGTGAAGTCGCCGTTCTTGTCGAACTTGCCGTTCTTCATGCGCAGCAAGGGCTTCGTCAGCCGGTCCTCGCCGTACATGATCTTCGACAGGAAGTAGCCCTTGATGCAGTTGAGGCCGCGGTTGACCGGCGCGTCCGGGTCGCCCTGCGAGGCGACGACGCGGCCGCCCTTGGTGCCGACGATGACGCCGCAGCCCGTGCCGCAGAACCGGCACACGCCCTTGTCCCAGCGGATGCCATCGCTGCTCCCCGCTGCGGCCACCTGAGCGGCGGCCTCCGGTGCAGGCACACCAGCAGCGGCGGCAGTAGCGACGATCGCGCTAGCCTTGATCACGTCGCGGCGGGAAAGACCGTTGTCGGCCTCGATGCGTTTGTCATGCGCGGTCATGGCGGGGCTCCTGGTCAGGCGAGAGGCGCGGCGGTCTCGGCCGGCTCGAAATGGTGGTAGACGAGTGATGCCGCGACGATGCCGTCGAGGCGGTGGATCTCGGTCATGGTGTCGAATGCCGTCGAACGATCGGTGTCCTCGACCGTGACGACCAACCGCCCGCCATCGGCGCGCTCGTGCACCTCGACCCCCGGCAACGCACAGAGCGCTCGTTCAATGCTCTCGAGCTTGCTGGGATTTGCGTGAACCAGCACGCCGCAGATGTTCATGAGATAGCCTCCAAGGCTGGGCTCGTTTCGGCGATGGAAATGGCGCGCACCGGACAGGTTGCAATGCAGGCCCCGCAACCGGTGCAATCGTCGAGGCGGACGAACACCGTCGAGCCGCCTCCAAGGCGCGGACTGAACCTGATCGCGGAGGCATCGCAGGCCGCCTCGCACATGCGGCAGGTGACACCCTTGGTCTCGACGCAGGCCTTCGAGATGCGCGCGCCCAGATGCCACGGCCGTCCCTCGCGGCTTGTGACAAAGCATCCCTCCGCGCAAGCGGCAGCGCACGAACCGCAGAACGTGCAGTGCGCATTGGCAAAATCGACGATTGGGTATCCCGCGTGTCCCGTCCCGACGAGCCCCGTCGGACATGCAGCCACACATTTCCCGCACTGCGTGCAGGCCTCGGTGAAGTCGTTCTCAGCCTTGGCCCAAGGCGGCCGCAATTGGGGCGGCCCGCCACGAAAACGGGCGAAGAGCGCACGACGTTTAAGCGCAGAGGTCATGTGTCACCCATCCCTGGGTGACCATATTGACTGCCGCCGGGAGTTCAGTTTTGACCAAGATCAACAGCGCAGCGTTTCAATCTATGACCTTCGCCTACAGAACCTCGACCGCTGCATCGCCCTTCCCTCCTCATGGGCCCAGGGCTTCAAGAGCGACCAATTTAGCCGCAGGCAGTCTGAGCCTCGCCGATGTTCTCGGGCGACCTTCGGCTTGACAGGGCAGTGCCGGGCAAGCCTGATGTTCCACAGTGACAACGGGGATGAGGACCGCCCATGGCATTCCGCCAACGGGTCGCGGAAACGAGCTACGTGTTCCCGTCGCTGGCGGTGCTGATGGCGAAGGCATCGCCGCCGCGGGCGGGAGATCGGCTTGCGGGTATTGCCGCCGGTAGCGCCGAGGAAAACGTGGCCGCCAGGCTGGCGCTGGCCGATGTACCGTTGAAGGCGATCCTCGCCGAGCCACTCATTCCCTACGAGGATGACGAGGTCACGCGGCTCATTGTCGACAACCATGACGAGCGCGCCTTTCGCACTATTGCGAGCCTGACGGTGGGTGAATTGCGCGAGCACCTTCTCGCCCACGAGACCACCGCCGCGACGCTGGCCGCGCTGGCGCCGGCCATCACGCCCGAGATCGCCGCCGCCGTTTCGAAGCTGATGCGCAACCAGGATCTGATCCTCGCGGCTCGCAAGTGCCGGGTGGTGACGGCGTTTCGCAACACCATCGGCCTGCCGGGAACGATGGCCGTGCGCCTGCAGCCGAACCATCCGACCGACGATCCCGCAGGCATCATGGCCTCGATCGCCGACGGCCTGATGTACGGCGCGGGCGACGCCGTCATCGGCATCAATCCGGCGACCGACCAGCCGGCGCGCATCGCGGAACTGCTGCGGCTCCTGGACGATCTCATCGCGCGCTACGCCATCCCGACCCAGAGCTGCGTCCTGAGCCACGTCACGACGACGCTCGACCTGATGAACAAGGGTGTGCCGGTGGATCTCGTGTTCCAGTCGATCGGCGGGACCGAAGCCACCAACACGCTCGTTCGGCGTGAGCGCTGGCACATGCTGCGCGAGGCACATGATGCGGCCCGCGCGCTCGGCCGAGGAACGGTCGGCCGCAACGTCATGTACTTCGAGACGGGGCAGGGCTCGGCGTTGTCGGCCGGCGCCCACCATGGGCTCGACCAGCAGACTTGCGAGGCCCGCGCCTATGCCGTGGCGCGCGCCTTCGACCCGTTGCTCGTCAACACGGTCGTTGGCTTTATCGGACCCGAGTACCTCTACGACGGCAAGGAGATCCTGCGCGCGGCGCTGGAGGATCACTTCTGCGGCAAGCTGATGGGGCTGCCGATGGGCGTCGACGTCTGCTACACCAACCACGCCGAGGCCGATCAGGACGACATGGACATTGTCCTCACCGCGCTCGCTGCCGCGGGCGTCACCTACATCATGGGTGTGCCGGGCGCCGACGACGTCATGCTCGGCTATCAGTCGACCTCGTTTCACGACGCACTCTACGTCCGCGAGGCGTTTGGTCTGAAGCGGGCGCCGGAGTTCGAGGCTTGGCTCGGCGACATGGGCATCACCGGCGCGGGCGGCCGGTTGCTGCCGCCTCAGCCGGCCACCGTTTGATCGCGGACGCGGCCGCGCACCGCAGGAGCAGCAGCCGTCATGACGCGCCCATCCGCGCGATCCCTGGGCTCTGCTGGGCGCCCGAACACCGGCACGCATCGCGCTTGGCCGGACGGGTGCCTCGCTGCCGACGCGCGAGGTGCTGTCGTTCGCACTGGCACATGCGCAGGCTCGCGACGCCGTGCATGCCCGGCTCGACTGGGCGGCGCTCGCAGCGCGGTTGCGGGCGTTGGGGCTGAATACGATCGAAGTCGAGCAGCGAGGCGCGGCGATCGCGCGGTCTATCTGCGCCGGCCCGATCTCGGGCGACGGCTCGATAGCGCCTCGCGCGAGCGGATCAAGGCCGCAGCTGGCGGGACATCCTGCGAACTTGCGCTAATGATCGGCGATGGCCTGTCGGCCAAGGGCGTCGCCGCTCACGCGCCGGCCTTGGTCGAAGCCTTGCTGCCGCACGTCGCGCGCCTCGGTCTCGGGCTTGGGCCGGTCGTGCTGGCGGAAGGTGCGCGCGTGGCCCTCGGCGACGAGGTCGGCGTGCTGCTCGGCGCGCGAGCTCGTGATCGTGCTGATCGGCGAGCGACCGGGGCTCTCCGCCGCCGACAGTCTCAGCGTCTACCTCACCTTCGATCCTATTCCCGGACGCACGGACGCCGAGCGCAACTGCATCTCGAATATCCGTCCCGGTGGACTGGCCCCGGCAGCCGCCGCGGCCAATCTTGCCTGGTTGATCGAGGCGGCGCGCGCCATCCAGGCCACCGGCATTCGGCTGAAGGATCTGAGCGGCTCGGCGGCGCTCGACACCGAAGCGGCCGGCGCCGCCAGCTCGAAACCAGGATCGATTGTCCTGATGTCGCAGGCCGACGGACCGATCGATTAAAAGCCACCAGCGCGACGGGGCAGCAAACCAAGGGGCGATCGGCAGAGGAACACACGCGGTCACTCACTGCGGCGCACCAAGGCAACGCTGATCTATCGGCGAACGGACAACTTGAGGGCCGTCAACTGTTGCTCGGCCAAACCAAGATCGAGAGCACCGTCCGCTACTTCGGCGTAGAAATCGACGACGCGATCGAGATCGCAGAAAAAATCGACGTCTGAATTTCCCCGGCAGTGCTGCCACGCTCCGCCCAACCAAGAACGAGGAAGCCGGGTCACTCTCGACGATGCGCGCACCTGCCTCCTTCGGCAGCTGTCCTTCCAGCAGCTGTCGAATGGGCGTCTGACCGTCAGCTTGTCCCCCGACCGCGTCAGCGTCAAGATGGTCAGCCGGCGGCGATTGAGGGCCATGGACACGCCGCAGCAAACCGGATTGGGTCGTGGCGCACGTATCAGCCTGAAGGGCACGTCATGACGCCAGAAAAGCCGCTCTCCTATACGCAGAACCTCGAGGACTACCACCTCTGGCTCGCGCTTTCCGACGAAGGGCCGGGCTTTTACGTCGACGTCGGCGGCGGCCATCCCGTTGCCGACAACGTATCGCTGTGGTTTTACGAGCGCGGTTGGCAGGGCATCGTGGTCGAGCCGCAACGCGCCTTGGCGCGCCTCTACGCCAACGTGCGGCCGCGCGACATCGTCTACGAGGGTCTCGTTGGCCGCGCCGACGGTACAGCCCGGCTGCACGTCTTTGAGCGTCTGCACGGGCTCTCGACAACCGTCGATGCGCAGGCCGACGCGTGCCGTCAACATGGCGACAGCTATGAAACGCTGAGCCTGCCGATGCTGAGCCTGGCGACCCTGCTCGAAAGGCAGGGGGTACAGCGTATCGACTTCCTCAAGATCGACGTCGAGGGCGCGGAGGCCGACGTCATCGCCGGCAACGATTGGAGGCGCTTCCGTCCCAAGGTGGTCGTCGTCGAGGCCATCGATCCGGCGACAAATGCGCCGACCTACGCCGCCTGGGAGGCGAACCTGCTCGCCGCCGGCTATCGCTTCCGGCTCGACGACACACTGAACCGCTTCTACGTCGCCGAGGAATGTCCACAGGTTCTGGAGCGGCTTCCCGCCCAACGTGCGGACTGGAGCGCCGTGACGCATATGTACGAGATCGGTAGGGCCCCGGAGAACGCGACCCACCCAGATCACGTGCTCGCCAACGAGTTTGCGCGCGGACTCTGGGCCAGCTTACCGCTGCTGGATCGCGCCACAATCGCCGCGCTGCTTGCGCGGGCACGCGGCGTCGATCCTCACAGCGCCGAGGCGGAAGCGTTGTCGGCCGATCTCGAAAGCGATGCGATGCGCATCGCGCTCGGCCGCATCGCCTGCGGCTACGACGGCGGCCAGATCTGATCAGACGACCGCCGTGCCCTCCTCGCCTCGCTTGATGACGAACGCCTTCTGCGCGTTCGTGAACTTCGATGCCTCCATCGTTTTCCGCTCCGTCCGGCCGTGGGTAATCACACCGGAAAACTCAAACACCTGCCGAGGGCGTCTTCTGGGAGCGGATCGCCAGCCGAACGACCACGAATGGGTGCAAAGTCCGGCCTTGAGAGTCCGGCATTGTGGGATAGACTTGCTGGGTTCTTCATGTTCCGCGATCGATGGGGCAACTATCGGCGTGACGATCGCGCAGCGGTTTGAGCCGTGGGGGCGCTGCATGAGCTTCGACAACTCCAAGACTGCGCCAATCGAACTTTTGCGCACGCCCCTCCATGGCCTGCACGAAGATCTCGGCGCGCGCATGATGGAATTTGCCGGCTACGATATGCCCGTCCAGTTCGCGGCCGGCGTGCTGAAGGAGCATCTGCATACGCGCCGCGCCGCTGGACTATTCGACGTCTCACATATGGGTCAGATCGAGGTGCGTGCGAAGTCGGGCCAAGTCGCGGATGCAGCGCGCGCGCTGGAACGGCTGGTCCCGGTTGACATCCTGGGTCTGTCGCCTGGACGCCAGCGCTACGCGTTCTTCACCGACGAGACCGGCGGCATTCTCGATGACCTGATGGTCGCGCACAGGGGGGATCACCTTCTGCTCATCGTCAATGCCGCGCGCAAGGCCGCCGATGAAGCCTACCTGCGCGATGGCCTGGCGCAGGACTGCGAGGTTCAGCCGCTGGCGCGCGCCTTGGTGGCCCTGCAAGGACCGAAAGCCGAGCGGACGCTGATGCGATTTGCCACTGACTGTGCAAACATGCGCTTCATGGACGTGCGCGTGATGCCGATCATCGGTGCGCCCTGCATCATCGTGCGATCGGGCTATACCGGAGAGGATGGGTTCGAGATCTCGATTCCGGCGGATGTCGCGCGCGAGATCGCCGAAGCCCTGCTGGAGGACGCGGATGTCGCTCCGATCGGCCTCGGCGCGCGCGACTCCTTGCGGCTCGAGGCAGGCCTCTGCCTTTATGGCTCCGACATCGATACGACGACAACGCCAGTCGAGGCCGGCTTATCGTGGGCCATCCAGAAAGTGCGCCGGTCCGGCGGAACGCGGGCGGGCGGATTTCCCGGACACGCTGTAATTCTCGAGCAGCTCGAGCGGGGCCCGCAACGCAGGCGCGTCGGACTGCGGCCCGAAGGCCGTGCGCCGGTGCGCGCCGGATCACCCTTGTTCGTTGCCGAGCAGGGCGGCGCGCCCGTGGGGACGGTCACGTCGGGTGGCTTCGGCCCGAGCTTGGATGGTCCTGCCGCAATGGGCTATCTGCCGGCTGGGCTCGCCGAGGTCGGCACGCGGATTTTTGCCGAGGTGCGCGGCAAGCGGTTGCCCGTCGTCGTCGCCACACTTCCCTTCATCCCCCACCGCTACAAGCGCGGCTGAACCGCTCCAGACCAGGAGGAACACTTGCTGAGATTTACCGAGGAACACGAGTGGCTGAAACTCGACGGTGAGGTGGCAACCGTCGGCATCACGGCCCATGCTACGACCCAACTCGGAGACCTCGTCTTCGTGCAACTGCCCGATGTCGGCGCCAAGCTGGCGAAGGGCGGCGACGCGGCTGTCGTCGAGTCCGTGAAGGCTGCGTCGGACGTTTTCGCACCGCTCGCCGGTGAGGTCATCGAGGTCAACCAGGCCATCATCGACGATCCCGCCCTCGTCAACTCAGACCCGCAAGGCAAGGGGTGGTTCTTCAAGCTCAGGCTCGAGGACGCGAAGGCATTCGACAGCCTCCTGGACGAGGCCGCCTACAGCAAGCTCGTCGGCTGAGCGGAGCACGCATGCAAGAAGCGGAGAAATACGACCCCTACGACTTCGCCAATCGCCGTCACATCGGGCCCTCGCCCGAGGAGATGGTGGAGATGCTGAAGGTTGTCGGCGTGTCGAGCCTCGAACAACTCATCGCCGAAACCGTACCGGCATCGATCCGGCAGCAGACTCCGCTCGATATCGGCCGTCCGTTGTCCGAGCGCGCGGCCCTTGACCGGTTGCGCGCCACCGCCAACAAGAATCGCGTGCTGACCTCGCTCATCGGCCAAGGCTATCACGGCACCATCATGCCGCCCGCGATCCAGCGCAATATCCTGGAAAATCCGGCCTGGTACACGGCCTATACGCCTTACCAGCCCGAGATCAGCCAGGGACGGCTCGAGGCGCTGCTGAATTTCCAGACACTGGTCTCGGATCTGACGGCACTCGATGTCGCCAATGCGTCGCTGCTCGACGAGGCCACCGCTGCCGCCGAGGCGATGGCGCTCGCCCATCGCGTAACGAAGTCGAAGGCGAGCGCCTTTTTCGTCGATGCAGAGTGCCTGCCGCAGACCATCGCCGTCGTCAAAACACGCGCCGAGCCGCTCGGCTGGCAGGTCATCGTCGGAGATCCGTTCAAGGACCTCGATCCCAACGCGGTGTTCGGTGCACTTTTCCAGTATCCTGGCGTGTGCGGCCGGTTTCACGATTTTACCAGCGTGATCGCGTCGCTGCATGCGGCGAAGGCGTTGGCCGCGATCGCCGCCGACCCTCTGGCGCTGACGTTATTGAAGCCGCCCGGTGAAATGGGTGCCGATATCGCCATCGGCTCCATGCAGCGCTTCGGCGTGCCGATGGGCTACGGCGGGCCGCACGCCGGATACATTGCCGTCAAGGACGCCTACAAGCGCGCCCTCCCCGGCCGGCTGGTCGGCGTTTCTGTCGATGCGCGCGGTAACCGCGCCTACCGGCTGGCGCTGCAGACGCGTGAGCAGCACATCCGCCGCGAGACCGCGACGTCCAATATATGCACGGCGCAGGTTCTCCCGGCCGTCCTGGCGTCGA
Source organism: uncultured Alphaproteobacteria bacterium (assembly GCA_963819775.1). Lineage (GTDB taxonomy): Bacteria > Pseudomonadota > Alphaproteobacteria > Rhizobiales > Hyphomicrobiaceae > JAKAML01. Next base: position 328,086 of record CAWFXM010000008.1, read on the forward strand.
TGTATGCGGTGTTTCACGGGCCCAAAGGATTGAAGGCCATCGCCGAGCGTGTGCACCGCAAGGCCGCGCGCCTGGCTGATGGACTGGCGTCGCTGGGTTTCGAGATCCAGCCCGAATTCTACTTCGACACCATCACCGTGCATGTCGGTCCCTATCAGGGGCTCATCATGAAGAATTCGGTCGACAACGGCGTGAACCTGCGCAGGGTCGGGACCGATCGCATCGGCATTACCGTAGACGAGCGCACCCGGCCCGCTACGCTCAGTGCCGTTTGGCGGGCATTTGGCGGTTATGATCTCGTCTACCTCGACGCACATCCGGCGTACCGCTTGCCCGTCGGCCTGATACGCCGCTCTGGCTATCTCACCCATCCAGTGTTCCACATGAACCGCGCGGAAAGTGAGATGACGCGCTACATGCGCCGCCTCGCCGACCGCGATCTGGCGCTCGACCGGGCCATGATCCCGCTCGGCTCGTGCACGATGAAACTCAATGCGACGGCCGAGATGCTGCCGATCACGTGGCCGGAATTTTCCGAGATCCACCCTTTCGCACCAGCTGATCAAGCATTGGGCTATGCCGAATTGCTGACAGACCTGTCCGACAAATTGTGCAAGATCACGGCCTACGATGCCTTCTCGATGCAGCCCAACTCGGGCGCTCAGGGCGAGTATGCCGGACTGCTCACCATCCGCGCCTATCACCATAGCCGCGGCGATCGCCATCGCAATGTCTGCCTGATCCCGGCCTCCGCCCATGGCACCAATCCGGCCTCGGCGGCGATGTGCGGCATGAAAGTCGTGGTCGTATCGACGGACGACAAGGGCAACATCGATCTGGATGATTTTCGTGCCAAGGCAGTGGCCCATGCGCCGAACCTCGCTGCCGCGATGATCACCTATCCATCGACGCACGGCGTGTTCGAGGAGACGGTGCGAGACATCTGCACAATCACGCACGCCAACGGCGGTCAGGTCTATCTCGATGGCGCCAACATGAATGCGCTGGTCGGCCTCGCCCGACCAGGAGACATCGGCGCCGACGTGAGCCACCTCAATCTCCACAAGACATTCTGCATTCCGCATGGCGGCGGCGGACCCGGCATGGGTCCGATCGGCGTCAAGTCGCATCTGGCGCCGTTCCTGCCAGGGCATCCCGAGACCGGGGGCAACGCCATGACGGTGGCCGCGGCGCCGTATGGCTCCGGCTCGATCCTGCCGATCTCGTGGAGCTATTGCCTGATGATGGGCGGGGACGGCCTGACGCAGGCGACGCGCGTCGCAATCCTGAGCGCAAACTACATCGCCAGCCGCCTGTCAGACGCCTATGGCGTGCTTTACAAGGGCGTCAACGGCCGCGTCGCACACGAGTGCATCGTCGATACCCGCCCGCTGGCCGAGAAGGCCGGAGTGACAGTCGATGATGTCGCCAAACGGCTGATCGATTGCGGCTTTCATCCCCCGACGATGAGCTGGCCGGTCCCGGGTACGCTGATGATCGAGCCGACGGAGTCCGAAACCAAGGCCGAAATCGACCGCTTCTGCGATGCCATGCTGGCCATTCGCGAGGAAGCGCGAGCCATCGAGGATGGACGCGCGGACAAGAATAACAATCCGTTGAAGAATGCACCGCACACGGTGGAGGATCTCGTCGGCGACTGGGACAGGCCCTATTCACGCGAGGCGGCTTGCTTTCCGGCCGGCGCCTTCCGCGTCGACAAGTACTGGCCGCCTGTCAATCGCGTCGACAATGTCTTTGGCGACCGAAATCTGTTCTGCTCCTGCCCGCCGCTGGCAACCTACGTGAAGGCCGCGGAATGAGTTCACTGCGACACGATTGGCTTCATAGGCTGTCGATCGGACTGGGGGTCAAATCACCGATCGGCGCCCAACACCGACCCGACATCAGGCCGGCAACGTGGGGCGCATGCATCGCTTACGGAATAGCGCGCTGTGCGGCACCTGCAGAACGTCGTCGCATGACCACGCCGTGATGCGCAAGCAGGAAGGCCCCCCTCGAAGCGGACTTCCTGCTTGCGGCGCGTCATGCCTGAGGGGTGGCATCCGTCGGATTGTCGGCCCGGTTTCGGCGTGACCGGCGCTTGGAGTGGGCGAGCAGGTCGCTGTCGCCGTTCATCTCCAGGATGTGGACGTGGCGCATCAATCGATATCGATGATCAGCAGCTTGTAGGTGGACAGCTTTTCAATTGCTTGACGGAGCCAAAGTTCGCTGCCTCTCGACAGGCTCCTCGCTCACCCCTGTGCCGAAGTGCCCGATCAATCGCGAAGCCTGCACGTAATCCATTTCCACTTTCATCCGGTGCAGTCAGCCGGGCCACAAACCCTGGTGTCGCGGTGAAATAAGTCAACGAACGCTCTCCCTCCCTCCGGGGGCCTCAGGTTGGGACACGGCCTGCTGTTGCGCGGCGGCGCGACAGGATCAGATCCACGTCGGTCACCAATCTGGCCCCCTCGCCTCGACGCTCGAGGGTAATCTTGCGGCTGTGGAATGCCTCAAGCTCTGGCCGGTGCGCGACGCTGACGATGGTTGTTGCGCCCAGTTCCGTCGTCAGGAGTTCCATCATTTTATCCTGGCTTCCTGGATCGAGCGCCGAGGTCGCCTCGTCAAGAACCACAATATCCGGGCGAAGGAGCAGTATCCGAGCGAACGCAAGCCGCTGCTTTTCTCCGCCGGACAAGATCTGTTCCCAGGGCGCCTCTTCATCGATGTGTCCGACGAGGTGTCCGAGGTCGACGAGCTTCAATGCTCGCGCAATCTGGTCGTCATCTTTGTCGGCGACCGGCAGCGGATAGGTCACCGCTCGCCGCAGGCTGCCCACTGGAACATAGGCATGCTGCGGCATCAGCAGCAATTTGGCGCCAGCGGCGACCTCGATCGTTCCCTTGCCCCACGGCCACAAACCCGCGATGGCGCGAACCAGCGTGCTCTTGCCGGTGCCCGACTCGCCCGCAACCAGAACCCGCTCACCTCGAGCGATCACGACCTCAGCGTCCTTGACCACCACAGTGCCGTCCTCGAGCGTGACCGAAAGATGGCCCAGCCGCAGTGCTGCGTCAGTGGATTGGCCGCGATCGATCCGGTCAATTCCCTGTTCGGCGTGCTCGAGCGCGTCGAGAGAGACCATGAGCGACGACACGCGCGAGGCCGAAGCGGTCCAGTCGGAAAGTCGCGGATAGTTGTCGACCAACCAGTTGAAGGCATATTGAACAATCGTGAAGGCGGACGCGGCTTGCATCACTTGGCCGAGCGTCATCGAGCCATCGAGAAATTTCGGCGCGCACAGGATGACGGGCAAGACCCACGCAACATAGCCGCTCGTCTGCGAAACAACCGTTGTTCGCATGGTCTGAACGCAGACTTCGCGCCAGCGACGGAGCACAGCGGTCATCGAGCGGTCGATGGCGCTGCGCTCTTCCGCTTCGCCGCCGAGCACCGCAATGCTTTCGCCATGCTCACGCAGCCGCGTCAGAACATAGCGATACTCCGCTTCCGCTTGGTTCTTGTTCTCCGAAACCGCCACGAAGCCGCGACCGATAATCACCATCGAGCCGCTAGCGACGACGGCATAGATCACGGCGGTCAACACCAGGAATCCGGGAATAGTGAGGGATGATCCAAATGCCGTGATCGTCAGTGATCCGCCGATCGTCCACAGCACGCCAATGAATGTAATCGCAGACAGGACCGCATTGGTGACGCCCGTCGCGAAATCGATCGGGGCCTCGGTCGCCATCCGAACGTCGTCGGCGATCCGATATTCCGGGTTGGCATGGTCGCCGCCGACCAGATTCAATTGATAATAGCGCCCGTTCGTCAGCCAGCGATCTAGGAGATGATTGTTCAGCCACGCGCGCCAACGGCGCTGTATCGTCATCCGTGCATAGACCTGCGCGACGACAAGGCCGACACTGGCGGCCAACAGGGGAAAGTAAACGACGGAGCAGAAGAGCACTGTCTCGGCGTCTCGCCGCTCGAGCGCATCGAAAATAACGCGGTTCCAAAGGTTCATGCCGTAGGACGCCGCCAGGCTCGACAACACCGTGAGCAGAATCACACCGGTCAACATCCAGGACTGGCGGTCTCCCCCTTTGCGCCAGAACCCTTGCGCGCTCTCCCAAAACCGCTGCAACAGCAGCCGCCGCCTCAGCCGGACGGCCTCCTGGTCCACGGGATCTCGTCCAGTCACAGACATATCGCTCCCCTGTCTCGCGTGTCCTTGTCCGGTTTTCGCAGTGTTCATTGCATTGGCGACATCGAGCCGACGCCCGCACGACAACGAACCGCAGACGTTCTTCACAGCCGCACCGATCGCTCCGAACAAGCGCACATCTTATTGCCCGCGGCAGAATGGGGCTATCACACGCCCTATTCTGCCGCGGGCAAAATGCCGGTGCAGTGTGAAGCGTTGGACGCCTGCTGTCGCGGTGCGTCTTGGCGTGCCGGGTTTTGCTCAGAGCAAGTCATCTGTCCGTTGCCGGCAATCGGATGGAGCCTGACAGGTATCGCTGTTTCTTCTCGGCGTTACGAGACAGACATGCGGGACGCTGCCGCACATCGACGCCCCTCCCTCAAAGTGTAGATTTGACGCTGGCGGCGATCAAAGTCTCGAGCTGCCGCGCCAAAGCCAGATCGTCACGGCCGCACCGATTGCGGCCGAAAGATAAAGCATCAGCGGCGTCGGCAGCAGGCCAAGGATGACGGCCATGTGGAATCCGATGAACGCGCCTGCAATCCCGACCAGGGCATACGTCACGTCGCCGGCGCCTGTTACAGCAACGGTCTGCCGGCCAAGCCAATTGCGGCCAAAGCGATTGGACACGACACCGACGACAATACCAATCAAGAGAACTACGACCAAGTGCAGCACCGCCGTTGTCACGATAGGCATTTTACTCTCCTGCGTTGCGTGAAGGCCGATACAGCTTCGCGCATGGGCGACTTCATTACTCATGCTATGCCGGCGGGCGTCGCAATTGTCCGCTGGTCTGGACCATCAAATGCGCGGCTGACGCGGAAGGTCGATGGGTAGAAACTCGACGCCGGATTTCTGAACCGGCTGCGGATAGTGCTTCATCAACTGCATGATCTCGAGCGGCATGCCGACCTTGACAGGCAGCCCGATGTCGCGCGCCTCTCCAGCGGTCAAGGCATAGTCGTGTGTCCAGTGGCCACCCGCGAGCTTTTCCGCAAGAGCCACGGCGGCTGCTTGTTCCATCCGCGGCGTCAACAACTCGACGGCCCCGCGTTTGACCTGTGCCAGCGCCTTTTCGCTCACATCGGCAAGCACGAGCGTGAGATCGAGGACTTGCGCCACGGGCTTGGAGTCGCGCGCCTTGACGATGCTGGCGGCCGGTAGCCCGAGAATTTGCGGATCGATCGGCCCGAGCACCGAGAATTCTCCGAGAACGATCTCGTCGGCGGCCAAGGCGATGAGCGTTCCACCCGACATGGCGTAGATCGGAACGTAGACGGTCACCTTGGCGGGATGCGCTTCGACCGCGCGCGCGATCTGCATTGCGGCCAGTACAATGCCGCCGGGCGTATGCAGTACGAGGTCGATGGGTGTGTTTTCCGGCGTTTCCTTGATGGCGGCAATGATGGTCTGAGCATCCTCGAGATCGATATGCCGGGAGCTGGCGAAGCCGAACAGGCTCTGCTTCTCCTGGCGATGGATCATGGTGATCACGCGCGTGCCATGCGTCTTCTCGATGGCACGGATGGCTTGACTACGCTGGATCGAATACCAACGACCCATGAGTAGCGGCTGCAGCGTCATGCCGACGAAAAGCAGGAGCAACAGCGACGAGAAATCGAGTGACATGACCAGCCTTCGAAACATTGTGACGAGGCGCGACGATTGATCGGGCCTCTTGTGACCTATACAGGATTGACCCGATGCTACAGGCGCTGGCTAGCAGCAAATAGCTTCGCTCATGCATCCTACACGGTGCGCTCTGGTTTCACCGAGATCAGTTTCTCGATAGCATGAACCTTGCGTTTGACGAGAATGAGGTTCGGAATATCGATTGTGGTACCGCCGCCGCCCGTCGTCGACGACTTCACGCGCGAGTGCGTCACGCTGATCCCGGATACCTCGCTGTCGGGCAGGCGCGTTGCACGCGAACTCGACGCGGCGATCGGCGAGCGCGGTCGGCTACGAGACGCCGGCCGCACTGGTGAAACGCTCATTGGCCACGAGCCCGCCATGAGCGAAAGAGGCGGAAAATTCTGGCTCAGACTGGTCCAGAAACGGGGTCAAGCTCAACTCCAGAACGGACTCTCGTTATGAACGAGGGCAAGATGGGGGCAGGGTCACACTCGACCGTGTAGCCATACCGCTCGAGGACATCACGAAGCGCACTGCGAATCTAGGCGTTGTCGAACGTTGCGGCGGCCAGCATAAAGCCCGGCGCAGGGACCACGATCGTGAATGCGCTCGCTTCCCGGCTCAAGGCGCGCGTTGAAATCAAGAATTGCGCCACGGGCACGACGGTTTCGATCATTGACCCAACAGCGGACTAGAGCCCGACGCAGTCTTTCGATTTGACGCGATCGACTTCGACAGAGTTGCGAATGGCGAGAGCGCGTCTGACGATAAGCATGGCCCCGTGCCTATCGATCCGGACGAAATCGTTCGCCTGACGGAACGTTTTCCATTCAAAAGCGTTACCGTGGTTCGAGTGAATCATTTTGGAGTAATTGGAATGTTGGACTTGAAAAAACTGCTATTCGGCGCGGTTGCCGGATTGGCATGTGTGTCCGTGAATATCGACGCAAACGCTGCTGGCGCGAAATCGTCAATTCAGGGCCAGGGTGAACTGGTCCTGGCACAGGCCGATGGCACAAAAGGAGCGCCGGGTGCTGGTTCGTCTGGGCGGGCGATCAAAGGGTCGAACAATTCGACCTCGACGTCTACACGTATGGCACCCGCTGCGCGGGCCGTCCGCAGTGGAGAGAATAGATCCCGTGCAAAGTTCTCTGGCGGCGCCGCGTCATCCGGTCAATTGATTCAGAGCAGAAAGGTACGAGAAACGTCGCGGTCCAGGGTCCGCCAAGACAACGTGGGCCAGCCCAACCGCATGCGCGGCATAAACAGGGGCACTCGATACTCGTGGGGGCCCGGCGCCTTGTTCTGGTTCTATGACGGATACTACCACGGTGACTGCGCCTGGCTCCGGCGCAAGGCGGAAATGACCGGCAGCAAGACTTGGTGGCGTCGCTTTCGCCAGTGCAGAGCCGGCAATTAACACCTGACGAGAACCCAGCGGACGCGCACCAAAGCGCCTCCCGCTGGGTATTCGACAGGCACGATACCAAGCATCGAACGGCATATTGCAGGATCCCAACGGCAGGGTCGCCGCCAGAAATGGCCTTCGGCACCCTGCCGCCTGCGTTGAACTTGTGTCCTGGCGACGAGCAGATCATGGCATCGGCGTACACGCACTTGGCCGGGCCGCACCCGAAATCCAAATTTGGAGCGAAGCGCTTTGGTGCGTGGCGTCACCTCGAACCGCCAACAGCGTGAACACCATGATGGGGAGCGATACAGAGCACCGACGAGCTGCTCTGCTCAGCTTAAGGTCTGCAGCACGTCCGCAGCAGTTCCTGCAGCTGCAAATCAAGCTGGTTGCACGCCCCCGATTTGAATCTAAATTCCCGGAATCGGAGCTGCTTTCGCCGGGCAAGCCAAATACGGGCACAGCGAGTAATTGTACATTTTATAGCACAAGTTCAGCAAGATAAGAGTTGGCAGTTTCATCCTATCCGGCACGCCACTTAGCTATCAATATGATGGCTCGCACTTACGTCGCGGACTTCAGCCGCGCCGCACTGATCGCGGCGACGTCGATTTTCGTCATGCCCATCATGGCGTCGAACGCGCGTTTCGCTTCTTCGCCACCGGCGGCGAGCGCCTCGGTCAACACGCGAGGGGTAATCTGCCAGGACAGGCCCCAGCGGTCCTTGCACCAGCCGCACGCGCTCTCCTGGCCGCCATTGCCGACGATCGCATTCCAGTAGCGGTCGGTCTCTTCCTGGTCCTCGGTCGCGATCTGGAATGAGAAGGCTTCGTTGTGCTTGAACACCGGACCGCCATTGAGGCCGAGGCAGGCTACTCCGGCGACCGTGAATTCCACTGTCAGCACTGCGCCCTTCTTGCCGCCCGGATAGTCGCTTGGAGCGCGGTGAACGGCCGAGACTGCGCTGTCCGGAAAGGTCTTGGCGTAGAAGTGCGCCGCAGCCTCGGCATCCTTGTCGTACCAAAGGCAAATCGTGTTCTTGGCCATTATTTGTCCTTTCGGTTGCTCTGGCATTGCCGGACGCTTCTCACACATTGGCCTCCGGCGATGAAGACGTCGCAGTGCAGGACTGCCTCGTTGCGCTAAGCGCTTGCCGCCCCGCTACGGCGATTTGGTCACGTCCGCCCACGACAGGCCGAAGCGCGCGAGGTATTTCTTCAGGCGGTCGGCATCGTTCGTCGTCGCGCGGGCCTGTCGCGACGCTGCAAACAGCCGCCGCCCCGCATCGCTGAGCGTGCGGCTATCGCGGCAGACGCGGACGACGGCGGCGAGCTGCACACGGTCGAACAGGTCGATCCGCTCCAGCGCGTCGCGACCCAGCACGGCGCCAGCACGTCGTCGTCACCGCTCCGCCCGCACGCGATCGGATTGGCCGGTCGCCACTTCCGCGTCAGCCGCTCGATCTCCTCGGCGACGATCGCCTCGTTGATGCGGCCCGACGGCGCCAGCGTCGCCATGCGCGTGACCGACGCGCCGAGATCGCGGAAGTTGGCCGCCCACGCCGCTTCGGCCGATGTCGCAAACCGCGAGTACCGCTCGCGCGCCTCCTTGTTGAAGGTCACCGTCTCGCCGGTGCTGGAGGCGTGGCGCGCCAGCTCGAAATCGAGGTTCGGCGCGATGTCCTCGCGCCGCTCCTTGAGGCCCGGCAGCACGAACGTCCACAGGTTGAGCCGCGCCAGCAGATCCTCGCGGAAGCGGCCATCGGCCACGGCGCGGCCGAGATCGCGGTTGGTGCCGGCGATCAGCTGGAAATCGCTCGCCGCCTCCTTGTCCGAGCCGACCGGCAGGAAGCGCTTCTCCTCGATGGCGCGCAGGATCATCGCCTGCTCGTCGAGCCCGAGCTCGCCGATCTCGTCGAGGAACAGCATGCCGCCGTTGGCCGCGCGCAGCAGTCCCGGCCGATCCGACATCGCGCCGGTGAACGCGCCCTTGACGTGGCCGAACAGCGCCGACATCGCGCCGTCGCCGCGCAGGGTGGCGCAGTTGACCTCGACGAACGGGCCCTTGACCTGGTGGCGCGCGTGCTTCAACTCGTAGATGCGGCGCGCGAGTTGCGATTTGCCCGCGCCCGTCGGCCCCGTCAGCAGGATCGGCGCCTTGGAGCGGATCGCGACCTGCTCGATGCGGTCGATCATGCGGTTGAACGCCGCGTTGCGGGTCTCGATGCCCGACTTCAGGAACGACGTCGCCTCGATCTGCTCGGCGCGGAAGCGCGTGGCGATGCGGTCGTAGCGCGACAGGTCGAGATCGATGATGCCGTAGGTGCCGGGCTGGCCGTCCTTCCAGCGCTTCGGCGGCGTCAACTGCAGCAGCTGCGCCGGGATCGCGCGCGCCTCGGTCAGCAGGAACCAGCAGATCTGCGCGACGTGCGTGCCGGTGGTGATGTTGACGAGGTAGTCCTCGGCGTCGGCATCGAACGGATAGGCGCGGGCGAAGTCGTGCAGCGCGCCGTAGACCTCCTCGAAATCCCAGGGGTCCTTGAGGTCCATGATGTGGCGGCGGACCTCCGTCTCCGGCGAGACCTGCGCGATGTCCTTGGCGATGCGCGTCGGCGAGCGCGGTGTGATCGCGCGCGTGGAGCAGCTCGAGCCGGTCGACCAGAAGGTCGTCGTGCTGGCACAGCGCCACGGTCGGCCGCCAGCGCTGCCAGCGATCGGGGTTCTTGCCCTGATCGAGCGTGGAGCCGAGGAAGCCGATGGCGACGCGCGGTTTCATTCGGCGATACTATCTGAAAAGATAAAACAATCTATATCAAGCTAATTATTTCCAGACCAGCACGCCAAGCCATCGCGGAGCATCGCTACAATTTTGCATTATTATTCAATGCATTAAACCGCATTTTAGCCCGCGCCAATCGACTGGCACATCCGCTGCAATACGATCGCATCGAGACCGATCGCATCCAAACCAAAGGATCCGTGTCATGGCGAACAAGTCACTGTTTGCCACCTACGCCGGCAAGCTGCTGCCGCGCCCGAACCGCCGCAACCGCGCCGGCGCGCCGGCCTACGCCTACGAGCCGCGCCACCAGCTGGCGCAGCTGGCGATGACGGGCACGCTGTCGCCGACGTTCTACGCGTCGGCGCCGACGCAGCTCGGCGACGTGATGGCGCTGGTCGGCAAGGTCGAGCCGCGCTTCCTCGCCAAGGCCGCCATCTATGCCCGCGCCAAGGGGCATATGAAGGACATGCCGGCGCTGTTGCTGGCGGCCCTGTCGACGCGCGATCCGCAGATCGTTCGCGAAGGCGTTTCCGCGCGTCGTCGACAACGGCCGCATGCTGCGCACGTTCGTGCAGATCATGCGTTCGGGCGCCGTCGGCCGTAAGTCGCTCGGCTCGCGTCCGAAGGCGATGGTGGAGGCGTGGCTCGCCGCGGCGTCGGATCGCGAGATCCTGCGCGCCGCGGTCGGCCAGTCGCCGTCGCTCGCCGACGTGATCCGGATGGTGCACCCGAGTCCGGCCTCGGCCGAGCGCCGGGCGCTCTACGCCTACCTGATCGGCAAGCCGTACGACGTGGCGATGCTGCCGGAGGCCGTGCGTGCGTTCGAAGCGTTCAAGCGCGACGCGACGCTGCCCGTGCCCGACGTTCCGTTCCAGATGCTGACGGCGCTGGAGCTGACGCCGGAGCATTGGGCCGCGATCGCCAAGTCGGCGGGCTGGCAGATGCTGCGCATGAACTTGAACACGTTCGACCGTCAGTGCGTGTTCGCGATCGACGGCATGGCCGAGATGGTCGCGGCGCGCCTGCGGGACGAGCGCAGATCAAGTCGGCGCGCGTGCTGCCCTACCAGCTGATGGCCGCCTACGCGGCCGCCAGCGCGGAGGTGCCGATGATCGTGCGCGAGGCGTTGCAGGACGCCATGGAGATCGCGATCGCCAACGTTCCGGCGATCGCGGGCTCGGTGGCGATCTGCCCCGACGTGTCGGGCTCGATGGCCTCGCCGGCGACGGGCACCCGCAAGGGCGCGACGTCGGCGGTGCGCTGCATCGATGTCGCGGCCCTGGTGGCGGCGGCGATGCTGCGGGCGAACCGTTCGGCGCGCGTGCTGCCGTTCGAGAACGACGTGGTCGAGGTGGCGTTGAACCCGCGCGACACGGTGTTGACGAACGCGGCGAAGCTGGCGGCGGTCGGTGGCGGCGGCACGAACTGCTCGGCGCCGCTGGCGAAGCTGAACGCCGAGCGGGCCAAGGTCGACCTCGTGGTGTTCGTCTCGGACAACCAGTCCTGGATGGACGCGGGGCGGGCGGACCGGACGGGCATGATGGCGGAGTGGACGAAGCTGAAGGCCCGCAACCCGCGGGCCAAGCTCGTCTGCATCGACATCCAGCCGTACGGCACGACGCAGGCCGCCGAGCGCGACGACATCTTGAACGTCGGCGGCTTCTCGGACGCCGTGTTCGAGGTGATCGCGGCGTTCGCCAACGGCTCGATCGGACCGGCCCATTGGGTCGGCGAGATCGAGAAGATCGAGGTGTAACGCGATCATGATCGTTCGAGAGACAAGCGCGCAAGCGCCTCTCTCGAACGTGAATCATGATCGGCAACAAGAATCCGGGGGGAATGCCGCCCGGGACTACATCGCTGTACCCGAAGAACGTCTCGGGCATCGACCTCGTCCCCCCGGCCTTTCTCGCATCGAGGAAACCAATGCCGTGACGAATGCCGATGGAACTACATTGTCCAATGACCGGGTCGCGGGTTCGAGTCCCGCCGGGTCCACCACTCTTGTTGGCGTGCGGGCCCGTAGCTCAGCGGTAGAGCAGGTGTTTCATCACTCTTCGTCGTCACGACTGAATTCGGACGCAACGATTGGAGAAGAACGAACAGCAGCAGTCCCGGCGAATGCCGGTGGGAGTACATCTACCGAACGGAGCGCTCGCGTCTGGAAAACGCGCCCGGCCCATCGTTACCGGGAGCTCCCCTCTCGCCACACTCGTCGCCGGGACTGCTCGTATCGAAGGAACGCTGAATGCTGGAAACGACATCCCGGCGAATGCTGGTGGGACTACATTGGGTAAGGCGCAAGCCGAGAGGGTTCGAAGCCCTCCGTTCGACCGGGTCTCCGATCCGGTTGAATGAAGTCTCGCCCCCACTCGTCGCCGGGACCGAACTGACCAGCGCACTGAAGCACAGAGACGCACGTGACGAATGCCGGTGAAACTACATCGCTGTTAACGACCAGGTCGCGGGTTCGACTCCCGCCGGGTCCACCAACCATGGACCCGTAGCTCAGCGGTAGAGCAGGGGCCGCGGATTTCGGCTTCGGCCGCAGTCCAAGGCAGACGTTTCACCACTCTCGTCGTCACGTGCCCCTTATTCGCCGACGCCGCTGCAACAGGACATCGCGCCATGAAGACCAGCTACGAAACCTTGACCCAGCGATCGGAGTTCGCGCGCAATGCCGCGAGCCGCGGCGTGCCGGTGAAGATGTGGACGCGCGGCGTGCCGGTCGAGGATCAGGCGGCGGCGCAGCTGCTGAACACCGCGCAGCTGCCGTTCATCTTCAAGCAGCTCGCGGTGATGCCCGACGTCCACTACGGCATCGGCTCGACCATCGGCAGCGTGATCCCGACCAAGGGCGCGATCATCCCCGCCGCCGTCGGCGTCGACATCGGCTGCGGCATGATGGCGTGGCAATTGACGCTATCGGCCAAGGACCTGCCCGACAGTCTCGGCGCGATCCGCTCCGGCATCGAGCGCGCGGTGCCGCACGGCTTCGTCACCACGCCCGGCCGCGCCAGCAAGGGCGGCTGGGAGGTGACGCCGAACTCGGTCGCCACCCGCTGGCGCAAGCTCGAAGACCGCTATGCCGCGATCCTCGCCAAGCACCCCAAGATCGCGCACAAGCGGCCCGCGCATCAGCTCGGCACGCTCGGCACCGGCAACCACTTCATCGAGGTCTGCCTCGACGAGGCCGACGCCGTGTGGGTGATGCTGCACTCGGGCTCGCGCGGGCCGGGCAACCAGATCGGCCAGTACTTCATCGAGCTGGCGCGCGCCGACATGCGCACGCACTTCATCAACCTGCCGGATCAGGACCTCGCCTACCTCCCCGAAGGCACCGAGCACTTCGACGACTACTTCGAGGCGGTGGAGTGGGCGCAGGACTATGCCTGGGAGAACCGGCAGGCGATGATGGACGCCGTGCTCGGCGTGCTGCGCGATCACCTGCCGCCGTTCCGGATCGGCGAGATGGCCGTCAACTGCCACCACAACTACGTCGCGCGCGAGCATCACTTCGGCGAGGACATGCTCGTCACCCGCAAGGGCGCGGTGCGGGCGGCCGAGGGCGTCATGGGCATCATCCCCGGCTCGATGGGCGCGAGCTCGTTCATCGTGCGCGGCAAGGGCAACGCCGAGAGCTTCTGCTCGTGCTCGCACGGCGCCGGCCGCGTCATGTCGCGCACCGAAGCCAAGCGGCGCTTCACGCTCGCCGACCACGCCCGCGACACCGCCGGCGTCGAGTGCCGCAAGGACGCCGACGTGATCGACGAGACGCCGAAGGCCTACAAGGACATCGACGCCGTGATGGCGGCGCAGGCCGACCTCGTCGAGATCGTCCATACGCTGCGGCAGGTCGTGTGCGTGAAGGGATGAGCCGATGCTGACTATCGACGGCAGCGCGGGCGAGGGCGGCGGGCAGATCCTGCGCACCGCGCTGTCGCTCGCCATGGTCACGGCGACGCCGTTCCGCATCGACCGCATCCGCGCCGGCCGCAAGAAGCCCGGCCTGCTGCGCCAGCATCTCACCTGCGTACGCGCCGCACACATGATCTCCGGCGCGCGCATCGATGGCGCGGAGCTCGGCTCGAGCACGCTGACGTTCGAGCCGCAGCACATCCGTGGCGGCGTGTTCGAGTTCGCCATCGGCTCGGCGGGCTCGACCACGCTCGTGTTCCAGACCGTGCTGCCCGCGTTGCTCGCCGCGGCCGAACCGTCGCGCGTGGTGCTGTCCGGCGGCACGCACAATCCGCTGGCGCCGACGTTCGACTATCTCGACCGCGTGTTCCTGCCGCTGCTCGCGCGGATGGGTGCCGACGTCTCGGTCAAGCTTCACCGGCACGGCTTCTCGCCCGCGGGCGGCGGCACATGGCATGCGCGCATCGCGCCCGCGCCGCGGCTCACGCCCCTGACGCTCGAAGAGCGCGGCGCACTGGTCACGCGCGCCGCCATCGCCGACGTCGCCAACATTTCGTTCGACATCGCCGAACGCGAGGCCGAGACCATGACGCGACTGATGTCGTGGCCGCCGGACGCCGGTGCGCCGCGCACCATCAACGCCGACGGCCACGGCAACGTGGCACGGCTGGAGCTTGGCTTTGAGAACCTGACCGAGATCTTCACCGGCTTCGGCGCGCGCGACCGCTCGGCCGAAAGCGTCGCCGCCAACGTGATCGATGAGGCGCGCGCCTATCTCGTTGCCGGCGCTCCGGTCGGCCCCTACCTCGCCGATCAGCTGCTGTTGCCGTTGGCGCTCGCCGGAGGCGGCGCGTTCGTGACCACGCGCCCGACCGCGCACACGCGCACCAACATCGCCGTCATCGAGAAGTTCCTGCCGGTCGAGTTCACCCGAGCCGCTCGACCCGCACCGCTGGCGCATCGGCGTATCGAGTTAACGCTTCAGGCCGTGCGCACGAACGCCGGGTCCATCCAGAAGATCTCCCAGATATGCCCGTCGATATCCTCGAACGTGCGCAGGAACATGAAACCGTGGTCCTGGTGCGGGCCGGGCTCCGTCGCGCCTGCCGCTACGGCTTTGTCGACGATCTCGTGCACCTTGTCCTTGCTCTCGACGGCAAGTGCAACCAGCACCTCGGTCGACGTGTGCGCGTCAGCGATCGCCTTTTTCGTGAACTGCCTGGCCTTATCGTGCGTGAGCAGCATCGCGTAGATGTCGTTGCTCATCACCATGCACGCGGCGGTCTCGTCGGTGAACTGCGGGTTGAACGTGAAGCCGATAGACTTGAACAGGGCGATCGACTTTGCGAGATCCTTCACGGGAAGGTTGACGAAGATTTTGCTGATCATGGAGGACTCCCTGGAGCCGCGGTCGCGGCGTGCTCGGGCTACAAGACCTTGCCCGGATTGAGGATGCCGTTCGGATCGAGCGTGCGCTTGATGCCGCGCATCATGTCGAGCTCGACCTCGCTCTTGAATCGCTGCAGCTCGGCGCGCTTCATGCGGCCGATGCCGTGCTCCGCCGAGATCGAGCCGCCAAGCTCGCCGACCAGCCCGTGGATCTCGTGCGACACCGTCTCCCACATGGCCAGGAACTTGGCCTTGTCCGAGCCGGGCGGCTGCGAGACATTATAATGCACGTTGCCGTCGCCGAAATGGCCGAACGGCACCGGCCGCGCGCCCGGCACCAGCCGCTCGATGATGGCGTCGGCCCGCGCCACGAACTCCGCGATCAGCGGGACGGGAACCGACACGTCGTGCTTGATCGACCCACCCTCGAACTTCTGCGCGTCGGAAATTTCTTCTCGCAATCGCCACAGCTCGCGCGCCTGCTGCCCCGACCGCGCAATCACGGCGTCGATCACGAGGCCGTCGCCCATCGCAACCGACAGTGTCTCCTCGAGTTGCGCCATGACGCGCCCATCCGCCGCCGTCGCAGACACGTCGATCAGCACATACCAGGGATGGAGCGCCGTGAATGGCCGGCGCGTGCCGGCGACGTGGCGCGTGACGAAATCCATCGCAATCGCGGGGATGAATTCGAACGCCGTCAGTGCCGAACCGAACCCCGCCTGCACGAGGCGGAAGACATCGCGCGCGTGATGCATGGACTTCACCGCCAACATCGCCGTCACCACCTCGGCCGGGCGCGGGTAAGAGCTTCAACACCGCCGCCGTGATGATGCCGAGCGTCCCCTCCGAGCCGATGAACAGATGCCGCAGATCGTAGCCGGTGTTGTCCTTCTTCAAGGTGCGCAAGCCATTCCACACGCGCCCATCGGCGAGGACCACCTCGAGCCCGAGCACCAGATCGCGCGCGGTGCCGTATGCGAGCACGCCGACGCCGCCGGCATTGGTCGCCAGATTGCCGCCGATCTGGCAGCTGCCTTCCGAGGCGAGGCTCAACGGAAACATCCGTCCCGCAGCGTCCGCGCGGGCGCGCACTTCGCCGAGCGTTACGCCGGCTTCGACAGTCATGCTCTGGCCCGCCGCATCGATGTCCCGGACCGCCTTCAGGCGGCCGAGCGAGACTACGATCTCCGCCCCGGTCTCGTAGGGGATCTGACCGCCGACGAGACCCGTGTTTCCCGACTGCGGCACCACGCCGACGCGCGCCGCGTTGGCGATCGCCAGGATCCGCGACACCTCGTCCGTCGTCCCTGGCCGCAGCACCAGCGGCGTCTTGCCCACGTACTTGTCGCGCCACTCGACGAGATACGGCCGCTGCATCGCTGGGTCGGTGAGCGCGTGCGCTGACCCCACGACCTCGACGAGCCGCTGGATGAGCTCCGCGGTCGGCGTGTCGAGAGGGAGGCCGGACGCGCTCATATCACTCCTGCTTGCTGGCCTGCTCGCTGGCGGCCGCCACGGACGGCAAGCGCGATTCTGCGCTATGCCAGCGCAGCCGGTCGCGCGCAGCGCGGGAGCCTGCCGCCATTGCAGACCTAACATACTGAAATTATTGGTGAGCCGGGAGGGGATCGAACCCTCGACCACATGATTAAAAGTCACGTGCTCTACCGCTGAGCTACCGGCCCTGAGCGGCGGTCCTTACAGGGGTTTTGGCGCCGGTGCAAGGCAACCCCTGAGCGAGCCTGCACCGCCACGATGCCGGGCTGCCATGCGTTCCACAGTCTTGGCCGGTGCTTCTCCCCTCTCCAACCGGCAGATATGGGTTATAGAGCGCGGCTCCCTCCGACTGCCGGGGCGTCGATCCAGCCGGTCCGACGTCCCCACCAGGAAAGCCGCAGGCATGACCGAGCCCCCAGATCCGTCACTCGCCGCCAAGCGCCGCGGATCGCGCGCTCGTCGGCTGCCGACGGCGCCGCGCGGTCTGAAGGCGATCGGCCTGATGGTGCTGGCGCTGATGCTGTTCTCGGGTCTCGACACCACGGCCAAGCACCTCGCCACGCGCTCAGGAATTCCCGTCGCCGAGATCGCCTGGCTGCGCTTCCTCGGTCAGTTCGTGCTGCTGTTGGTGCTGGTGCCGGCGTTCGGCGTGCTGACGGCGCGGCAACTGTTCACGACCAAACGGTTCGGCTGGCAGCTGGTGCGCTCGGTGCTGATGGCGGCGACCACGGTCTTGAACTTCCTGGCGCTGCAATACCTGCGCCTCGACCAGACCATCACCATCGTCTTTCTCGCGCCGCTCGTGGTCGCGCTGCTGGCCGGGCCGCTGCTCGGCGAATGGGTCGGCTGGCGGCGCATGATCGCCATTCTCGTCGGCTTTGGCGGCATCCTCGTCGCCGTCCGTCCCGGCTTCGCCGACGTGCATCCCGCCGTGCTCTACTCGCTCGGCTCGATGCTGGCGTACGCGCTGTTCATGATTCTGACGCGGCGCATCGCGGCGTTCGATCCGCCGCTGGTCACGTTGTTCTATTCGATGTTCGTCGGCACGCTGGTCGGCGGGCCCATCGCCATCGCGTCCTGGGTGTGGCCGGCCGATGCGCTGACCTGGCTGCTGCTGCTGTCGCTCGGCATCCTCGGCGGCACCGGGCACTATCTGTTCATCCTCGCCTACCGGCTCGCGCCGGCATCGATGATCGCACCGTTTCTCTATCTGCAGCTGCTGAGCATGGTCGGATTGGGCTGGCTCGTATTCGGCGACGTGCCCGACGGCTGGACGCTGATCGGGTCCGCGGTCGTCACGGCTTCGGGGATCTATCTTGTCCACCGCGAGCACGCGGTGCGGCAGACGGCCCGAAAACCGACCGAGTAACCGGCCCACGACCGGCCCAATCGTGCGACCGAAGAAATGCGGACGCGGCGGCTCGCAAGCTCGTTACGCAAAACGTCGAGCTGCATGCCGCCGCGTCTGAGCGCCAGGAGACGCAAATACCTGAGATCGAGGCGCGAGAAGCAATCTACACCCCTAAAAGTTGCGAGATTGCAAACGTCCGCATCATTTTTTCAGGCGCCCGCGATTGTCGAGCAGCCGCGCCACCAGCGGCACGGTGATCGCATGCGGTAGAACCCGCACCGCCAATGCCGCGACCGGCGCGATGACGCCCGGATAAATCACGTGGCGTCCGAGCATGAAGCCGCTGACGGCCGCGCGCGCCACCTGTCTCGGCGTCATCGCCGGCAGCAGACGCCGATAGAGCGCGTCGTCGGCATTCATGGATGCGTGAAAGCCCGTCTCGACCGGACCAGGCGCCACGACCGCAATGCGGACACCGCTGCCCGCACATTCCGCCGCCACCGCTTCGGTCAGCGACTGCACGTAGGCCTTGCTCGCGTAGTACGCCGCCTGATACGGCCCCGGCACCGCGCCGCCGAGTGACGAGACGTTGAGGATGCCGCCGCGCCCGCGCGCTTTCATCGCCGGCAGCGCGTGCCGCATCAGCCGCGTCAGCGCCCCGATATTGAGTGCGACGAGATCATCGACGCTTGAAGCCGCGCCGTCCTCGAAGGGACCGCCGAGGCCAATCGCGGCGTTGTTGACCAGCACATCGAGATAGCAGCCGTGGCCTGCCAGAAAACGGTCGATGGCATCGCCGGCGCCGGCATCCGTCACATCCAAGGGCAAAATCAGAATCGTCGCGCCGGGCACTCTGTTGCGCAAGGTCTCTGCGGCAATTTCGAGTTTCCCGGCCGAGCGCGCGATCAGCACCACGGCATTTCCCGCTTCGGAGAACCGCTCGGCCAGCGCCAGCCCGATGCCCCGCGACGCGCCCGTGACCACCGTTGCCGGGGCGAACCCGGCCACTGCCGCGAGCGCGCCCGCATCAGGTCGCGCCGACCGCGCCAGCCACCGATCGACGAGGCGCGTGGCCCAGGATGGTCTCATGCTCCCGCCCTCACGCCCGGCGATACTGATCGCGGATGCGCTCGACGTAGAACGCGCCGCGATGATCGGCCGCCGTGAACGCCGCGTGGATGCCGCTTGGAACGCCGATGTGGACGATCGATTGCCCGCCGGCAAAAACCACCGTCAGCCGCTGCCTGGCCTCGTCATAGTCGATCCTGTGCGATCGATGCCGATGCCTGCTCCATCCCACTATCCCCGCTGTTGAGACCACAGCGATAGCACACGGTCGCGTTCCGCGCCACAAAGTGACGTCGCGTTCCGCGCGCTCAGGGTCAGGACGGCCCGGTGTCTTTAAGGAAGGTGGTGTTCCGACTACCGCGCTGCGGCGCGATGACCGCCATGCGTGGCCCGTATCCGCTGCGTGAACTGCACCGGCCGGACGCGGGCGGGGATCAGTGCCGGCTGCTCGGCCTGCCAGATGTCGAACAGCGCCTGCAGTCCGAGCCAATAGCGTGCGCCCTGGCCCAGCGCCGCGCCGAGCCGCAACGCAAGGTCGAGACTGACCGCGCGCTTCTCGCCCAGCAGCTCCTCGACCACGCTCGGCGCGACATCGAGGTGCGCCGCCAGATCTGTCGCCGCGAGCCCGGTGCGCGGCAGAATGTCTTCTCTCAATATCTCGCCGGGGTGGGGCGGGGCTTCGGCGTCGAACATGGACTTCAATAAACAGGCGTGGACGTCTGCACGGGAATGGGTCTTTCGTTGTCGTCTTTAGGCGGCGGATGCCTCGCGGTCGCTCCGCCGTCGCACCCACCATCATCGCGCGCCGTTGGGCGGATTTGCGGCTGACAGTCCGTTCATCTTTAGTGGCGCTTCGGATGCCCACTCGCATCCGCGCGGTTTTAGTGGCGCTTCGGATGCCCACACCGCGTCGGCGCTTGCGCCGGAGCGGCAAACAGGCATCCGCGTCGTGCGAGCCGCACGCCTCCGGCATGACGCTTGCCTCGGAGCGGTAGGCAAAAAGGCATCCGCGCCGGTACCCTCGACGTCTGTTGCATCGAAGCCGTTGCGCGGTCATGCATTTTCACTACATTGCAGCGATCGAAGCTGCGCAGCCGGCGGACCATCGTCCCGCTCGGGCTCACGGCTGATCTCGAGGCCAACTCACGGATCGTCATGTCCAACGTCGAACTGAAAAAGGCGCTCGCGCGCGAAGGCGGCATCCGATTGCACGGCGCCGACGCTTTTGCCGGCATGCGTGCCGCAGGCCGTCTCGCCGCCGAGGCGCTCGATATGCTGACGCCGTTCGTTGTCCCCGGCGTCACCACCGAGGAACTCGACCGCCGCGTGCTCGCGTTCGCGCTCGACCACAAGGCGATCCCGGCGCCGCTCAACTATCGCGGCTTCCCGAAGTCGATCTGCACCTCGGTCAACCACGTCGTCTGCCACGGCATCCCCGGCCCCAAGCCGCTGCGCGAGGGCGACGTCGTCAACATCGACGTGACGCTGATCGTCGACGGCTGGCACGGCGACACCAGCCGCATGTATGGCGTCGGCGAGATTTCGCGGCGGTCGCAGCGGCTCATCGAAGTCACCTATGAATCGCTGCTGCGCGGCATCGCCGTCGTGAAGCCCGGCGCCACCACCGGCGACATCGGCGCTGCCATCCAGGCCTACGCCGAAGCCCAGCGCTGCAGCGTCGTGCGCGACTTCTGCGGCCACGGCCTCGGCCGTGTGTTCCACGACCGCCCCAACATCCTCCACTATGGCGAGCCGGGCGAAGGTCCGGTGCTGGAGGCCGGAATGCTGTTCACCATCGAGCCGATGATCAACCTCGGCAAATCCGCCGTGAAAGTCCTCGCCGACGGCTGGACGGCGGTGACGCGCGATCGCGAACTCTCCGCCCAGTACGAGCATACCGTGGGCGTCACTGCCGCCGGTTGCGAAATCTTCACGCTGTCGCCTGCCGGCCTCGACGCGCCGAAACCTCAGGCCTGAAAGAGAGTATCTTTAGTTGGCGCTTCGGATGCCCACACCGCGTCGAGGCTTGCCTCGGAGCGGTAGACAAAAAGGCATCCGCGCCGTTTTCCTGGCGCTTCGGATGCCTACTTCGCATCCGCGCCTGTTCCGAGGACGCGATGCCGGACAGTGGCGGGGCGGACGACACCAAACACCAGGCCGGCGGCGTGATCGCTCCGCAAGGCACGCTGTTCGAAGCGCCGGCAACCGCGCCGGGCAAGCCGGCCCAGAGCCGCGGCGCAGCAGCCGGGCGCAAAACCCGCCGCCACCGAAGACCACCGCCTCGGCCACCGGCAGCGGCTGCGCGAGCGCTTCTCCAACGGCGGACCCGACGCGCTGCCGGACTACGAGCTTCTCGAAATGGTGCTGTTCCGGGTGTTTCCGCGCGGCGATACCAAGCCGCTCGCCAAGCGGCTCATCGCCGAGTTCGGCTCGTTCGCCGAGGTCGTCAACGCGCCCGACGGCCGGCTGAAGGAGATCGACGGCATCGGCGACCGCGCCATCGACGAGCTGCGGCTGATCCGGGCGGCAGCGCTCCGCCTCGCCAAGGGCCAGGTGATGCAAAAGCCCGTCCTGTCGTCGTGGTCCGCGCTGATCGACTACCTCCGCACCGCGCAAGCCTTCGAGGATCGCGAGCAGTTCCGCATCCTGTTCCTCGACAAGAAGAACCGCCTCATCGCCGACGAGGTGCAGGGCCGCGGCACCGTCGATCACACGCCGGTCTACGTCCGCGAGGTGGTCCGTCGCGCGCTCGAGCTGTCCTCGACGGCGATCATCCTCGTGCACAACCACCCCTCCGGCGACACCACGCCGTCGCGCGCCGACATCGAGATGACCAAGCTCATCGCCGACGCCGCCCGCCCGCTCGGCGTCACCCTGCACGACCACATCATCGTCGGCCGCGGCGGCCACACCAGCTTCAAAGCGCTGCGGTTGGTTTGAGGCCGTCCACACCCGGTCCATGCGCCGCAATTGACCTTCGCGCGTGCCGGGACCAAGTTACCGCTCGATTTGCCTCGCCCACGGCGGCGCGCCGGGATCGATGTTGCGGTCCCGAGTGCCCCGTAACCCAATGGGATTATCCGTCACTATGAGCACCCCCAGCACGCCCCCGACGCGCCATTCCAAGGTCATCATCCTCGGCTCCGGACCGGCCGGCTATACCGCCGCCATCTATGCCGCGCGCGCCATGCTCAATCCCCTGCTCATCCAGGGCATCCAGCCCGGCGGACAGCTCACCATCACCACCGACGTCGAGAACTATCCCGGCTTCGCCAAGGTCATCCAGGGCCCCTGGCTGATGGAGGAGATGCAGGCGCAGGCCGAGCACGTCGGCACCGAGATCGTGATGGACCACATCGCCAAGGTCGACCTCAAGCGCCGCCCGTTCCGGCTCGATGGCGACAGTGGTGACGTCTACACCTGCGACGTGCTGATCATCTGCACCGGCGCCCAGGCGCGCTGGCTCGGCATCCCGTCGGAGGAGTATTTCAAGGGCTTCGGCGTCTCGGCGTGCGCCACCTGCGACGGCTTCTTCTACAAGGGCAAGGAGGTCGTGCTGGTCGGCGGCGGCAACACCGCGGTCGAGGAGGCGCTGTTCCTGACCAATTTCGCCTCCAAGGTGACCATCGTCCACCGCCGCGACAGCTTCCGCGCCGAGAAGATCCTGCAGGACCGGCTGTTCAAGAACCCCAAGATCGAGGTGGTGTGGGACCACGCCGTCGAGGAGATCACCGGCAGCAAGGACCCGAAGTCGGTCACCGGCATCCGCCTGAAAAACGTCAAAACCGGCGTCGTCAGCGAGCGCAAGGCCGATGGCGTCTTCATCGCAATCGGCCATTCCCCCGCCACCGCGCTGTTCGAGGGGCAACTGCCCATGACCGCCGGCAAGTATCTGATCACCAAGCCGGATTCGACTGCGACCGAGATTCCCGGCGTGTTCGCCGCCGGCGACGTCAAGGACGAGGTCTACCGCCAGGCCGTCACCGCCGCCGGCATGGGTTGCATGGCCGCTCTCGAAGCCGAACGCTACCTCGCCCACCACGCCACGACGGCCGCAGCGGCGGCAGAGTAGTTAATTTCTCCCGCTTTCGCCGCCTCCGCCTTGCAAAAAACGCATGGCTCACTATATTGTGCGTTGCAGCATAGGGCGGAGGGCGGACCGATGGACTGGGACAAGCTCAAGATCTTCCACGCGGCGGCCGAGGCAGGGAGCTTCACTCACGCCGGCGACACCTTGCATATGAGCCAGTCGGCGGTGTCGCGGCAGGTCTCGGCGCTCGAGCGCGACCTCGGCATTTCACTGTTCCACCGGCACGCCCGCGGCCTCGTCCTCACCGAGCAGGGCGAGCTTCTGCATCGCACCGCCGCCGAGGTGATGAACAAGCTTCAAACCGCCGAGACGCTGCTGTCTGACACCACCACCAAGCCGACCGGCGATCTGCGCGTGACCGCGCCCGTCGGCCTCGGCACCATCTGGCTGACCCAGCGGCTCAAGGAGTTCATGGACCTCTACCCCGACATCCGGGTGGAGCTGATCCTGAACGACGAGCAGATCGACATTTCCATGCGCGCCGCCGACGTGGCGATCTGGACGCGCGAGCCCGAGCAGTCGGACCTGATCCGCCGCCAGCTGTTCCTGATGAAGGTGCACGCGGTCGCCTCGCCGCAATACGTCCGCCGCTTCGGCGCGCCGCAGAACCTGCACGACCTCGACAAGCACCGCATCGTGTCCTACAGCGGCCACCCGGCACAGCATTTGTCGGCTATCACCTGGATCGAGACGGTCGGCCGCAACGGCAAGGGGCCGCGACAGCCGGCGTTCAAGGTCAACTCGGTGGTCGGCATGTTGCACGCCATCCGCGCCGGCATCGGCGTCGGCATGATCCCCGACTACATGATGGAGGAAGGCACCGACCTCGTCACCGTGCTGACCGAGATCGACCCGCCGACCATGCCGATCCTGTTCGTCTATCCCGAGGAATTGAAAACCTCGAAGAAGGTGCAGGTCTTGCGCGACTTCCTCGTCGCCAAAGCGCGGCAGTGGAAATATTGAGGGCGCATCGTACGCCACGCAGCTCTCCTCCGCACCGACATCCGCTACGCTGTCATCCCGGCACTCGTTGCCGGGATCCATCAAGCCGCGGGCATTGGCGTGCGCGGCGAACTGGATCCCGGTGCAGCCGACCGGCATGACGGTGCCGTGGGTTGGGCGATCGTCACCATCCCGACAGACAGATCGAGGCCACGGCCGGCGGGGGGAAGCCGGCCGTGGCGCGAGCGCAGGTAGGGGAGCGCGGGGGTGCCGCTCCTGCTGGCGCTCGAACGGGTTATCTGAGTTTGAAGCGGCTCGACCGCGCGCCTTCGCCGCCGCCGCCCGAGGTGAGGTTGTCGGACGCCGACTTCTTGCCGCCGCCACCGCCGTGGGAATGGCCCTGGCAGGCGTCGAGCCCCGTGTTCACGCAGGCGATGCGGCCGGGGTAGTTGTTGGGGAAGGCGGCATTACAGCTGGTGACGACGGAGTCGGCGCACTGGCCCTGCGAGTGAGCCTTGGCGGCGGTGGTCGCAGCCTGGACGGCGGCGAAGCCGAGCACGATGAGCGACGCCGTGCTGACGAGATTGCGGGGGCGAAGAAACATGGGGGTGGTCCTCTCCGAAGCGCGGGTGGCGTGATCGCCTTGACATGAGGTTGGTCGCGCCATGCCGCTGGAAGGTTCAAAGCACCTCGACGATTTTTTCATCCGCCCTGTCCGCGCTTATCCCCGCCCCCATTTCCCCGCGCTATCCTGCCCTGGTCCCGCCCATGGGGACGGGCTCGAGACCGTCTCGCGCCTGTGGGCCTGATCCGGCGACCCGCCAGCACTGGCGGTCACGTGGAGAGTGGATGCGGCCTGCGAATGTCGGCGGTCTGGAGCCTAACGATCTCTGGGCCGCGCGAGGCGAGCCGGACACCACGGGTGCGATCCCCGCAGGACCGGCCGACGGACAACCTCCGCGCACAGCGGGGCGTCACGGAGCCAGACTACTCACCCTGCGGAAGACCGCGGCACCGTCGCGCCCCGCTCCCCATTTTGCTTTGCGCCATCCGACTCCCGTTCCGGGAGCCGGCCGGATGGCGCGTGGCCGTGTGGCCAATGTAGCGAAGCCCCGTGCTGCGGCTTCGGTTTGATCCGCCATGTTGCATCGCCGCATCGAGTAGGGTAATGGCAACAGTCTAAGTTGAGACATCAAATCATCGATCCGAACCAACTCGAGGCCCAGCCATGAAAAATACAACGCTCGCCCTTGCCGTCGCGGCGCTCGCCGGCATCTCGCTCGCCGCCACTGCCGAGGCCGGAAGCCCCAAGAAGGCCGCTCCGAAGAGCTGCGCCGCGCTCAATGCCATCGATCCCGACAACGACGGCGCCATGACGCTCCTGGAGGCCAAGAAGCGCGCACTCGTCGTGTTCGCCAAGATCAACCCGGACGGCGACCGCACGCTTGAGGCCAGCGAGGTCAAGGACCGCCTGTCGAAGGCGCAGTTCGCCGCCGCCGACACGCTGCGCAAGGACGGCAAGATCAGCCGTCTCGAGTGGCTGATCCTGGTGAAGAACACGTTCCGCGCGGCCAACCCCGATGGCGACCGCACCATCGAATGCGACGAGCTGCGCAAGGGCGCGGGCAAGGCTCTGCTCCGCATGTTGAAGTAACGTTCGGCCCGGACCGATAAGGGCCGCACGACTTGGATCGGGTCGCGCTTCCGGGCGCGGCCCTTTTTCGATTCAGTGCCGCAAAACCGCCGCCGTGGCGCGACCGCCGCCCGTTCGATTGCGTCGCGGTCGCGACGGCGCTATCTAGGCGGCAACTCACCTGACAACCCGGATCGCACCCGAGGATTACGCGCCATGGCCGACGCCGCTCCCACCACCCTCTATGACAAGATCTTCAACGACCACGTGGTCGACCGGCAGCCCGACGGCACGTGTCTGCTCTACATCGACCGGCATCTGATCCACGAGGTGACGAGCCCGCAGGCGTTCGAGGGACTGCGCATGGCGGGCCGCAAGGTGCGCGCGCCGGAGAAGACGCTCGCCGTCGTCGATCACAACGTGCCGACCACCGACCGCTCGCACGGCATCGCCGACGTCGAAAGCCGCGTGCAGGTCGAGACGCTGGCCCAGAACGCCAAGGACTTCGGCATCGAATATTTCCATGAGCTCGATCGAGCGCCAGGGCATCGTCCACGTCGTCGGCCCCGAGCAGGGTTTCACGCTGCCCGGCACCACCATCGTCTGCGGCGACAGCCACACCTCGACGCACGGCGCGTTCGGCGCACTGGCGCACGGTATCGGCACGTCGGAGGTCGAGCATGTGCTCGCCACCCAGACGCTGATCCAGCAGAAGGCCAAGAACATGCTCGTCCAGGTGGACGGGCAGACCCCGCCCGGCGTCGGCGCCAAAGACATCATCCTCGCCATCATCGGCGAGATCGGCACCGCCGGCGGCACCGGCTCGCGTCATCGAGTATGCGGGCGAGGCCATCCGTTCGCTGTCGATGGAAGGCCGCATGACGGTCTGCAACATGTCGATCGAGGGCGGAGCCCGCGCCGGCATGATCGCGCCCGACGAGAAGACCTATGCCTTCATCAAGGACCGGCCGAAGTCGCCCAAGGGCGCCGCCTGGGACATGGCCATGAAGTATTGGGAAACGCTCAAGACCGACGACGGCGCCCACTTCGACCGCGTGGTCAAGCTCGACGCCGCCAAGCTGCCGCCGATCGTCACCTGGGGCACCAGCCCCGAGGACGTGGTGGCGATTTCCGGCGTGGTGCCCAACCCCGCCGACGTCGCCGACGAGAACAAGCGCGCCTCGATGGTGCGGGCGCTCGACTACATGGGCCTCGTGCCCGGCACCAAGATCACCGACATCCCGCTCGACGTGGTGTGGATCGGCAGCTGCACCAACGGCCGCATCGAGGACCTGCGCGCGGTGGCCAGGATGGTCGAGGGCAAGACGGTGTCGTCGAAGCTCGCCTACGCCATGATCGTGCCCGGCTCCGGCCTCGTGAAGGAGCAGGCCGAGGCCGAGGGTCTCGACAAGATCTTCAAGGCGGCGGGCTTCGAGTGGCGCGAGCCGGGTTGCTCGATGTGCCTCGGCATGAACCCCGACCAGCTCAAGCCCAAGCAGCGCTGCGCCTCGACCTCCAACCGCAACTTCGAAGGCCGCCAGGGCCGCCTCGGCCGCACCCACCTGCTGTCGCCGATCATGGCCGCCGCCGCCGCCATCGAAGGCCACTTCGTCGATGTGCGCGGCTGGGACAACGGCAACGCCTGAGGCCGGGCCCGACTTTATCGCGCGGTTGCCGGTCTCAGACTTTCACGAGGTGGGGCCTGTCACGGCCGAGAAGTTGCAGCGGCTCGGGATCAGCACGGGCGCTGATCCCGAGCGCGCTGCCGTTGGAGTTCCTGAAACTCCATTTCGGCAAGTCGGCGGCTTGGTATCTCAAAAATGCCAATAGCAAGGACCACCGTCCGGTGGCTACCGGATCAGCCAGCGTTGAGTATCTTCGGCACTTTGTTACGGCGCAGCCGGTGGGCGTCAGGCATGCCCGATCCGAGCAGCGGGCGCAGATACGTACGGAAGGCGTCGGTGACATCCGTGCCGCAGGGGGCGATGAGCTCGTCCTCCATCACGCGCGTCTTGCCGGCCACGGTTTCCAGCGGCATCAGGTGATAGTCCACGGAATAGTCGCCGGTGCGGCGGATTGCGACCGAGCCGTCGCGATCGCCCCACATGGCGAACTGCACGGCCTTTTCGCCGACTTCGCGCGCCTCGCGCTGATCCACGTCCGACACGCATCCCAGGAAAGAGCGCTGCAAATAGCCGAAGGTATCGCCGCGCACGCGCTTGATGCCGAGCTTGGCCTTGACCTCCTCGCATAAGAGATCGGCGAGCGCGCCGGTGCCGGAAAGCTGCACGTTGCCGTGGGCATCCTTTTCCACCTGCTTGGCGAGTTGGGTGATGATCGGCGATCCGCTTTCGTCGTGGATGCCTTCGGAGGCGGCGATCACGCAGCGCCCGTATTTCTCGTAGGTTTTTTTGACGTCGCCGAGGAACTTGTCGATCTTGAAGGTTCGCTCGGGGATGTAGATCAGGTGCGGGCCATCATCGGGAAACTTCCTGGCCAGTGCCGAGGCGGCAGTCAGGAAGCCGGCATGGCGGCCCATGATGACGGAGAGATAGACGCCGGGCAGCGCGGCGTTATCGAGATTCACCCCCATGAAGGCTTGCGCGACGAAGCGCGCCGCCGAGGGGAAGCCCGGGCAGTGGTCGTTGCCGACCAGGTCGTTGTCGATCGTCTTCGGGACATGGATGCAGCGCAGCGGGTAATTGGCCTTTTTGGCTTCTTCGCTGACGATGCGCACGGTGTCCGAGGAATCATTGCCGCCGATGTAGAAGAAATAGCCGATGCCGTGCGCCTTGAGCACGCGGAAGACTTCCTGGCAGTACTTGAGATCGGGCTTGTCGCGGGTGGAGCCGAGCGCCGACGAGGGCGTATTGGCCACCAACTCGATGTTGTGGCTGGTCTCCTGGGTCAGGTCGAGGAAGTCTTCCGAGACGATGCCAGAGACGCCGTGGCTGGCGCCATAGACCAGCTCGACATTGGCGGAACTTGCGGGCTTCCAGAACGACGCCGGCCATCGACTGGTTGATGACGGCGGTGGGGCCGCCACCCTGGGCGACCAAGACTTTTCCAAGCGGATTCATGTGCGTGACCGTTTGTTTGAGGATGAAGGACGCGAGCCAGCGTCGAACCGGCTAATCGAGTCTAAGGCGGAGATGGAGCTGCGATCAGGTGGATTGCAGAACGCTTCCCTTGAACGAGTTGCTTTCGACCTTGTCGATACAGCGCACGACGAGCTTGTTCAGCGCATCTGGATCGAAGGTGGCGATGTTCGACTTCTTCGAATGGTGCATCAGTGCGGACAGAGCGGCGCCCAGCTCGGAGGCGGCGCAGGCTGCCTTGACGCCGTCCTTCATCGCGTCGACGAAGTAGGGGTAGAATAGATGGCCGGTAACCCGCGAAGTCGCCGCGTCCGACGCCGAATTTGCCGGCCAGAGCCGGATCGACCTGCGGATCGCCGAACTCGGCTGCGGTGCGGGTCGATTCGGCGATGTCGAGCGGCAAGTGGATCAGGAACTGCTTGTTCTGGTACTGATAGCAGGTGAGCGAGCCACCGTTGGAGAAGCCGAGCGCGAAAGTCATGCTCGGGTCCATGTGCGGATTGTGGTTATTGGTAAAGCGCTTGGTGATGCTCAGCAACACATCGTCCGACATCTCGTCCGGGTAGATCTGAGTGCCGAACTTCTCGATCAGCTCGTCGTCGTTGAGGCAGACGATGACGTCGTTGTTTCCGACACGCGGCTTGATCGAATCGAAACCGATGCCGGTCGGCACGATGATCTGGGGCCCGAGATAGCTGTTGAGATAACCCGGGGTGATGATCGGCACGTCGTCGGCGCGGCGGAAGCGCTTCTTGATCTCGTCGTCCAGCGTGTCGATGGGGGGATGAGGCGAGACGAGCAGATAGGTGCGGCCGTGCGCATTGCCGTTGAAGCACTCGCGCGGGCCCCAGATCGGCGTATGCACCTGCACGACGTTGACGTCGTTGTAGACGAAGTTGTCGATTTCCTGCTGGGCGATGGACGACCTGTCGTCGGGAATAATGACCTTGAACTGGATCGTCCACCTGCATCGCCGAATAGAGCGCCACGAGACCGAGGAAGACGTTGGTCGTGTTGCCGCCCGAGTTGGGTGCCGCAACGTCCTTGCGGGCGATGCAGTATTCCGGGCTCTCCTTGACATCGAGCTTGAGATTGAAGCCGTCCTTGTCCTTGGACACGGACTTGAGAGGAATTTTGTTGTAGCGGAACTTCGGAATGTCGACGAAGTGCTCGACGTAATAGTCATTCACGGGCACGCCGATGGCGCGCATTTTCGGCATAAAAGCACTCACTAGCCAATCCTCCCCACCGTTTTGGTAACTGTATAGGCCATACAGCTCTTGAGGTAACTTGAGACAAAGCGACGCCGACGTTGATAGGACGTTCACATGCCGGTATCGGCACTTGGGTTGACGTCGACGTGAACTGCTGCCCTGGGCAAGACCTGAACCGCCCCGGGTTCTCCGGAGGCTGTTTCGTTTGAGTCAGGCGGCGAGTTTGCCAGGCACCTCAAGCACCGGGCATGTTCTGGAAGGCTGGCGCGGGCGATGCGGCAAATGCCGCCTACTCCGAGGCGCTTGTGCGAGCCCCTCATGCCGCCCCCGCCGTCCCATTCGGCGTTTGAGCCAGAGCATCCTCGAACTCGGCCCAGGCCTCGTCGTCGAGGCAGCCGACGGCGAAGCGGCGAAGCTGGTCGGGGTCGCGCGCCCACTTGAGACCGAAGTCGTTGACGAGCTACTCGCGGATGGCCGGGAACAGGCTGGCGGCAATGACGATGGCGCGGTCGTAGCGGAAATGCCCGCACAACGCCTCGAGCTGTTGCAGCAGTTCGGCCCGGCTCGACGAGATATCGGAGCCCGGCGCCGGATGGTCGATGACGAGCCGGATCTGGTCTGGCGACGCGGCCTCGCCGATGTGCTCGGCCACGAGCCGGGCGCCCCAGCTCGCGCATGGTCGGTTCGATGTCCTCAGGGGCGAGCTTGTCGGGGTCGGATACGGCCAGTCTGGTCACGCCCTCGATGCGTGACTGCAAGTGACCGCGCACCGTCTCGACCGCCCAGCCCACGCGATTGGGTGACTGCCGCACCGACCGCGGGAACTTGCCGTCGGCGACCATTCGGTCGAGCGTCTTGATGAATACGCTCAAAGCCTCGGCCATCTCGGAGAGACCGACGTACCGCTGAAGTCCGCAATTTGAAGGGACTTTCTGCATTTCGCGCAGGCTGCCGTGATTTGTCCTGTATGGACGACAGACGACACCCGAACAAGTGACCAGGGCGTCTTAACAATTTCGAAAAATGTAAGAGAATTTTTTCTAAGTCGTTGATTTTATTGGTACCGCCTCCCCGGATCGAACGGGGGACCTCTAGATCCACAATCTAGCGCTCTAACCAGCTGAGCTAAGGCGGCACAACGCTGGCGTGGGCTGTTGCGCCGCTCGCCGCGATGTCGTCGGGGATCTAAAGCGCTCCACCGGCATACCCGTCAAGTCAAAACCGCACGTCTGCGACGGCGATGCGAAAGGGCGCGCCTGCAACTGGACCGCAAATATCCTGTCGCACACGCTATGGCCGGGCTTCCGATCGGGTCGGCCGGCCGTTCCGGACGCGGAAACCGTTACGACTTCGGCTGCGCCTTCTGGGCCGCTTCCGTCATCAGCCGGCCCAGCTCCTGCGCCTGCTGCGTATAGGTCTGCATCTGGCTCTGGGCGTGGCGGGTCTGGATTTCGAGGTATTCCTTGAAATCCCGGGCGCGGGCCAGCTCGGTCGCGAGATTGAAGCTCGAATCGATGTTCTGCTCGGTGAAGCGCATGACGCGGGCCTGGATCTCGAGCGCGCTGACGGCCATCGCACCCTGCGACTTGGTCAGCATCGACTGAGCCTGCCGCGCCATGTCCATGAACTGCCCGTAGGCCGCACGCGTCTGCTCGACGTTGCGTTCGGCCATATCGCGAACGGCGTCGGGAATTTCCATCGATGGCTTCTCGAACATTGGGCGTCTCCTCCAAAAGACATCGTGACCGCGCCGCGCCTCGAAGGAAAGCATGTCCGGCCACCGCTGCGCCGGCAGATTTCTGCCGATGCGCCGAATATAGCCGACGCGGAGCGCTAAGCGAGGGCGAATTGCAGGACCCAGAACATAGCACGGATTGT
This sequence comes from uncultured Alphaproteobacteria bacterium, assembly GCA_963819775.1. GTDB lineage: Bacteria > Pseudomonadota > Alphaproteobacteria > Rhizobiales > Hyphomicrobiaceae > JAKAML01. The sequence goes on from CAWFXM010000008.1 coordinate 360,207, forward strand.
GACCCGGATTTGGGGATGGGCCCGCAGCCGGGCCTTAGCGACACCCGCGCTCATGGACGCGACGAGCTGTTCGCGCTAACACATTTACCCTGATCAGAGTTCCAGCAATGAGCCCGAGTCTGACGCCGCATCGTCCAGAGCATGAGTTCGACCGCATTCTGGCCACCGCGTCGGGCCCGGCCATCGTCATCGCCCTGGCCACGGCGCGGATCGAGGCGGCCAACAGCGGTGGGCGTTCGTGGTTGGGTGCTTTGCCGCGCGTCGGCCACACCGATCCCCGAGTCGACCGTGCGCGAGACGTTCCCCCTCGATCCGGCGATGCCGGCGATCACGCGCCTGCGCGAGCTAGCGGACGGCATGGCGCCGGGCACACGCTGCAGCGTGACGCTGACATTCTGGACATCGAGCGGTCCACGCACCGCCGTTTGCGATGCCGTGTTCGTCACCGGCGCGCACCAACAGGCGCTGGCCGTCGTCGAGATCGGATATGCAGACAAACCGCCCGCCACGGCGCAGACTTCACCCAAGACAGCGCCCAAACCGACGCCGGGACCCACGTCCGACGACGCCGCGACGTTGCGGGAGATCGCGCGGCGCATCCGGGAAGGCCAGAACTTTCGGGAGGGACAAAGCATGCGCGCACGCCCGCCACCCGAACCGACCGCCGAGAATGACACGGCCCATGGCGACGACAAGACTTCGATCCCGGTCGCCCACGGGCCAGTCCATGCTGACAGCGTCCCCGAGGACGTCGGGGGCGTGCAAAGCGTCCGCCTGGCCAAGTTGGCGCACGAACTCAAGACACCGTTGAGCGCGATCGTCGCGGCGGCGGAGATCATGCGCGACGAGCGTCTCGGCCCGATCGAGAACGCGCGCTATCGCAGCTACGCCTCCGACATCTACGACAGCGCACGGCATGCACTCATGGTGATCGGCAACATGCTCGGCGATGTGACAGCCGCGATCGAATTCGACCAGGGCTCGTCGATGCCCGCCATGGTCTTCACCGAAATCGACCTCAATGCCGTCGCCGACCGCTGCGTGTCGTCGATGCGCCCGCTGGCCGACGCGGCCGGTCTCGCGATGGCCGCCGATCTGGCGCCCGGCCTGCCGCACATCATCGCGGATGCGACCGCGGTCCGCCAGATCGCGCTCAACCTCTTGAACAATGCGCTGAAGTTCACGGGGCCTGGTGGCGAAATCCGTCTCGTCACGCGGCACAACGCCGAAGGCCAGGTGGAACTCGAGATCCGGGATTCCGGCCGTGGCATGACGCGCGAAGAAATCGCCAACGCCGGCGTACAGAACGATCGCGTAACCATATCGCGGCGCGAGGGGGGCGGCCTCGGTATCGGCCTGCCTTTGGTCGGCGCACTGGCGCGGGCCAATGGGGCGGGCCTCGCCATCGCGAGCGAGCCGTCGCGCGGCACGACCGTCACCGTCGCTTTCGCCAAGGACCGCGTCGTACCGGTTTGACCGACTTTTTCTTGCGCCTTCGGATGCCCACACAGCATCCGGCACACTTTGCTTGCGCCTTCAGATGCCCACACGGCATCCGGCGCGGTGCCTTCGGGTGCCCACACCGCGTCGAGGCTTGCCTCGGAGCGGTAGCAAAGTCGTCAGGCTACCTGAAGCGATCAAAAAGGCAACCGGCGCGGATATCAATCGTCGCGACGCGGAAGCAGCGTCACCGCCGGCCAGATGCGCACGATGCCGTCGTCGCCTGCCGCTGCGATGCGTTTGCCGTCCGGCGCGTAAGCGACCGCTTTGACGGCGCCCGCGTGGCCGATGAATGTGCGCGAGGTGCGGCCGCGCTTGTGGTCCCAGATCCGCACGGTGCCGTCGTCGCCGGCCGAGGCCAGCGTATCGCCCGATGGCGCGAATGCGAGACTGCCGACGCGTCCTTTGTGGCCCGTCAACTTGCGCACGAGCCGGTTCGACGAGGTCGACCACAGGCGGATGCTGCCATCGAGGCTGGCCGACGCCAGCGTCTTGCCGTCGGGCGAGAAGGCGAGCGCGGTGACGAAGTCCGAGTGCCCGCGATAGGTCCGCTCGAGATCGAGGGTCTCGAGGTTCCACAGCTTCACCGTCTTGTCGGCGCTGCCCGAGGCCAGCAGCCGGCGATGGCGCGAGAAGGCGACGGCCTGCGCGGCGCTCTCGTGGCCGTCGAAGACATGCAACGGGGCCGACGTGGTGCCGGCGTCCCACAAAGCGACCTTCCAGTCGTGCGTCGAAACGGCGAAGCGATTGGGCTCGCCCGCGAACGTCACCGACCAGACATCGGCCTCGTTGCGCTTGAATACCGACGGCTTGTCACCGCGATCGAGGTCCCACAATAGCGCACGGCCATCGGTGTGCCCGGTCAGAGCGCGCGTGCCCATGATCGCCATCGAGGTCGCCGCCCCGCCGTCGAGGGCGATGGTGCGCGACAGGCCGCCGGTCGAGGCGCTCCAGATCCTGAGCGTTCGGTCGTCGCCCGTGGTGACGATCGAGCGGCCATCGTCGGTGAAGGCGACGGCGCCGACCGCGCCCTTGTGTCCCTTGAGCTCGCCGAGCGGCGCCGCCGAGGCAGCGGACTGGCGCGAGCCGGGCGCGCGAGGACGGCGCTGATTGGAAGCTCGGCAGCTTGTCCTGCATGGCCACCGCCGCACTGGCGATGCCGGCGCCGATGACGAGCTTGAACAGCAGCGGGCGAAACCGCGGACCGACCCAGCTCCGCCGCGGCTTCGGTGGGGCGCGGCGCTCGGGCGCGACGGCAACCGGTAACGCAACGGCCGCTGCCGGCACTGCCGCCGGAGCCGCCGGCGCGCCCGCCTTGGCTTTGCGGCCTTTGGCGAGGATGCGTGGCGCCGGCTGCGGTTCGACCTTCACGGTCGCCGCGTTCGCCGCGCCATTTGCCGCTTGCGGCGCCCGCGTTTGCGATTTCACATCGGCCGCACCGGCGCGGGCGGCGGGCGAGCGGGCGACGGACGCTTCAGCTTGTCGACGAAATCCAGAAGGCCGCCCTGCGGGCCGGGCACATCGGGCAGCGGCTGCGTAACGGCTGCGACGATATCGACGTCGGCGTCGACGCGCGGGGATTGTCCCCGGGTGCGTGACAGCCAGTTGGCCTTGGGCGGTTCGGGCGCCAGCAGATCGCCGCGCCACGCGGCGACCGATTGCGGGCGCTGCTTCGATCTGGAGCGCCAGTGCGCGATCGATGGCCTTGAGGAAGCCCGGCCGGTAGGAGCTCAGCGCCGCCTCGCGCGCCGGCACGAACTCGTCCTTGACCATGCGCGAGGGCGCATCCGGCGGCCGCTTGCCGGTGACCGCATGATAGAGCGTGGCGCCGAGCGCATAGATGTCGGTCCACGGGCCCTGCTGGCTGGCTCGTCTCGGCATACTGCTCGTAGGGGCTGTAGCCGGGCTTGACCAGCGCCGACACGGTCTTGGAATGCGCGGCGATCTCGCCGCGCGCCGAGCCGAAATCGATCAGCACCGGCGAGCCGTCCTTGCGGATGATGATGTTGTCGGGCGCGATGTCGCGATGCAGGAAGTCGGCCTGTGTGGATCAGCTCCAGCGCATCGAGCAGCGGCGCGACGATGCGGTCGAGCTCCTTCTGGCGCGGCGCGCGGCCGAGGCTCTTCAGCCAGCCTTGAGGCTCTGCCCTTCCTCGAAGTGCAGCACCATGTAGCCGGTGTTGTTGGCGCGGAAGTAGCGGTAGACGCGGACGATGTTGGGGTGGTTGAACTTGCGCCAGCGTCTGCGCTTCCTCGATGAAGCGGTCGAGGCCCCAGCTGGTAGTCGCCCGCGCAGTCCTGCGAGCGCGGCGCGGCATCGTGCGCGCCGTGACGCGGGCGGCGAAGTCGGACGGGAAAGTATTCCTTGATGGTGACGCGCGCGGGCGAGCGCGATCTCGTCGGCGAGATAGGTGATGCCGAAGCCGCCGGCGCCGAGCACGCGCTCGATGCGGTAGTCGCCGACCAGCTCGGTCCCGTTCGGCAGCGCGAGGAGGTTGGTCATACCCCCTCGAATCCCACGTGACTTGTCCTGGGTTTCACGACAACCGCCCCCGCCTCCGATCGATCGCTCGAGCTTCTGGACTGGCTCGAATCCTTGTCTCACATCGAGCCTATGGCGCAGGATTGTGGCGACGGCAGGGGCGGTGAATGACCGATGAACAAATCGCCGGCGCGCCGCTTTGCGGCCTTGTTGCTGCCGCGAAGCGTTTCGAGAGTGGTCACCTCGACTATAAAGGCAGAAGCATGCCGGACTTTTCCGATTTCATCGACACTTTGGCCGCGCTCGTCGAGAGCGCCGTGGCGTTCGCGCGCCAGGCGGAGGTGTGGATCGCGATCGGTTATGACAAGGCGCCCGCGCTGGCCATCGGCATCGCGGTGATGCTTGCGCTGCTGCCGCTGACGATCCTCGGCCGCGCGCTCAATCGCACGCGCTTTTCCGACATGACGCTCGCCATGCGGCGCGGCCGGCACGAGCGCACGGGAACCCAGGTCAAAACCCGCGATATCGCGAAATGGCCGGCCGACGCTTGGATCGAATTCGCCGGCGGCGTGGAGCGCTCGTCCTATTGGATCGGCCGCCGCATGGTGCGCATTGGCCGCGACGACGACAACGACATCCGCTTGCACGTCGGCACCGTGCACCGCCATCACGCGGTCATTCATCACAACGACGACGCCGAGTTCATGATCAAGGATCTATCGAGCGCCGACGGCAATGGAGTGGTCGTCAACGGGCGCCGCGTCGGCGAGGCGCGGCTCCGTCATGGCGACACGGTCGTGCTCGGCGACGCCGTTCTGACGTTTCACCTGCAGTTGGCGTGACGGGCCAAGAGCCCGCGGCCGCCTTCGATGGCATGATCTGAATTTGACGGACGAACGACGTGATGTGGTATCGAGAGGAGAGCGCGATGGCAGAGGAGAACGCACGGATGGGGCAAGGAGCGGGTGGACAGTCCGGATCGCGGTCGAACCGCTTTCTCGGCTCGTTGAAGGATGCGCTGGTGGCGGCGAGCCGCGACGACCACATGCACCCCACAGCCCGTCCGGCCGCGGCGGACCTGCCCGCTGATGGCGCTGGAAGCCGGGAGCTGGCCACCATCGCAGCCCCGCCGCCGCTGCCCGTCGCCTCGTCCAGCGAGGGCAAGCGCCCCGATCCTGACGCGACCATCCCGATGCGCAAGGATGGCCCCGCTACCCCCTCGGCCGCCGAGGCCGCCCGCGAGGTCAAGGCGCAGACCTCACTCAAAGCCCAAGAGCGTGGATCGGAGCGTGCCATGGACCGTCACATCGAAGCCGACAGCGCGCCGACGACGCGCGTATTGAAGGCGTCTGCACCCAAGCCCGCCGAAGACGTGGCGCGCACGCAGCTCGTCCGAGGCCGCCAGACCTTGAAGCGTGGCGAGTTCGCGCAGGACCCGGTGGTGGGCTGGCTGGTCGTCGTCGGCGGTCCGGGTCTCGGGTCCTACCGCCCCGTGTTCGAAGGCAACAACTCCATCGGCCGCGCCCCATCCAATCGCATTCCGCTCGATTTCGGCGATGCGGCGATTTCGTCGGAGGAGCAGGCCTACGTGCGCTATGACGCGGCCGACCGCTCGTTCTTGTTCGTGCCCAACCTGGCCAAGACCAACGTCGTCTCGGTCAACGACAAGCGGCCTACCGGCGCGGTGGCGCTCGAAAGCATGGACGTGATCGTCATGGGTCGCACGCAACTCGTGTTCGTGCCATTCTGCGGCGCTGACTTCGATTGGTCCGAGATCACTGAAAACAAGGCCTGATGAGCGCGTTCGAACACGCCTGCAACGCCACGCAAGGCGCCAGGAACTACCAGGAAGACACCGCACTCGTGTGGCCGGGAACCGATGTTTTCGTTCCCGGCCCCGCTTTGTCGCAGCCGGCGAACGGCCATGTCGTCGCCGTGCTGGCCGATGGCATGGGCGGCCACGCAGGCGGCGCGCTGGCCAGCCGCATCGCGTGCGAACGTTTCATCGCGGCCTATGCCGGGCGTGACGCGGGCAGCACGCAGGAACGGCTGATCGGTGCGCTCGAAGCCGCCAACGGCGCGATCGCAGAGAAGGTCGAGGACAACCCGCTGCTGTCCGGCATGGGCTCGACGCTGGTCGGTGTCGTATTCTCGGATGCCGGCGTGGAATGGGTCAGCGTCGGCGACAGTCCGCTGCTGCTCTATCGCCGCGGCGAGATCGCGCTGCTCAACGAGGACCATTCACTGGCGCCCGAGCTCGATCAGTTGGCCGCAGCCGGCGTGATGACCGAGGAGGACGCACGCCGCGATCCGCGCCGGCACATGCTCCGCTCGGCCGTCACAGGCGAGGAACTCGATCTGGTCGATCTGTCGAGGCACCCGCTGGTCATCGAGCCGGGCGACTATGTGATCCTGGCCAGCGACGGCCTGCATACGCTGGATACGAGCGAGATCGAGCGCATCATCTCGGCCTACGCCACCGATGGCCCGGAGGCGGTGTCTCGCGCATTGATCCGCGGCGTCGAGGCGATGCGCGATCCGCACCAGGACAACACGACCGTCGTCGCCGTCCGCGCGCGCATTTGAACGTCGCACTTCAGTCGAAAGCCCGACTTCGGGCTTCGGGCATCACGCGTCCTGCTCGCTGCGGTCCCCCAATTCCTGTTTTGCTTCGAGAATGTGATGGCGCGCAACCGCGGCGCGGATGCGACCGGCCACCTCGGGCGCCGCCATCTCCAGCCGCTTGAAGTCTTCCTGATAGAGCTTGAGCAGCCGGCAGCGGCCAGGCGGTGACATATGTCGCGCTGTGCAACCCGCCGCCGAGTGCGCCGATGCCGCCGAACACATCGCCCGAGCGGTAGCTGTGGTCACTCGACGCCGTTCGCCGTCGCACATGCCCCGATGCGATGAAGAAGATCGGCGTTGCCCTGCGCACCCGCGGCGATGACCTCGACGTTGGGCGGAAAATTATGGGCGTGGAACAGCGGCATGACGAGTGCCGCGACCTGCGCGCGTCGAGCTCGGCCAGGAGCGGGATCTTCGACATCAGCGACCAGTTGACCACGAAGTCGCGGCGATTGACCTCCTGAGCGAAGCCGGTCGAGATGATCGCAACCGGCAGCGCGAGAATGCACAGCCCGACCACCATCACGATGCCGCCGAACACCTTGCCGAGCGGCGTGACGGGCGTCAGATCGCCATAGCCGACAGTGGTCAACGTCGCCACGGCCCACCACGCCAATTCGGGGATCGACCCGAACTTGTCGGGCTGCGCATCGCTCTCGAGGTAAGTGGATGCCGGTCGACGCGAACAGCACCGCCGCGGCGAGCAGCAGCGCCGCGCCGGACAGCGCGCGACGCTCGTTCGAGACGACGCGGATCAGCGTGTGCATGGCCGGCGAATAGCGCGAGAGCTTGAGCAACCGCAACATGCGCAGTGCGCGCAGCACGCGCAGATCGATCGCGAACAACTGTCCGAGATAGAACGGCAGGACGGCGAGGAGATCGATGATCTGCGCTGGACTTCGGGCGAACTTCAGCCGGGCGGCGAACGGCGACAGCCTCTGAAGATAAGGGACCTCGACCGCGATCCACAACCGCGTGATGTATTCGAGCGTGAAGACGCCGACGGAGAACAGTTCGAAAAGTGCGAACTGCCGGCCATAGGCTGCGTGCAGGCTCGGTACCGACTCGGCGACGAACGCGGCGACGTTGAGCACGATCAGAATGACCAGTGCGGTATCGAAAACATGGCTGGTGCGGTCCTCGCCGTGGCCGAGTTCCATGATTTCATAGAGGCGGCGGCGCACGCTGACCGGCTGGCGCGGCGGCAGCACGACCTCGCCGGCCGGCCGGTCATGTCCGCCGTGGATTGGATGGTGGCTCAAGTCTGGAGAACTCCCGTGTCGGCGCAGCCGCCGATCCGCAGCGCAAAGGGCATCATGCCTCATCGCCGGCCATTGAAAAAGCCGCCGGCCATGCGGCCGACGGCTTCTGAGGTTTTACCCCGCTGCTGAGTTACTTTTCCGACGCCTTCCGGCGCAAGGCGCGCACGAAAAAATCCGAGCGCGCAAAGCCTCTGCTTGTCGTTGGTCAGTGATGCGACCGTCTCCGTGTCGTGCCCTCTTCCAACTCCTTGCGGAGTGACGCCAGCCAACGGTCGCGACGGAAACATGCGCGGCCAGGCCGCTCGATGCAAGCCAACAAAGGTGCGCACCATGCATTTTCCCGGTGCTTCATTTGCCGGCAAATTCGGTCGACGTTGGACCGGCCGGCACCTTGATCGCGTCAAAGTTCTGCCCGATTTCGATCGGCCGCGCGGGCATGCACACATGCCCTGGAATTCGGGGCGTTTGCTGGCGCACTATGCGGCCCGCCGACGGCATCAACTCCGAACGGTGTCTCATGTCGCCGCCATGCGCTGGCGAAATCCACAGCCCCGGCGCGGCGTGATGGTGGCGAATTCGTTGCCCCCAAGTCACTCGGCAAGCGAGAGTGCGCGGCACGTTCAACGTGCCGCGCGACCGGCTGTCGCGAGCGCGGCACCCGGCCTCATTCATAGATCTTGTGCGACCCGTCGTCCTCGGGCACGTCCTGCGGATAAGCCGGATAGACACCGGCGACACGGCCCATCTGCTTGGTCAACGCGAGCACGATATCGACAGCGGGCGTCTGCACGTCGACGAGGCGGCCCATCTCCTGCACGACGACAACAGCGCATCGAGTTCCAGCGGACGCTTCTTGTCGAGATCCTGCAGCATCGACGTGCGGTGCGCGCCGACCGAAGCCGCGCCATTGATGCGGCGCTCGATATCGACGCGGAAGTGGGCGCCGATGCGCCGGGCGATGGTCTCGGCTTCCTCCATCATCTTGCGCGCCACCATGCGCGTGCCGGGATCGGTCGCCACGACGTCGAGCGTGGCGTGCGTCAGCGCCGAGATCGGGTTGAAGCAGAGGTTGCCCCACAGCTTGAGCCAGATGTCGTTGCGGATCTCGGGATAGATCTTTGGCTTGAGGCCCGCCGCTTCGAACGCGCTGGCGAGCTTCTTGACGCGCTCGGTCTCCTTGCGGGTCGGCTCGCCCAGGCCATAGCGGTCACCGTAAGTGTGGCGCACCACGCCAGGACCGACGATCTCGGCGGCGGGATAGACGGTGCAGCCGATCGCGCGCTCAGGCCCGATGGCTTTCCACTGGCGGCCGCGCGGATCGACGCTTTCGAGCTGGAGGTTGGCGTACTGGCCCTCGAAGCCATAGAAGTACCACCACGGAATGCCGTTCTGCGCGGTGACGACGGCGGTGTCCTTGCCGAGCAGCGGCTTCATATGGTCGGCAGCGTCCCACGCCTGATGCGACTTCAGCGCGACGATCACGAAGTCCTGCGGACCGAGTTCGGCGGGCTCTTTCGCCGCCGGCATCCGCGCGACTTTTTCCTCGCCGCCAATGATGAGCTTGAGGCCGTTCTGCTTGATCGCCTCGAGATTTGCGCCGCGGGCGATGACCGACACGTCGATGCCGGCAAGCTTCATCAGGACGCCGATGTGCGCGCCGATCGCTCCGGCGCCATAGATGCAGACTTTCATACTGGTCCTCCCCGATCGTTTCTTGAACCTTTTCTCCGCCCCGCATGTCCGCGGGGGCTCTTGGTATACCTGTATACCAGTGGTCTGCGTTTCACGACAGGGTGCACACTCTGTCGCCGACGGCAAACCGTCGCAAGGGCTCATGCCGCCGGGCGTGGTTCATGCCATTGACCGGAATTGCAACTTGAACTTGGATCGGCTGCCTCGCACGCACAAGCCGATCGAGAGCCGTAAGCACGGCGCTCGATAGGCTTCCCCATCTGCATTCGCTCGCGACCCTGGAGAAGAAGCATGGCTGAGACGACACCGGTCTGTGACTTTGGCTGGAAGGCGCCAAACTTCAACCTTCCAGGCACCGATGGGCAGACCTATGCGCTCGCCGACGTCATGGGTCCGAGGGGCACATTGGTCATGTTCATCTGCAATCACTGCCCCTATGTCCGGGCGATCCTCGACCGCATCGTGCGCGACGCGCGCGACCTCGAAGCGCTCGGCATCGGTGTCGTAGCCATCTCGTCGAATGACGCCGCCACATACCCCGACGACAGCTTTGCCAACATGCAGGCGGTGGCACGGGAGATGGCGTTCCCGTTCCCCTATCTCTACGACGAGAGCCAGGCCGTCGCGCGGGCCTACGGCGCCGTGTGCACCCCGGATTTCTTCGGGTTCGACGCCACAGGCGGCCTCCAATATCGCGGCCGCCTCGACGAGAGCCGCAAAGACGCCGCCGGCCCCGACGTCCGCCGCGATCTCTTCGAGGGCATGCGGCTCGTCGCCGAGACGGGTATGGGGCCTCAAGAACAAATCCCGTCGATGGGCTGCTCGATCAAGTGGAAGGCGGCCTGACCGGGAAAACCCGACGGGGACCTACTCCGCCGCTTCGCGCGTCCTCTCCAGCTTCTCGATCCGCGCCGCACAGACCTTGAACTCGGGGATCTTACCCATCGGGTCGAGCTGCGGATTGGTCAGCATGTTGGCTGGCGCCTCGGCGAAGGCGAACGGGATGAACAGCATGCCCTCTGCGACCTCGGTATCGGCGCGCGTCTTCAACGTGACGTCGCCGCGACGGGTGGCGACCTTGACCATGGCGCCCGGCGCAATGCCGAGCCGTTCGAGATCGCGCGGGTTCATACCGACGATGGCTTCGGGTTCGAGGCCGTCGAGATTGGTCGATCGCCGCGTCATCGACCCGGTGTGCCAATGCTCGAGCAGGCGACCGGTGGTCAGCACCATGGGATACTCGGCATCCGGCAACTCGGCCGACGGACGCACGTCGGCCGGCACGATCTTGGCGCGGCCTGATTTGGTCGGGAACGAGGACGCGAAGATGATCTCGTTGCCGGGCCGGTCGGGCGCGTCGCACGGATAGGTGACCGACTCTTCGCGCTCGACGCGCTCCCAGGTGATGTTTTTCATCGACGGCATCACCGACGACATTTCGGCGAAAACCTCGCGCGGGTGCTTGTACGCCCAGTTGAGCCCCATGCGCTGTGCGATGTCCTGTATCAGCTCCCAGTCCTGCCGCGCCTGTCCCGGCGGCGGCACCACGGCGCGCGCCATCTGTACTTGGCGGTTGGTGTTGGTGAACGTGCCCCACTTCTCGGCATGCGCCGACGACGGCAGCACGACGTCGGCGTGCCACGCAGTCTCGGTGAGGAAGATATCCTGTACGACCAAGTGCTCGAGATGCGCGAGCGCGGCGCGGGCGTGGTTCAGGTCGGGGTCCGACATCGCCGGGTTCTCGCCCTGGATATACATACCCTTGATCTTGTCCTCGTGAATCGCGTTCATGATCTCGACGACGGTGAGACCCTTCTTGGCGTCGAGCTTGGTGCCCCACAGCTCCTCGTAGAACGTGCGGGTGCGGACATCCTCGACCGAGATGTAGTCGGGGAAGACGAACGGGATGAGGCCCGCGTCAGACGCGCCCTGCACGTTGTTCTGGCCGCGCAGCGGATGCAGGCCCGTACCAGGACGGCCGATCTGGCCAGTGGTCAGCGCAAGCGCGATCAGGCAGCGCGCGTTGTCGGTGCCGTGCGTGTGCTGGCTGATGCCCATGCCCCAGAAGATGAGTGAGCGGTTGGAGCGGGCATAGAGGTGCGCGACCTCGCGGATGGTCTTGGCGTCGATCCCACATTCGGGCGCCATCTTCTCCGGCGTGTACTGCTTGATGCTGGCGCGGAAGCCGTCGAAGCCCTCGGTCATCGCCGCGACGTACTGGGTGTCGTAAAGCTTGTCCTCGATGATGACGTTGAGCATCGCGTTGAGCAGCGACACGTCGGTGCCCGACTTGAACGGCAGCACGTGGCTCGCATACCGCCGCAGCCCCTGCAAGGCCGGCCGCGGATCCATGATGATGAGCTTGGCGCCGCGCTTGACGGCGTTCTTGAGGTAGGTCGCGGCGACGGGGTGATTGTCGGTCGGCCGCGCGCCGATGACGATGATGCAATCGGCGTCCTTGGCGGCCATGAACGGCGCCGTCACGGCGCCCGAGTTGAGCCCTTCCATCAGCGCCGCCACCGAGGAGGCGTGGCACAGCCGCGTGCAGTGATCGACGTTGTTGGTGCCGAAGCGGACGGCCGGCTTGGCCCGGACGCGCGTCAGCGGGTCGAGTCGGGTTCCGAGACCGGCCGTCAGGACGAGAGCGTGCGACAGCCTAGCCATCGATGAACAGCATGTCGGTCGCCGGCCGCTCGCGCCTGGCGCAGTAGTCGACGAACAGCCGCCGGTACGAGTCCAGGATGTAGTCCGCTTCGCCGCGCCCGAGGGCGGCGGCGGTCGACCGGATGCCCTCTTCGCTGCCCTCGATCTCGACGAACGTGCCGATCGGTGTTTCGTCGACCGCGATGATGACATCTCGGCCGGCGAACTCCTCGCGGTGCTTCTCGTAGCGGAACCAGACGTCGAAGCCCAGCTCGTTCAGGATGCGTACGAGGACCGCGGCGTCCTGGACCGGTGTCTCCAGCTCCTCTCGGAGCTTCGCGACGGAAGGCCTGACGGGCCCCTTGAAGGTCAGGATCGCGCGCCCGGTCTCCTGCCGAACGCGCAGGGCGCAGCCGCGCTCGCGCAGGAGTCCGTCGCCGGTGTCGAGCAGGCTGTCCTGCTGCAGCCGCCGTGCCCCGCGCGGCGTGGCGCCGGTCGTCAGCACCGCGCCCCGCGCTTCGGACACGCCGGGAAACCGCAGCTTGATCTCGCGTTCGAGCGCCATCGGTCGCTATGTTACCCGCGCCGCCCTGCGAACCGCCGAGGAGCGCCGGCGAACCCACGCCCTTGCCGAAGATCATCACCTTGAACGTGCTGCCAAGGCCACCGGGCATGATCAGGGTCTTGACGGCCCGGCGCTCGGCGGACGAGAGCTCGCGTCCGCCGTCGGGTCCAAGGAGGCCCATGAGGAAGTAGGTCTGGTCCATGAAGCCGAGGCCGTGCCAGCCCCTCGGCTTCCGCCGCACGGCCGACGGTCGTGAAATCCACGTGCGCCGTGATGTCCTGCTCGCCCGGGCACGCAAGCCACGCGAGGCCGTCCGCGCCTTCCGGCGCCGCCGATCGTGTGGCGCCGGAACGTGGTCAAGCGTCCCCGAGGCATGCGACGCGGAGTACAGGTCGGCCGCGGGATGCCCGTAGTCGATCAGGATGAGGAATCCGCGGGTCAGCCTCCGGGCAGCGTCCGACACCCAGTCGCGCGCGCGCAAGTTGATCTCCACACGCCAGCCGGGCTCGAGCGTCGACGCCAAGCGCATCCAGGTAGGCGCCCAGCGCCGGCGTGGACGGCGCTCCTTCGCGCGCGAGTCAATCGCCCGCGATGTTCGACGACGAACACCTCGCGCAGCCCGTCCTCGTGCATGACGACCTGATGCACCGGCATGGCGTCGAGCAGCTCGTTGGCGATGAGCACGCCCTCGATAACGCTCCGGCAGATCGCCGCCAGCCGAGGTCAGCCGGCTGGCGTACCCGCCGAGCGTTCCGGGCTGCGCGGCGCGGGCCGCGGCGCTGGCCTCGACGAGGTGAAGACGCAGCTGCCGCAGGAGAAGCGGGTCTGTCGCCTCGACCGCACGCAGGATGTCGGCGCTCAGGCGGCCGTTGCCGGCGCCCGCTTCGACCAGGTCGCAGGCGTGTGGGGGTGAGCCGAGGATCGCGGCCATCTCGACGATCTGTCTGGCGAGGAGCTCGCCGAAGATCGGGCCGACATCGACGCTGGTAAAAAAATCGCCCGCGCGCCCCGAACGTTGGGCCGCGCGGGCGTAATACCCGAGCTCGGGATGGTAGAGCGCCAGCTCCATGAACGCGGCCACCGTGAGTGGCCCGCGTTCACGGACACGCTCGATCAATCTGCAATCGCTCAATCTGAGATCTCAAATTTGCATCTTCAAATCTGCACTCAGCATCGTGGCTCTACTCTTTCCTCACCGTCACGAACACCTCGGTGTCGCCGCGCCAGACCAGGATCTGGGCGATGCGGCCGGCCTGGATTCGCTGGAGCGCGCGTCCGGCCTCGGTCGCGTTCGACACGGCCTGGCGGTTGACCGACAGGATGACGTCGTTCGGCCTGAGCGCGCCGGCCGACGGTCCATTCGGGTCGACGTCGGTGACGAGCGCCCCGGACGGTGCCCGCCGGAAGCTGCAGGCTGCGGGCGCGCTGCGGCGTGAGGTTGGTCATCGCCAGCCCGAAGCTGTCGCCGCCCTGCTCGGCCGGCTCGTCTGACGGTGTCGCGCGGCTCTGGCGGCCCTGCTGTTCGGCCTCGAGATCCAGCTCTTCGACCACGACGTTGATGGTGCGCGCCTTGGCATCGCGCATCAACTTGACCGGAACGGACGTGCCCGGTTTGGTGGCGGTGACCATCTTGACCAGCTCGTTCATGTTGGGCACCGGGCGGCCGTTGAAGTCGGTGATCACGTCGCCGGGCTCGATGCCCGCCTTGTCGGCGGCGCCATTCGGCGCGACGCTCGAGATGAGCGCGCCGGTGCGGCTCGTCAGCCCGAACTCCTCGAAGCCCTCGCGTGGCACGGCGCTGACCGACACGCCGATCCGGCCGCGAATGACCTTGCCCGTCTGCAGCTGCGGCAGCAGGTCGCGCACCGTGTTGATCGGAATCGCGAACCCGATCCCGATGTTGCCCTCGGCGCGGCCGTTGCTGATGATGGCCGTGTTCATCCCGATGACTTCGCCGCGCAGGTTGAGGAGCGGTCCGCCGGAGTTGCCCGGGTTGATGGCCGCGTCGGTCTGGATCATTTCGCTCCGGCGGCCCACGCTCATCTCGAAGGGCTGGCGCTCGACGGCGCTGATGACGCCAACGGTGACCGTGTGCGCGAAGCCGAACGGATTGCCGATGGCCATGACCCAGTCGCCGGCGGCCATCTGCGACGAGTCGCCGAACTTGGCTTCCGGCAGCGGGTGATTCGGCTTCTCGAGCAGCTGGATGAGCGCGCTGTCGGTCAGCGCATCGCGGCCCACCAGCTTCGCGTTGTACAGCTGGTCCGTGTCCTCGCCGAACAGGGACACCTGGATCTTGCTGGCCCCCTCGACGACGTGGTTGTTCGTCAGGATGAGGCCATCCTTGCTGATGATGAAGCCGGTCCCGGCCGCCACCGTCGTCTGCTCGCGGCGACGCCGGTTCGGCGCGCTCTGGCCAGGCTCGTCCTGGTCGCCGGGAGGCTGGCCGAAGAACCGCCGGAGCAGATCGTCCGGCGCGCCGCCGCCGCCCGGGGCCTCCGCCGCCGAAGAACTCCGAAAGGTCCTGCGAGCGCTGCGTCGTCTCGGTGCGGATGTTCACCACGATCGGCGACTGCGACTTGGCGACGTTCCTGAACGTCTGGGCGTCGATGGGCCCGGTCACCGGCGCGCTGTTCATGGGCGGCACGGCGAGCGACTGCGCCGACGACTCGGACGACAGGTCGAGCCTGGACGAAATCACCATGCCCACGGCGAGCGAGGACACGGCGATCAGCAGGGCATAGAACAGGGTGGTCTTGCGAGTGGACATCGTTCCTCCGAATAGCCTAACCAAGAACCAGAATCGCGTGCTGCCTGGGTCCGGTGACGGTTGCGTCACGGTCCCCGACGACAAGATTGATTTCCGAGCGAACGCCGAACTCCGAAAGATAGACGCCCGGCTCGACCGTAAAGCCGGTCCCGGCGAGCAGGCGCCGGTCGTCGTGGGTTTCGTAGTCGTCCATGTTGACGCCGGTCCCGTGGACCGTCTCTCCAAGGCTGTGGCCGGTCCGGTGCAGGATCTGCTCGGCATAGCCCGCATCCCGGAGCACCGTCGACGCCCGCCGGTCGACTTCCCACCCTCGCACGTCGCGTCCGGCCCGGACGGCCTGCTGGACCAGATCGACGGCGGCGTCCCGGGCGGCCGCCACCGCCTCGAAGGCCTTCACGAAGCGTTCCGGCACGTCGCGTCCGGTGAACCCCATCCATGTGATATCGGCGTAGACCGAGCCGGGCTGTTGCAGCTTGCCCCAGAGGTCCAGGAGGACCAGCTCGTTCGGACCGATGGCTCGCGAGACGGCCTCCGTCGGCAGATAGTGCGGGTTGCCGGCATTTTCCATGGCCGACACCATTCGGGGCGGAGTCGCTGACGAGCCCCTCGTCCGCGAACCACCCCGCCATCAGCTGCTGGATCTCGAACTCCGTCGTCGGCTGTCGATCGTGAGTGCGCCTGGCGATCGCTTCGAACGCCCGATCCTTGATGCGGTGCAGCTTGTCGGATGCCGATCGGTGCGTCGCGATCTCCACGTCGTTCCAGACGGCCGAGAACCGCTGGACGAGATCGCCGGACGACACCACGTCGACGCCCAGCTGCCGGATGCGCTCGACCGTGCCCGCATCCACGCGGGAGATGTACGGGATCGCCCCGTTCGGCGAGTATTCCATCGCCAGGCGACGCTGGCCCTCGAGCAACCGGCCGAGCTCAGCCTCGAGCTGGAGGCGTCCCGAGTAGCGGGCGGTCGCCCCGGGCAGGTGCGCGAGGGTCCCCGATTCGATCTTGTGAACCAGCCCGCGCGGTTGACCGTTTGCCGGGATGAGGTAGTACCAGCGGCGCGTGGCCAGGTGGCCGCCCTGGCGCGCGACCCCCGTGACGTCGGCGGCAATCGGATTCAGGCCGCGGAAGTCGTAGAGCAGCCAGCCGTCGAGCCCCTCGGCTTGAAGGGCCGCCTGGATGGCTGAGAGGGGAAGCCCCCCAGATATTGGCTGTGGCGGCTGCGGCTCCGACGTCGCGACGGTGGTCTCGTGGCTGCCGGACATCAGTTCTCCAGTATAGCCCCCAACCGAGCCGGTATAATCGGCCAAGGTCGCCGCGCCTGACCCCTGTTCACGGATGGGAACCATCATGAGACGCCTCACATTGGCCGGGCTCCTGCTGGCGCTGGCCGGCGCCGGTCTCGCCGGACAATCCGCTTCGGGCCAAGCCGCACAAGCTCCGCCCCCAGACCTTCAGACCCCCTCGTTCAAGGTGCAGGTCGAATACGTCGAGGTGGACGCCCTCGTCACCGACGAGCAAGGCCGCTTCGTCCGCAACCTGACGAAGGACGACTTTCAGGTCCTCGAGGACGGGAAGCCGCAGACCATTTCGACCTTCACGCTCGTGGACATCCCTGTCGAGCGGCCCGACCGGCCGCTGTACAGCGAGACGCCGATCGAGCCGGATGTCGAGACCAACGAGCGCCCGTTCGAAGGTCGCATCTACGTGATGATCCTCGACGACCTCCACGTGGACGCGCTGCGGTCGCAGCTCGTCAAGGCCGCCGCGCGCCGCTTCATCGAGCGGAACCTCGGCGCCAACGATCTGATGGCGGTCATCTTCACGCGGCGGACGCGCCGACGCCGCGCAGGAGTTCACGAGCAACAAGCGCCTGCTGCTGGCGTCGGTCGATCGCTTCCTGGGCCGGAAGCTGCGTGTCCGCCACCATCGCGCGGAATGACGAGTACTTCCGGCAGCAGGCTGGTGCATTTCAGGATTCGCGCATCCCCGACCCGTACGAGCAGGAGCGCGCCTACAACGCCCAGGGCACGATGCGGGCGCTCCGGCAGGTGGCCGAGTGGTTTGCCGGCGTGCGCGGCCGGCGGAAGACGATGCTCTTCATCAGCGAAGGGATCGATTACGACATCACGGACATCATCCGTGCGCCCGACACGCCCACGAGCTCGGCGTCGGTGATTCTGCAGGACATCCGCGAGGCCATCCAGGCCACCGCCCGCTCGAACGTCAGCATCTACGGCATCGACCCGCGCGGCCTGACCAGCATCGCCGACGAAACCATCGGCGTGGCCGGGTTCGCCGTGGCCGACGATCCGAACCAGCGCAGCATCGGCCCCTCGGGCCTCATGAACGAGCTGCAGCTCTCGCAGGACAACCTCCGCGCCCTGTCCGAGGAAACCAACGGCTTCGCGATCGTCAACCGCAACGACCCCGGACCGTCGTTCGACCGCATCGTCCGCGACAACAGTTCCTACTACGTCCTCGCGTACTACCCGCCAACGGACAAGAAGGACGGCAAGTTCCACCGCATCCAGGTTCGCGTCAACCGCCCGGGCCTGACCGTGCGCGCCCGGCGCGGCTACCTCGCGCCCAAGGCCAACAGCAAGCCCGCGCCCAAGCCGACGGGCGGCGCGTCGGCGGCCTCGGTCGAAGCGTTGAACAGCCCGATCCAGGTCAGCGGCCTGACGATGAGGGCGTTTGCTGCGCCGTTCAAGGGCACCGCGCCCAATACCTCCGTGCTTGTCGGCGTGGAGGTGAGCGGACGCAATCTGACCCTCGAGGCCAACGGGAAGCTCGAGCTGGCGTTTCTGGCCGTGGATGCGTCCGGCAAGCAGCGCGGCGGCAAGACCGACGCGCTCACCCTCAACCTGCGGCCGGAGACGAAAGCGCGCGTCGCACAGACGGGCCTGCGATTCCTGAACCGCATGGATCTGCCGCCCGGCCGCTATCAGATCCGCATGGCGACGCACGACACCGTCGGCGGGGCGTCGGGCTCGGTCATCTACGACCTCGAGATTCCGGACTATTACAAGCAGCCATTCACCATGAGCGGTCTCGTCCTGACGTCGATGTCGGCGGGCGCCATGATGACGGCGAAGGCCGACGAGCAGCTCAAGGCGCGTGCTGCCGGGGCCGGCGATCGCCACCAGGAGCTTCGCCGCAGAACGACGAGCTGGCGCTCTTCACGGAGATCTACGACAACGAAGGGCGCACGCCCCACACGGGTGGACGTGATCGCCACTGTGCGGTCGGACGAAGGCACGATCCATTACAAGGTCGAGGAAGAGCGCGACTCCAAGGAGCTCTCCGGCAATCGCGGCGGCTTCGGCTTCGGGACCCGGATTCCGCTGACCGGGCTCGCGCCGGGGCCCTACGTCCTGACGGTCGAGGCTCGTTCGCGGCTTGGCGAACGGCGCGAGGCGACCCGGCAGGTCCGCTTCACCGTGACGGCTCCCACCGTCGTGCGCTGATGCTGACGGCGATGCTGCTCCTGGCCGCGCTGCTCCAGGCTGCACCGGCGCCGCGGGTGCTGGACTCCGGCGATCAGAGCAACATGGACGACGCCCGGCAGGCCGTCGTGCGCACCGCGGCGGAGCTGAATGCGCTCTGGCGTCTGCATGCGCCGGAGCGTCAGCAGCCGAAGGTCAACTTCGCCACCGAGATGGTGGTTGGCGTGTTCATCGGCAGTCGGCCCTCAGCGGGCTTCGCCGTGGAAATTCTGGCTGTCGAGGAGAGAGCCGGGGCCACGGTGGTGCAGCTACCGGGAGAACGTGCCCGCGCGAGATGCCGTCGCGGCGCAGGTCATCACATCCGCGTATCAGCTGGTGGCCGTGCCCAGGCGAGCGGGCGAGGTCCGCTTCGAGAAGCAACCCTGAGATAAGAAGAGGTTTGCGCCTGCGGCCATCCCGAGCCGAGGACCTGCAGATCCGAGGCGAGGGATCAGCGTCAGTTCGCGCCGGGGGTGGGGCCCCGGCGCCACTGAACAATGCCTACGGCTTGGCGCCAGGCGCCGGCGGCTTGGCCGCCGGCGCGGCGGCGGGAGCTTCGAGCTTCGGCACGCGCGTCGGCTTGACGGTCCCGTTCGCGTGGCTGAAGTTGTAGTTGTTGGCGTTCATGCCGTTCACCCACGGCGTTTCGATCACCACCACCTTGACCTCGCCGACCTGCAAGAGACCCTCGACGATGCCGCGTCCGCCCGTGATCACGTTGTTGGCCTTGTCGTACCACGTCTCGGAGATCGTGAGGCGGGGAATGGGCCCGAGGGAGGTGTTCTTCACCGTGACCCGGGTCACCACCATGTCCTTGCCGCTGACCTTCTCGCGCTTCGTGACAGGCGACGTGTACTCGAGCGCCGCTTCGCCCTTGACGGGCGGGGTGAACTTCTTGCCTGCCAGGACCGAGGTCATCGGCGGGGCCTGAGTCGCCTGACCCGCCGCAGCGGATCCGGCGCACAGAGCTGTGGCAACCAGCGTCGCAGCGAAACGGATGCGCACGCGATTCATTGGACTCCTCCGGAAGATAACGCGCTTCAGTTCGAACCTACAGGACGGCCGATTATATAGCAGCCGCCGGCTACATTTCGCCGTTCCAGTCCTCCGGTTCGGGGTTGACCGACCGGAAGATCTCCATGTGCCACTTGCCGCCACCCCAGGGCTCGATGACCTCGGCGGCGACCACGTCCACGAGCAGCTCCGAGAACAGCCGCCCCTCGGGATCGCCCTCCAGGTGATACGCGGGCTCGTCCCATCCGAAGTTGGGGTAGAGCATCAGCGTCAGGAACAGGTCGTAGCCATCGTCCACGACAATGAGCTGGCCGCAGGGCCGTTTGAGGGTCGAGTGGTAGATGAGGTATTTCTCGGCGCTGTGCGCGCGGATGTAGCGCTTGAGCGCGAACTCGCGCGCGACGATCTCCTCGACCGCAATCTTCTTGTCCCAGCAGTCGCGGCAGTACTTCTCTTCGCCCCGCGGTTCGGAGACTTCCTTGGCGCCACAGAGCGCGCACTTCGACTTGACGACGGCCTTTCTAGGCATGAGCGAGGTACAGTATTGTAGATTGTAAATTGATGGATCGCCCAACCCACGCCGGCCTGCGGCATCTGGCGCTCAACGTCCGCCACCTGCGCCGAGATGAAGCGTTTCTACGTGGATTTGCTGGGGTTTGCCGTCGAGTGGGAGCCCGACCCCGACAACGTCTATCTGACGTCGGGCATCGACAACCTGGCGCTGCACCGGGCGGCGGATGGGGCAGCGGGCCCGGCGCCAGGCGCCCTCGATCATCTCGGCGTGATTGTGCGGCAGGCGGAGGATGTCGATCGCTGGGCGGCGTTTCTCGAGAGCCGCGGCGTGGCGATGGATGCGAAGCCTCGCACCCATCGCGACGGCGCACGGTCGTGCTACTTCCGCGACCCGGACGGCAACCGCGTCCAGGTCATTCACCACCCGCCGATCAGTGGCCGGGTGTAGCCGGCGCCTTCCGCTCGTACAAGCCGACGAGCTGGCCCTGCCCGATGACGTGGCCTTCCATGGCCTTCAGCAGCCCGGCCTTGTTGAGCCCTTCGGCGACCTCGAGCGGCGCGTCGAGCGCGTACACCGTAAACGTGTAATGGTGCGGCTTTCCCGGCGGCGGCGCCGGGCCACGGTAGCCGGGCGGCGTCGGTGGCGTATTCGCGCGGCGGAACGCGTCGAAGCCGTTCGAGCCCCTGAATCGCGCCCGCCAGACCGGGTGCCGAGACCGCCCCCGCAGGCAGCGCTTCCGGCAGGCCCTTGGCGGTCGCGGGAATCTTGTAGATGACCCAGTGCACGAACGGCTGCGGCATGCCCGCATCAGGGTCGTCCATGATGAGCGCGAACTCGCGGGTCGTGGCGGGCGCGCCGGTCCATGCCAGGGCGGGCGACGAGTTCTTGCCGTCCGCGGTGTGCTCCGCGGGGATGACCTCCATGCTCTTGATCGGTCGGGCTCGAGACGACAATCTTTGCGGGCGCGGTCTGGGCGTGCAGCGCCGACCACCCCGGGATCGCGACGAGCGCCGTCACGGCGCCCACGCACCAGAAATTCCTGTTCATTCGACAACCTGCCTTCTGGAAGGGGATCTACTGCTCGACCTTGACCTCACGCTCGAGCGCCGGCGCGTACATCCGCTCGACGTATTCCTTGACCATCCGCCGCGCGGAAAAACGCGGGGCCACCGATCGGATGGCTTCCTTCACGATGGCGAGCCAGCGATGCGGCACGCCGGACGCGTCCCGATCGTAGAACGCCGGGACCACCTCCTCTTCGAGCAACCGGTATAGCGCGGCGGCATCGGCGGCGTCAACCGCGTCAGGATTGTTCGGGTCGGCGCCGCCGTCGATCAGCCAGCCGTTCGTCCCGTTGAACCCTTCGGCCCACCAGCCGTCGCCGATGCTCAGGTGCGGCACGCCATTGAGCGCGGCCTTCATTCCGCTCGTGCCGCTCGCCTCGAGGGGCTTTCTCGGGTTGTTCAGCCAGACATCGCAGCCCTGCACCAGGAAGTGCGCGACGTGCAGATCGTAGTCGTCGACAAACGCCACCCGTCCGCCGAACATCGGGTCGAGGGCCCGCCGGTAGACGCGCTGCAGGTGGTGCTTCCCGATGTCGTCGGCCGGGTGCGCCTTGCCCGCGAAGACGATCTGCACCGGCCGTTCCGCGGCGTTCAGGATCCGCGCCAGCCGTTCGGGGTCGTGGAAGATGAGCTCGGGGCGCTTGTACCCCGCGAATCGCCGGGCGAAGCCGATCGTCAGCGTCTCGGTCTCGAGGAGGGTTCCGGCGGCGACCACGCGCGGCGTGCCCACGCGCTCGACGCGTCCAGCGATGCCTGGCGCGCTCACGCACGAACGCGAAGAGGTATCGACGCAGCGCCTGCCGCACCACCCACAGCTCATCGTCCGGAATCTCGAGCACACCGTCCCACAGCGACGGATCGTCGTGCCGCTCGATCCAGTCCGTCCCGAGGTGGGCGGAGAAGAGCTCGGCGAGCTCGTTGGCGATCCACGTGGGCACGTGCACGCCGTTGGTGACAGCGGTGACCGGACGGTCGCGCATCGCCGACGCCAGGCCACATCGGCGCCCACATCGAGCGCGTGACCTCGCCGTGCAGCCGGCTGACGGCGTTGACGTTCCCGGCCGAGCGAAGCGCGAGCGCGGTCATGTTGAACTGCGCGCCGCCGCCGTTGTCGTACGCGCCGAGCGCCAGGAACCGCTCGCGGTCGACGCCGAGCGTGCCCCAGCAGCCGGCCAGGTGCTTCTCCACCATCGAGAACGGGAACGCATCGTGCCCGGCGGGCACCGGCGTGTGGGTCGTGAACACCGTCGACGCGCGAATCTCGGCGAGCGCCAGCGTCGAAGCTGGCGCCCTGCTCGATGAGGTCGCGAATCCGCTGCAGCACCACGAAGGCCGCGTGGCCCTCGTTCAGATGAAACACGCCGGGCGTGTACCCGAGCGCCTTGAGCGCGCGGACGCCGCCGATGCCGAGGACGATCTCCTGCTGGACGCGCGTCTCGCGATCGCCGCCGTAGAGGCGCGCGGACAGCTCGCGGTCCCAGGGGGCGTTTTCCTCGAGATCGGTATCGAGCAGATACAGCGTGACGCGACCGAGCTGGACCCGCCACACCGCCGCGAGCACCGAGCGATCGCCGAGGGGCACGGCCGTGATGCACGGCTTGCCTTCCGCCGTGAGCGCCTGCTCGATGGGCGCGTCGGCCCAGTTGAGCCGCTCGTAGCTCTCTTCCTGCCACCCTTCCGGCGGACACGTGCTGGTGGAAGTAGCCCTGCGGATACATGAAGCCGACGCCGATGAGCGGCACGCCAAGGTCGCCCGATTCCTTGCAGTGATCGCCGGCCAGGACGCCGAGACCGCCGGCATAGATCGGCAGCGACTGATGGAGAGCGAACTCGGCCGAGAAGTACGCGATCGTCTGCCCGGCCAACTGCGGCAGCCGGCTGGACCACCAGGTGCGCCGGGCCGCGCGTGCATCGTCCAGCCCGGCGACGGCCCGGTCGTACAGGCGCACGAAGTTGTCGTCGCGGGCGGCGGCCTCGAGGCGCTCGTGCGGCACGGCCCAGAGCATTCGCACCGGATTGTGGGCCGTCGATCGCCACAGCGCGTAGTCGAGCCGGCGGAACACCATGCGCGCGTCCTTGTGCCAGCTCCACCAGAGATCCGTGGCCAGCTCGTTCAGGCGCTTGAGGCGATCGGGAAGCGGGGTCAGCGCGGCGTATCTGTTCATGGGGCCGTGTGCACCAACGACACGAATCGGGCAAGGTCGATGTTACCGCCAGAGACGACGGCGACGACCTTGCCCCGGCCGGCTCGTCCGCTGGTCGCCGCGGCGACCGCGCAGCCGGCCGCGCCCTCCGCGATCACGTGCGCGCGTTCGGCCACAAGGCGGATGGCGCGCGCCACGTCGTCCAGGGTCACGACGATCGAGCCGGACAGAGGGACAGGAGCGGCCACATCGATGCGAGGACGGACTTGCCGCCGGCGCCGTCCACGAACGAGGCCTGCCAACGATCGAACGTCACCGGCGCGGCCGGCCTCGAGCGAGGCGGCGAGCGGCGACGCCGTGTCCGGCTCGGCGGCGTAGATGCGCGTCGCCGGCCTGGTCGCGCGGACCGCGGCGGCGATGCCGGCAAGCAGTCCGCCGCCGCCGAGCGGCGCCACGATGGCGTCGACGTCGGGGAGATCCTCGAGGATCTCGAGCCCCACCGTGCCGTTCCCCGCGATGAACCGGTCGTCGTCGAACGGATGCACGAAGGTGCCGGTCAGGCCCGATCCGGGCGGGGCGGCGTGGGTCATCACGGTCTGCCAGCATGCGTCATACGAGGCGCGCACGATCGTCGCCCCGAGCCGTTCGAGCGCCTGAATCTTGGTGTCCGGCGCCGTGTCCATGACGAGGACCGAAGCCTTCGCGCCGACAATCCTCGCGGCATACGCGACGCCCAGTGCGGCGTTGCCGGCGCTGACCGTCCAGACGCCGCCGGCGAGCTCGGCCGGCGAGAGCTGCCGGACGACGTTGAAGGCGCCGCGGATCTTGAACGAGCCGATGGGCTGCAGCACTTC
The DNA here is from genome assembly GCA_963819775.1 of uncultured Alphaproteobacteria bacterium. Classification (GTDB taxonomy): domain Bacteria; phylum Pseudomonadota; class Alphaproteobacteria; order Rhizobiales; family Hyphomicrobiaceae; genus JAKAML01. Next base: position 384,824 of record CAWFXM010000008.1, read on the forward strand.
GAGCTTGAGGTAGAGCTCGTCTCGGCGCTCCGGGCAGCCGGGGCACATCGATCCGCACGAGCGGTGTCCGCACGGCGGCGCGGTAGATGGCGGTGGCCGCATCGCGAACCGCGGCCGGATCGATTCGTCGGGTCACCGAGAGCGACAAGGCCCACGATCGTAGTCGGCCCCTCGTCGGAACGTCAATGTGAAAGCCGGCGGATCGACCGGCCACGGTAGCAATGGTCGCCCGCATGCGCGCTCGCGTCGTGACTCGGCTGATAGGGCTCTCCGCCGTCGCGTTCCTGGGGAGCGGCCCCGCGTTCGCGCAGGATCCGCCGCCGCCGATCGGACCCTTCGCCGTCGACATCCGTGGATCGTTTCCGGGAGCGCCCGACGATCGCGGCGCTTGCTGCGAGCCGGGGCATGGCCGAGGACGAGTTGCCCGGGCGCGGGCCGGGGCTCGAGATCGGCGCGCATGTCTATCCGCTGCGGTGGAAGGCGATGACGATCGGTCTCGGCGGGCAGATCTTCCTGGTGCGAGCGTCGTCGGGCGGTATCCCGTCTGCCGGCATTCGAGGGGCCCAGTCGAAGCTCACGTCCTTCTCGCCGCAGCTGTCGTTCAACTTCGGCACCGGCCATGGGTGGAGCTACATCACGGGCGGCATTGGTCCGACGACGTGGTCGCTCGTGCCGGACGGCTCGGCGCCGCTCGCGATCGACGACACCAGGCTCCAGACGGTGAACTATGGCGGCGGCGCACGGTGGTTTGTCAGGACGCACGTCGCTTTCACGGTGGACCTCCGCTTCTACGACACCACGGCCGGTGTCCCGGAGGCAGGCTTCCCGGCCCATCCGAGGACGAGGCTGGTCGTGATCGCCGCGGGGATTTCCTTCAAATAGGGAACAGGGAACGGGGAACAGGGAACGGGGATCGGCTACTTGAACGAGAAGATCATCGCCCGCAGGGGTCCGTCGATGGCCTCGATGGTCTCTACGGTCCCGCGAGACAGGGACCGAATCTCGCCGGCCTTGACCCGGGCCGTCTCGGGGGCGCCGACCTGCCCGCGTGACGCGAAAGGTCCCCGGAGCGAGCCAGACCCAGATCGTGTCGCGCTCGACCATCGACATGGTCTCGCGCGCGCCGGCAGTCCACGAGCAGTCCCACACGGTCACGCGCTCGTCGTCGAGCAACGCCTTTGCGCCCTCCCGGGGAAACGCCCGCGGCACGTCGCCTGGCGCGACGCTCAGCCCGGAGGCGCCGTCTCGCTTCAACTCGATGAACACCGCGCGCAGCGGCGGGTCGGTCGCGCCCTCCTCGATGTGGGTGGTGCCTCGACGGGTCGTGGACAATGCCCCGACTGCGGTCATCGCCGATCGTTTCGTGCCATCAAGGCTTGTAATGACGCGTCCGCCCGCCTGGTAGTACGTTCCCACCTGGTCGTAGACGTGTCGATGCAGGGGAGAGGGCTGACCCGTGGGCCAGACGATGTCCCAGACCGTGATGCGGTCGGTCTCGACGAGCTTCGTCGCGTTGGGTCGCGGAAACGCCGGCGGGTACTCCTGCGCGGCCAGGCCTGCCGACAAGCCAACGAACACGATCGCCGCGAGTGCGGTCCCTGGATTTCATAAGCGACCCTCGAGTCACGCATTCCGGTTCCCATTCCCAATTCCCTGATTCCCAGTTCCTCAGCTTCCTCGCCCCGTGGTCTCCGGCCCCATCCACACCAGCACGATTGTCGCAACGCCTGCGGCCGCGATCGAGATGGCCATCGCCACAGGGAGCGCCATGCCGTCGTCTCTCAGCGAACCGATGACCGACGGGGCGATCGAGGCGACGGCGGCCCCGGACTGGTACGCGAAGCCCGCGCCACCGGCCCGCACCGCGGTCGGAAACCGCTCGTTCAAGTAGCTCGGCACCACGCCGAAGGCGCCGGTGCCGAAGGTCCCCATTGATGCTGCGCCGACGAGCATGAGCGAGGTGTCCGAGGTGTAGAGGAACAGCGGGATCGATGCGACGCCGATGAGCGTGACGAGGCTCATCGCGCCCCGCCGCCCGAGCGCGGTCTCGGACAGCCGTCCGCCGAGGAACGCACCGGTCACTCCGCCAGCGTTGAAGGCGACGAGAAACGGCAGCGTCTGCCGTCCCATCTGAACGAGGACGGTCGGATACCAGAAGGTGATGGCCTGGTAGAGAAAGAGGAGCGATGCCATGAGCAGCGTCGTGTGCAGGGTGACCCAGCGCAATTCGGGTGCGAAGACACGGGCGAAGGAAGGGCTGCCCGTGGCGTGCCCCGTCCCGCGCAGGCGCTGCTCTTCGAGCCAGACGGGACTCTCCTCCACCCTGAAGTGGATCCAGACCACGAGCGCCGCCGGCGCGATGCCGAGCCAGAGGAGCACCCGCCATCCGTCGCCGCGATCGCCGAGAAGGGGATAGACGAACTGGTACACCGCGGCAGCGAGGATGCTGCCCATGGCATAGCCGCCCTGGACGAGGCCGGAGGCCACCCCACGAAGGCGGACCGGCCAGTGCTCGAGCGCGAGCGGCAGGCCTGCCGCCCAGACACCGCCCATCCCGATGCCAAACAGCGCCCGGCAGGCCAGCAACATCACGTACGACGTCGAGAAGCCGCCGAGGAACGCAAAGCACGAGTACGCCAGAATCGAGGCCATCAGAGGGCCTTTACGACCCCACCGATCTGCCGCCGTTCCGGCACCGACGCCGCCCACCACGCGGAGGAGCAATGGGGCGGTGCCGAGGAGTCCGACGAGCGCGCTGGTGACGCCGAAATGCCGCTGGATATCGACGAGCAGAAACGTCAGGATGGCGAAGTCGAAACCGTCCAGCAGCCACCCGAGGTAGGCGGCCAGGAAGGCTCTCCACTGCGTGGGAGTCACCACCGCGAACCAGGGCGTGTGCCGGGTGCCAGGCATCGGGGTCCCATCGTAGTTCAGGTCCTGCTGGCCAGCTTGCTGCAACCTCCGGCCCGCCGTTGACGTAAGAGTAAGGAGAAGATGCGCTGGCGTCTTGTGGCGATCGCCTGTGTGGCGATCCTCTCGAGCCTGGCGGCGGCGGTCGTCGTCGTGCCGTTCGCCCTCCGGGCTCTCGTCCGTGGCCTCGACCTGACGCTGAATGGCAGCGTGTGGTTTGCCGCGTCGGTCGGCACCGGGATGGACGCATGGACCATCACGGCGACGGTGGGCCGCGCCGTCGGCAGCGCGCTGTTGACCCAGCAGGCGCTCGCCGCGGGCGGCGGGCTCGTGCTGCTCGCGGCTCTCGCGCTGTACGGCCTGCAACGGTTGCTTGGTTTCGAAGAGGAGTCCTCCAAATGACGAGGATCCACCAGATAGTGTTTGCCATCGGCGGCGCGCTGTGCGCCGCGCATCTCGCCTCCGCGCAGCCGGGCGCCCCGTCCGGCGCAGACCTCCAACGGGAGGCGCAACGGACGTTCGAGGTCGTGCCGGGCCAGGATGGCTTGCTCCTGCGACCGCTCGCGCCGGCGACATTCCGCTCCGTGGAGATTACGTCCGGGGCCATCGCGATCGATGGCGTGCCCGTGACCGGTGCCGAGCTTCGAAGCCGGCTCGGCGACGGCGCTGATTCTGATCCTCCGCCTTTCGTACCTTCCGGCAGCCGAACGACGCGCGTTGTTCGGCACGCCGGCCGTCGGCGCGGGAGGCGGCGCCGCCGGGCCCGGCAGGGACGCGCTGCCGCCGGTCGAGGCGCCACGGCCCGACCCGCCCCCACCCGTCGCCGCCAGAGCCGCCCCGCGATCCCCTTCCGGATCGGACCCGCGAGCTTCGCACTTCGGACGGCCGGGTGCGCCTCGGCGGCGGCGTCACGGTTCGCGAGGACGAGATCGTCACGGACTTCGTTGTCGCCATCGGCGGCTCCGCCACGATCCTCGGAGAGGTCCGCGGCGACGTCGTGGCGGTCGGAGGGGACGTCGAGCTCGGCCCCGGCGCCATCGTCACCCAGGATGTGACGGTGGTCGGCGGCGCGCTTCGGCGGGACCCGACGTCGCGCATCTCCGGGGAGGTGCGCGAGATCGCGCCGGGCGAGTTCGGCGACTGGCAGATCTGGCCCCGCGGGGCGTTCAGCTGGCCGCAATGGAATTGGTGGGGACGGCCATTCAGCCGGGCGTTTCAGCTGGGCTCCACGCTCATGCGCGTGGCGATCCTCTGCCTGTTTGTCGCGCTGGTGGTGCTGCTGGCGCGCGAGCGCGTCGAACGTGTCGGCCGTCAAGCCGCGGAAGAGCCGCTCAAAGCCAGCGTCGTCGGAGCCCTCGCGTTCGTGCTGTCGCTTCCACTGCTGATCATCACCATCGTCACCCTTGTCGTCACGCTGATCGGCATCCCATTGCTGCTGCTGCTGCCGTTCGCGATCCTCTTTCTGTGCGCGATGGCGCTGGTTGGCTTCACTGGAGTGGCGCAACAGGTGGGTCGATGGCTGCTCGCCCGGCTGGGCATCCCGGAGGGCGGACCTTACGCTGCGGCGATTGCCGGTGTCCTGCTGATCTTCGCGCCGATCATCGTCGGACGGGTGGTCGGCCTGGTCGGGCTGCCGCTCTCGCCCATGACGTTCGGGTTTTGGGCTTCTGGGGCTCTGGTCGCGGAGTCTCTGGCGTGGACAATCGGGGTCGGGCGCGGTCGCGCTGGTGCGGTTCGGAAGGAAGAAGGACATCGGTGTCCTTCTTCCTTCCTAGTTCTAACTTCCAGGTTCGCGCGTAGGCGCTAGCGCGTCGCGACTTTGATCTCGCCGAGCTTGGCGATCATGTCTTCGGCCGACGTGGCCGGCGAACGGTCTTCTCGATCGCCGCGATCTTCCCGCTCTTGTCGATGTAGAACGTCCAGCGGTTCGACATCCCGCGTTCGTTGAGCACGCCGTACGCGGTCGCCGTCGCCTTGGTCGGGTCGCTCAGCAGCGGAAAGTCCGCCTTGTTCTCCTTCGGCGAAGCCTTGTTGACGTTCTGCGCCTCGAGCGGATCGACGCTCGCCATGAAATAGGTGACGTCGAACTTGCGGATCTTGTCGCCGTTCTCCGCGAGCGACTTGCACTCGATGGTGCAGCCCTGCGTGAACGCCTTCGGGAACCAGGCGATGACGACGGCCTGTTTGCCCTGGAAGTCCGAGAGCTTGTAGGTCTTGCCGTCGGATGCCTGCAGCGTGAAGTCGGGGGCGGTATCGCCGACTTGCAACTCGGCGGCCGCGGCCGGCGCGGCCATGGCCAGACCGGCCGCGAAGAGAACGCCAAACGTCAGTGCTTTCATTGAACCTCCTGAAGGATGAAGCTGGGGCCGATTCTATCGCGGTTGGGGCGAGCCGGCCTGTTCAAACGTCCAGAGCGCCAGAGCCTGTCTCGGCAGTTTCCTTCGACGCCGTCGAGCTGCCAAGGTCTACAATGGCGCGCCCAGTTGCTTCAGAGCTCGAGGCTTACGTCTACAGGGGGACGCGATGGATCGGGCCACGACGCGAGAGGTGCTGGCGGAGTTCCTGGGGACGTTCGTCCTCATCGTGTTCGGCGTCGGTGTCGTGGCCCAGACGGTCCTCAGCAAGCAGACGGCCGGATCGGCGCTCTCGATCAACATCGCGTGGGGCCTGGCCGTGACGATGGGGTGCTATGTGGCGGCGGGGGTGTCGGGGGCGCACCTCAACCCGGCGGTCACGCTGGCGTCGGCGGTGCACCGCAACTTCCCGACGGCCAAGGTGCTGCCCTACGTGGTCGCACAGTTCGCCGGGGCCTTCGTGGCGTCGGTGGTGGTGTACTTGACGTATCGCGAGGCGCTGACCGCGTTCGACGGCGGTGTCCGCCAGTGACCGGCGACCTGGGGACGGCGGGGATCTGGGCGACCTATCCCCAGGCGTTCCTCAGCACCTTCCCCGGCGGGTTCGTGGATCAGGTCGTGGGTACGGCGCTGCTCGTCCTCGTCATCTTCGGCATGACCGACAGCCGCAACGCGATGCCGCCGGCCGGCCTCGCCCCGGTCATCGTCGGCCTGATCGTCCTCTTGATCGGTGCGACGTTCGGATTCAACTCCGGGTACGCGATCAACCCGGCGCGCGATCTCGGGCCGCGCCTGTTTACCGCCGTGGCCGGGTGGGGCGGGGAAGTGTTTCGCGCAGGAAACGGCTGGTGGTGGGTGCCGGTCGTCGCGCCGTGCGTCGGCGGTGTCCTCGGCGGCTGGGTCTACGACGCGCTGGTCGGGCAACAGATTTCCCAGCCGTAGTGTCAATGCGTCAGCACGTACAGCACGACGTTGACGCCTATCGCATAGCCGGTCGGCGAGAAGTTGTCGAAGAAGTCCCGAGGCTCCTCGCCCTCGCGCTCCCAGGTGTCGGAGATGTCGGTGTTGTGCGTCATGAGCACCATCAGCCGGCCGTGCCCGTCCTGGATGCCCTTGACGTACACCTCGGCGCTGTCGCGGCCCCGCTCGGAGGTCGAGGTGCCGCCGCTCCGCCGCCAGTGGTTGATCGAGGGCACCTGCGGCACCCGTTCCACCTGATACAGCGTCCGCATCATCGGATGCGTCGTCGGGATGTCGACGATCGGGTATTCGCCCGGCCGGAGGACCCGTGAAATCTGGCTCACCCACTGCGCCCACGCGTACGAACCCCACGAGTCGTCGACCCAGATGAACCCGCCCTTGAGGAGGTACTCCCGCAGGCGCAGCACCTCTTCGTCCGAAAACTCCGCCGTGCCGATGTCGGTCATGAAGATGGCGCCGCAGCGGAAAAGCAGCGGGTCGTTGAGGGCGACGACCACGTGATGCGGCTGGCGGTTCTGGTCGAACTTGACCGGAACGCGCGTCAGTTCGGCGAGCCGCACGGAGAAGTTGTTGTCGGCTCCAGGGTAGTCGGTGTTCCAGCCGCTCCCGCTCTGCTCCTGGAACACGCTGGTGTAGAAACCGCGACAGTAGATGAACCTGCCGTCGAAGTCCTCGGCGGCCGGCCAGCGTGGCGCCACGCGCGCGAACCGTCCCCCGCCGACCCAGATCTGGGCCGATGCGGCGCTTGCGGCCAGCAGGATCAACACGCCGAGCGTGAGACGCAGCCGTGTCATATCCAGGCGATCAGTGCGTCATCGCGTAGATGACGATGTTGACGCCTAGCGCGTAGCCGGCGGGCGAGAACAGGCCGAAGTAGTCCTCGTTGGCGCCCTCGCGCTCCCAGGTGTCGGCGATGTCGGTGTTGTGCGTCATGATGACCATCAACCGTCCGTGGGCGTCTTGAATGCCCTTGAAGTTGACGCGGTCGCTGTCCGGGCCGCGTTCGGAGGTCTGTCCGCCGCTCCCGCGCCAGAAGCCGATGTGCGCCACCTGCGGCACCGCCTTCACGTGGTAGAGCGTGCTCATGACCGGGTGCGTGGCGGGAATATCGAAGACCGGGAACTCGCCCGGCGGCAGCACACGCCCGATCTCGCCGAGCCAGTGGCTCAGTGCGGGCGAGCCCCAGAAGTCGTCGACCCAGAGGAGGCCGCCCTTCAGAAAGAACGCGCGGAGGTTCTGCACCTCGGCTTCGTTGAGGCCGACCGTGCCCGCGTCCTCCATGAACACCATGCCGCAGCGGGGGAGGAGCGGGTCGGTCAACTGGACGACGACATGATGCGGCTGGCGGTCCTCGTCGAACTTCAGCGAGACGCGCGTGAGCTCTGCCAGGCGCACCGAGAAGTTATTGTCGGCGCCAGGATAGTCGGTGCCCCACCCCTGACCGCTTTCCTCGTACCGGACGCTGTTGTAGAAGCCGCGGCAGTAGAGGAACGAGCCGTCGAAGTCTTCGGCCTGCGCCCAGCGCGGCGACCGGCGGTTTCGGCCGCCGCCCACCCAGATCTGCTGGGCGAAAGCCGCCGTCGCCGCCAGCCAGCGCAAGAAGCGCAGCCGTCAGCACGAGGACGCGGTGGAACCGCATGCGGTGAGTATGTGGAACGCCGCCGGGCCGATCAAGACCCTTTCCGAACTCCGGGGTGGAGCCTCAGTCGGGCGATTGCGCCAGGCGCGCCAGCGTCGCCCCCTGTAACAGCTGTGCCACCCGTGCGCGGAGGCGAGGCAGGTCGATCGCATGCAGCCGGAAATCCGCCCGGTCGGCGCTCGCCAGCGCCCGCCCGTCGAACCCCGTGCGCATCAGCCCTCCGGAACGATGCACCGGCAGGCCCACCAGATAGTGGCCGAGCTCGTGCGCGAGCACCCGGCCGAGCGCGCGCGAGCGCACCGTGCTGGCGACGCCCGCGGGCCACTCCGCGATGGGCCGGCCGTTGATCCTGCGGTCACTCAGCATCGTCTCGACCGACTCCACGGCGATCTCTGATCGCTGGCTCGAACCCGTCGCGACCCTGGAAGACGATGGCTCCCAGGCCGGGCGAGTTCGCGCGCAGTCCTGCGATCGAACCGGTCCACGAGCTGGACAGCAATCCGCACGTCGACCGCCTGCGGCGGCACCGGATCGAGGAGGCTGACCGCACGGACCGAGACGCCGTGAGGCCGCCAGATGGCGTCGGCCTCGTCGGCGATCGCGGCGAACACCCGCGCCGCGCGCCTTGAACGCGGCGCCTTCCGCCACCGAAAACGTGACGCCGATGCGCAGCGCCGGCCGCGGCGACCGGCGAGGCGAGCAGCAGGACCGACGCGGCCGCGACGCACGGCAAGCGATGAAGTGAAGACCATGCCCGGGATCGTAGAGGGCCGCGAGTGCTATGAATAAAACGCTTTGTTTTCATCATGATGATGAACGGATATACTAGTGCTTCGATGGAGATCGAAGTCCGGCACCTCCGCCTGGTGCAGGCCGTGGCCGCCGAGGGAAACCTGACACGCGCCGGCGCGGCGCTGCACCTCACGCAGTCCGCCCTCAGCCACCAGCTGCGGGACATCGAGTCGAGGCTGGCCACGCCGCTCTTCCTCCGCGTGGGCAAGCGGATGACGCTCACGCCGGCGGGGGAGCGCGTGCTGCAGTCCGCCGACGAGATCCTGGCGGCGATCGGCCGGACCGAGGATGCCGTGCGGTCGCTCGCCGGCGCCGGACGCGGCCTGCTGCGTGTGTCCACCGAGTGCTACACGTGCTATCACTGGCTGCCGCCGCTGCTCAAGCGCTACCGGAAGAGCCATCCGCGGATCGACGTGCGCATCGAGCCCGGGGCCACGTCCGATCCCATCGCGCACCTCATCGACGGCACGCTCGACGTCGCCATCGTCAGCGACCCGGTCAAGGATCGCCGCGTCGTGGCGTCGAAGCTGTTCGAGGACGAGATGGTGGCCATCCTCCCGCCGTCGCATCCGCTGGTCGGCCGGCCGTACCTGCGCCCCGAAGATTTCGCGAACGAGACGCTGCTGACCTACTCGCCGAAGGAAGACAGCACCGTCTATCAGCGGCTGCTGGTGCCGTGTGGCGTGACGCCCGCAGGTGCAGCAGGTGCAGATCACCGAGGCGATCATCGAGCTCGTCAAGGCCGGCATGGGCGTCGCGGTGCTGGCCTGGTGGGCGGTCGAGCCCGCCGTGCGGAGCGGAGCGCTCCGGGCCGTGCCGGTCACCCGGCGGGGCTACCGGAGGACGTGGAGCGCCGCGACCCTCAAGGACATGGCGCGCGTGCCCCACGTTCGCGAGTTCATCGATCTGCTCGCCGAGCGGCCGCCCTTCCGCCAGTGCGCCCCCGTCCGCACGACACGCGGGGGCCGCGCCAGAGCCATCGCCGCAGCCTCGTGAGTGGCGGCCATGGACAATCAGCACTTCGTCACCTGCCCGTACTGCGGCGAACAGGTGGAGATCTACGTCGACGACGACATGAGCGGGACGTTCGTGCAGGACTGCGAGGTCTGCTGCAATCCCTGGCGCCTGCGGATCAGAGGGCGAGGGGACGAGCGGTACCTGGAGGTTCGCAAGGCTGACGGATCGGAGTGAATGGCGCATGAGGCTTCAGCGCTCGCGGGTGGCGGTGATGCGTTCGCGGTGATGGCGTGCGCCGTCCCGGCGGCCGGACAGGGCCGGAGCCGTCGCTTCGAAGTCTTTGCCGGGGGCGGCGTTTCCCGCATGGGCGGCGACGAAGGCTCGCTTGGCACCGGCCCTTCGGTGCTCGGGGGATTCGGCTTCCGGGTCACGCCCAGACTCTCGGTCGAAGTCGATTTGACGAGGGCGCAGCATGAGCGGAGCATTGCCGGCGGGCCGCTCGAAGGGACCGCCAGCGGCGTGTTTGGCGATCTCCTGTACCACTTTGGCGAAGGCCAGGATGCAGGTCTTCGCCATCGGAAGCGCTGGCGTGCTCAATTCTGACATCACGCAGACCTGTCTCTCCGCTGGCGGCACGCAGACCTTCACGAGCGACGAGAGCGACGTTGCCTGGGGTGGAGGGGCCGGCGTGAAGGTGTTCCTGGGTCACAGCTCTCATTGCGGCCGCAGTTCCGGTTGGTCCTCAGCGAGAAGACAGGCGTGATGGGCCAGGCCTCCGGGTCGGTCGCCCTCGGCTTCCACTGGTAGGGCTGGACGTTTTCAGGCTCCGAGAACCGCAGCGCTCGACGCTATAATCCCCCGGAAACCGGGTGGCTCTGCTTGCTGGCGCTCGCCTCGGACCGTACGAAATCGCTGCCCTGATCGGCGCGGGCGGCATGGGCGAGGTGTACCGTGCCACCGACACGAGGCTCAACCGCCCGGTGGCCATCAAGTTCCTTGCTGACGAACTCGCCGACGCTGTAGCGCGGCGGCGCTTTCAGCGCGAAGCCCAGATGGCATCGGCGCTCAACCACCCGCACATCCTGACCGTGTTCGACGTCGGCGAGTTCGAGGGTCGCCAGTACCTCGTCACGCGAGTTCGTGGACGGCGGCACGCTGCGCGACTGGGCTCGCGCGGAGAAGCGCTCCTGGCACCAGGTTGTCGAATTGCTCACCGGGGTGGCCGACGCGCTGGCCGCGGCGCACGCTGCCGGGATTCTGCACCGCGACATCAAGCCCGCCAACATCCTGGTGGCCAAGAACGGCTACGCCAAGCTCGCGGACTTCGGGCTCGCGAAGCTCGTTGAAAGCGCGGATACCGACGCCACGCGTGCGCTCACCGACGGGCTGACCCGCGCCGGGTCGGTCGTCGGAACAATCGCGTACATGTCTCCCGAGCAGGCCTCGGGGCAGGCGCTCGACGCGCGCAGCGACGTGTTCTCGTTCGGCGTGGTGCTGTACGAACTTCTTGCGGGGCGCCGGCCGTTTCGTGGAGACACAGACCTCGAGATCCTCCAGAACGTCATCCACCGCACTGCCGAACCGCTCGAGGAGACTGTCCCCCTGCCGCTGCGGATCATCGTCGAGAAGGCGCTGGAGAAGGATCCGGCCGATCGGTATCAGTCGATGCGCGATCTCGTGGTGGACCTGCGCCGAGCGGGCCGGCAGTCTGCCACAACGACGCCCGTGATGGCAGGACGTCCACTGCGCGATGGCTGCCGTGGGTGGTTGCCGGCGCGCTTGGCGTTGGAGTGGCCGTATGGCGTGCTGACCAGTGCGCCGTCCGACGCAGTGAACCCGCTCGCCGGCGCCAGCTTCACGCGGTTCACCGATTTCGAAGGCATGGAAACGAATCCGGCGATTTCGCCGGACGGGAAGCTCGTCGCGTTCGTGTCGGATCGCGAAGGCGCTTTTGAGGTCTGGCTGGGCCAGATCGACAGCGGCCGAATGCAGAACCTCACCCAGGGCAAGCTCGGCGACGTCCGGGGGCCGTTGCGCTCGCTTGGCTTTACAGGGGATGGAACGGAGGTCTGGATTGCCGGTATCGACGGTCGGAGACTCCGTCTGCTCCCGTTGGTCGGCGGCACTCCGCGCAACTTTCTGGAGGAGCCCATCGCCGAAGTGACATGGTCTCCTGACGGGTCGCGCATCGTGTATCACTCCAGGGAACCTGGCGACCAGGTGTTCACTGCGGAGGGCAGCGGTGCCAACCCCGCCACGCTGATCGCGGCCGGTCCACCGGACGAGCACCGGCACTTTCAGGTGTGGTCGCAGGACGGGCGGTGGATCTATTTCGCTCGCGGACGTCCGGCGACGCGGGAGATGGACCTGTGGCGCATCTCCCCCGAAGGCGGTGAGCCCGAGCAGTTGACCAATGTGAACACCGACGTCGCTAGCAATACGTAGTCGGGCAACCGAAGCAAGGTATGCGGCAGGGGGAGA
>CAWFXM010000009.1:0-20275 GCA_963819775.1 uncultured Alphaproteobacteria bacterium
GTGCGTCATATCCGGATGGGCAAATCGCCTTACCGGGCCTCGCTCGAAGCCGCCGACGAGATCGGCCTCGCCGTCATCGCCATCACCTTCACCATCGTCGCCATCTTCGCGCCGGTGTCGTTCATGGGCGGCGTGGCGGGGCAATACTTCAAGCAGTTCGGCTTGACGGTGGCGGTCGCCGTGATGTTTTCGCTGCTCGTGGCGCGGCTCATAACGCCCATGCTCTCGGCCTACTTCATGCGCGATCTGCCGGCTGAAGAACACGGCACCGGGCCGATCCTCGTCGGCTACGCGCGGTTCCTCGCCTGCACCCTGCGTTGGCGCTGGATCACATTGGTGATCGGCCTTGGGCTATTCGCCGGCTCGATCTACGCCACGTCGCTGCTGCCCACGGCGTTCATCCCCGACGAGGACACCAGCCGCATCGTCGTCTCTGCCGAGTTGCCGCCGGGTGCGACGCTCGCCGACACGCGCGACACCACCGACCGCATCGTGACTGCGCTGCGCACGATCCCAGAAGTCAAGAACGTCCTGGTCATCGGCGGCAGCTCGCCGACCGGCAGCCGCGAGGTGCGGCGCGCGTCGGTGATCGTCCGCCTTCTCCCCAAGAGCGAGCGCAACCGATCGCAGAAGCTGTTGAAGTCGGTGATCTCCGAAAAGCTCAGTGGCATCGCCGACACCCGCGCGTGGTACGTCAACGAGCGCGGCGAGCGTGAGTTGTCGTTCGCTCTGCTCTCCAACGACGGCCGCGCGCTCGACCAGGCCGTGGGCCGGCTGGAAGCCGCGCTGCGCAAAGTGCCCGGCTTCTCCAATGTCGCCGCCAACGCCGCGCTCGACCGGCCTGAGATCCGCGTCGTGCCGAAAGCCGAGGAAGCGGCGCGCGCCGGCGTCACACCCGATGCCATCGCCGAAACAGTCCGGGTGGCGACAATTGGCGACGTGGCCGCCAATCTCGCCAAGTTCAACGCCGGCGACCGGTTGATCCCGATCCGCGTCCAGATCGAGGAGAACGCGCGCACCGATCTCGCCCGCATCGAAGCGCTGCGCGTGACCTCGCAATCGGGCGCGGCAATCCCCCTCACCGCTGTCGCCACCGTCTCGTTCGGGCGCGGCCCCAGCGCGATCGAGCGCTATGACAGACAGCGCCGCGCCAACCTCGGCGTCGATCTGGCGCAAGGCCTGCCACTCGGCACCGCGCGCGAGGCGTTCCTTCGCGTCGTCGACGAGGTGAAGCTGCCGGCGGGCGTGATCCTGCAGCCGTCGGGAGACGCCGAGATTCAGGACGAGGTGGCGTCGGGGTTCATCCGCGCCATGGGCACGGGTCTCTTGATCGTGCTCGGCGTGCTGATCCTGCTGTTCGCCAGCGTGTTCCAGCCGATCACGGTGTTGCTGTCGCTGCCGCTGTCGTTCGGCGGCGTGGTGGTGGGATTGCTGGCAACCAACAACCCCGTCAGCATGCCGGTCTATATCGGCCTTTTGATGCTGATGGGCATCGTCACCAAAAACGCGATCATGCTCGTCGATTTCGCCGTCGAGGAGATGAAGCGCGGCATCCCGCGCACCGAGGCGCTGATCGACGCCGGCCGCAAGCGCGCGCGTCCCATCGTGATGACGACGCTGGCCATGGCCGCCGGCATGTTGCCGAGCGCTTTCGCGATCGGCGACGGCGGCGAGTTCCGCGCGCCGATGGCCATCGCGGTGATCGGCGGGCTTTTGGTTTCGACCGTTCTTTCGCTGATCTTCGTGCCGTCGTTCTTCACCGTGATGGACGATCTGTCGTGGCTGATGATGCGCATCTTCGGCCGCTTCGTCGGCAAGGTCGATGAACCGCCCGAGTATCTGGCGGAGCAAGCCCAGGCCCGAGCGAAGGCCCAGGCGATGCACGACGCAAACGCTCGCCCAGTCGCAAAGCGTGAGCCGGTGGCGGTTTCGTCGCCCGCACGACCGCTCGCTGCGGAATAGGATAATTCCGCCATAACGTCATTGCGGCGTTGCGAGAGAGGACTTACGTTCCGCGCACACACGGCACAGCCGTGATCTTTTGCCCCCAAGGAGATATTCCATGTTCGACGCCCGCAGCCTGCTCGAAGCCCTGGTGAAGGGTGCCGCTCCGCCGGCCGCACAGCCGCAATCCGGTGGCGGTCTCGGTGGATTGGGCGACCTGCTCGGCCAGATGATGCAGGGCGGCAAGGGGGGAGCCGGTGGCGCGGCGGGCGGCGGCCTCGAAGACCTGTTGCGCAACATGCTGCCCGGTGGAACTGGTCAAGGCGGTGGCGGAATGGGCGGTGGCGGCCAGGGCATGGGCCGCGGCGCCGGCCTACCGCAAGCCACACCGCAATCGGGTGGCGGCGGGCTCGAGGACCTGCTGCGCAACATGCTGCCCGGCGGCGGCGCTGGCCAGGGAAGCAGTGGGCAAGGCGGCGCGCCGGCCGGCGGCGGGCTAGGTGACATCCTCGGCCAGCTGCAGAAGCAGATGGGTCAAGGCGGCCAAGGTACTGGCGGCGGTGCGGGCGGCGGCGGCTGATGGACATCCTCGGCCAAGTGCTCGGACAGGCCACCCAGGGCGCCAAAGAAGGAGCGCAGCGCATCGAAGACGCGACCGGCGTAGGCCGCGGAATGCGTGACGCCGTCGGCAAGGCAACCGGCCAGTCGCCCGACGACCTGATGGCGCAACTGAAGGACCTCATCGCCAAGAACCAGCTCGGCGCAGGCGCGACGCTCGGCGGCCTGGGCGCGGTCGTGCTCGGCACCCAGACCGGCCGCTCGGCCGCGGCCACCGCCGCCAAGCTCGGCGCGCTCGCCCTGATCGGCGGCCTCGCCTACAAAGCCTACCAGAACTACGCCGAGGGCCGTCCGATGATCGGTGGCCAGTTCCAGCCGGAAGCCGCGCCGCGCGGGTCGGGCTTCGAGCCGGCTGCTGTGACCAACGAGACGGCAACGCTCTACATCCGCGCCATGATCGGCGCGGCGGCTGCCGATGGACGGATCGACGGCGCCGAGCAGCAGAAGATCATCGGTTCGCTGAAGCAGGCCGGCGTCGATGCGGAGGCCGAGGAGTTCCTGGCCAACGAGCTGAACAGCCCGGCCACGCCGGAGGATCTGATCGGCGCCGTGCAGACGCCGGAGCAGGCGGTGCAGGTCTACACCGCCGCGCGCCTTGCGATCGAGCCCGACACCCACGGCGAGCAGGCCTATCTCGCGGCGCTGGCGTCAGGTCTCGGCATCGATCAGAATTTGGCGGCTCACGTCGATGCGACGACCCGCGGGGCGAGCGCCTGATCGGCCTCGGCAAGGCCTACAAAGAGGGCTCGCAACCGTCCGGTTGCGAGCCCTTTATCGTCTTTGGCGCTTCAGATGCCCAGTCTTGCTGGTCTTGGCGGAGCCAAGCTCCGCTGGACGGCGAGCCTGCTTCCAGCAGGACCATCCGCGCCAGGCGCATCAGTTCTTCGCGGCAGGGGCCGCGGACACTGCCGTCTCGTTGCGGAAGAAAACGTCCACGCGCATGCCGGTCAGCAGCGGCGGCATGCCGTCGAGCGCGGCCTGCACCTCCAGCACCTCGACGTCGGTCGGACGGCGCGGCCCGCGGCTGTTGATCCGCGGCGTGCCGAGCGCCGACGCGATCGACGTCACCTTGCCTTCGAACTCGCGATCCGGATACGCATCGGCGCGCACCACGATCCGCTGGCCGATCTTGATCCGCGTCGCATCGCGCTCCTCGACCTCGGCGCGCACCTTGAGGCTCGACAGATCGCCGAAGGTGACGAGCACGGATCGGGCGACGGCGCCGTCAGCTCCCCAAGCCGCGCCGGAACGCTCAGCACCGTGCCGTCGGCGGGCGCGCGAATGCGGGTGCGCTCGATGCCCTGCTCGGCGAGCGCGAGATCGGACCGCGCCGCGGCAAGCGAGGCCTCCAGCCGCGTCGGCAGCGGGGCTCCCTGGGCCACCTGACGGGCGAGAGCGCCACGCTCGGCTGAGGACTTCTCCTCGGCCGACTTGATCTTCGCGCGCGCCTCGTCGACGGCGAGCTGATTGACGCCGCGTCCGGCGCGCAGAGCAGACTGCGCCTCGTCGAAGGCCATGCGGGCGCGGAACAGCGCGCGGTCGGCGTCGAAGGCCGCATCCTCGAGGCGCCGGCGACCATTGGTTCCCTTGGCCTCGGGGTCCTCGTCGCGCTCGCGCTTGCGGACGTGCGCTTCGGCCTCGGCGGCGGCTTGGCGGGTCCAGTAGTCCTCGTCGTCGAGGCGAACCAGGACATCGCCCTTGACGACGCGCTCGGCCGAACTGACCGCGACGTCGACGATGCGGCCGCCAACCTGCGGCGCGAGCCGGATCTCTCCGTCCTTGGGCTCGATGCGACCGGTGGCCGATGCGGCCCACTGCGGCCGCGGCCCGGCGGCATCGGCGCGGGCGGTCGTCGAATGCCAGTCCTGCACCACGGCCGTGTGGCGGTGGAGGCCACTTCGCGAGCGGGCTTGACCAATGCCGCGATGCCGAGCGCAACAGCGCTCGCGATCCCCAGCGTGACGAGTGTCGAGTTGATCTTAGGCATGAGCTTTGCGCCTCTTGGTGAGATCCGTAATTTCGGGAGCATCGAGCCCTTGCGGCCGGCGATCCTCACCCACGATCAGTCCGTCTTCGATTTTCACGACGCGGTCGGCATAGCCGAGCGTGCGTGGATCATGTGTCACCGCCAGCACGGAGCGGTTCTGCTCCTTGGCGATGCGCGACAGCAGCGCCATCACAGCGTGCCCGTTCTCGCTGTCGAGGGCCGCGGTCGGCTCGTCAGCCAGCACGATCGACGGCGAAGTGGCGATGGCGCGCGCGACGGCCACGCGCTGCTGCTCACCACCCGAGAGATTGCCGGGATAGTTGCGCATGCGATTGGCGAGACCGACGTCGCGGAGCACTTCCTCGGCGCGGGCCGCGGCCGGATAACCCGTCTCGCCGCGCACGTCGAGCGCGATGCGCACGTTCTCGAGCGCCGACAATGTCGGGAACAGGTTGTAGGACTGGAAGATGAAGCCGAGATGGCGACGGCGGAGATCCGCCAGTTCTTCCGGCCCCAGCCCAGCGGTGGAGGTGCCGGCGACCTCGATCGTGCCGGCGGTCGGCGACAGGATGCAGCCGAGGATCGACAGCAGCGTGGTTTTTCCTGAGCCCGACGGCCCCATCAGCAAGGTCAGCTCGCCGGGCACCAGCGTGATGTCGACGCCCTTCAGCGCGACGATCTTCGCGGCGCCTTCGCCGAGTTCCTTGACGATGTTGCGGGCGACGAGAACGGGCGACGTGGTCATCGGCTGAATACCGTGGCTGGATCGATCTTGGTGACCTTCACGATCGCCGACAGGGCAGAGATCGCGCACATGGCGAGCGTGAGGGCAAACAGTCCGAAGGCGAGCTGGGCGTCATGACGATCGGCAGCGCCGAGCCCTGACTGGCCGCGACGATCAAGATGGCGATAGCCATGCCGAGCAGGTAGCCGATCACCGCGCTGAGACCGGCCTGGGTCAGGATCACCTTGTGGATATAGGCCGACGACGAGCCGAGCGCGCGCAACGTGGCGAACTCGTTGAGATGGTCCTTGGTGCTGGAATAGAGCGTCTGCGCGACGATGACGGTGCCGACGAGGATGCCGAGCAGTGCGCCGCCGATCAGCGCGATGCCGGCGCCGGTACGGAACAGCCATTGCTTGAGGCTGCGATCTCGGAACTCGGCTTTGGTCAGCACCTCGGCGCTCTCCAGCCGCTGCAGCAGCGCAGTGCGAACAGCCACGGCGTCGGCACCCGGTGAAAGCTGCACGAGGAAGAAGGTGGCGCGCTCGCTATCGGCGCCGAGCAGGTTGCGGGCGCGGCTCAACGGCATGAAGGCGTAGGGCGACTGGGTGAATGAGCGGATGCCGTTGGTCAGCGCCCGCACGCGCACTCGGCCCTGACCGATCTGCGCGGTCGCGCCGAGCCCCTCGATGCCGAGCTCGCCGAAGTATGACTGGTCGATCGCGATGCCTTCGGGGGCCTTGACGTCCTCCCACGACCCGGCGACCAGGTTCCACGGTTGCAGCCCGCCATCCTCGGCGTCCGCGCCGACGACAACCACGCGCGACGAGCCGCCGGCGGGCTTGCGCCATTCGGCGAACGCCACGACCAGCGGGATCACGCGGGCCACGCCCGGCGTCGCCAGTGCCTGATGCCGCTCACGCTGCGTCAGCAGCAGGCCGCCATCCTCGTAGCTTTTGGCGCCGAAGGCGGTGATCCAGAGATCGCCATTAGCCCGATCGATGTTGGCGGTGATCATGCGGCTCGCGCCGAAGTAGAGGCCGAGCTGCACCGCGACCAGCACGATCGAGAACAGAATGCCGATCAGCGTCACCGCAAGCCGAATGCGATCGTGAAACAGATTGCGGAACGCCAACGTGAAGATCATGTCGAGACCAATCGGACAGTATTACTGGGCCCAGGACGAAGCTGCTGCGAACAGCGCCCGCTGGGTCGTGCTTACCGGTTCAAGGCTTTGCGCGTGGCGCTGACCCGGCTCGATTTGTTCATTTGCCGGCCTGGACATCGCCGCCCGGCAGATTTCACGTTATATAAGCGCCAAAACGCCTATCCGCCATGCACTGGATTGCGACGGAGTAAGTAGAAGAGGTTAAGCACCAGAGTAGAACGGCGGCAAAAGGGCGGCGGAAGCGTGTAATCGTCGCATCCATACCTATTGCCGAGGGTACTTGGAGCTTGATCGTCCGATACAGAACGCTGCGCAGTCCCATATCGAGCGTGAATCCGGCTCTAGATCGGCTGTGCTTGGGTTTCGCCGCAATTGCCGCCTATGGAGCTTTGATTCTCTGGGAACTTCGAAGGTTTGTCATAATGTTAGCACAGCGTCCTCGTTTTCAGCCAGCGTATGCGATCCCGTTGCGGCAAATCGTCGGGCCGGCCATCGCACACCGCACCGTACTGTGGTCATGTGCGCTGACGATCCCAGCCATTCTGCTGACAGCGGTCGCGCCGGCCTCGGCGCAAAAGGCTCCGGCCGTTCCACCCGCTGTTACTGCTCCCGCACCAGCCGCAATACCAACTGCCCCGCCAGCGCCGGCTCCCACCGGTCCGGTCGGCGTCTGGCTCGACGATACTGGCCGCGGTGCGGTCGAGATCAAACCCTGCGGTACGAACCTCTGCGGCAGCATTTATTGGCTCCAGGAACCGATCTCGGCGACCACCGGCCGCCCAGTCACCGACGCCTACAACCCCGATTCCGCCAAACGCACCCGCGCGGTGTGCGGACTGCAAGTGATCGGCGGCGTGAAGCCGCAAGGCGACGGCAATTGGGACGAAGGCTGGATCTACGATCCGAAGGTCGGCAAATCCTATGATGTCGCGATGGCGCTCGAGAAAAAAGACCGTCTGTCGGTGACGGGCTACAAGGGCGTCAAGTTTCTGAGCAAGACGTTCATCTGGACCCGCGCACCGGCAAACTTGCAACGCTGCGACGTTGCTGTGACGGAGAAGAACGCTGCGCCAGCGTTGCCGGCGATGGGCGCGGCTCAGAAGATCCTGCCGCCGCCCTCGCGAGCCTCCACTACTCCCCCGCCATCGCCGACGCAGCGTTGAGCTTGCGCAGAGCACCAGGCGCGGCAGTCGTCTTGTCGGCCGCGCTGGCCGAGGCTTCGGCCTTCATGCGGTCGATCTTGGCCTGCTCCTCGATGCGGGCCATGACGCGGCCGGCGAACTCGACCGTGCGGTCGACCACGTAGCCGCGCTGCCGGTCGAGCGTGACCATGTGATAGGAATCATCGAGTACGCTCACCTCGACGAGACCGCCGAGGCGGCGCTGCAGCAGCATGGTGTTTTTGAGGTCGCTCTGATCGTCGAAGCGGGGATGGAAAATCGCCGTGTGCTGCGTGATCGAACCGAGCTGCTTCTTGACCTGCTTCACCAGCCGCCGGAACTCGAGCACCATCCCGCCGCCGCGACCGAACAGATCTTCGAGCGAGCGGTTTTCGCCCTTGAAGCTGTCGAGCATGAAGTTGCGGATGCGATCGTCCTTGATGCCGTAGGGCGCCCGCTGTTTGAACTTGAACAGCCGCGCGACGAAACGGTCGTGGACCAGTTTGAACAGGTGCAGCCGCTTCGGGATTGCCCAGCCGTTCGGCCAGATGGTCGGCGCGAAAAGCATCAGCGCCTTAACGCTCTCGGGGCGATCGGCGGCCAGTTTCAGCGCCAGCATCGCGCCGGCCGACAGACCGCCGACGAGCACCGTGTCGCAGCCCTCGCTCAGCGCATCGTGCGCAGTCTGCACCCCTTGGTACCAGTCCTGCCAAGTCGACAAGCCAGAAATATCGGTGTTCCCGCCGAGGCCGGGCAACAGCGGGCAGTGAACCGTGTAGCCGAGCCGAGCCAACGACTGTGCGACAAAACGAAGTTCGACAGGCGTGCCGCCGAGGCTGTGGATAAGTAGGACTCCGACGCGTCCGCCCGGGATGATGATGCTGCCAGGGAGTGTCTTTGTTTTTGCTTGATTCTTCATCGCTCTGATCACACTCGTTCGTACGCTACTTCAACCCTGATATGACACACGGACCATCTTCGCCAAGACAATTGTTGCCCCAGCATCTGTGTCACTCTCGAATCTCCTGGTCGTTTCCCCTTGCCGGACGGAATGGCGCGAGCGCCTCCCATCTCTTTGTTGGCTGGAGCTGGCACCATGGGCTGGATGCGCCACGCTCTCGATTGCCGGCCGCCGCGCTGAATTCATTGATGAATCCATCAGGCGCGTCCGAAGGAAGTCGTCGCAAAGGCAGTGGGTTAGCACTTACTTTTCGCAACTTATGTGAAGCCATCCGGGCGTCTTTGCGATAGGGCAACCTGCCGCAACCCATTTGGCCTAGGCCGGACCTGGCATCCAGGCACCCCGCCTCGATGTGCAGTCTCGACGCCCGTGAATGCTTGCTCGACCATGCCCCGGGCAAAAATGTGGCAGCGCACAATTCTCGTTGTGCAGTGCGCTCGCCTGCGTCAATGCGCGACAGCCAAGTCTGACATTTCGCGTGCCGATCGAGACGCACGTCCCCGCTCCGTCGTTCCGGATTGCTGCATTCCGGCCGCGATGATGCGCGACCGTGCCGCTAGTTTAGGGGTAACTCCTGAAACTTTGTTTGCGTTGCAACATTACGGTTAATACTTTCACTGAATAGCGTCTGATCGTGACGCAGCGGGCGCGACGAGAGCAGCAGCGGCATAGCCGGCAACGGCCGCCGCCACCGACACCAGATAGGGTGTCGCGGTGAACTCGGTGACATGTCCCACCGCCCATACGGCTGCCCCGACGACGATCGCCGTCGCCGCGCTGGCCGGACCTCCAAATCCCGACCAGAGCCCGAACAGCAGCGACACCAGAATGCCGGTGCTGCCGGCCGCCGAAGCGACCTCGACGAGTTGGCGGATCGAGCCGGCAGTGGCCGCCAAACCCGAAGCAACGAGCGCCAGCGCGACGACGCACGCACGTGCGGTACGCACCTTCCGGGCTTCGCTGGCGACGGGCGCAAGGCGTAGAAGCACATTGTGCGAAAGCTGCGCCGCCGATGCGAGCAGCACCGAGTTCGACAGTCGACAGGATGGCGGAGATCAGCGCGCCGGCGAACAGCACGAACGCCAGCCCCGGCAGCAGCAGGCGGGCGATCTCGGGCACCACCTGCTCGGCCATATCGCCCGCAAGTCCGGGCACCAGCGTGGGGCCGAGCAGCCCGAGGTAGACCGGGATCAGCCCGACCGCCAGATAAAGCAGGCCGCCCGAAATCGTCGCCATGCGGGCCACCTCCGCGCTGCGGCAGCCGAGCATCCGCGACACGAGTTCCACCGCGACGATGGTGCCGCAAACAGGCACCGCGAAGCGCTCGACCATCTCGAGTAGCGGCGCGTCGGCGAGCACCAGCCGGTCCGAAGAGACTGCCGCCAGGCTGGCGCCGAAGCCGCCGCTGCTGGACGCCGCCAATACCGCAAGGACGACGAGACCCAGGATAATGGCGATGCCTTGCACGAGATCGGTGACTGCGTCGGCCATGAGCCCGCCGAGCACGGTATAAGCCACGACCACCAAAGTCGCGACGGTGATCGCCACCGGCACGTTGATGTCGGAAACCGAGCTGACCACCTGCCCGAAGGCGCGGATCTGCGCCGCGGCCCAGAACACCGACCCCGGCAGCAGCGCCAACACGACCAGCATCTCGACGCGCGGGCCAAATCTCTGGCGAAAGAAATCCGCGAACGTGACGAGACCGCGCCGCCACAAGGTCGCGGCAAAGAACGCTCCGGCCACGACCAGCGCCAGCGCGTACCCGAACGGATCGGCGCCCGCCCCGGCGAGGCCCTTCTCGTAGACCTGACCGGCCGTTCCGACGACCGCCTCGGCGCCGAACCACGTGGCGAACACCGTGAACGCGCCGAGCACCGGGCCGATCCGCCGCCCGGCGTTGATGTAGTCGCTCTCGGTCGCGATGCGCCGCGACACCCACGCGCCGATGGCGAACTGCACCAGGATGTAGCCGAGCACGCCCAACAGCACGCCGTTCATCGTTCCCCCCACTGCCGTGTCGACGGCACCCCGGCACCGCACCAGAAATGATGACTGAACGGCTCTGGCATGAGAAGCCCGCTCAAGGCCGTCAACCCGACGCTGGCAAAACGGTTTTGCCAGCTTGCCCCCAATCCGTCACTGTATTCGGCAAAGGCTCACGATATAGAGGTTCGAGACGGGAATGCCCTGAGAGACCTGCGTCGCGCGGGAACGCACGAACGGTCTCGAGCATGCGGAGCGAAGTGATCACGTGAATATTGCGCCAGTCGGGTCCGTCCAAGTCATGTCGCGCCGCCGTCGCGCGATCACCTGCGTCGCCATCGCCGCACTCGTCACTCCGCACCTCGTCCCGCTGCTGGCCCCGGCCGCGATCGCCCGTGAGCTGATTTCGCGCGCCGACTACGAGACCTGTCAGGCCCAGGACGAGACCGCCTTCCGCGCGGCGATCGAGACCATCACCGTCAAGGCGCTGCAGCAGGGCACCGCCAGCATCGATTACAACGCGCTGGTCACCGACGAATGGCGCAAGAACGGCCTCGACGAGGTGATCGACAAGCGCGTCGATCTGGCTATCGCCGAGGTCAAGGCCGAGACCAGTTGGGGCAGCCTGCTGCAATCGCTGGCCAACGCCGAGCAGGCGCAAAAGCTGGCGGTCGCGGTCGCCGAGCGCGTCTATCGCTCCGACGCGCTGAAAGCCGGCATCGAAGGCCTGGCGACCGGCGTCGGCAACGCTGTCGGCGCGCGCATCGAACTCGCCTCGATCGACGCCGCCGGCCCCGCGCTGATGTGCCTGCAGGCGTTCCTCGGTCCCCGCTATGGCTCCACGGTGTCGCGCGCCGTGGTCGCCGATGCGGGCAAAGAATTTGGCCTCGATGCCTCGAAGGGCGGTGCCGAGGTCTCGACCGGCGCGGTGCTGCGGCAATCGAGCGAAGGCATCACCGGCGCCGCGATCCTGCTGATCCGCCGCCAACTCGCCAACCTCGCCCAGCGCGTCGGCCAGCGCCTCGTCGGCAGCGTGCTGTCGCGGCTCGTCTCGGTCGCTGCTGGCGGCGTCGGGCTCGTGCTGATCGCCAAGGACATCTGGGACCTGCGCCACGGCGTCATGCCGATCATCGCCGGCGAGATGAAGTCCGCCGACAACAAGGCCAAGGTCAAGGACGAGCTGGCCAAGACCATCGGCGAGCAGATCGGCGAGCACGTCAAGGAGATCGGCGCCAAGTCGGCCGACCGCGTGGTCGAGATCTGGCAGGAGTTCCGCCGCAGCCATGCCAAGGTGCTCGACATCGCCGAGCGCAACGCGGTGTTCAAGCGGTTCGTGGACAGCGTCAAAGCCGACGGATTGGGGCGGCTCGACGAGGTGGTGGGACTGCTGCTGCCGGCCGAGGGCGAGGCAGGTGTGCTGAAGCGGCTCGACGACGGCACGCTGAACGAGGCGGTCAACGTCATGCCGCCTGCGGCGATGGAGATCGCCCGCGACACGCGCTCGGTCGATGCCGCGATCAAGTGGAACGCGATGGCAGGTGGACAGCTCGGCGCGGTGATCGAGAACCAGCTGCACAAGCGCGCGCGGCCCGAGGATTTCACCACCGCCTCGCTCGGCCGTCTCCTGGCCATCGGTGACCGGTTGTCGATCAACCGGCTGGCCGGATTGACACGCGAGGCCCGCGACACGCTGTTCGCGCTCGACACCGCCGAGATGAAATCGCTGGCCAAGAGCCTGTCCGAAGCCGAACTCGGCACACTCGCCAGCTATCTCACCGGCCTGCAACCCGCCCCGCGCGAGCGCGTGCTGAAAACCGTCGCCCGGTCTGCCGGCGCGATGCAGGTTCTCGCCTCGGCGCAGGTTCGAGACGCCATCATCGCGAGCCCCGACCAGATGGCCGCCGTCGACATGATGCTGCGCGCGCCGGGCTTCAATCCGACGGCGACGATTGCCGACGCGCAACTCGTATGGGACGGCAAGATCAACCCCTGGCTGATGTGGTCGAAGCATCCGGTGGCGGTGGGGTTTGCAGGCGTCGTAGCCCTGTTCGTGGTGCTGTTCTTCATGCGCCTGTTCCGGCCCAGGCGGCGGCCGAACCCGCCTGCCGAGGCGACCGGGGCATAGCGCGGGTGACGGCGCGACGCCGGTCGCGTCGGAGAGGGGTCGCCGGGCACCACCAACCAGTGCTATAGCCCGCGCAAGTTCATTCCCGAATCGAGGACTTCCGCTTGACCGAGCACCAGAGCACGGCCGCGACCGCACACGTTGCAGCAGAGACCGCAGCAACGCCAGCCGCCGACACGCCGCGCGCACCGAATCTCCACGAGAGGCACTGGCGGCCGAGATCGCGCGCCGGCGCACGTTCGCCATCATCGCCCATCCCGACGCCGGCAAGACGACGCTCACCGAAAAGCTTCTCCTCTACGGCGGCGCGATCCAGCTCGCCGGGCAGGTCAAGGCCAAGAGCGGCAAGCAGAACACGCGCTCCGACTGGATGGCCATCGAGAAGAGCCGCGGCATCTCGGTGGTCACCTCGGTGATGACGTTCGAATACCGCGACACGGTGTTCAACCTCCTGGACACCCCAGGCCACGAAGACTTCGCCGATCAGACCTATCGCACGCTGACCGCCGTCGATGCCGCCGTCATGGTGATCGACGCCGCCAAGGGCATCGAGAGCCGCACGCGAAAGCTGCTCGAAATCTGCCGCATGCGCGACATCCCGATCATCACCTTCATCAACAAGATGGACCGCGAGGCGCGCGAGCCGCTTGGATCTGCTCGACGAGATCGAGAAGGATCTGGCGCTCGATACCGCGCCGATGGTGTGGCCGATGGGCAAGGGGCGCGGCTTCCGCGGCACCTACGACCTCGTCAACCCGCGCGTCCGCCAGATCGACGAGGCGCCGGAAGGGACCGCCATCAGTGGCCCGGAAGATCCGTTCATCGATACGTTGCTCGAGCCCGACGAAGCCGCGCGC
Source organism: uncultured Alphaproteobacteria bacterium (assembly GCA_963819775.1). GTDB lineage: Bacteria > Pseudomonadota > Alphaproteobacteria > Rhizobiales > Hyphomicrobiaceae > JAKAML01. The sequence goes on from CAWFXM010000009.1 coordinate 13,531, forward strand.
TGGCGCGAGGAAGCCTCGCTGGTATCCGATGCCTGCGGGCGGTTCGACGCGAAAGCATTCCTCGAGGGCCATCTGACGCCGGTCTATTTCGGCAGCGCGCTGCGCAATTTCGGCGTCCGCGATCTGTTGGACGCGCTGGTCGCCCATGCCCCGCCGCCGCGCGCGCAGGTGGCGTCGAGCCGCACCGTCGAGGCGGCGGAGCCGAGCTTGACCGGCGTCGTGTTCAAGATCCAGGCGAACATGGACCCCAACCACCGCGACCGTATCGCGTTCATGCGCGTGTGCTCGGGCAAGCTCACGCGCGGCATGAAGGTCAAGCTCGTGCGCACCGGCAAGACCATGGCCGTGCAGTCGCCGCAGTTCTTTTTCGCGCAGGACCGGGCGGTCGCCGACGAGGCCTATGCGGGCGACGTGGTCGGTCTGCCCAATCACGGCGCGCTACGGATCGGCGACACGCTGACCGAAGGCGAAGATCTCCAATTCATGGGCATCCCCAGCTTCGCGCCCGAAATCCTGCGTCGCGTGCGCCTCGACGACGCCATCAAGGCCGGCAAGCTCAAGAAGGCGCTGCAGGAACTGGCCGAGGAAGGCGTCGTGCAGTTGTTCACCCCCATCGACGGCTCGCCGCCCATGGTCGGCGTGATCGGCGCGTTGCAGCTCGACGTGTTCGCCGACCGCTTGCTGAACGAATACGGCCTCGCCACCGCGTTCGAGATGAGCGCCTACGAGATGGTGCGCTGGATCTCAGCCGAAACCCGCGCCGCACTCGATGGGTTCGTCGAGAAGAACCGCTCAGGCGTAGCCCACGATCTCGACGGCGCGCCGGTGTTTCTGGCGCAGTCCGGCTTCATGCTCAACTGGACCCAGGAGCGCGCGCCCGAGATCACATTCGCCGACATCAAGAAATCGATGGTGTGACGGCACCACGCCGCCGCATGATTGATCAAAGCGCTCAGTTTTTGGGCGGTCCGCAGCTCAGCGGAATCGCCCGACACCCGATTTCAAAAGGGGCTTGCGCGGCACGGTACTTGCTTAACTCAATTGGTTAATCGTTCGTTAACGCGGCACCGCCGACAGCGGCCGCCCCACTTGAAGGACCACCCATGTTGCGGCGTCCCATCCTGCTCAACCGCCCGGTGAAGTCGAAGAAAGCTCCGATCTATCGCCCCGGCGCGGCGCAACTGACGAGCGAGGACGTGATCGAGACGCCGATGGGTCTCAAGCGCACCGCGCGTCTGGCCGAGAAGCTGGAAGAGAGCCGCTGCGCGCGGTAGTTCACCCTTCCGCCCAATCGGCGAGGCGGGTCAGGAAGGCGGAGCAGGCGTCGAGCTCGCTTGTGGCGATCCACTCGTTGGCGATGTGCGCCTCGGAAATATGCCCGGGGCCGCATACCACCGACGGCACACCGACGTCCTGAAACAAGCCGGCTTCGGTGGCGTAGGAGACGGCATAGGTGCGGTTCTGGCCGAGCAGGCGGAGCACGAGTGGGACGACTTCCGACGTGGCGTCGGCCGCGAACGGAGGCACTTGGTTCGACAGCCGGATCGTGATCTCGGCCTCGGGCGCGACACGGCGCATTTCGGGCAGGCAGTGCGTCTCGGCGAAATTCCTGCAGCCGCCGCTCGATCGCGCCCGTGTCGAGGCCCGGCAGCGCGCGGACCTCGAACCCGAAGCGGCAGGCAACCGGCACGATGTTCGACGCCGTACCGCCCGACAGCTCGGTCACCTGCAGCGTCGGATAGGGCGGATCGAAGCGGCCGTGCTGAAAGCGCGCCTCCGGCACGTCGGGCGCTTGATCGGCAAGCTCACGCTCCATCCGCTCGAGCTCGCCCAATAGCCGCGCGGCATAGGTGATGGCGTTGACGCCGAGCGGCGCCATGCTCGAATGCGCGGCGCGACCCTTGATCTCCACGTGCCAGCGGACGGGCCCCTTGTGCGCATCGACCACGGTCATGCCGGTCGGCTCGCCGACAATGGCGAGGCGCGGACGCGGCAGGCGCGCGCCGAATTCGCCGAGCATCGGCCGGACGCCGACGCAGCCGATCTCCTCGTCATATGAGAACACGATATGGAGCGGGACCTTCAGCGCGCGCCGCTTGAAGTCGGGCACCGCCGCCAGCACGCAGGCGAGGAAGCCCTTCATATCGGTGGCGCCGCGGCCATAGAGCCTGCCGCCGCGCTCGACGAGACGGAACGGATCGCTGTCCCAGCTCTGGCCATCGACCGGCACCACGTCGGTATGTCCAGACAGCGCAACGCCGGGGACGCCCTCGGGGCCGATGGTGGCGAACAAGCTCGCCTTCTCGCCATCCTCGGTCGGCACCAACTGGCTGGTGACGCCGTGCCGCGCGAGGTAGTCGGCGACGAAGCGGACGAGCGCGCGATTGGAATTGCGGCTGGTGGTGTCGAACGCGACGAGCCGTTCCAGTATCTCGGTCGCAGTGGTCGTCGCAGCGGTCATGAGGCTTCTTCATTTGCCGCATCCGACTCCGCTCCGCGGAGCCGGCCGGATGCGGCGGTTGGTTGTGTGGCCACCGCCGCAGTTCAATTCATGCTGCGCAGTGTGAACGGGCTGTCGAGCGAAAACGCGGGCACCGCGACGTCGAACAACTCGCCACCCCGCCCGACCATCTGGTAGCTGCCGACCATGATGCCGGACGGTGTCTTGAGTGGGCAGCCAGAGGTGTAGGTGAAGGTTTCGCCGGGCGGGATGGTGGGGGTCTGGCCGACGACACCGGGGCCGCGGACTTCTTCGGTCTGGCCCAACGCATTGGTGATCCGCCAGACGCGCGAGCGAAGTTGCACCGCGGCCTCGCCCTCGTTGGAGATCTGCACGGTATAGGACCAGAAGAAATAGCTTTCGTCCGGCGACGACTGGTCCTCGATGTATTGCGGCTCGACGCGGACGCGGACACCGCGGGTGAGGGCTTCGTACATGACGGAGTGGTCCAGGTTCGGGGGTGGCGCTTTGACCTGCGACGCGCTAGGAGGCGGCATCGACCAGCTCCGCGACACGTCGCACGACGGCGCGCCGGTTGCAACATGGCGTTACTGGCGGCTGAGTCGAGGGCCGGAGACGGAGAGACGCACGTCATGTTCGACGCCCGGATCAGGCCGCTGATCGACCCGCCATTGAATGCCATCGGCCGCAATCTGGCGCGGTCCGGGATCACGGCGGACGCGGTCACGATCACCGGCTTCTTGCTCGGCATGGCTGCCGCAGCGGCCATCGTCGCCGGCCGCGTCGATATCGCGTTGTGGCTGTTTCTGGCTGGTCGCCTCGCGGACGGCCTCGACGGAGCGGTGGCGCGCGCAACCACCAAGACGGATCGCGGCGGCTACCTCGACATCGTGCTCGATTTCATCCTGTACGGCGCCATGCCGCTCGCCTTCGCCTTCCTCGACCCCGCCCGCAACGCGCTACCCGCCGCCGTGCTGCTGATGAGCTTTTTCGCCAACGGCACCACGTTTCTCGCTTATGCCATCATGGCCGAGCGGCGACAGCTGGAGACGTCCGCGCAGGGCGTCAAATCGCTGTACTACGTGTCGGGGTTGGCCGAGGGCTTCGAGACGGTCGTGGCGCTGGCCGCATTCTGCATCTGGCCACAGCATTTCCCAGTCATCGCCTATACCTATGCGACACTCTGCTTCCTGTCGGCTTCAGGCCGTATTCTGATTGCATGGCGGGTACTGAAATAACTGCGACAACAGAGAAGGACAGACGCATGATGCCGACGAAGCCCCGTTTCGAACTCGCCGCCGCTTTGGCGCTCGCCGCGACACTCGCGATGCCCGGCGCGGCATCAGCTGCGGCTTGCGGCAACGGCCCTGGCGGCTTCGACGCCTGGATCGCCGCCTACAAGCCGCGCGCCAAGGCGGCGGGCGTGTCCGACAAGGCGATCGCAGCGGGCCTGTCCGGCGTGTCCTATGACCCGAACGTCATCCGCCTCGACCGCGGCCAGAAGTCGTTCAAGCTGTCGTTCGAGCAGTTCTATGCGCGGCGCGTATCGTCGTCGCTGATCTCGCGCGGCAAGCAACGCATGGCGGCCAACAAGGCGCTGCTCGACCGCATCGAGAAGCAATTCGGCGTGCCGGGCGCGGTGCTGGTCTCGATCTGGGGCCTCGAAACCAACTACGGCGCGGACGGCGGCGGCAAGCTGTCGATCGTGCGCTCGCTGGCGACCTTGGCCTACGATTGCCGCCGCTCGGCGTTCTTCGAGAACGAGCTGACGGCGGCGTTGAAGATCATCGACCGCGGCGACATGAGCGCAGGCGAGCTGGTCGGCGGCTGGGCCGGCGAGATCGGGCAGGTGCAGTTCCTGCCGTCGTCCTACGTCAAGCACGCGGTCGATTTCGACGGCGACGGCCGGCGGAACTTGAAGTCGAGCGTGCCCGACATGCTGGCCTCGACGGCGAAGTTCCTCAAGTCCTATGGCTGGAAGGCCGGCCAGCCGTGGGGACCCGGCACTGCGAATTACGCCGTCATCAAGGACTGGAACCGCGCCGAGGTCTATCAGAAGACCATCGCCGTGATGGCCGAGAAGATGGCCAGCGAAGGCTCAGCCCGGATCATGCATCAGGCATGAGGAAATGGGCTGGCCGTGGCGCAGAGCGTTGAGATCGCGTAGCAAACCGTTGTCGAGACGAGCGTGCTTGCGTCGCAACGGAACGCCACAGCCATGACCGACGCTACGCCGCTTCCCTTCGATCTGCCAGCCGTCGCCCGCAAGAAACTCACAGTCGATTTCGACGGCGGCAACCAGTCGTCGGACGCGCGGCGTGCTGGCTGCTGCGCGCGGCCGAGCAGAAGATCGGCATCGTCGCGCGGCTCGCCGCGGCGCTGCCCGACCGGCGCGATCCGACGCGCATCCGCCATCGCCTCGGCCGAGATCATCGGCGCGCGCGTGTTCGGCATCTGCTGCGGCTATGAGGACGGCATCGATCACGACCGTCTGCGCGACGATCCGGCGCATGAAGATGGCGGTCGGCCGCGGCCCGGAGACGGGTGCGCCGCTCGCCTCGCAGTCGACCATCAGCCGGTTCGAGAACGCGCCGACGAGAACGGATGCGGCGCGTCTGGCGGCGCCCTCGTCGATCAGTTCACGGCGCGCGTGAGCCCGTCCCATCGCGATATCTTCGACATCGACGACACGTTCGATGCCGCCCACGGCGGCCAGCAGCTGACGTTCTGGAACGCGCATCACGACGAGCGCGGCTTTGCGCCGATGCACGTCTATCACGCCGGCAGCGGCTTCCGGTCGCGGCGATCCTGCGGCCGGCGAAGACGCCGGGCGGCGCAGAAGTGCGCACCGTCATCAAGCATCTGACGAAGCGCATTCTGAAGACGTGGAAGGGCAAGGCCAACATCGTCTGGCGCGGCGACAGTCACTACGGCCGCGCCGAGGCGATGGACTGGTGCGACGACAACGGCGCCGGCTACATCTTCGGTCTCGCCGGCAACGCCGCGCTCGACAGAGAAGTGGCCGAAATATCGGATCATCTGCGCTTCTGGCATGCGTGGTCGGACGAGCCGAAGATCGCGCTGCTACACGTCGTTCGAGTATCGGGCCGGCAGCTGGTAGCAGCCGCGCCGCGTGATCGCGCGCATCGAGGCCTCGATGCAGCCCGATCCGACGCCGACGCATCCCGACGCCATGCGCCAGGAGATCGACGTCCGCTACGTCGTGACCTCGCTCGAAGGCGACGCCGAGCGGCTCTACGAAGGCGTCTACTGCCAGCGCGGACAGGCCGAGAACCTGATCAAGCTGCACAAAGCTCAGCTCGCGTCCGATCGCACGTCGTGCCATGTCGGCGACGGCCAATCAGGTGCGCCTGACGCTGCACACGGCGGCGTTCTGGCTGATGCACACGGTGCGCGCGGCGATCCCGCAGGGCCACGCGCTGGCGAGAGCCGAGTTCAATACGATGCGCCTGCGCCTGCTGAAGATCGCGGCCCGCGTCGTCGAGCATGGCAGCCGCATCCGCGTGCACCTGCCGTCGAGTTGCCCGAGAAGAGCTTGTTCCGGCGATCGCGCTCGGCCTGACGCCATCGACGATCATAGCCGCCGGGGCGCGTGCCCCACCGAGCCGCCGAGCGAGGCAGATCAACCCCGAACGCGTTGCACAGCGAGTTGTCGACGACGGTCCGCCCCGGCCGAACGATGGCACGCGCCATCAGATCAAGCCGCATCGCAGATCGCCCTGATGCATGATCCGGGCTAGAACAAGGCCCAGCCCCACAGAAAGACAACGCAATGACCAAAGGTGACCACTGATGCCGCAATGCAAATTCTGCCTTCAAGAAAAACCTCTCATCAAGGCCCACATGATACCCAGAATTTTCAAGATATAGTATTCATCAAAAGGCCCAGCTAAATCGTAAGCAACAAGGACGGGTCGTTTCCGAAAATAAGTAGAAAGGGAATATACGACACCGCAATTCTGTGTGAACCTTGCGATCAGCAGATGGGGGCGCTCGATCAGTACGCCATCGAGAACTTGTTGCGCGCAGGCAGCAACAAATTGATCTATAACGTTGAAACACCAATAGGATTTCAATACAACGGCGTGGACGGTCAGAAAATTTTTAAGTTTGCGATATCAATGCTTTGGCGAGCGTCCACTCTACGCACGAGTTCTTCTCTAGAGTTCGCTAGGGCCATACCCGGACGTTATAAGGAATTGCTCTCTGACGACGGCAAACAAGACGGCAAAGTCGAGGTTGTAGTATCGGAGTTTGACAAAC
>CAWFXM010000010.1:0-13761 GCA_963819775.1 uncultured Alphaproteobacteria bacterium
GCTGTAGCTGACCAGCATGTTCTTGGTCTGCTGATAGTGATCGAGCATCATCTTGTGGTTCTCGCGCCCGATGCCGGACTTCTTGTAACCGCCGAACGCCGCGTGCGCGGGGTAGAGGTGGTAGCAGTTGGTCCACACGCGGCCGGCCTGGATGGCGCGGCCGAAGCGGTAGGCGCGGGTGCCGTCACGCGACCACACGCCGGCGCCGAGGCCATAGAGCGTGTCGTTGGCGATGCGCAGCGCGTCCTCGGGCGTGTCGAAAGTGGTGACCGACAGCACGGGCCCGAAGATTTCCTCCTGGAACACGCGCATCTTGTTGTGCCCTTCGAGCACGGTCGGCTCCATGTAGTAGCCCATCGACAGCTCGCCCTCGAGCGCCGCGCGCTTGCCGCCCGCCAGCACCTGCGCGCCCTCGGCCTTGCCGATGTCGACGTAGGACAGGATCTTCTGCAGCTGGTCGTTCGACGCCTGGGCGCCGATCATGGTCGACGGATCGAGCGGGTGGCCCTGCTTGATCTTGCCGACGCGGGCCAGCGCGCGGTCCATGAACTTCTCGTAGATCGACTTCTGCACCAGCGCGCGCGACGGGCAGGTGCAGACCTCGCCCTGGTTCAAGGCGAACATGGTGAAGCCTTCGAGCGCCTTGTCGAAGAACGCGTCGTCGGCGTCCAACACATCCTCGAAGAAGATGTTGGGCGACTTGCCGCCGAGCTCCAGCGTGACGGGGATGATGTTCTCGGACGCGTACTGCATGATGAGGCGGCCGGTCGTCGTCTCGCCGGTGAAGGCGATCTTGGCGATGCGCGGCGACACGGCGAGCGGCTTGCCGGCCTCGGTACCGAAGCCGTTGACGACGTTGAGCACGCCCGGCGGAATGAGATCGCCGATCAGCTCCATCAGCGCCATGATCGCCATCGGCGTCTGCTCGGCCGGCTTCAGCACGATGCAGTTGCCGGCGGCGAGCGCGGGCGCGAGCTTCCACACGGCCATCAACAGCGGAAAGTTCCACGGGATGATCTGGCCGACGACGCCGAGCGGCTCGTGGAAGTGATAGGCGACGGTGTCGTGGTCGACTTCGCCGATCGAGCCTTCCTGGGCGCGGATGCAGCCGGCGAAATAGCGGAAGTGGTCGACGGCGAGCGGCAGGTCGGCGTGCGTCGTCTCGCGGATCGGCTTGCCGTTGTCGATGGTCTCGACCAGCGCCAGGAGATCGAGGTTCTGCTCGATCTTGTCGGCGATCTTGTTGAGCATCCGCGCACGCTCGGCGGCGCGAGGTGCGGCCCCACTTGTCGCGCGCGGCGTGGGCGGCGTCGAGCGCGGCCTCGATGTCCTCGGCGGTCGAGCGGGCGACCTCGCACACCGGCTGGCCGGTGATCGGCGTCAGGTTGGTGAAGTATTGGCCGCGAACGGGGGCGACCCATTTGCCGCCGATGAAATTGTCATAGCGCGGGCGAATGGCCAGTCGGCCAGCCAGCTTCTCCATGGCCACGTGCATCATGGGCGTGTTCTCCTTGTCGGCGTTCGGACGCGGTTTCTGGGGCGAGCCTTCGTTATGTTTCAAAAAACATAACGGCTGGAGATTTAGGCGCGCAAGGAGCGTCCTGGGTATTGTGCTTTGGTGCACAGTCGGCTTGGCTGCAGTGCCCGTAAGGCCGATGAAGCTGGAAAGAGGGGAGCACGCATGACGCGGCTGATCGTCCGTATCGACCTCGGCGAGGCTGGCCGCATCGGGCCGGGCAAGGTGCTGCTGCTGCAGATGATCGCCGAGCACGGCTCGATCTCGGCGGCGGGGCGGGCGATGGAGCTGCCCTACCGGCACGCGTGGGAGCTGGTCGAGCAACTGAACGTGACGTTCCGCGAGCCGGTGGTGGCGCGGCAGACCGGCGGCAAGAAGGGCGGCGGCGCGGCGCTGACGCCGTTCGGTACGGAGCTGCTCGCGCACTTCGTGGCGCTGAGGGAGGACACCGAGCGGGCGGCGGCGCGGCATCTCGAAAAGATCGACGCGGCGCTGAAGCCGGGCGCGCATGGCAAGGCGGCGGCGCCGCGCAAAAGGGCGTGACGGGCTGACGACGACGGAAGGCTTCAGCTCGAGCCGGCGAGGCAGGACGCGAGGTTCTTGGCGAGGTCGCGCATCAGCGCCGGGTAGAGGCCGGGACCGGCGGTGAGCAGGCCGCCTTCGGGATCGAGCGTGCCGGTCTTGGCGGAGGTGCCTTCGACGACGGTATCGACGAGCTTGGATTTGAACTGCGGCTCGGCGAACACGCAGACGGCAGCGAGCTTGCCGATTTTGGCGCGGATGGCGTTGAGGCGCTTGGCGGAGGGCTGCACCTCGGGGCTGACGGTGATGGTGCCGGCGGCGGCGAGCCCGAAGCGGCGCTCGAAATACTGCATCGAGTCGTGGAACATGACGAACGGGCGTCCGGCGAGCGGGGCGAGATCGCGGGTGAGTTCGGCAGTCAGTGCGGCGATGCCGGATTTGACGGTGTCGGCGTTGGCCTTGTAGGCGGCGGCGTCGGCCGGGTTGGCCGTGGCGAGCGTGGCGGCGATGTGATCGACCATGGCGCGGGCGTTGTCGGGATCGAGCCAGACGTGGGGGTCGGTACCGGCCTGGGCGTCGTGGTCGTCGTCATGGTCGTCGTGGGCGTGGCCTTTTTTCGTTGTGGCGTGCGCGTGGGTCTCGAACGCACCGCCCTTGCGGCGGTCGAGCAACGTGATGCCCGGCGCGTCCTGCAGCGAGACGACGGTGACGGACTTGGGCAGCGACTTGACGAGCTTGCCGGTGAACGGCTCGAGCCCCTCGGAAACGCGGAACAGCACCTTGGACTGATGCACGGCCTTCGCGTCGGACGGCTTCATGGCGTAGGTGTGCGGCGAGGCGTTGCCGTCGACCAGCAGCTTGGGTGAGCCCGTCGATCCCATCACCGCTGCGACGAGGGAATGGATGGGCTTCGACGTGGCGACGACGGCGAGGTCGGCGGCGACGGCGGGCCCGGCGAGTGGAGCGCCGAGAAGGGCCGCAGTCGCGAGCGTGGCGGCCAGCGCGGCGGCGGATCGGCGAGGGGGCTGCGGGCGGTTGGGCATGGGGGGCTCCAAGGACGTGGTGCGCTGTGCGATGGTGGAGTTAAATTAAGATATAATATACGTTTTGAGTGTGGCGCCGCGCAAGCGCCATGGTCGGGTGTGACGATCCGTCGTGGCAGGTCCCGGGTCGGGCAGGTCCCAGGTCGTGCAGGTCCCAGGTCGGGCAGGTCCGTCGGCAGTGTCCGGTTGCGTGTCGCTGCCGCGTTGAGACGGAACGACTGTGCGCCGGTCATCGGACTGGGCTCATCGGACGGGTTGAAGGACTGGGTTGAAGGATTGGGCTGCGTCGCGGCGACTGCTGCGGGAGTGGCGACAGCACGCATTGCCGCAAGCGGCGGGCGCGCCTAAATACACCGAGGTCGAGTGATCGGACCTTTGAACGAGGATGATGGCGATGACGGTGAAGAACGCTGGTGCGCTGGGTGCGATGGCGATGATCGCGACACTGGCGGCGACCGCTGCGCCACAACCGGCGGCGGCGCATCCCCACGTCTGGGTCTCGGTCGAGACGACGGTGGTCTATGACAAGGGCGCGATCAGCGGATTCCGCCACCGCTGGACCTTCGACGAGCTGTACACGACGATGGCGGTGCAAGGGCTCGACGCCAACAACGACGGCGCCTACGACCGCAAGGAGCTGAGCGAGCTGGCGCAAGTCAACATCGACGGGCTCAAGGACTTCGACTATTTCACGCAGGCCAAGCTCGGTACGCAGGCGCTGAAGATCGGCGCGCCGAAGGACTATTGGCTCGAATACAAAGACGGCGTGCTGTCGCTCAATTTCGTGCTGCCGCTGGCGCAGCCGGTGCTGGCCGAGGCGGACGGGTTTTCGTTCGCCGTCTCCGACCCGAGCTATTTCATCGCGTTCGATCTGGCCAAGGAGCAGCCGATCCGCTTGAGCGAGGGCGCGCCGGCGGGATGCCAGGCGAACATCGTCGCGGCGGAGCAGGACAAGGCCGAGCTGGAGCGGCTGGGTCAGGCGTTTCAGAAGGAGCTGGGCGGCGCGGCGATGGGCGTCGGCATCGCCAAGTCGGTTGCCGTCAGCTGTCCCAAGTCGTGAGGCGATCGGTGATGACACGATACGCCGCTGCCCGGCTCGGCGGGCCGATGGCCGGTTCACTCGCCGGCCTTCTCACTGGGCTTCTGGCGTTGCTGTCGATGCTGATGCCGGCGTTCGCTCAGGACGCGCCGCAGCGCTCGCCGCTGGGCGTCGGGCCATCCGCGGCGGAGCGCGGTCTCAATGCACCCGCGGCGGAGCGCGGTCTCAATGCGCTGCGGCCATCGGCGGCGGCAAAACCCGCAGTCCCCCAGGAGATGAGTTCGATCCAGCGGGCGTGGGCGTGGGTGCTGCAGACGCAGCAGCGGCTGAACCGCGATCTGGTGGCGGCGGTGCGCGGGCTGAAAACCGATCCGGTCAACGCGACGTTCGTGCTGGCGTGGTTGAGCTTCGCCTATGGCGTGCTGCACGCGGCGGGGCCAGGCCACGGCAAGGCGGTGATTTCAGCTTATGTGCTGGCCAACGAGCGGACGGTGAAGCGCGGCATCATGCTGAGCTTTCTGGCCGCGTTCTTTCAGGCGCTGTCGGCGCTGATCATCGTCGGCGTGCTGTCGGTGGCGCTGAAGGCGACGAGCCTGACCATGAAATCGGCGGAGGCGTGGATCGAGACGCTGAGCTGGGCGATGGTGGCGGGCGTCGGCGCGTGGCTGCTGTATGGGCAGTTGAAGCCGATTTTCGCGCGGCGGGCGGTTGCAGCGCAGGCGCACGATCATGCGCATGGGCATGAGCTATGGCCACGTTCATACGCACACGCACGACGGGTGTTGCGATCACGGTCACGACCATCATCATCACGATCACGCGCCCCATGCAGCGGCGGCGCACACGCACATGCCGTCTCATGCGCATCACGCCGCGGGCAATGTCGCGGACCACGTCCACAGCGCCGATTGCGGCTGCGGGCATTCGCACATGCCCTCGCCCAAGGATCTCGAGGGCGCGTGGAGCTGGTCGAAAGCGCTGACGCTGGCGATCTCGGTCGGCATCCGGCCATGTACCGGCGCGATCCTGGTGCTGCTGTTCGCGATCTCGCAGGGCTTGGTCTGGGCCGGCGTGATGGCGACGTTCGCGATGGCCATCGGCACGGCGATCACGGTTTCGGCGCTGGCGGCACTGGCGGTCGGCTCACGCGAATTGGCAACCAAGCTGGCGGGTGGCGCCGGCAGCGGCTGGGCGGCGACGGTCGCCTCGGCGGCCGCCATCCTCGGATCGAGCCTCGTGCTGTTGATGGGGGCGGCGTTCTTCGTCGCCTCGCTCAAGGGCCCCGCGCCGTTTTAAGACTTTTAGTTGGCGCTTCGGATGCCCACTCGCATCCGCGCCGGGCGCTTCGGGTGCCGACCCGCACCCGCGCCGGGCCCTTCGGTTGCCCAGTCTTGCCGGTCTTGGCGGAGCCAAGCTTCGCTTGGACGGCGAGCCCGCCTTCGGCAGGACCAACCGGGCCGGCACCCCGCGCCGGATGCTTGTCGGCATCCGAAGGCGCAACTCAAAGAGGCCGATTCAGTTGACGAACACGTCGACGCGGCGGCGGCGGCGGCCGAGCCATCCGCTGACGGCGGCGAGCAAGCCGAACAGCACCGAGGTCGGCAGCCGGATGGTGCTGGCGATCGGCCAATCCCAAACCCAGCCACCGAGCGCGCGGGTGACGTTGATCTGCGCAGCTTTCAGTGTCGCCGGGGCCATGTCGCCCCAGTGCTTGACGAACGGCGTCGAGGCATACGGCTTGCCGCCTTGCAGCCACGGCGTCAGGTCGGCGATGAACGCGACGACGGCGACCAGCAGGAACAGACTGGCGAAAAAGCGGAGTACGGCCATCGCAGGGCTCCAGGTATGGGGTGGCGCGGCGCATCGTTGCAGGCGGGGATGGGCGCAGCTAACCCGGCGGGCCGGTGCCGGGCAAGGGTGAACATAGCAAGGGCGAACATGGCGCGAGCGAGGGTCTGCTCGCCGATCGTTACCAGTCTGCCGAAAACGCGGGTACGGGCTGCACAACGTGTCGCGCCATGTCGTCACACACCCAATGTGCCAAGTCCACTCATGCAGTGCGCCGTCGCGCATGCCTGTTGCGCCGAGTCCGCGCATGGCTATAGTGCGCCCCGTTCCATAGACCGGAGGGATGGCCGAGTGGTTGAAGGCGCACGCCTGGAACGCGTGTAGGCTCGCAAGGGTCTCGTGGGTTCGAATCCCACTCCCTCCGCCACGCCTGCTGGGCGGAACGTGTGACAATCCGCGCCGTAACGTGACGGCAAATGCCAGAAACTGAATTTACCCCATAAAAATCAGCTATCTTTCATCGGAGCTCGACCTCGCTGGCACTGCCTGTGGAGTACTGCAGCTGCCCTTGTGTGCCCCCCAATGACTGCAAAATAGGGGGATCAACAGGGTGAGTGATTTGCGCCATGGACGCTGCCGCCACGAAGTCCCGCACGAGGGCGCTCAACCGGCTGAGCGCCGTGAGGGTGTCGAAGTTGAAGGACGCCGGTCTTTACGAGGACGGTGGCGGGTTGCGTTTGGTCGTCACGAACGTCGGCAGCAAGCGTTGGGTGCTCCGGCTGACGATCAACGGGCGACGCGTCGAGCGGGGCCTGGGCGTCTGGCCGTCGGTGAGCCTCGACGAGGCGCGGCGCAAATCCGAGGACCTGCGGCGGGCGGCCCGCGACGGTCGCGACGCCCAATCGGACAGCAAGCGCGCACAACGCTCGACGGAGGTGACGTTCCGGAAGGCATTCGAGGACTTCTTCGCGGTCCGCCGCCAGCAACTGTCGAACGGCAAGCACGTCGCGCAGTGGTCGACTACGATGGAAACCTACGTGTTTCCGGTCCTCGGTCGGCGCCCCGTCGCCGAGATCACGGCGGCAGAGGTGTTGGCGGTGCTGGAGCCCATCTGGTTCGCCAAGCCCGAGACAGCGTCGCGTGTGCTACAACGGATCAAAGCCATCTTCGACAGCGCCATTCTGCGCGGCAATCGCGAGCGGGCTAATCCGTGCATCGGCGTGACGCGCGAGCTCGGCACGGAGCATCGCAAGGTCACGCATCACGCTGCACTCCCTTGGCGGGACGTGCCAGCGTTTGTGCGCGATCTGCGGCAGCGGCCGGTGATGCCGGCGACCAAGCTCGTGTTCGAGTTCCTTATCTTGACGGCGACCCGGTCGAGCGAGGCGCGCGGCGCGCTGTGGTCAGAAATTGATCTGGAGCGACGGCTTTGGACGATACCCGGCTCGGACGCCAACACCGGCCGTCGCATGAAGTCCGGCGAGGAGCATGTGGTGCCGTTGTCGAGCCGCGCGGTTGCGATTCTCCATGAGGCGAGGGAACTGCACGACGGGCCACTCGTGTTTCCCGGCACCAAAGGCCAGCCGCTTTCGGACAATACACTGTCGAAGCTGATGCGTGATGCCGGTCTTGCCGGCACGCCGCACGGCTTCCGGTCGGCATTCAAGGACTGGGCGTCCGAAGCTGGCGTGCGGGACGAAGTATCGGAGGCGGCGCTCGCGCATTCCGACCCCGACAAAGTGCGCGCCGCCTATCGGCGGACGCGCTTTCTGCGGGAGCGGGTGGAGTTGATGGAGCGTTGGGCGTGCCACGTGACGGCGTAGGGCGTCGGTTAAGCAGGTGAGTGAATTTCTGCCCGGGTCACGAGCGCCGCGCTCGTAACCATGCCGTGGAAGATCCTCACCGAAAGATGACGCACGATCAATCGGTCGGGCTGACGCCGCGCATCATGGACTGTCTCTCAACAGAGGAGACAGACCATGAACGACAACGACACCAACTCATCTGGCACCATCGGCCGTCGACCGCCGTGGAACAAGGGCAAGCTGGTTGGGGCCAAGCCGCCGCTCCGACCCAGTCACGTCTGGTCGATCAGGACCAAACTGCAGATCGAGCATCGCACGCGCGACCTCGCGCTGTTCAATCTCGCGATCGACAGCAAGCTGCGCGGCTGCGACGTCGTCGCGGTCCGCGTCGATGACGTCGCGCCGAACGGTTGCACGGTCGAGCGAGCAACTGTACGGCAGAAGAAGACCGGCACCCGGTTCGGTTCGAGCTGACCGAGCAAACCCGGCAGGCGATCGATGGCTATCTCCGAGAGACCGGTCGCCAGCCCGGTCAGTTCCTGTTCGCAGGTCGAGGCGAACCACGATGCGGGCTGACGACCCGGCAATACGCGCGGCTCGTTGGCGAATGGGTTGCAAGCATCGGGCTCGACCCCCTCAAGTTCGGCACCCACTCGTTGCGGCGCACAAAGGCGACGCTGATCTACCGACGTACAGGGAACCTGCGAGCGGTTCAGCTTCTACTCGGGCACACGAAGATCGAGAGCACCATGCGCTACTTGGGCATCGAGATCGACGACGCAATTGAAATTGCGGAGAAGATTGACGTCTGAAGTACCCGGGGAGAGCTGCCGCGCTCTGCCCGACCTCGATCCGACTGGGAGGGCCGATTTTGTTGCAGAAGTCGGCGGGATCGACGTCTCAGCCGGGCTGATTTTTCTAGAAATCGGGCTCGTTCGCTGCTGGCGCCTGCCCGTTATGGGCGGCGGCGACGCATCGGCACTGACGCTTGACGCGACTGACGCAACAGGACGCTACGCAACACGCGGGGCGCCGTGTCCGGCGGGTGGAACGTCAGCTTGGCGAGGCGGCGTAGGTTCTGGGCGATCGCGGCAAGCGTGAACTCGAACTGCGCGCCGGCCGGTCCGCGAAGCCTCAGTCGTCCCATCCGAAGAATGCGCTTCAAGTGCGCGAACAGCATCTCGACCTTCTTGCGGTCGCGCCGCGTTTGCTCATAGGCCTCCGTCTTGGCGATGGCGCGGGCGACATCGCGGGCCGCCTCGTAGATGCTGCGCGTGATCTTGCGCTCGGCGTCTTCGGGCAACACGTGGGCTTCAGCGGGCAGTGGCGACAGTCGTTGACGCTCGACAGATACGACAGCATGTCGTCGCGAATGGTGCCGCGCGTCGTCAGGTGGCGCCTTGCGGGGCAAACATAACAGTCGCGCGCCGCATCGTAGGTGAAGTCTCCCGGCTGAAGGTGCCGTCGTCGCGCTTGGACTTGTCGATCACCGGGATGTGCGGCGCGATGTCCTTCTCGTCGACCAGCAAGTGGAGGTTGGCGCCGAGCCATAGGCGGTATCGGCGGCGAGCCAGTCAGGCTTGATGCCGAACGTCGCCTCGGTGCGCTCGATCATCGTCTGCGACGCACCGACTTCTGCTTGTCGGATGGCCCGCGACGCCTCGACATCCATGATGATGCCGAACTTCACATCGATGAGGTAGTTGTCGGCGTAGGCGAAGAATGCGGCGTTCCTGAGCGCGCCCGGTCCACTGCGCCGCCGGATCTGCGGCGCGACGAACTTCGGCACGACGTCGCTGGCGGCGCCCCAGGCTGGGTCGTCGAGATTGGCGAGATAATCCTGCACGGCGCGCTCGACGGTCGCCGGATCGATGTCACGGCTCCATTCGTTGCCCGGCATCGAGCGGCACTTGTTGGCGTCCGCCGCGATCAGGCTCGCATCGACGGCGAAGCCTTTGCCGCCGACCAGACCCGCCGTCGATGCAGGCCGCGACGACGCGCTCGAACACGCGGCGGAAGACATCTGCTCGCGGAAGCGTTCGTTGCGGGCGCGCGAGAAGGCCGAATGATCGGGGATCTTATCTTCGATGCCGAGGCCGCAGAACCAGCGATAGGCGAGATTGAGCTGCACCTCGCGGCAGAGCGCGCGCTCCGAGCGGATCGCGAACACGTAGCCGACGATGAGCATCCGGATCATCAGCTCCGGATCGATCGACGGCCGTGCCAGTGTGCGAATAGTACGGTGCCAGCTCGCTGCGTACCCACGAAAGGTCGAGCACGGCCGCGATCCGGCGGACCAGGTGGTCGTCTGGCACGACCGCATCAAGATCGAACGCATAGAACAGCTGGCCCTGCTCGCTCTTGCGCCGCCCCATCATCGAACCGCTCCGTCGATGCTTGCGTCACAACGACGGAATCACGGTTCGCCCCACCTCTCAAGCCAGTTCTGCAACAATATCGGCCATAAGCGGTCATTTCGCTGATAGATTTCGTGCACGCGGAGGTAGACCTCTACTGTAGCTTCACACGATGCAAGAAGGTCTGCGCAACCCACTCCTGTCGTGCCTCGACCTATTCATCACATTGGCAGGACCCGCTGTTGTGGCCATCAGCGGGTTGGTGGAAACTACGATGTGGGTTTGAGTAAGATCGCCGTGTTGCCCAGTTAGTTGCTCGTTCTCAGCATTGTCTACCGCTGTCCGCCTACTGCCAAGAGCTTCTTTATCGGGCTTACGCGATCGAGACGCTCGGTCCAATTCTCGGGTCGCGCTGGTTGGCGGAGCAGCGTCAGTTCCTGTTCTTTCTTGCCCATGTCCCGATGTGGAGTTGGGGACCGGCTCTCACGGCGCTGGTTTCTGGCGGCCTCACGTTTACCTATCTTCGGCGATCCGACGTTGTCGTATTGATCGATCGCGCACGTTGTGACGAATTTGTTCGGCCGTTTGATTGCACCCCACCTCATGCTTTGATGGCGGCTCCGGCACCAGTTCCGCGCAGCTGTCGGTGGTCGCCGTGACAGCCGGGTTGGCACAGCGTGATGCGTGACCGGTTTAGCTCTTCAGCGCGTCGGCGAGCAGGTCGAGCCTTTGCCGTTGTTTCAGCGGCGACCAGGCGTTCAGCATGCGTGACGACGTGCTCGCGCTCAGGTATGCTTTATCCGGAATAACAGCTTTACGAAAATCTGCGCCGCTGCGCGCCTTGCGCCGTTCGTCCGTCATCAGAGGAATCCCGATGCTTGTTAGTCTGCGCCGCATCGCGGCCGTTGCGATATTGTTGGCCGCTGTTTCCGGACAAACCGCATTGGCCGACAGTCAGCGAGGCGACGCTGAAGGCGCAGCCGGGCGGAATGGAACCCCACATCTTCTTCCACAACGTGTTCTTCCAAGCAGCTCCGGTGTATTGGCTGGACGAAACGGGCCAGCGCAAGCTGAAGGCGGTCGTAGAGGCCGGGGAAAACGCAGCGTGAAAGCACGGTCGCCGGGCATCCCTGGGTGGTGACGGACGGGCAGGGGGAGAAATGTCTTCACATCGTCATTGCGCCGGCGGGTGCCGGTGACGGCCGAGATCGGCCAGGGCTCGGGATCGGTCGTCCTTCTGTCCGCGCTGGGCGCTCATTCCAGTTCGGGACGCGAGCCCTGCCGCCGCCTCGACGACGGCCCGGCTCGGCCTGTCCGGCTGGTATCAGATCAAGCGCCGCGTCCAAGCCGGGCCGCGCGCTCCAACAACATGGATAGCGGGCGGCCGGAAGATCGAGCGCGTCAAAGAACGAGTGGACAAGCGCCTGACTGGCAAATCGCCGACGTCCCCGGTTCGGGCTTACGTCACGATCACCAGCAAGTGGACGCAGAAGAACCTCGCCGCCGACGCCCAAGGGCGGACAACGGTCGCCGGCGCCGAACGCGGGCAGGGCGCGCACTGGTTCGCTCGAAAGCGTCGAGAATGGGGCGCTACTGTGCTGATCAAAGAGCCGTTTCACGGGCCCTTATCTGGCGGCCTATGGCGAACGGGTTTGAGTACATCGACAAGCCCGGCCCCGGGCAACGCTGCGCTCTGGCAGTTTGGGGTGGAAGGAACAGTCACGTGCCGCCGAGGAAAAGCACGAAGGCGGCCGAGAAATCGCAACAAGTGCCCGAGCGGGGGAGCGTTTCGATCCCGACCGTCGCGATTGCGTGTCGATCGAGTGCGGGCGTCATCAGGCTCAACAGCAAGTCCAAGGCCGCGTCCGACAAGTCGGAAACGTGCTCGTCGAACGAGGTCTGGACAGCTCGAGCGTGGCGGCGTGCATCCCGAAGGACAAGCCCAAGGCCACGCCCGGTCCCAAGCCGCAGCCCAAGCCGAAGGTTCCGGCCTGCGCCTTCAAGACGGACGGCGCCGGCAACTGCCTCACGACGGAGCTCCTGGTGCGCCAGAAGGCCTATGGCGCTCGGACCAGCCCTGCCGGAGCAAGGCCGGCAAGTGCGAGGCCGCGTGCCATACCAAGTATTTGGGGACCACGGCGGCGATTGAGTTCGTGGAGCGGCCCGCCGGTTCGCGCGAGCCGCTCGTCCCTCGGCACGGTGCGTCATCCCCAAGCCCGGCGCTTCGTGGCCGGTGCGGGCGATTTGTTTCGTTGCGCTCGAGGCGGCGGCCCTTACGGCGGCAATGGGTCAACCTGACCCGTCCGAGGTCGGTGCTGCCACTCACGCTGCTCACCCTGATACCCGACCGCCAACGTTACGAACGCCGACGCGATAGACCCGAGACTCGACCGTCGGGGTAAGTTAATGCGGCCAACGTCGAGGAGGGCCAGGAGGGGACGTCGCGAGGCACGGATGATCAGAGGTCATGTGCTCTTTTGGTGCGCCAGCAAATAGGGACTGCGGTGAATTTCTTCTGCACTGCAATCCAAGAGATGCAACTGGCGATATACAAGCCAAGTTTGATTGTCGCACTACGCAGGGTCCCGGGCTACCGCGCACAATTTTGCACTGTTTGCTGCTGCTCAATCGATCCGACGGATCTACTCCTCTGTCTGATCGACATCACGCCTCCGTTGCCGACTTGCTTCGGTCATGTCCACGGCGTTGTCGATGGTCGAGGCGTAGCTGACCAGCGGCTTGCGCAGCCCGGCGAGCAGGAGCGTACGCCGCACGCTCGGGCGGGCGCCGGCGAAATAGACGGCCGTACCCGCAGCCCGCAGCTTGTGGGCAAAGCCTTCGAGGGCGTGGCGGCCGAAGCTGTCGACGAGCGGAACCTCCGTGAAATCAGAACGAAACGCCTTAGGCCGTGCGCCGATGCGGTCGAGCACACGACTGACCGCCGCCGTCGCGCCAAGAAGAACGCGCCGGAGATCCGATAGACGAGGACATGACTGTTAGTGTTCCGGCGGCTCGCAGTCGATCGCCTGAGGGCTGAGCGTGTCGGCGTTGAATCCTCGAAAACCATGTCATCGCCGGCCTCGACCTCGACTGCCTCCGCCATGCGATGCAGGAACAGGAACGCGCCGAGCACACGCCGACGATGATGGCGATGGTCAGGTCCTCGAAAATCGTCAGCAGGAACGTCGCCACAGCACGGTGGCATCGCCCCACGACGCCCGCGTAGGACTCATGAACTCCGCTTCTCCGCCATGTTCCAGGCGACGAAGGCGAGCACCGCGCCGAGGCTCGCGAGCGGGATGTGCCGGCGAGCGGTGCCGCGACCAGAATGAACAGCAGGAGGTAGACGGAGTGCAACATGCCCGATATGGGCCCGCGCGCGCCGGACCGGACGTTGGTCGCCGTGCGGGCGATGGTGCCGGTGACGCACATGCCGCCGAACGTCACGGCAGCGATATTGGCCGCGCCTTGCGCGACCAGTTCGCAGTTGGAGTGGTGCCGCGTCCGGTCATGCCGTCGGCGACGACCGCGGACAGCAGGATTCGATGGCGCCGAAGAGGCGCGATGGCGAAGGCACGGGAAAGACGTCGCGCATCGGCCAGAGCGAAGGCCGGCATGCGACGGCGCCGGCAGCGTGCGCGGGATCTCGCCGAAGCGGAGCCGATCGTCGCGGCATCGAGATTGAGAGCGG
>CAWFXM010000011.1:0-360054 GCA_963819775.1 uncultured Alphaproteobacteria bacterium
CTGGCATCGTTGCCTGACAGGGGCGGGGCGCGCCCCGCCCCTGTCAGGCTTTTCGCCGCGACCGACCATGGACGTCCGAACTGATTCGGACGGGGGCGGCGCGGATGATCCAGCTTGGAGACCTCATCGTGATCTTGGATCTTCATCGTCAGGGCTTGTCGATCAGCGCCATCGCCCGGCGCACCGGGCGCGATCCCAAGACCGTCAGGAAGTACATCGAGCGCGGCCTGGAGCCGCCGGCCTACAGCCCGCGACAGGCGGGCAGGCCGAGCAAGCTGGCGCCCTACCTCGACTATCTGCGCGAGCGCGTCGCGGCGTTCCCGGAGCTCAGTGCCGTCCGGCTCAATCGCGAGATCCGCGAGCGCGGCTACATGCGGCGCCTATACGGCGGTGAAGCGGTTCGTCGCCGCGATCCGGCCCGACAGCGGGCCCAAGCCCTTCGAGGTGCGCTTCGAGACGCCAGCCGGCCAGCAGGCCCAGGTCGACTTCGCGCGCTTCGTGACGGAGTTCACCGACGAGCCCGGCGTGACACGGATCGTGTGGCTGTTCTCGCTGGTGCTCGGCCATTCCCGCTTCATCTTCGCCCGCTTCGTCATGCACCAGGATCTGCAGACCCTGCTGCGCTGTCACATGCAGGCGTTCGCGGCGATCGGCGGCGTGCCGATCGAGATCCTCTACGATCGCATGAAGACGGCGGTGACCGGCGAGGACGGCGACGGCCACATCGTCTACAACCGGTCGCTGCTGGCGCTGGCCCAGCATTACGGCTTCCATGCCCAAGGCCTGCCGGCCCTACCGCGCCAAGACCAAGGGCAAGGTCGAGCGCCCGTTCAGCTACATCCGCCAGGACTTCTTCCTCGCCCGCACCTTCCGCAAC
Source organism: uncultured Alphaproteobacteria bacterium (assembly GCA_963819775.1). Classification (GTDB taxonomy): domain Bacteria; phylum Pseudomonadota; class Alphaproteobacteria; order Rhizobiales; family Hyphomicrobiaceae; genus JAKAML01. Next base: position 878 of record CAWFXM010000011.1, read on the forward strand.
CTCGACGATCTCAACGCCCAGCTCGACGATTGGCTGGCGACGCGTCGCCAACGTGCGTGTGCACGGCACGACGCAGAAGATTGTCGCGGAGGCCTTCGCCGCCGAGCAGAGCGGAACTGCAGGCGTCTGCCGGCGACGCCGTTCGATGCGCTGCTCAAACTCGAACGCCGCGTCAGCCACGATGGCCTGGTCTCGATCGGCGGCAACTACTACTCCGTTCCCGATCGCACGCGCCGCGTCGTCGAGGTGCACCAGTTGCCGGACATCATCCGCATTCTCGATCAAGGCCGGCTCGTCGCCGTGCATCCGGTCCTCGAAGGGCGACGGCGAACGCGCGTCGCGCCGGATCATCGGCAAGGCCGTATCCCCGTACGGTCCGGTCCTGCGCAGCCAAGCGCCGTCATCGGCCGGCCTGGAGATCACGTTCAGCGCCGACCGCTCGACATCTATCAGGCCATCGGCGAGCGCCTCGCGACATCGGGAGGCCGGTGATGAGCATCCACACCAACCCCTCCCTGCTCGACAGCATCAAGAAAAGCCTGGTGGCACTGAAGATGCCGCGCGCGCTGGAAATGCTCGACGCCACCGTGCGGCGGATCGAGCAGGGCGAGATCGATGCGATCGAGGCCCTCGATCATCTGCTCATCGAGGAGCTGACGCTGCGCGACAACCGACGCATCAAGACGTCGCTGATGATGGCGCGACTCAGCTCGGTCAAGACGCTCGCCGGCTTCGACTTCACCTTCCAGCCCTCGCTCGATCGCAATCGCATCCTGGCGCTGGCCGAGCTCAAGTTCATCGATCGCGCCGAGGTCGTGCATCTTCTGGGGCCGCCCGGCACCGGCAAGAGCCATCTGGCGACGGCGCTCGCCGTCGAGGCCGTGAAGGCCGGCAAGAGCGTCGCGTTCTCGACGCTGGCCGACATCATCGCCTCGTTGGTCAAGGCCGAGCGCGAGGGCCAGCTCAAGGAGCGCATCCGCTTCCTGGCACGGGCTTCGCTGCTGGTCGTCGACGAGATCGGCTACCTGCCGGTGACGCCCGGCGGCGGCAACCTGTTCTTCCAGCTCGTCAACGCCCGCTACGAGAAGGGCGCCATGATCCTGACCTCGAACCGGGGCTTCGCCGAATGGGGCGAGGTGTTCGGCGATCATGTCGTCGCCACTGCCCTGCTCGATCGGTTGCTCCACCATGCCATCGTCATCCAGATCGAGGGCTCGAGCTACCGGCTGCGCCAGCATGCCGATCTCGTGCCGGAAAATGTCCGCGCGAGGCCTCACATCAACCCGCCGCAGCCAGCCCAAACGGCGCGGCCGGCCACCAGGAAAGAAGTCGACAGATCCCGAAACCGGCTGATCCCCGAACGCTCACCACCGCCGCCACCTAGGGAAAATTGAAAGCCCACATTCGCGGAAAGTTCAGTGGCCCATTGACAGATGCGACGCGGCACAACGTGTTCTTCGCGGCTCTGCCGGACGCGGCGACGAGCGCGCGCGCAAGAGAGGTTACGCGTGATGTGCGTCGACGCTTGGAGCTGACGGCAACGCCGATCCCGTCGGAGCGGCTCCATGTCACTTTGCTCTCCGTCGGTGGCTTTGATGGTTCGTGTCCGCCTGCCGTCATCGATGCAGCAATGAGGGCGGCCGGCACCGTTTCTATGGCGCCCTTCAAGGTCGAGTTCGATCGCGTCGCGAGCTTCTCTGGAAGTCATGGGCAGCGAGCGGTGGTTCTGACAGGCGATGGTGACGGTGTTGCCGGCTTCATGAGGCTCAAAGAAGCTCTGAAGCACGCGCTGATGAACGCCGGCTTGAGACTGCCGCGGCAGCCAGGCTCCTCGACGCATTTGACCATGATGTATGACGAGAACCGAACCGTCGATTTCACCATCGAGCCGATCGGCTGGACCGTCAGCCGATTTGTTCTCGTCGATAGCCTGGTCGGCCAATCGAGGCACATGCATCTGGGGCAGTGGTCTCTCTGAGATCGCGATCGGGCAACTTTGGCGCAATCTGCCTGACGCCCGCCCGTACTGTCGGTCGATGCCTGCGATCAGACAGCCGGAGCCTCGGCCTTTGCGGCCTTCCAGTTCCAGGGCAGCAGGTCGGTGACCCTGCTCGCGGGGTGATCGGCGATGCGGGCGAGCACGTCGGCGAGCCAGCTGCGCGCGTCGACATCGTTGAGCTTGCAGGTCTCGATCAGAGTGAACATCGCGGCAGCGCGATGTCCGCCCAAGTCCGAGCCGCAGAAGGTCCAGTTGCGGCGTCCGACCGCGATGCCACGAACGGCGCGCTCCGCCGCGTTGTTGCTCATGCAGAGGCGGCCGTCGTCGATGAAGCGCGTGAAGGCGCGCCATCGCTTCAGCGTATAGTCGATCGCCTTTGCAGTGTCGCTCTTCGACGAGAGCTTCTTGCGCTGTTCGCGCAGCCAGGCTTCGAGCGCGTCCGTCAACGGCTTCGTGCGTTCCTGCCGTACGGCGCGGCGCTCGCCCGGCGTCTTGCCGTTGATCTCGCGTTCGATCGCGAAGAGTTCGTCGATGCGGCGCACGGCTTCGATCGCGACAGGTGCCTTCTGCAGCTCGGCCAGCTCGAAGAACTTGCGCCGCCCGTGCGCCCAGCACGCGACCTCGATGATCGGTCCGGGTTTGCGCCCCTCGACGTAGAGGCCGTTGTAGCCGCTGTAGGCGTCGGCCTGCATGAGGCCGGCATAGGTTGCAAGATGGCGCTCGGGATGTTCGCCGCCGCGATCACGCGCGTAATGCAGCAGAGCAGCCGGTGCCGCGCTGCCGCCGAACGGCCGGTCGTCGCGCACATATCCCCAGAGCCGCGCGACATCGCATTTGCCCTTCGCGAGCACCGGCACCGTCGTGTCGTCGGCGTGGATGCGCTCATGGCGGAGCCATGGTCTTCATCGGAGGCGGCGAGAACGTGTTTCTCGATCTCGGCGACGATCGGCGCCAACGTCGCGGCGCATGCGCCGACCCAATCGGCCGTCATGCCGGAGGCGTGCTTTCAGCGCGACGTCGAGACGTCGAGATCGACGCCCTGAGCGGCGTAGAGATCGCTCTGGCGATTGAGCGGAAGATGCGCGCGATACTTGTTGTGCAGCACCTCGGCGAGCAGCTGCGGGCCGGCGCGGCCGCGCGCGATCGGATGCGACGGCGCCGGCGCCTCCGTGATCTTCTCGCACTCCCGGCACGAGAAGACCTCGCGCACATGCTGGATCACCTTCCACTGCTCGGGCACGTGCTCCAGCGTTTCGGTGATCTTCTCATCGAGCTTGCGGATCTTGGCCGATCCGCAATGGCGGCACGAGCACGGCGCGGGATGGACGACGCGTTCGCGCGGGAGCTTCGCATCGAGGGCGCGTCGCGCAGGCTTCTCGGTCGGCTCATCGAGTGCCGGAACCGGTTGCCCGATGGCGCTGGCGACCTTGCCCTCGCTCACCGTCGCGACAAACTCGCCGAGCTGCATCTCCAGCTGATCGATCAGCTTGGCACCGCGTTCGGAGGACGCGCCGAACTCGGCCCGCTTCATCTTCGCGATGGTCAGCTTGAGGTTCGCAATCTGCGCATCGAGGTCGAGCGTGCGGGCTTCCGCCTTCTCGGCGCGGGCGTTCGCCGCGAGAAGAAGTGCCGTCAGCGCGGCAACATCCGTCGGCAATGTCGCGGGATCGAGGGCCATGCAGCGATGATACACTGCTTCGCGCAATCATCGGCGAGGCCGATCCGCATCCTCACAAAAAATCGGATGAACACTCAGCCCGCGATCTCCGGGCGATACGTCCTCTGCGGCGCTCTCCAATCGATGCCCTCAAGCATATAGCCGAGCTGGGCCGGCGAGATCGTCACCGCGCCGTCCGATGCAGCCGGCCAGATGAAGCGCCCCCGTTCCAGCCGCTTCGAGAACAGGCACGCGCCCTGTCCGTCATGCCAGATGATCTTCACGAGATCGCCGCGGCCATGCCGGAGGCATGCTTCCAGCATGACCAACGGAACACGAACAGATGCCCCGAGTGCGGGTCGGCTTCCAGCGTCTCCTGCACCAGCAGCGCCAGGCCAGGAAAGCCGCGCCGCATATCGGTGTGACCGGTGGCCAGCCACACCCGGACCGCGCCGTCGCCCGCCGTGCGAACCGGGACCGGGATCACGCCGTCTTCTCCAACTCCGCGATAATGGCGGCGAGCTTGGCGGCATCGACATCGGCGTCGACGCGGACTACACGACCGCCGGCGAGTTGGATCTCGAGAACCGATGATCCCGCTGTTCGGATCGGGGCAACGGGTGGTGAAGGCGGCGACAACGCCACCGGCAGGAACACCGTCGAGGCCGCTCGGGCCGGATTCGAACGTGACGGGGCGGCGGCCAGATCCCGACGCCAACGAAACAGCAAACTCGTGTGGACGCCGTGCTTGCGCGCCACCTCCGAAACCGGGCCACCCGCAGCGTCGATCTCGGCGACGATCGACCGCTTTTCCGCTGCCGACCATTTGCGACGCGTCGTCATGACATGCGCGTAGCGCGGTACAGACCTATCTCCAGACATCGTGGCGACCATCTCCTGCGGTGTTCATCCACCGCAACCAAGAGCTATCGCCAGCACACCCGCAAGGCGGTCCTCGCCGGAGGCGTACTGAACAAGGGATGCCAACGCCAGTGCATCGTAACCATCCGGTAAGCGCCGCAGGGGCTTACCGGATGGTTACGTTCATTCTGCTGGCGCTGCTCGTCTTCACGCGGCAAACCGCCCGGGGCTCGATCATCTGCCGCGCCATTCGCGCGCCAAAGGGGGCGCAATCGCAACGACGGGCTCAACGGTGATCGGTTTCTACGACGGGTTGTTCGGGGCGGGCATCGGCGCATTCTACAAGATGCTGTTCGTGCGCAGACTCGGATACGATTTCATCCACGCCGCCGCGCCGGCCAAGTTCACCACCGTCGCCTCCAATCTCGGCGCAGTCGTCACCTTTGTCCTCGCCGGTCAGATGCTGTGGGCGCTCGCGACGTAGATGGCGATCATGAACTTCATCGGCGGCCAGTTGGGCAGCCGCCTCGCGTAGCGCTATGGCAGCGGCTTCATCTGCAACGCGTTCTTCGTCGTCGTGACGCTGCTCATCCTGAAGATTTACAGCGACGCATAACTTTGATGCAGCTCGCGTGAAGTGCCGCAGCGTCGACGCGGACATGGTCAAGGTGCCAGGACGTTTTCGGTTTGCGGCTGCGCGGTGAAGGACGGCGCCAGCCCGACGCCCTTCACAAGCGCATAGATCGCCGGAATGACGACGAGCGTCAGCACGGTCGACGAGACCATGCCGCCGATCATCGGCACGGCGATGCGCTGCATGACTTCGGCGCCGCTGCCATGGCTCCAAAGGATCGGCAAGAGGCCAGCCATGATGGCGACGACCGTCATCATCTTCGGACGCACGCGCTCGACCGCGCCTTCCATGATGGCGGCGGTGAGATCGGCGCGGGTTGGTGCCCGTCCCTCGGCTTCGGCACGTCTCCGCTGTGCCTCCCACGCGTGATCGAGGTAGATCAGCATGATGACGCCGGTTTCGGCGGCGACGCCGGCGAGCGCGATGAAACCGACCGCCACCGCAACAGATAGGTTGAACCCCATCCACCACATCAGCCACAGGCCGCCGACGAGCGAGAACGGCAACGACAGCATGACGATCAGCGTCTCCGTCATGCGGCGGAAGTTCAAATAGAGCAGCAGCAGGATGATCAGCAGCGTCAGCGGCACGACGACGGCGAGGCGCTTCTTGGCGCGCTCGTAGAACTCGAATTGCCCGCTCCAAACGGCATAGTAGCCGGGCGGGAACGTCACCGAGGCGGCGACGGCTTTCTTGGCATCGGCGACATAGCTGCCCAGATCGCGGTCACGCGCATCGACGAAGATGTAGGCCGCGAGCTGTGCGTTCTCGGTGCGGATCGAGGCCGGGCCCTGAACGAGCTTGACCTTGGCGACTTGGCCGAGGGGGATGGACGCACCGTTCGGCAGCGGCACCAGTACGTCCCGAGCAATCGCCTGCGGGTCGGAGCGCACGTCACGCGGATAGCGCACGGACACGCCATAGCGCTCGCGGCCCTCGACCGTCGTCGTCACCGTCTCGGCGCCCAAGGCCGACGACACCACCTGCTGCACGTCGGCGATCATCAAGCCGTAGCGCGCGAGCTCGCGCCGGTCGGGCTCGATGTCGAGATAGTAGCCGCCGATGATGCGCTCTGCGAACGCGCTCGACGTGCCGGGAACCGTCTTGATCGCCGTCTCGATCTCGCGCGCGAGCTTCTCGATGACATTGAGATCCTGCCCGATCACCTTGACGCCGACGGGCGTGCGGATGCCCGTCGCCAGCATGTCGATGCGGGCCTTGATCGGCATGGTCCAGGCGTTGGAGACGCCGGGGAACTGCAGCGCCTTGTCCATCTCCTGGATGAGGCTGTCGATCGTGAGCCCGGACCGCCATTGCGCTTCGGGCTTGAGGTTGATGATCGTCTCGAACATCTCGGTCGGCGCGGGGTCGGTCGCGGTGGCCGCGCGGCCGGCCTTGCCGAACACGCTCTCGACTTCCGGGAAGGTCTTGATGATGCGGTTCTGGATCTGCAGGAGCTCGGCCGACTTGGTGATGGACAGTCCGGGCAGCGTCGTCGGCATATACATGAGCGTGCCTTCGTTCAGGCTCGGCATGAATTCGGAACCGAGCCTGCTCGCCGGCCACACGCTTCCTGCGAGGATCGCGAGGGCGATCGCGATGGTCAGCGCCTTGGCTCCCAGAACGCCGCGAATGATCGGCCGGTAGGCCCAGATCAGGAACCGGTTCACGGGATTCCTGTGCTCGGGGATGATACGGCCGCGCACGAACAAGATCATCAGCGCGGGCACGATGGTGACTGAAAGCAGCGCCGCCGCCGCCATCGCGAACGTCTTGGTCCAAGCCAGCGGCTTGAACAGCAGCCCCTCCTGCGCCTCCAGCGCGAAGATCGGCAGGAACGACACGGTGATGATGAGCAGCGAAAAGAACAGCGCCGGCCCGACCTCGGATGCGGCCTCGATCAGGACTTCGGTGCGCGGCTTGTCGGCTGGCGCGCGCTCCAGATGCTTGTGGGCGTTCTCGATCATCACGATCGCCGCATCGATCATGGCGCCGATGGCGATGGCGATGCCGCCGAGACTCATGATGTTGGACGAGATGCCGAGCGCCCACATGCAGGTGTAGGCCATGAGAATGCCGAGCGGCAGCGTGATGATGGCGACCAGTGCGCTGCGCACATGCAGCAGAAACACGATGCAGACGAGGGCGACGATCAGGCTTTCCTCGATCAGCGTCGTCTTCAGGGTCGCGATCGCCCGGTGTATCAGGTCGGAGCGGTCGTAGACCGGTACGATCTCGGTGCCCTCCGGCAGGCTGCCCTTGATCTCGGCCAAGCGGTCCTTGACGTTGCCGATGACCGTGAGTGCATTCTGGCCATAGCGTTGGATGGCGATGCCGGAGACGACCTCGCCCTCGCCGTTCAGTTCGGTGACGCCGCGCCGCTCGTCGGGTGCGAGTTCCACGCGCGCGACGTCCTTGATCAGAACCGGCGTGCCGCCTTCGGCCTTCAGCACGATCAACTCGATGTCGGGGATGCCGCGCAGATAGCCCCGTCCACGCACCATGAACTCGGTCTCGGCCAATTCGACGACACGCCCGCCAACGTCCATGTTGGAGTCGCGGATCGCGGTGCGCACGGCGGAAAGTGAAATGTTGAACGCGCGCAACCGCTGCGGATCGACGATCACCGAATACTGGCGGACGAAGCCGCCGACGCTCGCCACCTCGGCAACACCTTCGGCCTTGGCGACGGCGAAACGGACTTGCCAATCCTGCGTCGTGCGCAATTCGGCGAGCGTGCGCTTCGCTGCCATCACCGCATACTGGTAGACCCAGCCGACGCCCGTCGCGTCGGGGCCGAGCGTGGGGACGACGCCTTGCGGCAGGCTTCGCGTGACCGACGAGAGATACTCGAGGACGCGCGAACGCGCCCAGTAGATGTCGGTGCCTTCCTCGAAGATGACGTAGACGAAGGACACGCCAAAGAACGAGAACCCGCGCACCACCTTGGAGCGCGGCACCGACAGCATGGCTGTCGATACGGGATAGGTGACCTGATCCTCGACGACTTGCGGCGCCTGACCGGAGTATTCCGTGAAGACGATGACTTGCGTATCGGAGAGGTCGGGGATGGCGTCGAGCGGCACCTTGCCGACGGCGTAGACGCCGACGCCCGTTGCCAAAGTCACGCCGATCAGGACGAGCATCAGGTTCGTCGCCGACCAGCGGATGAGACGCGCGATCATGGCTTGGTCTCCGGGGCGGACACCTCGGCGGTGAAGCCCGCGAGGGCCGCCTTCAGATTGCTCTCGGCATCGAGCAGGAAGTTTGCGGCGACGACGACCGTCTCGCCGACCTTCACGCCGTGAGTGATTTCGACGAAGCCGTCGCCACGCAGTCCGACTTTCACGGGCGCTGGCTCGAAACGACCCTCACCGCGATCGACGATGACGACCTGCCGGCTGCCGCTGTCGATCAACGCCGACACCGGAACCGCCAGCCTGTCGGCTTCACCCTCGCCAGCGTTGATCTCGACGTCGGCGAACATCTCATGCTTGATGCGGTGGTCTAAATTGGCGACCTCGACGCGGACTTTCGCCGTGCGGGTCGCCATCTCCAGCTCGTGCAGAATGAACGTGACGCGGCCCTCGAACGTCTCGCCCGGGAACGCACGGAAGGTAATCTTTACCGTTGCTCCGACGCGGATCTGCGCGATGTCCTGCTCGGCCACGTCGGCGATGATCCAGATCGACGAGAGGTCGGCGAAACGCAGCATCTCGTCACCTGCCTTCATCATCATGCCTTCGATTGCCTTTTTCTGCATGACGACGCCGGAGACCGGCGAAGGCCAGTCGAAGGAAATCACCGGCTCGCGCGTGCGCCGCAGCTCGTCGATGACGGCTTGCGGAATTTGCAGGTTCTGCAGCCTCTGCAACGACCCCTTGTCGTCGCGACCGCCCGCCGCGCTGGCTGAGATGCGGTAGTCGACCTGCACCTTGACCATGTCGGGGCTGTAGACGCGGAACAGCGGCTCGCCCTTCCTCACGTGTTGCCCGGTCTCGTTGACGTAGAGCTTTTCAATAAAGCTGTCGGCGCGGAGTGCGACCGTCAGCAGTGTGCGCTCGTCGGGCTTGGCGACGCCCGGCGCACGGATCGGCCGCACCAGCCGCCGCATCTCGACCTGGGCAGTTCGCACGCCAGACCGCTGCACCTTGTCCAGACTGACCCGGATGCTGGAGCCGCTGTCCGCCTCGTCCTCGTAGACGGGGATGTAGTCCATCCCCATCTGATCCTTCTTCGGCGTCTTGGACGTGTCGGGGAGGCCCATCGGATTTCGGTAATAGAGGAGCTTCTTGGTGCTGCCATCGGCCGACTTGGGGGGCTTTTTTGGCTTGGCTGCCGCGAAGTCTGTTTCCTGGTCGTCGTAGACCGGGACGTAGGGACGCCCGTCCGGCGTCGACTTTTTCTCGGCTGCGAAGTCGGCCTTGTCGTCCGGATGCTTCCAGTAGAGCACCTTGCGCGCCTTCGGCGTCGCGGCGGGCATGGCGGCGGTGTCCGGGATCAAAGCCGCCGGAACGCGCGGATCAGGCCTTGTCCCGGCCCCGATACGGTAGCCCGAAACGGTAGCGGCCAGGATCGCCGCTGCGGCGATCCCCCCGATGAGGAGTTTGTTCATGGTCAGCTCCTCAGTCCTTGGCCTGGAACACGACGGAGCCCTGCACGGTCTCGGTCTCGCCCGGCACCTTGGCCATGATCTTGAAAGCCCAACCGCCGGCCATCGTCAGATCGGCCTTGAAGCGATAGACGCCTGGTTCCGCCGATGGCATCGCTTCATGTTTGGCAGTCATCTCGCCCATGCTGTCAGGGGACATGTCGAGGCGGGTGCGAAACAGAACCGCATTCGGAACCGGCTTTCCCGTCGGCTTGTGCACGAGCTTGACGGCAAGCTCGCTCGCGGCGCCGTTCTTGACGTCGACAGCGAGCGGCTGGAATTCATAGTCGGCCGGAGCCGCGCGCAGTGGCGCGGACGAGACGGCAAGCGCCAGCCCGAACAGGGCCGCGCGCGAACGCGTGATAGACAGCATGGACATGATCCTTGTCGAAGCGATGGAGCGCGCGGGACCTCCCGGCGCGATGCTTGGCGAATGGCCAAGCGCCAGCACCCGTGCCGCATTGGCGCGGGCAAGCCTTCGATGGATCAAGTTCGAGGAGGGGGTGGTGGCGGTGCGCGCGACCAGTCGGGCGGCTGCAATTGCCCGGCGCTGCGCCGGTGCCCGGCGATCCGGCCGTGAAGTAACCTTTCGAGCGGTAGCGCACCAAAGATCTTGAAGCACTTCGCCGCGCAATTCTCGGGCGGGCAGGACTGGCCAGGATCACAGTTGGGGCAATCGGTCTTGCCGGCTCGCCCCATCATTCTATCGCAGTCAGTCATATCGGAATGGTCGACGTGTCCGGCCGAGGTGGTCGCTTCAAGAGACTTAGCCCCGGAGCGTGGCGGCCCGAGCTGCAGCCCGGCCATTGCCGCACCCAGGGGAGCGATGGTCAGCCCCACTGCAATGAAAAAGACAGCAATGGCACGCCTATAACGCACGGGATCAAGCCTCCTGGATCCCATCATGCGCTCTTGCGCCGAGAGGTCAAGCGCCCCGCCGCGGTCCGCGGCGGCGTCCGCACCGTCACCACCCGATGGCGCGCGGCAGCCAGGTCGCGATCGACGGGTACATGAACACGAGCACCAATGCGATCATCTGCAAGCCGATGTAAGGCACGACGCCCTTGTAGATCGCGATGGTCGGCACCTCGGGCGGGGCGACACTTCTCAGATAGAACAGCGCCCATCCGAACGGCGGCGTCAGGAACGAGGTTTGCAGATTGACGGCGATGAGGGCCGCCAGCCAGACCAGATCGACGTTGGCCGCCTGCAGGATGGGCAGGAACAGCGGCACGACGATGTAGCTGATCTCGATCCATTCGATGAAGAAGCCGAGCACGAAGATGATGAGCATCATGAAGACGATGTCGGCGTTGATGCCGCCCGGTATGTGCTCGAACATGCGGTGCACGAGGCCTTCGCCGTTGAGGCCGCGGAAGGCAAGCGCGAAAACCTGAGCGCAGATGAGGATGAACATCATGCCGGCCGTGATGCGCGTGGTGGCGAGCGTGGTCTCGCGCAGCACCGAGAACGAGAACCGGCCGGACAGCGCGACGACCAGGATCGAGCCGAGCGCGCCCATCGAAGCCGCCTCGGTCGGCGCGGCGATGCCGCCGATGATCGAGCCGAGCACGGCGAGAACCAGCGCCACGGGCGGCAATCCGACTTTCGCAGCCTTCACCCACAATTCGCGGCGGCTCATGGTGTCGCGCTCGGCAAGCGACACGGGTGGCACCCACTCCGGCTTAACCATGCCGAGAACGAGCAGATAGATGACGAAGATACCACTCAACAGCAGTCCGGGGAGCAGGGCTGCAGCGAACAGGGTGCCGACCGACTGGCCGAGAATGTCGGCGAGCAGGATGAGGATCGTGGACGGCGGGATGATCTGACCGAGCGTTCCCGAGGCGCAGATGGTGCCGCAGGCCGTGGGCAAATGATAGTTTCGCCGCATCAATGCCGGCAGCGTGATGAGGCCGAGCGTGACGATGGTCGCGCCGACGATGCCGGTCGTGGCCCCCATCAGCACGCCGACCAGGACGATGCCGATGCCCATGCCGCCGCGCAGCCCGCCGGCCATGTGCCCGATGACATCCATCAGGTCGTCGGCGATCTTCGATTTTTCGAGCATCACGCCCATGAACACGAAAAGCGGAATGGCGATCAGCGTGTAGTTGGCGGTGACGCCGAAGATGCGTGCTGGAAGCAGGTTGAACAGGATGGGGCCGAAGCCGAGATAGCCGAACACGAGGCCCGACACCGCCAGCGTCAGCGCCACCGGCATGCCGATTGCCAGCATCGCGAAGAAGGACACGATCGAGAGGATCGCCAGAATTTCGTTCATCGGCATGTCAGAGCCCAACCTTCTGCTGACCGGCTTCGACGGAGGATGGGTCGACGACCGCGACGAGGGCGCGCAAGGTGGCGGCCACACTCTGGATGAGGAGGAGCGCGAAGCCGATCGGCAACATCGCCTTCAGGATCCAGCGATGCGTCAGCCCGCCGGGATCGGGCGACTGCTCGCCGATCGAGAACGACTGCTCGACATAGGGGATCGAGAGATAGATCAGGATCGCGACTACGACACACACCAAGATCATCGAGATCAAATCGACAATCCGCTGTGCGCGCAGCGAGAAGCGGCCATAGAGAATGTCGACCTTGACATGACCGTCGTGCAGCAGCGCGTACGATAGGCCCAGCAGGCAGATCGGCGCCATCAGGTGCCATTCCATTTCCTGCATAGCGACCGAGCCGGTGCGGAACATGTAGCGCAAGAGCACGTTGAACGACATGACGCAGACCAACGCGAATGCGCACCAGCCAGTAACGCGTCCCACGCGATCGATGAACCGATCAAGAGTGTCCGCCAAATCGCGAAGGCTCATCGCGTCCCCCAGTACAGTTGCCGTTTCTTGACCAGTTGACGGCCTCGGAGCTTTGGCTCCGAGGCCGTAACTCGCGCTGCTTCAGATGCCGTCGACGCCGGTCGAGTGCTTCCGCCGACTTAACCGCGGATCTGCGACTGGTAGACGGCTTCGCTGACGCCGGCCCACTTGTCGTGCGTCGCCTTGAACGCCATGAAGCTGTCGTGCACCTTCTTGACCAGCGGGTCCTTGGCGGTTGCGTCCGCCAACACCTGCTTGGTGGTTTCGCGCAGTTTGGCGATCACCTCGGCCGGAAGCGGCAAAGCATTGACGCCGTGGTTTTTCACGAGATCGTCGAGCGCCTCGGCGTTGGTCGCCTCGCACCAGGTGTGGCTGATCGTATTGCAGGCGGCGGCTGCCGTGCGCACGATCTCCTTGATGTCGTCGGGAAGCGAGGCCCACGCCTTCTTGTTGACGATCAGCTCGGTGACGGTCGACGTCTCGTGCCAGCCGGTGGTGTGATAGACCTTGGCCGCCTTGTGCAGACCGAGCCGGCGATCCTGGTAGGGGCCGACGAACTCCGCCGCGTCGATGACGCCACGCTCGAGCGCCGGGAAGATTTCGCCGCCAGGCAGCAGCTTCACGTCGACGCCGAGCGTCGCGTAGACTTTGCCGGCAAGGCCCGGAATGCGCATCTTGAGGCCCTTGAAGTCCTCGACCTTCTCGATCGGCTTCTTGAACCAGCCGGTCATCTGAATGCCGGTATTGCCCATCGGCATCGGCACCAGATTGAACGGGTCGTAGACCTCCTCCCACAGCTTCAAGCCGCCGCCGTGGTAGAGCCAGGCATTCATGCCTTGAAAATTGAGACCGAATGGCACAGCGGTGAAATACTGCGCGGCGAAGGTCTTGCCCGACCAGAAATAGCTGTTGGCGCAGTTCATCTCGACCGTGCCCTTGGACACCGCGTCGAAGCCTTCGAGCGCCGGGATCAACTCGCCCGCCGCAAAGTGCTGGATGTTGAGCCGTCCGCCCGACATCTTCTTGACGAGATCGATAAAGTACTTCGGGCTGCCAGGGCCCTCGACGTAGAACGGCGCTCCCGGGCCGTAGGCATTGGTCATTTTCCAGTTGAACGTCGTCTGAGCCCGTGCGACCGCGGGCGCTGCGACGGCGGCAGTCGTGACCAGTCCGGCCTTGAGGCCGGTCTTCAAGAAGCGGCGGCGTTCCATGTTCTCAACTCTCCCTGTCGCGGTGATGGGCGCGCGCACCGCACGCGGCCAAAGGCTCGAACGCAAGTGGTATGCCAGGGAATTAAGCCGTTATTCACCAATGCGTTGGCAAATCTGACGTGCTTTTCCGCCCGCCAACTTGCCGTCCCTGGCAGCATGCAGCGTGACATAGTGCCTAAGTATTGGGCAAGCCACATCGCCGCCTATTGAACGACAGCCGGCGCCTTCAGAATCCAGCGGCTCGGCCGTCGCTGCGCGGGTCGAATGCGCCTTCGATTGTGCCCGCGCGCGCACCCGAGCGATGCAGCACCAGCGCACCGGCGTGGCCCATCACCTCATCGTAGGAGCCGATGACTTCGACATCGTGACCAGCCGCGCTGAGCGCCGCGACGACCGCTGGATCGAAGCGGCTCTCGATGCGCAGGTTGGTTGCCTCACTGCCCCAGGTGCGTCCGAGCAGCCAACGCGGCGCGCTGACCGCGCTTTGCAGTTCCTGGCCGAACATGACGTGCCGCGTGTAGACGGCAGCCTGGGTCTGCGGCTGCCCCTCACCGCCCATGGTGCCGTAGGGCATGACGCGGCCATCGTCGAGCAACGCCATCGCAGGCTGGATGGTATGGAACGGTCGCCGCCCCGGCAGCAGCGCATTCTGCCGGGCGGGATCGAGCGCGAAGCTCGTACCGCGGTTCTGCCACGTTATCCCCGATCCCGGCAGCACGACGCCCGATCCGAACTCCCAGTAGACGCTCTGGATAAAGCTGACCGCACGGCCCTCGCCGTCGATCGCGCCGAGCCATACGGTGTCGCCGCGCTTGACCGGCTGCGGCCACGCCAGCGCACGGCGCCGATCGATCGACGCCGCCAGCCGGTCGAGCGTCGCGGGCGTGAGGTAGCTCCTCGGATCCACGGTCATGTGCGCCGGGTCGGTCACATGCGCATCACGCACCATGAACGCCTGCTTGGTCGCCTCGACGAGCCCATGCACGTAGTCGAAGCCGTCGGCGTCGCTGACGCTGAGGCGATCGAACAAGCCGAGGATCATCATCGACGCCAGCCCCTGCGTCGGCGGCGGCATGCCATAGGCTGTGCCGTGCCGAAGCCGCACGGCCAACGGATCGACCACGAGCGCGCGATGACGTTGGAGATCGGTCAACCGCAGCGGGCTGCCCACGGACTCGAGATCGGCCGCCATGCTGCGCGCGAGATCGCCCCGATAGAAATCGTCAAGGCCGGAGCGTGCAAGTTGATCGAGCGTGGCAGCGAGCTTCGGCAACCGGAACAGCTCGCCGATCTCGGGCTGATGCCCGCCCGGCATGAATGTCCCGGCGAAACCCGGCACATGCTCGAGTTCCGCGCGCTTACCGATGTTGTTCTTGACTTGCGTGCCGCTGGCCGGAAAGCCCTCGCGGGCGTAGTAAATGGCATCGGCAAGGAGACGCGACAGCGGCAGCCGTCCGCCCCACTTGGCGCTGATCTCCAGCGCGGATTGCCAACCCGACACAGCGCCCGCGGCGGTCAGCGCGGCGAGCGGACCGCGCGAGGGGATGGCCGCCATGTGGCCGTGATCGGCATAGTATCCGCGCGTGGCCATGCCGGCGGCGGCACCGCAGGCGTCGATGCCGATGGGCGGGCGACCGCCCTCGGAAACGAGCCAGAAATTGTCGCCGCCGAGGCCGTTCATGTGCGGGTAGACGACCGCGATCGTCGCGCCGCCGCAACCATGGCCTCGAGCGCGTTGCCGCCGTCGCGCAGTACCGATAGCCCGGCCTCGGCCGCGAGATGGTGCGGCGCCACCACCATTCCGCGCGTCGCGTGCGTCGTCTCAAGCATTCGCCCTCTCCAATATCAAGTGTCGGTCCATCGCGCGGCGTGCGATGGCGCGCATGTTGCGTCAATCCCGGCTGGGGCACCAGCCGTCTCGCGGGCACTGCGATATGAGAATGCAAAGGCCTGCGAACGGACGCCAGCGAAGCGCTGTGACGTGCATTTCACTATTGGGGCAAGGGTAGCTGGACGTGGGGGCGCAGGATTGGATCGCTGAATGCGAAGTCGAGATGGGCGGCCCGCGGTGCTGCGACGAGGCCTCAAAGCTGGAGCCGTACCGCGCTGGCTCACGCCCAGAGAGCCCACATACTTCACTCACGCAGTGCGCTCCCACCATGCGCCTGACCGATTTCCGCGCGAACCCGGCCCACGGCTGGCGACAACATGCGCACCCTGATGGTGGAGCCGATCGGGATCGAACCGACGACCTCTGCAGTGCGATTGCAGCGCTCTCCCAGCTGAGCTACGGCCCCTCACCAAGGGTGCACGATTTACGGGCGGCGGCAGCAGCTTGTCAAGGAACGGGCGCAAACCCGCACGCTGCAAGGACGCACCATGTGCAGCGGCGACCCGAGCCCAACCGTCGGCCGGTCCCGGCGAAGCGTCTGCAAAGCCGGCTCTCTGCGGTTCGGACAAGCGCTTGCCGGCTGGAACGCGCACCGCTACACGTCAACGGCCCGCGCCCTTCCAGGAGCCACGACCGATGATCGAATTGCTTGGATTCATCAACTATCTGATCACGCTCTACACGTACGTGGTTATCGCCAGCGTGATCATGAGCTGGCTCCTCGGATTTGGCGTCGTCAACGCGCAGAACCCATTCGTGCGCTCACTCTATCAGGCACTCAACGCCGTGACCGAGCCCTTGCTGCGACCCATCCGAAACGCCATGCCGGGATTCGGATCGGTCGACCTTTCCCCGGTCATTTTGCTGCTCGGCTGCTTCTTCGTGCAGAGCGTCGTCCTGCCCAACATCGCCAAGCTCGTCTGATGCGCGCCGCACGACGTCCATCGGACGCGAATACGGACCCGGCGACGGTCTGGCCGTGGCGTCGCAGCGCTGTCGGCGTCGTCGTGCGCTTCCGGTTGACGCCGCGCTCGTCGAAGTCGGCCATCGACGGCATCGGCACGACGGCGGACGGCCCGGCCATTCTCGCCCGCGTCAATGCGGTGCCGGAAGACAACGCCGCCAACAAGGCGCTCACCGAACTCGTCGCCAATTGGCTCGATTGCCCGAAGCGCTCGATCGAATTGGTGGGCGGCGGCAAGTCGCGCCTGAAGACACTCGCCATCTCCGGCGATCCCGACGCACTCGAGCAGCGGCTGCTGGCCAAGTCGGCGGCGCTGGACGAGGAAGGCGATACACGCGGCCGGGCATCCCGGAGAACCTGAATCAGCATCGCAAAGAACAAGGAAGGGAGGCTCTATGAACACTCATCGGATCATCGACGGCAAGGCCATCGCCGCACAGGTGCGGGAAGGCGTCGCCAAGGACGTTGCGCAATTGAAGAGCGCGCACGGCTTCCTCCCTGGGTTGGCGGTCGTGCTCGTCGGCGAGGATCCAGCCAGCAAGGTCTACGTCAAGAACAAGGGCGAGCAGACCAAGGCCAGCGGCATGAACTCGTGGGAGCACAAGCTACCCGCCGAGACCAGCGAAGCCGAGGTGCTCGCGATCGTCGACAAGCTCAACAAGGACCCGGCCGTCAACGGCATCCTGGTGCAGTTGCCGCTGCCCAAGCACATCAACGCCGAGAAGGTGCTGAACACCATCGACCCCAACAAGGACGTCGACGGGTTCCATCCCGTCAACGTCGGCCGGCTGTGGGTCGGTGAGCGCACGCTGGTGCCATGCACACCGACCGGATCGGTGATCCTGGCCAAATCGGTGCAACCCAATTTGTCGGGACTGAACGCGGTCGTCATCGGGCGTTCTAACATCGTCGGCAAGCCGGTGGCGGCGCTGCTGCTGCGCGAGAATTGCACAGTCACCGTCGCCCACTCCAAGACCCGCAACATCCAGAATGTCGTGAAAGGCGCCGACCTCGTCATCGCCGCGGTCGGAATTCCGGAGATGGTGCGCGGCGACTGGATCAAGCCGGGCGCGATCGTCATCGACGTCGGCATCAATCGCGTTCCGGGCGACGCTGGAAAGACCAAACTCGTCGGCGACGTCAACTACGAGGAATGCGCGCGGGTGGCCGGCGCCATCACGCCGGTGCCTGGCGGCGTCGGTCCGATGACCATCGCCTGCCTGCTGCAGAACACCGTCGAGGCGGCGAAGATTCAGCACGGCATCAAGGATTGACGCGCCGGATACACCGTTTCACACCCTTGCCAGAAACGCCGTCCGGGGACACTCGGGCGGCGTCTCCGTTCCCGGCGCTGGCGGCTGGCGATCCTCGAACAGCGCCGCCATCACGCCGCCCGCGCCTGCCGCATTGTCTCTCCGCGATAGGCCAGCGCTTCGGCGATGTGCAGCCGTCCAACACCATCGGCACCGTCGAGGTCGGCCAGCGTGCGCGCCACCTTCAGCGTGCGATGATAGCCTCGTGCCGAAAGTGCGAGCTGCTCGGCGGCCTGCCTCAGCAAGGCCTGACCTGGCGCATCGAGCATCACGACATCCTCGAGCAACTGCCCGTTGCAATCGGCGTTGGTGCGCACGCCACGGGCTCCATGCGCCGCAAAGCGCTCGCGTTGCCGGTTGCGTGCGGCGAGCACGCGGGCGCGAACCTCGGCGCTGCCTTCGGCCGGCGGCGGCAGGCAGAGATCGGCCGCAGAGACGGCGGGCACCTCGATCTGCAGGTCGATTCGGTCGAGCAGCGGACCGGACACGCGCGACTGATAGTCCTCGGCGCAGCGCGGCCCGCGCTTGCACGATTGCCCGGGCGCAGCGCCGCCGCACTTGCACGGGTTCATCGCGGCGATGAGCTGGATGCGGCAGGGATAGGCGATGCGGTGATTGGCCCGCGCCACCACCGTCTCGCCGGTTTCGAGCGGCTGGCGCAGAGCGTCGAGTACGTTGGGCTGGAACTCCGGCAGCTCATCGAGAAACAGCACGCCGAGATGAGCGAGAGACACCTCGCCCGGCCGCGGCCGCGAGCCGCCGCCGACCAGCGCCGCCATGCTGGCCGAATGATGCGGCGCGCGGAACGGCCGCTCCGTCGCGAGCTTGCCGCCCATCAATTCGCCCGCGAGCGAATGCACCATCGAGACTTCGAGCATCTCCTCGGGCGTCAGCGGCGGCAGGATCGAGGGCAGCCGCGCCGCCAGCATCGACTTGCCGGAACCGGG
Organism: uncultured Alphaproteobacteria bacterium; assembly: GCA_963819775.1. Lineage (GTDB taxonomy): Bacteria > Pseudomonadota > Alphaproteobacteria > Rhizobiales > Hyphomicrobiaceae > JAKAML01. The sequence continues at coordinate 19,834 of CAWFXM010000011.1, forward strand.
CGGGCCGACGAGCATGAGGTTGTGTCCGCCCGCCGCCGCCACCTCGAGCGCGCGCTTGGCCGTCTCCTGACCTTTGACGTCCCGCAGATCGAGAAGGGATGCGGTGCTGCGGTCTAGATTGGGCTCAGGCCGCCGCAGCGTCTGCAGTCCCTTGAAGTGATTGACCAGCGACAGCAGATGCGGAGCCGCCAGGATCGGCATGCTTTCGCTCGCCCACGCCGCTTCGGCGCCCCCTGCGGCGGGCAGATCAGCCCCTTGCCCATGGCGTTGGCGCCGATGGCGGCCGGCAGGCAACCCGGCACCGCGCGGATCGAGCCATCGAGCGCGAGTTCGCCGATCGCCGCATAGTCGGCGATGGCTTCGGGCGAGATGGCATCCATCGCGGCCATCAGGGCGAGCACGATGGCGAGATCGAAATGGCTGCCTTCCTTGGGCAGGTCGGCCGGCGCGAGATTGACCGTCAGATGCTTGTAGGGAAGGCCGAGGCCGACGGCGTGCAGCGCGTTGCGCACCCGCTCCCGGCTTTCGGCGACCGCCTTGTCAGGCAACCCCACGATGGCGAACGCAGGGGCGCCCGGTGTGATGCGCACCTGCACCTCGATCGGCCGCGCCTCGATCCCGACGAAGGCCAGCGTGGACATCTGGGCGTACATGACGGTGCAGCCTTCCCTCGAAACGCGACACGCCGAGAGTAAGCCAGCAGACGGAGGAATGCAAGAACAAAGATGGAACGATTAGGCCATCCGCAATGCCACCGCAGCGCCTATGGCGGCAGCCATGCCGGTCAGCAGCGATCCCCACGCCATATCGACCAGAGCCATCTTGAACGGAAAGCCTTTGGTGGTGGCGAGGCTGGTGAGGTCGTAGGTAGCGTAGGCGAAAAAGCCGAACATCGCGCCGAGTAGCCCCGCGCGCATCGGCCCGCCTGCAGCCAGCGCCGGCATGACCGCAAAGATGACGATGCCGGCGGCGAACAGCACGTAGAACGCCACACCCGCAACCCAGTTGATGGGGTCGGCCATCAGCGGGCCGAGCTCTCGCCGATAGAAATCCTTGGCGACGACGCCGAGCCACACGAGGTCGATCAGCGTGAACGCCAAAAGGGTCGCGACATAGGCAATGACGGTCTGCATGGCTGCGGCGGCCTCTGGCGATCGGTATTGAAAGGACATACGGACCCTTCGCCGAAACCGACCATCGGGACGCGGCGGCTACATGTGGACCGCGCGCTTGTCGACGGCCATCGCCGCTTCCTTGACGGCCTCGGTCAGCGTCGGATGCGCGTGGCACGTCCGCGCCAAGTCCTCGGCCGAGCCGCCGAACTCCATCAGCACCGCCGCCTCGGCGATCATCTCGCCGGCATGCGGGCCGATAATGTGGACGCCGAGTACGCGGTCGGTCGCCGCATCCGCGATCACCTTGACGAAGCCATCGGTGGTGCGGTTGACCTTGGCGCGGCCGTTGGCGAGAAATGGGAACTTGCCGACGGTGTAGGCTGTGCCCTCCGCCTTCAGCTCCTCTTCGGTTTTGCCGACCGTGGCCACCTCGGGGTAGGTGTAGACGACGCCGGGGATGACGCCGTAGTTCACGTGTCCGGCCTGCCCGGCCAGAATTTCGGCGACGGCGACGCCCTCGTCCTCGGCCTTGTGGGCGAGCATCGGGCCGGCGATGACGTCGCCGATGGCGTAGACGCCCGGTACGCTGGTCTGGAAGTGCTCGTCGACGACGATGCGCTTGCGGTTATCGAGCGCAATGCCGGCCTCGGCGAGGCCGAGCCCATCGGTGTAGGGCACGCGGCCGATGGCGACGAGCACGACGTCGGCGAAGTGCGTTTCCGCCGCGCCGCCGGCCGCGGGCTCGACCGCCACCGTGCAGCCGGACGCATCCGTCTTGATGCCCGACACCTTGGTCCCGAGCTTGAACGTCATGCCCTGCTTCTGCAGTATCCGCTGGAACTGCTTGGCGACGTCGAGATCCATGCCCGGCAGGATGCGGTCGAGGTACTCGACCACTGTCACCTCGGAACCGAGCCGCCGCCACACCGAGCCAAGCTCGAGGCCGATGACGCCGGCGCCGACGACGGTCAGCTTCTTCGGCACGACCGGCAATTCCAGCGCGCCGGTCGATGACACGACCTTCTTCTCGTCGATGGCGATGCCGGGGAGATTGGCGACGGCAGAGCCGGTGGCGATGACCACCGACTTGGCTTCCAGCGTCTTCTTTTCCCCGTTCATGAAGGTCACTTCGACCTTGCCGGTGCCGAGCACGCGGCCGGTGCCGTGGAAGTGCTCGATCTTGTTCTTCTTCAGCAGGAACGCGACGCCATCGACGTTGCCTTTGACGCCCTCGTCCTTGAAGGCGAGCATCTTCTTGAGATCGAGCTTCGGCTTGACCTCGATGCCCATGGCGGCAAAGCCGTGCCCCGCTTCCTCGTAAAGCTCACTCGCATGCAGCAGCGCCTTCGACGGAATGCAGCCGACGTTCAGGCAGGTGCCGCCATGCGTCACCCGCTTCTCGACGACGGCCACCTTCATGCCGAGCTGGGCCGCGCGGATGGCGCACACGTAGCCGCCGGGGCCGGTGCCGATGACGATCAGGTCGTGCGGACATGTGTGTGCTCACAGCTCCAGGATGAACCGCTGCGGGTCCTCGAGGTTCTCCTTGACGCGCGACGAGGAAGGTGACCGCTTCCTTGCCGTCGACGATGCGGTGATCGTAGGAGAGCGCGAGATACATCATCGGGCGGGCGGCGATGGAGCCGTCCTTCAAGACGACGGGCCGCTGCTCGATGCGGTGCATGCCGAGGATGCCCGACTGCGGCGCGTTGAGGATCGGCGTCGACAGCATCGAGCCGTAGACGCCACCGTTGGAGATGGTGAAGGTGCCGCCCTGCATGTCCTCGATGCCGAGCTTGCCGTCGCGCGCCTTGCGGCCGAACTCGGCGATCTTGCCCTCGATGCCGGCGATGGTCATGTGGTCGGCATCGCGCACCACGGGCACCACGAGGCCCTTCTCGGTGCCGACGGCGACGCCGATGTGGTAGTAGTTCTTGTAGATCATGTCGGTGCCGTCGATCTCGGCATTGACCGCCGGGATCTCCTTCAGCGCCTGCAGGCACGCCTTGACGAAGAAGCCCATGAAGCCGAGCTTCACGCCGTGGCGCTTTTCGAACAGATCCTTGTACTGGTTGCGCATCGCCATCACCGCCGACATATCGACGTCGTTGAACGTCGTCAGCATGGCCGCGGAGTTCTGCGCGTCCTTCAAGCGGCGCGCGATGGTCTGGCGCAGGCGCGACATCGGCAAGCGCTGCTCGCGATCGACATCGGACGGCGAGGACGGCACGCGCAGCGCCTGTGAAGGCACTGGCATCGGCGCGCCGACGTGCGTGACGGTCTGGGTGGAGAGAGCCTGGCTCGGTGCGGGCGCCGGAGCCGGGCGAGCGGCTGCCGCCATCACGTCCTGCTTCAAGATCTGGCCGCGCTTGCCCGAGCCTTCGACCGCGGCGGTTGAGATGCCGGTCTCGGCCATCATCTTTCGCGCGGCAGGCGCGGGCGGCATCTCGGACGTGGACTTTGCGGCAGGCGCCTGAGAGGGCGCAGGCGCAGGCGACAGGCTTGGCAGCTGGTGCGGCCGCCTTGCCGGCACCCTCGCGCAAGGCGCCGAGCAGCGCACCGATGGCGACCGTCTTGCCCTTCTCGACCATGATATCCGTCAGCACGCCCGACGCGGGGGCGGGCACCTCGACCGTCACCTTGTCGGTCTCGAGCTCGACCAACGGCTCGTCGACGGTGACCTGGTCACCCAGCTTTTTGAACCACTGGCCGACCGTGGCCTCGGTCACGCTTTCGCCCAGCGTCGGCACCTTGATCTCGATGGTCATCTGTCGTGTTACCCTCGATGGAGTGCCTCGGCTCGAGCCGCCGGCACGGTTGTCGTGTGTCTCGCCGCGCGTCAGGCCTGCAGAGCCTCGGCGACCAGTGTCTTCTGTTCGGACGCATGCTTGGAGGCCAGACCCGTCGCCGTCGATGCCGATGCCGGACGCCCGGCATAGCGCGCGCGCTTGGCCTTGCCGCCGGTGTGATCGAGCACCCATTCGATATTGGGTTCGATGAACGACCACGAGCCCATGTTCTTGGGCTCTTCCTGCGCCCACACCACGTCGGCGTTGGGAAAGCGGCCCAACTCGGAGATGAGCGTGCGCGCGGGGAATGGATAGAGCTGCTCGACGCGCAGCAGGTACACGTCGTCGATGCCGGCCGCCTCGCGCGCCTCGTAGAGATCGAAGTAGACCTTGCCCGTCGACAGCACGACGCGGCGGATCTGGTTGTCGGGCTTGAGCTTGATCTTCTCGTTCGGCCGCGACTGGCGCGATCGTCCCACAGCACGCGGTGGAACGTCGTGTCGGGACCCAACTCGTCGAGCCGCGAGATCACGCGCTTGTGGCGCAGCAGCGACTTGGGCGTCATCAGGATCAACGGCTTGCGGAAGCGGCGGTGAAGCTGGCGGCGAAGGATGTGGAAATAGTTGGCCGGCGTCGTGCAATTGGCGACCTGCCAGTTGTCTTCGGCCGAGAGCTGCAGGAAGCGCTCGAGACGCGCCGAGGAATGCTCCGGTCCCTGGCCCTCGTAGCCGTGCGGCAGCAGGCAGACGAGGCCCGACATGCGCAGCCACTTTCTCTCGCCGGACGAGAGAAACTGGTCGAACAGCACCTGCGCTCCATTGGCGAAGTCGCCGAACTGCGCCTCCCACAGCACCAGCGCTTTGGGCGACGACAGCGAATACCCGTACTCGAAACCGAGCACGGCCTCTTCCGACAGCATCGAGTTGATGACATCGAACTTCGCCTGATCCGGAGCCACGTATTTCAGTGGCGTATAACGGCGCTCGCTGTCCTGGTCGATCACCACCGAGTGGCGTTGCGAGAACGTGCCGCGCTCGCAATCCTGGCCCGACAATCGAACCGGGAACTGCTCCTTGACCAGCGCGCCGAACGCGAGGTGCTCGGCCATGCCCCAGTCGATGCCCTCGCCCGTCTCGACCATCTCGCGACGCTTCTCGAGCAGCTTGGCCACCGTCTTGTGCGCGTTGAGATCGGTCGGCAGCGTGGTGATGCGGCGACCGATCTCCTTCAGCGTTTCGATCTCGACGCCGGTGTTGCCGCGCCGCGCCTCGTCGTCGGCGAGCCCCAGTCCCGACCAGCGTCCGTCGAGCCAGTCGGCCTTGTTCGGCTTGAACCCGTCGGATGCCGCATACTCCTCATCGAGGTGCTCGCGGAACTTGGACTTCATCTGAGCGACGCCTTCGCCGGAGATCGTGCCTTCCTCGACCAGCTGGGTCGAATAGCGCTCGACGATGGTCGGATGCGCCTTGATCGCCTTGTACATGGTCGGCTGCGTGAACAGCGGCTCGTCGGTCTCGTTGTGGCCGTAGCGGCGATAGCAGACCATGTCGATGACGACCGGCTTCTGGAACTTCTGCCGGAACTCGGTGGCGATCTTGGCGACGTGAACAACCGCTTCGGGATCGTCGCCGTTGACGTGGAAGATCGGCGCCTCGACCATCTTGCGCGACGTCGGTGCAGTAGGGCGACGAGCGCGAGTATCGCGGGTTGGTGGTGAAGCCGATCTGGTTGTTGATGATGAAGTGGATCGAGCCGCCGGTGCGGTGCCCCTTGAGGCCGGAGAGACCGAGGCACTCGGCGACGACGCCCTGGCCCGCGAACGCGGCGTCGCCATGGATCAGCAGCGGCAGCACCGGCCAGCGCTCGTCGGCATCACAGCCGAGCTGGTCCTGCTTGGCGCGCACCTTGCCGAGCACGACGGGATCGACGATTTCGAGATGCGAGGGATTGGCGGTCAGCGACAGATGCACGTTGTTGCCGTCGAACGAGCGGTCCGACGATGCGCCGAGATGGTACTTCACGTCGCCCGAGCCCTCGACGTCGTCGGGCTTGAACGATCCGCCCTTGAACTCCTTGAAGATGGCGCGATGCGGCTTGCGACATGACGTTGGCGAGGACGTTGAGACGGCCGCGGTGCGCCATGCCGATGACGATGTCGCTGCACGCCGAGCTGGCCGCCGCGCTTGATGATCTGCTCGAGCGCCGGCACGCATGGATTCCGCGCCATCGAGGCCGAAGCGCTTGGTGCCGGTGTATTTGACGTCGGCAGAATTTCTCGAAGGCTTCGGCTTCGATCAGCTTGTTGAGGATGGCGCGCTTGCCCTCGACGGTGAAGCGGATGTCCTTCTCCTCGCCCTCGACGCGCTGCTGGATCCACGACTTCTGCGCCGGCGAGGTGATGTGCATGAACTGGTAGCCGATGTGCCGGCAATAGGTGCGGCGCAGGATCTTGAGCATCTGCCGGATCGTCGCCGTCTCGAGACCGAGATAGCGATCGATGAAGATCGGGCGGTCGAGATCGGCCTCCGTGAAGCCGTAGGTCTCGGGCTTCAGCTCCGTGTGCACCTTGCGGTCGGCGAGCGCCGAGGGGATCGAGATCGGCGGCGAGATGGCCCATGACGCGATAGGCGCGGATCAGCATCAGCGCGCGGATGCTGTCCTGGGTGGCGCGCAGCGACGGCGGCGGGCGACATCTCGAAGCCCGACTGATGCGCGCGCTCGACAGCTGGTCGCGCACGCCGCTCTCGGTCTCGATCGTAGTCGCCGGTCAGCGCGGCGATCAGCTCGCCGCTGCTGCTCTGCAGCTCGTGCAGCGGCACGCGCCCAGATCGGCCCGGACCGTGCGCGCCGCATCGGCGTCTTGGCGGAGCGCTCGTCCTGCAGGCTCTCGAAGAACAGCCGCCACTCGTCGGTGACGGAGCCGGGGTTCTGCTCGTAAACCGCCTGCATCTCCTCGATGTAGGCGGCGTTGACGCCATTGAGGAACGACGTGCGCGAGAACTGCTCGTTGAGCGGCTGGCGGGTCATGCGATATCCCTCGGGTTCGGTCAGGGGGAGGCGGGTAAGCAGTTCGCGCGGCAAGCTGGGAAGTTACCCAAGGCCGGCGCGACCGCAGGACGCAGCGTTGCGACACTATGTAGTCTTTTTGCGCGCCCGCTTTAAGACCGCCGAAAGTGGGGTGACTGGCCGCGACTACGTTCCGGCACGAAGCACGGATGCCATCCAACAAAAAGGGGGCACGAGCCCCCTATTCGTCATACGCAGGTTACGCGTCAACCCTTCAGACCTTGAGCAGCGTCGTGCCCAGCGCGCCGGGCTGTCGGCGATCGCGATGCCGGCCGCCTGCATGGCCTCGATCTTGTCCTCGGCCTTGCCCTTGCCGCCGGAGATGATGGCGCCGGCGTGGCCCATGCGCCGGCCGGGAGGCGCGGTGACGCCGGCGATGAAGCCCGGCCATCGGCTTCTTGCGGCCCTTCTTGGCCTCGCGCGATCAATAAACTCGGCGGCTTCTTCCTCGGCCGAGCCGCCGATCTCGCCGATCATGATGATCGACTTGCGTCTCGGGGTCGGCGAGGAACAGCTCGAGCACGTCGATGAACTCGGTGCCCTTGACCGGATCGCCGCCGATGCCGACCGCGGTCGTCTGGCCGAGGCCCGCGTCGGTGGTCTGCTTCACGGCCTCGTAGGTCAGCGTGCCCGAGCGCGAGACGATGCCGACCGTTGCCCTTGCTTGAAGATGTTGCCCGGCATGATGCCGATCTTGCATTCGTTCGGGCGTCAGCACGCCGGGGCAGTTGGGGCCGATCAGGCGCGACTTCGAGCCCACGAGCGCGCGCTTGACCTTGCACCATGTCCATCACCGGAATGCCCTCGGTGATGCAGACGATCAGCGGCATCTCGGCGTCGATGGCCTCGAGGATGGCATCGGCCGCGAACGGCGGCGGCACGTAGATCGGCGGTCGCGGTGGCGCCGGTCGCCTTCTTGGCGTCGAGCACGGTGTCGAACAGCGGCACGTCCGCGAGCTCGGCGTCGGGATGCTTGGTGCCGCCCTTGCCCGGCGTCACGCCGCCGACGCAACCTTGGTGCCGTAGGCCGAGCGCCTGCTTGGTGTGGAACGTGCCCTGGCTGCCGGTGATGCCCTGGCAGATCGTGACCTTGGTGGATCTTGTCGACGAGGATGGCCATCGGTTAATGCCCTTGGACCAGTGAGCATGCCGCGTTGAGCGCGGGTCTGCGCGTGACGCGCTCAGGCCGCCTGTCTTCACCGCGTCGGTGATCTTCTGCGGCCGCGTCGGCGAGGTCGTCGGCGGCGATGATCTTGAGGCCGCGACTCGGCCAGGATCTGCTTGCCGAGCTCGACGTTGGTGCCTTCGAGGCGGACGACCAGCGGCACCGTGATGGCCATTTCCTTGGCCGCCGCGACCACGCCTTCGGCGATGATGTCGCAGCGCATGATGCCGCCGAAGATGTTGACCAGGATGCCCTTCACGGCGGGTCGGAGAGGATGATCTTGAACGCCGCCTGCACCTTCTCCTTCGACGCGCCGCCGCCGACGTCGAGGAAGTTCGCCGGCTCCGCGCCGTAGAGCTTGATGATGTCCATGGTCGCCATGGCGAGGCCGGCGCCGTTGACCATGCAGCCGATGGTGCCGTCGAGCTTGACGTAGGAGAGGTCGTGCTTCGAGGCCTCGATCTCCATCGGGTCCTCCTCGCTCACGTCGCGCAGCGCGACGATGTCGGGGTGGCGGAAGAGCGCGTTGCCGTCGAAGTTCATCTTGGCGTCGAGGCAGACGCAGCTTGCCGTCCTTGGTGACGACCAGCGGATTGATCTCGAGCAGGCTCATGTCCTTCTCGACGACCATGCGGTAGAGGTCGGCGATCAGCTTCACGCACTGCTTGACCTGATCGCCCTTGAGGCCGAGCGCGAAGGCGATCTTGCGGCCGTGGAACGGCTGGAGCCCGGTCGCCGGATCGATCGTCATGGTGAGGATCTTCTCGGGCGTGTCGTGCGCCACCTCCTCGATGTCCATGCCGCCTTCGGTCGAGGCGATGAAGGCGACGCGCGAGGTGGCGCGGTCGACGAGCGCGGAGAGATAGAGCTCGCGCGCGATGTCGACGCCGTCCTCGATATAGAGGCGGTTGACGACGCGGCCGGCCGGGCCGGTCTGGATGGTGACGAGCGTGTTGCCCAGCATCTGCTCGGCGAAGCGTCTTGACCTCGTCGATCGACTTGGCGAGGCGCACGCCGCCCTTTCGCCGGCCGCCTTCTCCTTGAACTTGCCCTTGCCGCGGCCGCCGGCGTGGATCTGCGCCTTCACCACCCAGACTGGCCCCGGCAGCTTCTTGGCCGCCGCGACGGCCTCTTCGGCCGTGAAGGCCGGCATAGCCCGTCGGCGTCGGAACGCCGTATGCCGCGAGCAGATCCTTGGCCTGATATTCGTGGATGTTCATGTGCATCTCCCCGTCGCGAAGCTGCGAGCGCATCGCTCGTGCTTCTCTGTGGCATACGGTATACCGCGAGACCTCCGCGTGCCAAGTCACACTCGGCACGCGGCGTCAGCTGATCTCGCAGTGCAACAAGGCGGTCGACTCAGGCGCCGAGCTGCGGGGCGATCTTGATGCAGGCGTCGACCAGGCCTTTCACCGATTCGACCGACTTCATGAACATGGCGCGCTCGGCGGCGTTGAGATCGATCTCGACGACGCGCTCGACGCCGCCCGCGCCGATGATCACCGGCACGCCGACATAGAGGCCCTTCACGCCGTATTCGCCGTTGAGGTAGGCGGCGCAGGGCAGCACGCGCTTCTTGTCCTTGAGGAAGCTCTCGGCCATCTCGATCGCCGACGAGGCCGGCGCGTAGTAGGCCGAGCCGGTCTTGAGCAGCGCCACGATCTCGCCGCCGCCCTTGCGCGTGCGGTCGACGATCTGGTCGAGCCGCTCCTGCTTGATCCAGCCCATCTTGACGACGTCGGGCAGCGGGATGCCGGCGACCGTCGAGTAGCGCACCAGCGGCACCATGTCGTCGCCGTGGCCGCCGAGCACGAACGCCGAGACGTCCTCGATGGAGATGCCGAACTCCTCGGCGAGGAAGTGGCGGAAGCGCGCAGTGTCGAGCACGCCGGCCATGCCGATGACCATGTTGCGCGGCAGGCCCGAAGCCTTCTGCAGCGCCCACACCATGGCGTCGAGCGGGTTGGTGATGACGATGACGAAGGCGTTGGGCGCATACTTCTTGATGCCGGCGCCGACCTGCTCCATCACCTTGAGGTTGATGCCGATCAGGTCATCGCGGCTCATGCCGGGCTTGCGCGGCACGCCGGCGGTGACGATGCAGACGTCGGCGCCTTCGATGTCGGCATAGGCGTTGGTGCCCCTCAGGTTGCAGTCGAAGCCCTCGACCGCGCCCGATTGCGCGATATCGAGCGACTTGCCCTGCGGCAGGCCCTCCGCGATGTCGAACATGACGACGTCGCCGAGTTCCTTGAGGCCGATCAGATGGGCGAGCGTGCCGCCGATCATGCCGCCGCCGATCAGGGCGATCTTGGTGCGCGCCATGCGGAAAGCCTCCTTTGATGGATGGTGGGTGGGGTCGAATTTCGTTCGCCGGCCATCGCAGATCTGATGCTGGGGCGTCTTGGCCCCTGACCGGACATCGGGGCTTGGTTAGCGGGAAACCCGCGCCATCTCAAGCGAATGCACGAACTCTCGAACCAAAGTCGGTGCGCCCGGGAATTGGTCCGGCCCATCGTCAGATGGTCAGACCATCGGCATCCGACGCCGTCCGGCGCTCGGCCAGATAGCCCTCGCTGCGCATTTCCATGAGCCGGGATGCGGTCCTGACGAACAGATCGGCACCGTCGCCGCGCTGGTATAGAGTCGTCGGGCTCGGCCTCTGCCGAGGCGATCAGGCAGACGCGGCTGTCATACAACGTGTCGATCAGGTTGATGAACCGCCGCGCGGTGTCGCGCCGCGCCGGGTCGAGCCGCGGAATGCCATCGATCAGGATGGTGTGGAACACTTGCGTCAGCCCGAGATAGTCGACCGACGACAGCGGCTTCTCGCAGAGATCGGCGAAAGAGAAGCGCGCGACGCCCATCTCTGGAGCGGCCCGCGGCACGATCAGGCGGCGGCCCTTGATCTCGATGTGCGAGCCGCCGTGGGCTTCGCTGCCCGCCAGCCGGACCCAATGCCGGTCCAGCTCGGCGGTGGATGTGGCGTCGGCGGGCGTGAAATAGAGCGGTCGGCCGGCCAGCTTATCCAGCCGGAAATCCTTCTGGGCCTTGATCTCGCGAACGTCGAGATTGTCCTCGATCAGATCGATGAAGGGCAGAAACAGCTGGCGGTTCAGGCCATGGCGATAGAGCTCGGCAGGGATGGGCGTTGGAGGTTGCGACGATGACCACGCCGCGCTCGAACAGCACCTTGAAGAAGCCGCCCGAGGATCATGGCGTCGGCGATGTCGGTGACGTGCAGCTCGTCGAAGCAGAGCAGGCCCGGATCCCCGGCCATTTCCAGCGCGACCAGCGGGATCGGGTCGCCATCGACCTTGGTGCGGGCGATGGCGATGCGCTCGTGCGCTTCCGCCATGAAGGCGTGGAAGTGCGATGCGCCGCTTCGGCTTGAAGTCGACCGCCTCGTAGAACAGGTCCATCAGCATCGTCTTGCCGCGACCGACACCGCCATGCAGATAGAGCCCGCGTGGACGCACGCCCTTTTCACGGCCGAGAAATGAGAACAACCCCGGCTTCGCCGGACGCCAGCCGGCCAGCGCCGACGCCAGCCGGTCCAGCGCCACGACGGCTTCGCCCTGTGCGGCATCGGGCTCGATCTGGCCGAGCCGAAGCCGCTCCTGGTAGCGCTGGAAGACGACGCCGGTCATGACCTCACTCTGCTTCTCGCCAGCGATCGTCCACTCGGCAACCTGCCCCAAAACCCGCCAAGCCGCCGCTTGCGTCGGCCCTGACGTGCCCGCCGTCAAGTGACCCCACAAGCGTTTCAGCAAATGCATAGCTGCCGAACGCCAGCAGCATATCGCCCGCCTTACGGACCGCCAGAGCGTTGCGCATCCATGTGCCGCAGACACAAGGGAATTCCCATTCACACTCCTGCCGCAATGCACCATTCATGTGCGGCCCATGCAAGTTTCGCGTCCAAATATCTAGCTTATACAAATATTTGATAGATTTGTGCGGTGCATTATTCATCTGCCAGTCAGGATGCATCGTGCTAGTCTGGCAAACGAGGCCGGACTTCCAATAGAGCGCCACCAGAGCACTCAGGAACCAGCCTCGATGATCGTGAGCAACCGGAGCGGAGGTTCTTCAAATGAGCGAACACCGATGGCCGGGAGGAAACATTCGAAAGCTGTGGCCGCAGGAAACCGACAAGTTCCGCGACCACTTGTTGCGCCTCGACAAGGACAGCCGCCGCATGCGCTTCGCGCACGGCGTGTCCGACAGCTTTATCGAGGACTATGCCAGCCGGATGAGCGAGATGGGGTCCATCGTGTTCGGCTACGTGGTCGACGGCGAAGTTCATGCCGCGGCCGAATTACGCAAGCTCGGCGACAGCTGGGGTCATGAGGCTGAGGCGGCATTCTCGGTGGAGACGGCGCATCAGGAGAAGGGCATCGGCACCGAGCTGATGGGCCGCGTCATCCGCGCGGCGCGCAATCGCGGCGTGCAGCTGCTCTACATGAGCTGCCTCGCCGAGAACAATAAGATGCAGGCCATCGCCCGCAAGCACGAGGCCGAACTCAAATTCGAGTACGGCGAAGTGATTGGCGAGATCGTGCCGCAGGATTCGAACTACTTCTCGATCCTGGCCGAAGCCGTTGAAGATCGCGTCGGCTACATGATGGCCGTACTCGATCTGCAGAACCTCGCGTCCAAGCGCGCACGTTCCGCGGCCTGACGCGCGGATTGCGGTTCAATTGAAAAAGGCTGGCCGGTGCGCATGACGTGCGCTCCGGCCAGCCCTTCGAAACCGACCGAGAGGATCGCTGCTGCCGGTGCTGCGCAATCAATGACGTGCGCAGCTGCAGTCGCCCTCTCGTAATCACTTTCAATCATTCCGGCATGACAACGCGATGACATTGAGCGATCAAAAATTGAAGATCGCGCATCATGCAGTTGCGATCTCGCACTAATCCCGAATGGCCGCACAAACTTCCAAAACCCTCGAAACAATACAAATTTGCGACTTTCGCGCAACAGTGCGGGGTGAATACACCCTTTTCGGCATTACGAAATCGTTTTGTCTGTCAACAAATTCCGCGAACTTGCTCATCTTTTTTTGTGTTCGAACTGATTCGAACGCATGAGAGAGAGAAAGAGAGAAATACCATGGCTAAGACCGTTGCAAAGAAGGCCCCCGCGAAGGCCAAGGCTCCCGCCAAGAAGACCGTTGCGCGCAAGGCTGCCGCTCCGGCTGCGAAGCGCAAGGCCGCTCCGAAGGCTGCCCCGAAGGCCGCCGCGAAGAAGTCCAAGAAGGCCGCCTGAGTTCGGACGCCGTCACGCGCCCCCGGAATTGGGCGCCAGGGGCGTGAACGGCGACCATCTCGAATGCGGACCAAACTCAAAGGCCGGTGGCTGCGAAATGCGCCACCGGCCTTGTTGTTTTTGCGATATTGCATCAGCCGGGATCAGGCTCAGGCGTTTCGGGTCCAGCCCCGCCAATTCCGCATCAAACCCTTCGCTCGACCATCAGCTTCTTCAGTTCTGCAATAGCCTTGGCCGGCGACAGACCCTTCGGGCAGGCCTTGGCGCAATTCATGATCGTATGGCAGCGATAGAGCCGGAACGGGTCCTCGAGATTGTCGAGCCGCTCGCCGGTCGCCTCGTCGCGGCTGTCGATCACCCAGCGGTAGGCCTGCAGCAGCACGGCGGGGCCGAGATAGCGGTCGGAATTCCACCAATAGCTCGGGCACGAGGTCGAGCAGCAGGCGCACAGAATGCACTCGTAGAGCCCATCGAGCTTCTCGCGGTCGTCACGGCTCTGTCGCCACTCTTTCGGCGGGGCCGGGGTGTCGGTCTTGAGCCACGGCTCGATCGAGCGGTGCTGGGCATAGAAGTTGGTCATATCCGGCACCAGGTCCTTGATGACCTGCATGTGCGGCAGCGGGTAGATCTTGACTGCTCCCGAAACGTCGTCGAGGCCCTTGAGGCACGCGAGCGTGTTGGTGCCGTCGATGTTCATGGCGCACGACCCGCAGATGCCCTCGCGGCAGGAACGGCGGAAGGTCAGCGTCGGATCGATCTCGTTCTTGATCTTCATCAACCCGTCGAGAACCATCGGGCCGCACTGGCTGCGGTTGACCCAATACGTATCCATGCGCGGATTATCGCCGTCGTCGGGGCTCCAGCGGTAGATGCGGAACTCTTTCCAATCGCCGTCTCCCTCGGGGCGATTCCAGGTCTTGCCCGTGTTGACCTTCGAGTTCTTCGGCAGGGTGAGCTGGACCATGTATCCTCGGTCGCGTTCAAGAATGAGAATTTGGCGTGTCCCGGCGGAGCCGGACCAGGACCATGAAATGCGGCCCCCGCGCCGCCCTGTCAACGCTACGTTAGGAAGAGGCCGTGTGGTCGAAACGAAGCCGTCATTCGAGGCGGTAGCCTTTCAACTGTCGCACGAGGCCGGTCAGCACCTCGGCCACGGCGGCGCAGGTATCGACGGTGACCTTCAGCGTGGCGCGCTCCTGAATCAGCTTGTTGAGCCGCTCCTGCTCGCTGCCGAAGCCATAGAACAGCTCTTCCGGCGCGTTGATCTCGCCGTCCTCGACCGCGCACATCACATCGAACGCGTTCTGTGATGCGAGAACCAGCATCGATGCGACGTCGTTGACGCGCTGCTGATAGAGGCGGCAATCGTCGGCGCTGGCGCGCGGGCCGTGGACGCCGAACTTCATCGGCGATGCCCCCTGCGAGCCTTCGCCGGCGAACAGACGCGGATTGCGCTGGAAGCACCGGAAAATCTCATTGAGGCCGAGACAGCAGTTTTCCAGGTCACGCAAGGCAGCCGAAGCCTTGCGCCGGGCCTTGGCGCGGTCGGGTGTGCGCTCGTGGCCGACCCAATTGATCGCCGCGATGGACGCGATGGCGCCGAGCGCCGCCAGCCCCGGCAACACGGCCGCGAACGGGTCGGGCGCAATCCGTGTATCCGAATCCGGCCCCTGACGAGGCGGGCCAGGATCGGGCTTTTTCGGCGGTTTGGCCACGGGTCCGACCTCGATTGCATGATGCGCGGCGCACGGCACCTCGCCGCGAATCGCTCGACCCGATGGTCCTACAAGCTGCATACGGCGAGCAAGCGGCGCGCGCGCCGGGCCGGACTGGACTGAACCGGAAGCCACTTAACGGCTTGTTCACTACTTCCCGAACTCTGGCGCGGGAATTGCGACGGCGCCAGGGACCATCCCAAAGTCCCATGTTAGAAGTTCTTGTCCGTCAACGGCATTCTTTCAACACGTCCGAGGCCATCCGCTCGTGCTCCAGTCTCTCAAATCTCACGTGAAGAAGCTCCTGCCCTCGCCGGTGCTCGCGACCTGGAAGCGGATCAGATACGCGCGTGAGCAGGCCCACGCCCGCGGCCGGCCGCTCGACGAGGTGTTCAGCGAGATCTACGAAAAGAACGTCTGGGCCACGCCCGGTGCGGGTGTCCGCTATTCGTCGGGGCCGGGATCGGCGCCCGAGGTGACCCGCGGCTACGAGGACTTCGTCGTCGGCTACATCGAGCGACATCCCGAAATCGAGCGCCTGGTCGATGTCGGATGCGGCGATTTCCAGGTCGCCAACCGGATTCTCGGCCGGCTATCGCGTCCCATCACATACGTCGGCTGCGACATCGCGCCGAACGTCGTCGCCTACAACCAACAGCTTCACGCGCGACCGGGCGTGTCGTTCGTCCACCTCGACGTGACCCGCGATCAACCGCCGCCCGGCGATCTCGTCACCGTGCGCGAGGTATTCCAGCACCTGTCGAACGACGCCATTCTCGCGGCGCTCGCCAACCTGCGCCGCTCGTTCAAGCACGCCATCGTCACCGAATCGCAGCCGCTGTCCACCGAGCGGCCCAACCTCGATATCGTCAGCGGCTATCGCACCCGCGATGGCCTGCACTCGGGCGTCTATCTGAACCTGCCGCCATTTGGTCTGACGATCCTCGACGAATATGTCGTCACCGCTTCGAGCAACGAGGTGCTGCGCTCGATGCTGGTGCTGCTGTAGGCGGGCGCGCGTTCACCTCGGGCGTTCGAGAACGGTGTTGTTCGGCGTCGTGAACCCGATGACATAGCCCCTGGACTGCGCGTCGGCGATGCAATCGACGGCCCAGTGGTCGCGCGCGAGATGCTCGATGATGATGGTGCGCGGCCAGAGCGATGACGACACCGCGGCGAGGAATGGCGGCAGCACCTTGTCCTCGTGCCCTTCGACGTCGATCTTCATCACGTCGATCCGCGTGAAGCCAAGCTCGGCAACGAGCCCGGCCAACGGCCGCAGCGGCACCGATAGTCCCTCGCCCGTCCCCTCGAGCGAGCGACCGCCCTCGTCGCTGTTGGCTGCCAACACGCCGGTGCCGTCGCGATCGCTGATCGCAACGCAGACCGCTGTCACCGTAACGTCCGCGCCGACGAGCCCATCGGCGCGCGCGAGGCCGAGATTGTAGTCGAGCCTCGACAGAAGTTCCGGGTTCGGGTCGATCGACAGGATGCGCGCATTTTCGCCGCCGTGGAGTGCCGCGTCGAGACTATAGAGCCCGGCATTGGCGCCGACATCGACGAACGCGGCTCCCGGCGCCGCCATCCCTGAGCGGACGACTGCATGTTCCTTCGGGTCCATGCGGTCGGGCCGCATCAGCGCCTTGCGCTCGGAAACATTATGGGTGGGATGCAGCCGGACTCGCGCACCGAACAAGTCCGTGTCCACCGGCCCCGGGCTCAGTGCGCTGAAAAACCTGGTGAGGACCCGGCGCGGCGCGCCACGGCCGAGCGGCGTCGACCGCGACAACCAGACGAGCAAAGCAGACAACCCGCCGGGCCGGTAGGCGCCCCAGGGCGGCGATGCCGTCGTATCGTGGATCATGCTGCGTCGGGTCCCGATAGGCCGAGCTCGGCGTGGAGCCAAGCGGCGATGACGATGAGCACGAACGCGATCAGCGTCCGGATCAACACTTTTGCGAGCGCGGCAGGGAGCGGATGAGCCGAGAAGCTGTCGATGCCGTCGTCGGCCGCCAATGCGGCATAAGCTGCAAAACGCGCGAACGTGACAGCGCCGCCGATGGCAAAGGCGAGATTGGCGGCGATCGGTTCTGCGAGACCACTCTGCGACGGCACCAACGCCAGCGCCGCCAGATTCCACACTGTCGCGAAAATGCAAAACGGCCACAACCAGCGGCCGTCTGCGTCGAACGCCTCAGACCTCCGCCCGCCACCCATGGCTTGCCGCCGCTCCCTGCTCCGCTGCCAGACGGGCAGCAAGCTACCAGAACGGAACGGCGGCGTACACGCGTCAGGCTTCCGCCATCAATACACGCGCGCCTTGGGCTCGATGTACTTGATCTCGTTGGTCAGCGTGTTGGTATGCACCGGCCGCTAGTCGAGGCGCACCGTCTTCTTGGCGTCGTCGGCGAAGGCGAGGGTGTGCTTCATCCAGTTCTGATCGTCGCGCTTGGGGTAGTCCTCGCGGGCGTGCGCGCCGCGGCTCTCCTTGCGCGCCTCGGCGCCGACCACCGTCACCGCCGCCTGCGAGATCAGGTTGTCGTATTCGAGCGTCTCGATCAGATCGGAGTTCCAAACAAGCGACCGATCGGTGACGCGGATATCGCCCGACTCGGCCCAGATGTCGGTGATCTTCTTGACGCCTTCCTTGAGCACCGGGCCGTCGCGGAACACCGCGCAGTTGGATTGCATGACCCGCTGCATCCGCGCCCGCAGCGCCGAGGTCGGCGTCTTGCCGTTGGCGTGGCGGAAGCGGTCGAGCCGCGACAGGGCGAACTCGACGCCGTCCTTCGGCAGATCGGCCTGCCGCGCGCCCCGCTCGACCTTTTCCGCACAACGCAGTCCCGCCGCGCGGCCGAACACCACAAGGTCGATCAGCGAATTGGAGCCGAGACGGTTGGCGCCATGCACCGACACGCACGCCGCCTCGCCGATCGCCATCAGCCCCGGAACCACGGTGTCGGGATTGCCGTTCTTCAGCGTCAGCACCTCGCCGTGATAATTGGTCGGGATGCCGCCCATGTTGTAGTGGACCGTCGGGATCACGGGGATCGGCTGGCGGCGGAGATCGACGCCCGCGAACACTTGCGCGTTCTCGGTGATGCCGGGCAGCCGCTCGTGCAGGATCTTGGGGTCGAGATGGTCGAGATGGAGATAGATGTGGTCCTTCTCCGCGCCGACGCCGCGGCCTTCGCGGATCTCGATGGTCATCGATCGTGAGACGACGTCGCGCGAGGCGAGGTCCTTGGCGTGCGGCGCATAGCGCTCCATGAAGCGCTCGCCCTGGCTGTTGGTCAGGTAGCCGCCCTCGCCGCGCGCGCCCTCGGTAATCAGCACGCCGGCGCCGTAGATGCCGGTCGGGTGGAATTGCACGAACTCCATGTCCTGCAGCGGCAGGCCGGCGCGCAGCACCATGGCGTTGCCGTCGCCGGTGCAGGTGTGCGCCGAAGTGCACGAGAAGTACGCGCGTCCATAGCCGCCGGTGGCCAGCACGGTGCGTTGCGCGCGGAAACGGTGGATGGTGCCGTCGTCGAGGCACATGGCGATGACGCCGCGACAGGCGCCGTCCTGGTCCATGATCAGGTCGAGAGCGAAATACTCGATGTAGAACTCGGCCGCGTGGCGCAGCGACTGGCCATAAAGCGTGTGCAGCATGGCGTGGCCGGTGCGGTCGGCGGCGGCGCAGGTGCGCTGCGCGGGCGGACCCTCGCCGAACTCGGTCGTCATGCCGCCGAACGGACGCTGATAGATGCGGCCGTCCTCGGTGCGCGAGAACGGCACGCCGTAGTGATCGAGCTCGTAGACGGCATCGGGCGCGTTGCGGCACAGGTACTCGATGGCGTCCTGGTCGCCGAGCCAGTCGGCGCCCTTGACGGTGTCGTACATATGCCAGCGCCAGTTGTCCGGGCCCATATTGCCGAGCGACGCGGCGACGCCGCCCTGCGCCGCAACGGTGTGCGAGCGGGTCGGGAACACCTTGGTGATGCAAGCGGTGCGGAGACCGGCCTCGGCAGCGCCGAGCGTGGCGCGGAGGCCGGCGCCGCCAGCGCCGACGACGACCACGTCATAGGTATGATCGACGATGGTGTAGGCCTTGCCGTTGACGGCCGGGGACGCGCGCCCTGCGGAAGTTGCTGCTGCCATGACCGATCAAGCTCCGAACGTGAGGCGCAGCACCGCGAACACGCTGGCGGCGCCGACGATGACTGCGAAGAAGGTATTGAGCATGAGACAGACGATCTTCGTCCCTTCGCCATGCACGTAGTCTTCGATGATGGTCTGCATGCCGAGCCGCATGTGCACCATGGCCGACCCGATCAGCAGCAGCAGCGGCAGCGACACCAGGGGGCTGGCCAGCGCCGCTTTGACCTTGGCGTGTTCGGCGCCGCCGAGCGTCGCCACCAGCCAGATCAGGAACACCGCCAGCACCAGATTGGCGACGCCGGTCAGCCGCTGCATCCAGAAGTGGTCGGCGCCCTCTTTGGCGGAGCCGAGCCGGCGGACGTTCTTAAGCGGCGTCCGCATGGACGTATTCGTGCTCATCGATCGATCCTTAAGCGAGGAAGGCTCACTTGAGCCAGAGCGCAGCCGCCCAGATTGCGGCCGTCAGCAGCACTGAGAGTACGATGGTGCCCCACGACATGACGTCGATCGTCTTCAGATCGTAGCCGCGTCCGGTATCCCATATGAAGTGTCTAATGCCGCCCAGCGCGTGATGGATCAGCGCCCAGGTGAAGCCGACCAGCACGACGCGGCCCGCAAGGCTGCCGAACAAGCCGTTGACGAAGGCGAAGTAGGCCGGGCTGGTGGCGGCGGCGATGAGCCACCACGCCAGCAGCAGCGTGCCGAAGTAGAGCGCCACGCCGGTCAGCCGGTGGACGATCGACATCACCATGTTGATCAGCGGCGAATAGACTTGCAGGTGCGGTGACAGCGGACGTTCCGCCTTCACGCCTCCGCGCGTGGATTTCGCGACAGCCATGCTCAATCTTTCCCGGGTTTGCTTCAACGACGCTTCTAGCCCGCCGGATGGGACCGCTGCAATTCGCCAAATGACAAAGACGCCCGATAATTCGGCTGGCCGGCCATGCCACAGTCGCTGCATGACACGATGCGGGCTGCACCGAATGGCCTCAAACGAGCGACGCCACGATGGCGCGGCCAAGGCTCGTTCCGCTGTCGAATGCATGCTCGGCGAGCCGCCCGAGGCACCAGTCGCCCGCGACACCGACCTTGTGTTCGCTCGAATAGACGTAGGATTCACCGAGCGAACTGTCGACCAGGCCATGCCGCCACAGATGCGCGACCATCTTGACCGGCCGGATGGGCGGCAAACCGAGAATATGGCTGACCTCGCCCCACAGCTCCTCGGCGACCACGTCGGGATCGACATCCTCCGTCTGGCGGCTCCAGGCCGGGGAGGCATGGATCACGATGTTCTCGCCGCGCGTGCTTCGGCCCGGCTTGGTGCTGTTGCGGGCGATCCAGCGAACCACTTCCGACATGTCCGAAAATACGTCCTGATCCGGCAGTGTCCGCTCGTCGAGCCGCACCATCAGCGCCCAGCACGGCGACATCCGCACCCGCGACAACGGCTCGGCGATGGCGTCGAGGCGTCCGAGCAGCAATTGCGCCTGTGGTGCGGGAACGGCGACGGCGACCGCCGAAAACGGCCCGACCGACGTCTCGTCCTCCATCCAGATCTGCCAGCCCTTGTCCGAGCGCTCGATGGTGTGGACCTTGCGTCCGTTGTGGATGCGAACGCTTTCGGCGAGCGGCCGGACGATAGAGGCCATTCCGGGTGTGCCGACGTACCACGGCAACATCTGGCCGCCGCCCTGCTCTCCGCTCGACGAGCGGGGCGTCCAGCGGGCCGCGTAGCCGCTGTTGGCCATTTCGGTGATGTAGGCGTGAAACTGCGATGACCGCGCGGTGAGGTATTGAGCGCCATGATCGAAGGTATCGAGGCCGACGCGCGTCGTCGCCATGCGGCCGCCGATGATTCGGTCCTGCTCGAATACCTCGACGTACAGCCCAGCGCGACGGAGCACCCTGGCACACGCCAGCCCCGCCAACCCGGCCCCGATCACGGCAGCACGCTTCGTCAATTCCCCTCACAAGAGGCTGAATATAATAGACTTATTTTGATGGCGCCAACGCGTGCGATGCGGCAAGGCGCACATTTCTCGGCGACCCAAGTATGCGCCACTCGAGGACGCGGGGACCGATTACCAACGCAGGGTATGACCTTTAGTCTGATACATCATCTTGAGAGCATGAGGAGAATTTCTTTAACTCTCTGGAACAACTCTTTGCTCAACCGCCAGTAACTTACTTGGCCGGCGCGACGACGCCGCAAGCTATGCGTTGACCGGCGTTGCCTTCCGGTTCCGATATGTAGTCGTCCGGCTTCTCGAAAATGACGATCGAGGAGCCGTTGGCATCGAACAGCGATTCTTCCGCCGCCTTGTTGAGCGTCACGAACGGACTGAGGATCTCGACCTCGACTTCGCCCGTGGCCCCGACGATCAGATTGCTGAGGTCGCCGACCATCGGACCTTCTTCGTTGAGGAAACCATGTTTGGCGCCCAGCGGATTGTAGATCGCACCGGCACTCGCCAGATCTCCCTCACATTTCCCGACGTCGTGGAAATGCAACCCGTGCGAGCCAGGCGGCAGTCCCTTGAGTTTGATCGACAGCATCACGCCGGCCATGGTCTCGACCATGTCGATCGTGCCGGCATCCTTGCCGCCGCGCGCCTTGACGTCGGCCGTCGCCCGCTCGCCCAACGCCGTGGCCGGTACGATGGACCACAAGAGAGCTGCGGCAGTGACTACGAAGGTCGTGACGGCGGGCCGGATCATGACAATGTCGAACCTTCAAAACTGCGAATGAACGGCCTCGGACGATGTGCGGAGGCTCGGCTCCCCCCGGAGCCGCCGCGGCAATATAGCTGAACGGCGAGGCGCGTGAACCCTCGACCAGACGACATCAGTCGTTGCGCTGACGAAAAGGTTGGAGCCCGGCCGCCGCGCTAGTGTCGATGATCGCGAAGTTCGCTTCATTGTCATGCCAACGCTCTCAGCAGCGAAATTCTCGATCATCACACTAGCGCGGCAACAGCAACCAGCAGTCGAGATCGAGGATGACACCCTCTGCGTACTCTCCGGTCTCCGATTTCAACGGGCAGTCACGCGCATCGCGGTTTTTCAGCGCGACCAGCCGCGTCCGCAGTGCCGCGACGTCATTGCGGCCTCCGATCTCGGCCTTCTCGAGAACTTCCGACCAAGCATAGACCGTGTCGCCGGCAAACAGCGGCGCAACATGGCGGCCGCCGTTGATCGCGGCGAGGTGGAAGGCGTTGCCGAGCCCATTGAACGACAGCGCGCGCGCCAGCGAGATGACGACGCCACCATAGATGATGCGCTTGCCGAAACGGCCTTTGGCTTCGGTATGCTGGTTGAAATGCACCTTGGCGGTGTTCTGATAGAGGCGGGTCGCCATCTGGTGCTCGGCCTCCTCGACGGTCATGCCGTCGACGTGGTCGATCTTCTCACCCACGGCGTAGTCGGCCCACGTGTGGCGCGACCCGGTCAGCGCCATGTCGAACGCTGTGACATCGAGGCGCGGAACGGCAGTGCCGAGCGCTGCCGGTTCGACCCGGTCGGAAAGCTTCGGCACCAGGCTCTCGGAGCAGACCGCCGCCTTGTCGCGCTTGCGCACCATGACCCAGCGCACGTACGAGATCACCACCTCGCCGCGCTGATTGCGGCCGGTCGAGCGCACATAGACGGTGCCCGTCTCCTTGTTCGAGTTCTCCTTGAGGCCGATCACCTCCGACACCGTCGCCAGCGTGTCGCCGGGATAGACCGGCCGTTCGAAGCGGCATTCCGCGTAGCCGAGATTGGCGATGGCGTTGAGCGAGATGTCGGGCACCGTCTTGCCGAACACGACGTGGAAGGCCAGCAGGTCGTCGACGGGCGCTTGCGGATAGCCGATGGCGCGCGCGAACGCGTCCGACGACTGCACGGCGAAGCGCGGGCCGTAGAGCGCGGTGTACAGCGCCACGTCACCCGCCGACACCGTCCGCGGCGTGGCGTGGACGATGATCTGACCGAGCTTGAAGTCCTCGAAGAAGTTGCCGGGATTGGTCTTCGAAGGGATCGATGCCGTCGCTGCCATGTGCCTCAAACCGCCTTTTGCATATCGTTGATCGCCTCGGCGATGGACACGGTGCGCGCCGCCATCACCAGATGCAGGCGTTCCACCATCTTTCCATCGACCGTGATGACACCCTTCTTGACGTTCTCGGGCAGCTCGAACGCATCGATGATCCGGCGCGACCACGACACCTCGTCTTCGCTCGGCGAGAAGATTTCGTTGCACGGCCCGACCTGGGAAGGATGGATCAGCGTTTTGCCGTCCATGCCGAGCGTCTTGCCCTGCTCGCATTCCTCACGGAAGCCGGTATCGTCCTTGAAATCGTTGTAGACGCCATCGATCACCTCGAGGTTGTAGGCGCGTGCGGCGGCGATGGTCATCGCCAGCCACGGCACGACGGCGAAGCGATTGTACAGAATGCGGGCGCGGCTCTCCTTGGCGAGATCGTTGGTGCCCATGACGAGGCAGGCGAGGCGATGCTCCGGCTCGGTGCCGACGGCGGCGATCTCGTGCACGTTGATGATCGACATCGGCGTTTCCATCATCGCCCACAGCTTGACGCGATCGGGCGCGTTCTGCGCCTTCAGCATCTTGGCGGCGCTGATGATGTCGCCCGGCCGGGCCACTTTCGGCACCAGGATGGCGTCTGGCCGTGCGGCGCACGCCGCAACCAGATCATCGGCGCCCCATGGCGTCTCCAACGCATTGACGCGGATGATGATTTCCCGCTTTCCATAACCGCCCGCCTTGACCGCCGCGCACACCTTCTCCCGCGCTGCCTTCTTGGCATCGGGAGCCACCGCGTCTTCGAGGTCGAGGATCAGGCTGTCGGCGGCGATCGTCTTCGCCTTTTCGAGCGCACGCTCATTGGAACCGGGCATATAGAGCACGCTGCGGCGCGGACGAACGGACATGGGTCAACCTCTTGCATCGTCGTTTTTGTGCGGTGCGACATTAGACGGACGCCGGCGCGGCGACAAACCGACATTTGTCGGAGACGGTCAGTGCCGGTTGGTGCTGACAATTTGTGACAGAACCCACCTCTTGGGGGACGCCGCTCGTGTCCTGATCGCGAAGTTCGCTTCATTCAACCGAGCACTCGGCAGCGAACTTCTCGATCATCACACCAGAAAGTTCAAACTTTTTTCCGTCCCTAGGCGCAGGGTCGTTTCGGATGCCCCCTTTGCGGCGCTACAACTGCCCTACTTTCGTCCCCGACGCCGAAAAGGACGCCTCATGGCCCGCATTCTTGCCATTTCCAGCCAGGTTGCCTTTGGCCACGTCGGCCTGTCTGCGATCGTGCCAGCATTACAGCGGCTCGGACACGAGGTCATCGTTGTCCCAACGGTCGTGCTGTCGAACCACTACGGCTACGAGACTGTCGGCGGCCTCCACATCGAACCCGACGCTTTTGCCTCCATCCTCGCCGCTTTGCAGAGCAATGGCTGGCTCGAGGACCTCGACGCTCTGATCACCGGCTATATGCCGAGCGTCCGACACGTGGAGGTGGTCGCGCGCGCGCTCATCGGTATGGCCGACGAGATGCCTGATCTCATCTACCTGTGCGATCCTGTCATCGGCGACGATCCCGATGGACTCTTTGTCCTCACCGAGGTCGCGGCCGCGATCCGCGACCAACTGGTGCCGCTTTCCGACATCGTGACGCCCAACCGCATGGAACTGGCTTGGCTCACCGGTCAACCGGTGACCGACTGCGCCTCGGCGGACGCGGCATGCGGCATGTTCGGCGGCGACCTAGTCGTGGCGGCAACCTCGATCCCCTCAGGCGTTGGCCAGGTCGCCAACCTGCTCAGCACCGAGGACGACGCCTGCTACACCTCGACCGCCTGGCGCGGCGGCGTGCCCCACGGAACGGGAGACCTATTTGCGGCGCTGCTGCTTGGTCACATGTTGAACGGGGCCGATGACCGCGAGTTTCTGGCCCGCGCGGCCGCCGGCGTCGGTCAGGTGATCCTGGCCAGCATCGGCGCCGCGGAGCTGAAGCTTTTCGATACGCTGGACGCCGCGACCACCGCGAACCCGTTGCCCCTTGCCGATATCGAGGATGAGGACGACGAAAGTCAGGATCCGAGTTCGAACTCGGGGTCCGATGCAGGACCCGCGAATGGACCCGAACCGGCCCCGGACAAGGCTACGTCATGACGTTTCGCGTTCAGCACCTCTGGACGGAAGCGGGCTCGCCGGGTTGCCGGTTAGGTCTCGAATGTCTATCATCGCGCCTCGGCGTAATTGCTGCCGAAGTGGGCTGTCGAGACTGCGTTGCGGATCTTTCGTCTGTCGCGCCGGGCCGCCAGGACGGAGAACCTCGCTTTCATGACAACATCGACCACCTCGCCGGGCGGCTCGTCGTCCGTTTTCGGCAAAGATCTGCTTGCTTCGGTGGTCGTCTTCCTCGTCGCGCTGCCGCTGTGCATGGGTATCGCCATCGCTTCGGGACTGCCGCCGACTGCCGGCATCATCACCGGCATCATCGGCGGTATCCTGGTCGGGTTATTTCGACCGGCTCGCCGCTGCAGGTCAGCGGCCCGGCGGCGGGTTTGACCGTGCTCGTACTCGATCTGGTGCGCGTCGCACGGGCCCGAAATGCTCGGCGTCATCGTGTTGTTCGCCGGTTTGCTGCAATACGCGGCCGGTCAGGCCAAGCTCGGCCAATGGTTCCGCGCCGTCTCGCCGGCGGTCATCCACGGCATGCTCGCGGGCATCGGCGTGCTCATCTTCGCTTCGCAGTTCCACGTCATGCTCGACGGCGCGCCGCTCGGCACCGGCATCCAGAACCTGATCGGCATTCCGATGGCGCTGTTGTCGGCGCTGCGGCTCG
Source organism: uncultured Alphaproteobacteria bacterium (assembly GCA_963819775.1). Classification (GTDB taxonomy): domain Bacteria; phylum Pseudomonadota; class Alphaproteobacteria; order Rhizobiales; family Hyphomicrobiaceae; genus JAKAML01. Next base: position 45,955 of record CAWFXM010000011.1, read on the forward strand.
GCGACAGCCACCTGACCGCGGCCGAGATCGGCGTTCTGACCATCGCGACGATGGTGGCGTGGAACAGTTTCGTACCCAGGACGCTGCGCATGATCCCGGCGCCGCTGGTCGAAGTCATGGTGGCGCTGATCGCGGCCGCGCTGTTCCGCCTCGACAGCATTCATTATGTCGATGTGCCGAGCAACATCTGGTCGGTAACGATCCTGCCGACACCCGACAGACTGATGCGGATCATCGAGCCGGCGATCCTTGTCGGCATCGTCTCGATCGCCCTCATCGCCAGCGCCGAGACGCTGCTGTGCGCGACGGCGGTCGATCAGATGCACACGGGGCCGCGCACGCGATACAATAAAGAGTTGAAGGCGCAAGGCATTGGCAATGCGCTCTGCGGGTTGCTCGGCGTGTTGCCGTTGACCGGCGTCATCGTCCGTTCGGGCGCCAACGTGGAGGCCGGCGGCAAGACGCGCAATTCGGCCATCCTGCATGGCGTGTGGCTGCTGCTGTTCGCCAGCGTGCTTCCGTTCACGCTGCGCTACATTCCGGTATCGTCGCTGGCGGCGGTGCTGGTGCTACACCGGCTATAAGCTGGCCTATCCGAAGATCGTGCCTGCGCTCCGTCAGTTCGGGCGCAGCGAGGTGGCGATCTACGCGATCACCGTCATCGCGATCGTCACCACCGATCTGCTGAAAGGCGTCATGGTCGGCGTCGCGCTGTCGCTGGCCAAGTTGATCTATGTGTTCTCCTATCTGGAGATCCGCAAGGAACAGAAGCCGGGCGAGCGGCGGATCGATCTGCATCTGACCGGCTCGGCGACGGTGGTCCGGCTGCCCACGCTGGCCACCACGCTCGAGGAGCTGCCGCCGTCGAGCGAAATCCACGTCCACGTCGAAGACTTGAACTACATCGACCATGCCTGCATCGACCTTTTGACCAACTGGAACACGCAACACGAGGCGGCCGGCGGCACCCTGACCATCGAGTGGGATGCGCTGACCGCAAAGTACCGCTCGCGCGGCCGCAATGGTGGTGGCGCCAGCACAGTGCCACCAGCGGCCAGTTGACCGGCTCGAACCGATCCACGTCGAAGCCCAGCAGGAGCCCATGCAGCAACGTCTAGAAGGAGCCCTGGAGTTCATCCGCCACGAAGCGGCAGGCGGCATCATCCTGCTGTTCGCGGCGATCCTGGCGCTGATCCTCGCCAATTCCGGCGCCGCGTGGCTCTACGATGGCTTTCTCGACACCCCCGTCAAGGTGCAGATCGGCGCGTTGAAGCTCGACAAGCCGCTGCTGCTGTGGATCAACGACGGCCTCATGGCCATCTTCTTCTTCCTGGTCGGGCTCGAGGTGAAACGCGAGCTTTTGGCCGGCGAGTTGTCGAGCATCCGCAAAGCATCGCTCCCCGCCATCGCTGCGGTGGGCGGGATGGCGGTGCCGTCGCTGATCTATGCAGCGGTCAACTGGTCGAACCCGGCGGGTGCGGCAGGCTGGGCGATCCCGGCCGCGACCGACATCGCGTTCGCCGTCGGCGTGCTGGCGTTGCTCGGACCCAAGGTGCCGGCGACGCTCAAGATTTTTCTGCTCGCGCTCGCCATCATCGACGACCTCGGCGCCATCGTCATCATCGCGCTGTTCTACACGTCCGATCTTTCGGCCACGGCCTTGATGCTGGCCGCGATGGGCCTCGTTGCGCTGGTGCTGCTCAACCGGTCCGGTGTCACGCGCATCGCACCCTATACGCTGGTCGGACTGTTCATCTGGGTGTGCGTGTTGAAGTCGGGTGTGCATGCGACGCTCGCCGGCGTCGCCACCGCCCTCGCCATTCCACTCCATGGCAACGACGGCGATGAGCACGGACCGTTGGAAACGCTAGAGCACAGCCTGCACCCGTGGGTGACGTATGCCATCCTGCCGCTGTTCGCGTTCGCCAATGCGGGCGTCGATCTCGGCGGGTTCACACCGGCCAAGCTGTTCGGCGCCATCCCCCTCGGCATCATTCTCGGCCTCGCCATCGGCAAGCCGCTCGGCATCTTCGGCGCCACTTGGGCGGCGGTGCGGCTCGGCATCGCCGATCCGCCGGCCGGCGCGACGTGGCCGCAAATCCTCGGCGTCGCGGCACTCGGCGGAATCGGCTTCACCATGAGCCTGTTCATCGGCATGCTGGCGTTCCCCGACCCGAAATTCGCGGCCGACATCCGAATTGGCGTGCTCGCGGGCTCGCTCATTTCGGCGATCGTGGGCTATATGATCCTCAACCGCAATCTTCCGGAACGATGAACCCGATGTCTCATTTCCCCGACCACCTCGCCGACCGCTTCCGCCGATTCAAGTTCCGCCACTTCGCCCCCAACCAGGACCAGTACGAGGAACTCGCCACTTACGGACAGAGCCCCGACACGATGATCATCTCGTGTTGCGACAGCCGCGTCGATCCCGAGACGATCTTCAATTCGATGCCGGGCGAGCTGTTCGTCATGCGCAACGTGGCGAACCTCGTGCCGCCCTACGAGACCGGCGGCCGCTATCACGGCGTCTCGACGGCGATCGAGTTCGCGGTGATGAACCTGCGCGTCAAGCACCTCATCGTCATGGGCCATTCGGGCTGCGGCGGCATCAAGGCCGCGCTCGACAAGAAGACGGCCATCGAGACGGAAGCGCATTTCATCTCGCGCTGGATGTCGATGCTGGACGACGCCCGCCTCACCGTCCTCGCGGCGCATCAGATGAAGAGCCACAGCGAGAAGGTGTCGGCCCTGGAGCGCGAGGGGATCAAAAGCTCGGTCCGCAATTTGCGCACGTTCCCGTTCGTCAAGGACCTCGAGGACAAGGGCCGGCTCAGTCTGCACGGCGTCCACTTCGAGATCGCGTCCGGCCAGCTCTCGGTGCTCAATCAGGTGACGAAGGAATTCTACAATCTGTGAGGCGCGCGAGCCTGCGCGCTAGAGCATGATCGTTTGAGATGGATCGCGCTGCGATTCCATCTCAAACGTGAATCATGCTCTAAATCATGGAGTAAAAGTGCGATTCAAGTTCTTGATTGTCGCGCAACGCGCTTCAATCAAGAACGATCGCGCTCTATGGACGTGCCGCCGAAGTGGCTCGCTTGGCCGCCTCGATGGCCGGCAGCATCTTCTGCTCGAGGCTGGCCTCGGTCAGCGGGCCGACGTGCTTGTAGGTGATCTCGCCGCGGCCATTGACGACGAACGTCTCGGGCATGCCATAGACGCCCCAGTCGATGGCCAGCCGGCCGTTGCTGTCTGCGCCCACAGCCACAAATGGATTGCCGTAGCGGCCGATGAACCGGCGCGCGTTGGCCGGGTCGTCCTTGTAGTTGACGCCGTAGACGCCGACGCCCGTGCGCTTGGCCAGCTCGCCCAGCAACGGATGCTCCTGCACGCACGGCACGCACCACGACGCCCAGAAATTGACGACCGACACCTTGCCCTTGGCGAGATCGGCGGTGGCGAAGCCGGCCACCGGCCGGCCGCCGTCGACCAACCCCTCGACTGCTGGGAACGTGGCCGTGGGCGCCGGCTTGCCGATCATCGTCGAGGGCAGCTTGGACGGGTCGCCCGATTTGAGTGCGACGGCGAACAGCGCCGCAAGCGCGCCGAACACGACGAGCGGCATGGCCACCATCCGCGCGCGGCTCGGCTGACGCTCGGGCAGGTTGCGCGGCGGCTCGGCGGGACGATCGGCGGCTTTCTGCATCGGCTTTCTGCCTTTTCGGTTCAGCGCTGCTCAGCTGCTTCGCGACCGGCGCGTGACGCCGCGCGCTTCGAGATCGGCGAGTGCGCGCTGCTGTCTGCGGCCATCGGCGACGAGCCACAAGATCAGGCCAGCCAGAACCAGCGCCATGCCGGCATAAGAAGCGACGATGAAGGCCGCGTGCGGGCCGAGATCCATGGATTACTCTCCCACCGGTGCGGCGCGTTCGCCGAGGCTGCCCGACACGTCACCCGCACTCTGTGCGCGCTCCACCTCCGCCATGCGCAGCGCCTTGACGCGGCGGCGCAGGATCTCGTTGCGCATCGCCTTCATGTGCAAGGCAAAGAACAGAAGCGAGAACCCGAGCGCTGAGATCAGCAACGGTATGCGGATGCTGGCGTGGACCGTGGTCGTCAGGCCGGTCGAGGGCTGGTGCAGCGTGTTCCACCAGTCGACCGAGAACTTGATGATCGGCAGCAGGATGACGCCGACCAGCGCCAGCACCGCGGTCAACTTGGCGGCCAGCGCTTCGTCCTCCAGCGACGACCGCAGCGCCATCAGCCCGAGATAGAGGAAGAACAGCAGCAGCACCGACGTCAGCCGCGCGTCCCACACCCAATAGGTGCCCCACATCGGCTTGCCCCACAGCGACCCGGTGACGAGCGCCAGCAGCGTGAACGCAGCCCCGATCGGCGCCGCGGACTTGGCGGAGACATCGGCCAGAGGGTGGCGGAACACCAGAAGCCCGAAGCTCGACACCGCAATCAGCGCGTAGGCCATCATGCCGAGCCACGCCGCCGGGACGTGGATGTACATGATCTTGACCGTCTGGCCCTGCTGATAGTCGGGCGGGGCGACGAAGAACACCAGGTACATGCGCATAAGCGATGACGGCCGCGCTGGCCAAGGCGAGCCACGGCATCAGCCGGCCCGAGAGGTCCATGAACCGGGTCGGGTTGGCGAGCTTCTGGGTAATCGACTGGCTGTCTGCATGGCTGGCATTTAATGCCTTGAACGGGGCGACGCAACACGCGCCATCGTCACGGTTACTGGATCTGGAACCGCACCGCCGCCGCGGCCGCGACCGGCCCCAGCACCGCCGAGCCCAGAGACAACGCGACCAGGATGGCGAAAGAAGGCCCGAAGCTGTCGGACGCGAGCGCCGCCGCATCGACCGTCGAAATGCCGAAAATCAGGGTGGGAACATAAAGCGGCAGCACCAGCAGCGCCAACAGCAGCCCGCCGCGCCGCGCCTTCAAGGTCAAAGCCGCGCCGATGCTGCCGAGAAAGCTGATCGCCGGGGTGCCGGCCAGCATGGTCGCCACCAGCACCGGCGCGCTCGCAAGCTCGAGGTTGAGCAGGATGCCGAGCAGCGGCGCCATCAGGGCGAGCGGTATTCCGGTCGAAATCCAGTGGGCGAGGCTCTTGGCGGCGGCGACCAGCTCCAGCGGCAAATCGCCCATCGCCATCACTTCGAGCGCCCCGTCCTCATGATCGGACTCGAATATGCGCGGCAGCGACAGCAGTGCGGCGAGCAGGAGCGCGATCCACAGCACGCCCGAGGCGATCCGCGACAACAGGTTGAGATCGGGGCCGAGCCCGAGCGGCATCAGCGCGACGACAATGAGGAAGAAGCCGAGCGCAGTGCCGAGCGCGCCGCCCTCGCGCACCGCGAGCACGAGGTCGCGCCGGACCAGCGCCAGAAAGGTCGCCAGGGTTCCGCTCATGCCGCCACCCGGCGCGGCATGAGGCGCAGCTCCTCGGCGCGGTCGAGCCCCAGCGCCAGATGTGTCGCGGCGATGGCGATGCCGCCCGACGCGGTGTGGCCATTAACCGCCGCAGCGAGCAGCTCGGACGACCGCGTATCGAGCGAGACGGTCGGCTCGTCGAGCAGCCAAACGGGACGATGCACAACAAGCAGCCGCGCGAGGCCGAGCCGCCGCTTTTGTCCCGCCGACAGGTAGCCCGCCGGAATATCGCGCAGCACGTCGAGGTCGAAGGCAGCCAGCGCGCGGGCCACGCGGGTGCCGGCAGGATCGGCCTCGGCATGCTCCAGATAGCCAGCCCAGAAGTCGAGATTTTCCTCGACCGTCAGGCTCGACTTCATGCCGTTCTGGTGGCCGACGTAATGGCTTTGCTCGGCCACCGTGCGCTCGACCACCCCGCCGTCCAGCACGATCGACCCAGCGGCGGGTGCCAGGAACCCGGCAATCGAGCGGATCAGTGTCGTCTTGCCGACGCCGTTGGGGCCCGTCAGAACCAGCGCACGTCCCGCCGGCACGGCGAACGTCAGCCGATCGACGATCGTCCGGCTGCCGCGGACCAGAACAAGGTTATCGGCTGCGAGTTTCAATTGACCCTCGGAAACAGGGGGCGGAATTGGGGGGCTCGGTCTCGTGGTCGGACGGCGGCCGGTCCGGCATCTCACGCTGCAAGTGGTTGCGAACTGCGCGAACGGGACACTAGCCGAACCACACCGGAAGTCGGTGTGGCCCTCGGCCACGGCGGCCTATATAACGGGCACGTTCCAGATGAGGCTAGCGCAAAAAGGGGAGCTTGGCCGCAGGCCGTGCCGGGAGGCACCGCGCGATCTTGCTCCAGACCTCCGTCGGCACTCCGGCGGCGCGGCAATGACAACCGCTACGGAGGACTACTCGTGAGCGCTAACACTCCCCTCTCCTTGGACAGCTTCAAATGCCGCAGGACCCTCGACGTCGAAGGCAAGTCCTACGTCTATTACTCGATCCCCGAAGCTGAAAAGAACGGCCTCGTGGGTGCATCGAAGCTTCCTTTCTCCATGAAGGTCCTTCTGGAGAACCTGCTGCGGCACGAGGACGGCCGCACCGTCACCCGCGCCGACATCGTGGCGCTGGCCGCCTGGACCGAGGACAAGGGCAAGGCCGGCAAGGAAATCGGCTTTCGCCCGGCGCGCGTGCTGATGCAGGACTTCACCGGCGTTCCCGCGGTCGTCGACCTCGCCGCGATGCGCGACGGCATGACCGCACTCGGCGGCGACCCGAAGAAGATCAATCCGCTGGTGCCCGTCGATCTCGTCATCGATCATTCGGTCATCGTCGACGAGTTCGGCACGCCGAAATCGCTCGCCCAGAACGTGGCGCTGGAATACGAGCGCAACGGCGAACGCTACAACTTCCTCAAGTGGGGCCAGGGCGCGTTCGAGAACTTCCGCGTGGTGCCGCCCGGCACCGGCATCTGCCACCAGGTCAACCTCGAATATCTGGCGCAGACGGTGTGGACCAACACGATGGCCGACGGCACCACCGTCGCCTATCCCGATACGCTGGTCGGCACCGACAGCCACACCACCATGGTCAACGGCCTCGCCGTGCTCGGCTGGGGCGTCGGCGGCATCGAGGCGGAGGCGGCCATGCTCGGCCAGCCGCAGTCGATGCTGATCCCCGAGGTGATCGGCTTCCAGCTCACCGGCCGGCTCAAGGAGGGCGTCACCGCGACCGACCTCGTGCTGACCGTGACGCAGATGCTGCGCAAGAAGGGCGTGGTCAACAAGTTCGTCGAGTTCTACGGACCCGGCCTCGACGCGATGACGCTGGCCGATCGCGCCACCATCGCCAACATGGCGCCGGAGTACGGCGCGACGTGCGGCTTCTTCCCGGTCGATGGCGAGACCATCAGCTACCTCACCATGTCCGGCCGCAACGCCCACCGCATCGCGCTGGTCACCGCCTACTGCAAGGCGCAGAGCCTGTGGCGCGAGGCCGGTGCGGCCGACCCCGTTTTCACCGACACGCTGTCGCTCGACCTCGCCTCGGTGGTGCCGTCGATGGCCGGACCGAAGCGGCCCGAGGGTCGCATCGCGCTCGACGACATCAAGGCGGGCTTCGCCACGGCACTCGAAGGCGAATACAAGAAGCCGGGCGAACTCGGCAAGCGCGTCCCCGTCGAGGGCCAGGACTTCGACCTCGGCCACGGCGACGTCGCCATCGCGGCGATCACCAGCTGCACCAACACGTCGAACCCGAGCGTGCTGATCGCCGCCGGGCTCCTGGCGCGCAATGCGTTGGCCAAGGGGCTCAAGGCCAAGCCGTGGGTCAAGACCTCGCTGGCGCCCGGATCGCAGGTCGTCGCGGCCTACCTCGAAAAGTCAGGGCTGCAGAAATCGCTCGACGGCGTCGGCTTCAACCTCGTCGGCTTCGGCTGCACCACCTGCATCGGAAATTCGGGTCCGCTGCGCGCGCCGATCTCGAAGGCGATCAACGAGAACGGCCTGGTCGCCGCCGCCGTGCTGTCGGGCAATCGCAACTTCGAGGGCCGCGTCAGTCCCGACGTGCAGGCCAACTATCTCGCCTCGCCGCCGCTGGTCGTCGCTTATGCCTTGGCCGGGATCGGTGCAGAAGGACCTGACCACCGAGCCGCTCGGCACCGGCAGCGACGGCAAGCCGGTCTACCTCAAGGACATCTGGCCGACCTCGGCGGAGGTGCAGCGGTTCGTGATGGAGAACGTCACGCGCGAGATGTTCGAGAGCAAGTACGCCGATGTCTTCAAGGGCGACGAGAACTGGCAGAAGGTCGCTGCGCCCAAGAGCCTCACCTACACCTGGAACGGCGACAGCACCTACGTGCAGAACCCGCCCTACTTCGCCGGCATGAAGATGAAGCCGAAGGCGGTCACCGATATCGTCGGCGCGCGCATCCTCGGCCTGTTCGGCGACAAGATCACCACCGACCACATCTCTCCGGCCGGCTCGATCAAAAAGGACAGCCCGGCGGGCCAGTACCTGCTCGACAACGGCGTGACGCCCGCCGACTTCAACCAGTACGGCACGCGCCGCGGCAACCACGAGGTGATGATGCGCGGCACGTTCGCCAACATCCGCATCAAGAACTTCGCCACCAAGGATGCGGCGGGCAACGTCAAGGAGGGCGGCTTCGCGGTCCATTACCCCTCCGGCGAACGCATGTTCATCTACGACGCGGCCATGCGCTACGAGGCCGAAGGCGTGCCGCTCGTCGTGTTCGCCGGCATCGAATACGGCAACGGCTCGTCGCGTGACTGGGCTGCCAAGGGCACCAACCTGCTCGGCGTCAAGGCGGTCATCGCGCAGTCGTTCGAGCGTATTCACCGCTCCAACCTAGTCGGCATGGGCATCGTGCCGTTCACCTTCGTCGACGGCACCTCGTGGCAGACGCTGGGCCTCACCGGCGACGAGGTGGTGTCGATCCGCGGCCTCACCGATGTCGCGCCGCGCAAGATGATGACGGCCGAGATCACCTCGCCCGGCGGCGTCAAGCGCGACGTGCCGATCCTGTGCCGCATCGATACGCTCGACGAGATCGAGTACTATCGTAATGGCGGCATCCTGCAGTACGTGCTGCGCAACCTCGCGGCATAGGACCTTGCTTCCCGCCATCCGGCCCGCGCGCGCAACGCGTGTCGGATGGCGCCAAAAGCAGGCGACTCACCCATTCGTGAGTGGGATTTGCCGCAGTGTTCTGGAATAGTTCGCTCGTGTCCGCTGTGATGCGGCGGGCGAACACCGATTGGATCCCATGCTCATCAACCGGCTCTTGGCGTTCATCGTAGTCCTGGCCGGCGCGGCGGTGTCGAGCGACAGGCTGCCGGCCCAGGATCTGGCGGTGATGCCCGTGGCGCCGGAGGAGATTTCGCGGCCGCTGCGTGGCGTCGTCGAGCTCTACACGTCGCAAGGTTGCTCGTCCTGCCCGCCGGCCGACGCGCTGCTGAAGCGCTACGCGGACACGCCCGACACGGTGGCGCTGTCGTTTCCCGTCGACTACTGGGACTACCTCGGCTGGAAGGATACGCTGGCCACGCCGCGCAACTCGGAGCGCCAGCGCGCCTACGCCAAGGCGCGTGGCGACGGCGCGGTGTACACGCCACAGGTCGTGATCAACGGTGTCGCCCACGTCAACGGCGCGAGCCAGCGCGACATCGACAAGGCGCTCGAAGCGGGCTGGCCCAAACTCGTCGCCAACCAGGTGCCGGTGCGGTTCTGGAACCAGGGCGGCACCGTCGTCATCCAGACCGGCAGCCTCGGCGAGGCGAAAGACGGCATCAAGGGTACGCAACACAGCGAGGCCACCGTATGGCTCGCGATCATCAAGAAATCGGCCGAAGTGATGATCCCGCGTGGCGAGAACGCCGGAAAAACGATCACCTACACCAACGTCGTGCGTGAGCTGGCCCCCGTCGGCATGTGGTCGGGCAAGCCGATGCAGATCCGGCTGTCGCGCAACGCCATCATCCGGCCCGAGTCGGAAGCGTGCGCAATCCTACTGCAGGCCGGCGACGGCGGCCCCATCATCGGCGCGGCGTGGATGGGATTTTAGAACGTCCCGAACTGCGCTGGCTGCCAATCAGCCGCCCATGCTCTTCATCGCCGCTTGCCAGGCCGCAATGAACGCGCCTTCGCCGAACTTGGCGAGCAACCCGCCGGCGATGGCGGCGGCGACCCAGGTGCCCGCCGTCATGGCGGTTTTGCCATAGTTGGTCCGCACCTTCACATCGATGACCTGATCGGGCAGCGCCGTTTCAGCGGCGAGGCCGTCGGCGCCGACTGTGCGCGCCGAGACGACGAGCTGCAGCCGCTTCCAGCCCCGCTCACGCGGCGTCACCGTCCAGCGCCAGCTGGCGTGGTCATCAGACATCAGGCCGAGCGTGCTTTCGATCCACTGCGTTTCGGGCGACGCGCTCTCGATGAAGAACCCGCCCTCGGGCGCGCGAAGGCGCACGCACATGGCTTTTGTCACCATGACCTCGTGGCGGAACGCCGCGCCTCCGCCTTGCAGCCCATCGGCGAGCGCCTTGACATTGGCCTTGCCGATCCGCACCTCGACGCGCTGCGGCACCGCCACACGCATCGACTTTGGAATGTTCTCGACGAGCTGGCCGATCTCGACCGAGGCCGAGGCTCCCCCTGCCCGCGGGCGACCCGTCTGGGTGGACTGAGGCGACCCGGCCGTCGCAGGTGCCGAAGGCGGCCCAGCCATGGAGACGGAGCCGGGAGCTGGCATCTGCGGCTGTGGTTGCGACGATTGCACGCGACGCAGCTCGTGCGCCATCTCCTCGCTGCTCGGCATCGGACGTCCGCGGTTGGGCGGCGGCGGTCCCGGCGGCAACGGCGGCGGCTGACGCATCGGGCGCGGTCCGGTCGGCAGCCCCGACGTCATGTGTGGCGGCGATGGCGCCCACGACCCGTTCGCAGCGCTGCCCGCCATCGGCGGCGCCGGCGGTGGCAAGCCCGGCGCGGGCTGCTGTGGCGGTCGCGCCCCACGATCAGGCGGCATGGGGCGATGTGGATGTACGCCGGGACGTGGCGGCGGCGGCAGACCAGGGGGCGGCGACGCAGGCCGATGTTGATCTGGCCGCTGCTGAGCCTGCGGCGGGGACGGGGACGGCGCGCCGAACGAGGGCGTGTCAGCGGCAACAGGTGGACCCGGCGACGGCACGGGCTGCGAGTTCAGCGGCGGGAACGAAGGTTCAACCCGCGGTTCGGGCAACTCCGCCGTGCCCGCCGGCTCCCGCCAGTCGGGGGCATATGTCTCCGCAGCCGACGCGTCGGCGCTCGCGGCGGGTTCCGGCGCGGGGACCGCCAGTTCGGCGGGTGCGGGCTGAACCACCTCCGAACCAGCCGGAGCATGGCGCTTGCGCACCCGCTCGCGCGCCTCGGCCAACAGATCGTCCATGCTCGGCGGCGGCTGCGTCGCACCGCGGCCACCGGTCGGCGGGCCATCCCGCGGCGGCAACGGCGCGGGAAAACTTTGAGTTGCGGCCGGAGGTGCGGCAGGTGGCTCGGCGGCGCGGGCAGGCGACTGAGGCTGTGACGGCGGTTGCGGCGGCAGAGATTGCGGCACCGCGCCGGGTTGAGCCGGCGAAGGGCTGGCAGGCTGGCTCGCGGCTTGGGCATTCGCGCGCTGCAGCGCTTGGATAGCACCCTCGAACGTCAATCCGTGCGCGCTGAGCAGATGCGCCGCGGTGCTGCGGCCGTCGCCGACCACGGCAGCCAGCACGATCGCGCCGTTGATCTCGCGGCGGCGGCCCTGCTGCGCTGCTGCTGCGGCGGCTTCGAGGATGCGCCGCAGGTCGGACGACACCACGAGCTGCCCCTGCCGGTCGGGTGGCGCGCGCTCCTCGATGCGCCCGAGATGGCCCGACACGTCGGCGCTCAACCGGCTGGCGTCGATGTTGCTGGCGGTCAGCACGAGCCCGGCTTCCGGATCTTCGATCAACGCGAGCAGCAAGTGCTCGAGCGTCACCTCCAAGTGCTGCTGCGCACGTGCGTAGTCGGTGGCCCGCGACAAAGTAGCCGCGAGATTGGCCGACATCGGTATTCGGCCCAGCTCCGCGACGACCATGTTCGTCATGCACCTCTCCCCAACCCGCCGCGACCGCACTGGTCCCACGCCGCGAATCCCGTCCGTCCGCCATCAACTTAACTGATTGGCGGCCGCGCCGCACGCCCGCCCGGCAAAGAAGCTGTGCTTTGCCCTACACTTGGATTGTGAGGGAAATCCGTTGAGGGGGGACCGCAACCGGATATAAGTGCTGCCGTCGGCGATGACGACCCCGACGCGGCGTCACCCTCCGCACGCCCGACCCGGCTCAACGAACGCAAAGGTCCGCGCCCCATGGCGACATCGGTCAAGGAAATCCCGCCAAAAAAGACCGCCGGCCAGGAGCCCGCGTCGGCCCCCACCTCGGCCCACGCCAAAGCGCGCATCCTGGCCGAAGCGCTGCCCAACATGCTGCGCTACGACGAGCAGACCGTGGTCATCAAGTTCGGCGGCCACGCCATGGGCGACGACGAGCTGGCGAAGGCGTTCGCGCAGGACGTGGTCTATCTCAAGCAGTCGGGCGTCAACCCGATCGTGGTCCACGGCGGCGGACCGCAGATCGCCAACATGCTCAAAAAGCTCGCAGATCAAAAGCGAGTTCGTGAACGGCCTCCGGGTCACCGACAAGCCGACGGTGGAGATCGTCGAGATGGTGCTGGCCGGCGCCATCAACAAGGAGATCGTCTCGGCGATCAACGGTCAGGGCGGCAAGGCGGTCGGCATCTGCGGCAAGGACGCCAACCTGATGATCGCCAAGAAGATCACCGAGATGCCCGATCCCACGTCGAACCAGATGATGGCTGTCGATATCGGCTATGTCGGCGATCCGGTCGAGGTCAACCCGCACATCGTCGACGTGATCTCGAAGTCCGACCTCATTCCCGTCATCGCGCCGATCGGCATCAGCCGCGAGGGCGAGACGCTGAACATCAACGCCGACACGTTCGCCTCGGCGCTGGCCGCGCGGATGAAGGCCAAGCGCCTGCTGCTGCTGACCGACGTCGAGGGCGTGCTCGACAAGCAGCAGCGGCTGATTGAAGAGCTGACCGTCGACGAAGCGCGCGCGCTGATCCGTGACGGCACCATCTCGGGTGGCATGATCCCGAAGATCGAAGGCTGCATCGAGGTGGTCGAGGCCGGCGTCGAAGCCGTCGTCATCATCAACGGCAAGGTGCCGCACGCCGTGCTGCTCGAACTCCTGACCGACCACGGCGCCGGCACCCTCGTCGGCCGGCGCAAGGGCAAGAAGGCGTGAGGCTCAGCGGACAGACACCGCTTCGTCCGCCGATTTGCCATCGCCGTAGCTCTTCACCTTGACGAAGCCCTGGGCGGCCGTGCTGCGCCCCCAGTACATTTCGACGTTGGCGCTGCCGAAGTCCGTCACCGCAACGGATCTGGCCTTGGCCAGCGGCGTGGCCGGAAAGCCGCCATAGGCGCCCTCATGGACGATCAATGTCAGCACATCGCCGCGCGCAGCGAGGGCCCTGGCGTCGCTGCGATAGCCTGGGTTGCTGTCACCCGGGCCGGCGGTCACGTCCTCGAACACGATGCGCGGCACGAAGTCTGCACCGAACTTGACCCGCAGCTCGTCGACGTGCGCCATCGCCGGGCTCTTGGCGATATAACGAAAGCCGGCCGCCTTGACCGTTTGCGCGTCGCGCAACCAATCGGCGGGCCGGTTGCCGTTGCCGCGCAGATTGCCGTCCTTCTTGTCGCGCGAGCCGTTGAGCTCGATCAGGTTGGTGAAGCGGTCGGCGCTGTAGGACCGCACCAGCGCGGTCTGCTTCGACTTGGCCTCTGCGATGCGCGCCGCGACAGGCGTGCCCGTGGGTGTCGGATCGTCGGTCTCCTCGACGTTGGCCTCGACGTACCAGGAGATCCGGAAGCCTTTGCCGGGGTAATCGAGAATGCGGCGGATCAAATCGAGCGACCACTCATGGTGGGCCGCAATGACGGTGCCGGACGCAAGCTTCCCAAGGACCGGCTCCGACACGGTGCCATCGCGCACAACCCAGTGCGGATAGTAGGAGGGAACGGCCGCGACGGTGGTCGCGGCATTGCCGGCCGGGTCGCGCTCGGAAGCGGCCATGACGTCGACCGCCGGCCACACCAGCATGAGACAAGCTAACGCGGAACGTGTTGAGAACTCGCATGAGCTGAGTATTCCTGTTTTGAACGTCGTGGATAACGCGACCGCGCGCGTCAGGGTTCCGGACAACGCCCTATCGCAATCCGGCCTTCGCATCCGGCCTATCGCATCCGGATCGCTCGCCGTGTCCGCTTGCGGCCACCAGCCGAGCCTGCTTAGTGGTGACGTCGAAATGGATCGAAATCATGAGCACCGGTGAAAAAGATCGAGCGAAGGGCGCCCAGAGCGTCGAAATCGGCGCTCGAGCCACTGCCCAATTTCGACCGCACTCGGGTCTGGATCTTCGATCTCGACAACACGCTCTATCCGGCCGAGTGCAACCTGTTCGCGCAGGTCGATCAGCGCATGGGCGATTTCATCGCACGCTATCTCGGCGTGCCGTTCCAGCAGGCTCGGCACCTGCAGAAGACCTATTACCGGCAGTACGGCACGACGCTTTCGGGGCTGATGCGCATCCACAACATGGACCCCAAGGACTTCCTCGACTACGTGCACGACATCGACCTGTCGGTGCTGCCCGCGCTGCCCGATCTCGCCGCCGAGATCGAGAAGCTGCCGGGCCGGCGGCTGATCTTCACCAACGGCTCACGCAGGCACGCCGAGAACGTCGCCGGCAAGCTTGGCGTGCTGCACCTGTTCGAGGACATCTGCGACATCGCCGCATGCGAGTTCGTACCCAAACCCGACGCGGCCGCGTTCGATCGCATGATCAAGCTGCACGGCGTCGATGCGGCGCAAGCGGCGATGTTCGAGGACATGCCGCACAATCTCGAAGTGCCGCACGCGCTCGGCATGGCGACCGTGCTCGTGCATTCGAGCTACATGGATCATCCGGTGCAGGCCGATATCAAGCGCTGGACCACGCCGCCCGACCACGTGCATCACATGACCGAGGATCTGACCGCATTTCTTCGCGGCATCGAGCCTCCCCGCGGCTGAGAACAACGCTCAGACGGCGGCCGCAAGCAATCCGTCGAGATCGAGCGCGCGCGTGTCCATCGCGAGTTCGCCCTGTGCGTCGCGCGGCCATTCTTCGGCTGGCCGATCGCGATACAGCTCGATGCCGTTGCCGTCCGGATCGCGGAGATAGACCGCCTCGCTGACGCCGTGATCGCTGGCGCCGTCCAGCGACACGCCGGCCGCCAGCACACGTCGCACCGCCACGGCCAGCGCCGCGCGCGTGGGGTACACGATCGCGACATGGAACAATCCAGTGGTGCCGCGCGGCGGTGGCCCGCCGCCCTTGCTCATCCAGGTGTTCAGACCGATGTGATGATGATAGCCGCCAGCCGAGACGAACGCCGCTTCGCGCCCATAGCGTTGCGTCTGCTCGAACCCGAGCACGCCGCAGTAGAACGCCAGCGCCCGCTCCAGATCGGCAACCTTGAGATGGACATGCCCGATGCGCGCGCCGGCATCGATTGGCGGATTGGGGACGGCGGAGTCGCGATCGCTGCTGCGAGTGACGTCAGGCATATCGACCTCCCTTGCGCCAAGATGTCCCCTCAGCCCCGCCCCTCGTAAGGCATCTCGGTCGCTTTCAAGGTCATGAACAGCACGTTGGCCTCGAGCGGCAGGTTGGCCATGTAAAGCACCGCATCGGCCACGTGCTTGAGGTCCATGATCGGCTCAGGAGCCGCGTTGCCGGAGGAGGGCGCGGAGGTTGCCGCCTTCAACGCCAAATCGGTGGCTGCATTGCCGATGTCGATCTGCGAGCAGGCGATGCGATGGCCGCGGCCTTCGAGCGCCAGCGCCTTGGTCAGCCCGGCGATGGCATGCTTGGTCGCGGCATAAGCCGCGGTGCGCGGGCGCGGCACATAGGCGGAAATCGAGCCATTGTTGATGATGCGCCCGCCCTTCGGGTCCTGCGCCTTCATCATGCGAACCGCTTCCTGGCAACACAAAAAGACGCCGGTCAGATTGATGTCGACCGCCTTGCGCCAGACCTCGACCGGCAGGTCCTCGATCGGCACCGCAGGCGCGAAGATGCCGGCGTTGTTGAACAGTACGTCGACGCGGCCGAACGCGCTCCTTGGTACGCGCGAACAACGCCTTGACCGAGTGCTCGTCGGCGACGTCGGTCGCCACCGCGATCATGCGCCCGCCGCCCGCCTTGGCCTCTGCCGCCGTCTTCTCGAGCTCCGCCAGCCGCCGCCCCGCCAGCACGACGTCATATCCCTCGCCCTGCAGCGCGAGCGCGACCGCCCGCCCGATACCCGACCCGGCCCCCGTGACGACGGCAACGCGCGACATGCTGCACTCCTTGAAATGACGACGGGCAGCCGAAGCCGCGAAATGCCTCGTTGAACGTGCGGCGAGATATGAAGGCATTTCGGAGACAGGACATTAGTGGCAAGCGTCAGCGTGACTTACCGCGTCGGCATGGGGACTTCGCCGCGGTAGTCGTAGAAGCCGCGCTGCGTCTTGCGGCCGAGCCAGCCAGCTTCGACGTATTTCACCAGAAGCGGGCAGGGCCGATACTTCGAATCCGACAGACCCTCATACAGCACCTGCATCACGCTCAGGCAGGTATCGAGGCCGATGAAATCCGCGAGTTCGAGCGGACCCATCGGGTGATGCGCGCCGAGCTTCATCGCCTTGTCGATCGCCTCGACCGTGCCGACGCCCTCATACAGCGTGTAGACCGCCTCGTTGATCATCGGCAGCAGGATGCGATTGACGATGAATGCCGGAAAATCCTCGCTGACCGCCGTCTTCTTGCCGAGGCTGTCGACGAACGCGCGCGCAGTGGCGAACGTCTCGTCCTCGGTGGCGATGCCGCGAATGAGCTCCACGAGCTCCATCACCGGCACCGGGTTCATGAAGTGCATGCCGATGAAGTCTTCGGCCCGGTCCGTGGTGGACGCGAGGCGCGTGATCGAGATCGACGACGTGTTGGACGCGAGGATCGCGCCCTTCTTCAGCTTGGGGCAGAGGTCGACGAAGATCCGGCGCTTGACCGCCTCGTCCTCGGTCGCGGCTTCGATGACCATGTCGCAATCGCCCAGCGCCTCGAAATTGGCGGCATAGGTGATGCGCTTCAGGGCGGGGTCCTTGTCGGCCTGGGTGATGAGCCCTTTGGACACCTGACGGGTCATGTTCTTGTCGATGATCTGAAGCGCCTTCTCGACGGCTTCCTTCTTCAGATCGTTCATCGCCACGTCATATCCGGCGAGCGCGATGACGTGCGCGATGCCGTTGCCCATCTGGCCCGCGCCGATGATGCCGACCTTCTTGATCTTGATGCCCGACGGCACGTCCGCCTTGGCCTTCTTCGCAGTCTTTACCGGAGCATCCATGGCTCGATCCTTTTTCGCGCGGAATGCCGGAGGATCTCCGGGGCGCCCGCTCTGCAATCGTTCAATATCTGGCGTTCAATCTCGCGACTTCGCGAGTTCGGACGCGAGTTCGGGAAGCGCTTGGAACAGATCAGCCACGAGGCCATAGTCTGCGACCTGGAAGATCGGCGCTTCGCCGTCCTTGTTGATCGCGACGATGACCTTCGAGTCCTTCATGCCGGCGAGGTGCTGAATGGCGCCGGAAATACCCACTGCTATGTAGAGATCGGGGGCCACGACCTTGCCGGTCTGACCGACCTGCATGTCGTTGGGCACGAACCCCGCGTCGACAGCGGCGCGCGAAGCGCCCATCGCCGCGCCGAGCCGATCGGCGACCGGCTCGATGTAGGTCTTGAAGTTCTCGCCGCTGGCCATGCCGCGACCGCCGGAGATGACGATGCGCGCGCCCGCAAGCTCGGGGCGGTCCGACTTGGTCAGCTCCGCGCTCGTGAATTCCGAGAGGCCGGCGGCGGCAGGCGCGGCAACCACTTCGATGACCGCCGAACCGCCCTCGCCGGTGGCCTGGAAGGCGGCCGTGCGGACGGTGATGATCTTCGTGGCCTCAGTCGACTGCACGGTCTGGATGGCGTTGCCGGCATAGATCGGACGCTCGAAGGTGTCGGGCGAAACGATCTTGGTGATGTCGGAGATCTGCATCACGTCGAGCAAGGCGGCGACGCGCGGCAGCACGTTCTTGCCGGACGCGGTTGCCGGCGCGACGATTGCTTTGTAGCTGCCGGCAAGCGACAGGATCGCCGCCGCCAATTCCTCGCCGAGGCCGTTGGCCAAATGCGGCGCATCCATGACGAGAACCTTCGCCACGCCGGCGAGTTTTGCTGCGCCCTCGGCGGCGGGGCGGCAGTTGTGGCCGGCGACCAGCACATGCACATCGCCACCGAGCTGGACGGCAGCGGTCAGCGCCTTGGCGGTGGCGCCGTTGAGCTTGTCGTTCTGGTGCTCGGCGATCAGCAGTACGGACATCAGAGCACCCCCGCCTCGGACTTGAGCTTCTGCACGAGTTCGGCGACGCTCGCGACCTTGACGCCGGCCTTGCGCGTCGAGGGTTCTGCCGTCTTCAGCACCTTGAGCCGCGGCGTCATATCGACGCCGTAGTCCTCGGGCTTCTTCACATCGAGCGGCTTCTTCTTCGCCTTCATGATGTTGGGCAGCGACGGATAGCGCGGCTCGTTGAGCCGGAGATCGGTGGTTACGACGACGGGAAGCTTGAGCTTCAGCGTCTCGAGTCCGCCGTCGATCTCACGCGTGACACTGGCCGATGCCACCGTCGAGCACGAGCTTGGAGGCGAACGTGCCCTGCGACCAGCCGAGCAAGGCCGCGAGCATCTGTCCGGTCTGGTTGCTGTCGTCGTCGATCGCCTGCTTGCCCATGATGACGAGATCGGGCTTCTCCGCGTCGACGATCGCCTTGAGCAGCTTGGCCACCGCCAAGGGCTCGACCGTCGCGCCATCGGCGGTTTCGACCAGGATCGCGCGATCGGCGCCGACCGCGAGTGCTGTTCGCAACGTCTCCTGCGCCTTGGCCGGGCCGACAGATACGGCAACGACCTCGACGCTGCCGCCGCCTTTGTCCTTGAGGCGAACCGCCTCTTCCACGGCGATCTCGTCGAAGGGGTTCATCGACATCTTGACGTTGGCGAGCTCGATGCCCGACCCGTCCGCCTTGACCCTGATCTTGACGTTGTAGTCCACCACCCGTTTGACAGGGACGAGGATCTTCATGTCCGCGATTGCTCCGAGGCCGCGCTTTGTTGTTCGTCCAACCCGCGCGCGGTGTTTGTGCAGCGCGGTTGGCTCGCCTGGCGATTGGTGACGGGCCTTCGCTTTCGCGCCCCTGCCCGACCTTCGCACTTGCGAAATGAAAAACTACGGGTGTGCGCTGGCCAAGTCAATTGGCCGCCAGGTGCATTGCGGCCACCGACTCGTAAAAACTGTATTTTGTATGCCAGACAGCGTTCAGTGAGCACCCAGTCCGCGGTCGAACAGCGGCACACCGGGCCTGCGCATCACCACAACCAACAGCGCACCAGCTATGAGACCACCGATGTGCGCCCACCACGCCACCGGGCCGGTCTGCGGCAACATGACCATGACGACCTGCGTCAGGATCCACGCGCCGAGCGCATAAGCCGCCGAGATCCTCAGCGGAATGACGCGCAGCGCCAGCACCCAAACCTGCACGCGCGGGTGCAACATGATGTAGGCGGCGATGACACCCGCCACCGCCCCGCTCGCCCCGATCAGCGGCACACCCGAGGCCGGCGTCATAGCGGCATGGGCGAGACCCGCGAAAATGCCGCACAGCATGTAAAAGACGAAAAATTTCACGTGCCCCATGGCGTCCTCGACGTTGTCGCCGAACACCCAGAGGAACAGCATATTGCCGAGCAGATGCATCGGATCGCCGTGGAAAAACATGTAGCTGATCAGCGTCAGCCGCTCGGGCACCGCGACGGCATCGTTGGGGCCCGGCCCCTGCCCGGGTCCGAACAGCCCGGCCTTGAACAGCTCGTTGGGCACGACCGCGAAACTCGCGATCACACGATCGTCGATGCCCGTCGCCTGCAGCAGATAGACGATCACGTTCACCGCGATCAGCCCAATGGTCACATACTGAAACGGGATCGAGCGCAGCGGGTTGTCGTCGCGGATGGGTATGAACACGGGTGCCTGCTCCTCGCTCGCGCCGCCGATGGCCGTCGCCGTTCGTTACCACGCCGGACGCCGCGCGCTGAACGGAAAACTAACCAGCGAGTGTGGCTGAATATGCGGCGACGGCCGACCGCACGAAGATGGTCAGCGCTGCCGTCGGTTTGGCGCAAGCTGGCGAACGTCAGCGATTCTGGCCGGGCACCCACAGCACGTCGCTGCGGCCGCGATCGTTGACGTAGCGGCCGGCCACGAACAAGAAATCCGACAGCCGGTTCATGTATTTGATGACGGCCGCGCTGACCGGCTCGTCCGGCATGACGGCAAGCTCGACGATCAGCCGTTCGGCGCGGCGGCAGACGGTGCGGGCAACGTGGAGCTGCGCCGCGGCCGGAGAACCGCCGGGGAGAATAAACGACTTCAGCGGCTTCATCTCCGCGTTCATCTCGTCGATTTCATGCTCGAGACGATCCACCTGGGACTCCGCGACGCGCAGCGGCTCGTAGCTGAGTTTCTTGCCACGGTCGGGCACGCACAGGTCGGCGCCGAGATCGAACAGATCATTCTGGATGCGCACGAGCTTGGCGTCGAGGCCGGGCTGGCCACCGGCCATGTGGATGCGCACCATGCCGATGGCCGCGTTGGTCTCGTCCACAGTGCCATAGGCGGCGATGCGCAGCGACTGCTTCGGCACACGCTCGCCGGTGCCGAGCCCCGTGGTCCCGTCGTCACCCGTCTTCGTGTAGATTTTATTGAGCTTTACCATGGTCTTGCGTATCCCCGCCGCTCGTGTGCCGTGCAACCGCGCATCCGCTCATACCCGCTGATACAGCACGAAAGCGATGATGACGAGAATAGCCGCAAATTGCAGGCCGATCCGCCACCGCATCAGCTTCTGGCTGAGGTTGGGGCTATCGCCGCGCATCAACGTCGCGAGCCCCAGCACCAGCACGATCAGCACGGCGACGACAGCGATTGTGGTCATGTGAAACAGGGCGGTTTGCATTGCGGTGGTTCTCATGATGGGCGCTGGCGGCCATCGCTTGGGCCGCAGCAGAGTTACGCAATCATCTAGTGTGATGATCGAGAAGTCCGGTTCATCGTCGTCGCAACGATCTCCATCGGACTTCCCGGTCTGAATCACACTAGAAAACATACGCTTGGCTAGTGTCCTTCAGATCGCGAAGTTCGCAGTTGAATGCTCGGATAGATGAAGCGAACTTCGCAATCAGGACACTAGCGCCTGGATGGACGTTCGTTAATTGGCCAGATTGCAGCATCGGTGGCATCCTCGTCGCGTATTCGTCAACGCGGGTTCCTCTTGTTCTTCGGCGATCGAGCTTGGAAAAGCCTGCCGTCCTGAGCATTGGCGGTTGCGGGACGATAGAATTGCCGTAATCCTCGGTTGTTGAATGGTTCGGGTCCGCGAGACGCGCCAGGCGCCCGAATGGGGCGCGAAAGCCGAACAATCGCGATCTGCAGCATGTCGAAGCCACCGCCAACGCATGCCGTCGAAAGCCGGCAGGAACATCTGATCGGACTCGCATGAGGCGCACGCAAGGGACGAGAAAGGATCGGACAGCGGCCATCGCCCGCTGCGCCGTTGCCGTCCTCGCCGCCTCAGCGTCCTGGTCCATCGCGCCAGCGACGACCTTCGCGCAGTCGGCGCAGCAGACACCGCCCGCTTCGAACCCTGACGAAGCAGCGCGCGCACTGGAGGCCAAGCGGCAAGAGCTGCAGGCCACCGAGACGCGCGCGAAAACGCTGGAGCACGACGTCAAATCGCTGGCCGACGAGCGCCGCAAGATCAACGAGCGGCTGGTCGAAACGGCGGCACTGATTCAGTCCAGCGAAGCCCGCATGACGACGATCGAGGCGCGGCTCGGCGAACTCGAAGCCCAAGAAAAGCTGTTGCGCGGCTCGCTCAATCAGCGACACGGGCAGATTTCCAACCTGCTGTCGGCGCTGTTGCGGATGGGGCGCAACCCACCGCCCGTGATGATCACGCAGCGCGAGGACGCGCTGCGGATGGTGCGCAGCGCGATGCTGCTGGCGGCGGCATTTCCCGAGCTGCGCGGCAAAGCCGTGGCGCTTGTCGAGCGGCTGAACGAGCTGGTGCGCGTCATGACCGACGTGCGCACGGAAAGCGATCGCCTCAAGGCCGAGACGCAGCGGCTCTCGGACGCCCGTACGCGCCTAGCCGGCTTGATGGAGACGAAAAAGCAGAGCCTCGGCGAGCGGCAGTCGGAGCTGGAAAAGGTGCGGCTCGCCGCGCAGGAAATCTCGAAGAACGTGTCCGATCTCGGCGAGCTGATCACGAAGCTCGATCAAGCCGTGACCCGCAACACCAACCTCGCCGCTTACGAAGAAGAACAGCGCAAGCAGGTTGCGGCGGCAGCGCGCACGCCCGATCCCGCGACGCCGGACCAATCGGCCGGATCGAGCGATCTCGCGTCGACGGCGGAAACACCGGCGGCCCTGATCACCTCCTCCAGCCCAGCGGCATCGGCTGGTGTCACCG
Organism: uncultured Alphaproteobacteria bacterium; assembly: GCA_963819775.1. Taxonomy (GTDB): domain Bacteria; phylum Pseudomonadota; class Alphaproteobacteria; order Rhizobiales; family Hyphomicrobiaceae; genus JAKAML01. The sequence continues at coordinate 68,667 of CAWFXM010000011.1, forward strand.
CCGTGGCCAAAGAGTCGCAGGTGGCCGTGCTGACGCCACCACCGAAACCCGCCGCTCCGCGCGTGGTCGAGTTGGCGCCGGCGGCTGCCGGCTCGCTGGTTCCGCGCAATTCGAGCCGAATCAAACCCGCGCTGCCGTTCGAGCTGACCAAGGCCAAATTGCCGCTGCCGGCACAGGGGCGCCGCGTTTTGGCGTTTGGCGAGAAAACCAACTACGGCGGCCATTCCAAGGGATTGGTGCTGGAAACGCGGCACGGCGCGCAGATCACTTCGCCGTCCGACGGCTGGATCGTCTACGCCGGTGAGTTCCGAAGTTACGGGCAACTCTTGATCATCAACGCCGGCGGCGGTTATCATATTCTATTAGCCGGATTGTCACAGATCGACGTACAACCCGGTCAGTTCGTTCTAGCGGCCGAACCAGTTGGCACGATGGGCGCATCACCGAAAAATGCTTCCGGTGGCACACCTCAAACGGCCCCGGTGCTTTACGTCGAGTTCCGCAAAGACGGCAGACCGATCGATCCTGATCCATGGTGGGTCGAGGACGCGCGCAAGGTTCAGAATTTCGGCCAGCAGAAGGTACAAGGCTAATGCGCAAGACAGACTTCGCGTTCTGGACGTTCCTCACGATGACCGGCCTCGCCGCCGTGACCACCGTCCTGAATGTCACCCAAACGCTGTCGGCCACCGGGCAAAACTCCGAGCTCTATCGTCAGCTCGACCTGTTCGGCGACGTGCTCGAACGGGTCCGCTCGGACTACGTCGAGAAGCCCGACGACACGCAGCTGATCGAAAATGCGATCAACGGCATGCTCGCGGCGCTCGACCCGCACTCGGCCTACCTCAGCCCCAAGCACTTCCGCGACATGCAGGTGCAGACCCGCGGCGAGTTCGGCGGCCTCGGCATCGAAGTCACGATGGAGAACGGCGTCGTCAAGGTCGTCTCCCCGATCGACGACACACCGGCGTTCAAGGCCGGCGTGCAGGCCAACGACCTCATCACGCACCTCGACAACGAGCAGATCGTCGGACTGACGCTCGAGCAGGCGGTCGAAAAGATGCGCGGCCCGGTCAACACGCCGATCACGCTGACCGTCGTGCGTAAAGGCAAGGACGACCCGCTCGACATCAAGGTCGTGCGCGACGTCATCCGCATCAACGCCGTGAAGGCGCGGGCCGAGGGCGATGTCGCTTACGTCAAGGTGACGACGTTCAACGAGCAGACCCACGCCAACCTCGTCAAGTCGATCGAGACCCTGAAAAAGCAGATCGGCAAGGACATCAAGGGCTACGTCATCGACCTGCGCAACAACCCCGGCGGCTTGCTCGATCAGGCCATCGCGGTTTCCGACGACTTCCTCGATCGCGGCGCCATCGTGCTCACCAAGGGCCGCAACAACGAAGAGACGCAGCGCAGCCAGGCGCGCCCCGGCGACATCACCGACGGCAAGAAGGTTGCCATTCTGATCAATGGCGGCTCGGCCTCGGCGTCTGAGATCGTGGCTGGCGCACTGCAGGACCACAAACGGGCGACGGTCATCGGCACCCGCTCATTCGGCAAAGGCAGCGTCCAGACCATCATCCCGCTCGGCGCCAATGGCGCGATCCGGTTGACCACGGCACGCTATTACACGCCGTCGAACCGCTCGATCCAGGCCAAGGGCATCGATCCCGACGTGCTGGTCGAGCAGGAGCTGCCGGATGAGCTGAAGGCGAAGCCCAACGCCGACCGTACCCGCGGCGAGGCGAGCTTGCGCGGCCATCTGCGCAACCCCGACAAGAAGGACGGGGCTGACAAGGCCGCGGCCGACAAGAAGGACGAGAAAGACACGAAGGACGCGGCCAAGGATCCGAAGGACAAAGACGGCAAGGACGGCAAGGAGCAGTCGGGTTCGTCGGCCTATGTGCCGAAGGAGCCCGAGAAGGACACGCAGCTTCAGTACGCACTGCGCTTCGTCCGCGGCCTGCCGACCGAGACGGCGACCCCGGCCCAGCCGGCCGCCGGAAGCGAAGCCAAGAAGAGCGTGCCGAACTGATGCCCGGCCAATCGGCCAGCCGCTCATCCGAATGAACAAGGGCGCCCTCGAGGCGCCCTTCGTTTTCCCGATATCAGTGCCCGCTTCGTTTGAGGTCGCACATGACAGCCTCCGCCAGCACGCTCCCCTATCGCCCCTGCGTGGGCGTGATGATCGTCAACCGTCAGGGGCTCATCTGGGTCGGCCGCCGGGCCGATACGAAGACAGACGCCGAGGGCCACGGCGACTGGTGGCAGATGCCGCAAGGCGGCATCGACGACGGCGAGGCCCCGCGCGACGCTGCCGTGCGCGAGGTGTTCGAGGAGACCGGCATCACGTCGATCGAGATCGTCGGCGAGAGCCGCGACTGGCACACCTACGATTTGCCGGCCGAACTGGTCGGCAGGGCATGGAAGGGAAGATATCGCGGCCAGCGGCAGAAGTGGTTCGCGGCACGCTTTCTCGGCGACGATCGCGAGATCAACATCACCCCCGACAACGGCCACGAGATCGAATTCGACGCCTGGCGATGGGCGCCGCGCGATGCGCTGACGACGCTGATCATCCCGTTCAAGCGGCATGTCTACGGCGCCGTGATCGCCGAGCTCGGGCATCTCGCAACGGCCGACAAAACCTGATCCGCGGCCGAAAATGAAAAAGGCCGGACAGACGTCCGGCCTTCAAAGATCTGGACACATTCCGCGTCGGCGGGCGATCTAGTGCCCCTTGCTGGCGCCAGCGCCCGCGAGCGCCTTCAACTGCTCGACTGCATCATAGGCCATGCGGCGGGCGTCGTCGTCGGTGGCCGCCTTGAACGCCGCTTCCGCCGTCTCGATCTCCGACGTCAGGCGCGCGCCCGTCAAATCGGCGACATCCGTCGCGTCCTTGGCCAGCACGGTCAGCGTGTCGGCCTGCACATCGGCAAAGCCGCTCTTGATGAAGACGCGGCGCGTGGTGCCTTCCGCTTTCACGTCGAGCGTACCCGGCCGCAGGTTGGCGATGACGGGCGCGTGGCCGGCCATCACCGTGAAATCGCCGTCCGAGCCCGGCAGCCGCACCTGATCGGCATCGACCGACATCAGGATGCGCTCGGGTGAAACAAGCTCGAACTTGAAGGTGCCGGCCATGCTCTGTTGTCCTCACGTCTCACGTATTGCGGTCCCAGCCGGACTGGTGACGCTGATCCGTCGCGGTTTCGCCGATGCGCCCCGACCAGATCAAACGACGTCTTCGCCACCCGACTTGGCCCTGACCTCGTCCGCGCTCTGCAGCTTGGCGCCGCAGAACGGGCAGAAGAACATCGGGTGATCGACCATGCCCGGCTCTTCCTCTTCGAGATCGACGAGGCCGACCGACATGTAGAGGATGCCATCCTCGGACACGGTGATCAGCGGCTCGAACTCCTCGCCGCTCATCGCATCCTTCAGCTCGGCGCAGCAGGACCCGTAGTCCTTGCCGGACGCCGCTTCCACACTGGCCTGGTTTCCGCCGTTCTGGTCGACTGCCATCCGCTCCTCCCGCTATCCCAACCGCCCCGGGCTTCCCGCGACGATCCGCTCAACCGCGGCTTTGCACCCTCAGGCAGCTTCTGCCAGCTTCTCGGCTTTGGCCACAGCTTCTTCCATCGAGCCGACCATATAGAACGCCTGCTCCGGCAGATGATCGTAGTCGCCGTCGCAGAGGCCCTTGAAGCCCTTGATGGTGTCGGCGAGCGGAACCTGCTTGCCGGGCGAGCCGGTGAACACCTCGGCGACCGTGAACGGCTGCGACATGAACCGCTCGATCTTGCGGGCGCGCGCCACCGTCATCTTGTCGTCTTCGCTGAGCTCGTCCATGCCGAGAATGGCGATGATGTCCTGCAGCGACTTGTACTTCTGCAGGATCGACTGGACCCTGCGGGCCACCCCGTAATGCTCCTCGCCGACGATGCGCGGATCGAGCATGCGCGAGGTACTGTCGAGCGGGTCGACGGCCGGATAGATGCCCTTTTCAGCGATCGAACGCGACAGCACGGTGGTCGCGTCCAAATGCGCGAACGATGCGGCCGGCGCCGGGTCGGTCAAGTCGTCGGCGGGCACGTACACGGCCTGCACCGAGGTGATCGAACCCTTCTGCGTGGTGGTGATGCGCTCCTGCAGACCGCCCATATCGGTGCCCAGCGTCGGCTGATAGCCGACCGCCGAGGGAATGCGGCCCAGCAGCGCCGACACTTCCGAGCCGGCCTGCGTGAAGCGGAAGATGTTGTCGACGAAGAACAGCACGTCCTGGCCCTTGTCGCGGAAATCCTCGGCGACGGTCAGGCCCGACAGCGCGACGCGCATACGTGCGCCCGGCGGCTCGTTCATCTGGCCGTAGACCAGCGCGCACTTGGAGCCCTTGGTCGAACCGTTGTTCTTCTTCGGATCGACGTTGACGTTCGACTCGATCATCTCATGGTAGAGGTCGTTGCCCTCGCGCGTGCGCTCGCCGACGCCAGCAAACACCGAGTAGCCGCCGTGAACCTTGGCGATGTTGTTGATCAGCTCCATGATGAGCACGGTCTTGCCGACGCCGGCGCCGCCGAACAGGCCGATCTTGCCACCCTTCGCATACGGGGCAAGGAGATCGACGACTTTGATGCCGGTGACCAGGATCTGCGCCTCGGTCGCCTGATCGGCGAACGACGGAGCGGGCTGATGGATGGCGCGGCGGCCTTGGTGGCGACGGGGCCGACTTCGTCCACCGGCTCGCCGATGACGTTCATGATGCGGCCGAGCGTCTCCTCGCCCACCGGCACCATGATCGGCGAGCCGGTGTCGGTGACGTCCTGGCCGCGCACCAGACCCTCGGTCGAAGTCCATGGCGATGGTGCGGACCGAGTTCTCGCCGAGATGCTGGGCGACCTCGAGCACCAGACGCTGGCCCTGGTTCTTGGTCTCCAGCGCGTTCAGGATCTGCGGCAGCTCGCCATCGAAGTGCACGTCGACCACGGCGCCCATCACCTGGCGGATCTTACCAACCTTGTTCGTCATTAGGGTGTCCTCGTTCGTGCGGGGTTCAGAGCGCTTCAGCGCCCGAGATGATCTCGATGAGCTCTTTGGTGATCTGCGCCTGCCGCTGACGGTTGTACTTGATCGTCAGCTTGTTGATCATGTCGGCGGCGTTGCGCGTGGCATTGTCCATGGCGCTCATGCGTGCGCCCTGTTCCGACGCGGCGTTCTCGAGCAGGCCGCGCAGCAGCTGCGTCGAGATGTTCTGATTGAGCAGGAAGCTCAGCACTTCCTCCTCCGACGGCTCATAGTCGTAGACTGCCGACGCGCTCGGCGTCGCCGCACCCTGGCCCTTGGCGGCCACGGCGCCGGCTTCGGCGATGCGCCGGGAATGAGCTGCAGCGCCGTCGGCTTCTGCGCGATCACCGATTTGAACTCGGCGAAGTACATGGTGGCGATGTCGAACTCGCCCTTCTCGAACATCGAGAGCACCTTCGAGGTGACCTCTTCCGCGTGGCCCGCGTTGACCTGCTTGATGCCGCGGAACTCGATGCGCTCGACGATCTGCTTGCCGAGGTCGCGGCGCAGGTTGTCGGCGCCCTTGCGGCCCACGGTCATGATCTTGACCGTCTTGCCGGCGGCCATCAGCTTCAGCGCATCGGCGCGCGCCAGCTTGGCGATGTTCGAGTTGAAGCCGCCGCACAGGCCGCGCTCGGCAGTCATCACGATCAACAAGTGCACCTGGTCCTTGCCGGTGCCGACGAGCAGCGGCGACTGCGCCCTCGCGGGTCGGCACCTTGCTCGCCACGCTGGCGAGAACCTGATCCATCCGCTCGGCATAGGGCCGGGCGGCGGTCGCGGCTTCCTGGGCGCGGCGCAGCTTGGCCGCCGCCACCATCTGCATCGCCTTGGTGATCTTCCGCGTCGCCTTGACCGAGGCGATGCGGTTTCGCATGTCCTTCAAACTCGCCATCGGGCGCTTCTCCTCAGATCGAGACCCAGATCAGGCGGTGAAGGCCTTGGCGAACTTGTCGAGATGGCCGACCAGCTTCTTCTCGGTGTCGCCCGAAAGCGCCTTCTCGCTGCGGATCGATTCGAGCATCGTCTTCTCGTCGCGCAGCCCGCGCAGCAGGCTCGGCCTCGAACTTGCCGACCGCCGTCACCGGCAGCGCATCGAGATAACCGCGCGTGCCGGCGAAGATCACGCAGACCTGCTCTTCCATCTTCAGCGGCGAGAACTGCGGCTGCTTCAGCAGCTCGGTCAGGCGCGCGCCGCGCGCCAGCAGCTTCTGCGTGGCGGCGTCGAGGTCGGAGCCGAACTGCGCGAACGCCGCCATCTCGCGGTACTGCGCCAGCTCGCCCTTGATCTTGCCTGCGACCTGCTTCATCGCCTTGGTCTGCGCCGACGAGCCGACGCGCGACACCGACAGACCGACGTTCACGGCCGGACGGATGCCCTGGTAGAACAGGTCCGTCTCGAGGAAGATCTGGCCGTCGGTGATCGAGATCACGTTGGTCGGAATGTAGGCCGACACGTCGTTGGCCTGCGTCTCGATGACCGGCAGCGCCGTCAGCGAGCCCTTGCCCGAGGCGTCGCCGAGCTTTGCGGCGCGCTCCAGAAGACGAGAGTGGAGATAGAACACGTCGCCCGGATAGGCTTCACGGCCCGGCGGGCGGCGCAGCAGCAGCGACATCTGACGGTAGGCGACGGCCTGCTTGGAGAGATCGTCATAGGCGATCACGGCGTGCATGCCGTTGTCGCGGAAGTACTCGCCCATGGTGCAGCCGGTGAACGGCGCGAGGTACTGCATGGGCGCCGGATCGGACGCGGTGGCGGCGACGATGATCGAGTATTCGAGCGCGCCGCGCTCTTCCAGCGTCTTGACGAACTGGGCGACGGTCGAGCGCTTCTGGCCGATGGCGACGTAGACGCAATAGAGCTTCGCGCCCTCGTCAGTGCCGGCGTTGATCGACTTCTGGTTGAGGAAGGTATCGAGAATGACCGCCGTCTTGCCGGTCTGGCGGTCGCCGATGACGAGCTCGCGCTGGCCGCGGCCGATCGGGATCAACGCGTCGATGGCCTTGAGGCCCGTCGACATCGGCTCGTGCACCGACTTGCGCGGCAGAATGCCCGGCGCCTTGACGTCGACGCGCATCTTCTTGTCCGACTTGATCGGACCCTTGCCGTCGATCGGATTGCCGAGGCCATCGACCACGCGGCCGAGCAGGCCCTTGCCCACCGGCACCTCGACGATCGCCTTGGTGCGCTTGACGGTCTGGCCTTCCTTGATGCTGCGGTCGTCGCCGAAGATCACGACGCCGACGTTGTCGGCCTCGAGGTTCAGCGCCATACCCTTAGTGCCGTCCTGGAACTCGACCATCTCGCCGGCCTGGACGTTGTCGAGGCCATAGACGCGCGCGATGCCGTCGCCCACCGACAGCACCTGCCCGATCTCCGAGACCTGAGCGTCCTTGCCGAAATTCTTGATCTGATCCTTGAGGATCGCGGAGATCTCTGCGGCGCGGATATCCATGAGGTGGACCTCTTCCCTGGTCGATTGCGTCTGATGTCGCTTGCCACCGCACCCACGGGGTCCGAGGCCTGGCGTCGTTCGTGTCGTACAAAAGCCGCCCCGCGCGTGCGAGACGGCCCTGCATTATCCCTTCATCGCGACCCGGAGGCCGGCGAGTTTCGTGCGCAGCGAGCTGTCGATCATACGGCTGCCGAGCTTGACGATGAGGCCGCCGAGCAGGCTCGGATCGACCCGCGACGTCAGCTGCACGTCCTTGCCGACGGCCGCCTTGAGTGTCGCCTTGAGCTCGGCGGTCTGTGCGTCGTCGAGGGCCACGGCGCTCGTCACCTCGGCCTCGACCTCGCCGCGGCTCTTGGCGACCAGCGCGCGGAACGCCTTGATCATGTCTTCGACGGCGAACAAGCGGCCGTTCTTGGCGATGAGCTTGAGGAAGTTCGCGGTGGTGGCGCCGACGCCGGCCTTGGCCAGGATCGCGCTCAGCGCCTTGCCCTGCTCGTCGCGCGAGATCACCGGGCTCTTGACCATCGATTTCAGGTCGGCGCTGACATCGAGCATCGCGCGGAACGTCGCCAAGTCCTTTTCGACCTCGGCGAGGGATTTCTGCTCGCCCGCGAGCTCGAACAGCGCCGAGGCGTATCGCCCGGCCATGCCTTCTGAAATTGGATTGTCTGTTGCCACGTCAAACGCTCGCATGCGCCGATCGTGGCGCCTTGGTTGCCTGGGTCATGCCCGTGAGGGTTTCTCCCCGCATCGACAGGCCCGCTTCGAGGGGCCCGCAACGAGAAGAAATGTGTACCGTCGAAGAGGAGAACCACGGGAACGTCCCGGCCTGCCGCCACCTTCGTGAAACCGAGTGGTCACTAGCATGTGTCTCCTGATCCTTCAACCGAACGTAAGCAGGCCGGATTGCCGCATTTCGGCGTTGCAGCGTTAGTCTTTCGAAGGAGCGCGATGGCGAACTGGTCCCGCGCGGGCAGGACAGCGCCTGCCGCACGTCGCGCCCGAACATGAATGGCAGCTGCAAGGCGCATTCAGACGCCGTTCAAAGCGGCGCCCCTATTTGGTCGGGTAAGAGACACGCGAAGGATCCAATTGGAGCCTCGGGCGTTGTCGTCGGTACATGCAAACCCGCACTCAACTCCAACCTGGCCAGGGGGCCGCAAAAGTTGACCATTTCCCGCACGCTGACCAGCCTGTCCGTCGCCGCAGCCGTCGCTGCCGGCGCACTGATGCCGCTCGCCTCGACCGCTAACGCCGGCTCGCGCCACTATCGGCGGCGGCTACGGCGCCCGCCACTACGATGGCGGCTATGCCCATGGCTACGCTGGCCGCGACTACGGCCATGGTGGCTACTACCGCAAGAAGCGCCGCAACAATGTCGGTCCGGCAATCGCCCTCGGCATCGGCGCGCTGATGCTCGGCGTCATCGCGTCGGAGCATCGCCGCGGCCGCCGCTACTGATCGCACAGCGCGGGCGGAACCATTCTTACCCGTCCGCGTTCAACCGATTGCTCGAGTGCGCGTGCTTCCCCTCGCATGCGCTGAAAGGCCGGACCCCGCCCCCTCGCGGTCCGGCCTTTCGCCGTTGCCGCCGTCGGGATGCTTCACAGGAAGCTATACGGGTCGATGTCGAGGGATATCCGGATGTCGTTGGGAAGCTTAGGCAATCCCGCATTCCACGCGCGCAGATAGGCCTGAATGTCGATCTCGCGCGGGGCCTTGATCAACAGCCGCCAGCGGTGCCGACCGCGCACCACGGCGATGGGGGCCTCGGCTGGACCCAGCACCTCGATCTTCTCCGACGGCGGTGCGGCGTGGGCGATGTCGCGCGCCACGATCGCCGCCATCTCCTTGTCCCGCGCTGAAATCACGATCGCCGCCAGCCGGCCATAGGGCGGCAGCATGCCCCGCTGGCGGGTCTCGATCTCGCGGTTGAGGAACGCCTCGCGGTCGCCCGAGATGATCGCCGCCATCACCGGATTCTCGGGCATGTGCGTCTGGATGAAGCCGCGTCCCCGGGCGAAGCTGCGTCCTGCGCGGCCCGTCACCTGATGTAGCAGCTGGAACGTGCGCTCGCCGGCCCTCGGGTCCGCGCCCTGCGCAAGGCCGAGATCGCCATCGACGATGCCGACGGTGGCGAGGTCGGGGAAATGGTGCCCCTTGGCGACGATCTGCGTCCCGATGATGATCTGCGCCTCGCCCTGTTCGATCCTTTTGATGACCGCCCGCATCTCCTCGAGGCCGGGGATCAGATCGGACGACAGCAGCTCCACCTTCGCCTCGGGCCAGCGCTCGGCGACCTCCTCCGCCACCCGTTCGACGCCGGGACCGCAGGCCACCAGCGCGCCCGGCTCCAGGCATTTTGGGCACTTTTCCGGCATGGCCAGCGAAAACCCACAGTGGTGGCAGTGCAGCCGGTTGCGGAACCGGTGCTCGACCAGCCAGGCCGTGCATTGCGGGCATTCGATGCGGTGGCCGCAGCTCCGGCACAACGTCAGCGGCGCATAGCCCCGGCGATTGAGAAACAGCAGCGATTGCTGACCCTTGGCCATCGTCTCGGTCACCGCATCGACCAGCGTCGGCGCCAGCCAGCGGCCCTTGTCGGGCTGCTCCTTCCTCAAGTCGATCGGCGTGATCTCCGGCAGCTCCATGCCGTGGAAACGTCCGGGAAGAACGAGATGCCGATAGCGTCCCGTGCGCGCGTTGACATGGCTCTCGATCGACGGCGTCGCGGACGCCAGCAGCACCGGGAACTTGCCGAGATTGCCGCGAACGACGGCCATGTCGCGGGCCTGATAGTGGACGCGGTCGTCCTGCTTGAAGCCGGCGTCGTGCTCCTCGTCGACGACGATCAGCCCGAGGTCCTGGTAGGGGAGGAAAAGCGCCGACCGCGCGCCGACGACGACCCTGGCGTCCCCCGTCGCGACCGCCTTCCAGATCCGCCCGCGCTCGGGCCCCGCCAGCGCCGAATGCCATTCGACCGGCTGGCAGCCGAAGCGGGCCTCGAAGCGGCCGAGGAACTGCGACGTCAGCGCGATTTCGGGCAGCATGATCAGCGCCTGATGGCCGCGCTCCAGCGTCCGCGCCAGCGCCTCGTAATAAACCTCCGTCTTGCCCGATCCCGTGACGCCATCGAGCAGCGACACCGAGAAATTCTCCGCGTCCACCGCTGCCCTGAGCGCCGCCACCGCCTGTTCCTGATCGGCCGAGAACTCGGTGGTGTGGTGACGGGGATTGGGGCGCGGACACTTCTTCTCCGGAATGGCCACCTCGACCAGATTGCCCGCCGCCGCCAAGCCGTCGATGACGCCCGTCGTGCATCCCGCCTCGTGCGCCAACGCCGATTTGGAGCGGATCAGCCCGTCGGCGGCGATCTCCAGCGCGCGGCTCCTGGCCGGCGACATGCGCGGCGGCGGCGCAGCGCCCGGCACCAAGCGTCACGCCGTAGCGCGGCTTCTGCGGTTCGAACACCGCCTGCGCGCTCATCATCATGCGCAACACCATGCCGAGCGGCGCCAGCGTATAGCGCGCGATCCACTCGGCGAACCGCAGCGAAATCACCGGCAGCGGCGGCGCATCGAGGCGGCTGTCGATGGCCTTGAGCTTGAGCGGTCCCGCCTTCTTGCGCTTGGCGGGCTGAGGTTTCGCGTCGTCCCCCTCGCTGGCCGCGGGCAATTCCACCGCCCGGTCCCACACCACCCCGATCCTGGTCTGCGGTCCGAACGGCACCAGCACGAACGCGCCCGGCTCCAGCACGAGCCCTTCAGGCACAGCGTAGTCATAGGTCTGGTCGAGCGCGACCGGCAACAGCACGGGCACACGCCCGCCCGCCGCCTCGGCAGCATCGTTGTCCAGTTGATCGAGAAGGCTATCCAAAGTGATGGGCACCGGATTAGAAGCTTGCTTCGAAGAATCGCAGTCTTAGCCTAGGCCCGCCCATGAGGCGAACCGAGGGCGATCGAAGAGCGGGCTCACAAGGTCTGGGACGCGCGGACTCTCCGATACACGAGGACTCTGGTACATAAGGACTGGCACGGGATGAAATTCTTCGTCGACACCGCCGAGTTGGGCGACATCCGCGAGCTGGCCGCCACCGGCCTCCTCGACGGTGTCACCACCAATCCCTCGCTGATCGCCAAATCGGGCCGCGATTTCAAGGAAACCATTGCCGAGATCTGCAAGGTCGTGTCCGGCCCGGTCTCGGCCGAGGTCGCGGCGACCGACTATGACGGCATGATGCGCGAGGCCGAGGTGCTGCGGAAAATCGCCGCCCACGTCACGATCAAGGTGCCGCTGACGCTCGACGGCCTCAAGGCCTGCAAGGCGCTGACCGGCGACGGCACGATGGTCAATGTCACGCTGTGCTTCTCGGCCAACCAGGCGCTGCTCGCCGCCAAGGCCGGCGCGACGTTCGTGTCGCCGTTCGTCGGGCGGCTCGACGACATCGGCCTCGACGGCATGGAGCTGGTCCGCGAGATCCGCACGATCTACGACAACTACGACGACTTCCGCACCGACATCCTCGCCGCGTCGATCCGTACGGTCAATCACGTCAAGGACGCCGCGCTGATCGGCGCCGACGTCGTCACCGTGCCGCCGGCGATCCTGAAAGCGCTGGTCAAGCACCCGCTGACCGATGCCGGATTGACGCAGTTCGTCGCCGACTGGAAAAAGACCGGCCAGAGTATTTAGTGGGCGCTTCGGATGCCCACCCGCATCCGCGCTGGCCGGAGCTGGGCACTTCGGATGCCCACCCGCGTCGGCGCTTGCGCCGGAGCGGCAAACAAGACACCCGCGCGGAACTATGCGCGGCGCAGGACGTTTCAACTCCAACGGATCGCAGAACTCCCCGAAATCACGTACGAGCCGCGTCGGCGGCTCCGACGGCGGTCCTGTGCCGAAGGAGAATTGAATAATGTTGGATAGATCAATCAAGCGACATCTGCTGGGGCTATCGGCGTCGATGGCGCTGATGCTCGGCGTTTCGGCATCGGTCGCGACGGCTGCGCCGCTCGCACCGGCGAATGTTCCGGTGCCTGCCGCGACCGCTGACTTCAGCGCTCGTGGCGATCTCGTGCAGCCCGTGAAGTTCAATCGCGGCGGCGTACGCATCGGCCGCGGGCTCGGCGGCCGGGGCATCAACCGCGGCTATGGCGGCAACCGCTTTGTCGGCGGACGCCGCCGGGGTCCGGGCTGGATCGCGCCTGCGATCATCGGCACCGCCATCATCGGCGGCGCGATTGCGGCCTCCCGCAGCGGCTACGGCAGCCGTTGGCAGCAGTGCGCCGACACCTATCGCTCGTTCGATTGGGATGACGGCACCTACCAGCCGTATGGCGATGGCCCGCGCGAGCTGTGCCCCTACCTGCGCAACTGACCTGATCGGCCGACGCGACCCGATGCGACTATCGTGACGGGGCCGGAAACTTTGGCGCGACATGCGCCGAGGCTTCGGCCCCGTCGCCGTTTGTGATCGGCGCAACCGGTGTTAACCTGCCGTTAACCAACGCGCGGCCACCTTCGATGCCATGACGAAAGCAACTGCGGCAACGGCACGGGACACGTCCGAGGCGGATCTACCGCTCGGGCACGACCTCGACCGCGCGGTCACCGGTTGGCTGGCCCACCTCGCCCACGACCGTGGCCACGCCGATCACACCCTCGACGCCTACGCGCGCGATCTCCGCCAATTCCTGGGCTTCCTCACAGCCCATCACGGCCACCCGCCCTGCCTCGGCGATCTGGCGCGGCTCGACGCCAAGACGGTCCGCGCTTTCCTCGCCGGCCGCCGCCGCGCCGGTACCCAATCGCGCTCGCTCGCCCGCACACTGTCGGCGCTGCGCACCTTCTTCCGCTGGCTCGAGACCGAAGCCACCCTGAAAAACCGCGCCGTGCTGCAGGTCGCTTTACCGAAAATCCCGCATTCGGTGCCAAAGCCGCTCAACGTCGAGAAGGCGCTGTCCGTCGTTGTCCCCCGGCATGGACGCCGATCTCGACTGGGTGGCGGCACGCGATACCGCCGTGCTGCTGCTGCTCTACGGCTGCGGGCTGCGTATTTCCGAGGCGCTCGGCATTCTCTACCGCGATGCGCCGCTGCCGGGCCGCGATACGCTGCGCATCACCGGCAAGGGCGACAAGGAGCGGATGGTGCCGGTGCTTCCGGTCGCGCAATCCGCCGTCGCCCGCTATGTCGCGCTGTGCCCCTATCCGCTGTCGCCGGATCAGCCGCTGTTCCTCGGCGCCAAGGGCGGTCCGCTGTCGCCGCGGCTCATCCAGCTCGCGATGGAAAAGCTCCGCGCCGAGCTGCAGTTGCCCGACACGGCGACGCCGCACGCGCTGCGTCATTCGTTCGCGACGCATCTGCTGTCGGCGGGCGCCGATTTGCGCCAGATTCAGGAATTGCTCGGCCACGCATCGCTTTCGACGACCCAGGTCTATACCGAGGTCGATCGCGACCGGCTCCTTGCCGTCTACGACAAGGCTCACCCGCGCGCGGGTCAAGCATGAACCATTTTTAAGCCTAGTGTGATGATCGAGAAGTTCGCTGCCGAGTGCTCGGATAAATGAAGCGAACTTCGCGATCAGGACACTAGTATCGGCTCAAGATTACGCACTCCGCACTTCAGGTCATACTTCACGCACCGCCCATTCCTTCAGCCGCGTCAGGTGCCGTCATGCGTTTCCGCTTCACGCCGACCGCCAAGACCTTGCTCGCCGCTGCACTCGGCCTTTGCGCTGCGATCGCCCCGGTACACTCGAAGGTGCTGGCCGCGCCGAAGGCGACGCAGAAATCGCCCCATCTCCAATGCCGTGGCGTCGACATGCTCGACGAGATGCAGGCCAAGGACCCCGCAGCCCACGCGCGCATTCTCGACGAGGCGGCGAAGGTGCCGAACGCCGATGCGATCCTGTGGCGCATCGAGAAGCCAGGTGTCGCGCCGTCTCATCTCATGGGCACGATGCATGTTTCGGATGCGCGCATCACCACGCTCAGTCCGGCGGCGGCCAAAGCCCTCGACGGCTCGAAGTCTGTGCTGCTCGAGGTTGCCGACCTCTCTCCCGAGGCCACCGTCGATGCGATCACGAAATCGGCGCAGCTCATGATGTTCACCGACGGCCGCCGGCTCGACAAGCTGCTGTCGCCTGACGACTTCGCGGTCGTCCAGTCGCTGGTCGCCAAGTCGGGCCTGCCGGGCGATCTCGCCGCCGTGTTCCGCCCCTGGCTGGTCAACACGCTGTTGGCCGTTTCGGAGTGTGAGCGCAAGAACGCGGAAGCCGGTCATCCCGTGCTCGACAGCAAAATCGGGCGCGAAGCCAAGGCGCGCAAGATCAAGGTGATCGGGCTCGAAACGATCGAGAGCCAGCTCGCCGCCATGTCGTCGATATCCGACGCCGAGCAGGTCGAGATGCTACGCGCGGGGCTCAAATACGCCGCCCGCGTCGACGACATGCTGGAGACGCTGACGCAGATGTACGTGAAACGGCAGATGGGTGCGGCGATGCCGTTCAACCTCGCGCTGGCCGCCACCGCCGGCGTCTCGCCCGATGCGTACAAGGGCTTCCAGCAGCAGCTGCTGGACAAGCGCAACCGCAAGATGCTCGACGGCGCGCGACCGCTGCTCGAGAAGGGTGCCGCCTTCGTCGCCGTCGGCGCCCTGCACCTCTCCGGCCCGACCGGCCTCGTGCAACTCCTCCGCGACGACGGCTACACCGTGACGGCGGTGGATTGACGGGGCCTCATGTCCGCCCCGCCTTCACCCTTCTCTCGATCGCGTCCCAGATCATCGCGGCGATGTCGTTGCCGCCGAACGCCTTGACCTGCCGGATGCCGGTCGGCGACGTCACGTTGATCTCGGTGAGATAGTCGCCGATCACGTCGATGCCGGTGAAGATCAACCCGCGCCGCTTCAACTCCGGCCCGAGCCGCGCGCAGATCTCGCGCTCCGCGCGCGGTCAGCTCGGTCTTCGCCGCGGTGCCGCCGACGTGCAGGTTCGAGCGCGTTTCGCCTTCCGCCGGCACGCGGTTGATCGCGCCCGCCACCTCGCCATCGACCAGGATGATGCGCTTGTCGCCGCGCCGCACTTCGGCGCGATACTCCTGCACCATGAACGGCTCGCGGAACACGGTCTGGAACAGCTCGACCAGCGCGCCGAGGTTGGTATCCTCCGGCCGGATGCGGAACACCGACGCGCCGCCGTTGCCATAGAGCGGCTTCACGATGATGTCCTTGTGCCGCGCGCGGAAGGCCGCCACGTCGTCGAGCGATCGCGTCACCATCGTCGCCGGCATCAGGTCGAGGAAGTCGAGCACCCAGATCTTTTCCGGCGCGTTGCGCACGTGGGCGGGATCGTTGACCACCAGCGTCTTGGGATGAATGCGCTCGAGCAGGTGCGTCGAGGTGATGTACGCCATGTCGAACGGCGGATCCTGGCGCAGCAGCACCACGTCAACCGTCGCGAGGTCGATGGTGCGCGGATCGGAGACGCGGAAGTGCGCGCCGATCTGGTCCATCACCTCCAGCGTCTCGCCGCGCGCCTTGAGCGCCGCGCCGTCGAGCGTCAGGCTCTGCGGCGTGTAGTAGAACAGCTCGTGCCCGCGCTTCTGCGCTTCGAGCAGCAGCGCGAACGTGGAATCGCCACGGATGTCGATGCGATCGACGGGGTCCATCTGACAGGCGATTTTCAATCGACGACTCCTTGGTTGCGGACGACCTTCGCGGACCGGCGTTAGCATGTTTGTACCGAGCCGTCCTCGAACCACGGACGACTGCGATCATGGGGCGTGCTCGACACGGACGTGACGAGTGCGCACACGAAGTTGCACGTAAAGCCCGTTCGGGATATGCCGCGGCAGCCGCCACGGCACCACGAACACGAGGTCATAGCCCTGCTCATGCTGCTGATAGCGCGCATTCCGCGCCAGCCACAAGCTCGCCGCGCGCCGCACGCGGGGCCCGAGCGCGGGCGTGATCGCCGCCTCGCACGCGGCCCCGCTCGGCCGCGCCTTGACCTCGACGAACGCAATCCGGCGCCCGCGCACCGCGACGAGATCGATCTCGCCCAGTTGGGTCTTCAGCCGCCGCGCCACGATGCGATAACCCTTGGCCATCAGCAGCGCCGCCGCCGCCATCTCCGCCCGCTGCCCACGCCGATACCGCCGCATGCGTTCGGGTGACGGCGTCGGCGCGGCCGATCCTTTCGCTTGTAACTTTGCTGGCTTATCGCGCGAGGTCATCCGCCAACTGTACGCTAACGCCCGAGCGCGGGCGAGTGGGCGTGGCGACCCCAACCCCTCCCATGTCATCCCGGGGCTCGTCCCCGGGATCCATCGCGCCGCTGGCCTCGTCATGCGCGGAGAGCTGGATCCCGGCAACAAGTGCCGGGATGACAGTAGTGCGGCGGAGCGACCCGCCATCCCTCACACACCCCTTGCCACCCGCCACATCTCCTCCTGCACGCGGATATCGGCCAGCATGCGGTCGAGCAGCAGGCACGTCCGCTTGAACAGGTCCGAGCCGCGGCGGTAGTCGGCGGGGGCGAAGAAATCGCAGCGGCCGGCCTTGAACAGATCGACGCACTTTGCCCGCGATTTGCCCGGCGGATGCACGGCGATGGCGTGGCCGCCGTTCTTGCGCATCAGCGCCATCGACGGCACGTCGGTGTCGCCGTCGCCGAAGTAGATCATGTTGGAGAACGGGATCGGACGCTGCGCCTCGGGCATGTGCGAGTTGATGCTCTGGCCGAGATCCTCGATGCCCTTGTTGATGCGGAACAGGTATTGGGTCTTGCCGGTGTCGGTGATGACGCGCTTGGGAAACGGCAGGTCGTAGGCGTCGAACCAGTATTCCGACGCGAACACGTTGGCGAAATGCGGATAGATCGACGTGCCCTCGACGATCTCGGTCAGCCCCGATGAGACGAGATAGTGCTTCAGCGTGACGCCGTGGCTCTCGGCGCGCAGCTTCACATAGGCCTCGATCTCGCCGAACCATTCGGTGACGCCGGCGAAAAGCTCGACGTCGCGGCCCTGGGCGACGAGGTCGGCGCGGTCGATGCGGATGCCGCGTCTCCTTCGCCTTCTTGTACATCAGGTGCATGTAGGTGATCAGCGGGTCGGCGCGCTCGGCCTTGGCGACGCGGCCGCACTCGGCCCAGAATTCTTTCGCGTCGATGCCGAGCTTGGGCAGGAAGCTGTATTCCTGCATCGGCTTCGGCGACAGCGTGCCGTCGAAATCATAGACCAGCGCGATGGTCTTCTTGTCGAAGCCGGACTTCGGCGACTTCGTTGGAGCCGCGGGCTTGCCCTTGGCCGCACGCTTCGGCGTCGCGGCAGTGCTCGCGCTGTCGCGATCCGCCTGTCCGCTCCGCTCCCGTCCCGTCACGCGCTCGACCATCCCGCCCACTCCCGTTTCCGGCGCATCCCGCCTGACTTGCAGCTGCGACATTCGGCTGATTTGGGGGCGGAAGGAAGGCGCCAGCGCGGATGATCCTGCCGAAGGCAGGCTCGGCGCCGCCAAGACTGGGCAACTGAAGCGCCGAACAAAAGAGCCAGGGACCGGCGGTCCCTGGCTCT
The DNA here is from genome assembly GCA_963819775.1 of uncultured Alphaproteobacteria bacterium. GTDB lineage: Bacteria > Pseudomonadota > Alphaproteobacteria > Rhizobiales > Hyphomicrobiaceae > JAKAML01. The sequence continues at coordinate 86,760 of CAWFXM010000011.1, forward strand.
CGAACTCGGCGCAGCGATAACGCGCGATCAGCTCTTGCAGCCGCAGCTGTCGGACCCGCAGCCGCCGGCCTCGGCTTTGACTGCCGCCTGGGCGTGACCATGGTCATGTCCGTGCGAATGTCCGTGGTCATGATCATGGCTGTGGTCATGGCCGCCGCAGCACCCGCCGCCGGCGTGGCTGTGCTCGTCGTTATCGTGGTGATGATGATGCCCGCCGCCACCACAGCAGCCGCCGCCGTGGTCATGGTCGTGGGCGTCGGGATCGACCAGCGCAATGGCCAGCCGCCGTTCCAGCGCCAGCGAAACCTCGCGCGGCGCGTCCGCCGGCTCCATGGTCAGCGCCATGATCTCGGCGGCCAAACGCACGTCGTCGACCGCGCCCAGATAATGGCGGCGGAGGCGGCCCTGGCGGTCGAACAGCAGCACCGTCGGCGTGCCCTGCAGCTCATAGGCCGAGAACGTCTTGGGCAGGCCCTTGGCGTTCGGCTCGTCTGCCGCGATGGCGAACGGGAAGCCGTGCTCGTCGATGAACGCCTCGAGCGCGTCGGGCGTCTGCTTGTCGTGGTTCTCGAACACCGAGTGCAGGCCGATCACCGCCACCTGATCGTCGTTGAAGCCCGACGCGATGCGGGCGGCCTGCGGCAGGCCGTGCTTGACGCTGGCCGGGCACAGCATCTGGAACACGGCGATCATCGTCACCTTGCCCTTGGTCTCGGCGAGGAGCTGCGAGCCCTCGGAGTTGAACCAGCGCGTGACGCTGAGCTCGGGCGGGCTTTCGGGGTTGAACATGCGGCGCGCTCCTTCGATCGGTTCGGGGCACCGAGGGGTGCCAATCGCGGCGTCTTATATCATGTCCGCGGGTGCGTGCGCGGGCGTCCTAGTCGCAACCCTTGGACGAGGGGCGCGACATAGTGGACAACAGGCCAGGACAAGAGTTGCTGCTGCGTTCCCGATCGCAGGACAAGTCGGAATTGTCGGTCGAATAGATGGTGAACGTCAGTGGGCAGCCGCGCATCACGTTGTAGGCGGCAACGCAGTCCACCTGTGTCAGCTTCGGGAATTTGCCCGTATTTGCCACGAGATAACGCTCGACCCAGCGGCTCTCGACGACGTGCAGCATCCCCCGCGCAGCGGGCATGGTCTCGGGCGATCGGGGCGGTCTTCGGCACGCCGAGCACGAACGCCGCCGACGGCTCGCGGAAACCGAGGATCGCGACCTGACGGCCCGCACCGCAAGTCGCACGCACGGCCGTCGCAACCTCGCGCGCCGGCCAGATGCCGCGCACGCCCGGAAAGACGACGCCCAAGAGCGTGATGGCGAACAGCGCTAGCGATGCCACCCCGGCCAGCCCCCAGCCGACGAGATCGCCGCGACGGCCCAGTTGCGCGCTCCAGGCGAACAACCCGGCGACGACGGCAATGAGCACGGCAGCGACAGGCGACGGCCACTCGCGCACGAAGCCATAGACCGCCGCGACAAGCGCGAACAATGCCGCCAGCAGGCACCGCGAAGCGGCAATGCCGCGCCAGCCGGCGGCCAATGGGTGGAGCCCAGCGACGCATGCTCAACGGTGACGCGCATCTGGACCCTCCGCGGCGGCGACTCATCACCAGCAGCGCCACCGCCAGCGCGAACGCCGGAAACATCACCTGCACGGTATAGGTGCCGGGCTTCGACGACAGCAGTTCGAGATAGACGATGTAGCCGATCGTCCACGCCAGCAGGAACCGCGGCAGCCGCTGCGCGCGGTCATCCCACAGCGCCTTCATCGCGGCGGGCAGCAGCGCCACACCGGGCAGGAAGCCGATCAGCGCCGCCGCCGTGAACGTGCCCGGAAACGCCCTGAGCTTCATGTCCTGCGCGCCGCCGAGCGCGGCGAGAAACTCGCTCCAACCCATGCCGGCGAACGGCACGCCGTCCTGCATCACCCGCACCGCGAGCCAAGGTGAGGCGAGAGCCAGAGCAATCGGCAGCCCCATGAGCGGCCGCGTCCGCCGCAGCCACGACACGTCCCGATCGAACACGAACAACGCGAGCAGCGTCACGCCGACCAGGATCGGCGTGTGCAGCGCGTTGACCAGCATTCCGAAGCCCATTGCCGTCCAGAACAGCAGCGCGAGGCGGGGATCGTCCTGGCCATCGACGGCATCGTAGATCCGCAGCAGTGCCAGCATCGCGACCGTGGCGGGCAACAATGCCAGACCATCGGCAATGGCGAGTTGCGATACCAGCACGGTAAGGGGGGCCACGGCGAACAGCCCCGCCGCCAGCAGCGCCGCATCGCGGCCGACTCGCGGCGCCGCCAGCCAGAACACGGCGAGCACCGCCAGCACCACGGCCACCAGCGACGGCAGCCGATAGACGGTGATGTTCCGCGCCTGCTCCGGTCCGGCGAGCCTCGCCACCACGCCCTGCGCCCAGAACGTGCCGATGGGTCGGAACTGATGCACCACGTCGCCATAGCGCGGGTCGGTCCACGCGCCGCGCGCCACCATTTCGCGCGTCGTATCGGCGAACACGATCTCGGTGCGGTCGACGGCGGGCAGCCGCAGCACGCCGGGGAGATAAACGGCCAGTGCCAGCACGAGAAGCACGATATAGGGCGCCACGCCGCCCTGCGCCAAGCGATGGAACGCCCCGATCAGCGCGGCAACGCCGGTGCTCGTCTCCGCCGCTATCTGCGTCCCCAACTGCATCGCCATCTGCGGCCGGTCGCATCTATTCTCCCCCTCTCCCCATCGACTTGGATCGGGAGAGGGAATTGATCCCAGCCTCTCACCCGCCTCCGGCGTGACACTTGACACATGCCGCACTATCGGGCGATTGCGCAAGCGCGCCAGCAACGGCGCCGGAACGGGCGGCACGGAGGGCGCACAACATGATCATGCTTCGGGACAGAACGGCGCGCGCGCGCCTCATCGAGATCGTCAAGGCGCGGTCGTATCAGGTCGGGCCGGAGATGAAGCTCGCGTCCGGCCGCACCTCGACCCATTACTTCAACATGAAGCCGACGATGCTCGATCCCGAGGGCGCGCATCTGATCGCCACGCTCGTCATCGAGCAGATCGCCTGCGACCACGTCCACGCCGATCTGATCGGCGGTCTCGAACTCGGGGCCGTCCCGATCGCCTCGGCAGTGTGCGCCGTCAGCTTCGCAGCCGGGCATCCGCTGCGCGCCTTCCTCGTGCGCAAGCAGGCCAAGGAACACGGAACCAAGAGCCTCGTCGAAGGGCTCGGCCGCGGCGAGACCTTGGCTGGCAAGCGCGTCGTCATCGTCGAAGACGTCACCACCACGGGCGGTTCGTCGATCAAGGCGGCCGAAGCCGTGCGCGCCGAAGGCGCCGAGGTGGTCCGCGTCATCACCATCGTCGACCGGCAGGAAGGCGCCGCCGAAGCCTTCAAGGCGGCGGGGCTGGATCTGCACCCGCTGCTCACGATGTCCGATTTCACCGGCGGCTGACCCGCCTCGGCTTGCGGAATGGTGACTTTGTCACTTACGCGCGCGCGGGCGTGCCCTAAATTCGGACCCCGCGCGCGTGACGCGTGCCGCGCTCAAGCCTTCGGAGACTTTGCCGTGCAGGACCAAGCCTCGCTCTATGACACGCTCGGCGGCGCCGAGGTCCTGCGGCGGATGACACGGCGGATGTACCAGCTGATGGCCACGTTGCCCGAGGCCGCCGCCGCCCGCGCCGTGCATCCGCCGGACCTGTCGGGGAGCGAAGAAAAGTTCTTCGAGTTCATGTCCGGCTGGCTCGGCGGACCGCCATTGTTCGTGGAGAAGCACGGCCCGCCCATGTTGCGGCGGCGGCACTTCGTGGCGCAAGATCGGACCCGACGAGGTTGCGGCGTGGCTCCTTTGCTTCGAGACCGCGATGGCCGAGACGGTCACCGACCCGCTCATGCAGGAAGCCCTGCGCGAGCCGATCCGCCGCCTTGCGCACCACATGCAGAACAGCGACTGACGTCGGTCATTTGCAATGCCGCACCACTGCGCCGCAGTCTTCACGAGTTGTCTGGCTTCGACTACATTCGCGAATATTCAAACATTCCGGATCACTGAGGAAACAACTCATGAACATCGATCGCGCCGTGATGGCATTTGCCGGCCTCGTCGTCCTCATCGGCGTGGCGCTCGCCTACACCGTCCACATCTACTGGTTGGGCCTTCCCGCCTTCGTCGGCCTCAACTTGCTGCAGGCCGCTTTCACCGGCTTCTGCCCGCTGGCCAAGATCCTCGCCGCCCTCGGCATGAAGCCGGGCTGCGCATTCTAAGTTGCGCTTCGGTTGCCCACCAGCAACCGCGCCGGCCAGTGGCGAGATAACGGTCGCCTCGTACGCCGGAGACTAATCTGGCGCTTCGGTTGCCCACCAGCAACCGCGCCGGCCAGTGGCGAGATAACGGTCTCCTCGTACGCCGGAGACCAATCTGGCGCTTCGGTTGCCCACCAGCAACCGCGCCGGCCAGTGGCGAGATAACGGTCTCCTCGTACGCCGGAGACCAATCTGGCGCTTGGGGTGCCCGGCGCGGATGCTGGCGGCGCCAAAGTGTTCGCCCCATCCGGCCGGCTCCGCGGAGCGGAGTCGGATGGGGCAATCAATAAATGATCGTCGCAAGGCGCGCCGCTAAACCCCAAACCCGCGCTTCTGCATCAGGCTGTCGACCTTCGGCGCGCGGCCGCGGAACGCAACGTAGGCGGCGTGCGGGTCGCGGCTGTTGCCGCCCGAGTAGATGAACTCGCGCAGCTTCCTCGCGGTCTTGGCGTCGAAGATGTCGCCCGCCTCCTCGAACGCGGCGAACGCGTCGGCGTCCATCACCTCCGACCACAGATAGCTGTAATATCCCGCCGCGTATCCCGACATGATGTGCATGAAGTGCGGCAGCCGGTGGCGCATGATGATCTCTGCCGGCATCCCGATCTTGGCCAGCGCCGCCCGTTCGAACGCACCGATGTCGAGCCCCTTGGTATCTTCCAACGCATAGAGCTGCATATCGACCAGCGCCGACGCCGTGTACTCCACCGTCGCGAAGCCCTGGTTGAAATTGCGCGCCGCCTTGAGGCGCTGGAGCAGCGCGTCGGGGATCGGCTTGCCCGTCTCGGCGTGACGGGCAAAGCGCTTGAGCACCGCCGGCTGCGACAGCCAATGCTCGTAGAGCTGTGACGGAAGCTCGACGAAATCGCGGCTCACCGCGGTGCCGGCGATCGACGGATACGTGACATCCGACAACAGCCCGTGCAGCCCGTGGCCGAACTCATGAAACAAGGTGCGCGCGTCGTCGAACGACAGCAGCGTCGGCTCGCCCTTCGCACCCTGCGCAATGTTCAAGACGTTGATGATGATCGGCCGCTGGCCGCCTTCGCCGGCATTGACGAGCTTGTGCTGCTCGCGGAACGAGCTCATCCACGCGCCCGACCGCTTCGAGGGCCGCGCGAAATAATCGCCGAGGAACAGGCCGACGTGCACGCCAGCCTTGTCCGTCACTTCCCAGGCGCGCACATCGGGGTGATACAGCTTCAGCTCGGGGCGCGGCGTGAAGCGGAGCCCGAACAGCCGCGTCGCGCAGTCGAACGCCGCGGCGATCATGTTGTCGAGCTCGAAATACGGCCGCACTTCCGCGTCATCGAGATCGAAGCGGGCGCGACGCACCTTCTCGGCATAATGACGCCAGTCCCACGGCGCGATCGCGAAATTGCCGCCCTCGCTGCGGGCCACGGCTTCCAGCGCCGCGCACTCCTCCTTGGCGCGCGCCACGGCCTTGGGCCATACCGCGCCGAGCAGGCCTTCCACCGCGGCCGGCGACCTGGCCATGGTGTCGGCCAGCGCATAATCGGCAAAGGTGTCATAGCCGAGCAGCCGCGCGTGCTCCGTCCTCAGCGCCACGATCTCGGCGACGATGCCGCGGTTGTCGGTGTCGCCCGCATTCTCGCCACGCGCCGCCCAGGCCTTGTGCGCCACCTCGCGCAGATCGCGCCGCGCCGAAAATGTGAGGAAGGCTTCCACGCTCGACCGGTTGAGCGTTATCATGTGCTTTCCGGCGAGGCCCTCGTCGGCCGCCGCCCGCGCCGCAGCGTCACGCACCGATTGCGGGAGTCCTGCCAGATCCCTCTCGCCATCCAGCACCAGCCGCCACGCCTGCTCGTCCTTCAACACGTTCTGCATGAACTGCGTGACCAGCGAAGCCAGCCGCTGGTTGATCTCGCCAATGCGCTTCTGTGCAGCCTTCGGCAACCGCGCACCGGCGCGCACGAAACGCAGGTGCGTACGTTCCAGCACGCGCGATGCCTCGGCGTCGAGACCGAGCGCATCGCGCCGTTCGAACAGGTCATCGACGCGGCGGAACAGCTTGGCGTTCATCAGGATCGCCGTCTCGTGGCGGGCGAACTTCGGCGCCAGCTCGCGCGCGATCTCCTGCAGCGCAGGCGTCGTGTCGGCGGCTTCGAGGTTGCCGAACACGCCTGCCACGCGGTCGAGCAGCCGCCCGCTCTTTTCCAGCGCGACGATGGTGTTGTTGAACGTCGGCTTCGTGACGGCATCGGCGATCACATCGATCTCGTCGCGATGTCGCGCGAGCGCCGCCTCGATCGCCGGCTTGAAGTGCCGCGCCTCGATGCGGTCGAACGGCGCGATGCCGAACGGCCGCCGCCACGACCCAAGCAATGGATTGGTCGCGCCCGGCTTGGCGGCGGGCTTCCCCTTGGCCGATTTCGCAGCCGACGACCGCACCGCAGTTCCGCGCTTTGCCATTGTCTCCCCTCGCTTTGCCGAACGTCCTGCATATCGGTACGCCACGGCGCACGGCAAGGGGTGAAGCTCTCTTGGTTGCGCCTTCGGATGCCCAGTCATTGCGTGGCCCTTCGGTTGCCCAGCGCCAACCGGGCCGGCCAGCGGCTGCGATGCGGTCGTCGTCGCGGGCTTGGCGGATGCCGCGCGACGGCATCGCACCGCAGGCCGGCGCCGGATGGCGACTGGGCAACCGAAGGCGCAAACGAAAAAGAGCCGGCTTGGGGGAAGCCGGCTCTTCAGCGATGGAGAAGGAGATTGGCAATGCAGGTTGCCAGAGGGCCCGATCCTGTTCGTCGACCCCGGGGGGCTGGGGGGCTGAGATATCCAAGGCCTCTGTCCGGGATCGGGTTTCTGAGGCAACGATCACAATATCACTTAGGTTTTGGGCGGCCGTTGGACCGCGCCGCGGTCTGATTATGTCGGATTGGAGGAATTCTCGCGGTGCCAGACCGTCGTGCCCGCCCCGTCGTGCGCGGCAATCCGGCGTGCCGGAGGAGATGGGGCTTGAAATGCCGGCGGTCTGGCGCGATCATGATATGAAAGTGACACGGAGGCGCGCTTGAGCGAAACCGAGCCGATACGTCCCAGCCCGCGCCAAGCGGGCAGCGCTTCGAACCTCGTCACGTTTTCACGCCCGGATTCGAGAGGCGAATTGAGGCCGGATGCCCAGCGGACCCGCGCCGTCACGGCGTTCGACCGGCAAGAGCTTTCCACTATCCTGGCCGTCTACGGCCGCAAGGTCGCCGCCGGCGAGTGGCGCGACTACGCCATCGACCTCGGGGCCGAAACGGCGTCGTTCTCCGTATTCCGCCGCACCAGCGAGTGCCCCCTCTATCGCATCGAGAAGACGCCCAAGAACGCACGCAAGCAGGGCTCCTATAGCGTCGTCGCCGCGTCGGGGCTGATCCTCAAACGTGGCCGCGAGCTGGCCCGCGTGCTCGGCGTCCTGGAACCGGCGCGGCTCGTCGATTGAGCGCGTGGCGTCAGCCACCGGGCGGCGAGGCGTCGCCCGCACCCAACGGTCGCTGCATCTGCACGCTGTCGAGCCAACGGCCGTGCTTGTAGCCGACCGCGGGCAAGCGGCCGACCAACTCGAACCCGCACGACCGGTGCAACGCCATCGACGGCCCTTGCCGCGCACTGTCGCCGATCACCGCGATCATCTGGCGAAACCCGAGCGCCGTGCAGCGTCCAACGAGCGCGCCGAGCAGCGCCTTGCCGACGCCACGGCCCTGCGCAGCCGCGGCGACATAGATCGAATCCTCGACCGTGAAGCGATAGGCCGGGCGGGCGCGGAACGCCTGGGCATAGGCATAGGCCGCGACCCGTCCGTCGAGCTCGGCCACCAGATAGGGAAAGCCCGCGCCGGAGATGGCCGCGAAGCGCCGCGCCATCTCCGCCTCGTCGGGCGGTTCCAGCTCGAACGTCGCCGTACCGCCCGTCACTTCCGGCCGGTAGATGGCGGTGACCGCCGCGATGTCGGCCGGCACTGCGTCGCGGATCGTCGGCGGTGTCATGCCCTTTACCCCCACAGCAGAAAGGGCCCCGCTTGCGCGGAGCCCTTCCCGTTATCCTCTCCCTCGGGAGACGGCGTTACTCTCGATCGCCGAACAGCTGCAGCATCGAGGTGAACATGTTGATGAAGTCGAGGTAGAGGTTGAGCGCACCCATAATCGCGCCCTTCGCCATCATCGTCGCGTCACCCGCGATCTCGTAGTAGTTGTCTTTGATCTGCTGCGTGTCATAGGCGGTCAGGCCCGCGAAGATCAGCACGCCGAGCGCCGAGACGGCGAACTGGAGAGCCGAGGACTGCAGCCAGATGTTGACCAGCGCCGCGATGATCAGGCCGATCACGCCCATGACCAGGAAGGTGCCCCAGCCGGAGAGGTCCTTCTTGGTCGTGTAGCCGTAGAGGCTCAACGCCGCGAAGGCCGCCGCCGTGATGAAGAACACCTGCGTGATCGACTGGCCGGTGAAGACGAGGAAGATCGTCGACAGCGACACGCCCATGACGGCTGCGAACAGCCAGAACGAGGCCTGCGCCGCCGGCACGCTCATCTTGTAGATGCGGAACGACAGGAAGAAGACGAACGCCAGCGGAGCCAGCATGATCACCCACTTCAACGGCGTCGCGTAGAGCATCTGGCCGAACGGCGTCAGCGCGACCTTGCCGCCCACGCGCTCGACCATCGCCGCCGAGCTGACGAAGTAGGCGACGATGCCGGTGAGTGCAACGCCGGCTGCCATATAGTTGTAGACGCCGAGCATGTAGGAGCGCAGGCCCTCATCGACCGCCGCGCCCGTGCGCGTCGCGGATCCTGCGACTGCGTACCTATTGTCGAACTGAGCCATGTTCAATTCCCTTTGTACGTGCTGCGAACCAGCACTGTGCCTGCGGAATATGACGTGCGCCGGTGTCGTATTCAAGATTGACCGGATCAAAAAATTAGAACCAGCCAGGTCGGATTTGAATTGCGCCTCGAAATGGGGATGGACCTGCCCAGGCACCGCGCTATTCGGACCGCAAATACGGCACCGGCCGTGCGCGCAGCACCTGCAAGGTGCCTAAGCCTCCGAACAACACGACAAGTCCCATCAGCCAGCCCCAGCGCCATGCCTACCGCCGTCCACGAGAACGTGAAATCGACGTCCATGACGAATTTCAGCGTCGCCCAGGCGGCTATCGACCCCAGGCCGACCGCGAACAGCGCCGTGATCGCCGCCAGTGCGAGGTACTCGACGAGGTGCACGCCGATGATCCGCCGCCGGGTCGCGCCCAGCGTCTTGAGGATGACCGCCTCCAGCACCCGCCGCCGCTGCGCCGTGACCAGCGCTCCGGCCAGCACGAGCGCGCCAGCGACGAGCGTGACACTGCCGGCTACCCGCACAGCCGTCATCACCTTGACGAAAATCGCGTTGAAGGCGTCGAGCGCGTCCTTGACGCGTATTGCGGTCACGGCAGGAAAAGCCTTGCCGAGCCGCCGTCCGATCGCCGCCTCGTCGGCCAGCGACGTGCCCTTCGGCAACAGGATCGTCGCCAGCAGATTGTGCGGCGCGGCCTTCAGCGTGTTGGGCGAGAACACCATCACGAAGTTGATCGCGAGGCTCTCCCAATTGACCTCGCGCAGGTTGGAGATGCGCGCGGTGATGTTGCGGCCGAGCACGTTGACCGTCACCTCGTCGCCGATGGCGAGCCCGAGCTTCCTGGCCAGATCCACCTCGAACGACACCAGCTGCTCGCCCGCATGATCGGCGGCCCACCACTGGCCGGCGACGACCTTCGAGCCGTCCGGCACCGCCTCGGCATAGCTCAACCCGCGGTCGCCATTCAGCACCCACGACGCCTCCGGCGGAGCCTTGATCTCCTCGACCGGCACACCCTTCAGGCGCACCACCCGGCCACGCAGCATCGGCGCGCTCGACACCTCGGCGGCCGGCGACGCCGCGGTGACCGTCGTCACGATTCCCGGATAGTCGTCCTTCGGAATATCGAGCAAGAAATAGTTGGGCGACCGCTCTGGCAGCCGCGACGTCAGTTCCTTCACCAGCGAGGCGTCCGTCAACGCTACCGCGACCAGCAGCGACAGGCCTGCGCCGAGCGACAGCACGACGCTGCGGGCGAGCCCGCCGGGTGCGCCGATATTGCCGACCGCCAGCGCGATCTCAGGCACGCGCGACCGCGGCGCCCGCCGCGCCAGCCACGTCACGGCATGGCCGAGCGCCAGGAAAACGGCGAACACGACGAACAATCCGCCGCAGAACATCAGCGCGAGCTTCTGCGACTCCGACGTCAGCACCGCCACCACGCCCAGCCCGAGCAGCACCAGCGCCGTCGCCACGACGATCCGCAGCCGCGGCCACGCGCGCTCCGACGTCACCTCGTCGCGGAACAGCACCGCCGCCGACACCCGCTCCGCGCGTCCGAGCGGCCACAGTGCGAACAGCAGCGCCACCAGCAATCCATAGAGCGCAGCGATCGCGAGACTGCGCCCGGACACCTCGAGCTCGACGCGCACCGGCAGAGCCTCGCCGTACAATTGCTGCAGCACGCCGGGCACCAGATAGCCGAGCACGAGCCCGATCGCCACGCCGATGGCGGCAACCACGAGAATCTGGATCAGGAAAATCAGGAACACAGTGCCGCTCGGTGCGCCGACGCTCTTCATGGTCGCGATGACCTTGCGCCGCTTTTCGACGAACGTGTTGACCGCATTGGCCACGCCGACGCCGCCGACCAGCAGCGCCGTCAGACCGATCAGCGTCAGAAACTGCCGCAGCCGTTCCAGCGTGCGCGACACCTGCGGCGACGGATCGCGGCGATCGGTGACGGTGAAGCCCGCCTCGGGAAGATCGGCCTTCACCTTGGCGCGAAAGCCCATGAGCGCCGCGGCGTCGCCGGTGGTCGTGGCGTTGGCCGGCGCCGCTCCGGTTGCATCGTTCAACGCCAGTGCATAGCGCCAGCGAATGAGCGTGCCCGGCTGCACCAGCCCCGTCGCCTCCAGTGTATCGAGCGACACCAGCACGCGCGGACCGTAAGTCAGCCGATCGACGAGCTGATCGGGTTCCTTGGCCAGCGTCGCGCGGATCTCGACCTCGGTCTTGCCCAACGTCATGCGGTCGCCGATCTTGAGCCCCAACCGTTCGAGCAGGATCGCTTCGACTGCCGCGCCCGAACCGGTGCGGATCGCCGCATCGACGGTGGTCGCCTCCTCCAGCTTCAGCGCGCCCACCAGCGGATAGGCGGCATCCACAGCCTTCACTTCGGCCAGCGATTGATCCTCGCCGTCGAGACGCCGGGCCATGGTCCGCAGCGTCGCGGTCTCGCTGGTGCGGCCCTGCCCTGCGAACCACGCGCGTTCCTTCGGCTCGGCGCGCGCGTGCATGCGCGCCAGCGTCACGTCGCCGCCGATGATCTCGCGGCCCTGCCGCTCCAGACCCGACCGCAACGCATCCGACAGCGCGCCGACCGCCGTGATCACCATCACGCCCAAGGCGACACAGGCAATGAACACGTAGAAGCCGCCGAGCCCGCCGCGCAGCTCCCGCAATGCCAGCCGCACCACGGCCGGCAACGCCATGCCCGGCCGCGCGCGCGCCACCGCCCCTGCATCGGTCGTGGTCATGCCGCCAGGGCTCCGGTCTCGGATACGATGCGGCCATCGGCCATGCGAATGGTGCGCTGGCACTCCGCCGCCAGCCGCTCATCGTGCGTCACCAGCACCAGCGTCGATTGCCGCCGCCGCTGCAGCCCGAATAGAAGTTCGATTACCGCGCGGCCGGTCTTGCCGTCGAGATTGCCGGTCGGCTCGTCGGCCAGAATAAGCTTGGGGCCCGCCGACAGCGCCCGCGCCAGCGCCACGCGCTGCTGCTCGCCACCGGAGAGCTGGGCTGGAAAATGGTCGGTTCGGCTGCCGAGCCCGACCTCGCCGAGCAGCGTCCGCGCGGTATCGAAGGCGGACGGATCACCGGCAAACTCGAGCGGCAGCGCCACGTTCTCGACTGCGGTCATGGTCGGCACCAGATGGAACGACTGGAATACGATGCCGATTTCGGCGCCGCGCACCTGCGTCACCGCATCCTCGCTCATCACCCCGAGATCGTGTCCGGCGACGCGCACGCGACCGCTGGTCGCCCGCTCCAGGCCCGCAAGCACCATCAGCAGCGACGTCTTGCCAGACCCCGACGGGCCGACGATCGCCACCGACTGTCCGGCGGGCACCTTCAGACTGACGCCGCGAAGGATATCGACCGGACCGGCGCGGCTCGTCAGCGTCAGGCGAATGTCGTCGAGGTCGATGATCGGCGGCGGCGAGGGGGCGTGCACGTGATGAGTATCCTTGCAGCGGAAAGGGCGGCCGGCGGCCAAGGGACGGGTTGGGATTGCCTCATACCCACCCTACTTCTACGTCACAGAACGGTAGGGCCGGACGGAACTTGGCCAGTATGCGATCCTGACCAAGCGAAACTCGACCAAGCTTGAGGCACAATCATGAATTCACCGATCCAGCTGATCCGGGCGAGAGCCTTCGCGCCAAGAGCCTTTGCGCAGATGGGGGCATGGCTGGCGATCGTCAACCTTGCGATAGGCCTCTCCATGACCCCGACGCGCGCCGCCGGACCCGAGAACCGCCCGCTCGAGATCGTGGCGTTCGGCGATAGCCTGACCGCCGGCTACATGCTCGCGCCCGCCGAGGCCTTTCCGGTGCAGCTCGAAAAGGCACTGCGCGGACGCGGCCATGTGGTCACCGTCGCCAACGCCGGCGTTTCAGGCGACACCACCAGCGGCGGCGCGTCGCGGATCGCCTGGGCGGTGCCCGAAACGGCCGATGGCGTCATCCTGGAACTCGGCGCCAACGACGCGCTGCGCGGCATCGACCCCGCGACCGCGCGCGCCAACCTGGACCGCATCCTCGGCGAACTCGCACGCCGCGGCATTCCCGTGCTGATCGCCGGCATGCAGGCGCCGCGCAACTGGGGCGACGACTACGCGCGCAACTTCGACGCCATTTTCGCCGAGCTGGCGCAGAAGCACGGCGCGCTGCTCTATCCGTTTTTCCTCGATGGCGTCGCGCTCGACCCCGCGCTCAACCTCGGCGACGGCCTGCACCCCAATGGCAAAGGCGTCGGCCGCATCGTCGAGCGCATCCTGCCGCTTGCCGAGCAGCTGCTGACACGCGCACGCAGCCGCGCCGAAGCCCGCACCAAGCCTCATGACGCCCGCGAGAACGCCAGCCGGGGCTGAGACCCGCGCTCGAGCACCCGGCTGAAACCGACCCCGGACCATTCGACCACCCACTGCCGAGGAGCTTGTCGACGCCATGCCGCGCCTGTTCGTTGGTCTCGAAATTCCTGATGACATTCGAATGCGACTGGCGCGGCTGTCGGCCCCGCTGCCCGGCGCGAAGTGGGTGGATAGCCGCAACTATCATGTGACGCTGCGCTACGCCGGCGACATCGACAACCCCACCGCACGAGAGTTCGCCGATCAGCTTGCCCGCATCGACATCCGCTGCTTTTCGATGCGGCTCAAAGGCCTCGGCAGCTTCGGCGGCAGCGACCCGCGCGCCATCTGGGCGGGCATCGAGGCAGGGCCCGAGCTCGACGAGCTGGCGCGCGCCACCGAGAAAGCGGCGCGGCTCGCAGGCCTCAAACCCGAAACCCGCGCCTTCCTTCCGCATGTTACACTGGCGCGTCTCGAAGCACTCCCGTGACGACGCGGTGGCGCGGCTGCTCGGTCGTCACGCCGCGTTTCGCTCGCCCGACATTTTCGTCGGCCGGTTCGTATTGTATTCGTCGAGACCGTTGGTGGGCGGCGGCCCCTATGTGGTCGAAGACGTGTTTCCACTCGCGGGCGGGCAATATGGCGAGGCGTTTGGCGACGAGGCCGGCCACGACCCACGCTGGTAGCCGCCCGCGTGGACGATCAGCGCCGCGGCGCGTCGCCGGGCCAGGTGTACTTGCTGCCCGACGTCGGGAACCACGAGTTCGCGCCAACTTGCGCGCCACCCGCGCGCACGACGGCCTGCTGACGCCGGGCAGCCGGCCTCTCCGTTGCGCGGCCCCCCGAACTCGCACGCAACCGCTCACCGTGAGACGTTGCTCGCGTCGTGTTCACGTCCGACGCAACCGCAACCTCGCCCGGAGACGCTGGCGGCGGCGTCGGCCGCGGCTCCCCTGGCAGCGGTCTGATCCTGCGCGGCCATGGCTGCCGGGACGGCCACCGGCTTCGGCTTGGCCGCGACCTGCTGCGTTCGTGCCGCCTCGGCGGCCTCCGCTGCGATGCGCGTGGCCTCCGCTTCGGCGGCCACACGAGCAGCCTCTTGCGCGTACTGTTGATGGCGCTGCATCTCCGCCGCCGACCACGGCATCGGCCGGCACGAGCACCCGTCGGTCAGCGACTTGCGATACTTGAAGGCCGTCGGCATCCGCAGATAGCTGCGGCCCGCCAGATCGAGCATCGTCGAAACGTTGTCGCTGCCGGCCGGGTGATAGAACAACCGCGCATCGTCGCCGCAGCTTGCGCGGCACTGCGCGGCATCGCGCATGAAGCGGCTGCGCGACACCGCATTTGCGATCGGGAAGTAGTAGCCGTCACAGGTGCGGACGCACAGCGTGCGGTACTTGCCGCTGCTCGACCTGCTCTCGTCCAGCTCGCCGTCGGAGCTCTCGCGCGCACTGTCGGACGCGGCGGGCGAATAGCGACGGATTTCACGGCTCCATGCGCCATCGGAACGCGACGGCATCGATACGGCGGGCGCACCGGGGCGCGACATCGGCCGCTGCACGCCGGATTGCTGCTGTCCGCCGCCGAAAAGGCTCTGCAGAAACGATTGGGCTTCGGCGGCCGACGGCAGGCCCAGTGACACGGCGATCAATACGGCACGAACGCCGGCAGCAAACACATGACGCATGAAAAATGACCCGCGCGGCCTACCGCGATCTACTCGTTACCAAGACGTGAACGGGCCTGACGCGCAATCCGCCGGCCCTTCGCGGTGAGAATGACCGAGGTCTGCAAATAATCCTTGAACGTTGGTCGTGAAAGCGCCGGGAAATTGCAGCGCCACAGCGCGCGGCATCCATCGTCCCATCAGGTGGGGAAAATCGCCGCGGCCAGCTCAGAGCGGCTGGTAGCTGCTGATGCGCCAATCGTTGCCGTCGTAGCGGCGGGTCGCGGCATCGGCCCGCAGGAGACTGTTGGAAGCGCGTGGTGCCGTCACCGGCTTAGAAGCAGGAGCCAGCGCATTGGCCGGCGGCTGTCCAAAGAGCACCAACAGTGCGGCGTTGCTCGTCGCCTTATCCCGCAACTGCTTCGCTTTGGCCTGCGCGATGGCCTTGTCACGGCTTGATTTACCGCCCTTGCGGACCCCTCGCGCGACCACGGGCTTTTCAACAGTCACCTCGACCGTATCGCCATCAACCCGTTCGGCGATCGCGGCCAGCGTTTCGGCTGCCGGCGAACGCCTTGCCGGTCGACCCGGTTACCGCCACCGGAACTGGAGGACGCTGCCGGGCAGCATATCGAGCAGACTTCGCTGCTGCGATCTTGATCCGCGCCATGCGGCCCTGGGCGATCTGACGACCCGCGCGCAACCGAGCCTGGATTTCAAAAAGCCGGTGCCGCGACTGCGCAAGGCTCTCCCAGGCGTGTGCCCGGCACGTGCAGGCGTTGTCGTAGCTCGTGCGGAACTTGAACGCCGTGTCGAGCGCCGTATAGCTGCGGCCGTCGAGATCCACCAAATCCTCGGTATCACCGGCCGGATTCCTCTGGACGTATAGTTTCGACGGACTGCCGCAACTCTTGCGGCACCGCAGCGCGTCGAGCGCTAGGCGATCCCGCGTCGTCGAAAAACTAATCGGCGTCAGTGCGCCATCGCAAAGGCGAACGCACACCGTGCGATACGTCTTGAGCTGCGACGGATACCAGTCTGCAGCCGTTCCGGCCGGATCGAGGTCGTCGTCCGCCGTCACCGCATCACTGGGTGCTGCCTCCGCCCGTGCCAGCTCCTGCACCTGCGCGTCATGACGCGCTGGATCGCTATCGACCGTCCCCTTGTTGAGGATCTGGATCACTGGGGCAGCCTTGGCGCCAATGCGGCGCGGGATGGCTAGGACGCTTGGCGGGCGCATGGCTTATTCGCCGCGACGACGTCCATTGCCGCTTCTGCGTCGTCGCTGAACATCGCCGCCGGGTCGAAGCTGGAAACGGCAATCAATCCGATTGCGGCCACAGCAACGAGTACGGCGAGCCCGCCCGACAGGCTGCCGCCTGTGAGACCAACCCAACGACCAACGCTACTCAACCCGCGCATTACACATCACTTTCAACGCCAAGCACTACAATGACCGTAGGCTGATATTAACACTCCGGAGATGCCGCTGACAATTCACGAGTTGCGCTGAGTAAGTGTTTCAAGCTGACCAAAAAAGCGGCAATCGACGGCAACGGGCGTGATATCCGATCCGTGCGCGGATTGCAGTCGTTTTGCTCGACCAGCCTTAACGCAGGCACCGACTGTCATGCATTGCGCCTGGACAACGCCAATCATGATAACGCGCGATTGTTTCAGGAGTTCCGGGCGCGCTGAATGAGCGCAGTCGCACCGCCCAGAAGCACCGCCAGCAGCACCGTCGTCGCCCCGGCCGGCAATCCTGCAGCCTCCATCCCGCCCCGGAACAGCGACGGAAACACCAGCATCAGCCCGGCGAGCAGAAACGCGACCGTTTCAGCCCGGTTGGAGCGTCTGAACAACCAACCCTGCAGCGCCACGCCGAGCAGTGCGATACCTGCCGCCGATTGCGCAGCCAGCAGTGCCACATCGAACCAGCTTCCGCCCTTGGGCAGATGCCACAAAAGGCCAACGCCGTTCGGCTCGAGCACGAACGCAAACGGCACCAGAAACGCAGGCATCGTGTATTTCCACGACTGCAGCGTCGTCTTGTAGGGATCACCGCCGGTGATCGCCGCGGCGGCGAACGGTGACAATGCGGTCGGCGGTGAAACTTCCGACAACACAGCGTAGTAGAAGATGAACATGTGGGCCGCGAAATCGGGCACGCCGAGCTTGATCAGCGCCGGCGCCGCGATCACTGCGCACATGATGTACGACGCCGTCACCGGCACGGCGAGCCCCACCACCCAGACGATCGCGGCGGTATAGAGCGCGGTCAGCAGCAGACTGCCGGCGGCATAGCCGATGATGATGTCGGCGAACCGCTGCGCGAGGCCGGTCAATGTGGTGACGCCGACGATGATGCCCGCGGTGGCGCACGTCGTCGCGACGTTGAGCACGCCGGTCGTGCCCTCGGCCAGCGCTTTGACCAGCTTCGGCGGCGTCAACGCCGTATCCGATCGGATGAAGCTCACGGCAATCGCCAGGATCGTCGCCCAGAACACCGAAAGCACCGGCGAATACCCGGCCAGCATGAACACGATGATCGAGATCAGCGAGCCGAAGTGGAACCAATAGCCGCGCGCCAGCTCCCACACCGTGCCACGGGTGGGCAACCGCTCGGCGCCGCCGCCGTTCTTGGCCGCATCCAGCTCGACCATGACGAAAATCGACAGGTAGTAGAGCAGCGTCGGGATGACGGCCATCAGGATCACGTCGAAGTACGAGATCTTGAGGAACTCCGCGATCAGGAACGCAGCCGCACCAAGAACGGGCGGGGAGATGATCGCACCGAGGCCAGCTGCGGCAAGGAGGCCGCCCGCTGCGTTCCGCTCGTAACCGGCCTTGGAGAGCAACGGATAGGCGACGGTGCCGATGGTCACCGTCGTCGCCACGCCCGAGCCCGACGGGCCGCCCATCAGGAACGACGACAACACCACCGCGCGCCCGGCGGAATTGCGCCGCCCGCCCATCGCCGCGAACGAAAAATCGATGAAGAACTTGCCGGCGCCCGAGTGCATCAGCACCGCGCCGAAGATCGTGAACAGGATGATCAGGCTCGACGACACGTCCACGGTGGTGCCGAAGATGCCTTCGAGCGTCATGTAGAGATGGGCGACGAGATCGTCGGGCCGGTAGCCACGATGGGTCCACGGCTTCGGCAGATGCTGGCCGAACAACGCATAGAGCAGGAACACCGACGCCACCACCGGCATGATCAACCCGGTGGTGCGCCGCGTCGCTTCCAACAATAGCACCACCAGCACAATTCCAAACGCGTAGTCGGTTTGCGTCGGCGTCACGGCACGTTCGCCGAGATCCTCTCCCTGCGACACGATGTAGACCGTCACCGCGATCGACGCTGAGGCCAGCAGCCAGTCCCACCACCGGACGTGGTCGCGGAACCGGCTCGCCATCGGAAACAGCAGGAAGGCGAGGAAAAGCACCGCGCCGACGTGGACCGGCCGCAGCACCTGCGCCGACACCACGTCGTACGCCGCGTAGAGATGGAACAGCGTGACCAGAACGGCCGCGGCGGTGATGAACACGGCAAGGCCGCCGCGCACGCGATTGATCGCGCCTTCCTCGGCCTCGATCAGCTTCTCGACCTCGGCGCCGACTTTGGAATCGAGGCCATCCGCACCGACGCGGGCCTTGCCGTCGCTCGCGTCCATGTGGCCGCTATCCCTGCGCTGTCGAAGACGACATGGCGGGCACCGCTGGCTGCGGCAAGGCCCGTCACGCCGCCGTTCCGAATGATGGCTAACATCTCGCGTGATCACTCGGCGTAATCGCAAGACCGCTACTCGACCTTGATGCATCTTCTCGCCGAGATACTTCAGCGTGCCCTTGTGGAACGGAATGCCCGAGCGCTTGACCGACTGCAGCTCGACCTTGATGTTCTTGCCCTCGGCGTGCACCTGTCCAAGGTCCGCGCTCTTCTCGAAGATCAGCTTGGTGAGATTGTAGGCCAACTCCTCGGGCATGTTGTCGTTGACGGCGAGGATGTTCCACACGGTCAGATTCTTGGCGTCTGCGGACATGCCCTTGTAGGTCGCCTTGGGGATCGTGGCGGCGGCGTAGAGCGGACCGTACTTCGCGTTCATCTTATCGCCGTACTGGTCGACGTCGAGGAACTTGATCGTCGTATTCGGCGTCGCCGAGAGATCGGTGATGGCCGCCGTCGGCAATCCGCCAACCCAGAAGAACGCCTCGATTTTGCGATCCTTCATGGCGTTGACGCTTTCCGCCGCACCGAGCTTTTCCTTGACGATGTCCTTGTCGGCGTCGAGACCCGCGGCCTCGAGCACGCGCACCGCAAACACCTCGGTGGCGCTGCCGGCCGAGCCGACCGAGACGCGCTTGCCCTTGAGGTCTTCGACCTTGGTGATGCCGGTGCCGTCGATGGTCACGGCATGGAGATTATTCGGATACAGAACGGCCAGCGCCTTGACCGGCAACGGCCCGGCAAACTTGCCTTGCCCCTTGATGGCGTCCCACGCAGCGTCGACCTGGGTGAAGCCGATATCGGCCTTGCCGGCTGCGACCAGCTTCAGATTGTCGACCGAAGCGCCGGTGACCTGAGCGGTCGCCTGCGTATTGGGGATCTCCTTGCCGATGAGGCTGGCGAGCCCGCCGCCCAGCGGATAGTAGACGCCGCCGGTGCCGCCGGTGCCGATGACGAGCTGCTTCGCGTCCTGGGCCACGACGGTTGTCGCGAGCGCAGCGCCGACGGCAGCTGCGACGAATGTCCGAACAAGCTTCAAGCAAACCTCCCGAGAGACCAAGTTTATGGTAACGCGCCACTCGTCGCGGGCGCCTTCGGAATTTAAGCAAAGGCTGGCGGGATTCCCAAGGGATTCTCTGCCCGCGGAGCCGGCCGGACCCTGCAACCCAGGGCAAAAGCCAGCGCGCGTCACAGTGTGACGACGACCTTGCCGGTGGCCTCGCGGCGGTCGAGCACCCCTATGGCCTCGGCGATCTGGGCGAGCGGATAGGTGGCGTGGATGTGCGGAGCGAGCTTGCCCGCCGCCACCCAATCGAGCACCTGCGCCATGTTGGCGCGATGCCCGGCCGGATCCCGCTTGACGCTCTCGCCCCAGAACACGCCGACCGCCTCGCACCCCTTGAGCAGCAGCAGATTGAGCGGGATGCGCGGAATATCGCCCGCCGCGAACCCGACGACTAGAAACCGCCCGCGCCACGCCATGGCCCGCAGCGCCGGCTCCGAATAGGGCCCGCCGACGCAATCATAGACCACATCGACGCCCTGGCCGCCGCTTTCGGCGCGCAGCGCGTCCTTGAGATCGACCTGGCTGTAATCGATCACCGCATCGGCGCCATGCGCACGGCAGATAGCGAGCTTGTCGGCCGACGACGCTGCCGCGATGACGCGCGCGCCCATCAGCTTGCCGAGTTCGACCGCCGCCAGACCGGCTCCGCCCGACGCACCGAGCACCGCGAGTGTCTCACCGGCCTTGAGCCGCCCGCGTGAGGCGAGGCCGTGGATCGCGGTGCCATAAGTGATGCTGATGCCCGCCGCCACCGCGTCGGACACCGCGGCGGGAATGGGCACCAGATCGGCGGCCGGCACCACCACGCGCTCGCGCGCGCCGCCCCAGCCGAGGTAGACTTGCACGCGATCTCCGACACGGACGCCCTCGACGCCCGCACCCACGCTCTCCACCACGCCCGCAATCTCGCCCGCCGGCGAGAACGGCAGCGACGGCTTGTGCTGGTATTTGCCGCGCGTCACCAGTGTATCGAAGAAGTTGAGCGCCGCCGCGCGCACCCGGACGACGGCCTCACCCGCTCCCGCCACAGGGTCGGCGATTTCCTCGACGACGAGCCCATCCGGCCCATCGAGGGTCTTGCACAGCGCCGCCTTCATGTGACACCTCCTGAGCGCGAGCGCCGCTTCGGTCGCGCACGTCCTCTAGCGGTAACGCCACGAGAATCCAACCCCATGACGAGACCTGCCTCCACCGAATGGCCTCCCCTTCCGCGCGGCTACTTCGCGATCGGGGCCGAGCGCATGTCGAAAGCGCTCAACCTCGGCAATTTGATGCGCTCGGCGCACGGCTTCGGCGCCAGCTTCACCTTCACCGTCGGCGCCAGCTATCAGGCCATGGAGGCGCGCGCCGACACGTCGAAGGGGCAATGGCATCTGCCGCACTACAACTGGGCGAAGACGTCGGAGCTCGTTCTGCCGCACGGCTGCAAGCTGGTCGGTATCGAGCTGATCGACGACGCCATCGACCTGCCGAGCTTCCGCCATCCGCTGCGCGCGGCTTATGTGCTCGGACCCGAGCAAGGATCGCTGTCGGAGCCGCTGTTGCAGCGCTGCGAGTATGTGGTCAAGATCCCGACGCGCTTCTGCATCAACGTTGCCATGGCCGGCGCAATCGTGATGTATGACCGCGTCCGCAGCCTCGCACGGTTCCCCGAGCGCCCCATCGGCGAGGGCGGACCGTTGCAGGGCCTGGAGCCGCATGTGCGGGGCGGACGCATCGTCCGCAATCCCGAGCCGCAAGATTGACGCGCGGAGAAAGACCGATGACCATGGCGCACTTTCCGACAGCAGCGCGCAATGCCTCGATCGCCGGCATGGCCTCGGCTGCACTCGCAGCCATCGTCGCGAGCGGATTGGCACAGACGGCCGTCGCGCAGACCGCCAACCAGGTCGAGAAGCACGGCGACTGGATCATGTACACCGCCGATGCGGGTGGCTCGCGGCTGTGCTTCGTCACCGCGCAGCCGTCGGACACCAAACCCGACGGCGCCCGCCGCGACGCGATCCACTTCTACGTCTCGGCGTGGCCCAAGGAGGGCGTGAAATCCGAGGTCAGCATCAAGCTGGGATACCCCGTTAAGAAGGGCAGCACGCCCACCGTGTCGATCGGGCCGCAAGCGTTCAAACTGTTCATCAAGGACGACAAGGCGTTCGTCGCCGACCCGACCGCCGAGCTCAAGCTGATCGAGGCGATGAAGAAGGGTGGCAAAGTTCTCGTCGAAGCAGTGTCGGAGCGCGGCACATCGACGTCCGACATCTATTCGCTGGCCGGCTTCGACAAGGCGTTGCAGGCGCTATCCGGCAAGTGCACGTGACGGCCAGGTGGTTTAGTCGCGATCGTCGATCTTGTTTGCGCTGCGGAGGTGGACATAGAGCGCGCCCTCGCCGCCGTGCCGGATCGCCGACGACGTATAGCTGACCACGACGCGGCGCAATTCCGGCTCGGCCAGCCAGCGCGGCACGTTGCGCTTCAGTACGCCGCGTTCGACACCGCGCTCGTGGCCGCTCACCCAGTTTTCGTCGTCCGCGCGCTGCGCGCCGGCCGTGCCGCCCTTGCCGGTGATGACGAGCACCGTACGCAGCCCATTGCCGTGACACGACAACAGAAAGCGCCGCAGCGCTGCGTGCGCCTCGACCTGTTTCATACCGTGCAGATCGATGCGCGCCTCGATCTCGGTCCGCCCCGACTTCAATCGCCGTGCGCGCTTGACGTCGAACGTCTGCAGGTCTGGCGCAACCTTGGTGCGTGGAACGGCGGCGATGTGTGCAGCCTTCGACGCCGCAGCGTGCCCGGTCGGCGAATGGCGCTTCGACTGCGTCGACGGCTTTGGCGCAAATAGCACCGCCGGATCGTCGTCCGAAATGGCGGGATGCACGCGCGGCTTCGACTTCTTCAGCGGCACCAGCGATCGCGCGGTGTGCTCCCACACCGCGGAATCGTCGTCGGACATGTGGCCGCGAGTCTTGCCTCCGCTTCCGCCCTTGCCGCGACCATGGACCGGCTTGCTCATTGCCGCGCCGACCGCGGTGCGTTGGGCGGGCGACCGGATGCGGTCTGGTCATCGGGAGCAAGGGACGGCCGCGGCTTCGGCAGCAGCACCACGAAATTGGCCGGATGCTTGGTCACGCCCGCCAGCCGGCCGGCAGCCTCGCCCGAACCGAAGTAGATATCGCCGCGCTCGGGGCCGCGGATGGCCGACCCCACATCCTGCGCGATCATCAGCCGATGGAACCCACCGGCGCGGGTGGCGTGCGTCAGCTTGGGCGACGACACCCACACCGGCAAACCGAGCTGGTGAAACCCCGTGTCGACGGCGAGGCTGCGGCCCTCCGACAGCGGGATCGACATGGCGCCCAGCGGGCCTGTCGCCTGGGCGCCGGACAGCTCGCGAAAGAACACATACGACTTGTTGTGCCACATCGCCGTGCGGCCGCGCGCCGGATCGGCCTTGAGCCACTTTTCGAGCGATTGCAGCGACACCTGCTCGGCGGCAAACGCGCCGGTGTCGATCAGGTGGCGACCCACGGAGGTGTAGGGATGGCCGTTCTTGCCGTCGTAGGTGACGCGGACCATCGAGCCATCAGGAAGTGCGATGCGGCCCGAGCCCTGCACCTGCATGAAGAACACATCGACCGGGTCGGCGAGATACAACAGCTCCAGCCCCTTGCCGGCCAGCGCGCCCTCGTCGATCTCCTGCCGCGTCGGATAGGGCGTCTGACGGCCATCGGCGGTCTGCCGCACGTGGGTCAAGGCGTGAGCCTTCGCGCCGCGTTGGGTTTCGTCGACGAGGTTCACGAGATCCGGCGGGCGGCGGAAGATCGGGATCGTAAAGCCAGCGCCCTTGGTGCGCGAGCCTTTCAGGACGGGTTCGTAATAGCCCGTCACCATGCCCTCGGCGGCGGCATGGACCACGCGATGCGGGGTGAAATGGGCCTCGAAGAACGCCTTGGCCGCAGCCTTGCTCACCGGCCCGCTCGGCATGGCGAGCGCTGCTTCGCATGCCGCCAATAGCGCGTCCGACGGAGTGACGCGCGCCACTGCCTGGGCCGCGAGTTGGCCGGGAGAGGCCGGGTTGGACTTGGCCGCCGCTGCCGCCGCGACGAGCCGCGCACACGACTTGAGGAAACTGTCGAACGCGGCGCGATGGTCGTCTTCGGCCCAACCGGCGATGTTCTCGAACGGCATCGACACGTAGCTTGCGGGGGCTTCAGTCATCGCGGCTCGTCGTTGCGCTGATTTGTGGACGGCTGGACCAGCTGGCTGAGCAGCATTGAGCGACTGGGCCAGCGCAGGGCCTGGGCCTAGACCTCCGAGAAGCTCTGGCCCCACGAGAAGATGGAGCACCGCTACAGCCCACGTTTTGGTCGCCAGGAAATGCCGCGATGATGCTGCTCGCTTCGCCACGGCGTCCACCTGCTCGCTATCTTCGGCCCTATCGCGTGCGGTGAAGCAGCCTAGTTGGAGGCCTGGGTCGCCACCAGTCGCCAGTTCGGATCCTGTCGGGAGCGGCTGGTCGACACGTCGCGGCTGAACGTCCAGATGTCGGTGACTTCCTTGATCTTCTGCGGATCGCCCGAAATCACTGTTCCGCTGCGATCGCGCGATGCCGAGATGAGCTGGCTGACGAAGCGCACGGTGACGCTGGCAATGCCGCCCTTGACCTCGGCTTCCAGAAGGTCGGCCTTGTTGATGCCGACGAAGCTCTGGTCGATGATCTCGCCGCGGCTCTCGCGGTCGACGATGGCGCTCGAGAAGCCCTCGAACACATCCCGGTTGAGCAATCCTTTCAAGGCCTTGCGGTTACCCTCGGCGAACGCCGTCACGATCATCTCGTAGGCCTGCTTGGCGCCGCCGACGAAGTGCTCGGGGTTGAAGCTCGGATCGAGCTTGAGGATGTCGAGCAAGCCCTTGGTGACCAGCGGATCGGAGGCGAACGTCCGGATCCGCTCTTCCGCTTCGGCGACCGTTGCGCCCGGTTGCCCCTGCGCCGGCGCCCGCCTGCTCGTCGCGATCGCGCCGCGGCAGCGTCACGACCTTGTCGGCACCCGCCGTCGCGCCGCCGGCCTTCGCCTGTCGCTGCTGCTCGGCGCGCGTCCGCTCGATCCGCTGGGCGTCGTCATCGGTCCGCCGGCCGAGAACGCTCCTCAGCTTCAAGACCAGCACGACCGCGACAATCAACGAAATCAGTGTGAGAAGATCGATCTTTCCGTCCATCTGGGCTGCTTTCCGGGCCTCGGGCCCAAACGTGTGGCTCACGAGACCTGATGTTGGTTCACGACCCGATCAATTCCAGCGCCGCACTCGAAAACGGCTGCCGAAACGGCCTTCGGAACGTATGTCGGTTGGTATTGCGCTGAACTTAGGGCACAAATACCGGAAATCCAACCCGGTTGCCACTGACTTGGCACGTCACGTCGACTGCATCGATTGTCGACCAAGCTCGAGCGCATTCGATGAAACTCTCGCAAGATCAACGGTCTCCAAAGCAATACACGCGGGCAGCCGATCGACCGCCCGCATCGGTCAATCGGTAAATTTCACGACCAGAGCATCGCGCACGCCATGCAATCGCCATTTCGACTGATCGTCTCGCTCGTGCTTCTGGCGCTTCCGCTGCTGGAGATCGCGCTGCTGATCAAGGCTGGTCAGGCTTTCGGTTTCTGGCCGGTCGTCGGCACCATCATCGTCACCGGCTTCGTCGGCGCCCGCATCATCCAGACCCAGGGCATCGCCACCTTCCGCCGCATCTCGGAGGCACTCGACCAAGGCCGTGAGCCGCACCATGAGCTGGCCGACGGCGCACTCCGGCTCGTGGCTGGCGTGCTGCTGCTGCTACCCGGTCCGATGACCGATACCCTGGGCGCGCTGCTGATGGTGCCGCCACTGCGGTCGTTGGCGGCACACGCATTGTTCGCTCGGGCGGCATGGTTTGGAAGCGCCATATACCGTGGTCCGCCCCGGCGGCCACCGGGCACGCATTCGCATCCGCCTGCGGATCGCTCGGGCGCGAGCGACGCGCAGGTGATCGAAGGCGAGTTCGAGCGCATCGACGAGCGCACGGTGGACCCTGGACGCCGGCCTCCCGCCCGGCCACCGTCGACCTGACCGCGCCGGTTTCTTGGTTGCCGCTCCGGTGCAGGCACCGACGCGGCGTCGGCAACCGAAGGCACAAGCAGCAGGCATTGTCATATCGCCAATTGCGGCTTGCCCGGCTGCATGTTAGCCAGCCGCCAACATCCATCATCACGATCGGGGCACGAGGCCAATGGCAGAGCAGTCGAACGGCAAGGGGAAGTCGGGGGCACAGGCCACAGCACAGCCGGGCGCTGCGCAGACCGCAGGCGGTCAGCCGGCGATCCAGGCCCAGGTCATCGGCCAGTACATCAAGGATCTGTCGTTCGAGAACCCCAACGTCGGCAAGCTGATCGGGCCCGCAGGGCGAGAACCCGAACATTCAGGTCGCCGTCAACGTCGATGCCAAGAAGCGTCGGCGACGACGTGTTCGAGAGCGCCATCAACTTCAAGGCCACCGCCGCCAACAAGGACATGACGTTCTACGACATGGAGGTCGAATATGCCGGCCTGTTCCGGCTGCAGAACATTCCCGAGCCCGCGCTCGAGCCGTTCCTGCTCATCAACTGCCCGACGCTGATGTTCCCGTTCCTGCGCCGGCTCGATCGCCGACATCACGCGCGAAGGCGGCTTCCCGCCGCTGCTGCTCGACCCGATCGATTTCGCCCAGCTCTATCTGCGCCGCCAGCAGGAACTGGCTGCCGCGGCCGGCACCGCGAAGTCGTAAGAGATCGAGACGGCCAGCTCGGCTCGGTCAGTTGCCTGAGCCGAGCCTGCCGGCGGAATGCGCAACCAGAGCGCTTTGGGACCCAGCGTCTCCACGAACTCTCTGATGCGCAGCATCGTCCTCGGCCGTCAGCCGCGCCGGCAGCGGTCGCGGCCGGGTCTGGGCGACGACCGCGCTGCGCTGACCGCTACCTGACAATGCACCGCGGCCACCCGCATCCTTGTTGCCGAGCGACAGCGCGGCCTGCCGCTCGCCCAGCAGCTCGACGTAGACCTCGGCCAGCAGCAGCGAGTCGACCAGCGCGCCGTGCTTGATGCGCTTGGAGTTGTCGATGCCGTAGCGCTTGCACAGCGCATCGAGGCTGTTGGGGCCGGCCGGATGCCGCCGCCGCGCAAGCTGCAGCGTATCGACCACGCGGTCCATGCCGATCGCGCCGAGCCGCAGCCGCTCCAGCTCGGCATTGAGAAAGCCGATGTCGAACGACGCGTTGTGAATGACCAGCGCGTCGTCGCCGATGAAGTCGAGGAACTCGCCTGGCGACCGCCTTGAACAGCGGCTTGTCCTTGAGGAAGTCGGTCGACAGGCCGTGCACCGCCTGCGCTTCGGCCGGGACGTCGCGCTCGGGGTTGATGAAGCGGTGGAACTCGCGCCCGGTCGGGATGCGGTTGACGATCTCGATGCAGCCGATCTCGATCAGCCGGTCGCCGTTGCTGCGGATCGAGGCCGGTGGTCTCGGTGTCGAGAACGATTTCGCGCAGCATCGCAGCGATCCCCGTTGCTGACGCTCGCCGGACGGTTGTCCGCGTTCGGTGTCCGGTCTCCGGGGTCAGTCTACGCCATTCGCCCAGTGACGGTGATAAGCGGCGCCCGTCCGGCCCGTGAGATCGCGGACGATAGCATCGACCTGGGCTCGGTCTCGGCGATGGACCCGCTGGTATCCACAACGAAATCGGCGCGGCGCGCTTTTCGGCGTCGGGCATCTGCCGCGCCAGCGATCTGCTCGAGCTTCTCCGCCGTCATGCCGGGCCGCTCCAGCACGCGCTGCGCGCTGCGCCTCGGCCGGCGCGCTGACCACGACGACCACATCGACCAGCTTGTCGCCGCCGGTCTCGAACAGCAGCGGGATCTCGAGCACGGCGAGCGCCGCGCCGCGCTGCCGCCTCGCGCGTCAGGAAACTCGCGCTCCGCCGCGCGCACCAGCGGATGCACGATCGCCTCGAGCCGCGCGAAACCCGCGGCATCCACGAGCAGCATCGCCGCCAGCTTCGGCCGATCGACCTGCCGTCGACGGTCGTGCCGGGAAACGCCGCCTCGATCAGCGGCACCGCTGCGCCATCGATACGAGTCGTGCACCTCGGCGTCGGCATCGAACACGGCGATGCCGCGGGCGCGGAACCGGGCCGCCACCGTCGATTTGCCCATGCCGATCGAGCCGGTGAGGCCGACGATCAGCATCAGCGCGCGCCTCGATGTCACCGAGGATATCGCCGACGACGACTCGCGCAGCTCGGCGGTCACCTCGGGTCGCACGCCGAACCATTTCTCGAAGCCCGGCACCGCCTGGTGCAGCAGCATGCCGAGGCCGTCGACGGTGCGCAGACCTGCGGCTTGCGCGGCGGCGAGAAGCGCGGTCTCGAGCGGCACATAGACGATGTCGGCAGACGACGCAGTGCGATCGTCGAAGCCGCGCAAAATCGATGCCGAGGATCGCCGGCGCCCTTCATGCCGAGCGAGGTCGTGTTGACGAGCGACCGACGCCCCGCGCGCGACTTCGAGCTGCGCTCGTCCCAGTCGGCAGCGCCTCGACGCGATGGCCGAAGTGCCGCGCCAACGCTTCGGCCCGGTCGCGCGTGCGGTTGAAGATGCGCACCTCGGCGACGCCCGCTTCGAGAAAGCCGTACACGATGGCGCGCGCCGCGCCGCCGGCGCCGAGGATGCGCGACCGGCGCGTCGCGCTCCCGCCAGCGCGGCACCGAGTGCGCGAGATGCGTCATGAAGCCGTAGGCGTCGGTGTTCGCGGCGCACAGCCGACCGTCGTCGAGCCAAAGCGTATTGGCGGCCCCGACCGCGCGCGCCGCGGCATCCGCTCGACCGCCACCGCGAAGGCCGCCTCCTTGTGCGGCACCGTGACGTTGCAGCCGGCAAGCCCCTGCGCGCGAGACTGCGCAGGAACTGCTCGGCCGATTCTCGGGCCGCACGGCTTCCTTGGTATAGCGCCATCGATGCCATAGCGCTTCAGCCAATAGCCGTGAATCAGCGGCGAGCGCGAATGCTCGATCGGCCAGCCGATGACGCACGCGCGCTTCATGCCGCGATCACCTCGCGACGGCGCAGTTCCTCGAGCAGCGGCAAGCAGCGGCAGGCCGAGAATGGTGAAGTAGTCGCCCTCGATGCGCTCGAACAGCTGGATGCCGCGGCCTTCGATCTCATAGGCGCCGACGACGCCGAGCACGACGCGGTCGCCGACCGTCGCGAGATAGTCGTCGAGGAACGCATCGGAGAACGCGCGCATGATCAGCGCGCCGATTGCACATGACGCCAGACGACGCGCCCCTTTTCGGCCAGCGCGACAGCGGAGTGGAGCGCGTGCGTCGCGTCCCGCGCAATCGCATCAAGCTGCTTTCGCGCCGCCTCGATGCCGGCGGCTTCTCGAACACTCTTTGCCGAGCGCCAGCACCTGATCGGCGCCGATCACGAGTGCGTCCGGATCGTGCCCGGCTCACCGCCTCGGCCTTCGCGCCAGCCAACTGCTGCGCAATGCTGACAGCATCGACCGCGTCGCCGATCGACGCCATCGAAGCCCGCGCGGCGCGCTCGTCGACGTCGGACGCCACGCCTCGAACTGCAGCCCAGCGGCCGCCAGCATCTCGCGCCGCGCACGGCTGCCGGAGGCCAGGATCAGCCGCATGCTCGACTCTCCGCGCTTTCGGCCTGCGCTCGGCCACGCCGGCCTTGCGATCGTGCATCAGCTTGATGATGGTCGCCGCCGTTTCCTCGACCGAGCGGCGCGTCACGTCGATCACCGGCCAGCCGTACTTGCGCGCAGAGCTTGCGGCGAATGGGCGATCTCCTCCGCGATGCGGTCGCGGTCGACGTAGGTCGTCGAGATTGCGGTCGGCCAGCAGCATGCACCCGGTTGCGGCGGATCTCGGCGATGCGGTCGGCGCTGGCGACCAGGCCGACGACGAACGCCGTATGCGGCTCGGTCAGCGACTTCGGCAGCGGCATGCGACGGCACCAGCGGCAGATTGGCCGTCTTGTAGCCGCGCTGCGCCAGATAGATGCTGGTCGGCGTTTTCGACGTGCGCGAGATGCCGAGCAGGATGATGTCGGCGGTGCTTAGGTCCTCCGGCAGCTGGCCGTCGTCGTGCGCCATGCGTGAAATTCAGCGCATCGATGCGCCGGAAGTATTCGG
The DNA here is from genome assembly GCA_963819775.1 of uncultured Alphaproteobacteria bacterium. Taxonomy (GTDB): domain Bacteria; phylum Pseudomonadota; class Alphaproteobacteria; order Rhizobiales; family Hyphomicrobiaceae; genus JAKAML01. The sequence goes on from CAWFXM010000011.1 coordinate 116,944, forward strand.
CGTCGAGCACGTGCTGGCCGGCGACGGTCGGCGTCTGCGGCGCGCCGAGATAGGATTCGAACACCTGCATGATCGGCTGCAGCACGGCAGGCACGGCACCTTGAGCTCGCGGCAGCGGCGCTCGAGCTCTTCGGTCAGCTCCTTGTTGACGACCGTGTAGAGCACGATGCCCGGCGCCTGCTCGATCTCCTGCAGCACGCGCTTCAACTGCCGCGGCGTGCGCACCAGCGGATGCACGTGCTCGATCGGCCGCACCTGCGCGTATTGCACCGCCGCCGCCTTGGCGATCGTGGTCAGCGTCTCGCCGGTCGAATCCGAAATCAGATGCAGGTGGAAGTAGCTCGGCAGGCGCGTTGGCCATGTGTGGACAACTGCCGCTGGTTATCCACAGGTTATACAGCGGCCGATGCAACCGGTAGCTGATCCGACACCGGCTGCACGGTTGTCCACCGAGATACTCCACATTTGCACCTCGAGCGGATGGAATATTGTGCGTCTCGCCGCGGAGCATGTGGAGTGCACCTCTGTCCGAGGCCTAGTCCACAGTCCAACCCACAGCTGACGCTCACGCCGAGCAGCCGGCAAGCATCGACTGCTAACCTGTTGATTGACCACAGTCTTGTCGCGGCTAGTGGCGAACGTCGCCGCGCAGACGCTAGACCTGGACGCCGTCTCGCGGCATGTCGAACAAGCTGGGGACGATGCTGGCCAAGACACGATATCCCCGCAATTCCACGCCCCTAAGAGTAATAACAATAAAACTAGAAGACTCTATCTAGATTGGAAAGTAGCACGATGCGCTCCTCGAAGATCGCATCCAGCCCCAAGGCTTCCAAGCGACGGTTTCTGGCAGCCCTTCGCCGGCGAGGCGCTCGACGCCGCCGCCGATCTGGCTGATGCGCCAGGCCGGCCGCTATCTGCCCGAGTACCGCGAGACGCGCGCCAAGGCCGGCGGCTTCCTCGATCTGTGCTACACGCCGGAGCTCGCCGCCGAGGTGACGCTGCAGCCGATCCGCCGCTACGGCTTCGACGCGGCGATCCTGTTCTCCGATATCCTGGTCGTGCCCGATGCGCTCGGCCAGAAGCGTCGATTTCGTCGAGGGCGAGGGGCCGCGGCTCGATGCCGATCACGATCGGTCGCAGATCTCGGCGCGCCTCGATCCGGCGAAGACCGGCGAGCAAGTTCGCGCATCGTCTTCGAGACGGTGACAGCGGCTCCGCCAGGATCTTGCCGCGACGAGACGGCGCTGATCGGCTTTTGCGGCGCGCCGTGGACGGTTGCGACCTACATGGTCGCCGGGCGAAGGCTCGACCGATCAGGCCGACGGCGCGGCTGTGGGCCTATCGCGATCCGGACGGGTTTCGCAGCGGCTGATCGACACTGCTGGTCGAGACGTCGATCGACTATCTCGACGGCCAGGTCGCAGCCGGCGCCGATGTGCTGCAGATTTTCGACAGCTGGGCCGGCAGTCTGCCGCGATGCCGAGTTCGACCGCTGGGTGGTCGAGCCGACCACGCGACATCGTCGACAGCGCTGAAGCGAGCGCCATCCCGGCGTGCCGATCATCGGCTTTCCGCGCGGCGGCAGGCGCCGATCGCCGGCGGTACGTGTCGCGAGACGCGGCGTCGATGGCATCGGCTGCGATACGGCCATGCCGCTCTGCACGATGGGCGAGGCGCTCGACGAGGACGCAGTCGTCGTGCAGGGCAATCTCGATCCGCTGCTGCTGGTCGTCGGCGGGCGAGGCGATGGACGAGCGCGTGCGACGAGATCCTCGAGCTGATGCGCGGCAAGCGCGTTCATCTTCAATCTCGGCCACGGCATCGTGCCCGAAACGCCGCCGGAGAACGTGGCGCGGCTGGTCGAGCTGGTGCGCAGCGAGGGGACTGACCCGTGGCAGGCAGTCGCGCAGACCAGGCCAGTCCGGGCAGCGGTCGGCGCTGGCATCGTGACAGTCGCCGCTACCGCGGCGCGATGCTCCGTGCTGGGCGACGCGCCTACCTGTGGGTCAAGGCGGTGCACGTCATCGCCGTCATCGCCTGGATGGCCGGCATGTTCTATCTGCCGCGGCTGTTCATCTACCACTGCGAGGCGCCGAAGGGCTCCGCAGCAGTCCGAGACCTTCAAGGTGATGGAGCAGCGGCTGCTGCGCATCATCATGAACCCGGCGATGGTCGTTGCCTGGGTCTCGGGCTGTGGCTCGCCTGGAAGGGCGGCTGGTCTTCCGACGCGGCTGGTTTCACGCCAAGCTGGCGCTGGTGATCGCTGCTGTCGGCGATGCACGGCTACTTCTCGGCGGCGGTGCGCAGATTCGCCGAGGACCGCAACACCGAATGCCCGCGCGGCACTGGCGGATGGTCGAACGAGGTGCCGACCGTGCTGATGGTCGGCATCGTCATTCTGGTGTCGTGAAGCCGTTTTGACACGCCAGTTGCTCGACGACTGGTCGCTTCCCGACGTTCATCGCAAGCGTCTGCTATAAGTATTGCATTCCGAAGCGACTCGTGGTCTCTCCGGCCGGTGACACGGACGTCGAGCGCCTGTCCTCATCGGCGCTGACCGGCACAGGACGCGCGTCCTCCGAGCCGCGCTCTCTCCATCCCCAACATCCTTCCGGCCCGCGCACCGTCCTCCCTCCCGCCCCATATGCCGAGGCCCTCCCGGAGCCATTCCATGACTGAAATGAAGCTCGAGGACCTCAAGCTGAAGTCTCCGACGGAGCTGTTGAGCTTCGCCGAGGAGAGTCGGCGTCGAGAACGCCAGCACCATGCGCAAGCAGGAGCTGATGTTCGCCACCCTGAAGCAGCTGGCGGCCAAGGAGATCGACATCACCGGCATCGGCGTCGTCGAGGTGCTGCAGGACGGCTTCGGCTTCCTGCGCTCGCCCGACGCCAACTATCTGCCGGGTCCCGACGACATCTACGTCTCGCCCTCGCCAGATCCGCCGCTTCGCGCTGCGCACCGGCGATACGGTCGAGGGCCAGATCCGCAGCGCCCAAGGACGGCGAGCGCTATTTCGCGCTGCTCAAGGTCAACCAGATCAATTTCGAGGATCCCGAGGCGACCAAGCACAAGGTCCACTTCGACAACCTGACGCCGCTCTACCCGACCAAGTGGCTGAAGATGGAGATCGAGGATCCGACCATCAAGGATCTCTCGCCGCGCGTGATCGACATCGTCGCGCCGATCGGCAAGGGCCAGCGCGCGCCTGATCGTCGCCCCGCCGCGCACCGGCAAGACCGTGCTGCTGCAGAACATCGCCCACTCGATCTCGGCCAATCATCCCGAGTGCTTCCTGATCGTGCTGCTGATCGACGAGCGGCCCGAGGAAGTCACCGACATGCAGCGCTCGGTGAAGGGCGAGGTGATCGCCTCGACCTTCGACGAGCCGCCATCGCGGCACGTGCAGGTCTCCGAGATGGTGATCGAGAAGGCCAAGCGCCTGGTCGAGCACAAGCGCGACGTGGTGATCCTGCTCGACTCGATCACGCGCCTCGGCCGCGCCTATAACACCGTCGTGCCGTCATCCGGCAAGGTGCTGACCGGCGGCGTCGATTCCAACGCCCTGCAGCGGCCGAAGCGCTTCTTCGGCGCCGCGCGCAACATCGAGGAAGGCGGCTCGCTGACCATCATCGCGACGGCGCTGATCGACACCGGCTCGCGCATGGACGAGGTGATCTTCGAAGAGTTCAAGGGCACCGGTAACTCGGAAATCATTCTCGACCGCAAGGTCTCCGACAAGCGCGTGTTCCCGGCCATCGACATGGCCCGCTCCGGCACCCGCAAGGAGGACCTGCTGGTTCCCAAGGATCAGCTCAAGAAGGTCTACGTGCTGCGCCGCATCCTCAACCCGATGGGCACCATGGACGCCATCGAGTTCCTGATCGACAAGCTGCGCGTCGACCAAGACCAACGGCGAGTTCTTCCAGTCGATGAACACGTGAGGCGGCTTTCGCACCGGCGGGCTACTCCGCCGGGTGTAGCTTGTCAGGCCCCGCGTTGCCACCGTCGTTCGCTATGGCACCTTTTACCGTTGCCGCTGGCTTCAGGCCCACGCCCGGCGTGTAGACGAACGGGAATACGAGCTGCTGCCAATAGGTCTTCGGGAACTCCGGCACGTCGTCGATGCCGAGGTCGTTCGCCTTGATCGGACGCGGCGGCTCGGGATGGAACGTGCCGAGCATCCGGTCCCACAGCGTCATGAACAGGCCGAAATTGCAGTCACCCTCCTTGCCCCAGTTGACGTGGTGGAGGTGATGAATGCGGCCGATCGACATGACGTTGCGGAACGGCCCGAGCTCATAATCGACATTCGAGTGCTGCACGATCAACTGGATCGACACCGCAAAGCCGAGCAGCAGCGCCACCTCGACCGGCATTCCGGCCAGCGCCAGCGGCAAGGTTCCGACGGCCATGTCCAGCGTCTGATGCAACGGGTGGCGGACCAGCCCGTTGAACCCGTACATGCGCGGCACGCCATGATGGACAGCGTGCAATCGCCACAGCACCGGATAGATGTGGCTCCAGTAGTGCACGAGTGTGAAGGCAAGATCGGCGACGACGATCGCCAGCAGCACCTGGAGCGCCAGCGGCCAGCTGTGCGGCCAAATTCCGTCCCACGGCGTCAGCCAGGCGATCAGCGGCAACAGCAGCACGCCGTTGAGGCTCGACATCTCGTAGACGATCGCGTGCAGGAGGTTGGCGGTTTCGTCGCCATGCGAGTGGTTCCACTCGTCATGAACCGGTGACAGGCGCTCTGCCGCGAACGCCAAACCGATGGCGGCAAGCAGCACGGCGCCAAGCCACGCGTAATGCTGTCCGTTGGCTACGATGTAGAAGCCGGCCAGGTTCAACCCGATCACCATGACCGGTGCGTACGCATAACGTGTCGCAACTCTCAACGCAGACATCGACAACTCCTGACTTGAGACTGGACAGAAACATAGTTCCAGGGGTTACGCCAAGTCTTCTGACATTCAACTGACACGAGATGGTAAATAGACTACTCCTTGGAGTAACAGGAAGAAATGACCTGCCTCAAGGTAGCCAGATTTTCTGGTCCGGGCGCGAAACGGGTGCGAGCCCGGCGGCGACGGTACCGCTGATCCAGGTTTCGCCCTTGTTGCGCACGACGGGACGTCGTGGTGCTGATACGGTCGGTCTGACGGTTTGGCCTCGCCGCAGCGGCGACCGGAGCCGTCCGGCGCAACTCCACCGATGGCTTCGGACGACATTGACCGACACGGGATCGAGATCGACTATCTTTGCGCTGTCGAGCGGGTATGGCCGTGCCGGCATCGCCGTGATCCGAGTTATCCGGACCGAACGCTGGCACGGTGATCGATCGCATGGCCGCCCCCCGGCCCAAGCCGCGTTTCGCTGCCTTTCGCAAGTTGCGCGATCCCCAGTCCATCGACACCGGACCCGGCGACCTGATCGACGAGGCGCTGGTTCTGTTCTTCGCCGCGCCGCGTACCGAGACCGGCGAGGATATGGCCGAACTCCATGTCCATGGCGGCAGGGCGGTCGTCCACGCCACCCTCGCGGCGCTCGCCAAGTTGCCGGGATGCCGCCTCGCCGAACCCGGCGAATTCGCACGCCGGTCGTTCGAGAATGGCAAAATCGACCTCACCGCCGCCGAGGGGTTGGCCGACCTGGTTGACGCCGAGACGGACGCGCAACGCCGTCAGGCCTTGCGGCAAGCTGGCGGCGCGTTGGCCCGGATCTACGAGGGGTGGCGACAGGATCTCGTCGCAGCGCTGGCGCTGGTCGAAGCGAGCCTGGATTTCTCCGATGAAGCTGACGTCGGCGCCCAGGCGTTCCAGGCTGCGGGTCGATCGGCCGGGCGACTGCTCGTTGAGATCGAGCATCATCTCGCGGACGGGCGGCGCGGCGAAATCCTGCGTGACGGCTTCCAGGTGGTTCTGGCCGGGCCACCGAATGCCGGCAAGTCGAGCCTGCTGAATGCGCTCGCCCGCCGTGATGCCGCCATCGTTTCTCCGGAAGCCGGGACCACGCGGGATGTCATCGAGGTTCGCCTCGACCTGGGGGGCCTGCCGGTCATCATCGCCGACACGGCCGGACTGCATGACGCTCCAGGTTCGATCGAACAGGAAGGCATCCGGCGCACCCGGCGGCGCGCTTCCGAGGCCGACATGGTCGTTTGGCTCATCGATGGGGCGCCGGCCGCGGCTGGGGCCAGGTGACCTACGCACCGCCCGAGGGTCTGGTGGCTGAAGGCGCCGATCTGCTGCTTGTCACGACCAAAGCCGATTTGGCAGCACCCCTGCCGGCGACCGGTGTCGCTGAGGGCAATCTCGCGGTCTCTGTCGTGACAGGAGCCGGCATTGACGGCTTGGCGGCTGCGATTGCCGCCCGCGCAGCGGATCGGGTCGGCACGATCGAAGACCCCGCACTGACCCAGACCCGGCACCGCGTTCAGCTCGAAGCCTGCCGCGATGCGTTGCGCAGGTTCATCGACGGTCCCGAGGATCAGCCTGAACTACGCGCCGAGGATCTGCGGCAGGCTGCGACGGCTCTGGGGCGCGTGACTGGCAGGGTCGATATCGAGGATATCCTCGATCAGGTGTTCGGCCGCTTCTGCATCGGGAAGTAGGGGCCGGTTGGCGTCCTTCGCTGCTGCAAGCAAGCGCCGGAAATAGTTGACGGCATGTTTCACGTGAAACCGCGAATCGCCGATTTCGCCCTGCCGTGGGTCCCTGGTGCTTCGATCGGCCGGTCGCCTCGGGGCGGGTGCATGCCTCGGGTCGACGCGCAGCGCGCTTCCATCTGAACCGATCGCACCCTAGATTGCGGCCAATTCAAAATCTGCGGTGGCGTTCAACGTCCCGCCAAAGAGGTCGATCATAAGGATGGCTGCGCAAGCGACGTTCGACGTGATTGTCGTGGGCGGCGGCCATGCCGGCTGCGAGGCGGCGGCCGTGGCGGCTCGCATGGGCGCCCGCACGGCGCTGGTGACCCACAGCTGGGCGACCGTGGGCGCACTCTCCTGCAATCCCGCGATCGGGGGACTTGGCAAGGGACATCTCGTGCGCGAGGTGGACGCCCTGGACGGTCTGATGGGCCGGGTGGCCGATGCCGCTGGTATTCAGTTCCGATTGCTCAATCGATCGAAGGGCCCGGCCGTCCAGGGTCCCCGCGCGCAGGTCGATCGCAAGCTCTATCGGGAGGCCATGCAGGCCGCCCTGGCGGCGACTGTCAACCTGACGGTGATCGAGTGCGCCGTCGAAGACCTGATCGTTGCCGACGCCGCCGCTCGGGCCGACAATGGCGAAGCCAGCCCATCGCCCGTCGCCGGACGGGTCCAGGGCGTCGTCACCTCGGACGGCCGCAGATTGACCGCGGGCGCCGTCGTGCTGACGACGGGGACGTTCCTCAACGGGCTCATTCATATCGGCGAACAGCGCATCGCGGCTGGCCGGGTCGGCGAAGCGCCCGCGCTCAAGCTTTCGGAGCGACTTTATGGCCTCGGTCTCCGCATGGGCCGGCTGAAGACCGGAACGCCCGCCCGGCTCGATGGCCGCACGATCGATTGGGCGTCACTGGAAATGCAGCCGGGCGACGATCAGCCGGTGCCGTTCTCGTTCCTCACCGCATCGATCGACACCCCCCAGGTGGCCTGCGGGGTCACCACGACGACAGCCGCCACCCACGCGATCATCCGGGCCAATCTGGCGCGTTCGCCGATGTACTCGGGCCAGATTGCCAGCACGGGCCCTCGCTACTGCCCCTCGATCGAGGACAAGGTGGTTCGCTTCGCCGATCGCGAAACCCATCAAGTCTATCTCGAACCCGAAGGGCGCGACGACCACACGATCTATCCCAATGGCGTGTCCACCTCGCTGCCGGCGGACGTGCAGGAGGCCTTTCTGCGCACCATGCCGGGTCTCGGTCGGGTCACGATCATGCGGCCCGGGTACGCGATCGAATACGATTATGTCGATCCCCGCGAGCTATCGGCGGGTCTCGGCGTCAAGCGGCTGCCGGGGCTGTTTCTCGCCGGCCAGATCAACGGCACGACCGGTTACGAGGAAGCGGCGGGACAGGGCATCCTCGCTGGCGTCAACGCGGTGCTCGCAGCCGGCTGCGGCGGGGACATTGCCGCGAAGCCGGAGTTCATCGTCTCGCGCGCCGACGCCTACCTGGGGGTCATGGCCGATGACCTCGTGTCCCGCGGCGTCAGCGAGCCGTACCGGATGTTCACGTCGCGGGCCGAGTACCGGCTCAAGCTGCGCGCCGACAATGCCGACCAGCGGCTGACGCCGCTCGGCATCGAACTCGGGTGCGTCGGCGGGGAGCGCGCGTCTGTCTTCAGCCGTCGCCAGGCCATGCTTCGCGACGGCTCGGCCTTGCTGGGCAGACTGTCGCTGACGCCCACCGAGGCAGGGCGGCATGGGCTCGAGATCAACCGGGATGGCCGCCGCCGGACGGCGTTCGAGCTGCTCTCGTTCCCGGGAGTTACGATCGAGCGCCTGCGAGGGATCTGGCCGGAGCTAGGCCGTCTCGACACGGCGATCGTGGGGCAACTCGAGATTGACGGCCGATATGCCGAATATGTCCGGCGGCAGAGCGAGGACGTCGCAGCGCTGCGCCGCGACGAGGCGATGCGGCTGCCGGAGACGATGGACTATGCCGCATTGTCCGGGCTTTCGACCGAAATCCGTCAGAAGCTCGAGCGTCTCCGGCCGGCGACCATCGCCCAGGCGTCGCGTATCGAGGGCATCACGCCTGCGGCGCTGCTGTTGCTGGTCGCCGCCGCGAAGGGCAATCGCCAGCGGCGTGGGGCTGCCGGTCGCGACCAGACCCGCGGCGGGGAGACGGCATGAGACCACCGCCCCGAACGAGCGGCCGAAGCCGCCCAAACCGCGATGCGTCAGAGCGGCAGACAGCGCTGCGGCAGAGCCAGGATCAGGCCCAGGATCTGACCCAGACCCAGGGTCAAGGCGACATCCGCTCGGCCGAAGATTTTGCGCGCGTGTTTGCTGTTTCACGTGAAACGCGCGAAAAGCTAGAGACTTACGTGGATCTATTGAAGCGCTGGCAGAAGACGATCAATCTCGTCGCGCCGGCGACGCTGGATCACATTTGGCACCGGCATATGGCCGACTCGGCGCAACTGCTGGCGCTGGCGCCCGGCAATGCCCTGGCCTGGGTCGATCTCGGTTCTGGCGGTGGATTTCCGGGGCTTGTGCTGGGGATCATGCTCGGCGAGCGCCCCGGCGCACGCATGACGCTGGTCGAAAGCGACAGCCGCAAGGCCGCTTTTCTGCGCGAGGTGGCGCGCACGGTCTCGGCACCTGTGGACATCGTGTGTGGGCGAATCGAGAACGCCGCGACTCAGTTTAGCTTGGCAAGCGTCGATGTGGTGACAGCACGTGCATTGGCTCCGCTGCCTCGACTGCTTGGCTTGTGCCGCCCGCTGTTCGGTCCGACGACGATCGCGCTCCTGCTGAAGGGCCGCGATGCCGAGGTTGAACTTGCCGAAGCGCGCGCCGAGTGGTCGTCCACGTGGCCGTTTGCAGCGGAACTCGTGCCGAGCCGTACCGACAAGGAGGGGCGGATCGTCGTCGTCCGCGCACTCGAGGTTTAGCCGGAGGTTAAGTCCGTGTCAGCAGCAGCAGGCTCCCCGGGTCTCCGGGTCATCGGCATCGCCAATCAAAAGGGCGGCGTCGGCAAGACCACGACAGCGATCAATCTCGGCACGGCGCTCGCGGCAATCGGCGAGCGGGTCCTGGTCGTCGATCTCGATCCGCAGGGCAATGCCTCGACCGGCCTCGGCATCGGCGCCGAACGTGCGCTCGCGGACGTCCTATCGACGTGCTGATCGGTTCGTCCACGCTGCTGGAAGCGGCGGTTCCGACGGCCGTCCCGGGCTTGCACGTCGTCCCGGCGAATTCCGATCTGGTGGGCCTCGAAAGCGAGGTCATGGCCGATCCGAGCCGGCCATTCCGGCTGCGCGATGCGGTGGCGGCGCTGGTCGCTCATCAGCGCACGCGGCCGGCCGACCAGGCGTTCACCTATGTGCTGATCGATTGCCCGCCGTCGCTGAACCTGCTGACGCTCAATGCGATGTCGGCGGCGCACGCCGTGCTGGTGCCGGTGCAGTGCGAGTTCTTCGCGCTCGAAGGCATCTCGCAGCTCAAGGAGACGATCGATCAGATCCGCGCGACGCTCAATCCGACGCTCGAGATCCAGGGCGTGGTGCTGACCATGCACGATGCGCGCACGACACTGTCGCGTGAAGTCGCGGACAACGTGCGCGCGTTCTTCGGCCCCAAGGTCTACGAGACGATGATCCCGCGGAACACACGCGTGGCCGAGGCGCCGTCGCACGGCAAGCCGATCCTGCTCTACGATTACGATTGCGCGGGCAGCCAGGCTTACATCCGGCTGGCGACCGAGATCATCGAGCGCGAGCGGCAGATCAAGGCGGCCTAGACTGGTTAATGGCTGCCGGTCCAGTCGAGACGGCACGAGAGAGGAAGAAGACCCGTGATGAATGCACCGCTGCCGAAGAGCCGACTCGGGCGTGGGCTGGCGTCGCTGATCGGCGAGCCGGTGTCGGCGCAGCCGCGGCTTCCGGCCGAGGGCGAGCAGCGGCTGGTGCCGGTCGAAATGCTGCGGGGCGGGAAATTCAATCCGCGCAAGGATTTCCGCGAGGAAGAACTGGCCGAGTTGGCGGACTCGATCCGCACCAAGGGCCTGGTGCAGCCGATCATCGTGCGCCCGGATCACGGCAACCGGCGGTTACGAGATCGTCGCCGGCGAGCGGCGCTGGCGGGCATCGCAGAAGGCCGGCCTGCATACGGTGCCGGTGATCGTGCGCGATCTCAGCGACAAGGAAGTGCTCGAACTCGCGATCATCGAGAACGTGCAGCGCGCCGACCTCAACGCCATCGAAGAGGCGGCCGGCTATCGCGATCTGATCGAGCGCTTCGACTACAGCCAGGAGCAGGTGTCCGAGATCATCGGCAAGAGCCGCAGCCATGTCGCCAACACACTGCGGCTGCTGAAGCTGCCCGACAGCGTGCAGGCCATGGTGCAGGACGGCAAGCTGACGGCCGGTCATGCCCGCGCGCTGATCGGGCAGGCCGACGCCGAGGCGTTGGCGCAGCGGGTCATCGATGGCGATCTCAATGTGCGCGAGGTCGAGGCGCTGGTGCAGGGCGGCGGTATCGGCGAGCCGGGGGCTACGGCGCGCAAGCCGCGCGACAAGGATCCCGACACGCGCGCCTTCGAGAAGGAGCTGGCCGACATTCTCGGCCTCAAGGTCGAGATCAAGCGCGGTTCGGGCGAGAGCGGACACCTGGTGATCAAGTACAGCAACTTCGATCAGCTCGACTACATTCGGCTTCGGCTCGGCGGCGGTAACGACGGCTGACCGTCCGGCCCGGCCTGGCATTCAGTTGCGTGCGTTGGCCCTCTGACGAGTGGGTCCGGGTCCCCCGCCCGGGCCCTTTTTCGTTGGCCGGAAATCATCCGCAGCGAGTTCGCTTGACGGCAGCGCGGGCCTGTCCGACACCAAGTCTGCACCGCAAGATGCGGTCGCATAGAACCGCGCTGCGCCCTGGATCGACGACAGCTGCACGCCAGGAGACGACCGCCATGACCGACGACGTGCTGCAGCGCCTGGTTGCGCTTATCAAATCCCGCCGAGAGGACAGCGCCGACAAATCCTACACGCGGCAGTTGCTCGACGCGGGTGTCGAGCGATGCGCCAAGAAGCTCGGCGAAGAAGCGGTCGAGACGGTGATCGCCGGCGTCGGCCAGAGCGAGGCGGCGTTGACCGCCGAGGCGGCGGATCTGCTCTATCATCTGCTCGTTCTGCTCGAGTGCGCGGAATGTTGCGCTCGCCGACGTCTTGCACGTTCTGGAGGGGCGCATGGGCACATCGGGCCTCGCGGAAAAGGCTAGCGCGCAAGGACCGCTGATCGTCATGCTCGACAAGCAAGACCCGGCGCGGCGTTGACTCGCGATGTCCGAGCAGCCGGTTTGCAGTTTTCGCCCTACCGCGTGTTCACGCGCGCCGAGTGGGCGCGGCTGCGCGCCGATACGCCGATGACGCTCGATGCCACGCGAGCTCGAGCAGCTGTCGGGCCTCATCGAGGAACTGTCGGTCGACGAGGTGGAGGAGATCTATCTGCCGATGTCGCGGCTGCTCAATCTCTACGTCGCGGCGTCGCAGGAACTCCATCGCCGTCACTTCGAAGTTTCTCGGCGCGAACGGACAGCAAGGTTCCGTTCATCATCGGCGTCGCCGGTTCGGTGGCGGTCGGCAAGAGCACCACGGCGCGCGTCCTCAAGGCGCATTGCTGGCGCGCTGGCCGGATCATCCGCGCGTCGATCTGATCACCACCGACGGTTTCCTGCTGCCCGAACGCGGAGCTCGAACGGCGCGGGCTGATGGACCGCAAGGGCTTCCCGGAAAGCTTCGATACGGCGCGGCTGTTGAACTTCCTCGCCGACGTGAAGTCGGGCGAAGGAGCGTGTCGAGGCGCCGGTCTATTCGCATTTCCACTACGACATCCTGCCCGGCCAGACGTGGTCGATCGAGCGGCCCGACATCCTGATCGTCGAGGGACTCAACGTGCTGCAGCCGGCGCGCATTGCCCAAGGACGGCGAGGCCATTCCGTTCGTTTCGGACTTCTTCGATTTCTCGATCTATATCGATGCCGATCCCGCGCTGATCGAGGAGTGGTACGTGGCGCGGTTCATGCGGCTGCGAACCACGGCGTTCCGCGACCCGGCGGCCTATTTCCACCGCTACACCGCATCTCAGTCACGATGCGGCGGTGGCGCGGGCGACTCGAGATCTGGCGCACGATCAATCTGAAGAACCTCGAGGAGAACATTCTCCCGACCCGCCAGCGCGCGCGGCTGATCCTGCGCAAGGCCGCGAGCCACCAGATCGAACAGGTCTCGCTGCGCAAATTGTAGCGGGCTGCGTCCGGATACGAAAAAGGGGCCGCTTGGGGAGCGGCCCACGAGTTGCATGTGGAGGCGTGTGCTCAGGCGGAGGCCAGAATACGAGGCCAGAATACCCTGCCAGGAGGTCCCGTCAGTGCAGGGTGGTACGCGCCGTGACGCGGCTGGGAATGAGAGCCATCGCCATCTCGTTGAACGCAAGCTGATGGCGCAGCGCCATGTCGACATGGGGAAGCCGGCTCAGGCTCCGCGTCATGGCGGCCTGCTGGCCATTGCGGTCGAGATGACGTCGAGTCCCATTCCGCACCACATGGCGAAAATGTCGATCGGCGACGGGAATGGCCCCGGAGCGGTGCGCGCTGCGGGGATGGTCTCCACCGGCGCAAGAGCGGCGGCAGGCGATGGCGGGAGAGCGCTCGTGCATCGCCGGAACGCGATATCTCGGCGGCGAGGCAGCGGTGCGTCGAAGTGCTGGCGACGGCGGCAGGCCCCGGAATCTCTGAAGCGACCGGGGTCGTGTCCTCAGAGTTGATGAGTTCCGAGGTGAATTGGTGAAACTTGTCGCGCAGCCGGCGAATAGCCGACGGATCGGTTACGCCGAGTGCTTTGATGGCGGTAGTCGGTTTCAAGTCCGGCTTTGCCGCGATCATGGCAGCAATGTCAGCGAGAAACTTTTGATCGTCTATTCCGCTGCCCTTCGGGCGACCGCGGCGAGTGGCGTGCAACGACATCAGCATGACCTTGGCAAGAAACGATTCGATGACAGCAAGTGTGTTGGAGTTCGTTTCACCATTCTACGGAAATTAAATGAACAGACCGGGAATATCGAGCGGACGCAGCTACATCTGTTGCCCAATTACATTCAAATCTTGTATCTGCGGCCTCGAATTGCGGTCGAATTGACATTTCAATTCATATTTTCGAATGTCCGGCCGCTACAACAAATGAATTGCAGTTCGGTTTTGCGGATGGGCGGTAATCCATTGCGAAACGCTTATTAGATGACCTTCTTTTCGCGGGCCAAACGGTTGAGCCGGATTTCCGGACGGGCGCCGATATGGCTGATGATTTCGGCGGCGGCGAAGCTGCCGAGTCGCCCGGATACCTCGAGGGGCAGGCCCTGCGCGACGCCGAACAGGAAGCCGGCGGCATAGAGATCGCCGGCGCCGGTGGTGTCGACGACCTTGGCGACGGGCTCGACTGGAATAGTGATCGTCTGGCCGCCCGACAGGATGAGCGAGCCTTTGGCGCTGCGGGTCAACGCGGCGAGCGTGGTGTCCTTCGCGGTCAGTGCGGCCGGCTTCGTCGAAGTTGGTCTGGTAGAGCGCGGTGATCTCGCCCTCGTTGGCGAACAGGATGTCGACGTCGGAGCGGATCAGCTCGAGGAACTCGGTGCGGTGGCGGTCGACGCAGAACCCGTCGGAAAGGGTCAGCGCAACTGGCGGCCGGCCTTGCCTGGCGATGGCGGCGGCCTGGCGGAAAGCGGCCTTGGCCTCGGGCCGGTCGAACAGGTAGCCCTCGAGATAGACGATGGCCGACTGGGCGATCAGATCTGCTCGCACTTCGCCCTGGTCGAGCTCGGTGTGATGCCGAGGAAGGTGTTCATGGTCCGCTCGCCATCGGGCGTGACGAGGATCAGCGAGCGCGACGTCGGCGCCCTGCCGGTCGACGGGCTCGGAGTTGAAGGCGACGCCGGCGGCCGTGATGTCGTGGCGGAAAATGCGGCCGAACTCGTCGCTCGGCGACCTTGCCGATGAAGGCCGCGCGGCCGCCGAACGAGGCGACGCCGGCCATGGTGTTGGCCGCCGACCCGCCCGAGATCTCGATCAGCGGGGCCCATGGCCGCGTAGAGCGCGGCGGACGTGTCGGCGTCGACGAGGCGCATATGCCCCTTGGGCGCGCCGTGGCGCGTCAGGAAGGCGTCGTCGCAGCGTCCGATGATGTCGACGATGGCGTTGCCGATGGCGACGACGTCGTAGCGGGTCTCGGTCATGGCGGTGGTCTCCGGTGCATGGGGTTGAAAGCGCCCGCACTATAGGTGGCCGCATCGCCCCCGCAAGCGCGAGTCGGGGTGCGCACCTGGGCTTAAAGCCGCGGCGTACGCTCGCCGTGATGGCGCTGCGGGCGTCCGGCCAGGGCCAGACGGCAAGGTCGAGCAGCAGCCGTTCGGTCAGGGCGCTCTCGAGCGCGGTCGAGAGCGCGCGGCCTTGGCGGCGGTGGCGATGCCCGACAGCGCGCGCGTCGAAGCGGTCGAGCGTCCACATCCGGCATTGCGCGCCGAAGGCGTCCTTTTGCTTGAAGTGCAGCGGCGGCCGCAACTGGCGCGACCGCTCCTCGAGGGAGCGCGCCCTGGTCGAGCGTGGCGCGCACCCGGTGCAGGCGCTGGAAATGGCGCTGCAGTGGCGATGATGACGGCTTGCGGGCTTTCGCCGGATGCGACCCGCGGTCGCACTCGATGACCGCGCGCGCGCCGTCGCCCGACGCGGCAGCCGTTGAGATGCGGTCGAGCGCAAGCTCGGAGGCATCGCCGACGATGGCCTCGACGTCGCTGACGATCGATCAGTTGCTTGCCCGGCAGCATAGAGCGCGAGCTTCTCGATCTCGCCGCGCGACAGCGCGCGGTCGGCGCCGAGCCGGGCCACCAGCAGCTCGCGCGCGTCGGGCGCGATGTCGAGCTTGTGCGGCCTTGAGCACCTCGCGCACGAGGTCGTCGAGGTCGCGCGCCTCGTCGGCATAGCAGGCGATGGCGGCGGCTTCGGCGGACTTCTCGAACAGTGCGCGCAGGGCCTCGTCGGGCTTGAGGTTGCCGGCCTCGACGATCAGCGTGGCCGCCAGCGCGCCGCCTTCGATAAGCGGCTTGAGCAGGCGGCGTTGATGCGGCGGCCGGCGGTGGCGCGGATCGACCTTGCGCCCGCCGAACATCGGCATGGTCCGAGCTCGACGGCGAGGCGGTCGCGGATCGTTCTCGAGGTCGGCGTCGTCGAAGCGCAGGATCTCGCCTCGGGCATTTCGCGCGCCGCGATCGACTTGGCCAGCAGCTGAGCCCGCTCGAAACGAGGCCGGCGTCGGTGCCGAAGAACAGGAATGCGGAGATGCGTGGGTCGGGCGCTTTGAGGAAAGCTCTGGGCCTGATGCGCCTTGACGGCAACCATGGGGATCGACCGTTGGCTTCAACGTCCCTCGATGCGCGGGCCGTGGTGAGTTGCGCGTATCGGCGCTCAGGCAGCGCTGGACAGAAACGCCGCGAGCCGCGATTTCAAGTCTAGTCCGACGGTCTTGGCGGCGCGGTTCTCGGCGTCCTCGCGGGCGCGCACGTTGGCAAAGATCGAGCGGAAGCGCTCGAAGCCTGCGCGGCCGATAGCTCGTGCCCTTCAGCACGACGGACTTGTCGGAGATGCGGATGAGGCGGAAGTTGGCGTCGAGGTTGTAGACGCTGCCGAGCGCGTCGCCGTCGAGTCTGCGACGAGCGTCGACGTGACGGTTTCCGACGAATCGCCATTCGAGCCGGTAGAGCGGTGCGGCTGCCGCGCCGCCGCCGGTCGTCTGGAAGATCAGTTCGTTGCGGATGCGCTGGCCGACGCGGCCGGGGATCGGCGTGATTTCGACCTTGGCGAGCTTTTCGTCGAGGTCGTTGCCGCCGAACGCGGATGAGCCGTACAGCGGGCGGAAGCCGCTGCTGCCGCAGGCGGCCAGCACCGGCGCGGCGATGGCGGCAGTCAGCAGCGCGCGCAAAGCCGCGCCGGCGGGTCAGTCCGCTGTCGTCGACCGTTGCTCACGCCACCTCAGACGACGACATTCACAATCCTCTGCGGCACGACGATGACCTTCTTGGCCGGTCGGCCTTCGAGGGCCCGCAGCACGGTTCGAGCCGCAAAGCCGCCGCCTCGACCTCGACTGCGACGCCGTGCGAGCAATCGTCAGCTCGTCCCGCCGCTTACCATTGACCTGTACGGCAATGGTAATCTCATCGTCAACGAGCAAGGCCGGATCGGCCGCCGGCCAGGGCTGCATTGGCGAGCAGGGTGTTGTATCCAAGCCGCGCCCAGCATTCCTCGGCCAAATGCGGCATCATCGGGCCGATCATCTGAACCAAAAACTCGGCGGCTTCGCGCAGCGCCCAGTCCAAGCCTTGGCAGTCTTGGCAAGGTTGCAGGACTGAAGCGCGTTGGTAAACTCGTAGATCTGCGCGACGGCGACGTTGAACCTCAGGCCCTCGATGTTGCGGCCGACGGCGTCCAGCGCCTTGTGCGCGGCGCGGCGCAACGCCATCGCCTCCGGGCCGAACGCGGCCGGCATGGTCGCAGGTTCTCGAGGGCACGCGATCTCGGCGATGTCGTCGACCAGGCGCCAGATGCGCTGGATGAAGCGGCCCGCGCCCTGCACGCCGGCTTCGGTCCAGATCACGTCGCGCTCGGGCGGGCTGTCGGACAGCATGAACCAGCGCGCGCAGTCGGCGCCCCAGTGCGCGATGATGTCGTCGGGATCGACGAGGTTCTTCTTCGACTTCGACATCTTCTCGATCGAGCCGATGGCGGCCGGCTTGCCGGTGGCGATCTCGGTCGCGCGGCGCTGCGTCGCCCTCGCCCTCGAAGCGGATTTCGGTCGGCAGCAGCCAGCCGCCGCTTGCGGACTTGTAGGTCTCGTGCGTGACCATGCCCTGCGTGAACAGCGCGCCGAACGGTTCGCGCAGGTTGGACGCGCCGGGACCTGTTGCGGCATGCCCGGTATCGCTCATCGCGCGGTAGAAGAAGCGCGAATAGAGCAGGTGCAAAATCGCGTGCTCGATGCCGCCGATGTACTGGTCGACGGGCAGCCAGTAGGCGGCCGCCTTGGGGTCGATCGGCGTCTTCGCGTCGGGCGCGGTGAAGCGGGCGTAGTACCAGGAGCTGTCGACGAACGTGTCCATGGTGTCGGTTTCGCGCCGCGCCGGCTTGCCGCAGGTCGGGCAGTCGACGTGCTTCCACGTCGGATGGCGGTCGAGCGGGTTGCCCGGCTTGTCGAACGTCGCGTCGTCCGGCAGCCTGACCGGCAGATCCTTGGCGGGAACCGGCACGACGCCGCAGTCTTCGCAGTGGATGACGGGGATCGGGCAGCCCCAATAGCGCTGGCGCGAGATGCCCCAGTCGCGCAGCCGGTAGTTGACTTTGCGCTGCGCCGACCGGCTGCCTTGCCGAGCTTTTCGCTTTCCAGCCGCTTGGCGACGGCCTCGAACGCGGCCTCGGTCGTCAGGCCGTCGAGGAAGTCGCGAATTGATCATCGTGCCGTCGCCGTCGACGGCCTTGTCTTTGATCGCGAACGTCGCGGGATCTGCGCCCGGCGGGCAGGATGACCGGCATGAAGGCGAGATCGTATTTCCGCGCGAAATCGAGGTCGCGCTGGTCGCCCGAGGGGCAGCCGAAGATGGCGCCGGTGCCGTAGTCCATCAGCACGAAGTTGGCGACATAGACGGGCACCATCCAGTCCTTGTCGAGCGGATGGACGGCGCGAATGCCGGTGTCGAAGCCGCGCTTTTCCGCGGTCTCGAGGTCGGCGACGGAGGTGCCGAGGCGCCGGCACTCGTCGCAGAACGCCGCGAGATCCTTGTTCTTCTCGGCGCGCGCCTTGGCCAGCGGATGGTCGGGCGCGATGGCGAGGAACGAGGCGCCGAACAGCGTGTCGGGCCGCGTCGTGTAGATCTCCAGCTCTTTGAACCCTTGGGCGCCGATTTGGTGTCGAGCGCCCAGCGGATCAGCATGCCTTCCGAGCGGCCGATCCAGTTGGCCTGCATCAGGCGCACCTTCTCGGGCCACTTGTCGAGCGTCGAGAGCGCCGACAGCAGCTCGTCGGAGTATGCGTGATCTTGAAGAACCACTGCGTCAGCTCGCGCTTTTCGACGAGCGCGCCCGAGCGCCAGCCGCGGCCGTCGATCACCTGCTCGTTGGCGAGCACGGTGTGGTCGACCGGGTCCCAGTTGACCTTCGAGGATTTTCGGTAGGCCAGGCCCTTGTCTAGAGGTCGAGGAAGATCTTCTGCTGGTGCGCGTAGTAGTCGGGCGAGCAGGTGGCGATCTCGCGGCTCCAGTCGAGCGACAGGCCCATCGATTTGAGCTGGCCCTTCATCGTGTCGATGTTGGCGTAGGTCCACTTGGCCGGGTGGGTCTTGCGCTCGATGGCGGCGTTCTCGGCCGGCATGCCGAAGGCGTCCCAGCCCATCGGGTGCAGCACGTTGAAGCCCTTGGCCCGCTTGTAGCGGGCGAACACGTCGCCCATCGCGTAGTTGCGGACGTGGCCCATGTGGATGCGCCCCGACGGGTAGGGGAACATCTCGAGCACGTAGCACTTGGGCTTGGTGGCGTCGTTGGTGGCGCGGAAAATGTCGGCCTCCTCCCACGCGGTTTGCCAGTGCTTTTCGCGTGCGGGCGCGTTGTAGCGTTCGGATGCCATGGAGCGGTGGTCTCGTGCGGACAGCGGATTGCGGGTGCGAGCGGCACGACTAGAGCCTGAAAGGGTTGGCGGGTCAAGGCGCGGGCGCGGCACGGGGGCGACCGTGGATATGTCGATGTTGGGGCGTTTTGTCGACATGCCTGGCCGGATATGTCCTCGGCGTCGACACGTTCAGCTCAACATGTTCATAAAATCGTTAGTTGTGGACATATGGCTCGTGATGTGTCGATGCGGTGATCATATTCGGGAAACATGACATTTTTGCGATATTTTAATTGTCCATGAGAACCTGTGCATGGATGCGCATGTTCGCGAATATATGTGCACATTATCGACAAACTGAACACATGATCGTGACATGTCTATGCGATCCACGACATAGCCTATATGCATCCAGATTCGATTTCTGAACACGTCGAGACGATACGCACATGCCCCCGATCCCAAAGTCGCCTACAACGAGCTGCCCGATCTCGCCGCCGCCCGCTCGATCTCGAGACCAAGGCCGTCCTGAAGCGCTGCGTCGCCGCGCGGACGCGACTGGCGGAGCTGCGGTCGCCGGGCAACTGATCCCCGACCAATCCGTGCTGATCAACGCCATCCCCATGCTCGAAGCCAGCGCCAGCTCGGAGATCGAGAACATCGTCACCACCAACGACGCGCTGTTCCGCGAGGCGAGCCAAGGCGAGGACAGCCGGCGATCCGGCCGCCAAGGAGGCGCTGCGCTATCGCACCGCGCTCCACCAGGGATACGAGGCGCTTGAAGGACCGCCCGATCACAACGCGCATGGCGGTCGAGATCTGCCGCACCATCAAAGGCATCGCGACTCGACGTCCGCGCGCACGCCGGGCACGACGCTCAAAAACGCCTTCACCGGCGAAGTCATCTACACCCCGCCCGAGGGCGCAGACCGATGCGCGACCTGCTCGGCAACTGGGAGCGTTTCGTCAACGCCGAGAGCGACATCGATCCGCTGATGCGCATGGCGGTGCAGCATTACCAGTTCGAGGCGATCCACCCGTTCCGCGACGGCAACGGCCGCACCGGGCCGCATTCTCAACATCCTGTTCCTGGTGCAGGCCGGGCTGCTCGACAAGCCGACGCTCTACCTCAGCCGCCACATCCTGCGCACCAGGGCGACTACTACCGCCTGCTGCAGCGTGTCACGCCGCGCGGGGAATGGGAGCCATGGATGCTTTACATGCTGACTGCGGTCGAGGAGACCGCGCGCTGGACCAACCAACAAGGTGCGCGCCATCCGCGACCTGATGGAGCACACGGCCGCGCATGTCCGCGCCGACAACCCCGGCATCTATTCGCGTGAGCTGGTCGAGCTGATTTTCGCGCAGCCCTATTGCCGCATCGAGCAACCTCGTCGAGCGCGGACATCGTCAAACGTGCATACTGCGTCGCCGTCATCTGAAGCAGCTCGTGGACATCGGCGTGCTCGTCGAGGAGAAGGTCGAGGCCGCGACAAGGTCTTCATCAACCGCAAGTACTGGACCTGCTGTCCAGCGACGAGCATGCGTTCGAGCCCTATCCGCGCCGATGGCGCAACGGCGCAATGACCGAGACGCGGCGTGCACTGCACCGTGCGGCCTCGCACGACATGCGGCCCGCATCGCCGCCGCCGCCAAGGGCGTCGGCCGCGACCCGGCCACGGTGCGCTTGATCGCCGTCTCGAAGACCTTCGATGCGGACGACGATCCAGCCTGTGATCGCTGCCGGGCAGCGTCATTTCGGCGAGAACCGCGTGCAGGAAGCGCACGGCAAATGGCCGGCGCTGCAAGCAGCGCTATGCCCGGCATCCGGCTGCATCTGATCGGCCCGCTGCAATCCAACAAGGCCAAGGACGCAGTTGCGCTGTTCGATGCCATCCATACGATCGACCGGGAGAAGATCGCCCGCGCCGTGGCCGAGGAGATGGCGAAGCAGGGCCGCAAGCTCGAACTCTTCATCCAGGTCAACACCGGCGAGGAGCCGCAGAAGGCGGGGATCATGCCCGCCGAGGTGGCGGCATTCGTGGCGCTGTGCCGCGAGACGCTCGGGCTCGAAATCCGCGGCCTGATGTGCATTCCGCCCGTCGACGAGGAGCCGGCGGTGCACTTCGCGTTCCTCTTGAAGCTCGCCCGCGAGAACGGTCTCGCCCATCTCAGCATGGGCATGTCGAGCGACTTCGAAACCGCCGTCGAACTCGGCGCCACCGACATCCGCGTCGGCAGCGCCATTTTCGGCGGGCGGGGTTAGTCCGAGAGTTTTCCTCAGCCGATTTATGTCACCCCGGCCGCCGTTCGGGTTGCCTCTGCTAGGCTTTGGCGAGTGATTCGCACTCCCAACTGGAGGTTCCGATGGTGACGAAAGCGTTGCGCGCACTGGATATGGGTGGCCCGGCCGGTGACGAGGCGGCGCGTGAGGCGCGGATCGAGGCCGAGGTGCAGAAGTCGGCGCCCGAGAAGCCGCTCGCACCCGGCAAGGACGGCTGGCACCGCTTCGCGGTCGATGTCTGGATCACCAACCTCAACTCGATCGAGTTCGGCATCTACAAGCGCTCGCGCAACAAGGCTAAGTCGCGCCAGTTCTCGACCGACATGGACATCTTCGCCGAGATCATCGAAGGCGGCGAGCGGACAGGCTTGCTCGGCTATCGCAAGGATCTGTGGACCGACCAGACCGGCATGGACAAGCGCCTCGTGTTCAAACTGTTCACCGGCGGGCTCGACTGGCGCGCCACCATGGATCATGATGGTCGGCGAGAGCCTGCAGCAGACGATCGGCGCGCGCGGCCTGCCTGTCACGGCATATTCGATCAACACCGACGACGACGACTTCATCATCTACCTGGAGCGCTCGGCCAACAAGTGGCCGCTGATGCCGGAGAACTTCGCGTTCTTCCTGATGAACAAGACCGGGCCGCGAGTTCTATCGCTTCCGCCGCGCGTTCATCAATCTCGGCGGCGACTACACGCTGCTCGACCAGAAGGACGAAGTCGTCGGCTGGCTCGATGGCCGCGTGCTCTCGCCTCGGCGGCTACTGGAAGGGCGCGGTCAAGGTCGGCGACGCCGACAAGCGGCTGTTGGCCGTGATGAAGCTGTTCGCCGGCATGGTGCTGTTTAACGGCGAGGCCGCCGGCACGTGAAGTGGCTGCATCGCGAGGTGCGGGCGCGGCAGCATCCTGCCGCAGGTCGACCGCCAGGAGGCCGATCTCTATATGAACCCGCGCCGCGTGCGCTGACACGCGCCAGTCCGAGCGCCAAGCGCCTTCGCCCGAATGGCGAAGGTGCTGCTTCGGATTTCAAATGTCGATTCGATAGAAAATATACTGAGTATAGCGTAATCTTCTATCCATGGCGGCAACAAACAGCCTCAAGGAAATCCTCGATCACCTCGGTCTCAAGCAGACGGAGCTGGCGCGTCTCCTCGACGTCAGCCCGCGCACCGTCAGCTTGTGGGCGACGGGTGAGACGGCCTTGCCAGGTCCAGTCGCGGCCTACTTGAGAGTGGTGCGGACACGCCCTGATGTGCTGCATCAGGAGTTGAAACGGCTCGAGGGAAGGGAAAAAATGCTCGACGAAGGCATCTACGGGTTCACCTACAAGGGCGAGCATCTGGGGGTGCTCGACGGTGACAGCGCGCTGGCGGTATTGCGCAACGGCAAGATCCTCGGCTCGGACCGGGCGGGCGGTGTCTTCGCCGGCAGCTACGAGTACGACGGCGTCAACGAACTCAACAAAGTTCACGTCCGCATGCAGGTTCCGCCAGAGGGTGAACTGGTGACCGGCTATGCCGCGGGGCCGGATGGCGCCATCCTCGACATCGCCGGAAATTTCCAGCGCGCCGAGCCGTTCTCGAAAGCCGTGATCGAAGTCGCTGGACGGCCAGTGGAGATCACGCTTTCCTATCTCGGACCGCTACCGAACTGAGTAGCGCCCAAACCCACCCGGAGCGACACAGCCCGATGACCGCCGATAACCGCATGGTGCTGCTGGGGCACGTCTCGACGGCGCATGGGCTCAGGGGCGAGGTGCTGATCAAGACCTATACCGGCGAGCCGAAAGCGATCGGCGCCTACGGTCCGCTGGCCGACGAGACTGGCGGGCAACGCTTCGACGTCAAGGTCGTGCGCGTGACGGACAAGGGCGTCATCGCGCGCATCGGCGGAGTGGGCGATCGCAACGCCGCCGAAAAGATCAAGGGCACGAAGCTGTATGTTTCCCGCGACAAGCTGCCTGCCGCCGCCGAGGGAGAATATTACCACGCCGACCTGATCGGCCTCGATGCCGTCTCCGAGACGGGGGAAAAAGTGGGGCACGTCGTCGCCGTGCAGAACTTCGGTGCGAGCGACCTGCTCGAGATCCGGCTCGAAGGTACGATCAAGACCGAGCTGCTGCCGTTCACCGACGCCTGCGTGCCGACCGTCGATCTTGCCGGCCGCCGCGTGGTGATCCATCGGCCGGCGATGATCGAGGGCGATCAGCCTGGTGACGACGAAGATACCGAAGTCGAAGCGCCGCCTGACGCCTGATGCGCCGGGCCGCATTGCGGCCTCGCCGAGCAGACGCGGATGAAGGGGTGCAACATTCCGCTCGGCGGTATGAGGCGCTGGCCGACAGTCTGCAGCGATCATCAAGCGCCGGGAATCTCGTCGGTCCAGACCCGAAAGCCTTCCAGCGTATGCGGGCCAAATGTCGTGGTGATCGCGACGTCGGCGGCATCGCGTCCGCGCGCAATCAGAACGCGCCCGATGCGCGGGACGAAGTTGCGTGGATCGAACGTATGCCAGTGGCCATCGAGATAGGCCTCGAACCACGCTGCGAAGTCGCCCGGCGGATAGGGCGGCGGCGTGCCGACGTCGCCGAGATATCCGGTGCAGTAACGGGCGGGAATATTCAATGCGCGGCAGAAGGCGATGGCGAGGTGTGCGTAGTCACGGCACACGCCGACGCTCTCCTGGTAAGCCTCCGACGCATTGCGTGTCGGCCGGGCGTGGTGATAGCCGAACGCGATACGATTGTGAACGAATTCGCAAATTGCGGCGACCCGCGGCCAGCCCGGCTCGACGTGCCCGAACAGCGACCATGCCAGATCGAGCATCTTGTCGCTGTCGCAGAAGCGGCTCGCCAACAGAAACACGATTGCCTCGTCCGGTAGATCCTCGACCGGAACCTGCCGCGCATTCCGCACCACTGGATCCGGCAGGCCGGAATCGCGGACCACGGCGTCCGTCGAAATCACGAGTTGCCCGGCCGGCGCAACGATGCGGCAGCACCAATTGCCGAAACCATCGCGATAGCCCGATATCGGCACCGATGGGCTGATGCGGATGTGATCGGCGAACTCGAGATCGGATACGCGCGAAAAATGTACGTTGAGCATCAGGATCGCGGGCGTCGGCTGCGGGAAGGCATAGCGGAGCTCGTAGCCGACACGCTGTTTCATGAGGTCCTCGATCTGCTGGCTGCCTGCCGCATCTGCATCGGCCGACGATTGATGGCACGCGTGGACAGTAAGCGGGTCGGGCAGCAACGGCTGAGGCGTCGAATTAGTTCCGAGGTTACACCCGCTCGCCCCGCAGCAGCTTCGGCAACTCACCGGTCAGCCCCGCGGCTTCCTGCACCAGCAGCCGCTTCAACGCCGGCATGCGATCGACGAGGCCGAGCCCCATGTCGCGGGCGGCGCGGACCAGCGTCCAGTCGTTGGAGAACAGCCGGTTGAGCCCGTCGAACGTCGCTGCCGACAGCATCGAGTTCGAACCGCCGCCAGCGCTCATAGCGGGTCAGCGGGTCGGCGCTGCCGGGATCGAGGCCGAGGCGGGCGGCGTCGGCCAGCACCTCGGTCAGCGCCGCAACGTCTCGAAGTCCCAGGTTCAGCCCTTGCCCGGCAATCGGATGCACGCCATGCGCGGCATCGCCGACGAGCGCGAAGCGCGGCGCGACATAAGCGCGGGCGAGATGCATCTCGAGTGGCCAACTCTGTCGTGGCCCGGCCAGCGTCAGCGGTCCCAGCCGGCCACCGAAGCGGAGATCGAGTTCGTCGAGAAACCGCGCGTCGTCGAGGGCGAGGATGCGCCTGGCCTCGGTCGCGTCCTCGCTCCAGGTGATGCAGGAGCGATTGCCGGTGAGCGGCAGAATGGCGAACGGCCCGGCGGGGAGAAAGTGCTGCACCGCCACCCCGCCGTGCGGTTTTTGGTGTGCGACCGTGGTGACGATGCCGGTCTGGCCGTAGCCCCAGCCGACGATTTTTATCCCCGCCGCTTCACGCAGGGCCGACTTGCGGCCATCGGCGGCCACGACGAGCCGCGAGCGGCGTGTGCTGCTGTCGGCAAGCGTCACTGTGGCGAAGTGCGGTCCGGCTCCAATGCCTGTAGCGGCGCAGCCGTGCGCGACACGAATAGACGGATGGGCTGCGACGGCGTCGCGCAGCGCCGCCAGCAAGGCCGAGTTCGGAACGATGAAGGTCGCCGGATCGCCGGTTTCGGTGGCGTTGTCGTAGGACATCTGCACCGGACGGAGTCCGGAGTCGAGGCTCGAAATCGGTGATCTCGATGCGCGAAACCGGCTGCGCCTCGGCGCGGATTTTCCCCCACACGCCGAGCGTGTCGAGCAGCCGTTGTGATGCCGCCGACAGGGCAGACGCGCGGCTGTCGGGAAGATGCACGGCGTTCGGCGCGGCGTCGAGCACCGCAATCCTCAGCTCGGAGCCGAATGTCTCGGCCAGCGCCAAAGCGAGCGTCAAGCCGGCGAAACTCGCGCCGGAGATCAAGATGTCGTCGATCGGATCGTCGTCGCGTAGCGTCGCCATGATGCCTCGTACGGTTGGGGCTGCTACAATTCCATAGTTGCCGCCCCGTATCTTGTCCGGCGACTGGCCGTCTTGACATGGATAGTGTTCTGACGCCTTTTGCGTTTGACGTAAACGTCAAGAAGAGACACGCCCGCCATGCCATCGAGGCCCGATCCAAACTCGCGCGTAACAACGCCGGCTGCGGCCGGTCCGCAGGGCGCCGCATTGGAGGCCTTGCGCGGCATTCTCGATCTCGAGCCGCTCGAGCACAACCTCTTTCGCGGTATCAGCCCCAAGGATGGTTGGCAGCGGGTGTTTGGCGGGCAGGTGCTCGGCCAGGCGCTGGTCGCCGCGGGTCGAACGGTCGAGGAAGGCCGGCGCGCGCATTCCATGCACGCCTATTTCCTCATCGGCGGCGATCCCCGCCATCCGATCGTCTATGAGGTCGACCGCGTGCGCGACGGTGGCACCTTCACCACGCGGCGCGTGCGGGCCATCCAGCACGGCCAGCCGATTTTCGTGATGAGCGTATCGTTCCAGCGCGACGAACCCGGCTTCGAGCATGAACTGCCGATGCCCGACGTGCCCGGACCCGAAGAACTCCCCAACGCGAGCGAGTTGATCGGCCGCTACATCGATAAGCTGCCGCCGGCGATGCAGGCCTACTGGCAGCGCGAGCGGCCGATCGAGATGCGGCCCGTCGATTTCTCGCGCTTCTTGACCCGCGCCAAGCAGCCCGCCGTCCAGCAGGTGTGGTTCCGCGCCAACGGCACGCTGCCCGACGACGATCGCCTGCACCAGTGCATCCTCGCCTATGCCTCGGATTTCACATTGCTCGACACCGCGCTGATTGCGCACGGCAAGGTGCTCTTCGATCCAGATATGCAGCTGGCCAGCCTCGACCATGCGCTGTGGTTCCATCGCCCTTTCCGCGCCGACGACTGGCTGCTCTATGCGCAGGACAGTCCGAGCGCGTCGGGAGCCCGTGGCTTCTGCCGCGGCAGCGTGTTTACGCGCGACGGAAAGCTGGTCGCCTCGGTGGCCCAGGAGGGTCTGATGCGGCACATCGAGCCCGCCTCGAAAGCGGCAGATCAAAAAATAGGCAAAACGCCAAAGAAGACCAAAAAATAAGCGGTTCGCTGCGCTCGAATTTCCGGCACCGGCTGGCTTCTGGTTCGTAAAACTTCGATATATCAATAGTTTATAGATTTTCTCCCAGACTGGCACAGCTCTTGACTTCTACCTCGGTGGAAGCCGGGTCCCAAAGGCCCCGGATCACAACCGCGAACGTCCATGATCCCGCGTTGCGGGATGGACCTGAAGAGGGGGGTGCCTGAATGAAGCTCATCACAGCAGTCATCAAGCCATTCAAGCTCGAGGAGGTCCGCAGCGCGCTGACCGATCTCGGCTTTCAAGGCATGACCGTCACCGAGGTCAAAGGCTACGGTCGCCAGAAGGGACATACCGAAATCTATCGTGGCGCCGAGTACGCCGTGAGTTTCCTTCCCAAGATCAAGATCGAAGTCGTGGTTCCGACCGGCCAGGCAGAGAAGGCCGTCTCGGCGATCCAGAATGCCGCCCGCACCGGCCAGATCGGCGACGGCAAGATCTTCGTCTCGACCATCGAGCACACGGTTCGCATCCGCACCGGCGAAGCCGACGACAACGCGCTCTGAGCTGCAGGGCTCGGTTCGATTTCTCTGATCAACGATGGGGAGTATTTGGAAATGACGTTCGGACTTAACGCGCGGATGGCCGGTGCCTTCGGGGCCCTGGTTGCGCTTTTGCTGGCGGCTGAGCCGTCCCTTGCCGCAGGACCTGTGCCCAACAAGGGCGACACCGCATTCGTGATGTCGTCGACGGTGCTGGTACTGCTGATGACGATCCCTGGGCTTGCGTTGTTCTACGGCGGTCTGGTCCGCACCAAGAACATGCTGTCGGTACTGATGCAGGTGATGTCGATCGTCTGTATGGTTGCGATCATCTGGGTGACGTACGGCTACTCCATGGCCTTCACCAATGGCGGCTCGCTCAACAACTGGGTCGGCGGCTTCTCCAAGCTGTTCCTTTCGGGTGTGACCGCGGAAAGCAACGTCGGCACCTTCTCCAACGGCGTCGTGATCCCCGAGTACGTGTTCATCTGCTTCCAGATGACGTTCGCCTGCATCACGCCGGCTCTGATCGTCGGCGCCTTCGCCGAACGCATCAAGTTCTCGGCGCTGATGCTGTTCGTCATGCTGTGGGTCACCTTCGTCTACTTCCCCATCGCGCACATGGTCTGGTACTGGGCCGGTCCGGATGCTCTCGGCGATGCCGCCAAGGCTGTGGCCGCTGCTTCGGGTGATGCCAAGAAGACGGCGGAAGCCGCGCTCGAGGCCGTCACGCTCGATGCTGGTCAGTTGTTCCAGTGGGGCGCCATCGACTTCGCTGGCGGCACCGTCGTGCACATCAACGCCGGCATCGCGGGCCTCGTCGGCGCGCTGATGATCGGTCGCCGCGTCGGCTACGGTCGTGAAGCGATGCCTCCGCACTCGCTGACCATGACCATGATCGGCGCCGCCCTGCTGTGGGTGGGCTGGTTCGGCTTCAACGCCGGCTCCAACCTCGAAGCCAACGGCACTGCTGCTCTCGCGATGATCAACACCTTCGTGGCAACCGCTGCTGCGGGTCTCTCCTGGATGCTCGTCGAGTGGGCCGCCAAGGGTAAGCCCTCGCTGCTCGGCCTCGCCTCGGGCGTGGTTGCTGGTCTCGTCGCCGTGACGCCGGCTTCCGGTTTCGCGGGTCCGATGGGATCGATCGTCCTCGGCCTTGTCGCGGGCGTGGTCTGCTTCGTGTTCGTGACCTCGGTCAAGAATGCGCTCGGCTATGATGACAGTCTCGACGTGTTCGGCGTGCACGCCATCGGCGGCATCCTCGGCGCAATCGGCACCGGCATCCTCGCCAGCCCCGACTTCGGCGGCACCGGCATCCTCGACTATACGTCGAAGCCCGGCGAGGCCGTGGTGGCAGCCTATAGCATCGGCACCCAGGTGTTCGTGCAGGCCAAGGCCGTCGGCATGACCATTCTGTGGTCAGGCATCGGCTCGGCGATCCTCTACGCCGTGGTCAACGTCATCGTCGGCCTGCGTCCGGCCGAGGAGAAGGAGCGCGAGGGTCTCGACGTCACCTCGCACGGCGAGCGCGCCTACAACTACTGATGATCGCTGTGGCCCGCATCCGGCATCCGGGTGCGGGCCACGGTTCGACTTCCTCCCGAGCACGCGTCTTCCCCTAGAGCCGTGCTCAACCTTGGCCCGGGCCACACTTGCGGTGGTTCGGGCCATTTTCGTTGGGGAGCAGTCGATCATGGGCGAGTGGACTTGTTCAGCCCGTCCGGATCACGTCGCCTCGGCGCATCATAGATGCGAGCCGAACGAGGTGACGGCGCGTGAGCGCGATGCAGCCCGCGGTCGGCGACATCTCCGCGCGCGCCAGATGCATGAAGATCGCACTGCCCGCGCCGCGCCGGCGTGGCCGGTCGTTGTAGCCGATCACAATGACGAGATCGTAGAGCGCATCACGCCGCCACAACTCCTCGGCGCTGGCCGGATAGGGCAGCCGGACCGGGCGATTGTAATTGCGATCATGCGGATCATCGCACCAGCCGTCGCCGGGTCTGATACAGCGCAAAGGGAGCGCCGTTCGCGGCCGTCGCATCTGGTCGGCGCGATAGACGGCCTGCCTCACCGGCCAGCGTCCGATCGGCGTCGCGCCATCGCCTTCGCGCTTGATCGCGCGCTGCCCCGATCGGCCGATTGCGCAAGGCAACCGCATCCCGCCACACGTCAACCACCCGCGCGTGGCGGCGCGCGATAGAGCTCCCAGAACGAAACTCCGCGCTGGTCGCGAGAATGTCATGCGGCGTGTTCCTCAGATGCGCCGGCGACCGTCCGGCCCGTGGAAAGTGGCCGGGAGACTATGTTATCGACGTGTCCGGTGCTAGAAGTCGAGAGCACTTCGAGAGCCGTGGAGCAGTGATCACATGACGACGTCGCGCCGTATTCTGATCGTCGACGACGACGAGGACCTGCGGTCCTCGATCCGGGATCAGTTGGCCTTGCACGACGAGTTCGAGGTCGTGATCGCGGGGACGGCGTCGAAGGGAATCGAGACCGCCAAAGGCGATCATTTCGATCTCGTACTGTTCGACGTCGGGCTGCCTGACATGGACGGCCGCGAGGCGGTGAAACTGCTGCGCAAGTCCGGCTTCAAGAGCCCGATCGTCATGCTGACCGGCAACGACAGCGATGCCGACCAGATCCTCGGACTCGACGCCGGCGCCAACGACTACGTCACCAAGCCGTTCAAATTCGCCGTCCTGCTGGCGCGTATCCGGGCGCAGCTGCGTCAGCATGAGCAGAGCGAGGACGCGGTATTCGCCATTGGGCCATATAGCTTCAAACCGGCCTCGAAGCTGCTGCTCGACGAGCGCGGGCAGAAAATCCGCCTGACCGAGAAAGAGACGTCGATCCTCAAGTATCTCTATCGCGCCGGTGAGAAGGTGATCTCGCGCGATGTGCTCTTGCATGAAGTCTGGGGCTACAACGCAGGCGTCACCACCCACACGCTCGAGACGCACATCTACCGGCTGCGCCAGAAGATCGAGAAGGATCCGTCGAGCGCTGAAATTCTTGTAACGGAAACGGGCGGTTACAAACTCGTACCGTAGCCCCGGGTTACCCGCGCGGGGAGTTCCGCACAGCGTGTGGGGCAGTTATCCTCAGGTTGTTCATTGCACGGTCGATGTGCTGGACCCTTGCCGCCGAAATCAGCCGACCTTGCCGCCATCGAAGTGTCTTCGGCTCCCTTGTTTTGCATCGCCGATTGGTTCCCTTGGCGCCCGCCGGGGAACGCGAGATGTCAAACGTTGGAGGGTCCGCGGGTCATGGCAATCGATCAACTGGTGCAGCCGCTGCTGGGTGTCGAACTGTTCCAAGGCTTGAAGCCGTTGCAGATCACCGAGATTGCGCGCCGCGCGGACCGGATCGTGTTCCGGCCCGGTGATGTGATCGTGGCCGAGGACACGATGGGCGACGCGGCCATCCTGATCGTAGCCGGAGACGCAGCGCGGGTCAGTGGCCCCGGTTGCGCGGGCGACGACGAGCCGGTAGTGCCGGGATCCCTCGTCGGCGAGATGGCCATGCTGGTCGATGCCGTCCATAGCTCGACGGTCGTCGCGCGGAGCGCGGTCAGGGCGCTGCGCATTTCGCGAACCGAATTGCTGGAGCAGATGGAGGCCGATCCCGCTCTAGCCGAACATTTCGTCGCCCGCATCTCGGGCCGGCTGAGCCGATTGGCCGCCGAATTGCGCGCCGTTGACGCCGCGCTCGACCAGTCGTCGCGCGACGTGACGTCCGTGCGGCAGTCGGTGACAACGTTTCACTGAAATCGTCGCCACTGACGACGGGCCGGTTTCACGGCTGAATTGCTATGCCTTGGAGGATACCCAAACGACGAGCGCCCAGCTTCGGGGGGAGAAGCTGGGCGCTTAGCGCTCTCGCGCGTGGTATCGGGAGGGAATCCGATACCCCAGATGGTGGCTTCGGTGAGACGGGGGGCACTACCGAATTTAAAACCGCACCATCTGTCTGAGAGGCATTTAAGCGCAGATCTTCGGATTTCAATAGTGCTTGACAATGCTTATCACGAAAAGTTTACCGGTTTTCCACGGACTGACGCTTGCTAGACGCCGATATGCCACAGACGTGTGATCGAGACGTGATCGAGCCGAGCGGCGCGGCGGCTATTGCTGCTGCATCTTACTCAAGCCAACGGGCTGAATCTTAAAGAGATTTGCGTCGAGATCGTCGGATTTGACGAGTTCGCTCACCTCAACGCGCGTGTCGAGCCCTTGGGCGTCGGTCGTCACCCATTCCTTGAGTTCGAGGGTAGGTTTCGTCGACATGAACAGCTTGATTCGCCCCGGGGCCTCCGGGTCCTTGTCTTGCAGGGCGACGATCATGAGGTCATCGGCTTCCTGCGCCTCGACGATGCGGGCGTCGCGCAGCAGGTCGACATCCTTGCGTAACAGCAACCGGAACGGGGTCTGGTCGAGCGCGACACGATCTTCGTTGTTGAGGTCGAGGTCCTGGATCGCGAGATACTGACCGTCCGAGATGATGATCTGCTTCGAGGGCAGCGCATAATCGAAGCGGAAGCGGCCCGGACGCTTGACGAAGAACTTGCCCTTCATCCGCTTCTTATCCGCGCCGGTCTGTACGAAGACGCCCTTCAACCCATTGAGTTCGTTGAAATAACCGCTGACGCGCTTGACGATGCCAGTCTGCGTCTCGTCGAGCGCGACGCCGGTCGTGTCGGCCTTGTCGGCGGCGACCTTGGCGTCCCACGCGGCAGCGCCGGCCGCCTTGGGGGCAGCGGGTGCGGTTTGCGCTCTGAGCGCCGTGCTGTCGATCATGGTGGAGCCGAGAGCGGCCCCCGCTACGACACCGGCTGCCGCGACAGTCGCAAGCCAAGATTTCATACTGTTCCCCATCTCGATCCGGACACAGCGCATCGCGTGCGGCCCCGGCATCCCCACGTCTGGCCGTCTTCCACGAACATTGCGACCAGATCTTGACGGCTGATGCGGCGCAAGGGGCGGACTGTAGCTCAGCGGTCACGTTGTGGACAGCTTGTGACTTCGAGAGCGGCAGGCTTGGTCAAGCAGTGGCCACGGGTCTTGGGATCAAGCGGCGTGCGAGCCGCCATGGTCGCGCCCAGCCAGGATCTCGCGCTTGCCAACGCCGTTGGCCGGGCTGATCAGGCCCTCGCGCTCCATCCGCTCGATCAGGTCGGCGGCGCGATTGTAGCCGATCGACAGCCGCCGCTGGACATAGCTCGTCGAGGCCTTGCCGTCGCGCAGCACAACGGCCACGGCGCGATCGTAGAGATCGTCGTCGGACGGCGGGGCGTCACCCTGGGCCTGGATATCGGCCGTCTCGGGTGCGTCGGTCACGCCGTCGACGTAGCGCGGCGCGCCCTGACTCTTGAGGAACGCGACGATGCCTTCGACCTCCTCGTCGGCGACGAACGCGCCATGCACGCGCACCGGCTGGCCGCCGCTGGAGCCGGCGAACAGCATGTCGCCCTGGCCCAGCAGCTGCTCGGCGCCCTGGTCGTTGAGAATGGTCCGGCTGTCGATCTTGGACGCAACCTTGAACGAGATGCGGGTCGGGAAATTGGCTTTGATCGTGCCGGTGACGATGTCGACCGACGGGCGTTGCGTCGCCATGATCAAATGGATGCCGGCCGCCCGCGCCATCTGCGCCAGCCGCTGCACGGCAGCCTCGATTTCCTTGCCTGCGACCACCATCAGGTCGGCGAACTCATCGACCACGATGACGATGTAGGGCAGCGGCTCCAGCGCCAGAGTTTCCTGCTCGTACACCGGCTGCCCCGAGGCCTTGTCGAAGCCGGTTTGCACGGTGCGCTTCATCAGCTCGCCGCGCTTCTTGGCGTTGCGCACCCGATTGTTGAAGACGTCGATGTTGCGCACGGCGAGTTGCGACATGCGCTTGTAGCGCTCCTCCATCTCGGCGACCGCCCAGTTGAGTGCCGCAATCGCCTTCTGCGGATCGGTGACGACGGGCGTCAGAAGATGCGGGATGCCGTTATAGACGCTGAGCTCGAGCATCTTCGGATCGATCATCAGGAAGCGGCAGTCCTCGGGCGTGTGCCGGAACAGCAGCGACAGGATCATGGTATTGACGCCAACCGACTTGCCCGAGCCGGTGGTGCCGGCGACCAGCAAGTGCGGCATGCGCGCGAGATCGGTGATGACCGGCTCGCCGCCGATCGATTTGCCGAGCGTGATCGGCAGCGCGGCGTCGGTCGTGCGGAAGCACTCGGCTTCGAGGATTTCGCGCAGCAAAACGGTCTCGCGCCGCGCGTTGGGCAGCTCGATGCCGATGGCGTTGCGGCCCGGAACGACGGCGACGCGCACGGCGGTCGCGCTCATCGAGCGGGCGATGTCGTCGGCCAGCGCGATGATGCGCGACGACTTGGTGCCGCGCGCCGGCTCGAACTCGAACAGCGTGACGACCGGGCCGGGCCGAATGTCCTTGATCTCGCCCTTGACGCCGAAGTCGGCGAGGACGTCCTCGAGCAGCCGCGCGGTGCCGCGCTGCATGGCGGGCGTGTAGTCTGCGCCCGGCTTGTGCGGCGCGGCGCGCTTCAAGAGGTTGAACGACGGGCGCTTGTAGGCGGGCTCGTTGCGGCGAAACGCAATTCCGCCGAGCAGGCCTTGGCCGAGCTTGCGAGCCGGAACAGGCGCAGTGCCCGGCGTGGGTTGTGTCGCGGTGGACGGGGGTCCAGGGATGCGTGCGCCCACTGGCGCAAAGCGCTCGGCGATGGTGCGGCTGACGGCGTCGGTGCTCGCGTCGAAACCGTCGTCGCGGCCGGTGGCCTGCGCCAACGCAGCAATACCGGCGACCGGCTCGCGCGGGGCGAACGGCTGTGTCGCGTGACGTGCATCCTTCGCCGCCGGCGCATGAAACGGCGAAATCGGGTCGACCGCCGGTGCGTGCTCTCTAGGATCTGGCCGGTTCCAGTCGGCGCGGCTGCCCGGTAGCGGTGCGGGGTTCGAAAATGCATGCGACGGGGCGCGGTCGGCACCATAGGGGTAGCCAGATGGAAACGCCTGGCCGGCATAGTGCTGCGTGCCCGGCGGAGGCTGAGGAGAATAGTGCGGCTGTTGCGGCTGCTGCGCCGATTGCCAGTCATAGCCCCAATGCTGCTGTTGGGCGGGCTGCTGGTGGGCGTACCCGTATGACACGCCAGCCGTGTCCGTTAGGGCGCGGCGGCGGAACGGCCAAGCCAACCACGCGCGGCCCGGCGCTTGCCGGCGTGTCGCATCATGGCGAGCAGCCGGTGCGAAGGTATCGAACGACTGCATCGGCGTGGCGGGAACATCGCTTCGCTTCAGCAGGGCGGCAAGATCCTGCACCTCGACGCCGATCGAGGTGAGCAATGCGGCGCTGCCGCCGATGAAAAGGACAAGGCCCGCAGCGAGGCCGCCGCGATCGGGATTGAGAATGCCGAACGTGCTCGACGTTAGCCCATGGATGAGATCGCCGAGGATGCCGCCAAAGCCGTGATTGAGCGGCCAGCCTCCGGCCACAGGCAACGCCGAAAGGCCACCGGCGAGAACGAGCACCGACAGCGGATAGAACGACGCTTTGGCGCGGAAATCGCGGATCCGTTGCGCGCCGATCAGTTCCAGCGCCCACAGCGTCGGCGCCAGGATCGCCAGCACGGCGCCGATGCCGAGCGTCTGCATGAGTAGATCGGAAACGATTGCGCCGGGGATGCCGAGGACGTTCGAAGCGTTGCCGCCGGTCGCGTGCGTCAGGCTCGGATCGGCGACGGACCAGGTGATCAAGCACGCCCACAGCGCCGCGGTGACAACCAGCATGGCGATACCGCCCGCGCGCCCGAACCAGCCGACGAGGCGGTCCTCGATCGCGGCGGGCAACAGACGCTGTTCGTACGCTCCTGAGCTATCGAAGGACATTGGGACGTGGAACTCTTACGCGACGATACGGACGATACGTTGCATCGCCTCCCGGATCGTGGCCGCGTCCTGAACCAGCGCCACGCGGACATAAGGCGTCCCGGGGTTCAGTCCATCACGGCCCGGCTGAGCCAGGTAGGCACCGGGTATGACCTTGACACCGCAGCGTTTCCATAAGGTTACCGCCGCGTCACCGCCGTCGCCGAATTGGCTCATGTCCAGCCACAGGAAGAATCCCCCGGCCGGACGGCGATAGCCCAGCCGGTCGCCCAGAACCTCGTCGCAGATGTCGAACTTGGCCCGGTAGGCCTGCCGGTTGACGGCGACGTGCTGCTCCTCGGCCCAGACTGCCGCCGAAACGTGCTGGGTCGGACCCGGCACCTGCGGCCCGATAAGATTGCGGACTTCGAAAAAGGTGTCCATGAACTCGGCGTCGCCGGCCGCGAAGCCGCTGCGCAGGCCCGGCAGGTTCGAGCGCTTGGACAGCGAGTTGAATACGACGATATTTTTGAATCGGCCGGCGGTGGTGGCGGCCACCTCGAGCCCTCCGGGCGGCGGGTCAGCCGAGTAGATCTCCGAATAGCATTCGTCGAAGAACAGCATGAAGTCGTAGGCGCGGGCGAGGTCGAGCGCGCGACGGATATAGCTGGCGCTGGCGATTGAGCCTTGCGGGTTGGCGGGCGAGCACAGGTAGAACGCCACGGTCCGCCGCAGCAGGGGCTCGTCGGCAGCGAGTGCATCGAGATCCGGCAGATGCCCGTTGACGGCGGTCGCATCGAGATAAACCGGCTCCGCACCGGTGGTCAGCGCCGCGCCGAGATAGGCTTGATAGTAGGGATTGACGATCAGGATCGCCGGGCGTCCTTCGACGCGCTTACGCCCGACCGCGGGCAGGCCAGCGTAAAACAGCCCCTCGCGCGAGCCGTTGAGCGGCAGGATCTCGCGGGCCGGATCGACGGTGTTCGCGCCCGACAGTCCGTATCGGCGGCGGAACCAGTCGGAGATCGCGCCGCGCAGTTCGTCCGAGCCGCGGATCGGCGGATACTTGGCATAGAGTGCCGCCGCCTCGCGGATCTTGTCGGCGACGAAGCTGGGGCTCGTTTCCCGCGGTTCACCCAATGTCAGGTCGATGGGCTCGGCGTGCCCCGGCTCGATGCCGTCGAGCAGGGTGCGCAGCCGCGAGAACGGCGACACGATCGCGCCGGATGCAAGGGCTTCGAGGCCGGAAAACTGTAATGTGTTCATGTCGATCACAAGTGGAAGGGTGCCGGAAATCGACCAATAGCTGCGTCGTCCGCCGCCGTCGAGGCCGCCGTGGGACGGCACAATTGTCGCACCCGAGTTCCGTGGGTAACAGCAACCCGGTTACAATGGCCCGATTTTGAATTTGATAGGCGCGGCTCATGCAGCGCGTGGTTTCAGGAGGCAATTGTGATCGCAAAAGTAATGAAGACATTCTCGTTCGGGATGGCGGCGCTCGCTGCGACGACCATTGTGGCTGCTGCTGAGGGTGATCCCACCGGCGTCTGGCTCGACGCGGCTGGCCGCGGTGCTGTCGAGATTGCACCATGTGGAACCGGCAGTGAGCTGTGCGGCCGGGTAGTGTGGGTGAAATCGGCCAATCACCAGAAGCGCTGCGGCGAACAAATTCTGGGCAGCCTCAACAAGGGCAGCAACGGCACTTGGGGCGACGGCTGGATCTACAGCCCCGACCGCGGTCGCAAGTTCGATGTCGAGATCAAGCAGACCAGCGCCGATCAGCTGCGCGTCGTTGGTTGGGCAGGCATCCGCATGTTCTCCGAGACGCACCTCTGGACGCGCGCGGCTCCCGATCTCGCGCGCTGTGGCGGCGAACAGACGGCTGCTGCCAAGTCAAAACCAGAGGCCATTGCTGGCGTTCCTGTGCCTGCCGCTCCGTCAGCGACAGCAGCACCCGCTCCCGCACCAGCGGCCTCTTCCGGTCGCAACGACAAGCTTGCCGCCGCCGACGTCGGCAACGCTGCAGAGGACAGCAAGGCCGGCGAGAAGCGCGGCGGCAGCGGTGGCGGATCGGGCGTCCGGCCGGCGATCGACAAATACTTCAAGCGATCGGCCGACGGCACATGCAAGGTCGATACGCCGTGGATCAAGGTGAAGTTCGACTGCAAGAACCACTGAGTAGCCGCTCGGTCTCTTTGACCCGCATCCCCAAATGACAACGCCCCGGCGGTTTCCGATCGCCGGGGCGTTGTTTTCGA
This sequence comes from uncultured Alphaproteobacteria bacterium, assembly GCA_963819775.1. Classification (GTDB taxonomy): domain Bacteria; phylum Pseudomonadota; class Alphaproteobacteria; order Rhizobiales; family Hyphomicrobiaceae; genus JAKAML01. The sequence continues at coordinate 154,882 of CAWFXM010000011.1, forward strand.
ACCGGACAATTCAGGTCCGCCCCATCCGCGCGTCGTCTTCGGGGTTGGCGCCGATCTTGTGGATGGCGAGGTCCGCGCCCTGCCGTTCGTCCTCGGGTGACATTCTGAGCCCGAGCGTCATGTCGACGAACGAGTAGATGGCGATGCCCGCGGCCAGGCCGAATGCCGCGCCCATGAGGCTGCCGACGAGCTGCGAGGCGAACGTCACGCCGCCGAGGCCGCCGAGCGCCTTGGCGCCGAAGATCCCGCAGGCGATGCCGCCCCACAGTCCGGACAGCCCGTGCAGCGCCCACACGCCGAGCACGTCGTCGATCTGCCAGGCGTTGGTCGAGAGCTGGAACATCTGCACGAAGATGACGCCGGCGATGGCGCCGGTGGCCAGCGCGCCGACCGGGTGCATGATGTCGGAGCCGGCACAGACCGCAACGAGGCCGGCCAGCGCTCCGTTGTGCACGAAGCCCGGGTCGTTGCGTCCGGCTACCAGCGCCGCGAGGATGCCCCCGGCCATGGCCATCAGCGAGTTCATGGCGACGAGGCCGGAGATGCCCTTGAGGCTCTGGGCGCTCATCACGTTGAACCCGAACCAGCCGACGCACAGCATCCACGAGCCCATCGCAAGCCACGGGATCGACGACGGCGGCGTGGCGATCGGCCGGCCGCGGTCATAGCGTCCGAGGCGCGCGCCGAGACGCCAAATCGCGCCGAGCGCAACCCAGCCGCCGAACGCGTGAACCACGATGGAGCCGGCGAAGTCCTTGAATTCGGCGCCGAGGATCGGCGCGAACAGCCCGGTCTGCAGGCCGAAGTTCTTGTTCCACACCGCGCCTTCGATCAGCGGATAGGCGAGGCCGACGAGCAGCGCGGTGGCGAGGCACTGCGGTCCGAATTTGGCCCGCTCGGCGATGCCGCCCGAGACGATCGCCGGAATGGCGGCGGCGAAGGTGCAGAGGAAGAAGAATTTGACGAGCGACAGGCCCTGCGGGTCGAAGCCCTTGGCCCCGCCGGAGATGGCCTCGGCGCTCAACAGGAAGCTGACGCCGTAAGCGATGCCATAGCCGATGAAGAAGTAGACGACCGTCGAAATTGCGAAATCGACGATGATCTTCACCAGCGCGTTGACCTGGTTCTTGTGGCGAACCGTGCCGACCTCGAGAAACGCGAACCCGCCGTGCATTGCGAACACGAGGATCGCCCCCATGAGGAGGAAAAAGACGTCCGAACCTGACTGTAATTGCTCCATGCCCCTAGCCCCGTTGCCTGTTGATGCGGCATCCGCTTTCTGATGCGGCGGATTGCCTAGACCCCAGGCGGCACGATCAAGAATTGTGCCAATTGGTTAAATTTCGTTAACCTACTGAATTACTGAAACGAAATATGTTTTGATCCGGCTTGCTGGCGGCAGCGGTAGCCCAAATAACAGGCGCTGCCCCGATCTGAGAGACTAAAATATGTGCAATTTGACTCCCTGCCGGCCAACCGGGCGTGTTGAATTGGACGCGGATGACGCTGCTCACTCCCAAACAAAAAACCCTCCGGACCAGTGGTCCGGAGGGTTCGAGCGTGGTGTCTCGACCGGCGGCGGTCGGGACTGCAGATCAGCCCGTGGCTTCTGCCGCCTTGGCGGCCTTGTCGGCAGCGGCTGCGGCGCGCTCCTGTGCCTTCTTCTTCGGCTTGGCCTTGTCGGGGTTGTTCGACGGCGTGCGCTTCATCAGCCCGGCGGCGTCGAGGATGCGGGCGACGCGGTCGGTCGGCTGAGCGCCCACCGACAGCCAATGCTTGGCGCGGTCGGCGTCGAGCTTGACGCGGTCGGGGCTGTCCTTCTTGAGCATCGGGTTGAAGGTGCCGATCTGCTCGATGTAGCGGCCGTCACGCGGCGAGTCCGACGTGGCGACGACGATGTAATAGTACGGGCGCTTCTTGGCGCCGCCGCGGCTGAGGCGAAGTTTAACCGACATTTGGTCTTCCTTTCAGCTTTGAGTGTCTTGTGTGTGGTCGAAGCGAATGATTCGTTCAGATCGTTGAGCACCGCTGTCATCCCGGCATTGTTGCTGGGATGAGCGTGGAGTTTCTTGCGGCGGTCGCGTCACCCACGGGCTGATTTGCTGCCGCGGGCTGCGGAAACCTCATTTTTTCTTTCCTGGCAATCCGGGGAACCTCGGCATGCCGCCACCCAGGCCGGGTAGCCCCCCCCCGAGTCCAGGAAGTCTCGGCAGTCCGCCGCCGCCGCCAAGACCCGGCAGTCCCTTGGGCAGGACGTCCTTCAAATCCTTGGGCAGGCTTTCCAGCGCCTTGGGATCGAGGCTCGCCAGCTCCGCCTGCATCTTGGCCATCTCGGCTTCGCTCGGCATACCCGCACCGCCGCCCAGTCCCATCGCGCCGGCCATGCGGCTCATCATGCCCTTGTTCTTGCCCATGGCCTTCATCATGTCGGCCATGCCGCGGTGCATCTTGAGCAGCTTGTTGATTTCCTCGACCTTGGTGCCGGAGCCGGCGGCGATGCGGCGCTTGCGCTTGGCGTCGAGCACCTTGGGCGCGCGGCGCTCCTTCGGCGTCATCGACGAGATGATCGCGCGCTGCCGCTTCAGCTCTTTGTCGAGGCCCTTCTCGTTGATCTGCCCCTTGAGCTTGGCGACGCCGGGCATCATGCCCATCAGGCCGCCCATGCCGCCGAGCTTCTCCATCTGGGCGAGCTGGTCGGCCATGTCCTCCAGGTCGAATTCGCCCTTCTTCATTTTCTGGGCGATCTTCAGGGCCTTGTCGCGGTCGAAGTTTTCCGCGGCCTTCTCGACCAGCCCGACGATATCGCCCATGCCGAGAATGCGTCCGGCGACGCGGCGGGGGTCGAACTCCTCGAGCGCGTCCCACTTTTCTCCAACACCCAACAACTTGATCGGCTTGCCGGTCACTGCGCGCATCGACAGCGCCGCGCCGCCGCGGCCATCGCCATCGGCGCGGGTCAGAACGGTGCCGGTGATGCCGATACGGCCGTCGAATTGCTTGGCGGTGTTGACGGCGTCCTGGCCGGTCAAGCTGTCCACCACCAGCAATGTTTCATGCGGGTTGGTCGCCGCCTTGACCTCGGCGGCCTCGGCCATCAGCGCGTCGTCGATGGAGATGCGGCCTGCCGTGTCCAGCAGCACGACGTCATAGCCGCCGAGCCGTGCCGCCTCGATCGCGCGCTTGGCGATGGCGACCGGCTGCTGACCGGCGACGATAGGCAGCGTGTCGACCTCGGTCTGTTCGCCGAGCACGCGCAACTGCTCTTGCGCCGCCGGGCGGCGCGTGTCGAGCGACGCCATGAGCACTTTCTTGCGCTCGCGGGTCTTCAGGCGATAGGCGATCTTGGCCGTCGAAGTGGTTTTGCCCGAGCCCTGCAGGCCGACCATCAGGATGGCGACCGGCGGCGTTGCGGCGAGGCTGATCGGGTCGGTTTCCGAACCGAGCATCCGCACCAGCTCGTCATGGACGATCTTGACCACCATCTGGCCGGGGGTGACGGACTTGACCACCTCCTGGCCGACGGCTTTGGCCTTCACCTGATCGACGAAATCCTTGACCACCTCCAGCGCGACGTCGGCCTCGAGCAGTGCGCGGCGAACTTCGCGCATTGCCTCGCCGACGTCGGCGTCCGTCAGCGCGCCGCGCCGCGTCAGCTTGTCGAGGACGCCTGAAAGCCGATCTGAAAGGCTCTGGAACATGCGGTACTTTTAGACCCTGGTCCGTTGATGCGCCGGCCATGCCTTCGCACATGGCCTTGAATTCACTCGTGAAAAACCTGCGATATCGCGCAAAGCACAAAAGCACCCGCGAGCGCATCGCGCCGGCGGATGTTGACCTCCCTGCTCAAGTCCGAGTGCCGGAAACCGGCGCAGCGAACCCCTGCAAGGCGGCGGCTGTGCTTCACTGAGCCGCTAGAATTGCGGGACCATCGTTGAATGAGTTGTCGATGTCAACAGCTAGAACGTTAGCGGGCCGCCCCGGGATCGCCATCGCGCTGGCTTACGGCAGGCACTCGAACTAGGGTGCCCGAAATTTCGCCCAATATTCCGCCACGTCCGCGTTGAACCGGAACCACGTCGATGCAACCCAAGACGCCGTCGCCCTACCGCACCCTCGCCACGGCTGTGGCTCCCGTTGCTGTCGCAGTCGGGCTCATTCTCGGCGGTTGCCAGTCCACCTCGCCGTTTGCCAGCGCCTCGGGCTTGGAATTGACGTTCATCGCCGCCGCGCAGACGTGGGACCTGAACAAGGACAACGTGGTGACCTGCGACGAGTGGAAGCAGTATCTCGCGACGTCGTTCGCCGAGGTCGACGCCAACAGGGACGGCAATCTCTCCAAAGAAGAATACGCAAAGCTAGCCAAACAGGACAAACTGTTCGAGGAGGCCGATTACCAGTTTTTCGGCGGTAAGGCCGACGGAAAGCTGACGCTCGCCGACATGCAAGCGACGCCCAATCCGGCTTTCAAGCGCCTCGACAAGAACGGCGATTGCCGGCTGGTGAGCGAAGAAATGGTCCGCCAGCACACGGTCGGCAAGAAGGATGATGTCGACTGGCAGAAGCGACAGGATTCCCTGCGCAAGTGATCGCCGAAGATTTGCGTCACGGCTTCGGCGTGAGCCGAAGGACCTTGCCCTTGCGATCGTCGATCACGACCCAGATCGCGCCGTCGGGTCCTTGCCGCACGTCGCGGATACGGTCGCCGGTATCGGACAAAAGCGTTTCTTCGCCGACGATCGACCCACCCTCGACGACGAGCCGCGACAAGCGCGCTCCCGACAGTCCGCCGACCAGAAAATTGCCTTTCCAAGCCGGGAACAGGCTGCCCGAGTAAATCGCCAGCCCTGACGTCGCAATCGACGGGTCCCAGTAGTAGACCGGCTGCTCCATGCCGTCCTTCGAGGTGCCCTCTCCGATCTTGGCCATCGAATAGTCGCGGCCGTAGGTGATTACCGGCCAGCCGTAGTTGCGGCCCTTCTCCGGCTGGTTCAACTCGTCGCCGCCGCGTGCGCCATGTTCCACAGTCCACAACTTGCCCGTCGCCGGGTCGATCGCGGCGCCCTGAATATTGCGGTGTCCGATCGACCACACTTCCGGCGCCCAGCCCGGCAGCTTGGGGTTGTCCGCCGCGGGCTTGCCGTCCGGCATGATGCGGATCACCTTGCCGATGTGGTTGGCCGGGTTCTGAGGCTCGGTGCGCGGGCCGCCGCGATCGCCTGTCGTTATGAATATCGACCCGTCGGGCGCAGGCACCACGCGAGAACCGAAGTGATGGCTCGTAGACAAGGCAGGCTGCTGACGGAAGATCGTCGTCACGCCGTCGAGCCGTGCGTTGGCGCCATCGAGAATGAGGCGTGCGCGCGCCACCGTGGTGCCGGCTTTTCCTCCCTCGCGTGGTTCGGCATAGGAGAGAAAGATCGTGCCCGTTGCGCCGAAATCGTCGGCAAGGCGGACGTCGAGCAAGCCGCCCTGCCCTTGGGCGTGAACTTGTGGAACGCCCCCGATCGGCGCCGACAGTTTTCCGTCCTTGCTGGCGATGCGCAGCCGGCCCGGCCGCTCTGTCAGCAAAAGCCGCCCGTCGGGGAGGAACTGGATCGCCCACGGATGTTCGAGACCCTGCACCACCGTTTCGACATTGATCGGCGTCGTTGCGGCCTTGGGTGCGTTGGTCTGCAGCGCCAACGCGCGCGGCGTCATGACGGCACTGGCGGCGAGGGCCAAGGCGGCTATCGGGTAAAACCAGCGGTCGGTCATCGTCGTCCTGCCTTTCGAGCAAAGCTGTGCGAGCACCCCAGAATACCGTCCGAGGTGTTCCTGCCAAGTTGGCGTCAAAATTGGGCGGGCGGCGGGTCGATAAGCCAATCGTGATCGGCGCCGACAGCAGCGATACGCGCGATGAGGCGCGCCGGTTCCGCCAGCGTCGTATGCTCGTATGCCACGGTGACGAGCGAACCCCGGGTGCGCTCGATCAATTCACCGGGTGCGAGCAGGAAATCGGGGTTGCGCGGAGAGCCATACCGTTCGTTGCCTTGCGCGAACGTTTCATAGAGCAGCAGGCCTCGGCGCGAGACGGCCGCCACGATGTCGGGAATGATCGGCCGCCACAGGTAGTTGGTCACGATCACGACGTCGAATGTCCGCCCTGTCAACGGCCAGGGCCGACCGTTTTCCAGGTCGGCTTCGATCAGCTCCACACCCGGCAGTCCGACGAGGTCGGCGACGCCGTCGAGCTTGCGGTCCACGCCGACGACGGTGAAACCGAGCTGTCGGGCCAGTCGCATATGCCGGCCGCCGCCGCAGGCGACGTCGAGCACCGTGCCGCCCGGCTTCACCCTCGAAAGATAACGTGTAAACCCACGGCGAGGGCGCTCCGCTGCCGTGTGAACCGCAACGGTTGTTGCCGCCCGCTTCGATCGGATTGTCGACTGCCACCCTGGCACCCTCGCCCATGCCATCAAGCCGTGTTTGTAATTTCGCACCTTCCGGCCATATAAGGTCGCATGAACGATGCCTGCCACCATCAAGATCGCCAAGATGAACGGGCTCGGCAACGAGATCGTCGTGGCCGATCTGCGCGGCACGGCCAAGGTATTGAGCGCGCGTGAGGTTTCGGCCATCGCCGCGACGCCGCGCCTGCACTTCGACCAGTTGATGGCGCTGCACACGCCGCGCACGTCCGGCACCGAGGCCTACGTGCGGATCTATAACAATGACGGCTCCGAAGTCGGCGCGTGTGGCAACGGCACCCGCTGCATCGGCTATCTCGCCGCCCGCGACACCGGCCGCTCGGCGCTGAAGTTCGAGACCGTCGCCGGGGTGCTCGATGTCGCCGTGGACGGCGCGGAGCGTATCACCGTCGATATGGGCGAGCCGAAATTCGGCTGGCAGGACATTCCGCTGGCCGAGGAATTTCGCGACACGCGCATGATCGAGCTGCAGATCGGGCCGATCGACGCCCCGGTGCTGCATTCCCCGTCCGCGGTCAATGTCGGCAATCCGCATGTCGTCTTCTGGGTCGACGATGTCGAGGCCTATGATCTCGGCCGCTTTGGCCCGCTCCTTGAAAATCACCCGCTGTTTCCAGAGCGGGCCAACATTTCCCTGGCTCAAATCACGTCGCGGGCGTCGCATCAAGCTGCGGACCTGGGAGCGCGGCGCGGGGCTGACGCGGGCGTGCGGGTCGGCGGCGTGCGCGGCTGTGGTGTGCGCCGTGCGCAAGAAGTTCACCGACCGCAAGGTGACGGTTTCACTACCCGGCGGCGATCTGGTCATCGAGTGGACCGCGGGCAATCGTATCCTGATGACTGGACCGGCCGAACTCGAGTTCGAGGCACGGATCGATGTCGCATCCATGACCGCCAGCGTCGCCTAGCTCTGGATGGCAATGTCGGCTATGACCTGCGAACTCTGGAGGCAATCGTCCGTCTATTGAAGCGCTGCTCGCTCAATCAAGGACGTGAATGATGCTCGAGGTCCGGTCCCGCGATCCATGGCGGCCCGAAGCGTGCTTGGCGCATCTGTCGCGCCAATGCCGGCGGAATCGTATTGCAACACGTCTCGAGTGAACGTCCGAATGTCCGAACCGACGATCGTCAATTTCGGCTGCCGACTGAACGCCTTCGAATCCGAGGTGATGCGGGGGCATGCCCAATCGGCTGGGCTGGACGATTGCGTGATCTTCAATACATGCGCGGTGACGGGCGAGGCCGTGAGCCAGGCGGCGCAGGCGATCCGCAAAATCCGGCGCGAGCGGCCCTCGGCGCGAATCATCGTGACAGGTTGCGCGGCGCAGACTGAGCCGGGGCGCTTCGCCGATATGCGGGAAGTTGACCACGTCGTCGGCAACGCCGAGAAGCTCGAGGCCGAGACGTTCAGCAGCTTTGCGGCGGTAGACGGCGCGCGCGTTCTCGTCGGCGACATGATGAATGTGCTGGACGCCGCGCCGCGTCTCGTCGGCGGGTTCGGGACGCGATCGCGCGCTATCGTGCAGGTCCAGAACGGCTGCGATCATCGATGCACGTTCTGCATCATCCCGCTCGCACGCGGTCCGTCGCGCTCGGTGCCGGCCGGCGAAGTGGTGGCGCAGGTCCGCCGCCTGGTCGAGGCGGGGTATGCGGAAGTCGTGCTGACCGGAGTTGATATCACGTCGTATGGTGCCGATCTGCCGGGCACCCCGGCGCTGGGGCGCCTCGTGCAGCAGGTTTTGAAACTCGTGCCGGAGTTGAAGCGTCTGCGCTTGTCGTCGATCGATCAGGTCGAGGCGGACGCCGAGCTGATGCGGGCGGTCGCCGACGAGCCGCGATTGATGCCGCATCTGCACATTTCCCTCCAGGCAGGCGACGATATGCTTTTGAAGCGGATGAAACGGCGGCACCTGCGCGCCGACGCGATCCGGTTCTGCGCGGAAGCGCGGCGGCTGCGGCCCGACATCGTCTTCGGCGCCGATCTCATCACCGGCTTTCCGACCGAGAGCGACGACATGTTCGACCGCTCGATGGACATCGTCGAGGCATGCGAGCTGACGTGGCTTCATGTTTTTCCTTTTTCTCCGCGTGCTGGAACTCCGGCCGCGCGCATGCCGCAAGTCCCGCGTGCGTTGGCCAAGGAACGCGCCGCTCGCCTCCGCGCCAAAGGTGCCGAGATGGTTGCGCGGCATCTCGAGCGCGAGCGTGGCCGCACGGTCGAAGTCGTGGTCGAGCGCGGCAGCATCGGCCGGACGCCGCATTTCGCCGAGGTCGCGCTTTCGGCCGCGCCGGTGGATGTCGGCAAACTCGCGATGGCGCGCGTAACCGGTCATGACGGCCGGCGGCTGCAGGGCGAGGTCCGGCCGTGACAGAGAATCGCAAGCCGTCTTCGGGATTATTCGGGCGCATGTTCGGACGCGGCCCTGCCAAGCCAGAGCAGGTTGCCGAGCCAGAGGCAGTGACCGTTGATGCGACCGCAACCTCTGTGCCGGATGTGCCGGTCGCGGTCGAAGCGGATGAAAATGCAGCAGACGCCGCGGCGGTTGAAACAAGTGTCGCCGTTTCTGCTCAGGCTATAGAGCCAGCATCAGAGTCCAAGGGCTGGTTCGCGCGGCTCAAGTCGGGATTGGCGAAAACATCGTCCAAGCTCGGCGAGGGAATCACCGGGCTCTTCACCAAGCGCAAGCTCGATGCCGAAACGCTCGATGATCTCGAGGACCTTTTGATCCAGGCCGATCTCGGCGTCGAGACGGCGACCCGCATCACGGCCGCCTTGAGCAAGAGCCGTTACGCAAAGGGGATTTCGCCCGAGGACGTGCGCGAGGTGCTGGCCGAGGAGGTTCAGCGCGTGCTCGAGCCGGTCGCGCGTCCGTTGGTGATCGACGCGGCGCGCAAGCCGCATGTCGTCCTGATGGTCGGCGTCAACGGCACCGGCAAGACCACCACGATCGGCAAGCTCGCCGCACAGTTTCGTGCCGAAGGCAAAAGCGTGATGATGGCCGCAGGCGATACGTTCCGCGCCGCCGCCGTCGCCCAGTTGAAGGTCTGGGGCGAGCGCACGGGCACGCCGGTCGTGACCGGCGAGGTCGGTACGGATTCGTCCGGATTGGCTTTCGACGCCATGAAAGCGGCGCAGGCGGCTGGCACCGATGTGCTACTGGTCGATACCGCTGGCCGACTGCAGAACAAGCAGATGCTGATGGACGAGCTGGAAAAGCTGATCCGGGTGCTGCGCAAACTCGATCCCACCGCACCGCACGATGTGCTTCTGGTGCTCGACGCCACCACCGGGCAGAATGCTCTTCAGCAAGTCGAGGTGTTTCGCGACCGGGCAGGGGTGACGGGGCTGGTGATGACCAAGCTCGATGGAACGGCGCGCGGCGGCATTCTGGTCGCAATTTCGGCGAAGTTCGGTCTGCCGGTGCATGCCATCGGTGTCGGTGAGGGCGTTGCTGATCTTGCAGCCCTTCGACGCGCATGAATTTGCCCGCGCAATTGCGTTGGGTTAGGACTTTACGGGGAGGTCTCCCGCAATCCCAGGGGCGGGGAGACCACAAAGAGGTTGCGACAACCATGCAGTGGCTGAGACGGGTCTATCCCTTCAACGCGGAGCAAACGGTCAACATTCTGAGCGAGTTCGGGCCACTCGTGACGATGTTCGTCGTTAATGCGATGTTCGGAATAAACACGGGAACGTGGGCGCTCATCGGATCGACCTTCGTCGCCATCGGCGCCATGCTCTATGTGTTCGGCCGTCCGCCTGTTTTTCCGCTCATCGCCTCGACGGTCACGATCGTGTTCGGCGCGCTGACGCTGATGACGGGCGATCCGATGTGGGTGCAAATCAAAGTCACGATCTTCAATGCGATGTTCGCGGGGTTCCTGTTTCTTGGCCTCTATCTCAAGCGTAACTTCTTCAAGTATGTGTTCGAGAAGACATTTCACTATACCGAGGAAGGTTGGAACAAATTCACATGGAGCTTTGCTTGGTTTTTTGTGTTCACTGCGGTTATGAATGAAGTAGTTCGTCAATCATTCAAGGATACGCAAATATACAGCGTCATCGGCTATCAGATGAACGGGGTTAATATCTGGATACTTTTCAAAATAGCTTTCATCATGCCGCTGTCTGGAATTTATGCATGGTTTCTGACTCAACTGATGCAGAAGCATCGAATCTCCGCTCCGGAAGTCGCGGCGCAGGCGGCACCAGCTGAAGCACGTGCGACGATCGATGCCGTGACGGGTGAGTTGGCAGCGATTCCGATCGACCATCGGACGACCGCGCCGCAACGCTCAACGCGATCTGGCGCGTCAGGCGGCCGTTCCGTCTGAGCAGCTCCGTCAAGGTCGCGGGGCACGGTTTCCCGCCGCCTAGGCTCTCAAGAGTTCGAATCCGACCCTGATCCTGTACGTGAGTTTTCAAAAGATGGCGGATGAGCAGCAGCAGCAGACCGAGGCGCCGGCGGCCCCCAGTGAGGGCACGCAAGGCACGAAACTCCTCATAGAGCTGGCGCCGCTCCTCATTTTCTTCGCGACCTATTGGGCGTACGGCATCTACCCGGCCACCGCTGCCTTGATGGCCTCCACTGTCGCGTCGCTGATCGCTTCGCGGCTCCTGCTCGGCAAGATTTCACCGATGCTGATCGTGACGGCCGTGGTCGTCTGCGTGGTCGGCGGGCTGACCTTCTGGCTCAACGATCCGAGCTTCATCAAGATGAAGCCGACGTTCGTCAACCTCCTCTTCGCAGGCGCGCTGGGGGTCGGGCTGCTGCTCGATAAGCCACTGATAAAGCTCCTGTTTGGTGAGCAGCTGCAGCTTACGGACGAGGGCTGGTTCAAGCTGACGGTGCGCTGGATGCTGTTCTTCGTCGCAATGGCGATCGTCAACGAATTGGTTTGGCGCAACTTCTCCGAGTCGACCTGGGTCAGCTTCAAGGTGTTCGGACTGTTGCCGCTGTCGCTGGCGTTCGCGCTGGCGCAGATCGGACTGATCCGCCGATATCAGTTTAACTCATGACTGGTATCATTCTGGCGGAATTGATTAACTCAAGTCATCATGCCACTGAATATTTGAATACTGTATCAGTTCTGTAGACTTGTTAGAATTCTATTCAGGATTGACAATTTTTGTACTGGACGACGGCGGCAGTTTCGTATTTTCTCCAAATTGAAACTTCTCCTTCCTTGTGCAAGCACAGCCCATCGTGGCTGCCCTGCAATTTTGGGAGCGAGGTCAATTGGAAACGGCCGAATGGGTCCAAGAAAGAACATGGCAAAAGAAACTCCCCCAACCCGTCTCGAGCGCTCCCCGATCCACCTCCTGCATCGCGCGGGACAGTGTGCAGGAGATATATTCCAAGCCGAGATGGGTGCTGCGGACCTGACGCCGCGCCAATACGCCGTGCTCATCACGGTGGCGCAGAACGAGGGCTTGAGCCAGACCAACCTCGTCGACAAAACCGGCATCGACCGGTCGACGCTCGCCGATATCGTGCGCCGGATGCTCAAAAAGGGCTTGCTGCAGCGCCGCCGCACCAAGGAAGATGCCCGTGCGTACGCTGTGAAGCTGACCGAAGAAGGCTGGCGCACGTTGAAGGCGTCCGAGCCGATGGCGCGCCGGGTCGACGAGAAGGTGCTTTCGGTTCTGACCGGACAGCAGCGCGACCGCTTCATCACTGATCTGAATACGATCGTGGAAGCGTTGACCGAGTTGCAGCCGCCGGAGCAGCCCGCCGCGATCGGATCTGGCAAGAAGGGCTGACGGGAGCCGATACCGGGACCCCACCTTACCGCCGCATAATGCTCAAATTCAAAAAAGTCCCGCAACCTCTCAGGGTGCGGGACTTTTGCTTGCCGGCAACGGCCGTCGCGACCCGATCAAGCCGCGCGCTTGGTCAGCAGCCCCTGCTCGATCATCAACTCCGCGATCTGGATCGCGTTGAGCGCGGCGCCCTTCAGCAGATTGTCGGCAACGATCCACATAGCCAGCCCGTTCTCGACGGTGGCGTCCTCGCGAATGCGGGACACGAACGTCGCGTACTCTCCAGCGCACTCGACCGGCGTCGCGTAGCCGCCCGCCTCGCGCTTGTCGAGCACCATGATTCCCGGAGCATTGCGCAGGATTTCACGCGCTTCCTCGGGAGAGATCGGGCGCTCGAATTCGATGTTGAGGCTTTCGGAGTGGCCGACGAACACCGGCACGCGCACACAAGTCGCCGACAACCTGATCTTCGGGTCGAGGATCTTTTTGGTCTCGACCAGCATCTTCCATTCCTCCTTCGTGTAGCCGTCCTCCATGAAGACGTCGATCTGAGGAATGCAGTTGAAGGCGATCTGCTTGGGGAAGTTCTTCGGCGAGATCTCGCTGCCGGGCACGTACTTGCCCTTGGTCTGGTTCCACAGCTCGTCCATCGCGTCCTTGCCGGCGCCCGATACCGACTGGTAGGTCGAAACGACGACGCGCGTGATCTTGGCGGCGTCGTGCAGCGGCTTCAGCGCCACCACCATCTGCGCGGTCGAGCAGTTCGGGTTGGCGATGATGTTCTTTTTGGTGAAGCCGCGGATGGCTTCGGCATTCACCTCGGGCACGATCAGCGGCACGTCCTGATCGTACCGCCAGCACGACGAGTTATCGATGACCACGCAGCCCTTGGCGCCGATGCGCGGGCTCCATTCCTTCGAAACGGCCGAGCCGGCGGACATCAGGCAGATGTCGACTTTCGAGAAATCGAACTGCTCGAGGTCCTGACACTTCAGCGTGCGATCAGCGAAGGAGACTGCGGTGCCGAGCGAGCGGCGCGAGGCGATGGCGTGGATCTCGTCCAGCGGAAATTTCCGGTCGGCGAGCACGTTCATCATTTCGCGGCCAACGTTGCCGGTGGCGCCGACGACGGCGACTCTGTAGCCCATTGATAAAGTCCTTGATGTTTCAGGCTAAAAACGGCCACGACCGCGATTGCGATCAGCCTTGTACCAAGCGCGATGCAATACGCGGGGCGGGGAGGATATTCAAGACGCTATTCGTCTCGGCGGCTTGCGCGCGGTCTGCCCGGTTATTGCTTTCTCGTTTCGTCGCGGCGCATCGGCATGGCGTCGATTGTCGAGAACAGTGTGCCGGCTGCAATCGGTTTCCCCGACGACAGCTTCACCCCGCCATCCTTGCCGACCAGTACCGCGCGAAACGCGTCTGCTCCGACGCCGAAGCGAGATCGCAGGGCCGCCGCGCCGAGCCCGGGACCGTCTCCAAGCTCTGTGCTGACTTGTTCGCCCACCACGTAGACGACGACGATCTGGCGGTCCTGGAACGCCGGTCGCAGGTCCGCGACGATCACGCGCTGTTTGGCCAATCCCGGGTCGCCGGCGGACGGCGCGAACACCACCAGCGGCCGCTTCTTCCATTTGTAGCCGGCCATGGCGTCGGATGGCGAAGAAAGCGGGGTGAGCATCGCGGCGGCCATGAAAGCTGCGATCAAAGGGCGGAAGACCATGGATACCTCGAAGAGTAGGTGGGACCTTGAGTCAGGTCGGCGCTCTCGGGCGCCAGTGTAAGGCTTGTGGCGGTCACAATTTCGTGGTGACGAAGAGTGCGCAATTCCTCGGTGAGCCTATGAAGATGCTGAACCGCTTCGCCTTCGTCGTGTCCATCGCCGCATGTGTCACGGCGTCCGTGCCACGGGCTATGACCGCGAGTGAGGCGTGGATGTCGGACGCCGATCTCGATACGCAATTCAGAGGCGTCGAGATCGATGGCCACTACGCCAGCGGCCGCACGTTCTCTGAGGACTATCGAGCCGACGGACGGCTCGAATATCGCGAGCGGGATCGGCAGACGCGCGGTCGCTGGTCGGTTGAGGCCGGATCGTTCTGCACCATCTACGATATGGATACGAGCGGTGGCTGCTATCGCGTCAAGCGGGTCGGCCGCAACTGCTTCGAGTTCTATTTCATCGCCCGCACTGAAGATCAGGCGCGGCGGGACCCCAATGCGCCGAGCTGGACAGCGCGTGGCTGGGTAAAGTCCGAGAAGGCCACCTGCGCCGATGGCGCGAGCGTGTGAGTGGTTACATCCCGACCACCGTGGGCCCACTCCTTTGTCGAGTCTGATACACGTTCTCAGTGTTCGCCCACGCTCACCCCTCGAACGATCAGGCTCAGTCCATGATCCGTCCGAACAGGAAGCAGATCACCTCGACCGTCGAGCCGACGGCGATGTCGCCGACGATCACGTCAGGGTCGGCGACGATGTCGATCGGGATCTCGAGCGACGAGACCGAGAGCCACTGAAAACTCCGCCCCGTCGCTTCGTTTTCCATCATGCGCGCCTCGATCACGCGTCCGGTCAGCGCGGCATAGGATGACGGCGGCTGCTTGTCGTCGCCGTCGTTCGCGGACGCCGAGAACATGCCTATCGGGACGAACGACTTCGACGCAAACGCCGGCTCGCGAGTTTGCGCCGCGTAATACTCGGCTTCTGTCGGATAGGCTTTGAGCTCACGCGCGAAGCCGGTGAGGCGAACGCGCCAGCGCGCCGGCAGCTTGCGGTCGCTATAGGCGGCGAAGTTGACGGCATCGAACACGAGCGGATAGCCCGCGTCATCGCCGGTGCCGCCGACCTTGGCTTGGAATGCCCCTTCGAAGGCATTGTAGCCCGGCCGGGCGACGGCGTCGGTGATGACGAGCTGCGTCGTGTGACCGCCCTCATAGAACGGCGTCAGCCCCGCAATGGCCCGATCGTTGACGCCGACCGCGTCGGTGCCCTCGATGTGGAACCAGACCTCGGCGCCGGTGCGCGAGCGCCAGATCGCATATTCGCCCGGAGGGCAGGCGTGATACTCGCGCGCCTCGGTGACCAGCCGGATCATGGTGTCGTGAAAGTCGTCGTCGGACGCGAATGCGAACCCGATCGTCGACAAATTGCTGGCCATCGCCGGGTCTCGCCTGCTGTGTCGCCGTCAGGCGATCCGCTGGATGCGGCTCGGCTGGTACAAACCGCCGAGTTCGCGGATGCGCGTCACGAAGATCGCCTTCAGCGCGTCGTCGATCTCGAGGATGTTGTTGGTGACGATGTCGCCGATCGGATCGGGGAAGATGTATTTGTCATAGCCGTCCGCGCCCTCGATGAAGTCGAACAGGCGGCCCTTGCGCTCGCGATCGTAGTAGATGGCGAGCTTGCCGACGTAGTCCTTCATCTGCACGTTGTCGATCGCCGCGAAGTGCGCCTCGTCCTCGACCAGGAATGCGAGCCGGCGTTTGACGAAGCCGAAGATCTCGATCTCGCGCTCGGTGGTGGAGATGCGCTGTCCGATCTGATGCAGGCCGACGGCTGGCGAGCGGCCTTCGGCGGCGGGCTCCGAGCGCAGCCGCTGCACCACCGGCAACACCAGGCTCTCCTCGAAGGCGGTCTTGATCATCGGCGCGTAGTAGCGCTCGATCGCCGCCTTGCGGACGTTGCTCAGTCCGGCCTTCTGCAGCGCGTACCGGCAGAATTCTTCCGACGGCCCCTTCGCCTCCTCGACGAAGATGGTGCGCAGCCGCTTCTTGACGAGTTGGACGTGCGCAGCCTCGGCGATGGTCTCGGGGTCGTAATGGTCTTTGGTGACGGAGATCAGCAACTCGAGCACCTCGTCGGTCACGCCGACGCGGGCGACCGTCTCCAGGTCGAGCGTCATGAACGGTTCGTCGTCCATCAGGTTGGGCCCGGCCGAATCGACGAAGAACTCGAACACGATGCCATTGGTCATGATGCCGAGCTTGACCGAGGCGAGCGCGTTGAAGTAGCGCGCCAGATCGCCTCTGCTGTCGGCGAGATCCGCGCCGGTCTGCTTGCACGAGATTGCGATTTCCGGCTGGCCGTCGCGCAGCACCGCGAGATCGGCGTGTGCGGTATCGCCGGGGCCGATGCTCGCCGCATGATCGGGATAGACTTCATAGGGGTTGGTGAAATCGTAGCCGAGCAGGCCCAGCATCGGCAGCACCAGATAGAGCTTGGTGCTTTCCTCGTTGGTGCAGGCTGCCATGATCCCGATGGATCGCTTGGCGACGGCCAGGAGGCCTGCGCGCAGCTCGTTTTGTGTCGTCATGTTGCATGTCCCCGCCGGCTCCGGTCGCAACTCAAGTCGCTTCGGAGCGAATCACTCGGCTGAGATTGTCTCACGACGTGCAACCGTGGCGAAGCCATCTCGCGTCCGGCGGTCACGTTCGGACCGCCGGATGTGTCAATCGTGGCTGTCTCAGGGGGACGCAGACCCGTCGTCAGCCCTCAGGCGGCGAGCTTTTCAAGAGCGGCGGCGATGGCCTTGCCCATCTCGGTGGTGCCGACCTTGGTCATGCCCGGCTGCATGATGTCGCCGGTGCGCAGGCCCGACGCGAGAACATCGGCGATGGCCTTGTCGACGAGATCGGCCTCGGCCGCCATGTCGAGCGAGTAGCGCAGCGCCATGGCGAACGACGCGATGGTGGCGATCGGATTGGCGAGGCCTTTGCCGGCGATGTCGGGAGCCGAGCCGTGGACCGGCTCGTACAGCGACTTGCGCTTTCCGGTCTTGGGGTCGGGCGCGCCGAGTGACGCCGACGGCAGCATGCCGAGCGAGCCCGTCATCATCGCCGCCTCGTCCGACAGCACGTCGCCGAACAGGTTGTCGGTGACGATCACGTCGAACTGCTTGGGGTTGCGAATGAGCTGCATGGCGCAATTGTCGGCCAGGATGTGCTCGAGCGTGACCTCGGGCGCGTAGGCCTTGTGGGTGGCGGTCACCACGTCGCGCCACAGCACGCCGGTGCGCATCACGTTCCACTTCGCCGCACTATGCACCTTGTTGCGGCGCTTGCGGGCGAGGTCGAAGCCGACTCGCGCCAGCCGGTCGATCTCGCGCGTCGTGTAGACGGTGGTATCGACGGCGCGCTTTTCGCCGTTCTCGAGCGTGACGATCTCCTTCGGCTCACCGAAGTAGGTGCCACCGGTGAGTTCACGTAGAATCAAGATGTCGAGCCCCTCGACCACTTCGCGCTTCAGCGTCGAGGCGTCGGCGAGGGCCGGATAGCAAATGGCCGGGCGCAGGTTGGCGAACAGGTCGAGATCCTTGCGAAGCCTCAGCAGTCCGGCCTCGGGGCGGTGCTCATAGGGGACGGCGTCCCACTTCGGTCCGCCGACGGCGCCGAAGATGATGGCGTCTGCGGCGTCGGCCTTGGCCATCGCCGCATCGGTGATCGCCACGCCATGCTTGTCGTAGGCGACGCCGCCTACAAGATCGGTCGAGGTCGCGAACTTGGCCTTGTTGCTTTTCTTGTTGAAGTACGCGATCAGCCGTTCGACCTCGGCCATGGTCTCGACGCCGATCCCATCGCCTGGCAGCAGCAAAAGATTGAAAGTGGCCATGGTCGTTCTCCCGGCTTGTTTCGGCGTGCGCGATAGATTGGTGCGCATCTGCTAGCTGCTGGCCGGGCTTTGGGCAAGTGCAGGATGGTGAAGCGCAAACGAAAGCGGCCCGGACGCTGGGTCCGGGCCGCTTCGTCTGATTTCAGAGCCTCGACGTGCAATCAGTTCTTCTTGGCGGGTGCAGCCGGGGTCTTCACAGCCGGAGCCGTCACTGCCGGCTTGGCCGGAGCGGCGGCGGCCTTGGCCTTCTTGAGGCAAGCGGTGCGGAAAGCCTTGCGCGGCTTGCCGGTCAGCTTCTGCTCGTCGGCCTGCTTCGAGCAGGCGAGCGACGCCTCGCTGCGGGGCTTGGCGGGAGCAGCCGGCTTCTTGTCCTTGGCGAATGCGGCGCCGGACGAGAGTGCCATTGCAGCCACGGCGGCGATGAGCGTCGACTTGATGATGTTCATGTTGGTCATGTCCTTGTTGCGTCGAAAACTGATTCGCGAACCTACACACATCCATGGACGACTTGATAGCGGGTCGAAAGACGCGGAGTGCGAAGTTCGGGCAGGTTTCCCCAGATATAGGCAGCTAGATGAACGGCAGCCGAACGACCAGCAGAAATCCGTTCAACATCAGCAGCGATCCCGTAATCCCGATCAGGGCGCTCAGCAAGAGAAGTGCTTGGCCGCTGGAGATCAAGGCGACCGACGCCAGCACGATGGCAATTTGCAGCAGCGCTTGCCCGTAATCGAAGTACGGATCCCGCGCCATGGCCACATCGCGGGCCGCCTCCAGCGCCTTGCCCTTCTCCCACAACTGATCGAGCCCTTCGCGTGATTTCTCGTCGCTGGAGAGCTGCTCGGCCTGTTGCTTATAGTTGGCGATCTTGGCCGTCACGGCCGCTTTCGCATCGCCGGGCATCTGCGGCTCTTTGATGAGCCACAGCTCCAATTCCTCGGCCTGGGTGCGCAGTACCTGCCGACGCAGGTTCTTGGCCTGGAAGAACGACCAGGTGTTCGTCGCTTCGATGTTCTTGAGCGTCGCGTCCTTGGCCGCGTTGCCGCCGCCCATGCCGCAGATCGCGAGCAGCACGGCGAGCACGCCGATGTAGACCCCGATCAGCCGGTCGCGATCCTTGCGGTTGTCATCCTGGGCCTGGCGGCGGAGATCGTCCCACGTCATTGCGGACTCCTGTCAGCTATTCGTTCGAAGCACGCAGTGGGACCACCAGGTCGCGTCGTTCGGCTACGGTGCCGTTCTCGGTCAGCCGGTAGACGATCGGTGCGCCGGTCGCGACTTCCCGCTCGAGGATCTGCTTGGCCGAGAGTTCTTCGAGATACATGATCAACGCGCGAAGTGAATTGCCGTGCGCCGCGACGATCACGTTCTTTCCGGCGCGGACTGCGGGCCAGATCTTCGCCTTGTAATAGGGCAGCACGCGCGCCGCGGTATCCTTCAGGCTTTCACCCCCAGGAGGTGGAATGTCGAAGCTACGCCGCCAGACGAGAACCTGCTCCTCGCCCCACTTGGCGCGCGCCTCGTCCTTGTTGAGGCCCGACAGCTCGCCGTAGTCGCGCTCGTTGAGCTTTTGGTCGCGGATCGTCTCGAGGTTCGGTTGGCCGATTTCGTCGAGAATGATCTTCAACGTCCGCTGTGCTCGGCTGAGCTCGCTGGTGAAGGCGACGTCGAGCTTCACGCCCAGGCTCTTGATCAGGCGTCCAGCGCGCTCGGCCTCTGCCACGCCCTTCTCGGTGAGATCGGGGTTGCGCCAGCCGGTAAACAGGTTGAGCCGGTTCCATTCGCTTTCGCCGTGGCGAACCAGCACGAGCACGTTGTCCATGGTGTTGTTTTCCATTCGGGCCGGGCCGTTCGCCCCGGTAGTCGACTGATCACAGTCCAAGCACGTCGCGCATCGCATAGACACCGGGCGCTTTGCCGCGTCCCCACAACGCCGCCTTGACCGCGCCGCGTGCGAAGATTCCGCGGTCGGTCGCGCGGTGGGTCAGCTCGATGCGCTCCCCGGCGCCGGCGAAGATCACCGTGTGGTCGCCCACCACGTCTCCGCCGCGCAGTGTCGCAAAGCCGATGTCGCCGCGGCGGCGCGCACCGGTGTGGCCGTCGCGCGAGCGAACGCTGGCGCTGCTGAGCGACACGCCGCGACCGGCCGCCGCCGCCTCGCCGAGCATCAGCGCGGTGCCGGACGGCGCGTCGACCTTGCGGTTGTGGTGCATCTCGATGATCTCGATATCGAAGTCCGCATCGAGCGCTTCGGCGACCTTGCGGGTGATCGCCGTCAGCAGGTTGACGCCCAGGCTCATGTTGCCGGCCTTGATGATGGTGGCGTGGCGGCCGGCGGCGGCAAGGGCCGCTTCCTCGGCGTCGTTGAACCCCGTGGTGCCGATCACGTGGACGATGCGGGCGTTGGCCGCGAGCCCGGCGAATTCGATGGTCGCTGCGGGCGACGTGAAGTCGAGCACGGCGTCGGCGCGGGTGAACAGATCGAGCGGATCGTCGGTGACGGCGACCCCGAGCGCGCCGACGCCGGCCAACGTGCCGATGTCCGCGCCGAGATAGGGAGAGCCCGGCCGTTCGGTTCCGCCCGCCACCACCGCACCGGCCGTTGCATGTACGGCGGCCACCAGCTCCCGGCCCATGCGCCCGGCGGCGCCCATCACGGCAATTCTCAGATCGCCCGTTGTCTCGACCATGTCGTTTTCATCTCCCCGTGCCCGATGGCAAAGTGCAACATCTCGGAGTTCGGCTGGAGCCGCGGCGCGACGTGCGCCGCGCCGCTGTCCCGCGACGTTCGGTATCCCGCGAAGGAGGAGCCGCCGCGGGTGATGTGGCGCAGGACTGTGTCTTACTTCGCGGCTTTCGCCCGGTCGACGGCCTCGACGATCAGCCGCCG
The DNA here is from genome assembly GCA_963819775.1 of uncultured Alphaproteobacteria bacterium. GTDB lineage: Bacteria > Pseudomonadota > Alphaproteobacteria > Rhizobiales > Hyphomicrobiaceae > JAKAML01. The sequence continues at coordinate 175,613 of CAWFXM010000011.1, forward strand.
TGCCTCCTCGGCATTGCCCCAATGATGGATCTTGACCCACTTGCCGGGCTCGAGATCCTTGTAGTGGGCAAAGAAATGCTCGATCTGCTGGACCGAGATGTCGGGCAGATCGGAATAGTTCGTGATGCGGTCGTAGCGCTTGGTCAGCTTGTGGCTCGGGACCGCAATGATTTTTTCGTCGCCGCCGCCGTCGTCCTCCATGATCAGCACGCCTACCGGCCGGCAGTTGATGACGGCGCCGGGGATGATGCCGCGCGTGTTGCAGACCAGCACGTCGATCGGGTCGCCGTCGGCCGACAGCGTGTGCGGCACGAAACCGTAGTTTCCTGGATAGCGCATCGGCGTGTAGAGGAAGCGGTCGACGATCAAGGTGCCGGCGTTCTTGTCCATCTCGTACTTGATGGGTTCGCCGCCGACGGGCACCTCGATGATGACGTTGATGTCCTCGGGGGGATTGTTGCCGATCGCGATTGCATCGATGCGCATGACGGACCTTCTATGCTTCGGTTTGGGTTCGGAGACCGTGCATGCCACGAGTGCCCCGGGCAATCCACCATTTGTCGCAATTCGACGCCAGGACGGGCGGCGCGCGGCTGCGAACGGGTGCCGTTGCTGTCGTTCAGCTGCGCCACTGCGGCTCGTCCGGCGCCGAACCGTGCTATGGGATGGCAAAGATCAGGCTGAACGGGCGCGAAAGGACCGGGAATGTCGAAACTGAGAATTGCGGGCTTGATGCTGGGACTGGTTGTGGCGGGTGCGGCAGAGGGCGCGGATCACAAGCGCACGAGCACCATCACAAGCCTCGAGCCCAAGCTGTGCAAGGTGATCAAACGTCATCCCGACGGCAATGCCCATGAATGTCCGGGTCTGCCGGGTTACCCGGTCTATTTTGCCGAGGGGGATCTGCGTGCGTTCCTGTCGTTCGGGCCGAAGCCCGGCGCACGCCGCGCGGCGACCCAGACGCCCGGTCCGTTCAATACGCCGTTCGAGAAGGGCGGCCGCCGTGCCACGATCGAATGGCGGATCGTCAAGCGGTTCGGCCGCGATCTGCCGCACGCAACGATCGTCCGGTATTTTGCATCACGTGACGGCAGCAAGTCACAGGTGCTGGTGGTGACGCGCATTACCGAGAAGGAAGCCTGCCACGTTGCCTATATCGACGCGACCGTCAACGCCGACGCCATCATGCTGGCGCGGCGGATCGCCGACGAGTTGGCGCCAAAATTCGAGTGCACGAACGAACCGCGCATCGAGGGCAAGCCGGGCCTGCTTGGCGGGTGACCGGCCGGGACCTCAGCCGATGAAGGCCGCTCAACCCCACACGAGGGCGATCTTTTCGAGCTTGGTGCCACCGATGCGATCATACGCGGTGCGGAACGGACGGCCGCCACGGCGCCAGTAGAAGTCGATGGCTGGGGTATTGGCCGACAACGCCCATACGATCAGTCCGGGTAGCTTGCGGTCGTCGAGGCCAGCGCGGCAGGCTTCGAAGAGGTGCTCGCCGAAGCCCAGCCCCTGGTAGATCGGGCTCAGATACAGCTCGTAAATCTCTCCCTTGTACGGCGCACGCACCCGGGCAGGACCACACGTCGCATAGCCAGCGGGCTTGCCGGCCACTTCGAGCAGATAGACGGTGTCGCCCGACTTCAAGGCGCCCGCCCACCATTCGCTTCCGCGCCGGCGGATCATCGTCTCGAGATGGAGGGGTGGAATAATGCCGAGATACGTCTGCTGCCAGGACGCGCGAAAAATATCGGCCAGCTCCGCGGCGTCTGCCGGCCGGCCTCGACGAATGCTTATGGCTGAACTCGAGCCCAACATTGGCTGAGTATAGCGCCAATCTCGGGCCGGAATAGATGTATGCGTGAAAATTGGCAACTCGTCGTTCGGGCAGCCTGCGGCTGGTGTGCCCCGGAACGAAAATGCGCCCGGGATCGTGATCCCGGGCGCATCGAATGCGTATCGCTCGATCAGTCCAGCTCGATCAGCTGGCCTTCTTGATCTGCTCGAACGACTTCTGGGTCGCGGCGTTGACGCTCTCGAAGGTCTGCTTGCTCACCTTCGTCGAGAGGTCGAACAGCTCCTTGGTCTGGGCGTTGGCGATGGCGAACTGCTGCTGCCAGAAGTTGGCCTGCAAGCGAGCGACCTCGGGGAAGGTCTTGGCGCGGGCCATGGCGAGAGCAGCGTCGAACGCGGCCTCGGTGTTGACCATCGTGTTGTGCATCACCTTGTCGCCGATCGCCTTGGCGCCAGCGTGGCCGGCGAGCATGACGTCTTCGATGACCTTGGCGCCATCCTTGGCGACGGCGCTCATCTTCACGTAGGCCTCGCGGGTCTTCAGGACGCCCTCTTCAGCCATCGCCTGCACGTTCTCGGGGATGCGTGCATCCTTGGCGGCGTTGAGCATGTCCTGGGCCTGGCGGGTGAACTGGTCGTTCATGGTGGTTCTCCTTGCTGGTTGGCAGGGAGCCCCTGCCTTGCTGGTTCATCACGTCTCGGGAGGCGGCTCCTCGATCCGAGGCGCTCTCTGTTCGTGTGACATTGCTTATATAGTGCGCTTTTTTGCAGTGCAACAATAAAAATGGTGCTTCGCACTAAAGACGGAATCCCAGGGCTCTTTCAGGTTTCCTGACCGTCAAGCTACGGTTTTCGGCGGCGGCGTCAGTTGTATGAAATGTAGTCATCTCGCAGATGCGAATAAGTGCTGAGTGGGAGAAAATTTCAATCCAGGGTAGTGAAAACGTCTCGATAACCCATCACCGATGGGTCGAACAGAATGTCTGTGGGCTTGAGCGGCCGCGCCAGCGCCAATCCCTCGAGCGACCGGCAGCGTGACAGCGCGACATACGCTTGCCCGTGCGCGAAAGTGCCGCGCCCCAAGTCGATGTAGACCGGGTCGAGGGTCAGACCCTGGCTGCGGTGAATGGTCAATGCCCAGGCGAGGCGCACGGGAAACTGCTTGAAGGTGCCAGCGATGGTTTCGACGATCTTCTGCTGCGCCTGGTCGTAGGCGTAGCGCCGCTGCTCCCACGCCACCGGCTCGATCTCGTACTCCTTGCCGCCGATCTCGATCCACACCTGCTTGTCCGACAGGCGCGAAACGCGCGCGACAGAGCCGTTGACCCAGCGGCGGTCGCTGTCATTTCGAAGCATGATCACTTTGGCGCCGGGCTTCAGTAGCAGCCGCTGGTCCGTGGGGTGTGCGCCGGCATTGAAATCCCCAGTCACACCGGCCTCGTAGGCGGTGACTTCGCCGCCCAGGGCTTCGAGATAGCTCATGTTGATGCGCTGGGCGGCAGCGTTGGTCGGCGTCAGAATCACGTACGGGTCGCCCTCGCGCAACGTGCGGATCGGGCGGACGCGCTCGTTCAGGATTTCGAGATCCTCCTGGTCGGCCTCGCCCTCGCGCACTTTGTTCAGAACGTTGAGCAGGCCCTCGTCTTTCTGGCGGAACACCTGGTCGAGCTCCAGCCGCGCCGTGCCGGCCCCTTCCCGCAGCGCGCCGACGGTGAAGAAGAACGGGCCACCATGTTCGCTGTCGAGATGGCTCGCCACCTCCGCTTCCTGCACGACAGGAGGCAACTGATGCAGGTCACCGAACATCACCAGCCGCACGCCACCGAACGGCTCGCGCGGGCGTCCGCGATTGATGCGCAGCGATTGGTCGATGGCCCACATCAGATCGGAACGGACCATCGACACCTCGTCGATGACCAGCAGTTCCAGCTTTCGCATCAAGGCGCCGTTGCGGCTGCGGCGGATGTCGTCCGACCGGATCAGGCGCGGCGGCAGGCCGAAAAACGAATGGATGGTTTGCCCGCCGACATTGACCGCCGCAAGTCCGGTTGGCGCGACGATGACCATGTCTTCGGTCACCATTTCGCGCAGGCACCGCAGCAGCGTCGATTTTCCCGTACCAGCGCGGCCGGTGACGAACAGGTGGCCCTCACTCTCGCCAAGGTAGTCGAGAGCGGCCTGATATTGCGACGTCGGGGTCACGCCCTCCGGCCATTGAGGCTGAAGCGTACGCGGCGGCGTTGTAACGCTCGGACGATCGGGGACGACGGTTGGGGTGCGGGCCACGCAATGCCTTTGGGGTCAATGGGCCTCTCGGGTGAAAGGACTTCCTATCATCGCCGCTAGTGTGGTGTCTCGAAGATGACTTCACCAGGATAACGCGGCGGCGACGGCAGTGGCTCGACGAAAATGGCCGCCCTACGGGACGGCCATTCGAGCGTTCGGTCACCATGCGCAAGACGTTCAGTCGGCGGTGATGCTGATGATCTTGAAGTCCTTATCCATTTTGAGGTCGTACTTCTTGCCGTCGGCGCACTTGGCGTCGTCGACCTCGAAGATGCCGGACGACTCGCTCTCCTTCTCGGCCTCGCCGCCGGAGCAGCCCCAGGCCTTCAACGTCGCAGCGATCTTTTCGGCCTCGGCGGCCGAGGGTTTGTCGTCGGCCATCGCCGCACCAGCGCCGAGTGCAACGGCCATGGCAACCATCATCGCCAACTTCATGATCGATCTCCGTTCAGGGTTGAGTACTGAACGTGAGATAAGAACTACGGGCTCGAAGGTCCAAGCGCGGCGCGCTCGACGGGAGCGACCTGGACCGCCGCTTTTCACCTCGCTCATGCCATCAACGTGCTGAAAAATCAGCAATTTGTCCGCGCAACAGATCGGGAGAAAATCCCGGGATGCGCGGTGCTGCTATCGGTCAGGCGACGTTCGCTTCCCGGTCCGACTCGCGCTTGCGCTCCATGCGCTTGCGCTCGTTGGGGTCGAGCCAGCGCTTGCGCAGCCGGATGCTTTCCGGCGTGATCTCGACCAGCTCCTCGTCGGTGATGTAGCTCATCGACTTTTCGAGCGTCAGCTTGATCGGCGTCGTCAGAAGCACGGCGTCATCCTTGCCGGAGGCGCGGACGTTGGTCAGCTTCTTGCCCTTGACGACGTTGACCTCGAGGTCGTTGTCGCGCGTGTGCTCGCCGACGATCATGCCGACGTAGACGCGGGTCTGCGCACCGATGAAGAACGGCCCGCGATCCTGCAGGTTGAAAATCGCGTAGGCCGCGGCCTCGCCGTCCGAGTTCGAAATCAGCACGCCCGTGTGGCGGCCGGCGATTTCGCCCTTGAACGGGGCATAGGCGTGAAACAGCTTGTTCATCACCGCGGTGCCGCGAGTGTCGGACAGCAGTTCGGACTGGTAGCCGAGCAACGAGCGCGTCGGCACGTGGAACACCATGCGGGTGCGTCCGCCGCCCGACGGGCGCATCTCCAGAAGCTCGCCTTTGCGCTCGGAAAGCTTCTGCACGACGATGCCGGTGTGGCCGTCGTCGACGTCGATGATCACTTCTTCGATCGGTTCCAGCTTTGCTCCGGTGTCCGGGTCGGTCTTGATCACGACCTTGGGCCGCGACACCGTCATCTCGAAGCCCTCGCGGCGCATGTTCTCGATAAGAATGGCAAGCTGCAACTCGCCGCGACCGGCCACAATGAAGCTTTCGCCGTCGCCCGAGTCGCTGACCTTGATGGCGATATTGCGCTCGGCTTCCTTCATCAGGCGGTCGCGGATGACGCGGCTTTGGACCTTGTCGCCTTCCTGTCCAGCGAACGGGCCGTCGTTGATGCGGAACAGCATCGACAGCGTCGGCGGATCGACCGGCTGCGATGCGATCGGCGTCTCGACCGAGGGATCGCACAGCGTGTCGGCGACAGTCGCCTCGCTCATGCCGGCCAGCGCCACGATCTCTCCGGCGTGCGCCTCGTCGACGGGCACTCGCTCGAGGCCGCGGAACGACAGCACCTTGGAGACGCGGAAATTCTCGACCGGTTTGCCTTCGCGATTGAGGGCCTTCATCATCATGTTCGGCTTGATGACGCCCGAGCTGATGCGGCCCGTCAGAATGCGGCCGAGGAAGCTGTCGGCTTCGAGCGTCGTCGCCAGCAGGCGCGCCGGGCCCGGCTCGACCGTCGGCGGCGGAACGTGGCTGACGATCAGGTCGAACATCGGGCCGAGATTTTCGCGCGGACCCTCGGGATCGAACGCCATCCAGCCGTTGCGGCCCGACCCGTAGAGCACCGGGAAATCGAGCTGCTCGTCGGTGGCGTCGAGGTTGGCGAACAGGTCGAAGACTTCGTTGAGGACGTCCAGATGACGCTCGTCGGGGCGGTCGATCTTGTTGATCGCCACGATCGGGCGGATGCCGCGCTTCAGCGCCTTCGATACGACGAACTTGGTCTGCGGCAGCGGGCCTTCCGACGCGTCCACCAGCACCACGACGCCGTCGACCATGTTCAGGATGCGCTCGACCTCGCCACCAAAGTCGGCGTGACCGGGCGTATCGACGATGTTGATGCGGGTGTCTTTCCAGACGACGCTGGTGCACTTGGCCAGAATGGTGATCCCGCGCTCGCGCTCGAGATCGTTGGAGTCCATGGCCCGCTCGGTGACCTTCTGGTTGTCACGGAATGTGCCCGACTGCTTCAGCAGTTCGTCGACGAGGGTGGTTTTGCCGTGATCGACGTGGGCGATGATCGCGATGTTGCGGAGATTCATGGGTGTCCTGGTGGTCCTAGCGGCGACCTGGAAGGTCTGATGGGTTATCTGGCGCGGCAGGGCGATGGCCATGCTGCGGCGCAAAAATCTGCCGGTCAGGTATCACACAAGCAGCGTTCCCGCTAGTTACTGCGGCTGCGGCGGGTGCTCTCAGGGGCAATTCGGCCTTGCTGCCGTGCCCCGGGCGGATGTTGCATGATCCTTGCTAGCTCCTCGCTATCGGGGCTTGGGGCCGTCCGGGATCCCCAAACGAGACACCTGCGAGGCCACGTTACCCATGTTCGAGCGCGTCAAAGTCGACAACGTTTCCGCAGTTCACACCGTCGCCATCCCCGTCGAAGTGACGCTCGACGACGGCCGCTCGCTGCGCGGCAAATTCCTGGCGCCGCAGGGCCGTGGCATCGTCGAGCTGTTGAATGGTGGCGTGCAGTTCCTGGAGTTCGAGCCATACGGCGGCGAGCGCAGCCTGATCGCCAAGACGTCGATCAAAGCGGTGAAGCTCGTGAACGTGCCCGGCAACGGCCAGATATCGCGCCGCGCGAACGAGATCGACACGTTCGATCCCTATGCCGAGCTCGGGGTGCGGGCGGGCGCATCCTTCGACGAGGTGAAATCGGCCTATCATCGCAAGGCGATGATTTATCATCCCGACCGCTATGCGACGGCCGAATTGCCGCCCGAGGTGCGCGAATATCTGGCGGCAACCGTCCGCCGCATCAACGCCGCCTTCGCCGCGCTGGAAGTGCCGCAACTCGTCGTCAAGAAGGCGAACGCCGAACGCGCCGAGGCCGTTTACACGTCGCGTCCGCGGGTCTGATCGGCCTCGCGTTCAGAGCCATCTCCGGGCTTCGTACTTTGCTCGGCCTGCTCCAAGGCATACAGCCGCGAAAGCAGCATGTCAGCCTCGGTCGGTGCCGGATTGCGGGAAACGAGCTGGCGGCGCTGGGCGTCCTGCCGCCGCCGTGCGCCATTCTCCGTCCCCGATCGCTTGAGCCGCTTGGCGCCGGAAATCAGCAGACTGTGCGACGGTTCTTCGAGATCGAGCTCTTCGAGGAACACCTCGCGCAGGGCATAGAACGACTGCAGAATGGCATCGCGCGCAAGTTTGCGCTCATCAGCCGGAATATTGGTGCGCTTCCTCGGATCGATCGATTGCAGCGCGCGGCGCATGTCGTGCAGCGGTGCATAGGGGTAGAGCCCGATCAGCTCGCCGGTCTCGCCAGCGTTGCGGTAGACGATGCGCATGTTGTCGATCGTTTCGCTGATCCGGCAGAACGCCGCAAGGTAGTCGTCGGTCGAGGGGTACGGCTTCTCGCAGAAGGCATAGAGGGCAGACTTGGTTTTGACGATGCCTCTCCACTCCTCCTCCAGGCTCTCGACGAACTTCGAGCGTTTCTGGAAGACGTTGGTCACGTATGCGACGCCGGCGGTCGCGATCAACAGGCTCATGTCGCGCAACACGTCGTAGATGCGGCTCGCGGCGTCGATCAGCGCTGGAGGCAGGCCGGGGACGAACTCGGCGAAGCGGGACCCGAGCGCCAGCGCCACCACCAGGAACACCAGGGCGTAGATGCGTCGAAGTACGCGATTGAGGGATTTGCGGGTCATGGACTGGCGGGGTTGGGAGCTGGCAGGCTGGGGCGGGTACAGCGATACGGTGCGGAAGTGGCAAGGCGCCAGCATCAGCGAACCGAGCTTATAGTCCGAGATGGGGCGCTTTCGCGACCCTTGATGCGTTGGGCCGAGCGGCGGTCGCGAGAGTGCCATCGACATCGATGGGATCGCTATGGCGATCCTCCAATGTCGTGAATAGCACTGGGAATCATGAGGGTAGGGTGCGATTACGCTTCAGATCGAAGCGCAACGCGCTTCCATCTGAACCGATCGCACCCTAGGCTGCGACCATGAGCGGCGCGTCGTCGAACGCCAGATCGTGGTCATCGGCGAGGTGGATCATGGCGCGCTCGGCCAGAGCGGTTATGGTTAACAATGGGTTGACGCCGAGCGAGCGCGGCACCACCGCGCCATCGACGACATAAAGCCCTTCGTAAACCTCGGCCGATCCACGCCCGGCGGTCGCGTCGAAGACCTGGCCCTTGTGGTTGACCACGCCATCGGCGCAGTCCCGGCCCATGCCGCAGCCGCCGAGTGGATGTGCGGTGGCCGGCTGCTGTCCCATCACGGTCCCGGCGAGCGGGTTCTTGACATAGCTGCCGCCGGCCTCGCCGACGATGGCGCCGAGCGCCGCGTCGAGCCGCGCGTAAACCGGTTCCTTCGCCGCGCCGGGCCACGACAGCACCAGCCGGTCGTCGTCCAGAGTAAAGCGGCCGGACGCGCTGTCGTGCGATACCGCAAAAAACGTCTGCAGGCGTGCGAAGGGGCCATTGTAAACGCCGTTGATGAGGCTTTGCAGCGCGCCGAGCAGCCGGCCGTTGGGAATGAACAACAGCGGCAGCGCGGGCGCCAGCGACGACGGCAACACGCCCTCCTGCACGCACAGTTGATGTTCGAGCCGGTCGGGATCGTTGAATTCGATCTGACCCGATACCGCGGCACCGATCTCGAGCCCCGCAACTTTTGCCGGATGGCCGATGCCGACGGCGTTCACCGGATCGCGTGCGCCATATCCGAACGCGATGATGTCACCGTTCGCCGAGAACCGGCTGCCGAGACGATCGGAAAGCGTCAGGCCATCCGCGCGTGACCGCAGCAGGATCTCGGTCGATCCGAGCGTGCCCGCAGCGAGGATCACCATCGGTGCAGACATTTCGATCTCGCCCGCCGCGGCGCCTCGAGCGGTGTCGCGCTGTTGCACGGTGACGCACCAGCCGCCGTGCAGTGCTTTGCGCACGGTCCGGACGTGGCTGTGGGAGAACACCTGGGCGCCATGGCGTACTGCGTCGGCAAGATAGGTTGTGGCGACGGTCGTCTTGGCGCCGACATTGCAGCCACCGCAACAATCGCCGCAGCGTGTACACGCGGGCTGGACAATGCCGGCTGCGCTGACGCCGCCAGCGAAATTCACCGTGATCTGCGGCGCGACAAGAGACTGTCCGATCGACCGGCTGGACGCGGCCAGCGCCTGGAACTTGGTCATCTCGGCGGCGCGCGGATCACATGCGGGACGGAGCCACTGCGCGGCGCGCGCATAGCCCTTGTCGAGCGTGCCGTCGCGGGCGATCGGATCGGGCCAGACGGGGTCGTCGAACACGCGAGCGTCGGGTCGCAGGGCGACGCCGGCGTTGATCAATGAGCCGCCGCCGACGCCGCAGCCGACGAGGACGTGCATGTCGTCGCCAAGCCGAACGTCGTATAGCGCCGCGTCGGGTCCGGTCGCGATGCGGCGGCCGCGCACCTGCAGTTCGTTCTTCAAGTCGGGAAACCGTTGCGGGAAATCGCCGGGCTGGAATTCACGCCCGCGCTCCAAAACGGCGACGCGCTTGCCCGCCCGCGCCAATCGCGAAGCAGCGACGCCGCCGCCGTAACCGGAGCCGACGACGATGACGTCATAGGTGCTGCGGGCGAAACTCAACGAACGGGCTAGTCGGGGCATCCGCTCTGCCTTTATTGTTCGGGTTTCGCTGTTCGGGTTTCGCGGACGCGGTGAGCGACGCTATCGGCTCATGCGCGACGATCGAGCGCTTCATTCGAGAAGGCACTGCAAATGGCGGCCATGCAACCCGCTGCGGCCATCCGTCCACATCAACGCATTGCGCGCAGACATTCGGCTCCCGATCTGCGGCCCGAGGGCCACGCCTGCCATTGCTACGAGCCCACGATTCCGCGGATCGAGACATGACCTCGATCAAACAAACGGGGTGTGCAGAAAGTTCCCCCGGCAGTGTGTCTTTTGTTCAGGTCGCCCACACGACGCTGCCGCCGGTCAGCCCCGCGCCCGCAGCGGTGAGCAGCAATTTCTGTCCGCTTACGATGCCGCGCGCAGCCGCCTCGTGCGACCACGTGAACGGGATCGACGCGGCCGAGCTGTTGCCGAACTCGGCGACGCTGGATACGAGCTGCTCAGGCGCGATGCCGAGCTGTTTGCGTGTCGCCTCCATGATGCGCGCGTTGGCTTGATGTGGCACCCAGTGATCGACCGCCGTAATGCCGAGTTTCGCGCGATGGAGCGCTTCCCGCGCCGTGCGCGCCATCATGCCCACCGCCTCGGTGAATACGGCGCGACCGTCGGTAATCACCATCAGCGTCTCGTCGGCGCCGATGTCGGCAGAGAACGGCTTGCGGCTGCCGCCCGCGGGAATTTTGATCAGGTCGTAACCTGCGCCGTGCGAGGCGAGCGATACGCCGGCGATGCCCGCTGCGCGCGACGGTTGGTTGCAGCAGAACGGCGCCGGCTGCGTCGGAAAACAGAATGGCGCTGCCGCGATCGGAGAAGTTGATGCGCCGCGACAGGATGTTCGCCGCCACCACCAGAACCGGCGCATTGTGGGTCTTGACGAAGGCATCGGCGAAGGTGAGCGCATAGAGGAAGCCCGCGCACGCCCCCGCCATGTCGATCGCGCCGGATGCCGTCAGACCGAGTTTATGCGCCAAGAGCGGCGCGGATGGCGGCAGCAGATGATCGGGTGTCGAGGTGGCGAGGATGGTCAGCGCAATGGACGCGCGATCGATGCCGCCTTGCGTCAGCGCCATCTCACCTGCTTTGGCCGCGATGTCGGTCAGCGCTTCGTCGGGATTGGCCCAGCGGCGCGCGCGGATGCCGGTTCGCGCCTCGATCCAACCGGCGTCGAGGCCGAGCCGCGCCTCGATCTCGGCATTCGGCACGCAGCGCGCAGGCGCGTAATGCCCGAGGCCAATGATCTCCGCGCCCATGTCGGTCACTCCTTCCAGTGCGTCACGCCCGGTCGCTGACCGGCGTCGCCAACGCATGCGTCGCTCCGGCATCGATGGCGTCGTAGACGAGATCGAGCTCGGCGCTGGTGATGCAATAGGGTGGCATCACATAGATCGTATTGCCGAGCGGGCGCAACAACACGTCCTGTGCGAGAGACGCTTTATAGAACCGTGGTCCAACTTCGGCCAGGTAGCCGGCATCCGCCACGGCGAGGTCGAGCGCCGTAATGGTTCCGATGCGGCGGGTATTGCGGAACCGCGGGTCGTCCTCGAAACGCGCGAGCTTCGTTTCCTGCAGCGCTGCCAGCGCGACAATCCGCTCGCGCACCGGCTCGTCCTCCCAAATGGCGACGTTGGCGAGTGCAGCCGCGCAGCAGATCGGGTTGGCGGTATAGCTCGATGAATGAAAGAACGTGCGCGTGCGGTCGGTGGAATAGTGCGCGGCAAAAATCTCGGGTTTCGCCAGTGTGGCGGCCAGCGGCAGCGATCCGCCGGTGAGACCCTTGGCCGTACACAGGATATCCGGGGTGATGCCGGCCTGTTCGCAGGCGAACACTGTGCCGGTGCGTCCCCATCCCGTCATCACTTCGTCGGCGATGAACAGCGTGCCATGGCGCGTGCAGATCTCGTGCATCGCGGCCAATACACGCGGCGGATACATCAGCATGCCGCCAGCGCCGAGTATCAGTGGTTCGACGATCAGCGCGGCGACACTTTCGTTTCGGCACATCGCGTCGAGCGCGTCGAGCGTCGCCTGTTCATGCCCCGCGCGGGGAAACGGCAACCGCGCCACGTCGAACAGCATCGGCGCATAGGGCGCGCTGAACAGACCGCGCGCACCGGCAGACATCGCGGCCGTCGTGTCGCCGTGGTAGCCGTGCTCCAGCGCGGCGATGACCGTCCGTGGCTCGCCGCGGTTGTGCCAGTAGCCGAGCGCCATCTTGAGCGCCACTTCCACGGCGGTCGAACCGCTATCGGAATAGAACACGTGCGATAGTCCGCGCGGGGCCAGCTCGATGAGCTTCGATGCCAGCCGTTCCGCCGGCTCATGGGTGAAGCCCGCAAAAATGACCTGATCGAGCTGTTCGGCTTGCGCGCGGATCGCAGCGGCGATGCGCGGATGCGTGTGGCCGTGCGTCACCACCCACCACGACGAGATCGCGTCCAGGATGCGCCGTCCATCCGCGGTCTCGAGCCAAGCACCCGCGCCGCGCACGATGCTCTCGATGTCTGCGAGCACCGCATGTTGCGTGAACGGATGCCAGACCGGAGAGCGCCGATTCATTGCTGGAAGTCTTCGAGGCGGAACGACAGGTCGAATGCGCGCTTGAGCGCTGCGCTGTCGAGGGGATCGAGCCACGGCAACCGCCCGAGCCGCCGCACCCGGCCGAAGCTCGCAATGTCTTCCTCTACTTCGTTGTTGGCGTCGCCGACGAACGCAACGCCCTGGATCATGATGTTGCGCCGCCTGAGCGCCTCGATCGTCAGCAACGTGTGATTGATCGTGCCCAGGCTCGTCCGCGCGACGACGACGACGGGCAGCGCCCAGTTGTCGAACAGGTCGATTTGCATGGCTTGCCTGTTGAGCGGCACCATCACGCCGCCCGCACCTTCGATTACCAGCGGCCGCGGCGCGGTTGTCGTGCTGCCGTTGCCGGGCACGGCGGTCAAACCGCTCCGCGCACGAGGCTTCAACGCCACGATGTTCGAACGATCAGCCGCCGCTTGTTCCTGCGGCGCGACGGTCGATAGCACCGGCGACTTGCGGTTTTGCGGCAGGGTCAACCGCGCCAGATCGATCTCGATCCCGTCACGAGCCGCGGCGAGGTGCGGCGACATGAGTTGTTTCAGCCGGTAGATCTCGTTGATGATTTCGACGTCGCAATCCGCGGTCAGGCGCCGCACAGCCTCCCCATCCGTCTCGCCGTCGAGACCGGCTTGGATCGGCTTCCAGTAGCGGCCGCCGAGCGCGGTGACGAGGCCAGCCGCGAACACGGTCTTGCCGACGCCGGTATCGGTCCCCGCGACGATGAATCCTGCACTCATGCTGCCAGTCTCCCCAATTCGTCCTGGAGGGCCGCGGATAGCGCCGCGACATCGGCCTCCGAAACATTCAGCGTGATCGCAACCCGAAGCCGCGCGGTCCCCTCGGGCACCGTCGGCGGCCGGATGGCGCGGACATCGAAGCCGCGCGCCTTCAATGCGGCAGCCAGGGTGGTCGCGCGCGAATCGCCCCCGACCACCACGGGCACAATGTGCGAGCCGCGCTCGCCCTGGCCGAATACGTGCAACTCGTTTGGCCAGATCGGTGCGGCGCTGCGGTTCGTCGCGGCAGATGCGCAAGCTCTCGCGGACCACTGCGGCCATCAACGGCGACGGAGCCGTAGCATAGATGAACGGCCGGCAGCGATTGACCAGGAAGTCGCGCACGGTCCGCGTCGACAACAGCAGCGCGCCGCTGGCGCCGAGTGCCTTGCCACAGGTGTGCAGTGAAACGACGTTGTCGCGGCCTTCGAGATGTGCGGCCAACCCGCGCCCATCCGGTCCGAGCACGCCCGTCGCGTGCGCTTCGTCGATCACCAGCATGGCGTCGTGGCGATCGGCAATCGTTGTGAGATCGGACAAGGGCGCCGTGTCGCCGTCCATGCTGTAGAGACTTTCGACAGCGATCCAGGGTTTGCCGGTGCCGCCGTCCGCGCGCCAGCGGGAGATCGCCGCTTCGATCGCGCCGGCGTCGTTGTGCGGCGTGGACACATGGTCCGCTTTGCCGGCGCGAATGCCGTCGAGCACGCTGGCGTGGATCAAGCCATCGTGGACGACGAGATCGCCGCGCGCCGGGAGCGTCGAGAAGATCGCGTAGTTGGCCTGAAAACCGCCGCCGAAGAAGAGCGCGCTTTCGGCCCGGAAGTGCTCGGCTGCCTCGGATTCCAAGGCTTCGTGCTCGGGGTCGTTGCCGCGCAGCAGCCGCGAGCCGCCCGCGCCGACTGCGACGCCGCGCTCCAGCGCCGCCTGCGCCGCCGCATTCAACGCGCCCGACGTGGCCAGACCGAGATAATCGTTCGATGCGAAATCGAGCCCGCTGCGGGCTTCGAGCGTGCGCAGACGCCCGCGCCGCTTCAGCGCCTCGAGCGCGCGCTCATGCGCGCCCGGCATCCCGAGCCTCGACGGCATCCGGCACCTCGGGTTCGAGGCCGAGCTTGCCGAACAGACGGGCGTCGGCGTCATCGCCGGGGTTGTCGGCGGTCAGCAGCGTGTCGCCGCAGAAGATCGAATTGGCGCCGGCGAAGTAGCACAGCGCCTGCGTTTCGTCGCTCATCTCGGTCCGCCCTGCCGACAAGCGGACATACGAGCGCGGCATCATGATGCGGGCGAGCGCGATGGCGCGCACGAAGTCGATACCGTCGATGCGCTTGGCGTTTTCGAGCGGCGTGCCCGGAATGGCGATCAGCATGTTGATCGGCACGCTCTCGGGGTGTGCTTCGAGATTGGCGAGGGTAACCAGCATGTCGATGCGGTCCTCGGCCGTCTCGCCCATGCCGAGGATGCCGCCCGAGCAGACCTTGATGCCGGCATCGCGCACGCGGCCCAGCGTTTCCAGCCGGTCGGCGAAGGTGCGCGACTTGATCACCTCGCTGTAGTAGCGCTCCGACGTGTCGATGTTGTGGTTGTAGTAGTCGAGCCCGGCGTGCTTGAGCTTGCCTACGTCGCCATCCGACAGCATGCCGAGCGTCATGCAGGTTTCGAGGCCCATGGCCTTGACGCCCTCGACCATGGCGACGACCTGATCCATGTCGCGGTCCTTGGGGCTGCGCCAGGCCGCGCCCATGCAATAGCGTGTCGCACCTTGGCGCCTGCGCCTTCCGCGCTTCCGCGAGCACGCGCTCGACCTCCATCAGCTTCGACGCCTTGAGCCCCGACGCGTGGTGCGCCGATTGGCTGCAATAGCCGCAATCCTCCGGGCAGCCGCCGGTCTTGATCGACAGCAGGCGGCTCATCTGGACGCGGTTGGGGTCGAAGCTCTGGCGATGCACGAGTTGCGCGCGGAACAGCAGATCGTTGAACGGCAGATCATGGATCGCCTGCGCTTCCGCGCGCGTCCAGTCGTGGCGGATGGCGCCGTCTCCGGCCTCTACCCCGACCTGGGCCAATGAGCGGGCTGGCCCGGCGTGCGCTGTCGTCAGTCGCTGCTGCATGCGTTCGGATCTCCAGGACGCGGGGTTGGGAGGCGTCGCTGCTCCCGCTTCTTATCCCGCTCGTCATTATCGTGGCCGACCTTGAACGGCCGCGCCAGTTGCCCTGTGATGCACCGCGAAAGGGGGGAACCGCAAGGTTCTCTTTTGGCGCGGTCGCGTCTCCGGCTGCGGCGCGGGCCGGTCACGCCTGGGGCCGTCAGCTGGCGATCTTGCCGCCGCCTTTGCGGGTGATGGCCACCACCGACGGGCGCGGCGGCATGTCGTCCTTGAAATCCGGCCAACGCGTCAATGGCTTATCGAATGTGGACAGCCCAGAAGTGCTGTCGTCCGAAGTTTCGCCGGGATGTTGCACGGCAACGAAAAAGGTCTCCATGTCGGGCGTCATGTAAGGGCCACACATTTCCGCGCCCTCGGGAACCCGGTAGAACAGCTTCGACGTACCCCGTGCCGGCCCCGCGGTCTCGACCGCCCAGACGCCGTCCGAGCGGCCCGTTTTGCTTCGATTGTTGCCGTCGGTCGCGACCCATAGCCGCCCGGCGGCATCGACGACGCAATTATCCGGCATGCCGAACCAGCCGTTTTTGGTCGTCGCCGGGTTGAACGTCGCCCCGACCGGGGCAATCGCCGGATCGCCGCAGCGGAGCAGGATCTCCCAGCGGAATGCCACCGCGGCGTGGTCGCCGCCATCGGGTTGGATTTCGATGATGTGGCCGAATTCGTTGCCGGCCCGCGGATTGGCGGCATCGACATCGCCGGCCTTGCGGCGCGTGTTGTTGGTCAGCATCACGAACACGCGGTTGGTCTTCGGATCGACCTCGATATCCTCGGGCCGGTCCATCTTGGTTGCGCCCAGCACGTCGGCGGCTAGCCGGGCGTGAATGACGACGTCGCCTTGGTCGGCAAATCCGTTGACGGCGACAAGCCCGCCCTGACCGTGCGTCAGCGGCAACCATGTGCCGGTGCCATCGGCGTCGAAGCGGGCAACCGAAAGCGTGCCGCTGTCGAGCAGATCGCGATTGGCCGCGCGGTCCTTGGTGTCGACGCGGCCGTCGGTCACGAACCGATAGACGTAGTCGAAACGCTCGTCGTCGCCCTGGTAGACGATGAAGCGGCCGTCCTTGTTGACGACGTTTCCAGCGCCCTCGTGCTTGAACCGGCCCATGGCCGTGCGCTTTTTCGGCACCGATGCCGGGTCGAACGGATCGATCTCGACCATCCAGCCGAAGCGGTTTGGCTCGTTCGGCTCGCGCGCCATGTCGAACCGCGGATCGACGCGTGCCCACGGATTCCACGGCTTGCCGAAGCCATACCGCGCCAACGCCTTGGCGTCGGGGCTTTGCGCGGCGGCGTCCTTGCCGTCGAAGTAGAAGTTGATGTTCTCCTCGCACGTCAGCCAAGTGCCCCATGGGGTCACACCGCCCGCGCAATTGTTGATCATTCCCTTGACGAGGCGACCGCTCGGATCGGCGTTGGTGCGCATCCTCGCGTGCCCGGCGGCGGGGCCGGTGATGGCCATTTCGGTCTCCGCCGTGATGCGTCGCGCGTATTTGGAGTTTGGAACGACCGCCCATTTGCCGTCCGTGCGCCGGACCTCGATCACCGAGCCGCCGTGCGCCATCATGGTCACGGCGATCTGGCCGGGCGACAGCGCCTTCTGGATCTCGGGGCGCGTGCGGCCATCCGCGATGCCTGGAAACATCAGCTCTTCGTTGGTGTACTCGTGATTGACGACGAGCAGCCCGTGGGCGCTCGATCCATCGATCGGGACGTAGCCGATGTAGTCGTTGTTGTAACCGAACTGTCGCGCCTGCGAGGCGGCCGTCTGCCGCGCGGGATCGAACGCCGGCGCGTCGCCGAGCACGGCGTCGCCCCAGCGAATCAAAACGTCCGCATCATAACCCTCTGCAACGTGGTGGGTGGCGTCCACGCCGGCGTCGAGTTCGATGAACCGGAACGACGGCGTCGAGCCGGTGACGTCGCCCTTCGCGCGCGATGCCGGCGTCACGTCGAGATCCGCCGCGATCGCCGATACCGCCGAGACGGCCAATGCGCCCGCCATCACCTCGCGCCGCGACAGCCGCCGCGCAATGACGTCGCCGAGGGTCGGATTTCCGCTCGGGTTCGAGCCCACATCCTCCTGCGCCTCGGGCGTGCCGTGCTGGCGGCTCGTATCGCTCATGCTTCTCACCTGAAATGTCTGGTCGTCGGCTGTCCGCCGCAGCGTCCGCTCGGTCTGGATCTGCACCATATACGTGATAAACCGATGACCGGAACGCGAAGGCGGGTCTGCGACCATTGTCCGCGTCCGATGCCTCCGAACAAGTCCGGCCGGGAGAAGTCATGAAGTACGCCATCGAAGCCGCACCAGTCCCGGTCCTCCCCGTCGACGGAACCGACCTGTGGTTCCCGGTTCATCGGATTTATTGCGTCGGGCGCAATTATGCCGATCACGCGCGCGAGATGGGTCACGATCCGGATAAAGAGCCGCCATTCTTTCTTTCAGAAGAATCCGGACAACTTGGCAATCGATGGCCGCTTTCCCTATCCGCCGTTGTCGCGTGACGTGCAATTCGAAGTGGAGCTCGCGGTGGCGCTGCAATCGGGTGGCGTCAATATCAGGGCGGAGGATAGTCTCGCTCACGTATTCGGTTACGGTGTCGCACTCGATATGACGCGCCGCGACCTGCAAGGGGCGGCCAAGAAGCTCGGGCGCCCCTGGGAGGTCGGCAAGGCGTTCGAAAAGTCGGCGCCCGCGAGCCCGCTGCGGCGCGCGACCGAGATCGGGCATCCGACGGCTGGCTCCATCTGGCTCGACGTCAACGGCGCACGCCGGCAGACCGGGGATCTGTCGGAGATGATCTGGGACATTCCGCATCAGATCGCCATCCTCTCGACCCTGTTCGAGCTGCGCGCCGGTGACCTCATCCTGACCGGCACGCCCGCGGGCGTCGGTCCGGTCGTCGCAGGTGATCGCATGCTGGGCCACATCGATGGCGTCGGCGAACTCGCTGTCGCAGTGGTGTGAGATCGCCGCGCCGGCCCGACGCTTGGTCCGGCGGGAACGGATGTGGTTATGAGAATTTTAACTTGCCTGCAGGCATTTCGAGAAAATGTACCGCGAATTGAATGACAAATGAAATTGCATTGATTGCGAAATGCATCGAGCCATGATTTAATTGCTTAACTTATCCGACCATTAATGATTGCGGCTCTGACTGAAATGCCAGATATGTTTGGGCGAGTTTTAATTTGAAAAAGCGAGAATTACGCCAGCTCGTCTGGCCGTAATTGCGCGCTCTCCCGGATATCAAAAAATGTGTAACGCGCTTGAAATAAAAAAGCTGCTGGACGCTTTGCTGTCTCAGCCCATTCTGGCGCAGCGAGGGTTCAGCTTCACGATCGAGAACGCCGAAGAGCTGATCGCGTATCGCGGGTCGCATATGCGCGGAATTTGGCGCTGCGTAAACGGCGAATACGCCTGGACGCCTGCGGGTTACGTCGCGCCGACCCACACGGTACGCGATGTCGATGCGGCGTTGCGCTATACGCTGGTCGCACTCGCCACGGCGCCGTGATCGAGCGATCATCGATCGACGTGCGGCGGCGGATCAATTGTACTCTTCCGGCAGCCGCGGCAAGGGCAGTATGGCGATGCCGTCCTCGATAAGTCCACGAACCTCGCTGGCGGTCGCTTCGCCATAAATGCCGCGGTCGGGTGCGTCGCCGGCGTCGATCTTGCGGGCCTCGTCCGCGAACCGCGGTCCGACATTGTCGGCCTTGTCCTCGACCTCTTGCCGCAGCCGCCGCAGTGCCGCCCTCATCTCGGAATGAACCGTCGCCATCGGTGTCGCCGGCTCGTCGTCGATTGGCCGGTCTGGCCAGCTCGGAAACGTCGGATCTCTTGGCAATGCTCGGCGCCATGATCGCCTTGCTGATCTCTGCGCCGCCGCAGATCGGGCACACCAGCTCGCCGCGACCCGCGACTGTGTCGTAGGCCGCGCCGCTCTGGAACCACGTCTCGAACTCGTGGCCGCAACGGCAAACGAGGCGATAGCGGATCATGTTGTCGACTTGTCCGGCGCGCGCATCGCGGCGATCGTGAAGGCGCGGTCGTGGGTCAGGGACGGCACCCGCTGTCGCACATCCGCGAGTACGGCGAGATCGATGTCGGCCACCACCACGCCCGGTTCCACGCCACCCTCGGCCAGAATCTCTCCCCACGGCGACACGATCAGGCTGTGACCGAAGGTGTCGCGGCCGTGCTCGTGGTGTCCGCCCTGCGCGGCAGCCAAGACGAAACATTGCGTTTCGATGGCGCGGGCGCGGATCAATGTATGCCAGTGCGCTTCGCCCGTAGTCTTGGTAAATGCCGCAGGGATGGCGATGAATTGCGCTCCCGCCTTGGCCAGCGACCGGTGCAGGGCCGGGAAACGGAGATCGTAGCAGATCGTGAGTCCCAGAAGTCCCCATGGCAGCTCGGCCAGAACAGCGACGTTTCCGGGCGCGTAATTTCGGCTCTCCTTGTAGCTTTCGCCACCCGGCAAATCGACGTCGAACATGTGGATCTTGTCGTAGCGGGCGATGATGCGGCCCTTGGGCGAGATCACGAAGCTGCGGTTGGCCAGCTTATCGCCCTCTACTTTGACCGCGATCGAGCCGATGTGCAGCCAGATGCCGAGCTCGCGGGCCAGAGCGCGGAAATGCGCCAGCGACGTATCGTCGTCCTCGCTCCGGCATTCGGCGAACAGCCGCTTGCGGTCGAGTTCCATCAGCGTCGTCACCTCGGGCGTCTGCACATACTGCGCGCCCAGGGCAACGGCCTCGCGGATCAGCGCCGTCGCCGCGATGACATTGGCTTCGATATGGCGTCCCGAGCACATCTGCACGAGGCCGGCGCGAAATCGGGTCGGGGCGGCTGGCGTGGTCATGGGGCTCCGAACGTGACGATGCGGTTGATGCTCAAGCCGAGAGCAAAGGATCCAGCCGGCCGGCGCGGTCGAGCGCATGTAAGTCGTCGCACCCGCCGACGTGGGTGTCGCCGATGAAGATCTGCGGCACCGAGGTGCGGCCGCCGGCCCGCTGCGTCATCTCGCTCCGCAAATCGCCGCGACCGCCGACATCGATCTCGTCGAAGTTGACGCCCTTGCGGCGCAACAGATCCTTGGCCAGATGGCAGTACGGGCAGAGTATGGACGTGTAGATCGTAATCTTGGCCATTGTTGCGCAGTCTCCTGGGCATCTTCATCCTGTGGTCCCAATCTAGTGCGCCGCCGGGCTCGGTCAAAGACGTCGCCCCTATAAACTCCTCTCGTGTGGCCGATGATCGTGGATATCTGCGTTCAACGCGTGACCAGCGCCTGATCGGTCACCAATGCGAGCACGAGAACATCGACGCGGCGGGCACCGGCCGATTTCAGCGCCTTGGCGCACGCTGCAATGGTCGCGCCGGTCGTGACCACATCGTCGACGAGCAACACCGCCCGGCCAGCGATATCGGCCTCGTGCGCGGCCGGCACGTCGAAAGCGCCGCGAACATTGGCTTCCCGCTCGTTGCGTGACAGTCCCGGCTGCGGGCGCGTGCGCCGCGTCCGGACCAGCGCCAGCGGTTGGAACGGAACGCCGGTCAGCCGTCCCACTTCCTGCGCCAGAACCGCCGACTGATTGAACCGCCGCCAGATCAGGCGCAGCCGCGACAGCGGCACCGGCACGATCACCTCCGCGTCGGCCAAAATGTCGCGGCCCGCGTCGACGAGCCATCGCCCGAACAGCCGCCGCGCTTGATGCTGGTCATGGAATTTGAGTGACAGCACGAGATCGCGCATCGTGCCGTCGTAACGGGCGACCGCGCGGGCCCGGTCGTAGATCGGCGGGCTCGCCGCGGCGGCAGCCGAGATCATCCGCTCGCCCGCGTCGAACGGCATCGGCAGCCCGAGCCGGTCGCACAGCGGTGGCCGGATGAAATCGATGCCGCGCCAGCAATCGGGGCACAGCGTATCGTGTGCGGCGAGCGCGGTATGGCAGCCGAGGCAGACCGGCGGCACGATGACGTCGGCGACGGTGCGGCCGGCCGACTGCAGCCAGGCGCGCCCGAAGTCGAAGGCATTGCGGGCATGACCTGATCCGGTGACTGGTTTGCTGCTCGGGTCCGAATGTCTACTCATGGCCTCGCTCAACTCCGCACAGAACCCGACTGCAAGTCCGGCCGATCATGCTAAACCGAACCGGCGAGCGCGGCGAGGCCGTCCGTGATCAGAACGACGGCCCGCCGCGACGCCCGCCGACAGCCGAGGACGCCAGCGATCCATGACGGACGAGTCACGACAAGCCGCGATCGTCTTCGACCGCTCGCTCGTCGCACAGCGGCGGGACCGCGCCGCCCCTGGCGCCGCCGCGCATGGCTTTCTACTCGATCGGGTCGCCGAGGACTTCGCCGAACGGTTGTCGATCGTGCGGCGCGAATTTCCGGCTGTGCTCGACCTGGGCGCGGCCCATGGCGCGGTGGGACGACGCATCGGCGTCCTGCCGCACGTCGGCGCGGTGATCTCGGCCGATCTCTCGTCCCGCCTGCTCGATGGCAGCCAGGGTATGCGGGTGGTTGCCGACGAGGAGATGCTGCCGTTCCGCGATGGGTCGTTGGATCTCGTCGTGTCCGGGCTCACCCTGCAGTTGGTCAACGACCTGCCGGGCGCGCTCGTGCAGATCCGCCGGGCGCTGAAGCCGGACGGATTGCTGCTTGCGGCGCTGCTCGGCGGCATGACGCTGGTGGAGCTACGCGACGCCTGGCTGCAGGCCGAAGCCGAGATCGAGGGTGGCGCGTCGCCGCGTGTCGCGCCGTTCGCCGATGTTCGCGAGCTGGGTGGTCTTCTGCAGCGCGCGGGGTTTGCGCTCCCGGTGGTCGATAGCGACGTCGTGAGGGTGGCCTATGCGTCGCCATTGGCGCTCATGCGCGATATCAAGGCGATGGGCGGCAGCAATGCGCTCAGCCATCGCAGTCGTAAGCCGACGCGTCGGCGCACACTGGTCCGAGCCTGCGAGATCTACGCCGACCGGTTCGCCCGTCCCGATGGTCGCATCGAAGCGACCTTCGAGATCGTTACGCTGACTGCCTGGGTTCCGCACGAGAGCCAGCAGCAGCCGTTGCGGCCCGGTTCCGCCAAGGTGCGGCTGGCCGACGCCCTCGGTGTCGCGGAGCATGTCGTCAAGTCGGCGGACAAGCCGTGAACCTTACGTCTGCTAACTGTCAGGCCCGTGCCCGAAATGAAAAATGGTCCAGCACGCCTCGCGTACTGGACCATTGTTGTTTGTGCGGCGGACCGTTGGATCCGCGTCTTACTTCTTCTTGCCGCCAGCGCGGGCAGCGAATGCGGCCCAGCCCGGGCCCTTCGAGGCCGGAGCGCGGCTGAGGCAGGCTTCGAGCTTGCCGGCTTCGACTTTGGCGCAGGGGCTAGAGGCGGAGACGGCAGCAGCAGGAGCCGCGGCCTTTGCTGCGGCTTTGGCCGGTGCGGCAGCCGCCTTTGCATCCTTCGCGGGAGCAGCAACAGCAGCGCCGGCGATCGGCACGGGGCCGCGCACGGTCGGCAGGCTGCGGATGCAGACGTCGCGCTTGGCGGGATCGACCTTGGAGCAGTCGGTCCACTGCTTGGCGGCGACGGGCGCCGCATCGGCGGCGGCCTTCTTCTTCTTGGATTGAGCGTAGGCTTCGGGCGACGAGATCATCGCCAATCCGGCAACGGCGCAGAACGCGACTGCAACTGACTTCTTCATTTTTTCTCCTCCTGGACCTGTCTTGGCCTTAAAGCCAGTTGACTTGGCTGTTTTCGAACCGTGTCCGATGTCCGTTTAGCAGAGTTAGCTCGCCGCTGTCACGGTATCGCCTCATTCTTCCGTCGCGCGTCCTGCCGCTTGGAATGGCGTGTGCTGCTCCAAGTCCACAGCTGGCGCGATGCCCGCATCAGCCGAGTAGATCCCGTAGCCAGGGTACGATCGGAACGTCGGCGGGCGGCATCGGATAGTCGGACAGCCGCCCGGCCCGGACCCAGGCGATCTCTTGCCCTTCACGCGGGGCAAGCTCACCGTCCCAGTTCCGGCACAAGAAAATTGGCATCAAAAGGTGAAACTTTTCATAACCATAACTCGCGAAAGTGAAGGGCGCGAGGCAGGTCTGGCAGACATCTATCGATAACTCTTCGGAAAGCTCCCGGCACAGTGCGGCCTCCGGCGTCTCGCCGAGATCGACTTTGCCGCCTGGGAACTCCCACAGCCCCGCCATCGATTTCCCCGGAGGGCGCCGCGCAAGCAGCACGCGGTTGTCGGGGTCGATCAAGGCCGCAGCAGCGACCAACAGGATGGGTTTGGTCATGCGTGTCCTGAGGGGGCTGGGGTGTGCGAAATTGTCGCACCCATTGCGTCGGACCGGCAATCAGCTCCGGTAGTCGGCATTGATCGACACGTAGTCGTGGGTGAGATCGCAGGTCCAGACCGTGGCCGCGGCCTTGCCCACGCCGGCGTCGACCCGGATCGTGATTTCACGGTTCTTCATATAGGCGGCGACGGTTTTCTCGACGTACTCCGCCGCCCGCTCGCCGTCACGCGCCACGCAATGTTCGCCGAACCAGATCGCCAGCCGGTCGCGGTTCGCGGCCTCGCCCGATTTGCCGACCGCCATCACGACGCGGCCCCAGTTGGGGTCCTCGCCGGCGATTGCGGTCTTGAGGATCGGCGAATTGGCGCAGGCCAGCGCGATCTTGCGTGCCGCTGCCCAGGTTTTGGCGCCCGTCACCTCGAACGTGACGAACTTCGACAGCCCCTCGCCGTCCTTGGCCACCATGATCGCGAGATCGCGCATCAGTGCGTGCAGCGCCTGCGAGAACTCGGCCAGTGCGGGGCCGGGGCGCGAAATTGGACGCTGCCCGCGCTTCGCCGCCGCGCCCGTCGCGAACATCAGGCAGGTGTCGCTGGTCGAGGTGTCGCCGTCGACCGTCATGCAGTTGAACGTCGTCTTGGCGTGTTCTGCAACCAGCGCCTGCAGCACCGGAGCTGCGATTGCCGCGTCCGTGAACAGGAAGCACAGCATCGTCGCCATGTCGGGCGCGATCATGCCGGCACCCTTGCAGAAGCCGTTGAGCGTCACGTCAACGCCGCCGAGCCGCGCCTTGCGCGTCACCAGCTTGGGGTAGGTGTCGGTGGTCATGATGGCGCGCGCGGCCGCTTCGAAACGGTCGGGTTCGGCGCTGGCGACGAGACCGTCGAGCAGGTGCGCGAATTTATCCGCGGCGAGCGGTTCGCCGATAACGCCCGTCGAGGCGACGAACACCGCCCGCTCGGGGCACTTGGCCGCCTTGGCGGCGTGCTTCGCCGTCAGCGCAACGGCGTCGCTGCCCTTCTTGCCGGTGAAGGCGTTGGCGTTGCCCGAATTGACGACGAGCACACGCGCCGTGCCGGCCTTGAGGCTTTTGCGGCACCACAGCACCGGCGCCGACGCCGTCTTCGATTGCGTCAGCACGCCCGCGGCCGTGGTGCCCTCGTCCATCACCGCGACCATCAGGTCGGTGCGGCCCTTGTAGCGGATGCCCGCCTCGGCCGTCGCAAAGCGCACGCCTTCGATCGCCGGCAGCCGCGCAAGCGACTTCGGCGCGAACGGCGATATGGCGGCGGTCTTACCCATGGGCTGCTCCCGAAAAACGGTGACAGTCTGGCGCGGATGCTGTGTCGGCATCTGAAGCGCCCAACAAGACTCGCGGATGCTTTCCCGGCCGCTCCGGGGCAAGCCCCGACGCGGTGTGTGCATCCGAAGCGCCAAGCAAACCATTTTCGCCACAAAACAAATCGGGCCGCTCTAATCAAGCGGCCCGATTTCGGATTTCGGCATTCTGAGCAGGCAGAGCCAGCTTACTTCTTCTGGCCGTCAACCGCGCCCTTGGCTTTGTCTTGAGCCTTTTGCTGCGCGTCCTGGGCCTCGATCTGAGCCTTGATCTGCTCCTCGAGGGCCTTCTTCTGGGCGTCTGCGGACTTGTCCTGCTCCTCGACCTGCTTCTTGATCTCGGCGTCGATGTACTCGACCTTGGCCTTGGCGCGCAGATCGCCCGCGACGGTCTGAGCCTTGCGGTAGATCATCGACGACAGGATGCGCTCCTTGACCTCGTCGAACGACGGCAACTTCTTCGGGCGGCGATCCTCGAGCTTGATGACGTGCCAGCCGAACTGGCTCTTCACCGGCGCCGAGATGTCGCCCTTCTTGAGTGCGAACGCCGCATCCTCGAATGCCGGCACCATCTGGCCGCGGCTGAAATAACCGAGCATGCCGCCTTCGTCCTTGGACCCGGGGTCCTTCGAATTCTCCTTGGCCAGCGCGACGAAATCGCCGCCGGCCTTCACTTTAGCAGCGAGTTCCTTGGCCTTGTCCTCGCTATCGACGAGGATATGGCGGGCCTGGACTTCCTCGTCCGGCTTCATGCCCTTCACCTGGTCGTCGTAGAACGTCTTGGCGGCGCCTTCGCTGATCTGTTCCTTGACGTTCTTGTCGAAGTAGGCGTCGCGCAGCGCCCGGCGGCGGAAATACTGCATGCGCCCATCGAAGCTGTCGCCCGCGCCGAGCTTCTGCTCCTCGGCGGCATCGGCGAAAATCTGGTTCTCGATCAGGAATTCGACCAGGGCGCGGCGGCGCTGCTGCTCGGGCAAGCTGCCCAGATCCGCGCCGATCTCGCTCTCGGCGCGCTGAATGTCGGCGTTTGTCAGGTTCTTACCATTGACCTTGGCCACGATCTCGCCGGGCGCGGCCGCCTTGTCTTGAGCCGAGGCGGGAAGGGTGACGCCACCGATGATGGCGATGGTCAATGCGCTGGCGGCTAGGAAGCGACGAACGTTGAGGGTCACGGCCGATTTTCCCGGATTGTTGATGCGAACTGGCGATCAGACACGGCGCAAGGCTGCTCGCGGGCGGGGCCGGCGAACATCCCGGCTGCTTAGACCACGCCGTCGGGAGCTGCCAAGTTAACAATTCGCCACGTCCCGCCGTTGCGGGCTGCCAAGTCCTGCCGAAGTCGGCTTTCAGGCGCCCCGACGCGGCTCAACCGCTATTTCCGGTGCGTCCTCGGTGGCTGCATCGCGTCCGGCGGCGTGAGAACGCGTTGACAATATAGGGGTGCGGTTCTTATCTCTGCCGCGAAACGGCGCGACATCTGAGCCGTCTGGCCGTCCGGCAGGCTCGAGCGCAGGTTTCGCGATCCCTTTCGATCAGGAACCTTGTGCTGGCGCTTGGCGGATGCGAAGCGGACTGCGCACGACAATTTTCCAGGTTCGGCGGCTTCGCGACTGCGGAGCAGCCAACCCCTGATCGAGGATGCTACCTGATGCTCTCTCTCGGCGGTCTCGCCTCGAAGATTTTTGGCTCGTCCAACGAGCGCCGGATCAAGGTCTACCGCCCCAAGGTCGAGGCGATCAACGCGCTCGAGGACGAGATCGCAAAGCTGTCGGATGCCGACCTCAAGGCGCGCACCGTCACGTTCCGCGAGCAGATCGCCAACGGCATCAGCCTCGACGCCTTGCTCGTGCCCGCGTTCGCCACCGTTCGAGAAGCGGCCAAGCGCACGCTCGGCCAGCGCCATTTCGATGTGCAGCTGATCGGCGGCATGGTGCTGCACGAGGGCAACATCGCCGAGATGAAGACCGGCGAAGGCAAAACGCTCGTCGCCACGCTGCCCGTTTATCTCAATGCGTTGGCCGGCAACGGCGTCCACGTCGTCACCGTCAACGACTACCTCGCCAAGCGCGACGCCGAGTGGATGGGTCAGGTCTACCGCTTCCTCGGCCTCACCGTCGGCGTCATCGTCCACGATCTCGACGACGAGCTGCGTCAGGCGCAATACGCCTGCGACGTGACTTACGGCACCAACAACGAGCTCGGCTTCGACTACCTCCGCGACAACATGAAAATGCGCAAGGACGACATGGTCCAGCGCGGCCATTCGTTCGCGATCGTCGACGAGGTCGATAGCATTCTCATCGACGAGGCGCGCACGCCGCTCATCATCTCCGGTCCGGTCGAGGATCGCGCCGACCTCTACAACGCCGTCGATGCGCTGATGCCGAAGATCACCGATGCCGACGTCGATCTCGACGAGAAGCAGCGGCAGGTGGCGCTGAACGAAGAGGGCAACGAGAAGATGGAGGGCCTGCTCGAGGCCGCCGGCCTGATGAAGGGCTCCCTCTACGACATCGAGAACGTGACCATCGTCCATCACGTCAATCAGGCGCTGAAAGCGCATCGGCTGTTCCAGCGCGACAAGGACTACATCGTCAAGGGCGGCCAGGTCGTCATCATCGACGAGTTCACGGGCCGCATGATGCCGGGCCGGCGCTATTCCGAAGGTCTGCATCAGGCGCTCGAAGCCAAGGAGCAGGTGGAGATCCAGCCGGAAAACCAGACGCTGGCGTCGATCACCTTCCAGAACTACTTCCGCCTTTACGACAAGCTCGGCGGCATGACCGGCACGGCGAATACCGAAGCCAGCGAGTTCATGGACATCTATAGCCTCGAGGTCGTCGAGATCCCGACCAACCAGAAGGTCGGCCGTGTCGACGACGACGACGAGATCTATCGCACCCAGAAAGAGAAATACGCCGCGATCGTCACCACCATCGCCGATTGCCACCGCCGCGGGCAGCCTGCGCTGGTTGGCACGACGTCGATCGAGAAGTCCGAGCAATTGTCTGCGCTGCTCAAGGACCGCAGCTATTTCAAGACGTTGTCGGATAAGCTCAAGGCTCAGGCGGCAGGCATCAAGGAAGGCCGCGACACCGAGGTGAAGGCCTACCTCGACGACATCGCCTCCTACCTGGCG
The DNA here is from genome assembly GCA_963819775.1 of uncultured Alphaproteobacteria bacterium. Classification (GTDB taxonomy): domain Bacteria; phylum Pseudomonadota; class Alphaproteobacteria; order Rhizobiales; family Hyphomicrobiaceae; genus JAKAML01. The sequence continues at coordinate 204,052 of CAWFXM010000011.1, forward strand.
GGGCTCGCCGCCGACACCAAGTCGAACGGCGATCCGGTTCCCCATCAGGTGCTCAACGCGCGCTTCCACGAGCAGGAAGCGTCGATCGTCGCGCAGGCCGGCGTGCCCGGCGGCATCACCATCGCCACCAACATGGCCGGCCGCGGCACCGACATCCAGCTCGGCGGCAACGTCGAGTTCCGGCTCCGCGATTGGATCAGCGGCGAGGAGGCCGAGGGCCGCACGCCCGACGACAAGGCGATTGCCAAGATGCGCGCCGAGATCGCGGACGACGTCGCCGACAAGAAGCGCCGCGCACTCGAGGCCGGCGGTCTGTGCGTCATCGGCACCGAGCGTCACGAGAGCCGCCGCATCGACAACCAGCTGCGTGGCCGCTCCGGCCGTCAGGGCGATCCCGGACGCTCCAAATTCTACCTCGCCATCGACGACGATCTGATGCGCATTTTCGGCTCCGAGCGCATGGACAGCGTGCTGCAGACGCTCGGCCTCAAGGAAGGCGAGGCGATCATCCATCCCTGGATGAACAAGTCGCTCGAGATGGCGCAGAAGAAAGTCGAGCAGCGCAACTTCGACATCCGCAAGCAGATCCTGAAGTACGACGACGTGATGAACGACCAGCGCAAGGTCATCTTCGACCAGCGCATCGACATCATGGCCGAGGACGACGTGTCGGAGACCATCAAGGATCTCCGCCACCAGACCATTCGCGAGCTCGTCACCCGCCACATTCCCGAGAAGGCCTATGCCGAGCAGTGGGACACTGCCGGTCTGAAGGAAGCGATCGACGGCATCTTCGGCCTCGACCTTCCGATCGACAAATGGGCCGAGGAAGAAGGCATCGCCGACCAGGAGATCCTGGAGCGGCTGATGGCCGAGACCGACGCCAAGGCTGCGGCGAAGGAAGCCGATATCGGTTCCGAGCTGTACCGGCAGATCGAGAAGATGGTGCTGCTGCAGACGCTCGACCACCTGTGGCGCGAGCATATCGTCACGCTCGAGCACCTTCGCCAGGTCATCGGCTTCCGTGCCTACGGCCAGCGCGATCCGCTGAACGAGTACAAGTCGGAGGCGTTCGTGCTGTTCGAGGCCATGCTCGGCAAACTGCGCGAGGCGACCACCGGCCAGCTGATGCACGTCGAGCTGTCGCCCAACGAAGATCCTTCGGCGCTGATGGATACCGAACTGCCGCCGATGGAGGCCCACCACGTCGACGCCACCACCGGCCTCGACGAGTTCGCCGGCGCCCAGCAGATCCCGCCCGAGCTGGCGCGCGAACTGGCCATGGTCGATGCCGCCATCGCCGCCGGTGGACGTGCACGACCCGAGCCCGACCGCCGCGCGCCGCTGCAGACCCGCAAGGCCGCCGGTGGCGTCGATGCCAACGATCCCGCGACCTGGGGCAAGATCGCGCGCAACGCGAGCTGCCCGTGCGGATCCGGCAAGAAGTACAAGCACTGCCACGGGAAATACGAGTAGGCTGCGGACGGACCGTCAGGCGTTGGCGAAGGGGGAGCTGATCCCGAGTCGTGTCTCGGACGCCCGTCTTGACCGGCCGCGTTTCGATCGTGGCGATCGCGCGACGATAACCACGCTGACATCAAGAGTGTTCCGTTTCCCATGGTCTCAGAAATACTCCGTCGGACGTGTGACACGTAAAAGCCTTCCGGAGACAGGACACTCGCGTGCGTATTCTCGGCCTCGTCGCCTCGACTCATGACAGCGGTCTGGCCATCCTCGATCATGGCCAGCCCGTCATGGTTATCGAGGAGGAGCGGCTCAACCGGATCAAGAAGACGCTCGCCTTCCCGCGCAACGCCATCGAGGCGGCACTGGGGCCGGGCGCCGAAGGGCTCGCCGGGATCGACGTCATCGTCACGCCGTGGGATCAGAAGGCGCTCGCGGCCAACGCGGCGAAAGCCCTGCTCGCCCGTTTCCCGATGAGTTTGTCGCTGTTGTCGCGGCGTGCCCACACCCCTCAGAAGAACGAGGTGGTGCTTCTCGACCGCGTCATCCGCCGCAAGTTCCGCAAGCACTTCGGCATCGACAAGCTGCCGCCCATCGTCAGCGTCGGCCACCATAATTCACACGCCGCCATGTATTTCGTGTCTCCATTCGAGCAAGCCGCGGTGCTGGTCATGGACGGCTATGGCGACGATGCCGCGACCAGCATCTATACGGGTACGGGCGCCAAGCTGCAGCGGCGCTGGCGCTCGTCGTTCATGAACTCGCTCGGCATGGTCTATACCCTCGTCACCGAATACCTCGGCTTCGGCGGCTTTTCCGACGAGGGCAAAGTGATGGCTCTGGCGGCGTTCGGCGAACCGACCTACGTCGACCGCTTCCGCGATTGCATCCATCTGACTGCCGAAGGCGGCTATGCCGTCAACATGGACTACTTCAGCTTCGACACCTACGGCGAGATCCGCCCGTTCAAGCAGAAGTTCTTCGATACGTTCGGGCCGCAGCGCTTACCCGGCGAAGCGCTCGGCGACCGCCATCGCGCCATCGCCTTCGCCTTGCAGAAGGTGACCGAGGACACCATCCTCCACATCGTGCGCCACATCACCGCGTCGTCGGGCCAGAAGCAACTCGTGCTGGCGGGCGGCGTCGCGCTCAACTGCGTCGCCAATGCGCGTATTCTCGAGATGACCGACGTCGAACGGATCTGGGTGCCGCCGTGCGCCTCCGACACCGGCGCGCCTTTGGGGGCGGCGCTGTGGCACCATCACCAGACGCTCGGCAAGCCGCGAACATTCGAGTTGAAGCATCCGTTCTACGGGTTGGCCTACTCCGACGACGACATTGCGCGCGCGTTGTCGGAAGCGGGTCTCCATGCCGAGAGGATGACGGAAGCCACACTCTATGCCGCGCGTTGCGGCAGATCTCGCCGCGGGCAAGATCGTCGGCTGGTTTCAAGGCCGCTTCGAGATGGGGCCACGCGCACTGGGCAATCGCTCGATCCTGGCCGATCCGCGCAATGCATCAATGCGTGACGTGATCAACGCCAAGATCAAGCAGCGCGAGAGCTTCCGTCCGTTTGCTCCTGCCGTACTCATCGAACACGCCGCCGAGTATTTCTTCATCGACCAGCCCGATCCGTTCATGACGATCGCGCCGTGCATCCGTCCCGAGAAGGCGCACTTGATCCCGGCCGCGGTCCACGCCGACGGCACCGGCCGCATCCAGACCGTCGAGCGCGCGGCCAACCCCCGCTACTACGGGATCATCGAGGCCTTCGGGAAACTGACCGGCGTGCCGGTGCTGCTCAACACCAGCTTCAACCGTCAGGAGCCGATCGTCGCGACACCGGCGGAAGCCATCTCCTGCTACCTGCGCACGGGCATGGACGTCCTCGTCCTCGGCGACTTCTACATCGCCGATCGCAACTCTGCCGGCGATCGGCAAGGCAAACGCCGGGTTCGCCACGAATTGATCCTGGCGAATGACTTCAGTGCCCCTTTGGCGCCGCCGTCGGCTGTGCCGCAGTGTCCGTTGCGCCATGTCCCTTGCCATGTCCAGCGATGCGGTCCGACAGCGCCAGCAGCACGCTCGACACCACGAACACGACGTGGATCACCACCAGCCAGAAAATCTCGCGCTCCGAGACCTTATCGATGGCCATGAACTTCTTCAGCAACTGGATCGCCGAGATGGCGACGATCGACGACAGCAGCTTGAGTTTGAGTGCGGCGAAATCGATTGTTCCCATCCACTCGGGCCAATCGCGATGCCCACTGTGGTCGATCTTCGAGACGAAGTTCTCGTAGCCCGAAAAAATGACGATGATCAGCAGTGAGCCGGTCAACGACAGATCGACCAGCGCCAGCACGCCGAGGATCACTTCACCCTCGGTCGAAGTGAAGGCGTGCGTCACGAGGTGGAGCAGCTCGGCCATGAATTTGACCAGCAGCACGCCGATCGACACGGCGAGGCCGAGGTAGAACGGCGCGAGCAGCCAGCGGCTGGCATAGAGCGCCTGCTCGCCATAGTACTCGAGCTTCTCTACGAGTGTGGTTGGATTCTTCATGGGCGTTGATCATCCTCGCTGCCGTCGAAAGGTTTGGCCGTCTATCGCACGCGCCCCTCGCTACGGGCAAGCGCGGGCCGCAGCAGGCCTCGGACTATGACCCGGTGCGATCGGCTGATCGTGTCGAGAGGTTCGGCGGGGATAGCTGGCGCGCCTCAGCGTGCCATTGCCGCCGACTTGATGCGGCGAGACTTGGCGATCTTCCTCGACTGCATGGCGACGAAGCGCCGGCAGCTAGCGCGTTCCAGCGAACACCTCGCCGTGGATGTCGCGTTCCGCGGGTGCGGCACCGCCAGTGCCGTTGCGAGCAGCCTGGCGGACCCGGGGGGCGGGCCCGGGTCGTCGCGGCTCCTCGTCAGCCGCGGCGCGACGAGGTTTCGCCGTGTCGCGTAGCTTTCCTTCTGACTGTTCGTCAGCAGGTCCAGCGCTTGCTGCCACAGCACCGGTTGCAGGGCTGCAGTATTGTAAAACGGAGCCAAATTCTCGACCGCGGCGGCCGTCGCGCCGCACACGGCTAAAGGGCTCGTCTGGCCCCCCTCCCCGGGGGCGGGGTCGGCGAACTCGTAGCGGGCGTTGCATACCGACACCCGCGGTGCGCGCCGGGTCGTTTCGAAGGCGTCGTGGCCTTGCTTGAGGTTGGTCCAGAAATCGATCCACGGACTGGACTTGTGCTTCTCGACATTGGCTTCCGTCATGCGGAACGGGAAGACGTGAACCGGCACATGGTCCTGGCCCGCCCGGATGGCGGCCGAGGTGAGATCGTAGATTTCCTCGATCACCGCGTTGGTCATGGCGAAGCAGCCGACGGACGAGCACGCGCCATGCACCAGGATGTACGATCCGGTGCGCGATTGGCTGCGGTCGAAGGCGTTGGGGAAGCCGAGGTTCAGCGATCGCGGATGACGGCCGATGCGGTGCAGCTGGCGCTGTGTCACCGTATAGAATCCCTCGGGCGTCTGCTTGTCGCCTTCTTTGATCTTCGGTCCGAGCGTGCCCGACCAATGGCAGACCGGGTAAGTCGCGAAGTGCTCGAAACGATCACCCTTGCGCAACCAGACTTCGAGCTGCGACTCGGCCTTGAAGATGCGGATCAACACCGGCGAGCCGGCCTTGACGCCGAACTGTGCGAGGCGTTCGTCGAAGCGCGACAGATCGGGCGTTTCGGGTAGCGGCAGACTGCCTTCGACGAACTTGCGCTGCCGCTCGACCCGATCGGGCGCAACGTCCTTGAGCTCGATGGTCACGGCGTGCGCCACGATAGGCAGCGCTGCGATAGACGCTGTAAGCGTCGCACGGAGCCACCGGCCGGCCGATCTGGTCATCACAGGCAACATACGCGGGCGCATCTCCCAACTCAGATCTGGCGGCCGTTTGGACCATTCCTCCGCAGACCACCGATTGCTCGTAGCATATCAGGACAGCCAGTCGAGTCCGAGTGCTTCGATGTCCTATCCCGCGTTGCGAATGTTTCGCCGCCGACAGAGTAAACGGCTCAGAAGGCCGCAGGTTGCGATCTCTCGCATTCCAAGGCCCCTGACCCGAAACAACCCGGTCCAGCAGGCGATTCTGTGTCATTGCAGGGTCTCAGTGCCGCCGCGCAGAGGCAATTGCGACGTGCTTGCGGCCATCGGAAAGGTGACGCCGGGCGGCAACAGGTCCGTCCCGAAATATCGGTGCCTGCGCTGACGAGCCATCTTCGTCGACGCGCAGCATTCCGAGTTGGCGATTTCGGTATCGTCGCGCTCGACGTCGCAACATTGTCAGGTGTGCGCCAGACCGAATGCCGGGCCCGGACGGCGCGTTACTGGTTCAGCCCGAGCTTGGTCGGATCGCCTGCCGTCGGCAACAGCGAGCCGCCGCCGGTGAGCCCCGACAGCACACTGCCGCCGTTTCCGGTTGGCGTGGCTATCAACTCGGCCGTTCGCGTTCGCGGTCCCGGCACTGTGATCCGCTCTGCCGCGATCTGCTGATCGCCGGGCTTCGGTGTGAACGGCTCGATCAGCGGGCGCTCGAACGCGGGGCAGTATCCCGTCGGTTCCGGCTTCGATCGCGGCATGCTGACGTTGACGACGTATTTCTTCTCGCACACCGCCACGCCGGGCGGCAGACGGTGCTTCTCGAAATGGTCGTATCCCTGCTTCAGCGTCGCCCAGAAGGCGGCCCACTTGTGTTTCTTGTACCGCTCCATGTTGGCTTCCGTCATGCGGAACGGGAAGGCGTGCACCTCGATGTTCTGCTGACCGCCCTTGAAGCTCTCGCGGGCCAGCGCGTAGATCTCCTCGATCAGCGCGTCGGTCATGGCGTAGCAGCCAGCCGACTTGCACTTGCCGTGCACCATCAGGAAGTCGCCGGTGCGGCCGTGTGCGCGATCGTAGGCGTTGGGATAGCCGAGGTTGAACGCGAGATAGAACTGCGAATTCGGGTTCATCTGGTGGGCGTTGACGGAGTAGAACCCTTCCGGCGCCTGCTTGTCGCCCTGCTGCTGCTTCGGGCCGAGATCGCCCGACCAGTTGCAGATCGGATAGGTCTTGAAGTGGTAGAAGCGCCCGTCGTCGCGCTGCTTCCAAACCTCGAGCTCGGATTCTTCCTTGAAGATGCGCACGAAGATCGGCGCGCCGGGTTCATGCCCTTCTTGCCGAGCAGCATCAGCGTTTGCTTGGACAGCGGCTGCTCGGCCGGCGGAATCGTCGGCGCATTCGAGCATGCGGCGAGCGCCGACAGCATGGCCGTCGCGGCGAGCGCCACGATGTTCTTGCCTCAGCCGACTTTGTCCGCCCCAGGATGATCAAATCGCTATACGCAGTGCCCCTGGCGCACGCCGCTCACCTTCCGGCTTAGCCTGGTTAAGACCCGCGTTAACGCTAAACAAGCTGTTGATATCACTAGCGCGTCGCGGGCCAACTGTCAAGGCTGCGTAAGCCACGAATGGGCCATGGAAAGGGCAGCGGTTTTGCTCGGCGCGGAGTCTGAACCCGGCGTGTAAGGCCCGTCGATTCTAGAGGCTGCGGCCGATCTCCAGGAACCGGTCGTGGCGCTGTGCGCGGATCTCGTCCGGCGATCTTGCCGTCGAACTCGGCCAGCGCCTTGGCGATCGCGTCGCCGGCCGCCTTCATGATCCGCGCGCGGTCGCGATGCGCGCCGCCGACCGGCTCGGTGATGATGGCGTCGATGACGCCGAGCTGGTCGAGATCCTGCGCGGTGATCTTCATGTTGGTCGCCGCATCGATCGCTGCTTGGCCGCAGTCGCGCCAGAGGATCGAGGCCGCCGCCTCGGGCGAGGCGACCGTGTAGATCGCGTGTTCCAGCATCAGGATGCGGTTGGCCGTGGCGATGGCCACCGCGCCGCCGGAGCCGCCCTCGCCGATGACGACCGAAATCAGCGGCACGCCGAGCGACAGGCAGCAGTCGGTCGAGCGGGCGATGGCCTCGGCCTGGCCGCGCTCCTCGGCGCCGATGCCGGGATAGGCGCCCGCCGTATCGACCAGCGTGACGACGGGCAGCTCGAACTTGTCGGCCATCTCCATCAGCCGCACGGCCTTGCGATAGCCCTCGGGCTTCGCCATGCCGAAGTTGTGCGTGATGCGGCTCTCGGTGTCGGAGCCCTTCTCGTGGCCGATCACCATCACCGAGCGGCCGCGGAAGCTGCCCAGGCCGCCGATGATCGCCGCGTCCTCGGCGAAGTAGCGGTCGCCGGCCAGCGGCGTGAAGTCCTCGATCAGCGCTGCGATGTAGTCGAGCGCGTGCGGCCGGTCGGGATGGCGCGCGACCTGCGTCTTCTGCCACGGCGTCAGCTTGGCGTAGGTGTCGACCAGCGCCGCTTCGCGCCTTCTGTTGCAGCTTCTTGATTTCGTCGTTGATCGACACGCCGCTGTCTTCGTCTTCCAGCGCCCGCAGCTCGGCGACCTTGCTTTCGAGCTCGGCGATCGGCTTCTCGAAGTCGAGGTAGGTGCGGAGGCTGGGCGTGCGTTCCACGGGCGGTCTCTCGGTCTGGTCGGGTGGGTGGATGAGCTTACCGGTCGGTTGGGCGCGCTTCGGCGGCTCGCATCCAGCCCGGCAGACAAAAATCTCAGATTTGGCCGGACATTCGCCCCCTCAGTCCTGAGCTGTCAAGAATAGCCTGGGGCAGTAGTGAACAGCGTTTATCGTCGACTGCGGGGCCGGTTACGACTTGCGCGCCAGCGGATGATGCTCGTGCACCAGCTTTTTCAGCCGCTCCTCGAGCACGTGGGTGTAGATCTCGGTGGTCGAGATGTCGGCGTGGCCGAGCAGCTGCTGCACCGAGCGCAGGTCGGCGCCGCGGTCGAGCAGATGGCTGGCGAAGGCGTGGCGCAGCACATGCGGGCTGACTCGCTCCGGATCGAGCCCGGCCTCGACGGCGAGCTCCTTCAGGTCCTGCGGCGAAGCGCTGCCGCGTCAGATGGCCCTGCGCGCTCTTGACGGAAACAGCCACTTGGTGCGGATGCTCGCGGTGTCGGCGACCCTCGTCGGCCGTGTCGGGCGGCGAGATAGCGGTCGAGCGCCGCGCGCGCCGGGGCGTTGAGCGGCACGAGGCGCTCGCGCCCGCCCTTGCCTTTGATGGTCAGCACGCGATCGTCGCCGTCGAGCACCGAGCGCGGCAGCGACACCAGCTCGGTCACGCGCATGCCCGTCGCATAGAGCATCTCGATCAGGCAATGCAGCCGCAGCGCGCGCATCCGCTCCGGTCCCGAAGTCGTGACGGTCCGCGTCGCGCGCCGCTGTCGATCAGCCGGTCGACCTCCGCCACCGATAGCGTCTTCGGCAGCGATCGCGCCTTCTTCGGTCCGGCCAACCCGAATGCCGGGTCCTCGGCCACTGGCCTTCGGCGGCGAGGAACTTGTAGAACTGGCGGATGGCGGCCAGACCGCCGCGCGCGCGACGCGGGTGCAAGCCCCTGCTCCGTGCAGGCGCGCAGGTAGGCGACGATGTCGTGGCTTCTGACCTCGGCGAGATCGAGCTCGCGACCGCCGATGTGCCCGGCGAAGTCGTCGAGGTCGCGCCGATAGGCGTCGAGCGTATTGCGGCGGCGCCCCGCTCGGCCGCCAGCATCTCGAGGAACTGCGCCGACGTGCCGTCTGCGCTGCATCACGCTTGCCGACTGCTCGACCGGCCATCATCGGCTTCCTCCGCGCGTCAATTGCTGGCGGTGCGCGGCCAGGACGCGAACAGGGCCTCGAACCCGAGCCGGCGCGCATCGGCCTCTAGCCCGGCGCGCTTCAAGGCGCGGATCGAATCGCCGAGCGCGATCATGTGCGCGCCCTCCGCGCCGCTGGGCCCGAGCGTCCGCATGGCGAGCAGCACGGTGCGCCCGAACTCCTTCTTCTTCGGCGCGTCCTGCAGTTCAGCCAGCACGCCGGTCTCCGGCAGATGTCCGCCCGACGGCTGCGGCGTGCGGCTGGCGGCTTCCCAAAGCGGGATCGGCACGTTGGTATCGAGCGCGTCGAGCACGGTCGCCAGACGATGCAGAGCGTCCGACGCCGAACCGCCCGCGCAGCGCGAGATCCTCGACCGACGCCAGACTGACGCCACGCGGCCCCGGCGGCTTCTTCTCCGAAATGTCGCTTAGCGCAAGCCAGTGATCGAGCGGGCCACGGCCATCTGCCGGTTGCGCGCGGTCGACGCTTGCGGCGAACCGCACCCAGGTGCGCGCCCTGTCGTGTTGCCCGGCCGCCAGCGCCACCTCGATCGCCGTCTCGGCGAACCAACCGACTTCGGCCACCGGCGTCACGGCATCTGCAGCCGCTGACATCATCTCGAGCGCGGGAAGATAAAGTGCCGCCCGCCGTGCGTCGTCGAGGAACGACCGGATCAGCCGCACCTTCTTCAATGGGGTGCGCTCGGCCTCGGCCGCGTTGAAAAGTCCTGCCCGGCGCTCGACGTCGGCGAGCTTGTTGCCGCTGCTGTCCGGCGGCAACGCGTCAGCCGCCGCGCTGGTGCGTTGGCTCCGGTAGATCGTCGCAAGGTCCGCCGGCGCTATGGCGTTGAGCTTGAGCGCAGCCTCGCCGGCCTTGAGCCGCAGCGATGTGTCGGTTTGCGGATCGAGTGCGATGGCGGCGACCGTCGCCGGGGTGCCCTTGTCGATGGCCAATCCGAGGTCCGCGCTGCCCGCCAGCGCGATCAACCGGAACTCCACTGGCGACAGACTCTTGACGTTGCGCAGGTCTGGCTTCGATCCTGTGGCCAGCGCGTCCAGCGCGGCAAGACCCGCGCTTGCTTCCGCGCCGTGCTCGCGTGCGAGATCTGCGGTCAGGCCTGCCGCTGCGGTATTGCCGCCGGATACGGCGCAATAGCCGCTGATCAGGATCGTCTCGGTCTTCAAGGCCTTCGGCACGCTGGCCGAGGCCGGCGCGGCGCGCACCGCTTCGCAGGCCGTGTCGCGGCGTCCGAGCGCGATCTCGTTACGCGCGGTCAGGATCGCCGCAAGCGCATCCGCCGCGCCTCCCGTTTGACCGCCCGGCATCCGCGCCACGGCCTCGCCCGCTTCCTTGAGCAGGCCCGACCGCGTCAGCGCTTCGACCCGCAGCGCCGCGAAATGTCCGTCTCCGCCCAAACCCGTGGCCGGTCCCGTGGGCGGCGTGGCGTCCGATGTGATCAGCCGCCGCCACAATGCCGCCAGCGCCGGCGACCGCGGCGGAATTTCGAGCGCCGCGAACAACACTTCTACCTTCGGCGTATCGAGCCCGCGCCAAAGCTCCAGCGGCAAGCCCGATCCATCACCCGCCATCACCGGTTGCAGATCGCCGCGATCCACCGACCGGCTCTTCTCGTCGAGCGGCGGCAGCGGCTCGCGGATCATCGTGTCGCGGCGTCCATCGGCTTCGGGTGTCGTGCGTGCGCGGTCGGGATTGGCTCCAGGAGCCGACCATTGCCCATTCATCGGCGGCAGCGTCGGCCTATCGCTGTCCGTCGCTGGCGGTGTCGCTGCCCGATTGCGCGCGGGCCGCTTCGTCTCGGGTTCGGGGAACGGCTCCCAGCCGACTTGGGCGCGGACGTCGGGTATCGCAGCGCCCGACACGGTCAGGCACGCTCCCAGAAGTCCGGCGAACGCGCGGACCAGAGGTCGCCTGCCGGTTGGGAATTCAGCGGTCATTGTTTGCGGATCTTGACGCCGGGCAATGGCTTCGACACATCCTTCTGCTCCGGCTCGAACTTGGTCGCCAGTACATACAGCCCCCCGAGCACCAGCCCGCCGAGGGCGGCGACGACGAACAGAAACCTGAATAGGCTCGGCATCGATGGTCACCTGCTTCTTAGTGCTATGTCGGAGTGCAAGTTGACACCATTATGGCCTCTTCCGCATACCGCGGCAGAAAAGCCCAGTTCGGAACCACGACTTGCTCTGGCGCGGGTTCCCGGCCAGACGAAGCCGCATGACCGCGCTGGACATTCTTTCTTTCCGGCGCGCCGCGACATGACCATAGGTGATTCGGTGAGGTCTCGAAGGTGACTGGCAGTGGAGACGGCAACAGTCTGGACAAGCTGAAAGCTGCCCTCGGCCGCCGGTCACTGGTCATGGTCGGCTTGATGGGCTGCGGCAAGTCGTCCGTCGGCAAGCGGCTGGCCAGCCGGCTGGGGTTGCCGTTCGTCGATGCCGACGACGAGATCGTGCGCGCCGCGGGGCAGTCGATCAACGAGATTTTCGCCGCCCATGGCGAGGCCTACTTCCGCGAAGGCGAGCGCAAAGTCATCTCGCGCATCCTCGCCAGCGGTCCGCAGGTGCTGGCGACCGGCGGCGGCGCCTTCATGCATCCCGAAACCCGCGATGCAATACGCGACAAGGGCATCTCGATCTGGTTGCGCGCCGAATTGCCGGTGCTGATGAAGCGCGTGCTGAAGCGCGACACGCGGCCGCTGCTCAAGACCGGCGATCCCGAATTGGTCATGCGCGGACTGATGGAGACCCGTTATCCGGTCTATGCCGAATCCGACTTCGTCATCGACAGCCGCGACGTTCCGCACGACGTCATCGTCAACGAAATCCTCGAGGCGCTGCGGCCCCGATTGTCCCAAGCCACCGGGCGGCCCCCTGCCGCCGATCCAACCCGAGCGACTCCGAGCACGCCGATGTCCGCCACCGCCAACTCTACCGCCGCCGCGTCGCTTCCCGCTCCTGCCGCCCGCGCCGTCGATGTCGCGCTGCCCGGCCGCGCTTACGACGTGCTGATCGGCCCGGGACTTCTCGGCGACGCCAACCGGCAGATCGCCGCGCGGTTCGGCAAGGCGCGCTGCGCCATCGTCACCGACGCCAACGTCGCGCGCCTGCATCTCGGCACGCTCGAAGCGAGCCTCAAGGCGGATGGCCGGCTGCGTGGCAACGCCATCGTGCTGCCAGCCGGCGAAGCGACCAAGAGCTTCCGCGAACTCGGACCGCTGTGTGAAAAGCTGCTGGAGACCGGCCTCGAGCGCGGCGATCTCGTCATCGCCTTCGGTGGCGGCGTCATCGGCGATCTCGCCGGGTTCGCGGCCTCCATCCTTCGCCGCGGCGTGCGCTTCGTCCAGATCCCGACCTCGCTGCTCGCCCAGGTCGACAGCTCCGTCGGCGGCAAGACCGGCATCAACACGCCGCAGGGCAAGAACCTGATCGGCACCTTCCATCAGCCGAGCCTGGTGCTCGCCGACACCGACGTGCTGGCGACGCTGCCGCCGCGCGAGATGCGCGCCGGTTACGCCGAGGTGGCGAAATACGGGCTGCTCGGCGATGCGCCGTTCTTCTCATGGCTCCAAGCCAATCACACGGGCATCTTCCGAGGCGATCGTGCGCCGTTGACCGCTGCCATCGAGACCAGCGTCAAGGCCAAGGCGGCGATCGTCATTCGCGACGAGCACGAGACCGGCGACCGCGCACTGCTCAATCTCGGCCACACCTTCGGTCATGCGCTCGAGGCGTGGACCGGCTATTCCGACCGCCTCCTCCACGGCGAGGGCGTGGCGATCGGCATGTGCCTCGCCTTCCGCTTTTCCGAGGAACTCGGCCTTTGCCCCAAGGGCACTGCCGAGCAAGTGTCACGGCATATCGCGGATGTCGGCCTGCCGACCCGCATTGCGCAGATCCCCGGCCAGAACGCCACCGGCAAGGCCGACGCCGGGCACCTCGTGCGGCTCATGGGGCAGGACAAGAAAGTCCGTGATGGCCGGCTGACGTTCATCCTCGCCCGCAGCATCGGCGACGCGTTCGTCTCCCGCGATATCGGGGAACAACAGGTCCAGGCATTCCTGGCGCGCGACATCGCCGCCGGCTGAGCCCGTTCGCTGCCGCCAACGTCCGGCGTCGCATCGCCGGTCGGGATCGGCAAATCGTGCCGGTCCCGCGCCGAACTCGTGATAACTTTTCGCCTCATCCGATCAACGTACCTCGGGAATACCTGCCGCCATGTCCCTCGAAGTCGGGTTGACGCTCGCCGTTGTGCTGCTGCTGCTGGCCTTGTCGGCATTTTTTTCCGGATCGGAGACGGCGCTGACCGCAGCTTCCAAGGCGCGCATGCACTCTCTCGAAATGGAAGGCGACAAACGGGCAGCGCAGGTCAACGAGCTGTTGGCGAACTCGCATCGGTTCATCGGCACCGTGCTGCTGGGCAACAACCTCGTCAACATTCTCGCGTCCGCGCTAACGACGAGCCTGCTGATCGGCGTGTTCGGCGAGGTCGGCGTCGCCTATGCGACCGTCGCCATGACTGCATTGGTGGTGATCTTCTCCGAGGTGCTGCCCAAAACCTATGCCATCGCCTATCCTGATCGCGTCGCCCTGGCCGTTGCGCCGGTCATGAAGGTTCTCATCGTCGCCTTCCGTCCCGTGACGGTGGCGATCGAGTTCATCGTCCGCATGATTCTGAAACTGACCCCCTCCACCGCCGACGATGCCGCCAACATTCTCGCCGCACATGACGAGATCCGCGGCACCATCGAGCTGCAGACCAAGGAGGGCGCGGTGGCGCGCGGCGACGCGGCGATGCTCGGCGGCGTTCTCGATCTGCGCGATCTGCAGGTTGCCGACATCATGGTGCACCGGACCAAGATGGAGACGGTCAACGCCGACGACGCGCCCGCGATCATCGTCGAGGAGTTGCTGAAAACCCAATACACGCGCATGCCGATCTGGCGCGACGAACCCGAGAACATCGTCGGCATCCTGCACACCAAGGATCTCCTGTCGGCGCTCGGCCGTGCCGGCTGGGAGGTCGCCAAGCTCGACATCATGAGCTTCGCCGGCGAGCCTTGGTTCGTGCCGGACACGACCAGCCTCAAGACGCAGCTCAACCAGTTCCTCAAGCAGAAGCAGCAGCTCGCGCTGGTCGTCGACGAGTACGGCGAGGTGCAGGGGCTGATCACGCTCGAGGACATCCTCGAGGAGATCGTCGGTCAGATCGCCGATGAGCATGACACGCACGAAGACCGCCATCCGCCTGCAGGCCGACGGTACCGTCAATGTCGATGGCGCGGTGCCGATCCGCGATCTCAATAGGCACATGGATTGGGACCTCCCCGATGAGGAAGCGACGACTGTCGCCGGGCTCGTCATTCACGAGGCGCAGACGATCCCCGAGCCCGGCCAGACTTTCACGTTCCACGGCTATCGTTTCGAGATTCTGCGCAAGGCACGCAACAAGATCACCGCACTCCGTGTGCAGCCGATCGAGGAAGGCGCGGCTGTGCCGGTCGCGGAGCGGCGTGCAGATCAGGCGGGCGCGGCAAGGTGAGAGTGCGAGCGAGTGGCACGGAGCCGCGCACGCGAAGTCGTGTCGCGTTGCTCCGAATGCGTCGTCGTTCAGGCCGTATTCATAACATCCGGCCGAAACTGTCTTCTGGCTGATGCCGGGAATTTGCCGCAATGTGGCACGAGCCTCGGATCTCGGAACCAACCTTTGAAGTGCGTGCTTCCACATCCGTGTGGTCTGCGCCCTTTGCAATCCGAATCCGTCCGACAACAGGAGTTCGTAAACATGATGCATGCCAAGACCAAGCTGACCGCGTCGATGGTTGCCGCCGCCGGTGCTCTGATGATCCTCGCCGCCGCGCCCGCCAGCGCCGCGCCCGCGCAGAGCTTCGCGCCGATGAAGTCGCTGTCGCTCGAACACAAGGGCGACGTCTCTGAGATCCGTCATCGCCGCTGGCATCGTCACCACTGCCGGTTGGTGAAGCGCTGCTGGATCGGCAAGTGGGGCCACCGCCGCTGCACGGTCGTTCGCCGCTGCTGGTAATCGCTGATCGAAAATAGAGCGCGCGCCCCTAACCCGGTCGCGCGCTTTGCGTTTGCGCAGGTTGTTCTGGATATACCGGCGGATCAGCCGATGGGCTCGTCCGGCGCAAACGTCGAGATTGCAAGGGCGTGCACGGGCCCCGCCAGTTCGTCGGCCAGTGCCGCGTTCACCATACGGTGCCGGTCGACGCGCGATTTCGACGCGAAGGCGGCCGAAACGATCAGCACCTTGAAGTGGCTTTCGCCCGTGCCCGGCGAGCTGGCGTGCCCGGCGTGCTTGTGTAATTCGTTGATCACGTCGAGGCGCGTCGGGTTCAAGGCGATCATCAGCTTTTCGCGCATACGTGATTCCGCGGACATGTAGAGACCTCTCGTAAGGTTTGTGCCATACAATGGCGGGTCTGGCAGGGAGCGGCGTCGCCGTCTCCGGCCGCAGCGTCGCATATCGGTGTTTCGGACAGCGCGCCGCGCCGACTTGCGGCTTGCGCTATGGCCGCGCCGCAACGGTAGCCGCGTCTCGCTTGTCGCACCATCCGCGAGGGATCATACTCGGTCGTCATGAAGCTCAACTCGAAATATTTCGAACTCGATCCGCGTCGGCTCGTCCAAGCGCGAGGCTGGCGACACCTCCGATCGCCACCCGGTCTGCGAGTGGAAAGGCTGCGGCAAGCCTGGCCCCCATCGCGCGCCGAAAGGTCGCGGCCGCGACGGCGAATACTTCCAGTTTTGCGTCGATCACGTGCGGCAATACAACGCCACCTACAACTACTTCGACGGCATGAGCGACACTCAGGTCGAAGACTTCCGCAAGGACGCGCTGACAGGCCACCGGCCGACCTGGAAGGTCGGCGCCAACGCTTGGGCGCACGGCACTCGCGAGGGTGGCTCGAACCCGGAGCCGGGCGCCGAAGACGCTGCCAAGGGATTGGGACCGCAGGGTTTTGCTGCTTGGCGCGCCAAGAAGGTGCGCGAAGAGCCGCCAGAGCGCCGGCGCAAGCTCAAGCCCTTGGAAAGGAAGTCGCTCGATCAGCTTCACTTGACCGAGGCCGCCACCAAGGAAGAGATCAAGTCGCGCTTCAAAGAATTGGTGAAGCGGCATCACCCCGACGCCAACGGCGGCGACACCCGTTCAGCGGACACGTTGCGCGAGATCATCCAAGCCTATAACTATCTCAAGCAGGCTGGTCTGGTCTGAGCCACACTGGTCTGAGCAGCAGCGCTCGACCGTATCTCTGCCCGTGACGCGCCGCAGGCGGCAACGCCACAGCGACGATCGAGCCCACGACGACACTTCAAACATCGGACACGACGAACATGCGCGCGCCAACTTCCGCGGGAGCCCAAGCCGTGACGACCGGTCTCCCCGACCTCAAGCTGTCGGTTCGTCAGTTGTTCGGCATCGACAGTGATCTCGAGGTGCCCGGTTATTCCAAGCCCGACGAGCACGTCCCCGACCTCGACCCCGATTACCTCTTCAACAAAGAGGTGACGCTCGCCATCCTGGCCGGTTTCAAACACAACCGCCGCGTCATGATTCAGGGCTACCACGGCACCGGCAAATCGACGCACATCGAGCAGGTGGCAGCGCGCCTCAACTGGCCGTGCATCCGCGTCAACCTCGATAGCCACGTCAGCCGCATCGATCTGGTCGGCAAGGACGCCATCGTGCTCAAGGACGGTAAGCAGATCACCGAGTTCCGCGAGGGCATCCTGCCCTTCGCGCTGCAGTCCAACACTGCGCTGGTGTTCGACGAATACGACGCCGGCCGTCCCGACGTGATGTTCGTCATCCAGCGCGTGCTCGAAGTTTCGGGCAAGCTGACGCTGCTCGATCAGTCGAAAGTCATCCGCCCGCATCCTGCGTTCCGGCTCTTTGCGACGACAAACACCATCGGTCTCGGCGATACCTCGGGCCTCTACCATGGCACCCAGCAGATCAATCAGGGCCAGATGGACCGCTGGTCGATCGTCGCCACGCTGAACTATCTGCCGCACGACGACGAAGCCAAGATCGTGCTGTCCAAGGTCAAGTCGTTCGCCAAGACGGAGGCCAAGAAGAAGCAGGTGTCGGCCATGGTCCGCGTCGCCGATCTGACCCGCTCGGCCTTCATCAACGGCGATCTGTCAACGGTGATGAGCCCGCGCACGGTGATGACTTGGGCCGAGAACGCCGAGATCTTCGGCGACATCGGCCTCGCCTTCCGCCTGACGTTCCTCAACAAGTGCGACGAGCTCGAGCGCCCGCTGGTGGCTGAATTCTACCAGCGCTCGTTCGGTGCCGAACTCCCCGAAAGCGTCGCCAACGTCGCGCTGGGTTAGCGTCGCGGACATGAAGAACGTACAGGTGATCGACCGGGCGCTCAACGCCACCTACAGCGTCTTCCAGATGACGGAGGACGAGTTTCGGCAGGTCTTTCCCATGCCGGGACAGGATCTCGAGTTTGCCGAGGACCTGTTCGACCGCCTCGGCGACGAGGCCGCCGAGACGTTGCTCGCCGCCGTCTGGGCGCGGCCGGCGCGCAAAGCCGACATCGTCGGTCTGCACGGCACCCTGTTCTATGGCTTCTCTGACCGACGGGATCACTATCCGGAATCGAAATGCGAGAAGGATTTCGATGCCGGCGCCTTGAACGAGCACCAGAGGCGGCTCTACGGCCGCTGATCAATCCGTCCTTCCCTCCCGCCTTCCCTCAGTCGTGCTGTACCCGCCGTAACTGTACCGGCCCCCCTTGCCGTGTCACCTCTTCGCCGTCGTGGCGATGGAGGTGGACTGACATGCGACGGGTCATGTGGGCATTCCTGGCGGTGGTCCTGCTGGCGGCCGCGACCGTAGTCATCGCACGCACCGTGTTTCTGCCCGACACCTCTTGCGTCGTCTCGCAGCGCGCCGTCGATGACCTGAAACTCGAAACCGGCTACGACCGCGTCCGCGATGCGCTCGGCTGCGACGGCATATTGGCGACGCGCGAGGTGTGGAGCCCCGAACTCAGGCGCGAGGTTTACCACTGGCGCGGCGACGCATGGCCCTTTGGCAGGTTCGAGGGACTGTTCTACAATGGAGTGCTGCATGGCAAGGATATCCGCTGGATCACCGTCAACGTCGGACTGACGCCCGCCGTCGCGGATATGCCAGTCGCCTCGCCGCTCTTTCTGCCGCCCGAACCGTAATTTCCAACCCGCGAGCCGCCCCGCCTTGACCGCACCGACCAAACGCAAGGAAGCCCCCGCCGAGCACCTGAAGCGCGCCCTCGGGCTGTGCGTGCGCGCCATTGCCGGCGACGGCGAGGTGCAGGTCGCGTTCGGCCCCGGCCGCCCCGAGATCGACGGCAAGACCGTCACGCTGCCCGAACCGTCGCGGGTGCCGAGCGCGCGCGAGATCGCGGTCGAGCGCGGCTGGTCCGATAGCCTGGCGCTGTCCCTCGCCTGCCACGACGACAAGGTGCACCGTCGCCTCGCGCCGCCTGCCGGTCCCGCCCGCGCCGTGTTCGAGGCCGTCGAGCGCGCCCGCGTCGAGGCCATCGGCGCCAACCGTATGTCGGGCATGGCCGACAACCTCGCCGCCAAGACAGAGCACGTCTATGCCCACGGCCGCTTCTCCGGCGTGCTGACGCGCGAGGAAGCGCCGCTCGACGAGGCGCTGGGGCTCATCGTGCGCGAGCGCCTCACCGGCCGCGCGCCGCCCGCCACCGCCATCGGCCTCGTCAATGCCTGGCGTCCCTGGATCGAGAAGCAGGCGTCGGGCGTGCTCAATCGCATGGACGCGCTCGTCGACAACCAGGAAGCGTTCGGCCGCGTGCTGCGCGATCTTTTGAAGCAGCTCGAATTGGCCGAGGAACTCGAAGATACCGAGCCCGATCAGTCCGACGAGCAGGCCGAGGAAGAAGCCTCCGGCGGCGAGGAGGAAGCCGAGGACGCCGAGGAAGGCAGCGAAGGCGAGGACCGCCAGCAGGATCAGGATGCCGAGGACGGCGAATCCGGCGAGGCGTCCGACATGGCCGAGCAGGCGACGCCCGACGACAGCGAAGCCGAGATGGACGGCGACGACGAGTTCGTCGACGCCCGAGCCGTGGCGGCCCAATCCGTCCGTCCTCGATGACCCGGAGCGCTTCGGCTACAAGGTCTACTCGCGCGCCTTCGACGAGGAAGTCGAAGCCGATCAGCTCTCGTCCCCCGACGAGTTGAGCGCCTGCGCGCCTTTCTCGACAAGGAATTGCGTGCGCTGTCGAGCGTCGTCGCGCGATTGGCCAATCGCCTGCAGCGCCGCCTCCTTGCGCAGCAGAACAGGGCGTGGGACTTCGATCTCGAGGAAGGCGCGCTCGACGCCGCCCGCCTGCCGCGCGTCATCATCGATCCCATGCACGCCTTGTCGTTCAAGCGCGAGCGCGACACCGATTTCCGCGATACCGTCGTCACGCTCTTGCTCGACAATTCCGGCTCGATGCGCGGCCGCCCGATCATGGTCGCCGCCTGTTGCGCCGACATCCTCGCCCGCACGCTCGAGCGTTGCGGGGTCAAGGTCGAGATCCTCGGCTTCACCACGCGCGCCTGGAAGGGCGGACAAGCACGCGAACAATGGCTCGGGGCCGGCAAACCGCCGACGCCGGGCCGCCTCAACGACCTCCGCCACATCATCTACAAGAAGGCCGACGCGCCGTGGCGCCGCGCCAAACGCTCGCTCGCGCTCATGATGCGCGAGGGGTTGCTCAAGGAAAACATCGACGGCGAGGCGTTGGCGTGGGCGCATTCGCGTCTGCTGGCCCGGCCCGAGCAGCGCCGCATTCTGATGATGATTTCCGATGGCGCGCCAGTCGACAATTCGACCCTGTCGGTCAATTCGGGCAGCTATCTGGAGACGCATTTGCGGCAGGTGATCGAGGAGATCGAGACGCGCTCGTCCGTCGAGCTGATCGCCATCGGCATCGGCCATGACGTGACGCGCTACTATCGCCGCGCCGTCACCATTTCAGATCCGACCGAGCTCGCAGGCGCCATGACCGACAAGCTCGTCGAGCTGTTCGAGGAAAAGGCTGCGAAGGAAGCGCCGCGCGGCCACCGCCGGGGCCGCCACGGCAGGCCGCACTGATGTCGCCGAGGCGGACCGCGCTGACCAGAAAAGCGATTGCCACGCGGTTGTGCGCTTTCACGGTCGCGCTTGCCGCCACTTTGGCCGTGCGCGCCGTTCCGCTGCAAGCCCAGTTCAAGCCCGATACCAGCGATGCCGAAATCGAGCCGATCGACGTCGCGTCGAAATCCCTCGCTGGATTCGAGAAGGCGGTGCCGTCCAAGACGCGCTTCGGCCGGCTCGAATGGCGCGGCGGCCTCGTGCTGTCCTCGCCGTCCGACAATTTCGGCGGCTGGTCCGGCATAGCCATCGACGCCGACGGCCGCGGTTTCGTCGCCGTGTCCGATGCCGGCAGCTGGCTCACTGGACAGATCACCTATGACGGCTTGCGTCCGTCTGGCATCTCGATGGCGCGACTAGGTCCCATCCAGGCGCTGGGTGGCAAGGTCCTTAAGCGCAATCGTGATCGCGATGCCGAGGCGGTGGCGCTGATCGACGGCACGATCGCGCGCGGCACGCTGCTGATCTCGTTCGAACAGAACCAGCGCATCGGCCGCTTCGAGATCGACGAACGCGGCGTGTCGGCGCCCAGAGAGCTATCTCGAAATGCCCCCCGAATGCAGAAGAAGCGCGGCGATGGGCTCGAGGCCATGACGGTCCTCAAGGGCGGTACGCTGAAGGGCGCGGTCGTCGGCATCGCCGAGCATTATCTGGACAAGTCTGGCCGCCACACCGGGTGGATCTGGAACAAAGGCAAGCCGCAGCGGTTCCAGTTGACCGACATCGGCGGCTTCTCGATCACCGGCGCGGCCAGCCTGTCCGACGGTTCGCTCGTCGTGCTCGAGCGACGGTTCCGCTGGTTCGAGGGTGTGCGCATGCGGCTGCGGCTCATTGCTGCCGCCGAACTTCAGCCCGGCGCGATCCTGACCGGCGAAACCCTGCTCGAATCCGACATGAGCCAGGAGATCGACAACATGGAAGGCATCGCCGTCCACCGCGGCCCACGCGGCGAGACCGTGCTGACGCTGATCTCCGACGACAACTTCAACGGCTTCCTGCAACGCACCCTGCTGCTGCAATTCACGCTCCACCCCGAGAGCCAGTCGAGCGCGCGGTGAGCACCGCCCCAATGCTGAACGGCCCGCCGAGTGGCCGGGGAAATCCCCTCCGCTCGACGGGCCGCTTCGCATGAGGTGGTGTGTTGTCGTCCGTGTTCACATGACGATCGCTATTCGAGCAGCATCGGACCGGTTTTGATCTTCGGCATCAGGTCCGGGAGGTTGACGGCAACTGCGTCGGACTTCACGTGCAGCTTGCCATTGCCTTCCATGTAAAAGTGGTCGGCGATCATCGCGAAGTATTGTGATTCCTGATTGATCTCGCCGTTGCCGCTGATGTTCATCCGCCACTGCGGAGCATAGAGGATGCCTTCCATCTTGATGCGGCCGCCGCCCTGGATCACCGTCTCGCGAACCGAGCTCGAAGCGCTCAGCCTGCGGTCGACCAGCACGAAACCTGCGTAGGTTCCCGTGGCCGGCGCCTTCACGACGAAATTGGAGCCGCTTTTGACATTGAGCCGCGTGTCTGATCCGCGAAAGACGATGGTGACGCCGTTACCGGTCAGCGAGGCTTGCGCATCGATGCTGAGTTCGCCGTCCTTGATCAGGTAGGTGCCGGGCTGCATCGTCACCTCGGCTTGGACGCGGATGCGGATGCCACCGCAATAGACGCCGGGCGACAGGGTGTGCGTGCCCTTCTTCAGCTCCAGGTTGGTGACGTTGCAGGCGCCGTCAGGATAGGTCTTGGCGAACTTCTCGGCGAACGGGTCTTCCATCACTTCGCAGCCGTTGTAAGGCGACGGGAAGAAGTGCTCGCCGCCAACCGTGCCGCCCACCGCGCAGAAACCCTGTGCCGTCGCCACCGCCGCGCCGACGGCGTTGATCGCCGACGCGCTGGTCGAGTTCACCCACGTCCAGCAATTGTGAGACGTCGCCTTGTTGATGCCCTGCAGGTGCAGGCCGTCGTTGGTCGTCGGGTTGAGTGCGAGGATGCACGCCACGCCGCCGTTCTCGATTTGCGAGCGGCCAGCCGAATTCAGCCTTGACGTCGATCGAGTTCATTCCCACGATCGGCAGGATCACTGTCTGGTGCGTGAAGGACGCCGAGACACGCACCTCAGCGTTCGTGGCCGAGATGTTGGTGCGGGCTGCCGACAGGCCCTGATCGGCAAGGCGCTGCGTAAGCATGTGCTCGGCAGCGTCGTAGCGGTTCTGATTGGCGGTGGCGGGAAGCCGCGCGCCGGCGACGACAGCGGCGTCGACAGCGGCCTGCAGCTTGGTCTTGCGGGCCAGCGCCTGACCGTAGTCAAGCGCCGTGCCGACCAGGGCGAACATCGGGATGGCCAGCAGTGCGAACAAAATCGCGACCGCGCCGCTTTCATTCTGGCGAAACGAGCGCTGTGTGGTTGTGCATGATTTGGGCATCTCTGGCCTCTTGGTCTGGGTTAAATTCGCCATAACGCCCAATATCCACCCAGACCTTTCCACAAGCCTTCATTTTCAATCGACAATTTTATGCAAGCGCCAAATCAATGCGCGCCAAATTTGAATTGGTAAATTTGCAATGGCGGTGCTCGACGACATTTTATTCGAGTGTCACTCAACTCTTTTTTAATTGCGTCGCGTCCGCCGTCGACGGTCTATTCCTCGAGCGTCGGCCCTGCGCTGCCGGCCACCTGAAAGCGCTTACTTGTCCCCGCTCCCTCGGCAAGTGCTTAACTTCCCATCCCGTGCCATTCGGAGACGCTGCCGGAAGGCGTTTCGAAGAGTGTGGTGCGGGGTGCAGGTCGGGTGAACGCGGTCACGCGCCGTAAGCCCGAGGCTTCATTCCGCTTGGGGGCAGTTCCCACGTTCGACCAAGGTGAGGATAAGTGGAAACTAAGCCCATAATCCTGCGCGGGGCGGCGATCGAGCTGCACCGATACAAATCAAGATTAGCGGCTCACCGCCGTCCCGCGCCCCGAGTCATTCTCGGTCGCGCTCTCCGACCCCGCTCCGCGGCGCCGGCTACCTCCGCTCGGCGACGATCCTGGCGATGGTGGCGCGCAGTTCGGGGATGCCGTCGCCCTTCTCGGACGATGTCGTCAGTACGACCGGGAATGCCGCCGGATGGCGCGACAGCGCGGCCAGCGTCGCCGCCTTCACCGTTTCGAGCTCGAACGGATTGATCTTGTCGGCCTTCGTCAGCACCACTTGGTACGAGACCGCCGACTCGTCGAGCAGCGCCATGATCTCGAGGTCGACGGCCTTGATGCCGTGGCGCGCGTCGATCAGCAGAAACACGCGTGCCAGCGTCGGCCGGCCGCGCAGGTAGTCCTTCACCAGCTTGGTCCACGCTTCGACCGTGGCCTTCGGCGCCTTGGCGAAACCGTAGCCCGGCATATCGACCAGATAGAGCGCGCGGTCGTCGGTGACGAAGTAGTTGAGCAGTTGCGTGCGGCCGGGCGTGTTCGAGGTGCGGGCCAGTGCGCCGTCGCGGACGATGGCGTTGATGAGACTCGACTTGCCCACGTTGGAGCGGCCGGCGAGCGCGATCTCGACCTTGTCGGCTGGCGGCAGGCCGTCCAGCTTGGCGACGCTCATGATGAACGTCGTCGGGCGCTTGAACAGCTCGTCGCCGGCCTCGAGTTCGCCGGCTGTCGGCTCCGTGCCGTCATTCATGGGCAATACCCCCGAGCCAGCACGCCGGACGGGCAGCGATGCCGGCGGACGGGCTCAACTCTTGACGCCCTTGTCCGCAGACTTGCCCAATCCGAACAGCGACAGCAGCGGCGAGAAGATGCGCGTCACGTTTTCCTTGAGCGGGATTTTCACGCCCTGCTTCTTCAGAATGTACGCCTGCTGCGTCATCGACAGGATGTTGTTCCACGCCCAGTAGATCACCAGCCCCGCCGGGAACGACGCCAGCAGGAACGTGAACATCACCGGCATCCAGTTGAAGATCATCTGCTGCGTCGGGTCGGGCTGCGGCGGGTTCAACTGCATCTGCACCCACATCGTGATGCCCATCAGCAGCGGCCATGCGCCGATCGCCAGGAACTCCGGCACGGCGTAGGGCAACAGTCCGAACAGGTTGAACATCGATGTCGGATCGGGCGCGCTCAAGTCCTTGATCCACCCGAAGAACGGCGCATGCCGCATGTCGATCGACACGAACAGCACCTTGTACAGCGCGAAGAACACCGGGATCTGCACCAGGATCGGCAGACAGCCCGCCAGCGGATTGATTTTCTCTTTTTGATAGAGCTTCATCAATTCCTGCTGCTGCGCCGCCTTGTCCTCCTTGAAGCGCTCCTTGAGCACTTCCATCTCCGGCTGCAGCTTCTTCATCTTGGCCATCGACTCGTAGCTCTTGCTGGCCAGCGGGAAGAAGGCTGCCTTGACGAGCACGGTTACGGCGAGGATGGCGAGGCCGAAGTTGCCGAGGATTTTGTACAGCCAGTTGATCAGGTGATAGAGCGGCTTGGTGATGAAGTAGAACCAGCCCCAGTCGATCAGCAGGTCGAACTGCTTGATGCCTTGCGCGGTCTCGTAGGTCTCGATCTTGTCGACCTGCTTGGCGCCGGCGAAGATGCGGCTTTCCACGCCCTTGCGGGCCATCGGCGGTATGACGAGACCGGCGCGCAGATAGTCGGCTTGGAACGCCTCCCGCGTCGTGGTGGACTTCGGCGACGCCAGACGCAGCGCCCCCGAGTAGGTCGCCGTCTGATCAGGGATCAGAGCTGCGGCCCAATATTTGTCCGTGATCCCGAGCCAGCCGCCTATTTTGCCTTCGAACCGCTGGCTGCCGTTATCCTTCTGCACGTCGGCATAGGTGATCTCCTTGAGACCCGCGTCGCCAAGCACGCCGATCATGCCTTCGTGCTGAATGTAGAAGCCCTCGATAGGAGGCGTGCCATAGCGATAGAGCCGGGCATACGGGAATACGGTGACGTCGGCCTGGGTCTTGTTCTCGACCTCGTCCATGATTTTGAACATGTAGTCGTCGTCGACCGAGATGGTGCGGCGGAATACGAGGCCCTGGCCGTTGTCGTGTAGAAGGGTGACCGGCGTCTTGGGCGTCAGCGTGCCTACCTTCTCGAGCGTCCACACGGTGTCGCGATCAGGAAGCTTTGCCGAGTTGCCCTGTGCGCTCCAGCCGAGTTCGGCAAAGTAGGGCGCCGGCGCGTCGGCGGGCGAGAACAGAGCGACGTTGGGGCTGGCCGGGTTGGCCTTGACCCGGTAGCGGGTCAGCAGCAAATCGTCGAAGCGGGCGCCCTTGAGCGAGATCGAGCCCTTGAGCGACGGCGTGTCGATCGCGACGCGCGGGCTCGACTTCAATGCATCCTCGCGGCCGCGCGCCGCCTGCTCGGGCGTCAGCGGAACGGTCGGCAGTGCCGCGGGTTTCGGCGCCTCGCCGCCAGCGACCGGCGCTTGCGGAGCGGCTCCAGGCGTCGCGACCTGACCGGGCGCGGGCGCGGTTGCGCCAGGCAGAACCGGCTGCGACTGCGCGGCCTTCTCGCGATCGAGGCGCGCCTGCTCTTCCTTGAGCTTGGGGCCGGCGTAGAACACCTGCCAAGCGAACAGCACCG
Organism: uncultured Alphaproteobacteria bacterium; assembly: GCA_963819775.1. Taxonomy (GTDB): domain Bacteria; phylum Pseudomonadota; class Alphaproteobacteria; order Rhizobiales; family Hyphomicrobiaceae; genus JAKAML01. The sequence continues at coordinate 229,982 of CAWFXM010000011.1, forward strand.
CCATCGACAATGCGACGGCGAGCATCAGGTTGGTCGAGTTCTCGGGTTCTTTGCCTTGCATGTAGCCTCGAGCTGATCGGACGCGTCGGTCAACGGTCACAGGGGTGGCGTCACAGGGGTGGGCGCGTCCGGCATGTTCGCCGATCCGCGCGCCAATCGGCATACGACACCACGTCGCCCCGGCGCGTTGCGGCACCGTTTCGGCGTGGTTGAAAAGGAATGGCGAACCGGCTTCACGTTCCGCGTGGCTTCGGGCGCCTTTGCGGAGCGTGATGCACGCGATGAAGGGCGTCTTCAAGCTCTTTCTTGAGATCGGCAAATGGGCGCGTCAGTGCGGGCGTCCGCGCGATAAGGACATAGTCGTAGCCCGGCTGTGCTTTGGTCCCGGCCAAAAGATCGATCGCGGCCTTGAGCCTGCGGCGGATGCGGTTGCGGACGACGGCATTGCCGAGCTGCTTGGTGACGGTGAAGCCGAACCGCGGCGGCGAAGCCAAATCAGGCGCTGCCTCGACCGCGCCTTTGACGATTGCGCGCGTCTTGGTCTCGAGCACGAACGAGGCCGAGGACCAGCGCGCCCCGCCGCGGATACGCAGGAATTCCGACCGCTTTTTGAGAGTGACAGGCATGCCGCGTCGCCTTGTTCGCGGCCTCGCACCCGGGCCGGGCCTACGCAGCGACGTCCTGACGGAAACGGGATCGGCGCGTTCCGGACGCCGTCTCGCTCGCCAAGCGGCGCGCAAGACAACCCCAGTTCACGCCGACGTCAGCGGTCCAGCCGCTGCAACTCAAGCCGCCCAGCTTCAGGCAGAAAGACGCTTGCGGCCCTTGGCGCGGCGGCGAGCCAGAACCTTGATGCCGCCGGGGGTCTGCATGCGCTTGCGGAAACCGTGGCGGCGCTTGCGGACGAGCTTGCTCGGCTGATAGGTACGTTTCACGTGAATTCTCCGTGCGTTGCCGCGCTCGGGCCCGTGCGCCCGCTGCGGCCATGGTCGAGGCGGCCTGTGACGAGACGGGAATTACCAATGAACGGGCGGGCTGAAACCAGCCCCCTGGCAATCCACGCATCTCGACGATGGATGAAGGCCCGAGCTTATAGGTACGCGATCCGCGTAAGTCAATCGCGCCTGCTGGCTTGCCAGCGTGGCCAATGCCCGTCCGGTCACGGCCGATCACATGCCAGTCCAGGTTTTCACGTCCGCTTGAGACCCCGTTTTCTTTTGTCGCAATGAGGTTCACTTTGCCCGCGTCATAACATTCAGCACATGCATCAGTAACAATACGTGAGGCGCAAGAACATCATGAGCATTCGTCAGTCATTCGCATCGCTATTGCCGCTGGATACTGGCGTTGCGCGCCGTGCCGTCATGGCCGCGGTGCTGGTGCTCGGCGCAATTGCGGCCTCGATGCCCGCCAAAGCCGCCTCGGTGGCCGAGACGTTCGCGCCCCACGCCAAGGGCTCGACTGTCACCGTGGACCATGCGGCATGGGACAAGCTGTTGAAATCATACGTTGTTCCAGGACAGGACGGCGTCAGCCGGGTGCGTTACGCGAAATTCAAGGCGGAAGGCCATGCGGCGCTCAAGGGCTATGTCGCGGCCCTGGAAAAGGTCGACGTCGCCACGCTCGATCGTCCTGAGCAGTTCGCCTATCTGGGCCAACCTCTACAACGCGAAAACGATCGACGTCGTGCTCGACAAGTATCCGGTCAAGTCGATCAAGGACATCAGCCTCGGCGGCGGCCTGCTGACGCTGGTGACCGGTGGCCCGTGGAAAGCGAAGATCGTCAAGGTCAAGGGCCAGGATCTGTCACTCGACGACATCGAACACGGCATTCTTCGCCCCGGTTTCAAGGACCCGCGCGTCCACTATGCCGTCAATTGCGCGTCGTTCGGCTGCCCCAATCTGCGGCACCGAGGCGTTCACCGGCGCCAGGCTCGAAGCGCAGCTCGATGCCGGCGCGAAGGCCTACGTCAATCATCCGCGTGGGGTGCGGGCTCGATGGCGGCAAGCTCGTGGCGTCGTCGATCTACAACTGGTTCCAGGCCGATTTCGGCGGTAGCGACAAGGGCGTGCTCGAGCACTCTGCGCAAGTATGCGAGACCCGAACTCAAGCCAGAAACTCGACGCCGCGACCGGTATCGCCGACTACGACTACGATTGGACCTTGAACGAAGCCCAATGATGGGAACGGCCCGATCGTGGGTGTGGGAAAAAAGGGAATGTCGACCATGTCATCCACCCAAGCGCGCCGCGACAGCGGGTTCGGACGCTGGTTGCCGCTGATCGCCATCGCCGGCCTGATGGCGCTGGTCTTCGCGATGGGCTGGCACAAGCTGCTGACGTTCAAGACCATCGGCCTCAACTACGAAGCGATGAAGGCCTTCATCGGCCAGAACCTCGTCGCAGCCCTTGCGCTCTACATCGTCGCCTATATCGCGGTCGTCGCGTTGTCGCTGCCGGGCGGGCTGGTGATGACGCTGACGGGCGGTCTGCTGTTCGGCTGGCAGCTCGGCGCGCCTGCGGCCATCGTCGGGGCAACCATCGGCGCGACGATCATCTTCCTGATCGCCAAGACCTCGTTCGGCGAAGGCGCTGGCGGCGAAGGCTGGCCCATGGCTCGGCAAGCTGCAGCACGGCTTCAAGGACAACGCGCTGAGCTATCTGCTGTTCCTGCGGCTGGTTCCGGCGTTCCCGTTCGTCGTCGTCAATCTCGCCCCGGCGCTGCTCGGCGTGCCGCTGCGCACCTACGTCATCGGCACACTCGTCGGCATCATCCCGGGCACCACGGCCTTCTCGATCGCGGGCGCTGGCCTGGGCAGCGTCGTCGAAGCGCAGAACGCCGCCTACAAGGCGTGCCTCGCAAAAAATCCTGGCGGCGGTGATGCGCTCTGCCCCTATACGATCGACACATCCAAGCTGGTGACGACGGAGCTGCTCGTCGCGTTCGCGGTGCTCGGCGTCGTCGCCCTCATTCCCGTCGCCATCAAGAAGTGGAGCAATCGCCATGCAGCCGCATAACGCATCTGTCGCGGGTGGCGCCGGCGCGGCGCCGCTCGCCAAGGACGCCGGTTTGAAAGGCGCGGGCGGATCGGTCGCCGGAGGAGGCACGAGATCCGACACCCTGTCGGGGACCGGCAGCGAAACCGATCAGCTGCGATCTCTGCATCATCGGCGCGGGCTCGGGCGGTCTCTCGGTCGCCGCCGCCGCCGCCGCGTTCGGCCAGAGCGTGGTGCTGATCGAGAAGCACAAGATGGGCGGCGATTGCCTCAACTACGGCTGCGTGCCGTCGAAGGCGCTGATCGCCGCCGGCAAGCGGGCCCACGCCATGCGCACGTCCGCGCCCGTTCGGCATTGCGCCGGTCGAGCCGGTCATCGATCACCAAGGCCGTCCACGATCACGTCCACCAGCGTCATCGCGGCCATCGCGCCAAACGATTCCGTCGAGCGCTTCACCGGGCTCGGCGTGCGCGTCATCACCGCAGCCGGCCGTTTCGTCGATCGCAACACGGTCGTCGCCGGCGAGCACCGCATCACCGCGCGCCGCTTCGTCATCGCCACCGGCTCGTCGCCGGTCGTGCCGCCGATCCCCGGTCTCGACAGCGTGCCCTATTTCACCAACGAGACCATCTTCGACAACGCCGGCAAGATCGATCATCTCGATCATTGTCGGCGGCGGCCCGATCGGCATGGAGCTGGCGCAGGCGCATCGCCGTCTCGGCGCGCGCGTCACGGTGGTCGAAGGATTGAAGGCGCTCGGCAAGGACGATCCGGAGCTGACCGCGGTCGTGCTGAAGCAGCTTCGCGCCGAGGGCATCGATATCCGCGAGGGCGCCAAGGTCGAGCGCGTCGATGGAGGGCTCGGCGCGGTCAAGCGTCACCGTCGCGACCGCCAGCGGCACCGAGGTCGTCGAGGGCACGCATGTGCTGATGGCGGCCGGACGCAAGCCCAACATCTCCGATCTCGGCCTCGACGCCGCCGGCATCAAATACGAGAAGCGCGGCATCACCGTCGGCCCGGCGCTCGTCACTTCGAACGCCAACGTATTCGCCATCGGCGACGTCACCGGCGGGCTGCAGTTCACCCACGTCGCCAACTATCACGCCGGCATCGTCATCCGCCGCGCGCTGTTCAAATTGCCGGCCAAGGCCAACAATGACGTGGTGCCGTGGGTCACCTACACCGAGCCCGAGCTGGCCAATGTCGGACTGACCGAGGATGCAGCCCGCGCCAAGGCCGGCAAGATCAACGTGCTGCGCTGGCCCTACCACGAGAACGACCGCGCCCAGGCAGAGCGCGATCACCGAAGGCCACGTCAAGGTCGTGACCGACGCGAAGGGCCGCATCCTCGGCTGCTCGATCGTCGGCGAGCACGCCGGCGAGCTGATCCAGATCTGGTCGCTGGCGATCTCGCAGAGGATGAAGATCAAGGCGATGACCGAGTGGATCTCGCCCTACCCGACGCTCGGCGAGGTCAACAAGCGCGCGGCCTACCGTTACTTCGCGACTGCGGCCAGCAATCCCCTGGTCCGCAAGGCGATCTCGTTCCTGAAGAAGTTCGGTTAATACGGCTTCGGCCTTGAACTTTTGCGGCAGGCCACCAATTCTCGCAGCACAAGGGCATCGCATTTCGTGGTAGCGGTCAGTCATAATGACGCACCACGAGGACGGTGAGTGCCCGGGTGGAACGAGAGACGCACGTGCCGCGCGATACAGTTGATCGGCCAGAGCCCAACGGCGTGGCCATCGCACCGACATGGGCGCGTCCGCGACCCGGGCGGCCACGGGTTCCGCTGTGCCGCCCACTGGTCGCCGGCGAACCTACCACGCTGGCGCGGCTGCGGCTGGAGTGGCTGCGCCTCGGCTTGCCGTTCAAGCTGCTGATGCTGACGTCGGCGTTCGTGATGCTGGCGGAAGTGCTGATCTTCGTGCCGTCGATCGCCAACTACCGCATCAACTGGCTGAACGACCGGTTGACGGCGGCGCGGCTGGCGGCGCTTGCCGCCGAGGCGCTGCCGGGCGGCGAGGTGCCGCAAATGCTGCGCACGGACCTGTTGACCACGGCGCAGGTCAAGGCCATCGCCGTCAAGCGGGATGGCCGCCGCCGCATGGTGCTGCCGCCAGAGACGGCGATGGTCGTCGATGCGCGTCCACGATCTGAGGAAGCAACCCGGGCGCGGCATCGTCGGCGAGCTCGGTTCGCGGGCCGGGCTGATCGGCGACGCGCTGAGCGTCTTTTTCGCCGGCGGCAGCCGCACTCTGCGCATTCTCGGCGACAATGGTCCCGGCGCCGACGACTTCATCGAGATCGTGCTGCCGGAGGCGCCGCTGCGCGCCGTGATGGTCCGGCATGGGCTCAACATCCTCGGCCTCTCCATCATCATCTCGCTCATCACCGCCGCACTGGTTTATCTCGCGCTGTCGCGGCTGCTGGTGCAGCCGATGATGCGGATCACCCGCAGCATGGTGCATTTCAGCCAGAACCCGGAGGACCCGAGCCGCATCATCGCGCCGTCCGACCGTTCGGACGAGATCGGCACGGCGGAGCGCGAGCTGGCGGAGATGCAGCGAGCAGCTCGCGCAACTGCTGTTGCAGAAGAACCGGCTGGCGCAGCTCGGCCTCGCCGTCAGCAAGATCAATCACGATCTGCGCAATATGCTGGCCAACGCGCAGTTGATATCCGACCGCCTGACCTCGATCCCCGATCCGACGGTGCAGCGGTTCGCGCCCAAGCTGATCGCCTCGCTCGACCGCGCCATCAACTTCTGCACCGACAGCTTGAAGTTCGGCCGCGCCGAGGAGGCCGCGCCGCGCCGCGACCTGATGCGTCTGAAACCGCTGGTCGAGGACGTCGGCGACGGTCTCGGGCTGGGCCCGGGACTTGTCCACGACGGCCTGATCACGCTTATCGTCGATATCAATGAGAACCTGCGCATCGACGCCGACCGTGAGCATCTGTTCCGGGTGTTGAGTAATCTGGTGCGCAACGCCGTGCAGGTGCTCGAGGGTCAGAACCAGGATCGTGGCGGCGACGGGCATCCGGGAGAGATCCGCGTCAAGGGCTGGCGCGAGGGCCGCAAGGTGTTCGTCGAAGTGCGCGACAACGGCCCGGGTGTACCGCCCAAGGCGCGGGCCAACCTGTTCCGCGCGTTCCAGAGTTCTTCGCGCAAGGGGGGGACGGGGCTCGGTCTCACCATCGCCCACGAGCTGGTCGCGGCGCACGGCGGTACGCTTCAGCTCGTCGACTCGATCGAGGGCGCGGCGTTCCTGATCACACTGCCCGACCGAAGTGCGGCGAGTTGATCGGGCCGGCCGCGCATTGCCGCTGCCGTCACGGCAGCGCGAGGGAAATGGATCCAGTTCCGAGGAAGGTGGTGCCGCTTGCGTGACTCGAACACGCGACCCCGTCATTACGAATGACGTGCTCTACCGGCTGAGCTAAAGCGGCTGACCGACTTGCGAGGAAGCGTCGCGGCGAAGCACGCCTCGGGCGCGTCGCAGCAAAGTGTACCCTCTGCACGACGACGAGATACCCTTTGCCGCGTGCGTTGGCAAGCGTCAGCTCGACGCCCTGTAGCCGCGGATTGGCGGTCGCGCCTCCTCGATATCGGCGGCGTCGGGGCCCGGGTCATCCGGCGCGCGGGGCGGCACGAAGATTTTGCTCGCTGCCGTGCGGCTGTCGCGCCCGGTTCGACTGGCACCACCGGCTGCGGTGGCCGCGCGGGCCGCCGCAGTGACCGGATCCTCGATCTTGGCGGGGGCGGCGGCGACAGGAGCGGCCGCGGCGGGTGCCGGGCGCGATCGCTCGGATAGCCGGGCATAGGCCGCGGAGGCCTTGGCATTGACCTCGGCGGCGGAGGGCGCCGGTGTCGCGACGCTGGGCTCCGGCCGGCCATTGACAGCGGCAGGCTTGACGGCGGGTACGGGCTGGACCGCGGTCTTGGCGGCTGGCGAGGCTGAGGCTGTTGCTGCTGGGGCCAACGACGCTGGCGCTGATGCAGCAGGCTTCGGCTCGTCGCGCGGCTGGGGTCCAGCGGCTGCTGGCACATGCTGCTCGGCCACCGGCTTCGGAACCTCTGACATCGGCGCACTTGGCGTGGCGGGAGTGGCCGTCACCGCTGTCCGCGTCTCGACGACGACGGCGTCATCGATATTGCGCGCGCGGGCGGCGGTCTCGGGCTTGTCGGCGCGCTTCACCGGTTCCTCGACCTGCGGCTGTTCCGCCGCCGCCGCTGCGATGGGCGCGGCCTCGACCGGTTTGGCGGTCAGCGCGGGATCGAGTCCGGCGCCAAGTGGAACCAACTCCTCGAGTTTCTTTTGCAGCAGCTCGCTGTCGCTCGTCTCGGCATTTTCGATTGGAACGCGCCACTGGAAGGCATCGAGCGCACCAGTCACCGGCGACACGGCCGCCCACTGGTCGGAGACGACACCGTCGGCGGTCCAGGCTGGATCCCGCGGCGCATTGACGGCGCGTGCCAGCCACTCGCGGACGCGACCCTTGTTGCCGTGCTGCTCGCCTTCGATGCGGGCCATCAGCAGGCAAATGCGCTGCGTCAGGCGGCCGTCGAGGAATGGCTCCAGCGCCGCGCGGGCCTCGTCGAACGCTTTGGCTTCGATGGCGGCGGTGGCGGCGGCGACGGCGCTTTCGACCGACATGGGGTTGAGCAGCGCCAGTTGACGCACGCGGTCGAACCGGTCACGCGGGCTGTCGCCGAGGCGCGCGTAGGCATAGGCGGTCGCGAGGTCGGGATGCGGCGAGCGTGCCCAGGTCTTCTGGATGATCTTGGTGGCGCGGGGCGTGTTGCCACGCGATGCCAGCATGCGACCGGCGAGGGCTGCGGCAGGCACCAGGTCGGGCGCAAGTCCATGCGCTTCGATTGCGAGGTTGAGCGCCTTCTCCGGATCGCTGTCCTCTTTGTCGAGGGCTTGCGCGGTCAGCAGCACGGCGCGGCGGCGGTCGGCGCTGGCCTTCTCGACGTGACCGTGCTTGCGGGCGACGGTGATGGTGTCGAGCGCGCCGGCCCAGTCCTTGTCCTTGCACTGCAGCTCGAACAACTGCTCGACCGCCCAGACGAGTTTCGGGTTGAGCCGGATCGCACGCTCGGCGAATTGCCGGGCGGCTTCGGTCTCGCCCTCGCGCTGGGCTTCGAGGAACAGACCGCGCAGGCCAAGCTGTTCGGTGTCGGGCGCGGCCAGCATGGCTTCGAAAATCCGCCGCGAGGTGGCCCCATCACCGGACAGCTGGGCTGCCTGGGCGCGCAGAAGGTGCGTCAGGGGCTCGTTCGGCAGCGCCTTGCGCGCTTGGATGGCATAGCGCGTCGCCGAGCCGCGATCGCCAGCGCCGATGGCGATCATGCCGGACGACAGCGCTTCGAGGCCGCGCTGCTGGCGGCGGCGCGCCATGAACTGGCCGACCACGGCTGGGCTGGTCCACAGTTGCCGGAGCAGCGACCAGACGAACAATGCCGCCCCCATGATGGCGGCGAGCATCACGACGGCGCGAAATACGCTCGTCTCGATCTCATAGCCTTCCCAGTTGATCACGAGATTGCCGGGACGATCCGCCAGCCAGGCCAGACCAGTTGCCGCCGCGGCAACAACGGCCAGAAACAGAATGAGACGCACCATGGCGCTAGACCTCTACTTCGATGACGTGCCGGTGAGCGACGATTTGAGTTGACCCTCGATGGTGGCCAGCGCGCGATCGACAGCGGCGCGCGCGTCGACCTTTGCCAGCCACGCCTGCGCGGGTTGGGCAGCCTTGGCGGGCAACAGCTTCGATTGCTCGATCACATCGCCCAATCGATTGTCCTTCAATGCTTGATCCATGCGACCGACGATGGCCTCGGCGCTCTTGTCATCGGACGTGTGGCTGACCTTGCGGACGCGCACCACCGATTTTGCTCCTGCCCACAACCGGTCGACGACGCTGCCGTCGGCGGGGTCGCTTTCGGCGTCGAGAATGGCGCCGGTCATCGAGCGGAACTCACGAGCGAGATCGCTCGCCGTGGCGACGCCCTGATCCTTGTAGCGTTCGAGCGCTGTCAGGTCGATTTTGCCGCCCGCGGCCTTCTTTACCTCCGCCAGCTCGGTCGCGTACTTCTGGCCACGGTCGAGCGTGCGCTTCAGGTTGCCGAGTTCGAGCGACAGCACGATGCGCTCGGCATTGGCCTTGCGGTCTTCCTCGCTCTTGACGACGCTCTGCAGGTTCTGCTCGAGTGACGAGAGCTTGCTGGCGACGGGGCTGACGGCGGCGGCGACGTCAGTCGGCCGGGCGAGCGTCTTGAGCGAGGCTTGCACGTCGCCCTTCAGTCCATCGAGGGCACTTCTGAGGCCGCCGGTATCGGCCTGCACGACGCGGAGCGTATCGGCGAGCCGGTCGCCATCGGCCTTGATCGTCTCCATGCGGGTGCCGAGCTTGGCGGTCTCGGCCTTCAACGCGGAGACGTCGCGGTCCATGCGGACCGTGCCGGATTTCGCGGCTTCGGCGCCTTCCGCGACCAGTGCCACCCGGCTTTCGATCTGCTCGGCCACGCTCTTGCGAATGGCGCTCATCTGCGTATTCACCGTGGTCTCGAGGTCGGAGACTTTGCCGGTGATGGCGGCGAGCTGCGGGATGCGACCGGCCGAGGGGTTGTTTTCGGCAGCGGCGGCCATCGTCGACAGGCGTTCTTCCAACTTGGCGACACGGCTGGCGGCGTCTTCGGCGGACGTCTGTTTGGCGACGGCGGCGGCGAGGGTCTCGCTCTGCGAGGCGAGCTTGGCTTGTGCTTCCGTGACCGATGCGACGGACTTCGTCAGCTCGTCGATCTTGGACAGCCTAGCCTCGGCAGCGGCGAGTTTCTGCGCCAGCTCGGGACCCTGGGCCGGCGACGACTTGGGCGCCTGTTCGAGCGCTGCGATGCGGTTCTGCAGGTCGGCGGTTGCGGGACCTTTCAGCGAAGGTCCGATGGGCAGGCCGAGTTCCGCCATGTGCGGCCCGAGCGTATCGGCGCCGAGCAGCGCCAGGAAACCGCCGGCGATACCGGCGGCCATGTGACTGAGGAACGATCCGATGCCACCGGAGCGGCGCTGCGTTGCGGCGGCGGGGGGCGCAGCTGCCGATGGTTTGACCCCCGACGACGGTGCGGCACTGGACGTCGCTGCCGGTTTGGTGTCCGCAGGCTTGCCGCTGCTGGCGGCGGCTGCGGCCGGCTGAGTTCCGCCCGAACCGGACGGTTTGTCGGTAGTCTTCGCGGCATCGCCCGGTTTTGCCGCCGTCGATGCGGCGGAGGATGCTTGAGCTCCAGTGGCCGAAGGCGTGGGTGAAGACTGGGCCGAGGATGCAGCCGCCGGTGATTTGGCGTCCTTGATCTCGACCTGGGTCGCCTTGAGTTCGATCGTGGCGTAGGGCTTTTTGGGCTGCGACGCGTCGCCCGCGCGGACGTCGTCCTTGCCCGGACCGTCATTCTTCGTAGTCATGAGACGAGAGACCTCCAACGTACGCGCCCTGGTCGACAATGCCGCCACGGCCGATGCGCCCGCGCCTAGTGCTGCGGGCCGCCTCAACGGGGGGATGTGGCGTTGACCAGGGCTCACCCAGCTCGCGGCGGAGTGTGCCGCTCGGCCGCGACCAGAGCAAGCAAATCTTCGATGGTGGGCTGCCCAGGCATCATCACCCTTTGGGGGGAGAGGGGTGCCAGGGCGGACGCGATGGCCGCTGACAGGCAGACGTGCGGAATCCTCGACGCGGCCGCCTCCAGGCCTGCGGCAATGACGAGATCGCGATAGACCGCGGCGGTTCGCGGCGACATCAGCAAGACCAGCCCGATATCGCCCGCAGCGATCGAAGCGCTGGTCTCGGCCAACAGGCTTTTGGCTGCAACCGTGCGGTAGGCAGTGAGCTGGCGGACATCATAGCCGTGCGACCGCAGAACGGGCGCAAGATCGAAGGCAAGCCGTTCGCCGGCGAGGTAGACGATGGGTTTGCGCCGATCGGATCAGGGCCGCGGCGATCGTCTCGGCCAGTGCCCGCGCCGTGCCGGGGCCGCGCGTCACGTGCTGGAAACCGGCTTCGCGGGCAAAAGCCTCGGTGCGGCTGCCGACGGCGAACAGCGGCAGTGCCAAGGCCGGCGCCAGCGCGGGGCTTTGGGCGAGCGCACGCAGCGCATTGCGGCTCGTGGCGACGACGGCGGCGGCTCCAATAAACGGCTCGGGCGCGATGGGCAGCAACTCGACCTCGAGCAGCGGATCGACGACGGCTGTCATGCCCAGTTCGCCGATCTTCGCGGCGAGGTCGCCGGCATCAGGCTCGGGACGGGTGACGAGTACGCGCATCAGGCGAGCGCGCGGAAAATATCCGGGCTGGCGCGCGACAACAGATCCTCGGCTGCCGCCATCGCCACGTCCGTGATGTCACCCGCTGCGCCCGATCGGCTGGTGGCGTGATGCTCGCGGCCGTCAGGGCTCAGGATTTCGCCACGGAAGCTCAGGCGGCCATCGGCGCCGAGTTCCGCGAGGCCCGCAATCGGGGTGCGGCACGAGCCTTCGAGCCGGGCGAGGAATGTGCGTTCGGCCTCGACGCAGGTGCCGCTCGCCGCGTGATGCAGAGGTGCCAGCAAGGCCCGGACCTCGGTGTGATCGGCGCTGCATTCGATGCCGATCGCGCCCTGCGCCACGGCGGGCAGCATGACCTCGGTCGGGATGCGCTCGGCGATGCGGTCGGCGTAGCCGAGCCGGTTGAGACCGGCGCAGGCGAGGAATGTTGCATCCGCCACGCCGTCCTCGAGCTTCTTGAGGCGGGTCTGGACGTTACCGCGGAAGCCGACCACGTCGAGATCGGGCCGCATGCGCTTGATTTGCGCCTGCCGCCGGAGCGACGAAGTGCCGACACGCGCGCCCTGCGGCAATTCGGAGATCGAACGGTATCTCAGACTGATGAAGGCGTCGCGGACGTCCTCGCGCGGAAATATCGCGGCCAGCATCAGGCCGTCCGGCAGCGCGGTCTGCACGTCTTTCATCGAATGCACGGCCAGATCGATGTCGCGGGCGATCAGCGCTTCCTCGATCTCCTTGGTGAACAGCCCCTTGCCGCCCGCCTCCGACAGCGGACGGTCGAGGATCATGTCGCCCGTCGTTTTTATGATGCAGATCTCGAACCGGCTCTCGGGCAAGCCATGAGCCGCCATCAGCCGGGTGCGGGTTTCATGCGCCTGTGCCAGCGCCAGGGGCGATCCGCGTGTGCCGATGCGAATGGTCCGTGCTTGCAACGCCGTGTCTCCAGGTGGTAGGCGGGCCGGATGGTCGCCGATTGGGTTTTGGACCGCCTGCTCGTGCCGGCCACTCGAACCCCAGGCGAGACGCTATGGCAGCGACCGCACGAACGCAAACGGGTATCAGAAAGCAAATCGCATGAGTGGCGGCCAGCCGGCAAGTGCGGCGCGTGAAACTCTGGTGCTCGGGATCGAGACCAGCTGCGACGAGACCGCCGCTGCGGTGGTGATGCGCGATGCGTCGGGTCGCGGGAAGGTGCTCGGCAACGTGGTGCGGTCGCAGTGGGACAAGCACCAGGCGTTCGGCGGCGTGGTCCCGGAGATCGCCGCGCGGGCCCATGTCGAATGCCTCGACGAGCTGATCGCCGCCGCAATGGCCGAGGCCGGCATCGGGTTCGATCGACTCGATGCGGTCGCGGCCACGGCCGGGCCGGGGCTCGTCGGCGGTTTGATCGTGGGATTAATAACCGGGAAGGCCATTGCGCTGGCGCACGGCAAGCCTCTGGTTGCCGTCAACCACCTCGAGGCGCACGCACTGACCGTCGGGCTGACCGATGGGCTCGACCCGCCCTATCTGCTGCTGCTGGTCTCGGGAGGGCATACCCAGACGTTGGTGGTGCATGGCGTCGGGCGCTACGAGCGCTTGGGAACGACCATCGACGATGCGCTGGGCGAGGCCTTCGACAAGACGGCGAAGTTGCTCGGGCTCGGATTTCCCGGCGGCCCGGCGGTCGAGGCGATGGCCAAACGCGGACGCGCCGGACGTTTCAATCTGCCGCGCCCGATGCTGGGCCGCGCGGAGCCGCATTTCTCGTTCGCCGGGCTCAAGACGGCCGTGCGGCATCAGGCGCTGGCGTTGCAGCCGTTGATCGAGGCCGACATCGCCGATCTGTGCGCCGATTTCGAAGCTGCAGTGTCGGCCAGCGTGCGCGACCGCGTGGCGCGCGCGATCGATCTCGCTGAGGCGCTGCCGCCGCCGGGTGACCGGGCGGCATCTGGTGGTGGCGGGCGGCGTGGCGGCCAATCAGCGATTGCGGACCACACTGTCGTCACTTGCCGCCGAACGCGGTTACGGGCTGACGGCGCCGCCCATTGCGCTGTGCGGTGACAATGCCGCGATGATCGCCTGGGCGGGCGCGGCGCGGCTGGCGCACGGGCTGATCGACGGGCTCGATGCGCCGGTGCGGCCGCGCTGGCCGCTCGACGCCACTGCTGCTCCGGCGATCGGTGCCGGCGTCAAGGCGTGACGCTGGCAAGAGCAGGCTGCGGCGGCTGCGCGAGCATGGTAAAGGTCTCGGCCAACAGAGGGACACGGCATGACAACGACCATCGACAGCGTGGGCGTCATTGGAGGCGGGGCGTGGGGCACGGCGCTGGCGCAGACCCTGCGGCTGGCCGGGCGCGACGTCGTGCTGTGGGCGCGCGAGCCGGAAACCGTCGAGGAGATCAATGCGCGGCATGTGAACAGCCTGTTCCTGCCAGGCGTGGCGCTCGACCACGGATTGCGGGCGACGGCAGACTTGGGCGAGATCGCGGCTCAGGACGCGGTGCTGATGGTCGCCCCGGCGCAGCATGTGCGTGGCGTCGCAGCGGAGTTGCGCCGCGCACATGCGCCCAGGCCAGCCCCTCGTCAACTGCGCCAAGGGCATCGAGCAATCGAGCGGGCGGCTGTTGGGCGAGGTACTGGCCGAGGCCGTACCGGACACCCGTCGCGCTGTGCTGTCGGGCCCGAGCTTCGCCGCCGACGTTGCGCGCGGTCTGCCGGCGGCGCTGACCATCGCGTCGCCCGATGAAGCGCTGGGCCGCGTGCTGGCCGAGCGGCTGGGCTACCGCCATTTCCGCTTGTACTGGTCCGACGACGCGACAGGCGTCGAGCTGGGTGGTGCGGTGAAGAACGTGCTGGCCATCGCCGCCGGCATCGTCGAGGGCAAGGGGCTCGGCGCCAGCGCGCATGCGGCGCTGGTCACGCGCGGCTTCGCCGAATTGCGCCGCTTCGGAGCGGCCATGGGCGCGCGCTCCGAGACATTGATGGGACTTTCAGGGCTGGGTGATCTGGTGCTGACCTGCGGCAGCCCGCAGTCGCGCAACATGTCGCTCGGCCGCGCCTTGGGCCAGGGCGAGATGCTCGCTGACGTATTGGGCGCGCGGCGCGCCGTGACCGAGGGCGTGTATACGGCCTCCGCCGTGGTGCGGCTGGCCCGCGAAAAGGGTGTCGAGATGCCGATCGCGGAAGCGGTGCACGCCATCGTCGAGGGCCGCGCGACCGTCAACGATGCCATCGCCGCGTTGCTCGCCCGGCCGTTCAAAGCAGAGGGGTGAGGCGATGTCGCCAGCGCCGAAACCGCCGGGCCGCAAACCTCCCGCCCCCATCGTCTCGACCGGCCGCTGGCTGCTCAAGTCGGAGCCGGATGCGTTTTCGTGGGAGATGCTTAAAGCCAAGGGCAAGACGGGCGAGCCCTGGTCGGGCGTTCGGAACTATCTCGCGCGCAACAACATGCGGGCCATGAAGCTCGGCGACTTCGGCTTTTTCTATCATTCCAACATCGGGCTCGAGATCGTCGGCGTCTGCGAGATCTGCGCGCTGTCGCATCCGGACCCCTCCACCGACGACCCGCGCTGGGATTGTGTCGACGTGCGCGCCGTGTGTGACATGCCGAAGTCCGTGAAGTTGGCGGACGTGAAGGCGAACCTGAAGCTCGCAAAGATGAGCCTCGTCACGTCCATGCGGCTGTCGGTGCAGCCTGTGACGGTCGCCGAATGGGCGGAGGTCTGTCGCATGGGCGGGCTCGATGCGAAGTCGCTCAGGGCATGACGGATCGGCACGCCTTCATCCGCGCCAATACGAAGCTGATCGCGCCGCCGCTCGTTCCGGAGATCGGCTGCATCTGGCCGAGGAGAGCGTGCCGATCTGGCTGAAGACCGAGGAGGAGCTCGGGGAGATCAATGTGCCGCCGCCGTTTTGGGCCTTCGCCTGGGCCGGCGGGCAGGCGCTGGCGCGGTACGTGCTGGACAATGCGGCGTTGGTGTCGCGAAAATCGGTGCTCGATCTCGGTTCTGGCTCGGGACTATCGGCCCTGGCGGCGAAGATGGCGGGGGCTCGGGCGGGTGCTGGCTGCGGACATCGACGCGTTCTCGCTGGCGGCAGTGACCCTCAACGCCGACGCCAACGGTCTCGCGGTCGAGACGACGCAGGACGACCTGCTGGCGGCGCCGCCGGGCCCGTTCGACATCGTTCTGGTCGGCGACCTGTTTTACGAGCGCCAGCTCGCCGAGCGCGTGCTTGCGTACTGCGAGGCGGCCAAGGCGGGTGGTGCGCTGGTGCTGATCGGCGACCCGCAGCGCAATTACTTTCCCCGTGACCGTTTCCGGTGCGTCGGCCGCTACGAGGTGCCCGTCACGCGCGAACTCGAGGATGCCGAGATCAAGCGCACGGCGGTCTGGCAGGTTTGACCCGAACACCCCGAATGCCGCTTTCCGAGCGCCGAGAGTTTGATAGACTTTCGTACTGGGTCGAGCTGGGAGGCCGCCATGTCGTTCGCAGGCGTCAACTATTTGTCGATCGTGCTGGCCGCCGCCGCCAGCTTTCTATTCGGCGGCATCTGGTATGGAGCGTTGGCGAAGCCATGGCTCCGCGCCATCTGCAAGTCGGACACGGAACTCAAATCGTCGACCGCTCCGATGCCGGTATTGTTCGCGATGACCATCGTCGCGCAATTGGTGATGGCGTGGGTGCTGGCCGGCATCATCGGCCACCTTGGCCCCGGTCAGGTCACGCTGCGCTCGGGGTTGATCGCGGCGGCGCTGTGCTGGGTCGGGTTCGTCGGCACCACCATTGTGATCAATCACGGGTATCAGGGAACGCGTTCGGTATTGACCCTGATCGACGGCGGTCACTGGCTCGGCGTGCTGCTGATCCAGGGTGCGATCATCGGATGGATGGGGGTGAGGTAACGGAGATGGAACGGCATGACCGGGCCGCGTGACTGGGCGCGCGGAGCCGAGCCGGTCATTCGACCAACGGGGCGGTTGCCCCCACTATCTGGCCTCATCATAATCTCGGCAAGCAAGACAACAAACGAAACTTGGGAGGAAACGAGCATGTCGGACAAAGTTTATCCTGTTCCTGGTCAATGGGCGAAAAACGCCTGGGTCGATGAGGCCAAGTACCAGGACATGTACGACCGCTCGGTCAAAGATCCCGCTGGCTTCTGGGGCGATATGGGTAAGCGCCTCGATTGGATGAAGCCTTATACCAAGGTCAAGAATACCTCCTTTGATCCGGAGAGTTTCTCGATCAAGTGGTACGAGGATGGCTCGCTCAACGTCTGCTACAACTGCGTCGACCGGCATCTGAAGACCCGCGGCGATCAGGTGGCGATCATCTGGGAGGGCGACGACCCGACCGAGGACGAGAAGATCACCTACAAGCAACTGCACGAGCGGGTGTCCAAATTCGCCAACGTGCTGAAGGCCAACGGCGTCAAGAAGGGCGACCGCGTCACCATCTACCTGCCGATGATTCCGGAAGCCGCCTACGCCATGCTGGCGTGCGCGCGCATCGGCGCCATCCATTCGATCGTGTTCGGCGGCTTCTCGCCCGACAGCCTGCAGAACCGCGTCGAGGACGCCGACTCGAAGCTGATCATCACCGCCGACGAAGGTCTGCGCGGCGGCAAGCCGGTTCCGCTCAAGAAGAACTGCGATGATGCGCTGAAAAAGTGCAAAGGCGACGAGAAGGTGCTCGTCGTGCGCCGCACCGGCAATCCGGTCCCGTGGACGCCCGGCCGCGATATGTGGCTGCACGAAGAGCTGGTGAAGGTCTCGCCCGACTGCCCGCCAGTCGAGATGAACGCGGAAGATCCGCTGTTCATTCTCTACACGTCCGGCTCGACCGGAAAGCCCAAGGGCGTACTGCACACTACCGGCGGCTACCTCGTGTTCGCCGCGATGACCCACCAGTACATCTTCGACTACCATGACGGCGACATCTACTGGTGCACGGCCGACGTCGGCTGGGTTACCGGCCACAGCTACATTGTGTACGGCCCGCTCGCCAACGGCGCGACGACACTGATGTTCGAAGGCATCCCGAACTATCCGACCGCGTCGCGGTTCTGGCATGTCATCGACAAGTGGTCGGTCAACACGTTCTACACCGCCCCCACCGCAATTCGCGCGCTGATGGGCGCCGGCGATGATTTCGTCAATCGCACCGACCGCTCGTCGCTCAAGCTGCTCGGCTCCGTCGGCGAGCCGATCAACCCCGAGGCGTGGGAGTGGTATCACCGCGTCGTCGGCGGCGGCCGCTGCCCGATCGTCGATACGTGGTGGCAGACCGAAACGGGCGGCATCCTGATCACGCCGCTTCCGGGCGCGACCAACCTCAAGCCCGGCTCGGCGACCAAGCCGTTCTTCGGCGTCAAGCCCGCCCTCGTCGACGACAAGGGTAGCTTCCTCGAGGGCGCGACGCAGGGCAACCTCGTCATCCTCGATAGTTGGCCCGGTCAGATGCGCACGATCTATGGCGATCACGAGCGCTTCGTGCAGACCTACTTCTCGGCCTACAAGGGCATGTACTTCACCGGTGACGGTTGCCGCCGCGACGAGGACGGCTACTACTGGATCACCGGCCGCGTCGACGACGTCATCAACGTATCGGGTCACCGGATGGGGACGGCAGAGGTCGAAAGCGCGCTTGTGGCGCATCCCAAGGTCGCTGAGGCCGCGGTCGTCGGCGCACCGCACGATCTCAAGGGCCAGGGCATCTACTGCTACGTGACGCTGAATGCCGGCGAGAAGGGCTCCGACGAACTCAAGAAGGAACTGGTGGCGACAGTACGCAAGATCATCGGGCCGACTGCGTCGCCGGATTGGATCCAGTTCTCGCCAGGTTTGCCGAAGACGCGCTCGGGCAAGATCATGCGCCGCATCCTGCGCAAGATCGCTGAGGATGATTTCTCGAATCTCGGCGACACCTCGACGTTGGCAGAGCCCGCCGTCGTCGATGATCTCGTCGCCAACCGGCAGAACCGCAAGGCCGGCTGAAGTACGCGGGACACGTGAAAAAGTAGGGACGGCCCGGAAACTCCGGCCGTCCCATTTTTTACTCTGCCGATCGGGGCAGACGTTACTGCGACAGCTTCAGCGATGTCAGCTTGCTGGCGATGTCGCGGAACGCGGCTTTCAGCTGTGTGGTGTTGGACGCGTCGTAGAAATTGCTGCCGCCGCTGCAGTCCTTGAGTAGAGACTCGGCGGCAATCGGGGCCATGAATGCGACCGAGTAGATTCGGATGCCTGCGGCCTTCATATTGTCGCAGAGCTGTTTGGTCTGATAGGGAGACGAGCCCGGCACCAGCACGTCGGTCCGAGCTGACGAACCCAATCCTCCGCCGCCGTTGCCATAGGCGCTGTTGAAGTCGCCATCGGTCATCAGCAGGACTGCCTTGGTCACGGTTCGGGCTGTAGGGTTTCGGATCGGACGCGGACGGCCAGATCCCCGACCAGTTCGGCGATACCATGTACCAGCCCCACGCCGCGCCGATGTGGCCGGCCGTGCCACCGGCAGCCGACAACGCCTTAACCCGATCGATCAAGAAGTTGCGCTGGGTGGCGTTGTTGATGTCGGTGAGGGGGACGACGCTGGGGTCCGGACAGCTGTAATAGCCTTGCTCCGACGTGTCGCTGGTGCCGAGATGTGCGCCGCCGCCAGGTGGATTATCGGTATAGGCGTAGCTGCCGCTCCGCTCGACCACGCACGTGTCGCCGGAGCCGTCGTGGGTTACGGCGTCGAAATAGGAGCCTGCGTTGACCGAAGCCGAGTACGGCACGAGGCCGACGCGAACGAGGCCTGCCGCGGTCGTGGTGTTCGACAGCACCTTGATGATGTCCTCGGCGGCTTCCTTGAGCCCGTCGAGCCTAGGTTTGCCGTCGCTGCCACTCCAATTCATCGATCCGGTGATATCGAGCACCATGGCCAGTTCGACGCGCTTCACTTCGTAGATCGCGGTCGCGGACGGCGAGAACGTGATCTGCGGCAGCAGACTGGACAGCGACCCGGCGATCGATGACATGGTCACGTCTACAGACATGTTCACGGCAGATTTCGCGCGATCGATCGTGACGTTTGGGTTCGACGGGACCGCGCCCCAGATCTTGAATTGGCTCTGCTGCATCTCGAAGTAGCTGAGCGCAGTCTCTTGAACCTCTGCGTTGCCGCCTTCTTCGAGGCTCAATTTCTTCGCGGCGGCGAGCGCCGCGGCGTCCAGGACGTTCTGGACGCGGCCTGAAATGTTGTAGGCGCGGGATGCATCGAGCGCCACGCCGACCATGGTCAGCAGCGCCATGGCGGAGAGACCGAAGATGACGGCAACGGCGCCGCTCGTATCCCGAGCAGCGCGCATCGGCGAGACAAAACGTACTGAGAACATGTTGGTGACTCGATTTGCGTGAACGACCACCAAAATGCACATAACTGATAAAGGTCACGCTAACCGAGAGGCGGCCCGCTGCGCCACGGCCGGTAACGATCGTTCATCGACAACATCGGGTTGGGCGATGCTCCGATTTGGAACGCTTTACCTGCAGGTCCATAGCGGACCACGGTCGAAGTGGAAGTGGTCCTTGTGCGACGCGTTGAACTCAGGTCCCAGCGACACGCGGAAGTAGCGGCAAGCGCGCTTGTGCGCCTCGCGAAGGAATTGAGATTCCGCAGAGCTGCCAGGCCAACCTTTCAGGACGCTGATCTGGCGTCCATCGGCGAGTGTGAAACCGCCGATATCTATGGCGTTGGCTGTGGAGTGCTGACTGCGAACGCCTTTCCAGAAGGCATTGCCGATGATGTTGCGGCACGAATAGGTGCCCATCTGGGTCAGTGCCTGCACGCGTTGTCCGAGTAACAATTGCGCTGCCGGCTGCACCTCGTATTCGACCCATAGTGCCAACGCGGCAGCCATTTCGCAGGTGATGCGGTCTGCAGGCAGCCGGGCGCCGCCAGCCACGCTCATGCGGACGCTGTTGCGGGTTCCGCAACCGTTCTGGATGGGGACGTCCGCGATCGGAACGGCATCGACGTGCGGTGCTTTGAGTACTGCCTGACAGAGCGTCGGGTCGCGGCGCAGGGCGGCGAGTTTCGGGTCGACGAACCATTGCGCAGGCTGGTCGAGAGAGAGTGGCGCGAACGGACTGAGCCGCTGCGGCACGATACCGAACCAGAACGACGCGAACGTCACCACGAACGCAAGCAAAAGCAGCGTCAGCCGGCCGAGCAGTCGAAAGAAATTCCGCATTACCCCTCCGGCAGTGTTGAGGCCGTAAGTTGTAATGCCGGATCGCTCGCGATGCGAGTGGAAGAACTGTGCAGCTTTTTGTGCGCTCCCTGGATGCGAACAACGTGGCGGTGGGATCAGTCGCACG
This sequence comes from uncultured Alphaproteobacteria bacterium, assembly GCA_963819775.1. GTDB lineage: Bacteria > Pseudomonadota > Alphaproteobacteria > Rhizobiales > Hyphomicrobiaceae > JAKAML01. Next base: position 250,645 of record CAWFXM010000011.1, read on the forward strand.
CGCAACGCCGCTTCCGGCCTCCCGGCGAAGGCCGGGATCCCCGCAGGGTCGTGGGAAGCGGCCACAAAAAAAGAGCGCGCCTCCCGCGAGGCGCGCTCTACTCTCGAGCCCGCCGCATCCACCTTGTCGGGGCGCGGCGGGCGAATTCGACGTCGGCTCACTGCGTCAGGCGAAGGCCCTTGAGGCTCTTGCCGATGTCGAGGAACGCCTGGCTCAGGCTGGCGCCGTTATCGGCCGAGTAGTAATGGCGGTCCGGCGAGCTGGCGCAGGCCTTGAGCGTTGCTTCGGAGGCTGCAGGTGCCTGGAAGCCGATCGCGTAGACGACGACCTTATGCTTCGCCGGATCGGCTTCGAGGCCCTTCATCGCCGTGCAGAGCGCGATCGCCTGATCCGAGGATTTGCCGTTGGCGAAGGCGGTATTGAACGTGCCGTCGCTCATCAGGATGATCGCCTTAGTCGTCTTCGCGATATCGGCCGGGGCGGGTGCCGAGGCGGCCGGCCAGAACGACGACCACTTTTCCGAGACGAGGTTCCAGCCCCAGGCGGCACCGAAGTGCCCGGCGGTGCCGCCGCGGACGCTGAGGCGACGGATGGCGTCGGTCAGCACGCCGAGATTGTCGGTGAGCGGCTGGATCGGCGAGGCCGGGCACTCGTAGGGGTAGCGGCCCTCGGTGGGATCGATGTCGACGGGTGCGCCGCCGGCGAGGAAGTAAGCGCCGGCGCCGGGCGTCGCGTCGGTGTAGGAGTTGGCGCCGGTCCGCTCATAGACGCAGCCATCCGTGCTGCGGTTGTTGGATGCCGCAGCGGCGTAGGCGCCGAGATTGACCGCTGTGGAGTACGGCGCGATGGCGATGCGCACTTTGCTGGCCTGGCCCTGGTCGCGCAGCATGTCTTCGACGAGGTCGGTCGCGGCGGCTTTGAGATCGGCGATCTTCTGGCCGCGCATCGAACCCGTGATGTCGAGCGCCAGTGCCAGCTCGATATCCTTCTGGTCGAACATGACCGAAGAGGTGCGCGGCATGGTGAAGCCGTTGAAGTGGGCGATCGCGGTGATGGTCGCCGGTACGTTCGCTGTCGTATTGATGGTCACGGCGCCCGTCGCACGATTGAGAGAGATGTCGGTCCCGCTCAGCGTCGCGTAACCGCCGCCGCTCGCCTTGAAATTCTCTTCGAGGAAGCTCGTCGCCATCTGGCGGATCTCGTCGTCGTTGAGCCGGCCGTCGATGAGGGCGCGGCCGGCGGACAGCGCGGCGGCATCCATCGAGGCGGTCAGGCGCTGGTCGGCGTGGATGGCGCGGCCGACATCGATGGCCAGCCCCATGAGCATCATGATGCCCATCATGAACAGTCCGAAGAGGATGGCGATCGCGCCCTGCTCGTCGTCGGCGAACTTGCGGGCCGAATTAACGGTTGCGGCAGCCATTTGTCTCTCCTTGAAGCATCACGAGGCCGATGCAGGGAGAGATGCAATCGGGGTGCCTAGCTCACGATTGCGAAGTAGCTTGATGTTCAGAGAAGTTTTCGTTGGTGGATAATTTGTAAATCCTAAGTATATGCGATGTATCAGGAACAAATATATTCAAGCATCCACTGAGTAGTGATAAGGATTACACTGATACGAAAAGGGTTGACGCGGAGTCGGCAGTCGAGGCGGCGGCCCAGGATCTGGCGCCATCGGGCGTCCCGTTTCTGGACGCCGCTAAAAGTCGGAGACGATCCCGCCTTTTTCCCAATCGCCGTATCGAGCCGGATCGGGCCCGGCCCGTCCACCGACCTCGGTGGGAGCGGCGTCGGCTTCGGCCTTTGCCTGGAGGGTACGGCGGCGCTCGTCGGCTTCGGCGAGGGCGCGGGCCGCGGCTGGGCTCAGCGTGCGCTCGGCGGTTGGGCCATGTTCGCCCGTCAGGTTGTCGTCCGGCAACTGGTTGTGTGTCATGCCCGATACCATATAGCGTCTGCCGCGGTCGGGAAAAGCCCCGCGATGGTCCGGTGGGCAGCGATCGTGCGCCGCGCCAGATGTAGCGATGGTTTGGAGGTCGCCATGCCGATGAACTATACGAGAACGGCGCTGCTGCTGGTCGCCATGACGGGCATCTTCGTCGCCATGGGCGCCGTCGTCGGTGGACAGAACGGCATGGTCATCGCCTTCATCGTCGCGTTGGGGATGAACCTGTTCAGTTTGTGGAATGCCGACAGCATCGTGCTCCGGATGTTCAAGGCCCGCGAGGTGGATGCGCAGTCGGCGCCGCAGTTCCACGACATCGTACGCGAACTCGCCCAGCGGGCCGAACTGCCGATGCCGCGCGTCTATGTAATCGACAATCCGCAGCCGAATGCCTTCGCAACCGGTCGCAGTCCGGCGCGGTCGGCGGTGGCGGCGTCCACGGGGCTGCTCGATCTGTTGTCGCCCGAAGAAGTGGCCGGAGTGATCGCCCACGAATTGGCGCATATCAAGAACCGCGACACGCTCACGATGACAGTCGCGGCGACGATCGGCGGCGCGATCTCCATGCTCGCGCAGTACATGCAGTTCGGCATGCTGTTCGGCTCCAGCCGCAACAACAACCACGGCGGATTGGGCTGGGTCGGCGCGCTGATCGCCATGATCGCCGCGCCGTTCGCGGCGACGCTGGTACAGATGGCGATCAGCCGCTCTCGCGAGTATCAGGCCGATCGCATGGGTGCGATGATCGCCGGTAACCCCATGTGGCTGGCGTCAGCGCTGGCCAAGATCAACCAGTACGCCCGTCAGATCCGCAACGAGCCCGCCGAGCAGGTGCCCGCGATGGCGCATCTGTTCATCATCAATCCGCTGAACGGGCGCGGGGTCGACAGCTGGTTCACCACCCATCCTTCGACGGAGAACCGCATCGCGGAGCTTGAAGCGTTGGCACGGGAGTGGCAGAGCCAGGGCGTGCAGATGTCAGGCGATGGCGCGCGCGACGATCGGGGCGAAACGCAGACGTCGAGCCCGTGGCAGCGCAGGCCGACGCAGAACGGTGGATCCGGGCCGTGGGGCTGACGGCTGCCGCACTGTGAACAATGCGCCGAGAGAGAAAGAATGTGATCGTGACAGCATCGGACCAAGCGCGTGGCGCGTGAACCCCGAGCGGGGCAGCCCCGCGACAAGCGCCCCGCTCCAGGCGGTCATGCGGGGCAACGGTCCGCCGCCAGCGGGTCGAACCGTTCCGGTGACAAGCCGAAGTCCGCGCATGTCGAACGCCGCGAGCGGCTGCCGGCAGGCTTGCCCGCGCGTCAAGCCGCTGCGGCGGCCGTCGCCGGGGTGCTGCTCCGTGGGCGGGCGCTCGACGACAGCTTCTCGACCGCGCTCGGTCCATCCGACGTGGAGCGGCTCGAGCCACGCGACCGGGCCTTCGCGCGTCTGCTTGCCTCGACTGTGCTGCGCCGTTCCGGTGAGTTGCAGACGGTTGTCGCGTCGTTCCTCGAAAAGCCGCTGGCCGAGAAGCATCGCGAGGTCGGCGTGGTGATGCTGATCGGCGCCGCCCAGCTGCTGTTTCTGGCGACGCCGCCACATGCCGCGATCAGTCTCGCCGTGGAGCAGTGCCGGCGCACGCCGGGTGGCATGCATCTCGACAAGCTGGTCAACGCGGTACTCAGGCGGGTGGCGAATGATGGACCGCAACGGCTGGCGGCGCTCGATACGGCGCGTGTGAATGTGCCCGACTGGATGTGGCGGCGCTGGGCGAAAGCCTATGGGGAGGACACCGCGCGGCGCATCGCGGTTGCCTCGCAGACCGAAGCCGCACTCGATATCTCGGTGAAGGACGACGTGGCCGGCTGGGCGCAGCGCCTCGGCGGGACGGCGTTGCCGACCGGATCGATCCGCCTCGCAACCGGCGGCCGGGTCGAGGATCTTCCGGGCTTTGCCGATGGTGCGTGGTGGGTGCAGGACGCGGCGGCGGCGCTGCCGGCCCGGTTGCTCGGTCATGTCGCCGGACAGCGCGTCGCTGATCTGTGCGCGGCTCCGGGCGGCAAGACCGCGCGCCTCGCCTCGGCTGGGGCGCATGTGACGGCGGTCGATCTGTCGTCGCTGCAACTCGCACGTGTCACCGAGAATCTGAAACGGCTGCGTCTCGACGCCGAAATCGTGGCGGCCGACATTCTGACGTGGCAACCAGACCGGCCGTTCGATGCCGTGCTGCTCGACGCGCCATGCACCGCGACGGGCACGATCCGCCGTCATCCGGATATTCCTCATCTGAAACGCGAGTTCGACGTCGCGGCGCTCGCCGAGGTGCAGTCGAAGCTGCTCGAGCGCGCGGTGTCGTTCGTGCGTCCGGGCGGAACCCTCGTCTACTGCACCTGCTCGCTCGAACCCGAGGAAGGGGTCGATCAGGTCGAGCGGCTGCTCGCCGCGCATCCGGAGATGACGCGCCAGCCAATTTCCGCAGACGAGTTCGGCGGTGCGGCGGAGTGGATCACCGCGGCCGGCGATCTTCGAACTTTGCCGTTCCATCATGCGGGGACGGGCGAGCATGCCGCCGGCATGGATGGATTTTATGCCGCACGGCTGCGAAAGTCCGAGTAACTCAGCGACTTCCCACAGCCACAGTTGCCGTCTCCCTTGTATTGCCACACATGCAGGGCTACGCCCACACTGGCGCGGGCCGGGGCAAGGGATGACCATGCTGCGACTGTCGATTTCAGAGCGAATGCGATTGGCGGCCCTCGGGGTCGACAGGACGCGGCGTGCGGCGGTGGCGCAGGCGCTCGGGTCGCCGCTGTTGCGCTGGCGTTATGGCTCGCCCATCGCCGAACGACTGTTGATCGTGCCGCAGGATCTACGCACCGCCGATCCGAGCCTGTGGCACGAGTTCAAGCTCGGACAGTTCGGCCTAGCGGGCACCATTGCGCATATCGACGATAGCTCCCCCTTCGAGATCGAGCCGCCTTCGAAGGGCTGGGCGCGCGCCCTGCACGGGTTCAGCTGGCTGCGGCATCTGGCGGCCGTCGACAGCGATGACGCCCGCGAGTTGGCCCGCGGCCTTGCGGTCGAATGGACGGTGCGGCACGGCAATGGCTCGGGCGTGGCCTGGGAGCCGGCGGTGGCGGCGCGGCGGCTGATCTCGTGGATCTCGCACGCCCACGTGCTGCTCGATGGCGGCGATCAAGCCTCCTACGACGCCTTGACCGAAAGCCTCGGACGGCAGCTCGTGCGCATGTCGGCGAGCTGGCGCGACGCGCCGCAGGGGCATCCGCGGCTCATCGCGTTGACGTCCCTGGTGCTGGCCGATCTGTGCATCGCCGGCCATGACCGGCAGCTCACGGGCGTCGAGCGCGCGTTCTCCGAAGAGCTGTCGCGGCAGATCCTCGAGGATGGCGGTCATATCAGCCGCAATCCCGCCGTGCTGGTCGAATTGATGCTCGATTTCCTGCCGCTGCGTCAGTGCTTCGCCGCGCGCGATCGTCCTGCGCCGCCCGTGCTCGCCACCGCCACCGATCATATGCTGCGGATGTTGCGGAAGCTGCGGCTCGGCGATGGCCGGCTGGCGCGCTTCAACGGCATGGGGGTCGCTTCGCCCGCAGCCTTGGCCACCGTGCTCGCATATGGTGATGCCGAAGCGCCGTTGACGGCGGGGCCCGGCGACTCGCGCTACGTGCGGATCGAACGTGGCGCGACGATTGTAATTGCCGACGTGGGAGCGCCTCCGCCGCTCGAGCTCTCGGGTGAAGCGCACGCGGGCGCACTCTCGATCGAGGTGAGTGTCGGAACGCGGCTCATGTTCGTCAACGGCGGATCGCCTGGGCTGTCGGGTCACGAGTGGCGCGCCACGTCGCGGTCCACGGCCGCACATTCCACGCTCGTGCTCGACGAGAAATCTTCGTCGCGGCTGCTGCGCCACGCGGGTCTCGAAGTGATGGCCGGCGGGGTGCCGATCCGCGGACCTGATCACGTGCGAGCAAAGATCGCGGATACTGCGGGGTCTGTCACACTCGATGCAGAGCACGACGGCTACCTCGGGCGATACGGGCTGATGCACAAGCGGCAGCTGACGCTGTCGGACGACGGCCTCCAAATCGAGGGCGTCGATCGGCTCGCGCCGCAGCGGGGCACTATGCGGCTCAAGCGTGACTTGCCGTTTTCCGTGCATTTTCACCTGCATCCGGAGGTGCAATGCACGGCGGCGAGCCGCCAGTCGGCGACCATCGTGCTCGGGGATGGCGCGACATGGCGCATTGCGGTAGAGGGGGCTAGCCTCAGCGTCGAAGAAAGCATCCACTTCGCCAATTCGTCGGGTCCGCGCCAAAGCCAGCAGATCGTTCTGCGCGGCGCGACAGCGGGCGAGACCGAAGTGCGATGGCGCGTTTTTCAGGCTGCGCGCCATCGGCACGACGCGCTGTAAGCGCGCCTTCGGCACGACGAGGCAACGACCGGATAGCATGATCCGGCACTAGAGAGTTCGGAACGAAACGGGGATGGGAAACGTGGACGACGCGCGTCAGATGAAGAAATCCGCCACCAAGATCCGGCGGGCCTTGCTCTCGGTATCCGACAAGTCGGGTTTGATCGAGCTGGCGAAGGCGCTGGCTGGCTCCGGCATCGAGATCATCTCGACAGGCGGCACGGCGGCGGCGCTGAAGGCGGCCGGGCTCGATGTGCGTGATGTGGCCGATGTGACCGGCTTCCCTGAGATGATGGGCGGGCGGCTGAAGACGCTTCATCCCAATGTGCATGGCGGGTTACTGGCGGTCCGCGGCGATGCCGACCACGAGGACGCCGCGGCCCTGCACGGCATCGCGCCCATCGATCTTCTCGTCGTCAATCTATACCCGTTCGAAGCGACGGTTGCGAAAGGCGCAGGCTACGCCGAGTGCGTCGAGAATATCGACATCGGCGGCCCGGCGATGATCCGCGCCGCCGCCAAGAACCACGATGGCGTCACCGTCGTGGTCGATCCGTCCGACTATGCCGAGCTGCTCGAAGAATTAGCTGGGCACGGTGGCGCGACGTCGTTCGCGTTCCGGCAGAAATGCGCGGGCAAAGCCTACGCCCGGACGGCGGAATACGATGCGGCGATCTCCAACTGGTTCGGCGCGGTGGCCAACCACCCCGAGGACAAGGCCGAGGGCTTCCCGCGCACTTTCACAGTACAGTTCAGCAAGTCCCTGGATCTGCGCTACGGCGAAAACCCGCACCAGAACGCGGCATTCTATGTGGCGCGCGATCCGGAGGCCGGCTCGATCGCGCGCGCACGTCAGCTCATGGGCAAGGAACTTTCGTACAACAATATCGCCGATACCGACGCCGCGCTGGAGTGCGTCAAGGAATTCCGCGACAGGCCGGCCTGCGTTATCGTCAAGCACGCCAATCCATGCGGCGTCGCCGAGGCCGACAGCCTCGCCGCCGCCTATGACCGCGCCTTCAAGACCGACACCGAATCCGCGTTCGGCGGCATCATCGCGCTGAACCGCCCGCTCGACGCCGAGACGGCGCGCGCCATCGTCGAGCGTCAGTTCGTCGAAGTCATCGTCGCGCCGGACGTGACGGCTGAGGCGGCCGCGATCGTCGCGGCCAAGAAAAACGTGCGCGTGCTGGCGTGCGGCGACTGGCCGGAGACTGCTGCGCCGCGGCTCGACTATAAGAAGGTAGCGGGCGGGCTTCTCGTTCAGGACGCAGACGTCGCGCTGCACGCCAAGCTCGAGGTCGTGACCAAAGCCAAGCCGACCGAGCAGCAGATGGCCGATCTCTTGTTCGCCTGGAAGATCGCCAAGTTCGTGAAATCGAATGCGATCGTCTACGCCAAGGACCGCGCCAGCGTCGGCATCGGCGCGGGGCAGATGAGCCGCGTCAACTCGGTCCGCATCGCGGCGATCAAAGCCGAGCAAGCGGGGCTGGCGTTGGCCGGCTCGGTGGTGGCGTCGGATGCCTTTTTCCCGTTTGCCGATGGTTTGCTGGCGGCGGCGGCAGTGGGCGCGACGGCATTCATCCAGCCGGGCGGCTCGATGCGCGACGACGAGGTGGTGAAGGCCGCCGACGAGCGCGGCCTCGTGATGGTGTTCACCGGCATGCGGCACTTCCGGCACTGATCGGGGAGCGGGCGTCGCGAGATCGGCATGATGGCGGACACAACCGGCGAGATTTCGATCCGGCCCGCTCACGGGGCCGATTGGGACATGATCCGAGGCTGGCTGCGGTTGCCGGAAATCCAGCGCTGGTGGGGAACCGCCTCGAGCACGGAGGCCGAGGTTCGCCTCGTCATGGAGACGCCGTCGGCGCTGGCGCGCGTGGTCATGGCCGGCGACGCCCCCATTGGCTACGCCCACGCCATCGACGCCTTGCACTGGGGCAGCGGATTGCCCGAGGCGATGGTGGCGGGGACTTGGGACATCGATGTGTTCATCGCGTCGCCCAGCTGGCGGGGTCGCGGCGCGGGGCGGCGGGCGGTGGAGCTGATTTCCGACGAAGTGTTTTCGACCACACTCGCGCCAGCAGTCTCGGTGTTCACGTCGATCCGCAACGAGCGCGCCGTGCGGGCCTATGAGCAGGCCGGGTTCCGTTGGTTGCGCATTCACGATGACCCGATCCAGGGGCCGTGCTGGATGATGGTCAGGGATCGGCCCGGACTGCGCGGTTAGCCGTCGCCGCGACGGCGCAGCAGCAGCACGCCGAGCCCGATGACCACGACCGGAGCGAGTGCGGCAATTGCAGCCCGCATGACATGCGCCGACACGGCCTTCTGATAGGCGGCGGCGACGGCTGTGTCCTTGGCCGGCATGTCGAGCGGCAGGTGAGGCCAATTGGTGATGGCCGACATCGCGACGGCGCCGACCCATCCCAGCAGCAGGATGCCGATAACGGCGTATACGACTTTGCCTGACATCGTCGTCCTCCTGCGTCCTCAGCGGCGGTCGCGCACGGGCAGCATCAGCACGATGCCGGCGACCAGGAACACCAGAATGGCCGACATGCCCCAACGCTGGCTGCCCGTCGCCGCGGTGACCGTCGCCACCAGGAACGGAGCAAAGAAAGCCGTCACCTTGCCCGAGAAGGCGAACAGGCCGAAATATTGCGTCATCTTCTCGGGCGGCGCGAGCCGGGCCAACAGCGCGCGGCTTGCAGCCTGAACCGGAGCGGACACGATGCCGACGATGACGGCGAAGGCGAGGAACGCCAGCTCGCCCGCCGAAGAGAATGGCTTCGAGCCGGGAACCTTGGCGGCCACATCGACGCTGAATAGAATGTGCGTCTTGTCGACCGACAGAATGCCGAGCGCGCCGATGATCAACAGCACGAGCGCCGAAACGATGACCGTTTTCGAGCCGACGCGGTCATCGAGCACGCCGCCGAACACCGCGCCGATGGCCCCGGTCAGCGTCAGCAGAATACCGAACAACCCGAGTTCGAGCGGGCCCCAGCCGAACGTCGCCGCGCCATAGATGCCACCGAACGCAAAGATGGCCGAGAGGCCGTCGGTGTAGAGCATGCGGGCGAGCAGAAAAAACATCATGTCACGATGGCTCGGCAGCGAGCGGATCGTATCGCTGATCTCCGCGAACGGCGATCGCCGGGCTGCGGCGCCGGGCGGTGGCGCCTGGTGCGCGTCGGGAACGAACAGGAAGAACGGGATCATGAAGACGAGGAACCAGACGGCAGCGAACGGCCCAACCAGCCGGTCGGTCTCGCGCGCCGCGCTATCGAGCTTGAGGATCGGTTCGAGACCGAGCAGCGTCTTGCCGGTTGCGGGGACGGCCACCAGCAGGCCGGCCACGATCAACAGGCTGACCAGCCCCCCGGTGTAGCCGACCGCCCAGCCCGTGCCGGACAAGCGGCCGAGCTGGCTCGGCGGCACCAGCGACGGCATGATGGCGTTGGTGAACACCTGGGTGAACTCGGCGGCGACAGTCGCCGTGACAAAGGCGAGCAGCACCAGCGCGACCGTCGTTCCGGATGCACCCGGCGTCGCCATCCACAGCGAGGCGACGCTGGTGGCGAGGATGATCGAAAACAAAGCGATCCACGGCTTGCGGCGACCGCGGCCGTCGGCCATGGCGCCAAGCAGGGGGCTGCCGATGGCTATCATCACGCCAGCCGCTGCGGCGGCATATCCCCACAACTGCTGGCCGCGGGCCTCGTCGCCGATGACCGTGGTGGCAAAGTAGGGCGCGAACAGAAACGTCAGGATCAGCGTGTAGAACGGTTGCGCCGCCCAGTCGAACATGACCCAGGATGCGACTGCGCGAAAAGGTGCGCGCTTCGCCTCGGGGCCGCTGGCCTCGTTTGAAGCGTTCGATGTGGCAACTGGGACGTGCAAGGCATCTCTCCTGTCGCGAGTTCGCCGCTTTGTAGCATACCGGCGGCGGTCGGGGCGGCCGACATCCCGTTCGCTCACATGATCGGCGCGACGTGTGACGGTCATGCCGCGCATACTCCGGCCGGGCGCCCAGGCGGGCTGGCAGCTGCAACTGTTTCAGGACCGGCTGCACCGTAAGGAATTGGGAACCATCCGCGACTATGGTGCGATGTGGTGGTGCCGCGCGGGCACCGGCAAACATGTGTCGCGTTCGACGTGACGCGAAAGCCGTGTCGAGGCGGGCTTGTAAAGGGCGGACGGCGATGGACGTCGCATTGGTCGCGTGTATCGGAGCCGGGCTCACACTTTGGTCCTCGGGCATCGATGACGAAATTCCCGATGGCACTTATGCGCGCGGCGTCGACGTCGTTCGGGGCCTCGCTCAGCATGGCGACCGCGAGCATGTCGATCAGCTCGTCTCGCAACTCGTCGGCGAAATCTGGCTCGAGTGGCGCAATTCGCGCCGGTCGCGGACGGTCCTGATCGAACATCTACTTCAACTGCCCGCGATCTTGGACGCACATCGACCAGATCCGAGTGTGGTGACAGGCGCCATCGCCAAATCCGGCAAAATCCGCCGCGGCGGCGGTAGCGTCGATCTTTTAGCGCACCGGCTGGCGTCGGACATCATTCTGGGCGCCAGGGCCGCTGGTGACATCGCAGGTCGGCAACTCGACGAGACGCTTTGCTTCTTTCTTCTGTCCCGGTTGCTGTCGTCACTTCTGGCGCGCAACGATGCGCTGTTGGCGTTGCGACCGGCATTCGACGCGACGTTCGGCCGGACACGCGAGCCTGCTGCCCCGACCAAGCCCGAGCCAGTGCGCGCCGGCGGCAACATGACGCCTCCAAACAATCCTGAGCCGCAACTCGGCACAGTCGGCAGCGAGACGCCGCAGCTTGCGTCGCACGCTATTGCCGTCGACGTACGGCGCATTGCGGACGAATTTTTCATTCCGGTTCTGGCTCTCGATGCGGCGGCCTCGCGCCTTGCGACGGAGGGTGCCGGGCCTGCGAGTTTGACGGAGATCGAGCAAACGGCATCGTGTTGCGCCGAGATCTTCGCTCGAAATCTCGGCTGCACCACCGCAAGCTCTGCTCGCCGTCGTTGCCGAGGCGCTCGAACGCGGCGAGCTTGCGGCGGCAGAGGAATTGCTGGCCGACGGGGAGGCTGTGTCGACTGCGCTCTGTTCGCCGAGTGCGGACGAGACGGCACGCGCCGAACCCACTTTCGATGCAGTGCAGCAGAATTTTGAGCATTCCTTGGCGTGGCGTATTCTGCGTGGGCAGTTGGCGGAACTGGCCAGCGACCAGCGCAATGCGGCCCGTCATTACGCCTATGCCAGAACGATGGTGCCGCCGGGCGCCCGACAGCTTTGCGGACCGCTTTTGCAGCGGCAGGCTGGTGCGTTGGTCGCCTACGGCATCCGCCACGATGACGAGAAGGCTTTGATCGAGGCGGCGCAGGTTTATGCGGAGGCAGGGGGCTTCTTGTCCAAATCTCTGGTGCCGCTCGAGTGGGCGCAGGCGCATGTCGATCTCGGTCATCTCATGCTCGTGCTCGGCGAGCGCGAAAGCCGTCCCGAGCGGTTCCTGGCTGCCGCGCTGCACTTCAAGCCGGCGGTGGATGTGTTTTCGCGTCACCATGATCTCGACCGCTGGGCGCACGCTCAGATCGGACTGGCGATGGCGCTGAAGCGTTCCGGTGAATTCCAGGGCGATGTCGTCACGTTGGGCGACGCCGCCTTCGCATTCCGCGCGGCGCTCGGCCGATTGACCAAGGATCGTGCGCCCCAGGAATGGGCAGATGCGCAGCTCGGCCTCGGTGAGACGCTGGTGCGCATCGCCGAAGAGACGGGCGAAACCGATGCACTGGAAAAGGCTGTGCCGGCGCTGAAGGCCGCGCTCGCTCAACCGCGCGACGTCGCTCCGTCCTTGGACGTGACGTCGGCGCAAGCGGCGCTGGGCCGCGCCTATGCCAGCCTCGGATCGCAGCAGCAGGACGACGTCATGTTGCAGGACGCGATCTCGCTCCTCGAAAGCGCCTTGGCTTCGGGTTCGCGCGCGCTGAGCACTTCAGAGCAGGCGGTGATCGAGCAAGTGCGGGGTACGGCGCTGTGGTCGCTGGGGGAACAGCGCGCCAGCGTGCGGTTGCTCGACGATGCCATGCGCGCCAAGCTCAATGCCGTCGAGATCTATGAGCAGATGGGCGAATTTGCGGTTGCTGGCCGCATCCGCGAGGATCTCGACGATCTGTCGAGTGTCATCGACAGCATTTCCAATGCCTCGCCGCGGACAGCGTTTGCAAACGAGACGGTACGCGCCGGCTGATCTATCCCGGCTCGCGGCAGCAGAGCATGCACGGCTGCCGTTGCGTTCCTGCTATTCGATGACGATCAGGTGGTTGGGCAGCTCGTCGGGGTCTGCCGTCCCGGGCGGGAAATGCGCCGCCAGCAGCTTGCCGGCGGCCGTGATCGCCTCGACGAATCCGTCGGCTGTTCGGTCCTGGCCGATTTTGCCGGTCAATCGATCTACGATCTCTTGCCATGTGCCCGGCGGAACCTTGGCGTGAATGCCGTGGTCGGCCAGGATCTCGGCGTAGCGCTCGGCGACGGAGATGAAAATGAGCACGCCGGTGCGGCCGTCGGTCGTGTGCAGGTTCTGGACGAGGAACTGCTCGACGGCACGGCGGTGCGCCCGCGTGCGCTGCAGCGACTTCGGGATCAGCATGGTCCGTATCCCACGCGGCATCAGGACCGCCAGCAGCAACAGGAACGTCAGAAGCTGCAGGCCATAGATCCACTGTACCGGCCACCAAGTTAGGTAGATCAGCGGCCAAGGCACGACGAGTGCCGCGAGTGCGGCCCACATGTAGGGCGCATAGAGGTAGCTGTCGCTCTCTCCCGCAATGACGCAGACGATTTCGCCGGACGTCTCGCGCTCGGCGCACTCGATCGCTGCCGAGATCCGGTTTCGGTCTGCTTCCGTGATGAGGCCCATCGTCCCGTGCTCCAGTTGGGGTTCCCACGACAATAACTGCTACACTTGCTTCGCTGTCGCCGCCGGAATACGTGACTGAACAACAGCACGAACGGCGCAGTTATTGTCATGGGTGCCCTTACCAGCCGCCCGATGCGCCGCCGCCGCCGAAATCGCCGCCGCCGCCCGACCAGCCGCCGCCACCCGATCCGCCGTCCCAATTTCCCGACCCGCCGCCCCAGCCGCCGGGGAGAATGACGATGTTGTCGTCCACGCTCCGCCGCCGCCGTCGCCCTGCCGCCTGGGGCGATAGCCGGGCTTGGCGGATGTGGGCGTAGACGATGAAGGCGAAGATCGCGAGCCAGATGGCGATGAAGATTATGGTGCCGATATCGGTCTTTGGCGCAGCGCGCTTGCCTTTCGCGCGCTCCTTGACCGCTTCGGCATCGCCGAGCAGAACGTCCTTGATGTCGCGTACGCCGCTGCGAATGCCGCCTGAGAAATCACCGCGCCGGAACGCCGGAAGGATGGCGTTGTTGACGATCAGGCTGCTCATGATGTCGGTCATCAGCGGCTCGAGGCCACGCCCGACCTCGATGCGCACTTTGCGGTCGTTGGGGGCGACAACCAGCAAAATGCCGTTGTTCTTGCCGGCTTGGCCGATGCCCCATTTGCGGCCGAGCTGATAAGAGAAGTCCTCGATCGGATAGCCCTGCAGCGACGGCAACGTTACGACCACGATCTGATCGGTCGACTTGGTCTCCAGCGCCGCCAAGTCAGCTTCGATGGCCTGGCGGTCTTCACTCGTCAGCAGCTTCGATTGATCGACGATGCGGCCGGTCAGCTCGGGGAACGTCGGTTCGGCCGCCGCCTGCCCCACCAGCAGCGCCAGCGCGGCCGCGATCACGCACAACCATGCCGCCGCCACCCGCGCGACGGGCAAAGCGGCAACCGGAGCCAATCGTCTCGAGGTTGAAGCGGTCAAAGCGGACACCGCGTGAGGTCGCCGAAGGTGAGCGACGCGGGCGAGGCTGGGTTGCCGCGCCGCGCGCCGGTTCACGCTATTTCTTGGTGCCGAAGTCGACCTTTGGCGTTTTGACCTCTTCGGCTGGGATGTCGAACGTCGCCATCTCCTTGTAGGTCGGGTACATGAACGACTTCCACCAGCGGCCCGGAATGGTGACGAGCTCGGTGTTGTAGACCTTCACCGTCTGAATGTAATCGCGGCGTGCGATGGAGATGCGGTTCTCGGTTCCCTCGATCTGCTGCTGCAGCGCCAGGAAGTTCTGGCCCGACTTGATATCAGGATACCGCTCGACAACCGCCAGCAGCTGCCGCAGTGCGCCGCCGAGCGTATTCTGCGCGTCCTGGAATTTCTTCATCGCCTCGGGATTGGTCAGGATGTCGGCGGGCACCTGGATGCTGGTCGCCTTGGCGCGGGCCTCGACCACGTCCGTCAGCACCTTTCGCTCCTGCTCGGCGAAGCCCTTCACGCTCTCGACGAGGTTCGGGATCAGGTCGGCACGACGCTTGTATTGGTTCAGAACCTCGGACCATGCGGCCTTGGCGCTGTTCTCGTATGTCGGAATATTGTTGACGCCGCAGCCCGCAAGCGGCGCCGCGAGCGTCAGGATCGCCATGATTGCCAGAAGTCGGCCATGACGCAAGGAAGGGAACGTGACCATGACGGGAAGCCTCCACTCGGAATTAGGTCGCCTCCGTCGTACTTCTCCGTAGGCTCCCGGTGCAAGCGGCGATTTCTGCGCTTCGAGCATGGCTTAACCACGGCGGTCCATTTTTCCCCGCCACATGGTCTCGTGGCCGATGTTCTGCTAGACCCAAAAGGGACGCGCCAGAACAGGGATCCGGCAGCCAATTGTGGCCGCTGGCGCGCGCCTGAACTGGCTTGATCCATGCTTGATCCATGCAATTTGCCGCAATCCCGTCGCGAAGGTCAGACACAGACGTGCTATGGGTCCGCGAGGGGCCGGCGGACGACATATGACGGCGATTGCGTTGGGGGACGACGTACGCAATGCATGCTTCGATCGCGATCATGAACACCAAGGGCGGCGTGGGCAAGTCGACGCTTGTTCTGGCGCTTGCTGAAACACTCTCCGCACTGCACGGCAAAACCGTTCTCGTGATCGACAGCGACGCCCAGGCCAGCGTCTCGAGCATGCTGATGACCATTGGCAGCCTGCACCGGCTGCAAAGTGACGGGCTGACCATCGTCGATTATCTCGTCGCCACCGTGCTCAACGGACAAACCGCCGACTGGTCGCGGTTCGTCGTGGGCAACGTGTCCGATGTCGACGATGCGCGCACCGTTTACGTGCTGCCGAGCGACATGCAACTCACGTTGTTCGAGCGCGAAGTGTCCAAGGAAAGTCTGCACGGCCGCATGCGCGCGGTGATCGGCAGTCTGCTCGGCGAAGTCTCGAAGGTATTCGACGTCGTCTTGATCGATTGCCCGCCGGGTCTATCGGTGCTGACCGAGTCCTGGCTGCGCGAGGCGGATTTTCATGTGTCTCCGACCAAGGCGGACTACGTCTCCGTCTGTGGCCTCGAGGTCTTCCGCCGGTTCAAGCAGCTCAACCCCGAGATGGGCTTTGCCGAGAACCTCGGCGTGGTCGTGAACATGAAGGATGCTACGTCGGCGGCGGACAACGAATATCACCGCTGGCTGGCCGACAATCCCGAGAACCGGTGCTTTACTGAGCCGGTGCCGCGCATGGGATCGCTGCAGGACGCGGCGCGTTTCCGCACGCCCGAGCGCTCGTATATGGCCAAATATCCCGGCCAGATCGGGGTCGCGATCCGCACCTTGACCAACGAAGTATTGGAGCGGTTGGCGGCGAAGCAAGCCAAGCCCGCTGTCGAACCAGCGGCAACGGTGACGCCGATCAGCATCGACGCTCCGGCCGGCGAACCGAGTACGGCGTGACCCCTCACCTTTCTGCGCCGCCCATGGTGTCCCTGGCGAGCCATCTGACGATCGAGCAGAATTTGCCATGTCGACAAGCCGGGTGCGCCATTGAGCCGACAGAACCAGCAACCTGCTGAAGTATCCCTGTCGTTGATGCGGGTGCGTGACGTCGTCGCGTTTGCAGTGCTCGGCGCGGCGGTGGCAGCGCCATGGCTCGCAGCGAGCACGTCGGTGCCATGGTGGCTCGGCGCGGCGACGGTCGTGTTGGGAGTCGGGCTCGTTGTATCGAGCGCGATAGATCTCCAAACTCAACGCTTGCCCGACGCCTTGACGTTGCCGCTGATCGCCATCGGGCTCGCGCTGCCGACACTGATCGATAGCGGCGCCTTGGCTTGGCACGTGGCGGGAGCGATCATGGGCTACGTGCTGCTGTGGGGTATCGGCAGATTGTATGCCGTCTACCGCGGACGCGCGGGTCTCGGGCTGGGAGACGCCAAATTACTGGCCGCGGCTGGCGCCTGGCTCGGACCGGCTGGGCTGCCGAGCGTGCTGTTGGTGGCGACATTCGGGGCATTGGCCGGCGTGGGTTTGGCGCGCTGGCGCGGTGCGAACATCACCGGTGAAACCGCAATCCCGTTCGGGCCATTTCTTGCGCTCGGGTTCTGGGTGGTATGGCTCTATGGTCCGCTGGCGTGAGCTTCCGAGGTGCAAGCGGTCCATCCTTGCTTAATGCAGAGACCCATCGCACTCTATGAAAAGAGAATTGGGAGATGCGCATGAACCTGCAGACTTCGATGCGGCAGAACACCCGGTTCAGGCAGCGTGACTTGGAGCCGGCGCGTGCCGACCTGCGTTTCGCGCGCTGCGACGCGGGGCTGACGCTCATCGAATTGCTCGTCGTGCTGGGCATATTGGCGCTGCTGGCTACGGTCGCCGCGCCGCAAGTCTTGCGCTATCTCGGGAAGGCGCGGAGCGAGACGGCGAAAGTGCAGATCAACGCCATCTCGAGCGCGATCGAACTCTATGCGCTCGACAATGGCGGCTATCCCGCGCCGCAGACCGGAATCGGCGCGTTGATGCAGGCGCCGGCTGGCGCGACGCGCTGGCAGGGACCATACTTGAAAAAGGTGGAGGGCCTGTCCGACCCGTGGGGCCGTGCGTACCAATACCGGGTGCCGGGCCGCAGCGGACCGTTCGAGGTCTTCACGCTCGGGCGCGACAACGCGCCGGGCGGCACGGGCGAGGATCAGGACGTTTCGAGCAACTAGTGATACAGAAGTCGTGTCACGACGCTCGTCGATCGACTCGTCTCAGCTGGTAGCGACCGTCCTCCGGTTCGTTACGTGGCGCGGCGCAATCGCAACGCGACGACGAGCGTCCTGAACCGCGATCGGGCGCTGGCGACGTCTTCAGGCGACTGCGACAGCTCCACGAGTTCGGGCAGGCGATCACTTTGCGGCCAATTGTCGTGCCAGCGCCGATCGGCAACGTCCGTGGGCTGCCCGAAATAGCGAAACCTCAGTCCGCCGGCTCCTTCGAGCAGGACGCGGGGTGCGTCGGGTGCGGCAGCGCTCGTCGATGCGGCGACTTGCGATTGACTGAGGATCAACTCGTCGCCAGCGCCTACGCTTTCGACGTTGAGTGCAAAGCGATAAAGGCCGCCGCCGGTTGGCCCGCTGGACGCGGGGGCGACGAACATCACTTGTCTCGGCTCGCCGCGGAAGCCGAACTGGCGCTGACCGGTCGCGTCCGCCACGAGAACCGGCATGGCCTCTGTCAGGCGTTGTTCGATGAACGTGCGCGCAGCCGCGTGGTCGTCGTCGTGCTGGATGCGCCGGATGGTGTCCCACGCGCGCTGGCCGATCGCGAAGGCGCCGGGCATCATCGCCATCAGCAGCGAAAGTACGGCGAGCGCGACGACGACCTCGATCAGCGTGAACCCGCCGTCGGACCGTTCGCCCGATATGGCCGGTCGCGCCATCATTGCGGACGGTCTCCGAGCCTGATGGTCGAAAGCTCGACCGAGGGCCAGTTTTCTCGCACGGTCGAACGCCGCCCCGCCGATACTCGGACATCGAAGGCTGCCGGCATTGTCGCGGACGGACGGAGATCCGGACGATCGCCATTGCGGCGGCGGATGTCGATCTGCCAGCTGACGCCGTCGGCAGTCTGACCGGCCTGACGGCCTTCGCTGAGCGGTGTCTCGATCCCCACTGCGGCGAGGCTCGATTTTGCTACCTCGATCGCCTCCACTTCGAGCTGCGCGCGCCGCAACGCCCGCCAGCCACCTTCGAAGGCGCGATAGATGCCGGAAAACGCGAGCGCGAATATGGCCAGCGCGACGAGCGTCTCGACGAGCGTGAAGCCGGCGTCGATCGGAGCTGCGCGGGCAACCGCGGCGGCTTCATTGTTCGACGCTGACACGCAAGCCTCCCGTCAGCCAATCGATTGCGACGACGGCGCGGCGTGGCCCGCTGCTCAGGATCACGCGGCCTCCGGTGGCGCTGCCGTCGGGATAAAAGCGGATGCGGCCTGCGGCCGATCCGGTTTGCTCGGTGCGGATGGTGTCGAGGGCTACGGTGAATTGGCCGGGCAGGGGCCGCGCCTCGGTCCAGCCGTCGCGCGTGTATCGCCGTGACACCGTGTCGATGGTCAGGGTTTGCTCGGTGTTGGTGCGGATCGCGGCGGCGCGGGCCGACTTCATTTCGGATGCGATATCGATTGCGGCGGCCTCGAGTGCAAGACGCTGACGCGAGCCGAGTGCTTGCGGCATCGCGACGGCGGCGGCAAGGGCGATCATCGCCAGCACGACGAGGACCTCGACGAGCGTGAAACCGGCTTGGTTGGATTGCCATGGATGGCGCGGAGCGACGGTCATCGGATGGCCAGATCGTTGATGCCGGCCAGAGCACCCATGACCGAGACGACGAGGCCGCCGACGACGAGCCCGATCACCACGGTCAGGACGGGGGTCAGAAGATTGGTGATTCGCTGCGTATCGCGCTCGAGCGAGCGGTCGAAGATGTCGGCGACGCGGGACAGCATGGTATCGAGCTGCCCGGTCTGCTCTCCCGCCGCAATCAGGCGCAGCGACAGTTCGGGGAACCGGCCTGACGCACGCATCTGCACGCTGAGCGTGCCGCCGTCCTTCAAGCCTTCGCGTGCGCCGAGCGCGGCATCGCGCAGTGTGGTGTTGCCGAGCGAGCCAGCCGCCGTTTCGACGGCGACGAGCATAGGCACGCCATTGCGCACGAGCGTCGACAACGATCGCGCGAAGCGCGCCGTGTCGCGCCGGACGACGAGGCCGGATACGAGCGGCAGGCGTAGCACCAGCCGATCGCGCCACGAGCGTCCGGCGGCACTGCGGCCGAGCACAACTAACGCAACTGCCGTCGAGGTGACCATTGCCGCGACGAGTGGCCACCACTGTCCGATCCACTGGCCCGCGGCGGCGAGCGCCGCGACGATGGCTGGCGGCGGTGTCCGCGCCTCCTCGTAGATCGGCATCATGGTCGGGATCAGCACGCCCATGATGATGGCCAGCGTCGCGGAAGCGGCGACGAGCAGGATCGCCGGATAAAGGAGCGCGGAGCCGATCTTCGAACGGGCCTCGCCAGAGCTTTCGAGAAACGCCGCGAGTTCGACGAGCACGGGGCCGAGCTGACCACTGGCCTCCCCTGCGGCCACGAGCCGCCAGTGGAATTCAGGGACCGCGCCGTCCGCCGATGCGAGTGCAGCCGACAGCGACGAGCCCTCGGTGACGGCGGCAAGCAGATGGGCGACGGTACGCCGCGTGCGCGTGCCGATCAGCGGTTGGATGGCGACGATACGGAGGGCTTCGTCGATCGGGATTTCGGCGCTGACCAGCGTCGCCAGTTCGCGCGTGAACAACGCGAGGTTGGCATGCGAAAGCTGGCGCGAACCAAGCAGGTCTCGTTGCCACCAAGGCGTCACGGCCATGCCACTGCCTTGCCGGACTTCGATGGCCAGTTCGCCGCGGCGATGGAGCAGGTCGAGGGCAGCCTCGCGCGTTTCCGACCGGATCTCGCCCGTGGACAATGCGCCCTGACGATCATACGCTCGATAAGTGAAGAGTGGCATCAGGTCGTCCGCGTCACGCGCAGAACCTCCTCGATAGACGTTTCACCGGCGCGCACTTTGGCGAGGCCATCGTCATACAACGTCACCATGCCATTCCGGCGGGCGGCGGCTTCGATGTCGCGTTCCTTCGCGCCAGCGCCGATGGCATCCTTGACCTCATCGGACATCAGTAAAAGCTCACTGATCATCGTGCGACCGGAATAGCCGGTTTCGCGGCACTTGGGGCATCCCACGGCGGCGCGAGGCTGGCCGCCAGCTTGCGACAGTAGCGTCGGCCCGACGGCGGACTGGGCCCCGATGGCAGGCTGGGGCTTCGAGAGCGCCGGCGACCGGCTGACGGTCCGGGCGCAATGGTCGCATAGCTTGCGGACCAGACGCTGCGCGAGCACGCCCTTGACCGTCGAAGCCAAGAGATAGTCAGCCACGCCCATGTCGAGCAGGCGAGCGATGGTTCCAGCGGCGCTGTTGGTGTGAACCGTCGACAGCACGAGATGCCCCGTGAGCGCCGCCTGGATTGCGATCTCGGCCGTCTCGATGTCGCGGATCTCGCCGACCATCATGATGTCTGGGTCTTGACGCAGGATCGAGCGCAGGGTGGAGGCGAAATTCAGCCCGATGCGCGGCTGCACCTGGATCTGGTTGATCCCTTGCAGCTGATATTCGATCGGGTCTTCGACAGTGAAAATCTTGGCGTGGGGCTGATTGAGCGTCGTCAACGCCGTGTAGAGAGTCGTGGTCTTGCCACTGCCGGTCGGACCGGTGACCAGCACGATGCCGTTGGGCTGAGCCAACAGCTGCTCGAACGCGTCCAGCTTCGGGCCGCTGAAGCCGAGGGTTCTGTAGTCGAGATCGACGCTCGACCGATCGAGCAGGCGCATCACGACGCTTTCCCCGTGCAGCGTCGGCATGGTCGAAATGCGAATGTCGATGTCGCGGCCGCGGACCGTCGCTTGGATACGGCCGTCCTGCGGCAGCCGGCGCTCGGCGATGTTGAGGTGCGCCATGATCTTGATGCGCGAGGTGACCGCGGCTTTGAGCGAGGGTGGAAGATTCTCGACGGTGTGCAGCAGGCCGTCGATGCGGTAGCGGACGCGGAGGCTCTGTTCACTCGGTTCGATGTGAATATCAGAAGCTTGGATCTCGGCAGCGCGCGCGATCAATTCCTGCACCAGCCGGATCACCGGCGCTTCGCTGGCGAGGTCGGCGAGCCGGCGGACGTCGTCGTCACTGATGTCGGCCCCGCCGGCATCGCTGACCGATAGCGCGATGGCGCCGGTCGTCCTGTCGCCGTAGAGCCTGTCGATGGCGGCGTCGATGTCACTCGCGGTGGCGAGGCAGCAGGTGACCGGCTGTTCGAACAGGAAAGAAACCGCAGCGACCGCTTCGGTGTCGAATGGGTCGGCGACTGCGAGTACCAGCCGATCGGACTCGTCCGCCAGCGGCAACACGTGATGCGATTTGAGAAACGGGAGCTGCAAGCGGTCGGCGTGAACGGAGGCCATCGGAAAGTCCGACGGCATGGCGACAGTAAGCCCCAGGAACCCCGCGAGCGCGATAGTCAGGTTCGCTTCGGGCAGCAAGCCGAGACGCGTCAGAACGAGGTCGAAACGCTCCGACGATTGCTTCTGCGCGCGCTGAGCCCGGCGCACAGCCAACTCGTCGAGCGCGCCGGATGCCACCAAATGGGCGCCGAACCGATCCGTGAAATCCGGGCTGCGCGGGTCCATGACACTCGGCCCACTGACCGACAGAATCTCGCCCATTGCGGTCCTCGTCGTTGACTTGGGCATGTTCGGTAATTCCGATCCGCCGCCACTTAGTGTATTCCCCTGTGGTGCTCGTCGCCATTCTGACCAAGGTCTGATCGGCGGCCTATTAGGTCGGATAGGCAGCCTGGACCTCAGGTTCGTAACGCCAATTCCACAATGCTGTTTCCCGGTTCGATAGCCATGGTATTCTTGGAGCATGATTGACGGCGTACTCAGTCCGGTTTCGCGTTTTCTGACGTGGTGGGGTCGTGAGCTTTCCGCGATCGTGCCCGGCGTTTTGCGGCCATCGCATGGTGCGCGCGGCACGCGCACGGTGATCGCTGTAGACAAGTCGACAATTCAACTCATCGAGGAGCGAAGCCGCGGTAGTCGCATTCTGGCGACAGCCGATGTCGCCGGCGACGGTGCGCAGGCCGACCCGCTATCTGTCTTCGATCCGCTCGAAATCAAAGGCGCGCTCGGACTGCGCGTGCCATTTGACGCCTGTTTCAGCCGATCGTTGCAGATTCCTGCGGCGGCGGCTCGCGGATGCGGCAGCGTTGGCGGCGATCGATCTCGAGCGGGCGACGCCGTTTCGCTCGACTGACGTGCTGACGGCTGTACTCGTCGAGAGGACTGGCGAGCCGATGCGTGGCACTGTCGCCTTGCGTCAGCTGGTGTTGAAGCGCGACACTGTCCGGCCGCTGATGGCGTCGCTTGCGAAGCGCGGGCTCGAAGCGGAGTTCATCGATTGCTGGACTGCCGACCGCTCCGCGGCGTTGCCCGTCGATTTTCTGGCCGTCGAACGCCCTGCATCACAATACGCGCAGCGCCCGCGCCGGCTGCTGAACCAGGCGCTGGCGGCGGCCGTCATTCTCGGGCTCTTTGCCACTTTCGGTCTGGTGCTCGTCAAACATGCCAATGCCCTCGCCGTGCTCGACCTCGAGACGAGGGCGGCGCGGCAGTCGGCAGCAGGTGTCGGTGAGCGGATCGTGCGTGCCGAAGCGGCGATGGCCGACGTCGCGCGGCTACGAGACTTGAAGGCGCGTAGGCCGCTTGCCGTCGGAGTTCTCGACGAAGTGACGCGCCTGCTGCCTGATAGCGTTTATCTCACCGAGTTGAGCCTCGAGGGCGATCAGCTCGATCTCACTGGGTTTGCAGTGTCTGCGGCGCCGCTGCTGGAGCTCTTCGAGCGATCTCAGCAGTTCACGGATGCGCGGTTTTCAGCGCCATTCCGGTTCGATCAACGCGAGGAACGCGAACGGTTCTCGATGCGCGTGCGCGTAAAGGAAGCCCAATCGACGCGTGTGCCAGGTCCGAAGGAGGATCGGAAATGAGCGGATTGTCCAAACCGGTCCAGAGGTTTGCCGCCCTATCCCTGCTCGTCGCAGCTGTCGGCGCAGGATACGCCCTGGTGATCGCACCCGCCTGGGAACACGTCGCCGGTGCGCGCGAGCAGATCGAGGATCAGCGTGTGCTGCTCGGCCGTCTCAATATGGCGGCGGATCGCAGCGCCGATGCTGCCGAGTTGCAGCGCATCGCAGACGCGGTGCCGTTGTCGCGCCTCGTGCTCAAGGGCGACACGGAAGCAATCCAACTTGCCGGTCTGCAGGCCATGGTCGGTGACGCGGCGTCCAAACAGGGGATCCGCGTCGCGTCCGCGCGGGCTTTGCCGGCGAGCGAGCGAGATGGCGTCCGGCTGATAGGATTGAGGTTCGATGTCCGCGGCGAACTTGCAGCGCTGCAGGCATTGCTTCACCGGATCGAAAGTATGGAGCCGTCGCTGCTGGTCGACGGGCTGCAGATCCGCGGCGGCAGCATGTCCGAACAGGCAGCCGGTGCGCGCGCGGCGATGCTCGACGGTAGCATCAGTGTCTATGGCGCACAGGCGCCGAGGAAGGGGTAAGCCGCCATGCCCAAGACTCGCAGCACGGGTGCAACGGGCGGCTTCGCAGGCACGCTGGGACTAGGCGTGCTTGCAGTGACGTCTATGGCATTAGCCTGGCACGTGGCTGGGCTCGACATCGATATTAGCCCCATGCCGCAGCCCAATCGCCAACAGTCCGGCGCACCGGCCGCGCTCCTCCGAGGCAATGCCACAACTCCTTCGGCTGTGCTGGTGCCGCGTCCGCTCACCGCATTCAGCGGTACGCTCGATCGGCCATTGTTTGAACCCTCTCGCCGGCCGCGTCCTGCCATCGTCGAGCCGGTTGAACCTGTGGCCGCCGCTGATGATGGCGCCGTAGCAACAGCGGCTGGCGGCCTGCGCATCGTCGGCATCATGCGCGCGAAAGGCGAGTCGACGGTTGCGCGGGCACTTGTCCGCTCGACCGACGCGCCGCAAGCAGTATGGGTCGAGGCTGGAGCGTCGATCGGCGGCTGGAAAGTGGCATCGATCGGTGAGCGCACAGTCACGGTGGAAAGCGGCGGCCAGCGTCACGAGATCAGTCTGTTCCCGTCCGCCGGCGCGGACCGGCCCGGACCGTGATCGCTCGCGTCGGGATTTCAAGCGGTTCGACGCAGTCCGGGCGGCGCACCATCAAGTGCAACCGCCCGCACTACCCCGCTGCAAATCGTAGCATTCCATCAAATCTTTTCGTCACAGATGCTCGCGGATGAAGTCCGCCATCTGAGCTGGCGCCAGCGCGTGATGGTAGTAGCCGCGCGTCTTGCCGGCCGGGTCGACCAGGAAGATATATGTCGTGTGGTCGATCCGCGGCCCGAACTCCTTCTTGCTGTAGTTGGTGCCCATGTATTCGCGGCGGATCTTGTAGTGGCGCACGATGTCGAATGTTTGCGCGCGCGTACCCGCAAGTCCGAGGATGCGCGGATGGAAATTTGAAACGAACTGCGCGAGGCCTTTGCGGTCGGGCGCCTCCATGCCGACGTCGATGAACAGCGGCTGGATGTTGTTGGCGTCGGCGCCCAGCAGCTCCAGTGACTGTGTGATGTTCTCCAATCCGAGCGGGCACGCTTCGCGGCATCCCGTGTAGCCAAAAAAGAACAGCGACCACTTGCCGTGGAAGGTCTTATCGGTAACCGTCCGTCCATTGTGGTCGGTCAGCTCGAACGGGCCGCCGTAGGATTCAGGAGTGTCCGGCTGCAGGGTGTGGGTGCGGATGTAACGCCGCTCTTCTTTGATGACGGGATGCCGGCTGCCGTGGGCCGAGGCCGTTTCGGTCGTCGCCAAAGCCACAGCCATTCCACCCGACAAGGCGGACAGCACGAACATGAACAACGACGCAACGGTTACGGCGGGCGACTGCCTTTTGTGTGCGGAAAGCGGAACCTTCACAGTCTATCCTTTCATCACGCCGGCCGCACGGTGACCTTGGTCTGCGCCACGCCGCGGTTGTAAGCCTGGGCGGCGGTGGCGTTGTGGACTTTGCGGGTTATCCAATCCTGGAACTCGAAGCGGACGTTGTCCTCGATGGTCAGTGCCGGATTGAGGCCAAGCGCGGCGGTGTCGATGAGAATGTCGTACCGCGTCGCCGTCGCCACCTGGATGGCTTGGCCTTTCGGAATCGTGAACGGCCGGCTCCACGGCTTGTCGGGGCCGCCGAGCGAATGCCCATCCACCGAGATGATCTCGACGTCGAACTTCTCGAACGTCACCGAGAGCACCGAATAGCTCGCGTTGAGCAGGCGGATCAGCACCTTCTGGCCGTGCCGTGCATTGACCGCGACCTTGGGATTGATGACCGTCTGCGTGTTGGCGACGCCGGAGATGAAGAAATACTGCGGCTTGAAAATATTCAGGCCGGCGTCTTCGCCGCACAGGCCCGCTTCCTGCTGCAACGTGTGCCAGCGCGGGTCCATGTCGTCGGCGACCCAGAACGCCTCGACGTCATACACAGGTCCGCCCTTGAAGGCCGGTACGCGGTCGAAGCCGTTCACCTGGATCTTGGGCGGATCGACGATCAACAGCCCGAACATGCCGTACTCGAAGTGCAGCACCGTGTTCTTGTGGCAGTGATAGAACCAAGTGCCGGCGTGGCGCGGCTGCCATTGATAGATGTAGGTGTCCTCGACCTCGAACGAGACATGGCCGACGCCGTCGTTCATGGTCGTCGGTTCGATGCCGTGGTGGTGGATCGTATGGGTGCCCTTCTTCTGCTCGAGCTTGACGTGAACCATGTCGCCTTCGGTGACGCGGATCGTCGGCGACGGATAGAAGTCTGCCCTTTGCTGCTTGAGCGTGTCCTCGAAGCCCCAGACAGCGATATTGCCGCCGTTGGGGAGCACGAACGCGTTGTTCTCGTAGAACTTGCGCTCGAAGTAGACGGTCGCCTGCTGCCAGTCCGGCGTCGCGGGTGATCCCTTCCAAACCTTGCAGCCGAACGTGTCGAAGGTTTCCTCGCCCGAGATGCCGGTGAGATTGAAGTCGACCGGAAGATTGGTGTTGGGAAGACCAGGACCGGGTGACCCGGTGCCGACAGGCACGTAGGGCACCTGGGCCTGCAGCGGGTTCGACGCGGCGAACATCGAGCCGGCGGCAGCAAGCGACGCGATCGGCTTCAACGTCTCGCGGGGATCGCGCCGGAGGTCTGGCGTCCGGTCTGGATTTCGGCTGGGCGATTTCGGGCATCGCCTCCAGCTCGGCAATGGCTTTGTAAGACATGCTCTAAAACCTTCTGTTGCGGCGCTCGCTGCGTTGGCCTCGATGTGGGCCAGATCAGCTGGGGCGCGAATTCGGCGGCTTCGCGTGCATCGTGTCAGAGGGCGGCGCTGTTGATGCGCTGCGCGCGGCCACCGAGCGGCCCTTCGATCTCCCAGTGCGTAACCACGCCTTGCGGGTAGTTGCCGCCG
The DNA here is from genome assembly GCA_963819775.1 of uncultured Alphaproteobacteria bacterium. GTDB lineage: Bacteria > Pseudomonadota > Alphaproteobacteria > Rhizobiales > Hyphomicrobiaceae > JAKAML01. The sequence goes on from CAWFXM010000011.1 coordinate 277,518, forward strand.
GCAGCGGTCTGCGACATCTCGGTGTGGCAATGCATGACGTAGCGGAGCGGGAACGGCTCCTGCACGACGGCATCGGCGAGCGCGATATCGGCCTGGGTGACGGGATTGCGGAACGGAATGTCAGGCGGCACCTCGAACGGCAGCAGCATGTCGCGCCGTTGCAGCGGCCACGTCTGCCAGACGTCGCGCTCGAGAATGTTGTCGCGCACGACGACAGTCCCTGTACTCAGGTCCGCCTGCGCCAACTCCATCAGGTGGTTGCCGTGGATGTGGGTTGAATGGTGACAAAGCCCGGCATTTATGACGCGAATGAGGGTCGGCTCGCCGATGTAGTTCGCCGGGCAGACGTCGTCGCCCGACGCCAGATCGAAACCGCTGCGGCCGTTCATCGTGAAATAGCGCGGCACGAAATTTCCGATGACATTGAGCAGCACCGAGCTTTGCGTGATGCCGGTCGCAGTGATCAGGTTGTTGAACTTCGGGTCGACCTGGTTCAAGAGCCAGATCTTCTCCTGGAAGCTGTATTCCTGGTCGAGCTCGCAGCCCTTCCACTTGCCGCCGGGATCGCCGCCTTGGAAGCGTTGGGTGGTTCCGAGGGCATCGAACAAGGCGACGATGGCCGGTGTGTGCGTCGTCTTGCTGTACGGCGTCGGGCTGCCGGCGTCGGTGTGGCTGATGACGGGATGCACAACGAGCGCCCCGTGCAGGCCGAGCACGCGATAGAGCAGCGCGGGCGACGTCGTCGGCTCGCGCGTGGTCCGTGAGCCATCGTAATAGAGGTACGTACCGGCAGTCGGCGCGGTGAAAGTCACGCAGCGGGTTTCGCCGGCGGGAATGCAGTCGATCGTCGCCGCTGGAACTCCGGTGATATTGAACCCGTGTGCCTCGGGGCGATCGTTGCGGACGCTGATGGTGACGCTGTCGCCCTCACGGATACGAAGCGTGGGACCGGGCACCCGGAAATCCTCGCTGCCGACATCCGTACGTTTGAAGGCGAGGAAGTTGAAGAACTTGCCATCGACCATCATGATGCGCTTGTCGTCGATGCGCAGGGAGATCGTGCCGAGTGTCGTTGGGCAGCTCTGGCCGACCGAGCAGGCGTTCGCCGCGGATGACAACGGAACAGTAGTAGCCGTGGTCACTGCCAGTCCAGCGCCGCCATACTTCAAAAATTCTCGCCGCTTCATAATGTAGAGAACTCCCGCAATCTCAAGGCTTATCGCCGACGGGTTGCATCACGCCCACCACTTCTCGCTACCCGTCGGTCCGTTAGGCCTGGCTGACCGCCGCAGCAGGGGTATGCCTGCCCGGCTTGATTGCCTCTCGCGGTCCTCGCCGCCAGAAGCAGACCGTCTTTGACAGCTAGGATGATCCCGCCGGCACGCTGACGTCACAAGGTACGAAGGGCTCGCCAGCTGGGATGTGCTGAGGTCCGAGACCCGGTCCGACGTTGATCTCGGCCCCGCGGGACCAAGGTCCAATAGGTCTCTGACAGAGATCTCTTTCGAGGTATCGCGCGCTCGGCGGGCTTTGGCTTTCAAAGAGGGTGGGCCAACTGCCGGCTCGACCGATTCGCTCGCTGGCAAGTGCCTCATGGCCGTGGATATCGTCCCGATCGACCTTGGGCGCCGGGGCAAACTCATGAAATCAGTCCAACCATGACCGATATGCGGGGAAACATTGGGTGTGGCTTCTTGGATCCGGTGGCGCGCAGCAAGTCTTCGGCGGCTCGTTCAGGTGTTGACACGATCCAACGCTTGACCCTGACTGGGAATAACGAAAACCGCGATTGCACTTTTCACGTGGTGTTGCCAGACGTTGCCATTCAAAGAGTTGCTCGTGCTCTGATACGGCACGTCATAACAGTGATTGATACCGTGTCGGTTGGTCCATTCGTGCATCGCATAGCGATGGCCGGGTCATTACTGCTCGTTTCAGGTTGCGCCTTGCCATGGCAGCAGCTGCAACTCCCTTCGCCTATCGAACCGTCGAACGCCACTGCTACTCTTGGAACGACCAACCAGCGCCGGGGTGTTCCTCTTTCGGACGGTGCATCTGGGGGGGCCGACGAGCCGCGGGTCTTCAAAGGAACCGGTAATTTCGCCGGCCAGCCGAAGTCCAGCCCCGGGGCCGCATCCTCTGTCGTCGGCAGCGACGGCGTTCAGCTCAACCTCGTCCAGGCCAGCGTGGCCGAGGCCGCCAAGACCATCCTCGGGGACCTGCTCGGCGCCAACTACGTGATCAGCGACAAGATCAAGTTTGCGGTGACCATCCAGACCGCGAAGCCGGTCTCCAAGGATGCGCTGGTCGCGATCTTCGAAGCGGTGCTGAGCGCCGATGGTGCGGCGCTGGTCTACGAGAACGAGGTCTACAAGATCGTCCCGTCCGCCGAGGCGCAGGCGGCGGGCTCACCGATACGGACGTCATCGAAGCAGAGCACGCAGCCTGGTCACGGAACGCAGGTGATCCCGCTCCGGCATGTCGCCGCGCCGGAGATGGAGCGTATCCTGCGCTCCGTCGCACCGCAGAGCCGGGTGCTGCGAACCGATGCGGCGCGCAACATGATCGTGGTGTCGGGCTCGCGCGCCGATCTCGCCAACATCGTCGATGTCGTCAGCGTGTTCGACGTCGACTGGATGCGCGGCATGTCGTTCGGCTTCTTCCCGATCGAAACCAACGATCCCGAGGCGATCGCCCAGGAACTCGATACGATTTTCGCCAACGACCGCGATGGCCCGTCGAAAGGCGTGGTGCGTTTCGTGCCCGAACAAGCGGCTGAAGTCGATCCTCGTGATCTCGTCGCAGCCGGCCTACCTCGAGAAGGCCGAGAAATGGCTGAAACGCATCGACCTTGCGGGCCGCGCGACCGAGAAGCAGGTGCACGTCTATCATGTGCAGAACCGCCCGGCGGTCGAACTCGCGCAGCTGTTGCAGCGAGTCTATACGGCGCAGGAGCAGACCACGTCGCGTCCATCGCCGACGCTGACCGCACCACGCGATGCGCCGGTCACGCTGTCGTCGAATAGCGGTGACGTGGTGGCAAATCCCGCGGGTGCGCCGCCCTTCTTCTCGCCGGTGCCGCTCGCGCCGCCGCCGCAAATCGTCGTGCAGACACAGCCCAGAGGGGGCGCTCAGCCTGCCACGGCCAGCGATCTCGTGCAGCCAACCGCGGCAGCGGGAGCCGGAGTGGCACCGAATGTGGCAGCAGGCAGCATCGTCACAGGATCGGTTTCCAACTTCGCCGCCCGACGATCGCCAGCAAGGCATCAGCGTCGTCCCTGACGAACAGAACAACGCCCTCATCATCACGGCCTCGTCCGGCGAGTACAAACGCATCCGGCAGATCCTGGGTCGCATCGACGCCGCGCCCAATCAAGTCATGCTGGAGGCGACGATCGCCGAGGTGACGCTCAACGATCAGTTGCGGTTCGGCCTGCGCTGGTTCTTCGAAAAGGGCGCCAGCGAATTTAGGCTGACCGATCTCGCGACGTCGGTGATCGCGCCCTCGGTCCCCGGCTTCTCCTACTTCATCAACACGCCGAATGTTCAGGTCGCACTCAATGCGCTGGGCAGCATCACCGACGTCAACGTGGTCTCTTCGCCGACGCTGATGACGCTCGACAATAAGAAGGCGATCCTGCAGGTCGGCAACGAGGTTCCCGTCGCCACGCAATCGGCTGTGAGCGTGGTGACGCCGGGGGCGCCGATCGTCAACTCGATCTCTTATCGCAATACCGGCGTCATCCTGAACATCACGCCGCGGGTCAGCGACTCGGGCCGCGTGCTGCTGGAGATCGAACAGGAAGTGAGCGACGTGGTGACGACCGACAGTTCGGCCATCGATAGTCCGACGTTCCAGCAGCGGCGTGTGCGCACGACGGTGGCGGTGCAGGATGGTGAATCGATCGTGCTGGCCGGCATGATGCAGGATCGCGCCTCGCGGGCCCGCACGCAGGTGCCGCTGATCGGCGACATTCCCGTCATCGGCAATCTGTTCAAGAACAAGAACGACACCATTGCGCGGACCGAGCTGCTGATCGCGATCACGCCGCGCGTCGTCAAGGATCCCGGACAGATTCGCGGGATTGCCGCCGAGTTCCGCGATAAGCTGAACTTCTCGACCCGGCCCGAGCGGCGCGCGCCGCCCGACCGCCGGGAGCAGGTCGACCGGTTGCTTCGTTAACCAATCGGCCGGACGGTCGTCGCCAGCACCGGCGAGCAATCGATGCGCGGCGTCCTGGCGGTGTGGTCAGCAAGTCATCTGGTTCGGCACGATGCGCCTTCGATCGACTGCGGCAGGTGCGACACGCAATGGTCGCGACGGTGGGTTTGCCCTGGTCGTCGTACTGCTGGCGATCGGACTTCTCGCCTTGATCGCCACGACGTTCATGTTCGCTGTCCGTGCGCACCTGCGGTCCAGCGCTGCTATATCGGCGGCCGCACGCGCCGAGGCGCTGGCCGACGGCGGGGTCAATATCGCGGTGCTCGACGCGATCTCCGTGCGTGAAGACCGCACCCGGACGCGGCGCTTTCCGATCGACGGCGCGACGGTTGCGTGCCGAGCCGGCGACGACGCCCGACTACAGGTCAGTGTGCAGGACGAGGCGGGTCGTGTCGATCTGAACAGCGCCAGCGAGGCGCTGCTGCTGGCGTTGATGCGGGGTATCGGCTTGGGAGAAGACGATGCGGCCCGAATGGTCGATCGCATTCTCGACTACCGCGATCGCGACGGCGATCGTCGGCCATTGGGTGCCGAGCGCGCCGAGTACGAAGCTGCAGGGCTTCTCGGGCCGAAAAATGCGCCACTCGACGCGGTGGAGGAATTGGCTCAGGTGGTCGGCGCCGACGCTCGGTTCTCGATCGATTGCGCCGGTCGATCACGGTGCATTCCGGTCTGGCCGGTGTCGATCCGCGGGTGATGCCGGCGCAAAGGATCGAGATGCTCACGAGCGGTGTCACGGCCTCAGGCGCGGCCTTCGCGGGCGATACGCGGCCGGTCGAACGGGGGGCGCTGCCGCCGCGATACGTCGAGATTTCGCCGCAACAGGTGTTCTCGATCCGCAGTTCCGCCGAAACCGCCGATGGCGCGATGTTCGTGCGCGAAGCCGTGGTCGATCTCGGTCCGAGGCGCGCGCGTGCGCACACGTTCAAGCGGTGGCTGCGCGGCGCGCGTGATCGCTCAGACGAGCCCATTGCGGCGCGTCCGCCCGTCGCGTCGCTGCCGCCGTGCTGATCCAAAACACTTATTGCGCCAGCAGTTTGCGCAAAACCTGGCGCTGGTCCTTCTCGGCTTGATTGCGTTCGAGATGCGAGGCGACCAGACCATAACGATCGAGCAGGTACACCTTGGTGGTGTGGTCCATGGTGTAGCTGCCGTCCTTCGAGACGACCTTGTCGTAGGTTGCTCCGAAGCGATGCGCGGTGGCCGCAATCTCGAGTGGCGACCCCGTCAGCGCGATGATGCGCGCATCGAAGGAGCCGACGAACTCCTTCAGGTGCTCCGCCGTGTCGCGCTCCGGATCGACGGTCACGAACATGACCTGCAAGTGGTCGCCGTCCTTGCCGAGTGCTTCGAGGTGATGGGTCATCTCGAGCAACGTGGTCGGGCAGACGTCGGGACAGTGCGTGTAGCCGAAGAAAATCGCGGCAGGTCGTCCCCTCAGCATCGCGCGCGACAACGGCTTGCCGTGTTGCGTCCTGAGTTGAAACAACGGGTCGAGGTCGACGCCTTGCGGTCGCTTGCCATGCGGGTTGCCGAGCGCGTAGCCAGCGCCGAGAACGACGCTCGCGATCGCCAGAAACATGACTGGCCAGCTGCTGCGTCGCGCCGGCAGATGATCGCGCATGGCATACCCTCGACTACCGTCGAAAACAGAACATCTTGGCCGTAGCCGCGGACCAGAATCGCAGAAGCAGGCATCGAAATCAACGAGCGACAGGCCGCTTGACGCGGCTGTGATTAAGGCTCGCCGGAAGCTGCGCCAGGAAAGCCATGACACAGCGGTAAATAGTATGTTAGCCTTTTAGTGTCGGAGAGAGCGTGCCGCGGGACCGTCGTAAGTTGGACGGCGGTTTTTTGTCTTCGTGAGCAGCGGTCCTCGGCATGAGGCTTGCGTTGGCTTGCAAGTGTACGCCTCATCGTACTGTTTACTTCCAGTGCGGGTGCCATGTCAGATTTTGTAATCCGAGTAGCGGTTGTCGACGATCATCCCGTTTTCCGTGAAGGCGCAGCTTACTGTCTCGAGCGCGCCGGTGGGTTCGAAGTTGTGGCCCACGGCGCCAGCGCCGAAGATGCCATTCGAATTGCAGGCGAACACAGACCCGACCTGATCTTGCTCGACATCAACATGCCGGGGAACGGCATCGAAGCCGCGCGCAAGATTTCGCAGGAGCATGCCGGCGTAAAGTCGGTGATCCTGACCGGCTCCGAGAGTGAGGAGCATGTGGCCGCAGCACTGGAGGCGGGCGCACGCGGTTATATCGTCAAGGGCGTCGGCGTGGCCGATCTGGTGCGGACGATCCGCGCCGTGCACTGCGGCGAGTCGTATGTGTCGCCCGGTTTGGCGGCTCGTCTCTTGACGCAAATGCAGAAGAAGCGCGCCAACGGCAAGGCCGACGATGCGCAGGCCGAATTGACGTTGCGCGAGGAGGAAATCCTCGGCCACGTCTCCAATGGATTGACCAACAAAGAGATCGCCAACCGGCTGCACATCAGCGAGAAGACCGTGAAGCACTACATGACCAACATCATGCAGAAGCTTCAGGTCCGCAATCGCGTCGAAGCTGTGATGACCAGCCGCGTGCGCCGTACCGGCTGATCGGCCGCCCCTGTTCCGAACTTGCAGAAGTGGCGACGTTGTCCCGATCTGACACGTCGCCCCGGTTAGGCGCGCGTCGCGTTGGGTTGGCGTTTGCGTGCGGTTCGGGTTCATCCAGAATGTTGGCCGCGCCCGGTTGGGCGACCTCGTCGGCCCGGTTTGCCCCGGCATGCTCCCATTTGACCTCGCTGTACGGTCACATCACCTGTTCTCAAATATTTGCATTGATGAACATGGCACTCGCGCAAAGCGGCCCCAATCTTGTATGACAGTTCTATGACGCAGCGCGGAAGTCCGCGCGTATGATGGGCGCGGCGAGACGAGTATGACGGACCGGTTGGTGCGAGACCACGGCGCGGAGTTCGCAACTTCGTCCGCCAAGTCGTTTCGCTTCCTGAAATGGCAGATGAACGAATTGTCGCCGCGAACCTCTTGGCTCGTGGCACTTGTCGTTGCGTTGCCAGTCGCTTGGCATTTCCTGCAGCGGGAAGGAGGTCCGACTAACGCGCTGTTTGGCGCGGGCGTCACATTGACGTTGGCGGCGATCGTGGGGTTGCTGTTCCGCCGGGCGCTGTTCGCAACGGTCGTCGTCGCGACAGTGGTCGCAATCGTCGTCGTGGCCTCAACATTCAAGCGGCTGGTCATGGACATGGTCGTCCACGCCTATGACCTCTACTTCTACTTCACCTCCTGGTCGACGGTCAGCTATCTCTGGAGCGACCATCGGCCATACCTGCTCGGCCTCATCGCCGCGTTCGTGATTGCGGGCGTAGTTGGGTTCCTCGCCTTCCGTCTCGACGGCTCGCGCTTGCCGCGCGGCCGCACCGCGCTTGTCGCACTCGTGTTCGCATCGATTGCAGGCGGTGCCGGGATGCTCAAAGGCGAGCGGCGTCACACTCAGTTCTATTGGGAAGACCTGTACGTCACATCGTTCTATTCGTCGTGGAACGAAACAGTCGAGACGCTCTGGCGCGGACAACTGATCGAAGCGCTCGACGGCCCCCATGGCGGGCCGCCGTTCAGGCTGCCGCAAAATTGCGAGGTCAAGGAGAAGCCGCCGCACATCATCCTGATCCATCAGGAATCCGTCGTCCAGCCGTCGCTGTTCCCCGGCTTGAAGTACGACACCGCCGTCGATCCGTTCTTCCGCTCGTTCGACGGCAAGCTGCACCCGATGCGGGTCGAGACCTACGGCGGGGCGTCTTGGCTGACGGAGTTCTCGATCCTGGCCGGCGTCTCGACCCATTCCTTCGGCGGCATGCGCCAGTTCGTGCAGTCGCTGATGGCCGGAAAAATTCGCGACACGATGCCTGAGACGCTGGCGCGGTGCGGCTACCGCAACGTCGTGTTCTATCCGATGCTGCGAAACTTCGTATCCAACGCGCGTTTCTACAACGCTATCGGGATGCCCGAAGTGTTCGACATGAAGGATCAGGGCGCCAAGACCACGCTCGAGCGCGACCGGTTCTATTTCAAGAACGCGCTGGACGAGATGGACCGGCATGTCGGCTCCTCACAGAAGCCGCTGTTCACCTACGTGCAGACCATGTCGGCGCACTCGCCCTATAATTACACCTATGAGCCGGACATCCAGGTGGCAGGCGGCGGACCGGGCACCGACCCGCAGATGCACGAATATCTGCGCCGGCTGTCGCTGGCGCGGATCGACTACGAGTGGCTGCGCTCGGAAATCAAACGGCGGTTTCCCAACGAACGCATATTGATCGTTCACTATGGCGATCACCATCCGATCGCGACGAGGACTTTCCTCGGCTATGACCAGTATGCCGACCCAGAAGATATGACCGTCCAGCCGGATGGCCCCGGCTTCATCACGTATTACGCCGTCGACGGGCACAACTATCAGCCCCCGCCGCTACCGGACTTGGAGACCGTCGATGTGCCCTACATCGGCGGCATCATCCTCGAAGCAGCCGGATTGCCGTTGTCGGACGCGTTTCGCGAACGAAAGCGCCTGATGGCGCTGTGCCAGGGCCGGTATCACACCTGCGACAAGCGCAACGAAGTTCTCGGTTTTCATCGTCGGCTGATCGAATCCGGCCTCATCGACGCGCGCTGACAAGCAGCGACGGCCGGTTCGCACCGGGAGGTTGTGGAGTGGCGGATTTACAGCAAAAGCTTCGTTGTTTCAGCTATCCTATTCATCCTCTGATTGATAATAACAATCTAAGATTGTGATGTAGGATTGATCCAAACCTAACGTTCGTCCCTAACCGGCGCTTAAATCCTTGCGCGTATGATCGTGTCAGTTCGGTCGCACGCGTAGAGGTTGCATCATGCAGTCAGTTCAGCCCGTAGACGTTCATTTTCCCCGTGCCCATGTGTTTCCGGTTCCGCCAGCTGTCACCCTAGCGCGCCGGCAGGATCTGGAAGGGGCGGCGCTTATCGAGGCGCTGGTGTGCGAAACGCATCTGGCGGCCTTGCAGACGGCCACAGTGACGAGCGCTGTCAACGCGTTACGGCATTCCGGGCGCCTGGAAAATCCTCTCGACATCAAAAACTTCATTCCGCATCGGCCGCCGATCATGCTGGCGTCGAGCGGCTGGCTGCGCGATGCGGGCCTCGAGCCGGAGACGATCGAGGACGTCGAGGTCTACTTCGAGGAACTACGGCCGGCACGAGCGTTTCTGGATCGTTTTTTCGCCGATGCCGCCGAACTCGGTTGCTCGCGGGCGGAGGTGTTGCACAGGTCCGAACTGACGGCGAGCTGGCAACTCGCATCTAAGGGTGCCGCGATTGCCGTGAAATCCCTCGACCGCTCACTACGGTTCTCACTGCCGGAATTGTACACCGAGACCGTGCCGGTGCTGGTCAGCCTGCTGAACAGCTCGGCCGGGGGACTGCATCCGTGCATCGACGCGGCGGGCCACCCATTTATGCCGGAATTGCCGCAGCGTCGACGGTCGGCGCGCAAGGGCCTGTTCCAGGAATGCAGTGTTCAGCACAGCAAGCGCACGGTGCGGGCGCTGGTTCGTGACATCTCGGCTGGTGGTCTTGGGCTGGACGGCATCGCCGGCTTGCGGGCGGGTGAAATGGTCGTCGTGGATCTCGACGCAGGGCGCAGGCTCCTGGGCACCATCGTCTGGGTGAAGGGCCGCCTGTCGGGCATCAAGTTCGGCACGCAGTTGCCGCCCAACGATCCGCTTCTTTTCGGATGAGCGGACCCGCATAGGGCGTGTTGCGGGCCTCAATCGGCAAGCAAATCCCAAGTTCGCACATACAGTCGTTATGCGTTTTTAAACATAACGACTGTATGTGCGCCGGGTTCCACCTTCCCAACGATGTTTATCGACATCGAAGGCGCTCGATTGCGTCGGATTTTGACGCTATCGTCGGGCCATCGTCACGTCGCTGCACCTAAGTACAGTTGACCAACTGTCGCTGAGGGCGCGAACTGTCGGAAAATCTTCCGCTTCGTCGAGCGAAGCGAGAAGAATCGTGGGAGGAAACATGCTCAAGGCGTTGGTGATCGATTCCGGCAAATGCACCGGGTGCAAGCAGTGTGAGATGGCTTGCTCGTATGAAAACGAAGGCGAGTTCAACGTCTCCAAGTCCCGCATTCGGGTGTTTGATTTCCACACCGAAGCGCGGATGGTCCCCTACACCTGCACCCAGTGCGCGGAAGCCTGGTGCCAGCAGGCCTGCCCGGTCAACGCCATCACGACCGACGCCGCATCCGGCGTGAAGATCGTGCACGAAAACCTCTGCGTCGGCTGCAAGGTTTGCACGATCGCCTGCCCGTTCGGTACGATCAATTACAACGCCTCGACCGGCAAGGTCATCAAGTGCGACCTCTGCCAGGGCAATCCGGCCTGCGCCGACGCTTGTCCGACCGGTGCGATCACGTTCCAGGATATCGAGCAGACCGGCTTCGACAAGATGAAGGCGTGGGCGACCGTCGCCGCCAAGGGCAGCGACCACACCGGACCCACGACCCCCACCGCCAAGCACTGATCGACAGTTGACGCCCGCCGCGGACGGCAGCCGTCATCCGGACTAGCCACGAGCATTCGGCCCATGGGGCCTCATACGACATCTGGGAGACCAAGATGGGTTGGACACGCAAGATTCTCCGAGTGAATTTGACCACGGGTACGGTCAAGACGGAGCCGCTCAACATGGATTGGGCGATGAAGTACCTCGGCCAGCGCGGCCTCGCTTCGAAATATCTGGTCGAGGAAATCGACCCCAAAGTCGATCCCTTGAGCGCAGACAACAAGATGATCTTCGCGACCGGTCCGCTGACCGGCACGGCGGCATCGACGGGTGGACGCTACTCGGTCATCACCAAGGGCCCTCTGACAAACGCCATCGCGTGCTCCAATTCGGGCGGCTACTGGGGCGCCGAGCTCAAGTTCGCCGGCTGGGACATGGTCATCGTCGAGGGCAAGTCGCCGAAGCCAGTCTACATGACCATCTTCGATGACGTCTGCGAGATCCACGACGCTGCGCCGATCTGGGGCACCAGCGTCTGGCATACCGACGAGTGGCTGAAGAAGAAGCATCAGGATCCGATGATCCACGTCACCGGCATCGGTATCGCCGGCGAGAACCAGGTCATGTACTCGGCCATCGTCAACGATCTGCATCGCGCGGCCGGCCGCTCGGGCGTCGGTGCCGTCATGGGGTCGAAGAACCTCAAGGCCATCGCCGTGCGCGGCACGAAGGGCGTCAAGGTCAAGGATGGCGCCCGCTTCCTCAAGGCGACTGCGGCAGGCAAGCAGGTGCTGCAGCAGAACGCAGTGACGGGCGCGGGCCTGCCGACCTACGGCACGCAGGTGCTGATGAACGTGATCAACGAGGCCGGCGCCATGCCGACCCGCAATCACCGCCAGGTGCAGTTCGAAGGTGCCCACGATATTTCAGCCGAGGCGATGGCAACGCCGCGCAAGACCGATGGCAAGCCGAACTTGCTGACCAACCAAGCCTGCTTCGGCTGCACGATCGCGTGCGGGCGCATCTCGAAGATCGACGAGAGCCACTTCACGATCAAGAACAAGCCGGAATATTGGCACGCATCCGGCGGTCTCGAATACGAAGCGGCCTGGGCGCTCGGCTCCAATACCGGCGTCAACGACCTCGAGGCGCTCACCTACGTCAACTTCATCTGCAACGAGCAGGGTCTCGATCCGATCTCATTTGGCGCTACCGTGTCGGCGGCGATGGAGCTCTACGAACTCGGTCTGCTCACCAAGGAGCAGACCGGCGGTCTCGAACTCAAGTTCGGATCGGCCGAGGTGCTGGTGAAGTGCGTCGAGCTGACGGGCAAGGCCGAGGGCTTCGGCCGCGAACTGGGTCTGGGCTCGCTGCGGCTTTGCACCAAGTATGGCCGCCCCGACCTGTCGATGTCGGTCAAGGGCCAGGAATTCCCGGCCTATGACGGACGCAGCATTCAGGGCATCGGTCTCGCCTACGCCACGTCGAACCGCGGCGCCTGCCACTTGCGCGGCTATACCATCGCTTCGGAAATCCTCGGCATCCCCGAGAAGACCGATCCGCTCGAGACCGCCGGCAAGCCGGGTCTGGTCAAGGCATTCCAGGATGCGACAGCGGCCGTGGACAGCGCCGGTATTTGTGTGTTCACCACCTTCGCCTGGACGTTGACCGACATCGCGCCTCAGGTCGACGCCGCTTGCGAGGGCAGCTGGACGCCTGAGTCGATGCTGGAACTCGGCGAACGCATCTGGAATATGGAGCGCGTGTTCAACAACCGCGCGGGTCTGACGTCAAAGGACGACAGTCTGCCGCCGCGCCTGCTGACGGAAGCCGCGCAAACCGGCCCGGCAAAGGGCAAGGTCAACGGTCTCGGTACAATGCTGCCGGAATATTACCAGTTGCGCGGCTGGACCCCCGAAGGCGTGCCGACCAACGAGACGCTGTCGCGCCTCTCGGTTTGATCCGCTGCAACAATAGCGGGCCGCCCGATCAGGCGGCCCGTTTCCTCATTCGCAGCCGCGCGCCGAACGCCAAGCCGATTTTGCCCTCGTTGCGTGATGCGATCGTCAACACCACTCCGGGTGTGACACGCGGGTAACCGCGTCAGGTCCGGTCTAGTGTGATGACCGAGAAGTCCGTTTCATTGTCTTGGCGACGGTCTCGATCGGACTTCTCGGTCTGAATCACACTAGGAAACCTATACTTGGCTAGTGTCCTTCAGTTCGCGAAGTTCGCTGCCGGTGACTCGGATGAATGAAGCGAACTTCGCGAACAGGACACTAGGGAGGTCTGCCGTGGATTATGTCGTACTGGGTGCCGGGCCTGCGGGCGTCACTGCCGCCGAGACATTGCGATCGGTGAACAAGTCCGCGCGCATCACGATGATCGGCGCCGAGATCGAAGCGCCGTATTCGCGCATGGCGATCCCTTATCTGCTGCACGGCGACATCGAAGAGCACGGCACCTATCTGCGCCAGACGCCCGGGCACTATTCGAACCTCGGCATCCGTTACCTGAATGGTCACGCGCGCAGCATCGACACCGCCGGCCAGAAGCTGGTCATGCAGGGTGGCCAATCGATTTCATATGATCGGCTGCTGATCGCGACCGGCGCATCGCCGATCATCCCGCGGTTTCCTGGCGCGAACCTGCCTGGTGTCCACACCTGCTGGACGCTGGCGGACGCGCGCGAAATCCTGAAGCTCGCCGAGAAGGGCGCGCCAGTCGTGCTCGTCGGCGCGGGCTTCATCGGTTCGATCGTGCTCGAGGCGCTCTACGCGCGCGGATGCGATCTGACGGTCGTCGAGATCGCGCCGCGCATGGTGGCGCGCATGATGGACGAGACTGCGGGCGGCATGCTGACCCGCTGGTGCGAAGCCAAAGGCGTAAAGGTGCTCACCGGCACCAAGGTCGAGGGCATCAGCCAGACTTGGAATGCCGACGCGCCGCTTTACGTCAACCTGTCGAACGGCAAGACGGCGCCGGCCAAGCTCGTGGTGCTGGCGGCGGGCGTGCGCTCCAACACCGCGTTTCTCGCGGGCTCGAACATCGCGGTCAATCACGGCATCAAGGTCGATCGCTTTCTTGCGACAACCGCGCCCGGCGTTTACGCGGCCGGCGACTGTTGCGAGGCGATCGATATTTCGACGGGCAAGCCCGACATGCTGGCCATTCAGCCGGTGGCGGTCGAGCATGGCCGCATCGCGGCGCTCAACATGGCTGGCGTGGTGACCCCGCACAGGGGCTCACTCAACATGAACGTCCTCGACACGATGGGCTTGATCTCGTCGTCGTTCGGGCTGTGGCAGGGTGCGCCCATTGGCACCACGGGAAAAATCATCGACGAGGCCAACTACAAGTATTTGAAGCTCGAATTCGAAGGCGACAAGATGGTCGGCGCACAATGCGTCGGCATGACCGATCACGTCGGCATGCTGCGGGGCCTCATTCAGACCGGACTTCCGGCTGGGCGGGTGGCGCGACAAGCTGATCAAGTCACCGGAGCGGCTGCGCGAGGCGTACATATCGGTCGCCCAAGGCGTGACGCATGGCGTGCCGGCATCGGGCGCGGCCAGACCTCGGACCAATACGCCCGTGGCCGCGTGACGAAGACCGGAGCATTCGAGGAGTGGTTCGTTGAGCGATCTGACCGCAACGATCGGCGTCACTCTCAAGCTCTATGCCTCGCTCGGCATCTACCTCCCGGACGGCGCGGCGCGGAACGAGGCCAGCGTGGCCGTGCCGGCGGGGGCCACGATCTGGGAACTCATCGATCGCTTCAACGTTCCGCGCGCGGCATGTCACCTGGTGCTTTTGAACGGCATTTTTCAGCCCGTCCAGACGCGCGGGTCGGTGCAACTGTGCGCGGGCGATGCCGTCGCCGTCTGGCCGCCCGTTGCCGGCGGGTAATGCTATTCGAGGAAGAGATTTACTCTCCAAGCCGCCTGTGGCAGCGTCGCGTGACAAGAACGTGACGGTGGCCGTTGGGCTCTTATGCTCCGCGAAGCCTCCTGACTAGGGAGACCAACCGGGTGGCGAATGGCTCGCTGTCGACCTGTGCGTCAGGCATTCGCATTGCGACGAGCATCGGTACGTCCACAACGGATGCAGTCGCTGACCTGTCGCGACTGCTCGGTCCAGGTCACCTTCGAGCACATCATTGCTTTTTTCTCGCTGGACCACGATCCGAACGAGCTGTCGGCCGGATTGAGCGACGTATTCCCCGGCATCCCACTCAGCGGCTGCTCGACTGCCGGCGAGATCACCCCCGAAGGCTTCGTCGATGGTAGCGTGATGCTGATTGCATTCCCGAGGGAAGGCTTTCGCGTTCACGCCGCGCTGATCGAAACCGCAGGACAGAATGGCGTCGAGCGTGCGAGCGAGGTGGTGCGCGGGCTGAAGTCGCGGTTCTCTGGCGCATCGGATCGACCGCTCCGTGACCGGGTGTTCGCGCTAATGCTGATGGACGGGCTGTCGAACAGCGAAGAGATGCTGGTCGCGGCGATCAACTGGGCCATTGATGATATTCAGATGATCGGTGGCTCCGCGGGCGATGGCTTGCGGTTCGACAAGACGGCGCTGATCAGCAACGATGTGGTTGTGCGCGGCGGCGCCATCCTGATCATGGTCGAGACGTCGGTGCCGTTCCGCATCTTCAAGACCCAGAATTTCGAGCCGACCTCGACCAAGCTCGTGGTGACGGCTGCCGATTGCGAGAACCGCATCGTACACGAGCTCAACGCCGAACCTGCGGCGCGAGAGTATGCGGCCGCCATTGGACTCATGCCCGACGACCTCGGCCCTTTCAGCTTCGCGTCGTACCCGCTCGTTGTGAAGGTCGGCGGCGACTACTACTGCCGTTCGATCCGCAACATGAACCCCGACGGCAGCCTGTCGTTCTTCTGCGCGATCGACGAGGGACTGGTTTTTACGGTCGCGCGGCCGGAGGACATGATCAGTTCGACCGCGCGCACGCTGGAGCAGGTCAGCCGTGAACTCGGGTCGGTCGATCTCGTGCTCGGGTTCGATTGCATTCTGCGCCGCCTCGACGCCGAGAACCGCCAGATCCGGCGCGGTCTGGACGAGCTCTACAGGAAGTACGGCGTGGTCGGCTTCCACACCTACGGCGAGCAATACAAGGCGATGCATCTCAATCAGACGCTGACCGGTATCGCGTTCGGTTGCGGGGAGCGATGAGCATGCTGCCGACGGGTCAGCAACCGCCTGTGGACTTCATCGAGCTGCCGCTCGATCAGGGCGAAAGGCAACTCACCAAACTACGGAAGATCAATGCCGCGCTGATCCAGCGCGTCGAGCGGTCGATGGAGCAGCAGGCGAATGCGTATTCGCTGTTCCAGACGGCGATCGGTCTCGAAGCACAGGTCCGTCTCCGGACGGAGGAGCTGAAAAATGCGCTGCGACAGATCGAGGAAACCAACCAGCAGCTCGTTGCGGCGCGCGATACGGCCGAGCGGGCGAATAGGTTCAAGACCCGGTTCTTCACCGCCGTCGGACACGATCTGCTGCAGCCGCTTCATGCCGCGCGGCTCACCAACTCGGCTCTCGACGGCACGGTCAAGCCTGCAGAGCAAGCACGCCTCGCAGGCCAGATCGATCACGCCCTGTCGACGATCGAGGAATTGCTGCGCAGTATCCTCGATATCTCGAAGCTGGAAGCGGGCGTCGTGCAGCCGTCGATGCAGACGGTCGTGCTGACGGATCTGTTTCGCTCGCTGGTGACCGATCTTGGTCCCTTGGCACGCGACAAGAACCTGTCGCTGACATTCCGGCCGTCGTTGCTGGCGGTCACGTCCGACCAATTGATGCTGCGGCGTATCCTTCAAAACCTACTCGCCAACGCCGTCCGTTACACCGAGCGCGGCGAAGTCAAGCTGGCGGCCCGCCGCCGCGGCAATTCCGTACGGATCGAGGTCTGGGATACGGGCCCGGGCATTGCGGAACAGGAACGTTCACGCATTTTCGAAGAGTTCGAGCGCGGGGCCGCATCCGAGCGCGTATCGAGCGCAGGCTTCGGACTGGGGTTGTCGATCGTGCGGCGTACCGCCCAGGCGCTCGATCACGAGATCGGTGTCTGCTCGCGCGTCGGGCGGGGCACCTGCTTTTCGGTGACGGCTCCGATGGCCGAAATGACAGGCGCGTCGATGCCGCCCGCGTCTCTCCCTCAGGCGTTGCGAGAAGCTTACGGCTTTGCGGCGTCGCGCGTCCTCGTCATCGACAACGACGCGACCGTGCTCCAGGCGATGACGACGCTGCTCGACAGGTGGGGCTGTGTGTCACGAAGCGTGCGTGATCTCGCAGAGGTCGACGCGATCGTCGATGCTGGAGACTTCATGCCGGATATCGTGCTCGCCGACTATCATCTCGATCACGGTGCTTGTGGCCTCGATGTGGTCACGCGGTTGCGGTCCATTCACCGTGCGAGCCTGCCGGCGATCGTCGTCACGGCAGATCACTCGTCGGCGATTGCCGAGCACGCCCGCCGCGCGGGATGTGAAATCTTGTGCAAGCCCGTGAAGCCGGCCGAACTCCGGGCGCTGATGTCGCATCTGCTCGGATGAAGTGAACTGAGCTGAGGGGCCGGATGTAAGCCGGGCCGTGTCAGCGCGTTCCGCTGGGCTTGTCGGTGTCGCGAAGGGTGACGGTTGTGGCGTCGAAATCGATCTTCTGCGCCTCGATGACGGCCTGCGTGCGCGACGCGACATTGAGCTTGCGCAGGATTTCGGAGACGTGCGCCTTGACGGTCGTCTCGCCGACGTCGAGTTCGAATGCGATCTGTTTGTTGAGCTTGCCCTGCCGTAGCATCATCAGCACGCGCAACTGTTGTGGCGTCAGCGTCCCGAGACGCGTTGTGAAGGAAGAATGGCCGTGTTGCCCCGTCCGGGTCTGCGGCGGCACGTAGTCCTTGGGCAGATAGACGCAACCGTTCATCACCGTCTGGATCGCGTCCGCCAGTTCACCCTTGCGCACGGACTTGGGGATGAAGCCTGCGGCGCCATAGGTCATGCCCTGATGAATGATCTGCGGATCGTCGAGCGCGGAGACGATCACGATCGGCAACTTGGGGTGGTGCGTTCTCAATTCCAGAAGTCCTTCGAAGCCGCGCGTACCCGGCATCGTCAAGTCGAGCAGCACGAGGTCGAACGGTCCCTCTGTGCCGATGACCGCGCGCGCACCGGCTATCGACGTGGCTTCGACGATCTTGGCTTCGGGATAGGCGACGAGGACCGCAAGCTGGATAGCCTCGCGGAACAGAGGATGATCATCGACGACGAGGAACTTCGCTGGCACCGATGCGGCCTCCAGTACGGCGACTTCGTGGGATTTCAAAGGCGCGATGTGGCCCGCGTTGCGCATAATTTCATCACCTGAGGAAGCTTGCAACAAGCGAAGGGGCGAGCAGGTTGCCCTGCCCGCCCCGAAAAGACATGCGAACCGGCAGCGGAAGCTTATTTCGCCTTGGAGGCGAGCTGCTTCGGCAACTTGAACGTCCACACCATGCCGCCCTGGTTCAGGTTGGCGACCGACTTGGCCACCTCGCCGCCCCACAGCGGAACAGCGCCACCCCAGCCTGAGACGATGGTGATCATCTGCTCGCCGTCCTGCTCCCAGGTGATCGGCGATCCGACGATGCCCGAGCCGGTGTTGAACGACCAAAGCTCTTTGCCGTTCGACGCGTCGAGGGCCTTGATCTCACCTTCGGGGGTGCCGAAAATGGTCAAGCCGCCGGCCGTCGTCAGGATGCCGCCCCACAGCGGCGCCTTGTTCTTGTATTCCCAGGCCACCTTGCCCGTTGCCGGGTCCATGGCCTTGAGCGAACCGATGTGCGTATCGAACACCGGCTTGATGGTGAAGCCTGCACCGAGATAGGCAGCGCCCTTCTTGTAGGTCACCGGCTCGTTCCACAGGTCCATGCCCCACTCGTTGGAGGGGATGTAGAACAGCTTGGTATCCTTCGAATAGGCGACCGGCATCCAGTTCTTGCCGCCGAGGAAGCTCGGCACGGCGAAGATCGAGGAACCCTTCTTGCCATCGGCCGAGGCCGTCGGGTTGCCGGGACGGAAGGCGGGATCGAGGATCGGACGGCCGTCCTTGTCGATGCCCTTGGCCCAAGTGATCTTCGACACGAACGGGTGCGCCGAGATGAACTTGCCGTTGGTGCGATCGAGGACATAGAAGAAGCCGTTACGGTCGGCCGTGCCAACGGCCTTTTTGCCGTTGAGATCGAACGAGACGACCTCGTTGACGCCGTCATAGTCCCAGCCGTCGTTCGGCGTCGTCTGGAAGCCCCACTTGATGTCGCCGGTCTCAGGATCGATTGCGATGCGAGCGCACGACCACTTGTTGTCACCCGGACGCATGTGGCTGTTCCAGGGCGCGGGGTTGCCGGTGCCGAAGAACAACAGGTTGGTTTCGGGATCGAAGGTGCCGCCGAGCCAGGTGGCGCCGCCGCCAGTCTTCCACAGATCGCCCGGCCAGCTCTCGTTCTGCTTGCCGGTCATGGTCGATTCTTTGCCGCCCAGCATGCCCATATGGCCTTCGATGGTCGGGCGCGACCAGACGAGATCGCCGTTGTCGACCTTGCGGGCCTCGACGCGGCCGACGACGCCGAATTCGCCGCCCGAAACGCCGGTGACGATGATCGGGCCGTGCGCCTTCGACGGCACGATGAGGGGAGCGGCGGTGTAGGAGTAGCCGGCCTTGAAGTCGTCGATCTCCTTGGTCCAGACGACCTTGCCGGTTTTGGCGTTGAGGGCGACGAGCTTGGCGTCGAGCGTGCCGAAGTAGACGTTGTCGCCGAAGATCGCGGCGCCGCGATTGATCACGTCACAGCAGGGCAGAATGCCCTCGGGCAAGCGATGATCATACTGCCACAGCTCGCGGCCGGTCTTGGTGTCGATGGCCCACATGCGGCTGTAGGAGCCGGTGACGTACATCACGCCGTCCTTGACCAGCGGCTGGCTCTCCTGTCCGCGCTGCTTTTCGCCGCCGAACGAGAACGCCCAGGCCGGAACGAGGCGGCCGACGGTGTCCTTGTTGACCTGCTTCAGCGTGCTGTAGCGCTGACCCTGCGTGCCGAGACCGTTGGTGACGACGTCGCCAACCGTCGAGGCATCCTTCAGGATGTCGTCCATCTTCACGTCGGCGCTGACCGGCGCGGCGAGCGCAGCCGAAAGTGCGACGGCACTCGCGGTAGCGTACCATTTCCACGGTTTCATGAGGTTATCCCCTTGGACTCTGTTTCCTGGCCGCTTCTGAATTAAGCGCTCTCTGGCGCTCGAGAAGCATTACCAGCCCGGAAACTAACCTCTGGCCTTCAAGAGCATTATTGCCAAATAGTACATAGCCGTCGGAAGGCGACGAAATTGTTCGCCGCTATTTTTCTGCATCGCAGCCAAATCAACTGCGCTTGCCGACATTCGGTAAACGATCGGCCTCGAGCTTGGGATAGAAGTGCATGACGCTTCGCTCATATTCGAAGCGAGCGAGTGCGATGCGATCGGTCCATGCAGGAAGCGGCAGCGCAATGGCCTCGGTGACATCGAGGCCCTTTTCGAACGCGCCGCGGATCAGGTCTTCGATCGCAGCGAGCCATTTGCGGGTTTCGTCGATGCCGCGCGTGCTTTCTTCGGCCGGGCCGTGTCCCGGAACGAGGCGGCGATGCGGAATGCCGCCGAGATTAGCGAGTGCGATCCGCCAGTGCTCGATATTGGCATTGGGTGTGGTGGGCGCGCGATCGAGGAACACCAGGTCGCCGGCAATGAGGAAACCCGATCGCTCGTCGAAGATGACGAGATCCGATGCGGTGTGGCCGCGCATCGCCATCATGCGCAGGCGGCGATTGCCGAAGTCTTCGACGCCCGACTTGATGATCGTCTGCGGCAGCACCAGCTCAGTGCCGCGCATCCAATCGCCGACAGTGCGGTACATGGCGTCGGCATAGCCTTCGCCCATCTCCTTGAGCCCCTTGGCCACGTCTGCGGTGGCTGCCAATGTCGTGGGCGCGAACGCCTGATTGCCGAAGACGTGGTCGGGATGGATATGCGTGAGGTAGACGCGCGCGATATCCTTTCCGGTCAGTTCGCGGGCAAGGGCGGCGAGTTGCTCGCCGTAGCGCTTCGACGGCCCGGTATCGACAATGACTGCGCCGGCGGTCGTATCGAAGATGACGACGTTGGCAATGGCGCCGCCGTTCTTCAGCGAGATCGCCTCCTGGGCGCCGGCGACGAGCCAGATGCCGTCGTCCAGCTTCTGCGGGCGAAGCACATAAGCGAGTGGCGCGGCCTCGAGATGGAACGCCGGGAGTACCGACGCTGCGGCCGTGCCGGCCAACAGCTGGAGCGCCCGACGACGTGTGATACGCGGGCGCCGCGCGTTGAATGGGGTGCGCATCATCGAACCGCCTTGCCGTCACTCACCGCGCTCTGATCGAAACCCGCGGGAATGGTCGAGCGGTACTGCGTGCCGTTGTTGTCGCGTCCTTCGACGTTGAGTGCGCTGTCGCCCTTCGGTAGCCGTACCATCACGGTCAGCGTCGGATCCTCGCTCACCGGTTCGAACAGCTCCAGCGTCGCGAGGCCTTCACCCTTGCTCGATTGCATCTCGAGCTTCTCGATGAAGTAGGCCGGCGTATTGTCCTTGGCGAGCCCCGTATCCATCGGATGGCGGACCCGCAGCCGGATACGCGACAGGCCGTCTGGCTGCCGCCACGCGCGGCCTTGCGCTAGCCCTACGGTCTGCGACCAGTCTGCATCCTTGCGAGCCATGGCCGGAGCCGAACAACCGCCGCCGGCCGCATCGAGAAACACGCTGCCGACGTGCCAGACGCCGTCGGCCAGCAGCGCTGCTGCGCGAACCGGCGTGCCTTGCTCGACCTTCATGCGGAACGAGACGTAGGGCGCTGCCTGTCGCGGCGTCAGCGTCAGCACATGCTGGATCGGGTTAAGGTCGGCAAAGACGATGAGCTTGACGACGCCGTCGATGCCGCGCGCGTCGGCGGTGACGGGCACTTGCGCCTGGTTCTCGACGATCGACGGTACGATGACCTTGATGCGTGGATCGAAGACGACCTTGGCACCGCCAAAAAACTTGGCTGCCATGTCGCGCCACATTGGCGAACCGAGCGGATCATCGGGCAGCGGATGCCGCGTCGGATCGGCTACTGCGAGTGGGGCGACGGCCATCAGCATGATTGCCAGTGCGGCGGCGAGGGGCGACGTCGACGAAGCGCAGCTCATAGTCAATTCCTCACGTTGTCGGGCAGTCGTGCCGCTCGTGCGCTCATCGGCCAAACGTAGATCGGCTGCTCGTCGCGATCAATTTGCGTCGCCTGCGTAGCGGCACGCCGTAGCACAATTGTCGTGTCATCTGATCGTCGGGGGAACGTATGTCACGCCATGCCGCGTGAAGATTGCGCCGAGTTCGCCCGACGCCTGCATGTCGGCTAGAATGTTTCCGGCGGCATAGTAAAGATCGCGGCTGTTCTCCTTGACGGCGATGCCGACGGTCCAACTCGCGCGCACGATGCCCGGCATCGGTGGCTCGGCGAAGGCGGACTTCTGGCCCACCTGCTGCAGCAGCCCTTCGAGTTGCGAGCGCACGCCCATCACGCCGGCAACTTCCTTTTTCAACAAGCGGTCGACGCCGTCTTTCGGCTTCAAGTAGTGGCTGATGTTCGGCCTCAGTGCGCCGCCTTCGAAAAACATCAAGAAATAATCGGCGACAGTGCCGAGTTGGACCGCGATTTTTTCGCGCTTGAACACGTCGAGCCCAGGGTTCTCACCGGTGCGGGACGTGTCCACGGCGATGGCCACCCGCTCCTCGAAATAAGGTGTGCCCATCACCGCCTCCTTGTTGCGGATGACGAGTTCCTTGTCGATGGGCACATGCATCATCACGTCGCCGACGGGGCCGCCGGTCAACGGTCCGCGCCAGATGTTGGCGCGCAGGTCGTCATCGACCGCCTCGCCCTGCATGCGGAGGATGATTTCCGGCTCCACTCCGAGCTTTTTCGCCAGCGCCCGGCCAATGTCGACGTCGATGCCTTTGGCTGCGCCGTCCTCGCTCCACGAGAAGGGGCGGTTGTCTTCGTAGGCGACGACACGCAGTAGATTGCTGGCCTTCACTTCGTCGAGTGGCCGCGCCGAAGCGCCAGGGGCAATGAGCGCGGCGATCGTCAGTATGCTTTGGAGTAACCCCGCGCGTGCAAGTGCGGCGCGAGGAGCCCTATGCGGGGCGGGCTGAGCCAATCTCAACCCTCGAACTTCAACTCGATGTAGCTGCGGATCGCCCACATGGCCTCCTGGCTGATGACGTTCTCGAACGACGGCATCTTGGTGACACCGTTGATCATCGCGCCCTTGCGCAGCCGCTCCATGAACCAATCGTCGCCAACCTTGCCCTTTTCGAGAAAGCGCAGATCCGGCGCAAGTCCACCCGAGATGACCTCGAGCCCATGGCAACGGGCACAGTTTTGATTATAGCCCGACGAGCCGATCTTAATCGCCGTCTCGTTGCCTCGATAGGGGTTCTCCTTGGCCCAGCCGTCCTTGACCGGCTCGAGGCCAGCCGTATCGACCGGTTGCGGCGTCACATCGCCATGCGCGCGCACTTCGGCCTGTCCTGCGGTCAGTAGTCCGAGTGCCAATACGGCCATCGTCAAGCGAGTTGAGTTCATCTCGAGTGCGCTCCGGTGTTCCTGCCATGGATTTGTTCGTTGTTGGCGGGGACAGTAGTGGCGTCGAACGGACCGCCGAAATTGCCAATTGGTACACTTTCGATCCCGCGTCCGCGGCGGTTGTCACTGGATGCACAATGTAACATTGTACCAAATGGCAATGGGATTGCCGACCGATGACGGCTACCAAGTCATCTGAGAGAACGGGAAAAGGCTGCCCGGATGCCGGTCCGTCTGCTTCGCACGCTTGTCACTGAGCGCGTTGACACTCTGCACCCAGCTGGGCGCAGCGTCGGCGCACGAGGTGTTCGTGTCGAACGAGAAGGACAATACGGTTTCGGTCATCGACAGCGGCACGCTCGAAGTCGTCCGCACTATCAAAGTGGGCAAGCGGCCGCGCGGCATCACATTCTCGGCGGATTATTCGCAGTTCTTCGTCTGCGCCAGCGACGACAATGCGGTTCAGGTCTTCGACACGGCGACCGGCGCCAAGCTGCACGACTTGCCGTCGGGCGCCGATCCAGAGCAGTTCGCACTCTCTCGCGACGGCAAGCGCCTCTACATCGCCAATGAGGACGATGCGATCACCACGATAGTCGATATCGCTGCGCGCCAAGTCGTGCAGCAGGTGGCCGTCGGCGTCGAGCCGGAGGGCATTGCGATTTCGCCGGACAACAAACTGGCGGTGACGACGTCCGAGACGACCAACATGGCGCATGTGATCGATACGGCGACGTTCGAAGTCTTGGCCAACGTGCTCGTCGATCAGCGCCCGCGCCATGCCGAGTTCACGCCCGATGGACGCAAGCTGTGGGTATCTTCCGAGATCGGCGGCACCATCTCGATCATCGACGTTGCGACGCTGACGGTCGAAGCCACGATCGGATTCCAGATCTCCGGCATTCAGACCGACACCATCCAGCCGGTCGGCTTCCGGTTCACCCGCGATGGCTTGCGCGCGTTCGTCGCGCTCGGGCCGTCCAACCGTGTCGCAGTGATCGATATGAAGACGCGCGCGGTCGTGAAATACATCATCGTCGGTCAGCGCGTCTGGCATCTGGTCCTGACGCCCGAAGAGGATCTGCTTTTCTCCACCAATGGCGTGTCGAATGACGTGACCGTGATCGACGTCAAGACGCTGAAGCCCGTGAAGTCGATCAAGGTCGGCCGCTATCCGTGGGGAGCGGCCGTGCGGCCGATGCCGAAGCCATGAGGGCATTGCGATGATGCCGAACTCCAGCGTGTTGATGCGGTCGCGCGGCACACGCGGCTGGGCTTGTCTGGCAATTGTCGTGGTGTTTGGTGCCTTGGCG
Source organism: uncultured Alphaproteobacteria bacterium (assembly GCA_963819775.1). Taxonomy (GTDB): domain Bacteria; phylum Pseudomonadota; class Alphaproteobacteria; order Rhizobiales; family Hyphomicrobiaceae; genus JAKAML01. The sequence continues at coordinate 302,300 of CAWFXM010000011.1, forward strand.
CCGGCCATGGCCGATGAAGCCGCAGCATTCGATGCTGGCACCGGCTTCAGGATTGCCCGTTACCGGGCGCCCGTGAACGAACCGCCGCCCGGTGGCCAACGCATATCGATAGACGAGCTCGACAGGCTGGTCGCATCGAGGTCGGCGGTACTGCTGGATGTCATGCCCGCCGAAGGCGGCGGCCCCGATCCGGTCAGTGGAGAATGGCGTCTCGTGCGGACGCGCGACAACATCCCCGGTTCGGTCTGGCTCGCCGACGTCGGCCGAGGCGAGCTATCAGCCGACATGGACCGATATTTCCGCGACGGACTTGCGCGACTGACCGGCGGCGACATGTCTCGCGCCATCGTCGTCTATTGTCAGTCCGACTGTTGGATGGCGTGGAACGCCGTCAAGCGCGCGTCGAGCTATGGCTACAGCCGGCTTTTTTGGTATCCCGAGGGAACCGACGGCTGGCGTGATCACGACCGGGCCGTCGTCTCAGTCACGGCCGGTGCCGGTTGCGAAGCGGTCAGATTAAACCGCGCCGCGGTTCATTCGCCGTCGAGCACGCTGCGCAGGTAGCGGCCATAGTCGTTCTTGGCGTAGTGCGTGCCGATCAGCCGCTCGAGTTCTCCGGCTGAAATGAAGCCCTGCCGGAAAGCGATCTCTTCGGGTGCGGCGATCTTCAGGCCCTGCCGTTTCTCGATCGTCGCGACATAGCTCGCAGCTTCGAGCAGACTATCGGGAGTGCCGGTGTCGAACCATGCGAAGCCACGGCCCATCTTGCGGACATGAAGCTTGCCGCGCTCGAGATAGGCGTTGTTGACCCCGGTGATCTCGAGTTCGCCGCGCGGCGACGGCTTGAGCGCTTTCGAAATCTCCACGATGTCGTTGTCGTAGACATAGAGGCCGATCACGGCCCAGTGGGATTTCGGTTTTTCCGGCTTCTCCTCGATCGAGGTCGCGCGGCCATCTTTGTCGAAGGCCACGACGCCGTAGCGCTCGGGATCGGCGACGCGATGGGCGAAGACCGTCGCTCCGGGGCGCGGCCGGAAGGCGTCGGCCAACAGTTCAGAAAGTCCGTGGCCATAAAAAATGTTGTCGCCGAGGACCAGAGCGCAATCGTCGTTGCCGATGAATTTCTCGCCGATGATGAACGCTTGCGCCAGCCCCTCTGGCCGGGGTTGTTCGGCATAGGAGAAGCTCATGCCCCATTGGCTGCCGTCGCCGAGCAGCGCCTGGAAGCCCGGCAAATCGCGCGGGGTCGAGATCACCAGCACCTCGCGCACGCCGCCGAGCATGAGCACCGAGAGCGGATAATAGATCAGCGGCTTGTCGTAGACGGGCAGGATCTGCTTCGAGACGGTCAGCGTCATCGGGTAGAGGCGCGTGCCGCTGCCGCCGGCGAGAATGATGGCTTTCATGCGTGGTCGTTCCCCGCGAGATCAGATCCGATGTGGTGCAAGTCGCGCCATCGTTCTGGCAAGGCTCTGCTGCCAAGAGGGCAGCGCAATGCCGAACGTCCGCCCGATTTTGCCGTTGTCGAGCCGGGACGAAGCCGGGCGCAATGCCGGCGTCGGGTATTCGCGCGTTGGAATGGGCACGAGCCGGGGCGTCTTCGAGCCGGAAGCTGCGGCCAGACGAAAAATCTCGGTCGCAAATCCATGCCACGTCGTTTCGCCTGTGCCGGTCAGGTGATACGTCCCCCACGGCGCATCCGGCGGGGCTTGCTCGATGGCCGCGGCAATGGTCAGGATCGCGCCCGCCAGATCGTCTGCCGACGTCGGCGCGCCGTGCTGATCATCGACCACCGAGATGATCTCCCGCTCCGCGCCGAGCCGCAGCATCGTACGGAGGAAGTTGTGCCCTTCGCCGCTGTAGACCCAAGATGTGCGGAGGATGATGTGCTGGGCGCATCCCGTCCGCACGGCGTCTTCGCCGGCCGCTTTGCTCGCGCCATAGACGCCGAGTGGATGCATGGGGTCGCTTTCGACGTAGGGCCGCGTCTGCTGGCCGTCGAAGACGTAGTCCGTCGAGATATGGATCAGCGGCACCCGCGCGGCGGCGCACAGCGCTGCGAGACGGGCTGGCGCTTCTGCATTGATGCGAAACGCTTCGCCGGGCTCGCTTTCCGCCTTGTCGACCGCGGTGTAGGCCGCAGCGTTGATCACGACGCGCGGTTGGGTTTCGTAGAGGAAGGTTGCGACGCTGTGATAGTCGGCGACGTCGACGCGCGGCCGTCCGCCTGCCGTGGCATGGACACCCCGTGCTGCCGCTTCGCGGACGAGCGCGCGGGCGAGTTGCCCCGAACTGCCCAGGATCGCAATGCCGTGACTGGTCATCTCATCTTCCGCGTCAGCGGCCTCCGCGTCCCGTTCGAAGCTGGAATACAATTACGTGGCAGCTCGCTTGCGGGCGTCGTCCTCGCGTGTCGTCGCGCGGTCAGGATGCCTGCCGTTCGAGCAGGCCCAAGCGTTCGCCAGTGTAGCGCTGTTCGCGGAGCGGCGCCCACCAACTCTCGTTGACGAGATACCAGATCACGGTTTTCGCCAGTCCGGTGGAAAACGACTCGGTCGCCTTCCAACCGAGCTCGGCTTCGAGCTTCGAGGGGTCGATGGCGTAGCGGAAATCATGGCCGGGGCGATCGGTGACGTAGCGGAGCGTGTCACGATATGAGCGGCCGTTGCCGCGCGGGCGCAGCACGTCGAGACTGTCGCAGATCGCTTCCACCACCTGGAGGTTCGAGCGCTCGTTGTGGCCGCCGACGAGATAGCGTTCGCCTGGCCGGCCGCGGCAGCACATCGCCACCAGCGCGCGGGCATGATCCTCGACGTAGAGCCAGTCGCGGACGTTTTCTCCATTGCCGTAGACAGGCAACTCGCGACCGAGGACGGCGTTGGTGATCATCAACGGGATGAGTTTTTCGGGAAAGTGATAGGGACCGTAGTTGTTGGAGCAGTTCGACAGCACGACGGGCAGGCCATAGGTGCGGTGCCAGGCCAGCGCCAAGTGGTCGGATGCGGCCTTGCTTGCCGAGTAGGGCGAGCTCGGATCGTATGGCGTGTCGGGTGTGAACAGCCCCTCGGGGCCCAGGCTGCCGAAGACCTCGTCGGTGGAGACGTGGACAAAGCGGAACGCATCCTTTCGGGCTCCGGAAAGCCCGGACCAATAGGCGCGAGCAGCCTCGAGCATCACATAGGTGCCGGTGATGTTGGTATCGATGAATGCCTGCGGCCCAGTGATGGAACGGTCGACGTGCGACTCGGCCGCGAGGTGCAGGATGGCGTCGGGCTGCTCACGCGCGAGGACGCGCGAGACGCCGTCGGCGTTGCAGATGTCGAGTTGGTGGAAGCTGTAGTTCGGGCTGTCGGCGATCGGCGCCAGAGAGGCCAGATTGGCGGCATACGTCAACTTGTCGATGTTGGCGACGGCATGGCCCATATCACGGACCAGCAATCTGCAAACGGCGGAACCGATGAATCCGGCGCCGCCGGTGACGAGTAGTTTCATGGGACGACAGGGTCCAACGGATCGAGACTGACGCAGCGTCAAGGATCGAGCAAAACCCATCCCGCGCGACTGCGTGCCCACGCAGTCATCATCAGCGTCCCATCAATCCATTGCTATGCGGTTAACCAGTGACCGTCGGCCGCCGTGCTTGTGGCCGCGCGACTTGCCTATTCCTCACGGAAAGCGCGATTGATCTGGTCTGTGACCGGCTTCATCAGGAACGACAACGCCGTCCGCTGGCTGGTCTCGATGAAGCCCTCGACCGGCATGCCAGAAACGAGATGCATCTTGGCAGCCTTGGTGCGCTCGGCATCCTCGATCTTGATGCGGGCAGTATAGTAGGCGTTGCCCGTCTGAGGTTCTTTTGTCAGTTCCTCAGCGCGTTGCGTCACGCGGCCTCGCAATTCGGGTGTCGTAGTCTGATTGAAAGCGGAAAAGCGCAGAGTCACAGGATGGCCGATAGCGACTTGATCGATGTCGATCGGCGCGATTTTGACCTCTATGGCAAATTCGTCTTCCCGCGGCACGATCGACATGATGGTCTCGCCCGGCGCGATGACACCTCCGACCGTATGCACTGCCAGTTCATGGATCACACCCGACTGCGGGGCGCGCAGCTCGACGCGTTTGAGCATGTCCTCGGCCGCAGTCCGGCGTTCCGACAGCTCGGCGATGCGGGCCTCGATCTCACGCAGTTCCTTGTTGGCCTCAGACTGCGTGGTCTGGTCGAGCCCGAAGATCTGCAGCTCGGTCTCGCTGATCGACCCACGAGCCTTGGCGATCTGCGCCACCAGCACGCCGCGTTCGCCTTCCAGGCGCGTCAGGTCGCGTTGTGTCGACAGCAGCCGCTGGACCGTGACCAGCTCCTTTTTGCGCATGCCCATGACGCGCGACAACTCTTCACGCATCAGCCTGATCTCTTCGTCTTTGGCTGTCGCCTGGGACGACAATCCCTCGATCTCGCGGGTCAGCTGGCCGACGCGCTCCCTCAATTGTGACTTTTGACCTTCGAGCGCAGTGCGGCGTTTGTCGAACAACTTCGTTTCGCCTTCCGAAACGCTCGTCGCATCAGGGTCGCTCTGGGCAAATCGAGCGGGGAAACTAATCGTGTCCGCATTGTCGCGCTCGGCGATGAGACGGGCCTTGCGCCCCGTGAGTTGGACGATCTGCGACGTGATGATGCCGAGATTGGCACGGGCTTGCGTGTCGTCGAGACGCAGCACGACATCGCCGGCTTTGACCTGATCGCCGGTCTTGACCAGGATCGCACCGACGATACCGCCCGACTGATGCTGAACTTTTTTGACGCTCGAATCGATGACGATCAATCCCGGTGCGATCACCGCGCTGGTCAAGGTCGAATTCGCCGCCCAACCGGCGACCGTCGCGCCGAGCAGCACCACCATGCCCAACCCGAGCGACAATCTTCGCGCCAGCGCCGGCTCCATAGCCGGTTCGCCTTTTTGGATTCGTGACGCATCTGCCATGGGCAGGTCTCTTTCACAACACGGTTTCGAAGGGTGGCCAGTCGCGCCTGTAATCGTTCAGTTCATCAACTCAATTCTCGACACCTGCCACTGCTGCGAGCGCAGACGTCGTGCCGGCCGCGGGCTGCTGCCGAAGGACCTTGCGCAGAACTTCTTCCTTGGGTCCGAACGCGGAGATTTGGCCGTTGTTGACGACGGCGACGAGATCGACCGCAGCCAGCACGCTGGGCCGATGCGCCACGACGACGGCAACGCCACCGCGCGCCTTGACGGATTGTAGCGCCTTCACGAGGGCAGCCTCACCTTCCGCATCGAGGTTCGAGTTCGGCTCGTCGAGCACCAGGAGGAACGGGTTGCCGTAGAGCGCGCGCGCCAGTGCGATCCGCTGGCGCTGGCCGCCCGAAAGTGATGTGCCGTGGGCACCGATCCGCGTCTCATAGCCGTTCGGCATGCGCAGAACCATCTCGTGCACATCCGCAGCCTGCGACGCGGCCAGCACTTTCGAGCTATCCGGGTTCTCGTCGAAACGGCTGATGTTCTCAGTAATCGTTCCGTCGAACAGCTCGATGTCCTGTGGCAGATAGCCGACATGCTTGCCCAGGCTGTCGATAGACCAGCGCTCGAGTGATGCACCATCGAGGCGAACATGCCCGCGGGCGATCGGCCAGACACCGGCGATCGCGCGCGCCAGGGTGGACTTTCCAGCAGCACTGGGTCCGATGACGGCCAGGATCTGGCCAGCGTCGAGCTTCAGCGTCGCTCCATTCAGGACGACGCGCTGGGTGCCGGGCACAGCAACGGTCACGTTTTCGACGTTGAGCAGTTTGGTTGGCGCAGGAAGCTCCAGCGGCTCACTGACTTCCGGCAAACTGGCCAGCACGCTATCCAGCCGCTTCACGCTTTGCCGAGCCGCAGCGAAAGCCTTCCAATGCGAGATTGCGATCTCGATTGGCGCGAGCGCGCGCGAGGCGGCGATCGAGCAGGCGATGATGGCGCCCGCCGACATCTGTCCTTGCAGGGTCAAGTAAGCGCCGATGCCGAGCAGCGCCGATTGCAGCGTCATCCGGAACACCTTCGACAGGGTCGAAAGGCCGCTCACGGTGTCGCTCAGCTTTTCCTGAGCCGAAAGATGCTTGTCACTTGCTGCTTCGAAGCGGCGCATGAGGCTCGAGCCGAAGCCCATCGCACGCAGCACCTCGGCGTTGCGCTGCGATGCCTCGGCGATCAACGTGCGCTCCTTCGACGCCGACGCGACGATCTTCGTCGGTTCCTGCACCATTCGCTCCGTCACCGCGGTGACCAGGACGAGGAACAGCATGCCGCCCAACGTCACGAGGCCGAGAATCGGGTGCAGCAGGAACACGAATGCGAGGTAAACCGGCATCCAAGGCATATCGAGAATGGCGATCGGGCCCTGGCTGGACAGGTAGTTTCGGATCTGGTCGACGTCGCGGACGGGCTGCATCGCGTCGGCCTGGTTGCCAGTATAGAACGGCAGCCGCATGACTGCGTCGTGGGCCTTGGGTGTCAATCGCCGATCGACCCGGTTGGCCAGCCGCACGAGCACCTGGCTGCGCAATACCTCGAGGCCACCCTGGAACAGGAACATCAACAGCGCCAGAACCGACAGCGCGATGAGCGTCGGAATGCTGCGGCTGGTCAGGACGCGGTCGTAGACCTGCATCATGTAGAACGAGCCTGTCAGCGCCAGAATATTGACGACGCCTGACATGATGGCGAGGGCAGGAGTGATCGACTTGAGAGTGCCCAGTGCCTCACGGACGTCGCTTTTTGTTGAACGAGCCTTCACGTTAACCAACTCCCCACTGCAAACAGCCAGCGCCGGGGCGCCCATAATTCCGTCGTGCTCCGCCGAGAGCGCCGACGTCTTGGCCAAAGCTCATTCTTCTGGGTGGGCTGGGGGCTTGCATCTTGGCCGGCCCCGCGCCCGCCTCTTGCATTCAGTCAACGCGCGTCGCTGACGCTATCCGATGCGGAATTCAGTCGGATCGCAATTGTCAGGTTTGTAGATGTAGTCGTCTGTGGTGGTCATCGCGTCGAGTGAGTCCGGCCCATCCAGGCACATTGCAGCTTCGATTTCGGCTTGCGCTGCAAGGATCGTGCAGGACGAGTAGTCGAGCCCATCGGAGTTGAACAGATCGTCGTAGTCGGAGCCGGAATTAACCGAGGCCTCGCAGAGAGCATCGAGATCGCCGAAGTAAAGGGTGTCGCTGCCGAGCCCGCAGAGCCCTTCTGTCGCGTCTCCCGGCTGCCATGCGCTGCCCGCCGACCCGGAGCTGGTGCTGCCGCTGTCGAAATCGTCGAGATCGGTAAAGTCGAAGCAGTCGATCGCGGCGATGCTGATCTCGCTGGCAATGCCGAAAGCCTCAGCGATGCTCGCAGGGGAAAGTGTGCCGTCGCTCTGCAATCCGAATTTGCCATCAGCGAACGAGACGCTCTCGATGTTGCGCAGCGTATCGGTGCCATCGTTAACAGCAGCGGAGGTGTTTCGCACATGGCGGACGGAGAAACCGCCATCTGCCAGTGCAGCGACATCGTAGTCGGCGGAGTTGCCGGAGAATGCCGCCGTGTCGTTACCATCGCGACCGTCGAGGACGTCGTCGCCCTTGCCGCCGGTGATGGTATTGTTTGCCTTGTCGCCGAGCAGCGTATCGCTACCCAACCCGCCTTCGACGTTTTCTATGTCGTGGCCGGCGACGAACTCGACGCCGCCGTCTTTGCCACAATTGGTCGTTTCGAGGCGGCCAAGCAGATCTTCGACGCCCGTGTCGAAGAATGTCGCCTCAGATATACCGGCGACATCGAGCTTGCTGTCCGGCGCCGCCACAGCGTTGTAAGTCGCGTCGCTACGGACCGTTCCAGCTTCGAGATCTACCGTCACGCTTCGGGTTTCACCGCGGTACGACAGCGTATCTTCGCCGTCGCCGCCAGAGATGTAGTCGCGGCCAAAGCCGCCCATCAGCAAGTCGTCGCCATCGCCGCCGTCGAGGTGGTCCGAACCGGAACCGCCCAATAGCGTATCGTCGTCGCCGCCGCCGTCGAGCCGGTCGTCGCCGGTTCCGCCCGTGAGCACGTCATCGCCGAGCGCGCCATGAAGATCGTCTTGGCTGGCGCGACCATCAATGATGTCGTCGCCGACGGTTCCGACGTGGGTATCCTGGTCTGCGCCCTGATCTGCACTGATCAGAATCTCGGCCGGATCGCGCGTATCGAGGATAGTGGCCTGAACCGTGATAGCCGGGCTCGCGTCGTCACCGTTCATTATCAGTTTCGCGCGAGACGACGACCACCCGGCCGTCGTCGAGGCTGGCGATGCTGACGGTGTCGTGGTTTCCGCCGTCAGCCGGCTGCTGTAACTTCGAATGTGACGCCAACCGCGATGTCTCGGAGCACCTTCGGCAATGGCGTCGATGCTGTAACGCTGGCCGACGATCTCACCGCCGCCCTCGCCGTCGTGACGCCAAGTTACGATGATCGCGTCACCATTCTCGCCCGCAACTGCGATGCTGATTTCGCCAGGGTCGTCGTCGAATTGGCGCAATTCGCGAATGATCGGAGACGCCCATTCCGACGGGCCGAGTTGGCGCAACAGCGCCGACATGACTGCGAGGCCGCCGGCGTTGTCGTCGGTCACCTGCCACGAGATGAAAAGATCGCCACTGCCCGTGGTTTCCAGAGTCGGGCCAGTGCCTTCTCGCAAATGGCGACCGTCGCCGACAGGGATCGAGAAGTTTTCGACCATCACGCCGACGGAATTGAATATGCGCCCTTCGATGTCATCGGCCGTGGAGGACGGGTCTTGCGTGGCCGCGCTCTGGCCAATCCATGCAACCGCGAAGCCGTCATCGGCGGTGTCAGTGATCGCAGGTGCGCGGCCGGTGCCGATCGCTTCCGCTGCGTCTGAGCCGACGCCGGCTCGACCGTCGAGGCCCGTGGCTTCGAGTTCCTCCCCGTCGCCGCTCGAAACGTGATCGGACGCGTCGAAGCGTTGGACGATGATCTCACTGACGTTGCCGGTCGCATCGGTTGGTGTCTCGGCCCATACCAACGAGATCAGCCCGCCGGCATCACCGCCCGCCACGGCAAGTCCAGTTACCGCTCCTTCGACCCCGATGGTTGCGCTATGTGAATCAACGTGATCGTCGCCGTGATGGCCGATCAACTGCAAGCCGATCGTCGCGCCGCCGTCCGAAGGCCCACTGCCCGGCGTTGTCGAGGAATAGGCAACCGCGACGCCATCGCCCGAGGCATCCATCGCGGGCGCAACGGCAGTGTCGACCGGACCGCACGTCGTGTCGCTGCCGGAATCGCCGTCCCGTCGCCCGAGTTCGTCATACGTCGCGACATGCAGCGATCCATCTTCGATCCAGCCAACGGCGAAGCCGCCATTGCCGGTCGCAGATGCGATGGGTGCTTGTAAATCGGATGACGCGCCAGCCGTGGCATCGGCGCTGGCCACCTCGATCGTATTTTCGACGTCGCCGTTCTCATCGCGGCTGAGACCCCAGGCGCCGGGTGTGCCGTCGTGGCCACCCGAGCCGTCGTCGTCATGGCGGTCGGGAATGTGGTAGACGTCGCTGGTGAGTAAGACGCCATGTCCCGACGTGTCGAGCGTTCCGATGTCGGCGCCGTTCACTAGGCTCGCGATGTAGTCGATATCGCCGTTGAGGAACTGATACTGCTCGATGCCGGTGGTGATGTCGACGCCTTCGAAACCGCTGGTGCTGCGGTCGATGGTCGAGCCGGTGTCGCTCTTGGCGAGCACGACCGTAAACGAGCCGTCGCCGTTCGCCGTGATCGAATAGGCGCGGCGGTCGCCAGAGTAGATGGCTGTGTCGGTCGAGGACTGACCTTCGCTGCCGCCGCCGCCATCGATGCTGTCGTCGTCGCCGCCACCATAGATAACGTCGTCGCCGTCATCGCCTGCGAGACGGTCCTTGCCGCCAGCAATCGGCCCGCCTGCCATTGCTGAAAAATCGGCGAGATCGCCGAGAATGATATCGTCGCCCTGCGTGCCGGTGATGTCGTCGTCGCGTGTAACGACTCCGTCGCCCGCCGAGAATCCAGCAACTCCGTCTTGCTCGGTGAAGGCATCGCCGATCAACAGGCGACCACCGGTCCCGGCGACATCGACGATGCCGGCGTGGAGGCTGGCGAACTCCGCCTTCGCTGGTGCGGTGCTTTCGGCAGTCGCGCCCGATTTCTACCGGTCCGACGTGGGCGCCGCCCGATTGCAGCGAAAGCACGAACGACGAGGAGCTGCCGACCGGCCGTGAGGTGCCACCGACGTCGCTCGTACTCGAATATGATGCGTCAACAGCGTCGGCGTCGAAGCTGACACTCTGGACGACAGGGTTGGCCGCGCCGTCGATCTCATAGCTGACGCTGACGATACCGTCCTCGCCAGACCAGCCGAGCACCTGGAAGTCGGACTTCAGGTGGAAACCCGGATCGAGCTGAACTCCGCTCAGATCGCGGGCGACCCATTCACCGCCCTGCTCGTCGGATACGCTGAAGTGTCGGCCTTGCAGTACGACGGCGCCTGCAAGCGTCGCCGCCCATAGAATTGCGAAGCCGTCACGCCCCGTCTCGACGAGGCGATAGCGCTGGTCGGGAGCGAGATTGGCGATGCCTGCGAGCAAATCCGTAAGCGTCGAGGACGTCGATCGCGGCGTATCGACCAGTCCATCAATCGGCGTCACCGTCCAATTCGTCCGCCGAATAGGCCTTCCCGTTGACCGTGCCGTCGAGGTCGACCCAGGTCACGATCGTATCGCCATTGACGAGAGCTACGCCCTGCGCGTCGCGGCCGATAGCCCCGCCGAGGCCGGTGCCGTCCTCGTCGCCGACCCATACGACGTTGTCATTGGCGGATGCCAGTGCGCCTGGCGCAGGCTTGTCGGCGCCGAGCGGTGGCGAGCCGCACGACATTCGTGCCGTCGGCGCGAAGTCCGATGCCCATTCCGTCGCTGTCGCGGACCACGGTGAATCGCGTCAGCATCACCCGTCCGTACTCGCCGGTAGGCACCGACGCAGCGTGGAGGTCGGACAGATCGATTCCCGTATCTTGGGCGATAGCGTCGAACGACTCCACCCACGCAAAGACCATCGGCCCCGTCGATCCAGGGGGGCTGGGTTCAGTGACCGAGAAGGTCTGGGCCGTATTGTTGTCGTTCGCGCCCGGGCCCCGCGCTGCAGATGGCGCTGTGTCGCTGAAATACGCGAGCGCGTCCGGTGCGGCCGGCTGCCACGTCACCAGTTCGTCGAGGAGATACCCTACAAGGTCTGCGAAACCGCCACTGGCGTCATCGCACGAGACCTTCTGATCGTCTATCCGAGCTATCGGGAAAATGCCGCCTGGTGCATTGCCCAGGACGCTCATGGGCTCTTCGGAAGAATTTCCGCCGACCCAACCGCTGGAACCGTCCGCCGCCACTCTACGCACTCCAGTCAAAAACTCGAGGCAACAGTATTAAAAGTTGCGTGAACACCCGTCGTCGCGACTTCACCGTCTGGCCTACCGTAGATTGCCTGTTGAGCGCCGTCCTCCGCAACGTCCTTCCGCCGCCGATGCGCCTCGTCTTTGGTCTGCGTATGCATTCGATCTTAGTCTGACCAAGGGATCAGACCAAGGTCTGATTGGGGGCGTCGTTAGCTGGTCGGTTCAATCGGCTCGCGGTCACCGTTAGCGGGAAGATCTACTTGTTAATAATATAAGTTATTACAACAAGTTATATGATTTCCTTGGCGAGCGGCCTAGGCTCATCTCCGTCCGGTTTGGCCGCTCCGCTCATTGCAATCCCGGCGTCAGGCCGCAAGCGGGCCATCCAGAGGATCGACAGGGACGAGACGATCGCCACGGCTACGAGTGCGTGAGCGAAATCTGCTGCGTGGGGTGACGCATGTCCGCCGATCGCTGCCGAGGCTTCTAACACCAAGGCGGCTATGGCGACGCCGAGGCTCAATGACACCTGTTGCGACACGCTGGCGAGGCTGGTGGCCGCGGCGGTCTTGTCGGCAGGCACGTCGGCGTAGGTGATGGCGTTGAGGCTCGTAAATTGAAGCGAGCGGACCAGCCCGAACATCAGCAGCGCAGCCGAGATGATGAGATGCGGCGTCTCCGGCGTGAACAGCGCGGTCGCAGCAAGCGACGCCGAGGCCAAAAGCCCATTCCAAATCAAGATCTGGCGGAAGCCGAAGCGCCGCAACAGCCCCGGAGCCAGCGATTTCATGATGAGCGCACCGATGGCACCGGTGAACGTGACGAGCCCTGACGTCAGCGCGTCCAGCCCAAAGCCGATCTGCAGCATCAGTGGCATCAGGAATGCGCTGGCCCCGACGCCCATCCGGAACAGGACGCCACCCGCCACCCCGGCACTGAACGTCTCGAACGCGAACAGTCGCAGATCGAGCAAGGGTCGATCGACGCGGCGCGCGTGGACGACGTAGAGTGCCGCAGCGCATATGCCGATTGTAAAACTTGTTGCGGCCACAGCCGGCGACGCCACATGCCGCCCGGCCAGCGCGGCGCCCAGAACCACGCCGGGCAAGGCAATCGTGGTCAGTGCGAAACCCTTCACGTCGAGCGGCACGGGATCGGGCTTGTCGTCGGTAAAGTAGATCGTCGCCATGACGATGCCGAGCAAGGCCACTGGAATGTTGACCAGGAAAATCCAGCGCCAATCCGCATAAGTGACGAGAAAGCCGGCCAGCGGAGGCCCCATGACCGGGCCCAGCAGCGACGGCATGGTCAGAAACGACATCGCCCTGACCAGATCGCCTTTGGGTATCGCGCGAACCAGCACCAGACGTCCGACCGGAACCATCATCGCTCCGCCCAAGCCCTGCACGAAGCGCCACGCCACGAACGCTTCCATCGACGATGCGGTCGCGCAGCCGACCGACGCGGCCATGAACACGGCGAGCGCCGCCCGGAACGTGGTGCGTGCCCCCACCCGATCTGCGATCCAGCCGCTCGCAGGAATGAAGATCGCGAGACTGACGAGGTATGCCGTCACGGCAAGCTTCAGCGAGATGGGGTCGACGCCGAGATCGCGGGCTATGGCCGGCAGCGCGGTCGACAGCAGGCTCGAGTCCATTGTTTCCATGAACAGCGCCGTCGCGACGACCAGCGGTACGATCGGGATGCTCATGCGAGGACAGCTCCCTTTGCCCTTCACTCCGCCTGGGCCGGCGGTGGATCGGCGACGCGATATAGTCGGAAAACAGCCGGGAGGGCAACGCGGCATCGGCCAGCAGCAGGCACCGCCGCGAAAGAAGGATGCGCGATCCGGAATCGTTATGGGCGTGCTGTGCGCTCGAAGTGTTTTCGCACCAGGGGATAAACTGCTTTCACCGCGTTCTTGCCGAAGATGCAGTCGATGTGCCCGTGGTCGGGGATGACGTGCCGCTCGTAGAGATCTTTCCCGTTGGCCTCGATCAGCCGCTGCAATGTCCGCTCGGTGCTTTCGGGCATGAACGTGCCATTCTCCGCGCCATGGATGATGAGCGTCGGAATCGCCATCCGGGCGATGTTCGGCAGGTAGACGTCGTTGCCGTTCTTGTCGACGACGTGTCCCGTGCGCGTGAATCAGCGCCAGCTGCTTGAAGGCCGTGATGTTGGCCTCGCCAAACATTTCGGCCAAGCCGAAGTCCATCGTCGCCTTGTTGAGCTGATCGAGCTCGTAAAGCTGCCCATACAGAGCCGAGATGCGGTTCGACGTGGCGTTGTTGGTGCGGTCCTCGCGCGGCAGCGGCACCACCCATCGCAATACTTGATCGAGCATCCGCGCCGCCAAGCCCGTCGGCGGTCGTCGCGCGCGCGTTGACCACGTCAATTCCGAATGCGTCGAAAATCTGCGGTGTCCGCAGATAGGCCAGTACGCGCTGCGGGAAGAACGGGACGACGTAGTCGGTCGAAATCTGCGAGATGGTGGCCGCGCGCACGCCTTCCAGCCCGGCTAGCATGGCCATCGAGAACGTGGTCGCGCCAAAGCAGTGCGCCATCATCTGCACACTTGATGCACCGGTCACAGCCCGCACCTTGGCGACGGCCGCCGGGTAATCGAGGAGCGCCACCTCGTCCCCGGTCCACTGCTCGCGGCAATAGCCGAGGTCGGTCGATGCGCGAAAGTCGAGCAGCCAACAGTCGAAGCCCGCAGCCACCATGTATTCGAGCATGTTGGTGTCGATCGTATCGATCGAGAAGATGAGGCTCGACACGCCGAGGCCATGCGAGAAGATCAGCGGCCCTTTGGTGGCGCCGGGTTCGCGATAGCGGCTGAGCTTCAGACGTTTGCCGTCTGTGGTCTCAGCGAAATGTAGCTCGGGAGGCGGGACGCGGAGGTTGCGCTTCTTGCGGACGGCGCCGGCTGCAGCGTCATAGCGGTCGGCGCGCTTCAGTACGGCTGCGTACGTGTCGTAAAGCTCGCGCGTGAAGAAGCTGCCGAATGCGGTCGTCGCCTTGAGGCGGTCCGCGGCATTGCGGCCGCCGGTGCCCTTCAGCGTCTGCATCTGGCGCGCGAAATCCGCCGGCGCGATCGTCAGCAGCGCCCGGCCGAGCGGACCATGCTGCCCACTGTCACCCTTGGCGATGTCGACAAAGAGCCGCGTCGTGTCGCGCCAGACATCTGCGCCGGCGTCCTGACGAACCACTTTGTAGCCATTGAAGCGGTAGGATGTGCCTTGCCGGTCGGCGAACGCGAAGCGGTACTCGAAGCGCTTGGTCTCGACCGCCGCGTCGTCGGCGCGCATCAAATTGAAGACGCCGTCATAGATGTCCATGCGGCTCCGGCGACAGCATCGGGCAATCGACCGTGCCGATGAGCCGGCCGGTGTGGCCCTTGTCGGCAATGAAGCGTTGCACGTCGTCGATCAGAATGGTGACTGTAAACGACAGTGGCGTGCCATCTTCCTCGCCGCGCTTGGCCGCCGTCTCGTGCGGCAGCGCGGGGTTTGCCGACACGAACCCGCTCATGCGCTCGGTGAACTCGATGCCGGCCGCCGTCACGGTCCCGGCGTGCTCGGGCCCCGCCACGATCAGCACCGTATCCTGGCGCGGCACATCGTCGAACCGGTATCCGTAGTCGCGCGCCAGATGGATCATCGCCCGCTCCGACAGCGCCGCAATGGTCAGCAGCGGATTGACGCCGAGCGAGCGCGGCATGATCGAGCCGTCGCAAACGTAGAGACCCTTGAACGTCGCCTCGGGTGGCGCCGCGGGATCGGCGTCGAATACCTGGCACTTGTGATTGACGACGCCCGAAGCGCGTGTCTCACCGATGGCGCAGCCGCCGAGCGGGTGGACAGTAATGAGGTTGTTGCCGAGCAGTTCGCCCTGCAGCGGGTTGCGCGTGTAGGTGCCGCCGGTGGCCGCCGTCGCCGCCCGCAGCATGCGGCCGACCTTGTCGAACACCGGTTGATTGGCGACACCCGGCCATGAGACGGCGAGGTGCCCGTCGTCGAGCGACATGCGCCCCTTGGCGTCGTCGTGCGACATGACCAGGAAGGTCTGCGTGTGATGCACCGCGCCGTGATAGGCGCCGAAAACCAGGCTCTGCTGCACGCGCGCGGCTTCTGAGACTTCGTCGGCGAAGCCGCCGTCGGTATCGTCGCCGAAGGCCAGCGCACCGGCCGACATCAGCGCCGGCAGGATCGGCGCCAAACCCGCCGGGATCGAGCCTTCCTCGATCACCATGCCCTCGTCGAGCTTGCCGGCAGCATCGCCTGTTCCCCTCAAGTCGATGATGCCGCTGATGCATGGCCCGACCGGACCAGGATCGGCCTGCGGCGGATGGCCGAAGCCGATGCCGTTGACGGGGATGTCGTTGTTGAAGGCAAAGGCGAGCACGTCGCCGTTGCCGGTGAAGCGATCGCCGACCTTGTCGGACACCGCGAGGCCGGCGGCCTTGCGAGCGCAGCAGGATCTCGGTCGATCCGAGCGTGCCGCCCGCCAACACGACGATATCGGCCGAGATCGATTGCAGGCCGGCGCCGAACTTGTCGCGCTCGTGACCGACGGCCTCGAACATCACCCGCCATGAAGATGCGATCGCGGCGAACATGATCGACGCGCAGACCGCAGAAGATCTCGGCCCCGTGTTGCCACGCGTCGGCGAGATAGGTCACTTGCACCGTATTCTTGGCGCCGACATTGCAGCCCGAGCAGCAGTCGCCGCATAGCGTGCAAGCCGGTTGCTCGACGCCGGCGTGGTTTACGCTGCCGCGCAAAGGTGACGTTGATCGGAGGGCGCTCCGCTGCCTTGCCGAGCGCGCGTCCTGCCACCTCGAGCGCCTGCAGCTTCGGTAGCGGCACGGCATTGGGATATGGCGTGGGACGCAGCATGTTGCGGGCGCGCGTGAAGCCTTCCTGCCGGGTCTGGTCCTCGATCAGTGCGCGTGGCCAGACGGCATCGTCCCAAACTCGCGGGTCGGGCGGCAGCGAGACGTTGGCGTTGATCAGCGAACCGCCGCCGAGGCCGCAGCCGACGAAAACGTGGATGTCCTTGCCGAGCCGCAGATCGAACAGGCCGAGTTCGCGAGCCGAGCCGCCGGCCGCCGCGCGTAACCTGGAATTCCTGGCGGGCCTCGATTCATACGGTCGGGGAAGTCGCCGATGGCGAATTCGCGGCCACGTTCCAGCACGGCGACGCGCCGGCCCATCCGCGCCAGTCGCGAGGCAGCGACGCCGCCGCCATAGCCCGAGCCCACGACGACGGCGTCGTAGTGGATCTTCATGTCTGCGATCGAGCGCGAGAGACGCCGCATGGCACTTACTCCTTCAGCCCGGTCTTCCGAACAGTCGTGACAGCCAGCCGCCGCGACTTCGAGCGTCTCGATCCACGGAAGCGAGGACCTGCCCGCCATCGTCCAATTGCGGGCGGGGCGGCGCTTCGCTGATGGTCAGGCCACGAGCGCGGGCGAAGTGGATCATCGCCCGCTCGGCTATCGCGGTGATGGTCAATAAGGGATGCACGCCGAGCGAGCACGGTATCACCGAGCCATCCATCACATAGAGCCCCTCATGCACAGCATCAGGGGCCGCGCCGGCTGATCCGTCGAAGACCTGGCAGGTATCGTTGACGACGCCTGCACGGCGGTCGGCGCCGACACGGCAGCCACCCAACGGGTGCACCGTCATCATGTTGCCGCCCATCATCTTTTCGGCGGCGGGGTTCTTCATGTAAGTGCCGCCGGTGGCGGCGGTCATGGCCTTGAGCGTGTCCTCGATCCGCTTGAACACGGCCTGCTTCGGCACGCCCGGCCATTCGAACACCACCCTGTCGTCGTCGAGGCGCAATTGACCGTCGCCCTCGTCGTGGCCGACCGCGAGGAATGTCTGCGTGTGGTGAACCGCGCCCTTGTAAGCGCCGCGCAGGAGCGAAGCGGCTGCGCGGCCGAACTCGTCCAATTCATCGCGAATGCCGCCGGCGCCGTCCTGCCCGAACAGCGCGCCACCCGGCACCAGCATCGCAGGCAACAGCGACGCCATCGAACTGGGTAGTGCGCATTCGACGATCGCCAGCCCCTCGGACACCGGCCTATTGGCTCTGAGATCGACGAGACCGTTGACAGCCGCGCCGACTGCTTCGGTTTCGGCGCGGGGCGGGTAGCCGACACCGACGCCATTGACGGCCATGTCGTTGTTGTAGGCGATGGCGATGGCATCGCCGTTCGACGTGACGCCGGTGCCGAGCCGGTCCGACAGGGCAAGCCCGCTGTCGCGGGAGCGGAGGAGGATTTCGGTGGAACCGAGCGTGCCAGCGGCGACGACCACGATGCCGGCGTGCACACTCGCGTCCGTCCAGCCGGAACGCGCTCCGGCCGGACGCTGCAGCGCGATGCGCCAACCGCCGCCATCTTCTTTGGCAAGGGATCGAACGCGACCTTCCGTGAAGATCTCGGCGCCGAAAGCCTTGGCGTCCGCGAGATAGGTATTGGCGACGGTCGTCTTCGCGCCGACGTTGCAGCCGCCGCAGCAATCGCCGCATTGGACGCACGCCGGCTGCACGACGCCGGCCGCATTGGGACCCTGCGCGAATGCGATGTGCAGCGGCACCGGATCGACGCCGCTGCCGACCACCCCTGATGCCGTCGCCAGCGCCTTGACCTTCTGGAACGACCGCGTCGCCGGGTCGGCGAGGGGGCGGAGCATGTGACGGGCACGAACGTAGCCTTCGGCCAGCATGCGATCGGTGCGCATAGCCGTGGGCCAGACGGGATTATCGAACACGCGCGGGTCCGGCATCAGGCAAACGTTGGCGTTGATCAGCGATGTGCCGCCGAGGCCGCAGGCCATCAGGACATGAATGTCCTCGCCGAGCCTGACGTCGAAAAGTGCGGTCTCCGAGCCAAAATTGGCGAGTCTTGCCGCGCACTTGAATGCTCGCGGCTTGCCGCCGTGGCCGTCGACGGGAACTCACCCGGCAGCAATTCCCGCCCACGTTCCAGCACCGCGACCGCTAGGCCCATGCGCGCCAGTCTGCATGCGGCCACGCCTCCGCCATAGCCCGAGCCGATGACGACGGCGTCGTAGCGGGGTTTCAGCGCGGTCGCCGAGATCGAGAGCCGTGCGGTCATATGGACGTTTCCTGACTGCCCCAATCTGCCTCGCGTGGGGCGTCGTCACGCGCGTCCCGAATTAGGGTCGCGCCGCTTGACATCGCCGACACGAATTTCAATCGGCTTTTCTATGAGGACCGGCTTCAGCGGACGGGCCGGAACGTAAAGCGGACCTTTGACGATGTTGTCGGCGTTGGGCGTCGCGGCGCGCCAGGATTTTCGTGCCGGCACGTCCTTCAGGCCGATCGGGTAGATGGTGAGCTTGTCGGGCTCGATCTTCATGCGCAGGAAGTGCTTGTACTTGTCGACCCGCATCGACGAGAACGCGTCGTCGCAGTGACGGTTCAACAGGCAAGAGACGGTGAGGTAGAGCCCCCATACGAAGCCTGCGCCAATCGCGCCGACAAAAACCATCTCGGCGGACGGCAGCAGAATGGAGTCCAGGAATTCGAGCCACTTGTTGGGCACGGCGGCATCGGTGCCAACTCCGGGAATGCGAGCCAAGACCTTGGTCACCAACCAGGTGTTGAGTGACCTGAGCACGAAATAGAGACCGATCATCATGGCGATGTGTGCACTAAAGTGCAGGAGTGCCATCAGCATGCGCCGCCAGCGGCTATCGGGCGCATCAGCGTAATACCAGAGGGCGCCGAACAGCCCCATTCCCATCAGCCCGAGCATGGGGTTGGCCTGCCCGGCCTTCGCGACCAGGTAAGCGGCTTGCGACAGGTAATCGAGCCGATTGTCGGCCAGCGTACCAAGCTCGGCCAGCGCGTCGTTCACCAGTATGACGCGGTTCTCCTTGCCCCCTTCGGACGGTATGCTGATCTTGGTCCAGGCGAACTGCCACGTCATGATCCAATACAGAATGCCGAGGCAGACCGAGAACCAGTAGTTGAAGTACGGGAAAGCAAGGATATCGACGCTCATCTTGCGGCTTTCGCTGCGTGATGGCCAGCAAGCTTCGGCGCTGCCTTCCGGCGAGCCGTTCTGTGGACCGCTCATGTACAGGTCGAATTTTTGCTTCGACCAGTTCAGCTCGACTTTGTCTTTGAGCCAGTGGGTCGGGGAGAAATACGCGCCGCCTCCGCCCGTGGTGATGAAGTTGAGGCCGAGCTCGGGAGCAAAATAGCGGCTGTAGTGGTGGAGGTCGCCGGCCAGCACCGCGCAGACGCGTGCGCCCGCATCCACCGCCATCTCGGTGATGAGATCGAGGTTGCCTTCACCCTGCAGGTTCTGTCGCTCGGCGATCTGCCAACTCGGCTCGGCAATGCAGAAAATGACCTTCGGTGCCTCGGTCGGGTGCTCGCGCATCTGACGCGCGACCTCGCGAAAATAAAGGACCTGTCCGGCGTCGAGGTATTGCGACATCTGGATGTCCGCGCCCCAGATCCACCAATTGTGCGGCAGCTTCAACGCGAAATAACTGCGGTGCTGCGGGCACAACCAGCCGCCGAAACGGTTCTCCTTCGCGAGTCCGTAGCGCGCCTTGCAGAACATGAAATCAAACGACGTCAGTCCGTCGTACCAGTCATGGTTCCCGGGCAGAACGAAAAGTTCACGGCGCGGTGGAGCATTGGGGCTCTCGTCGCCCGGCAGGGCCAGCTTGTAGGGCGTCTCGAGGCGCTCGCGATAGGCTTGGCGGGTTGGAAACGGGTAGACCTGATCGCCGCCCATGATCAGCAGTTTCGCAGCGGGGAGCTGACCGGCACCGGCAATTTCGAGGCTGTCAGCCGCGATCAGGGACGCGACGGAGTAGGTACTGTCGAAGCCATCTCCCAGGTCCGAAACGTAGTCGACCCAGAATGCGCCATCGGACACGAACTGCGGTTTGTCCGAATAGTCATAGCGCTTGGCGACGGTCGTCAGGATGTCGGGCGCGAAGCCGTCGACGGTTGCCTGCATGATGCGCTGATCGGCGAACTGCCCGAAAACCCGCGATATGAAATGCCGCGTTCCGGTCTCGGCAAGCAGTGAGGGGCTGTACCAGGCAACCATTCCGGGCAGCTTGGAGAAATTGATCGCGGGTTCTGGGGCGGGTCCGTTCCCGGCCTCGCGAACGCTTCCGTCGGCCGCTTTCGGCATTCGGAATCCCCCCTCGGTAAGCCACAATTTTCCGCATGCGATCGTCCGCTCGAGGTGCGTGACGGAAGCCGGCCGGAAGCAAAGCTTCAACAGCAGAGAGAAACTTAGTTTACGGAATGTTGAGTTGTAAAGGCGTTCGCCTAGTGGTGGCGCGTGATTTCTGCTGCACGCCAGATGAATGCCACACCATCAAAGCCGATGGGCAACTCATTAACAAACAATGAGATTTTACGGTTTTGTGGCGTCGCTTCTCACTGCCGCCGACGTGGCATCGGTTGAGCCAGCGGCAAGTTCCTCCGCCCGAATGTTCTGAATGCAGTGGATTGCCTCGGCGGCTGTGAGCCCCGTCCTGCCTGGCGACACTCGCACCCGGCGACAGCGTCAGCTGGTCGGGTGAGAGGACGCTGCCTGGAGCCGCGGGAGGTCCAACACCGTCAGCCCGCGGGAACCCTGGATGCGGATCAGTTCTTCGGATTTGAGGTTGCGGAATTGCCTGCTGACCGTCTCGAGCGTGAGACCGAGGTAGTCGGCGATATCGCTGCGACTGAGCGGCAGCGCAAATTCCGCGCGTTGCCCCGCGCCAGCGGTTGCGCAGCCGGCGTTCTGCAATCGCTGTGCGATCATGAGGAGCAGGCTGACAACTTTTTCGCGCGCGGTCTTACGGCCGAGTAGCAGCATCCATTCCTGAGCCGCGTCGAGCTGGTTGAGAGCGAAGCGGAACAATTGGTGCTGAATACCCGGATAGTCTCGAACCAGACGTTCGAACGGCCCGGCCGAGAACGAGCAGAGCTGGACGTCGGTGGCTGCCTCAGCGTGACAAGATCCCGGTTGCCCGAACGGTCTGCCGACGAAATCGGACGGAAACAATAGACCGACGATCTGCTGTCGGCCATCAGGCAACACCTTGGTCAATTTTACCGAGCCAGATAGGATGATGCCGAAGTATTCGGGCGCTTCGTCGTCGAGTGTGATCTGCTGACCGGCCTGCAGCCGCCGCCGCCGGGAGATCTGGTTGATCGCCGTGAGTTCCTCGCTCGAGAACCTGCCGCACAGCGCCTGATTGCGGACGAGGCAGGTGTCGCACGTCAGCGCGCCATCGCCCGGCGCGTGCTTCAGGTGCATGGAGTACTTGCCGGCCACCCGTTCCACCCTGGTCATCCCCAGTTTGCCACGCGATCCGGGCACTCGCGCCGGATCAACGACCACTGCGCGAAACGGAAGCACGCGGCCGTAATCATGGGCTTGATCTCGATCAAGCGAGTGGAGGCTGCCGCTGGCAGCATCCACTAACGTCGAAGTCCGGTTGCGCGCGGTCGGTTCTGCATGGTTTCGCGATCTGCATCCCGTCCAAACACCATGGCAAGGCGAGACCTGAAGGCGAGACCAGGAGCCTATCGCCTGGAGAAGCCGTGCTGCGACGGCTGGTGGATTACCGTGTCACGTGCCGCGCGGTTTGGCGCGTGCCGTCGGCTGCGCCGAGGCGGGGTCGTCGGGCCAAGGATGGCGGGGATAGCGACCCTTCATATCGGCCTTGACGCCGGCCCAGGAACCAGACCAGAAGCCGACGAGGTCGCGCGTGATCTGGATCGGCCTGTGAGCCGGTGACAGTAGATGCAGCGTCAGCGGCAATCGGCCGTTGGCGATGGCGGGATGCGTCTTGAGGCCGAACAGTTCCTGCACCCGGATGTGCAGGGCAGGCGCGCCCTCGCCATCGTAGTCGATCGCATGGCGGTTGCCGGTCGGCGCTTCGAAGTGCGTCGGCGCCTCGGCTTCGAGCCGCTGCTTGAGGCTCCACGGAACCAGGCTCTCGAGCGCCTCGCCGAGCGTATCGGCGCCTATGTCCGCCAGTCGAGACTTCCCGGTGAGAAAGGGTGCGAGCCAGTCGGCGATATGCGCCGCAAGGGCCGCGTCGGACAGATCCGGCCAGATCGATTTGCCGGATCACCGGCCCCGCGCAGGAAGGCGACCCGATCGCGCAACTGCAGCTGCGCCTTCGTCCACGGCAGCCGGCCCACCCCGATCGAGGCGATGCCGCTGGCCAAAAGCCGCGCTGTCTCATCTGCGGCATCGATGCCGGGCGTGAGGCGCGCGATATGTGCGGCCAACGGCTCACTTGCCAATGTGATCGCATCGAGCTTGCGAACCCTGCGGGCCCGAACGGCGGCGGCCTCGCGATCGAACGTCAGTTCGTCGCTTTCAGTGATGCGATCGGCGGCGATACGCAACACCTCGGCCTCGTCTGTGGCGGCAGCTAGGAGGATGCGTGTCGCGGCCGCGGCGCCCTGCATTTCGGCCACGACGAGGAACGGCACCCGGGCCAGGGGATCGACCGCATCAAGACGAGCGCCGCGGCCGTTGGCGAGCACGAAATGACCTGGCGCGCCGCGGCTCTTGGCGATCCGGTCCGGGTAGGCCAACGCCAGCAGCGCGGCGACCGAAATCTCGCCCGATTGCCGTGGCGCCCGCTGACCGGTGCTGCGTGCCCAGCCGCGAGCCAGGTGGCGCATATCCTCTGCCCGGCGCGAGCGGTCACGGCGGAAGGCATCGAGCCGATGTCCCAGATCGGCGTCGTTGCCGCCGAGCCCGCGCTCGACCAGGACCGCCGCGATTTCGGCTGCCTCGAAAGCCGCGCCGAGTTCGGCAGCTTCGAGGATCATTGCTGCGAAGTCGTGGCGGCAATGGCAGCGCGCGCAGCCGCCGGCCTAGCTCGGTGATGCGGCCGCTGCCGTCGATCGCGCGCAGCGCCTGGAGTTCTTCACGCGCGGCCGTGATCGATGCGGCCGGTGGCGGATCGAGCCAAGTCAGTGACGCAGGATCGGTTACTCCCCACTCTCCGCAATCGAGCAGCAGTCCAGCGAGGTCGGCTGAGCGGATCTCGGGCTCGGCGAAGGGTCGCAAACTCGCCGTCTGCGGCTCGTCCCACAACCGGTAGCAGACGCCCGGCTCGGTGCGGCCGGCGCGGCCGCGCCGCTGGTCAGCGGACGCCCGCGAGACTTTGACGGTCTCGAGGCGAGTGACGCCGACGTCGGGCTCGAACCGCGGCACGCGCGCCAGTCCGCAATCGACGACGACGCGCACACCTTCGATGGTCAGCGACGTCTCGGCGATCGCAGTCGCGAGCACGATCTTGCGGGTGCCCGGCGCTGCGGGCGAAACAGCGCGGTCCTGCGCCGCCATGTCCATCGCGCCGAACAGTGGGGCGACGATCACCGTGGGATCGCCGATGCGCTCGGCCAGTTGCTCGGCGACGCGGCGGATCTCGCCCTGGCCGGGGAGGAAGGCGAGGATCGAGCCCGGCTCGGCGCGTAGTGCGCGCACGATCGCGTCGGTCATCTGGGCGTCGAGCCGACCGTGCGGATCGCGGCCGACGTAGCGCGTCTCGACCGGGTAGGCGCGGCCTTCACTCTCGATCACCGGCGCGCTGCCGAGTAAGGCCGCGACACGAGCGCCGTCGAGTGTCGCCGACATCACCAAAATGCGCAGATCGTCACGCAATCCCGCCTGCGCGTCGAGCGCCAGTGCGAGCCCCAGATCGGCATCCAGCGACCGCTCGTGGAACTCGTCGAACAGCACGGCCCCGACACCATCGAGCGACGGATCGTCGAGGATCATGCGGGTGAACACGCCTTCCGTCACAACCTCGATCTGGGTCTTGGGGCCGGATTTCGAGACCAGCCTCGCCCGCAAACCGATCCGATCGCCGACGCGCTCACCGAGTGTGCGGGCCATGCGCTCCGCCGCACCGCGAGCAGCAAGCCGGCGCGGCTCCAGTACCAGGATCTTGCGGCCGCCGAGCCACGCCTGATCCATCAGCGCCAGCGGCACGCGCGTGGTCTTCCCGGCGCCTGGGGGCGCGACGAGCACGGCCGATCGCGCGTCCTCCAATGCCGAGCGCAGAGCGGGCAAGGCCTCGTCGATCGGCAAGGCGGTGGCGAAGGCCGTTGATGGGGCGGTGGGCGGTTCGGAGGGTGGCGACATCAGAATGGGCTTACCTGTCACCTCTGAACCGCGCAAGCTGCTCGAGGCGCGATAGACGGTCAGGTCCAGAACAGACCGCGGTGACCGAACAGTTGCGATCGTTCGCCCGTCGCGTCCGGATTGAGATGGAGCCTGACGACGCGCGCCACCTCGTCGCGCGAGCCGGCGGCGAACGGCGCGCATTGATGGGCCTCGACAGGGACGAGGTCACGGCAGGGGGTGGCCCCCGACACGGCAGCGCCGCCCGCCTGCTCGATCAGAAAGGCCAGCGGATTGGCCTGATAGAGCAGCCGCAACACACCGCTCTGATGGGTGACGCGGTTGTCACCGGGACAGAGCACGATGCCGCCACGGGTCAGAACGCGGAAGACCTCCGCCACCATCGAACCTGTCCAGCGCATGCTGAAGTCCTTCGACCTCGGGCCGTCTTGCCCCCGCTGGCAATCGTCGATGTAGGTACGAGTGGCGGGAGGCCAATGCCGGGCGGTGGCGGCATCGACGGCGAATTCGGTTGCTTCGGCGGGAATGCAGACGTCGGCCGCCGTCAACATGAACCGCCCAGATCGGCGATCGAGGGTGAACAGATGTGTCCCTTCACCAACGGTCATGGCGAGCGCGGTGAACGCGCCGTAAAGCATGATCCCAGCCGCCAACTGTTGCGAACCGGGCTGCATGAAGGCCTTGGCGAGATCGTCGCCGGACAAGGCGGTTCGTGGAGCGGGCAGGATCGAGAACGTCGATCCAACCGATATCCCGGCGTCGAGGTCGGACGCCCCATCCATCGGGTCTACGGCAATCAGTAGCGACGCCCCTGCCGAGATGCCCACCGGCAACGCCAGTTCTTCCGATAGAAAGCCCGCAACAGGTGCGTGGCGCGCGGCGTCCAGGAACAGGCCGTTGGCGACGAGGTCCAGCGATCTCTGCTGCCCGAGCACGCCGCATCGGCCAGTTGATGCGCCGAGTGGCCCAGCCAACGCACCCTGGCCCACGAGTTCTGACATCGCGCGTCCGGCTCCGGCAAGCCGGACGATCGCCGTGGCCACGTCTCGACGCACCGGATCATCGGCGGCCCAGACGGCAAGATGGTGTTCGAGATCTGGAACGCCGATCATTCGGTCTTCATGCCACTTGGCCCTCGTCTCGATGCTTGCCTCGACCGTGGGCGCGTCTCCGCCCGGCCGAACCGGCCCGTCGGCCAGACGGTATCCTCCTCGAAACCGGAGCAAAATGAAAATTGATCGAAACTGTTAGGGCAATGGGTCCGAAACCCTTGACGCCCCTCGCCGGATACTGAGTAGTGACGAGAAGGTCACCACTCCTACGACGATTGCACGCCCCCGGAATTTGCGTACGCATACACTTTTCAAGGAGGAAATATGGCTACCGACAAGAGCGCGCCGAGTGCAGCTGCACGCTCGGGCAAGGCCGGCGACGCCAAATCGAAGTCCGCCAAGGCTGCGCTGTCCGAACTCGAAGTGAAGCAGAAGCAAATGATGGCCAAGTTGGTGGCCGCTTCGTTCGGCGAGGTGGTCACGCTGATGATGCGGACGCCGCGATACAGGAAGATGCCGATCGAAACGCTCGAAGCGACAGCCGCCGCGCCCAGTCGCCCTGGGGCAAGTCGCCATCGCCGAGGCGCAGTCGAAGGAAACCGGCGCCGTGATGCCGATCGCGGTCGTGCTGTGGGCCCGCGTCTCGTCGGAAGTCGACAGGCGACTATCGGACACCGAGAACGAAACCACCGCTCTGAACATCAACGAATGGCGCTCGGGCAATATCCCGTGGATCATCGAAGCGATTGGGGAACGCAAGGCGCTCGGCAAGCTGCTGCACCAACTCGTCACGACGGTCTTCAAGACGACGCCGCCCAAAATGCGGACGACAGGCGCGGACGGAAAGCCGACCGTCGGACGCCTCGAGCGCGTCGACAAGCAGGATGGCAAGGCCAAAAACAATACTTGAACGGCCGTTTCGGGACGAACCTTAGCGCCGTCCGATGCCGGTATATTTGAGACCGGCGGCGCGAGCGGCCGCGGGCTGGAAAATGTTGCGCATGTCGACGAGGACGTCGCCCGCCATGCGTCGCTTGACTTCGTCGAGGTTGAGGGCGCGGAACTCGTTCCATTCGGTGATGACGACAACCGCGTCGGCGCCATCGGCTGCGTCGAGCGCCAGCTCACACCACGCAACGCCCGGCAATAGCCCCTCGGCGTGCTTCCTGCCCTGCGGGTCGCAGACCTTGACGGTCGCGCCGCGCTCTTGAAGCATCGGCACGATGACGAGGCTCGGCGCATCGCGCATGTCGTCGGTGTTGGGTTTGAAAGTCACGCCGAGCACGCCGATCGTCTTGCCGCGAACCGAACCGCCGAGCGCCTTTTCGATGCGTCCAGCCATCGCGATCTTGCGCTCGTGATTGACGCGCTCCACCTGCTCGATGATCGACAGCGGCGTCTTGTGTTCGCGGCCCGTTCGGATTACCGCCGAGACGTCCTTGGGGAAGCACGATCCGCCGTAGCCCGGTCCGGGGTGCAGGAATTTGTCGCCGATGCGGCGGTCGCGGCCGATGGCGTTGGCGACCTCCTGCACATCCGCACCAACTTCTTCGCAGAGATCCGCGATCTCGTTGATGAAGCTGATCTTCAGGGCCAGGAACGCGTTCGCCGCATACTTCGCCAGCTCGGCCGATTCTCTGCCGACGAAGACCACCGGCGCACTGCGGATGGCGAGCGGCTTGTACAGTCGTTCCATCAACGTCTTGGCGCGGTCGTCATCGGTACCGACCAGCACGCGATCGGGATGCGTGAAGTCCTGGATCGCAGAGCCCTCGCGGAGAAACTCGGGGTTCGAGCAGACGGCATAGTCCGCATCGGGCCGCAGCGCCTTCAACCGATCCTCGATCTGGCGGCTGGTGCCGACGGGGACGGTCGACTTGGTCGTGATTACGGTGAAGCCGTTGAGGTGGGGGGCGATGTCTTCGACGGCCGAAAAAACATAGCTCAGGTCGGCGTGGCCGTCGCCGCGGCGCATGGGGGTGCCGACCGCGAGGAAGATGATGTCTGCGTCACGCGCGGCCGGACCAAGCTCGCCGGTGAAGACGAGGCGGCCCGCCTTCATGTTGCGGATCAGAAGGTCGTCGAGGCCGGGCTCGTAGATCGGCGATTTGCCTTGGGCCAGTTCAGCGAGCCGGGCCGGGTCCTTATCGACACAGGTGACGTTCCAGCCGAACTCCGAGAAGCAGGCGGCGGACACGAGCCCCACATACCCGGCGCCGATCATGCAAATTTTCACGGGTAGCGTCCCTTCTCACCTGCTGTTGCACGATGCGACCGTGCATCGATCGACACGGTTTGCATCGTCGTCATTGCGTCGGAAGCGCTAGCAGAGGTCGGCGCGGGCTGACAATCCGTCCCGGCGTGTTGTCCCACGTGTTCCCTCGGCGCCGTCGTCCATCTATCGGGCGGGCGGCTGGCTTCGATGCAACATGAATGCTAGCCGATGGGGGTTGTGTCCGATGTTGCGCGGCAACTGGACCGCGACGTGACCGGACGACGTTGCCAGCCGTTCGAAGTCGCCGGCGCTGTAGCGTGACAGGCCGATCTGCGCCCGGATCTTGGCGTAGTCCGACACCGCAGTTCGCGCGAGTCCGAGCACCGCTGCGACGAGGAATCCGTTCCGCGCCGCAAACGTGAGCAGCTGCCACGCATCGGTCACGGCGCTGAGGCCGGGCGGCAGAATATCAGCGACCAGCATGCGGCCGTCCGCCGCCATCGTCCGGCCGAGGGATTGCAGCAGCTGACCGGCAGCCTCTGGCTCGACATACTGAAGCACCGAATTGACGACGATGAAGTCATAGGGCCCCGCCAAATCCTCCGGTGCCGAGACGGTGACGTTCGGCAACCGGCCGAATTGGGCGCGAAGCTGGCCCCGCACCTTGGCCGAGCCGTCGTTCAATGTGAGATGAGCCACGCGCGCGGCGATCCGTTCGGCCGACAGTGCCTCGCCGCATCCGTAATCAAGAATATTCAACTCTGACAACGGCTTGCCGATGCCTTCAGCCACCCGCAGGATATCGTCGGCAAGATGCGAGTAGTGGGCCGCCTTGTGTCGGTCACTAACGTAGACAGCGCTGTCGCCCTCCCAGTATTCGCGCCATCCCATGGTGTGGTTTACTCCCGCTCGGCAAGGGCTGCCCTTAAATTAGGCAGGTCCATATAGCCGTTTGGCAACCGCTTTGCCCAGCATGACTGGACGGCTCAATATACCGCCGCCATAAGGAGGCCGGCCGCATCTGCCACATAGCGATTGCAGCAATTCGGTGCCCAACAATGCGAGGCGATCATCGTGACGTCCGTCAATCCCCAAGTGGATGCAGTCGGCAGGCCAGGTCCGACGGCGCGGGGCCTCGGCGTCGGCTTGTCGGTCGTGATCCCGGTGCTGAACGAGGAGCGGGGTATCGCGCCATTGCTCGCGCGGTTGACGCCGGTCCTGGAAGCTTCTGGCGAGAGCTGGGAAGTGGTGTTCATCGATGACGGCTCGACAGATGGCACGATCGCCGAGTTGCGCGCCGCACACACGAAGGATCGCCGGATCAAAGTGCTGTCGTTTAGCCGCAATTTCGGTAAGGAAATCGCCGTCGCTGCTGGCCTGCAGCGAGCTTCGGGCACAGCCGTGGTGTTGATGGACGCCGACCTGCAGCACCCGCCCGAGATCATTCCCGATTTTCTCGCCAAATGGCGCGCCGGTTATGACGACGTGTATGGCCAGCGGATCGACCGCACCGCCGACAGCCCCGTGCGCCGTCTGTTCTCGCGCGCCTTCTATCGCCTCTTTCGTGCGTTGTCCGGCACCAGGCTGCCCGAGAACGCCGGTGACTTCCGCTTGCTGTCACGGCGGGCCGTCGATGCGATGAACCGCATCGGCGAGCGCGCGCGGTTCAACAAGGGATTGTTTGCGTGGGTTGGGTTCAAATCGATCGGCCTTCCGTTCGACGTTCCCGATCGGCCCGACGGCAGCGTTTCGCGCTGGCGTCTCCGGCGGCTCGTGCGGTTCGCCCTCGACGGCATCTTCTCGTTCACCACCATCCCGCTCCGCATCTGGTCGGTGATCGGATTGGCGGTTTCGCTGCTGGCGTTCGCCTACATTGTCGTGTTCATGCTGAAGACGCTGATCTTCGGAACCGACCTCAAGGGTTTCCCGACGCTGGTGGTTTCGATCATGTTCTTTGCCGGCATTCAGCTCATCTCGCTCGGTGTCATCGGCGAATATCTCGGCCGCATTTACGAGGAGGTGAAGGCGCGTCCGCTGTTCCTCGTGGCCGATGAGATCGGGCTCGAGACCGATGCGGGTACAGTGGCCGCAGCAGTGCCGTCGGCTTCGGGGCCGCACGCTCATGACGGCTGACGAAGCGGCCGACAGCGTCCGCATCATCCTGTGTGCCGACGACTATGCGATGACGGATGGTGTGTCCCGATCGATCGACGAGTTGGCTGAGGCGGGCCGCCTGTCGGCGACGAGCGTCATCGTGACGTCGCGACATTGGCCGAAACTCGGCAATCGCGCGCGGATATTGCGAAAGCACATCGCGATCGGGCTTCACATCAATCTCACGCTCGGCTCGCCGCTCGCCAAAATGCCGAACTTTGCGCCGTCAGGTCGATTTTCCAGTGTCGGCGACGTTACCGCCCGCGCCCTTCGCGGTGACATCGAGCGTGCGGAGATCGCGGCGGAAGTGATGCGCCAGATCGACGCCTTCTCGGCGGTCTGCGGTCACCCGCCAGATTTCGTCGACGGGCACCAGCACGTCCATGCGCTGCCCGGCATCAGGAATGGCGTGCTCGATGCGCTGGCTGCCTGTCCGCAAGCACGGCCGCCATTGATCCGCGATCCGGCCGACAGTCTGGCGGCGATCCTGCAGCGCGGCACCGCCGTGCCGAAGGCCATGGCGCTCTGGTGGCTGGCGCGCGGCTTCGGCGATGCCGCCCGGCGCGGTGGCTTTCCGGTCAATGAAAGCTTCGCGGGCGTAACGGACTTCGCCCCGTCGAAGACTTCGAGCGACTTCGAACGGGCGGCAATCGGACGGGGCCCGATGCATCTCGTCATGTGCCATCCTGGATACGTCGACGACGAGCTTGCTGGCATCGATCCCGTGACGGAGCGGCGGCGCGTCGAGCATGAACTGCTGATGGGCGGCAGTCACTTCGCCGCTCGGCTTTGGCGGCCGCAGCGCGATGTATCAGGACCGCCGGTCGATTGGCGGGCTATCCGGGCCGCGACGCCATGAGCGAGCCATCGAGCCCCGACATGGGACCGCGATCCCAGACGCCTCGGCATGGTGTCGCGCGCCATCTCGGCGGGTTTGCGACGTCCGGCGCCATCGCCTTCATGGTCGATGCCACGGTGTTGACAATTCTGACGCGTGGCCTCGGCGTCGATCCGTTCGTTGCACGGCTCGCCGCAATTTCCGTGGCGATGGTGGCTGGATGGCGCGCGCATCGCCGATTGACCTTCAATGTGAAGACACCGGCAACATTCGCCGAGTTTCTGACGTATGCGGCGGTGGCATGGACGTCCGCAGCCGTGAACTACGCCGCTTATGCCGCCGTTCTGGTGCTGCGGCCGGGCACCGATCCCTTGGTGGCCCTGGTCGCGGCCTCACTCGTCGCCATGACGTTCAGTTATCTCGGGATGCGCTTCGGCGTCTTTCGCAAAGCCGATAAGCCTGACGCCTGCCGCCGAAGTGTGCCATGCGCGGGTGCTGGTGGGCACCTGAAGCGCACCAAACACTAGCCTTTGAACTCGTCGATCTTGGTGAAGGCATGCCGCAAGGCTTCCGACCATTGTGTCGAGAGCTGCCGGAAGTATTCGTCATCCTGGCCGATGCGCGTTTGCCGGCGCACGTCGAGGCTGTCGCGCTCATAGAGCAGCAGGTCGATCGGCATGCCGACCGAGAGGTTGGACCGCAGGGTGGAATCGAACGACAGCAGAATGAGTTTTGCGGCCTCGCCCAGTCGCATGCGGGCGTCCGCGACGCGATCGAGGATCGGCTTGCCGTACTTGTGCTCGCCGATCTGAAGGAACGGCGTGTCGTCGGTCGCTTCGATGAAATTGCCTTCGGCGTAGATCTGGAACAGCCGCGGGCGCTCGTCGCCGATCTGGCCGCCGAGGATGAAGTTCGCCCCGAAACCGCCCTTGCTCGCTTCCAGCGCCGCACCATCGATCCGCCGCACCTCGCGCACCGCATCGCCGACCACGCGCGCGGCGCGGTACATGTTCGGAACATCGAACAAGCTATCGACGGCGGGTTCGTCGCGCGCGGCCAACCGCTCGTTGAGCACGCTCACCACCGATTGTGTGATCGCGAGGTTGCCCGCCGTGAGCAGGACGAGCACGCGCTTGCCCGGATCGCGCCAGTAATGCAGCTTTCGATACTGCGCGATATTGTCGACGCCTGCGTTGGTTCGCGTGTCCGCCGCGAAAACCAGCCCACGCTCCAGCCGCAACGCGACGCAATAGGTCATCGCGCACCCCTTCCCTTATCGTGTCCGTCAGAATGCTATTGTTGGCTGGCGCCTTGCTGCGCGACTTCGACGCGAACGTCAAGCTGCTCGCTGACGCCGCCTTGCCGGCTGCCGCGGATCGGCGCCGCGGATGCCGCATCCAAGCCCGTACCGAGCCGGACGTAACGCTCTGTCGGGCAGATGCGGTTGGCTGGGTCGAAACCGATCCAGCCGACGCCTTCGACCCAGATTTCGGCCCAGCCGTGATGCGCTTCGGCTGGCTCTCCCTCCTCGGCGACCATGTAGCCGTTGACGTAACGCGCCGCCATTCCGGCCGATCGCGCAGCAGAAATCAAAACGTGTGCATGATCCTGGCAAACGCCGCGGCCGCGGGCCAGCGCCTCGGCGGCGGTCGTCTCGCTATGGGTTTCGCCGACGACATACTCGATCGAGTCTGCGACGGCGTGCATCAACCGATGCAATCGTCCGATCGGATCGCCGTCGCCCGTATCCGCCGCCAGCTTGCGGATGGCGTCATTCGGCGCCGTCATCGGCGTCACGCGCTGATAGACGCGTACCGGCGCAACTTCGGGCAGTCCCTGCACCACACCGGTGGTGTCGCTGGTCTCGACGATGCCCTCGGCTTCGACCGTGACGTCGCTGTGTGCGCCGTTGATGGTGACGAGATGGGTGAGATTGCCGAATCCATCGCGGAACGACGAGGCGCGTTCGATGCCGGGAGCGCGGATCGTCCACGAGACGATTTGTTGACCGTTGAACGCCGGCGGCGTCAGGCGCAGCGCCTGCACGCTATAGTTGGCGGGCGTGTCGTAGACATATCGGGATGTGTGCAGAATGCCAATGCGCATGGGACGACCGGTCAACCGTTGAAGTGGTAGGCTTCGGCAATCTGTGCGCCGAGCGTATTGTTGCGGCCGATGAAATCCTCGAGGAACTCGTGGAGCCCCGACTGGAAGATTCCGTCGATACCGCTGTTCTGAAGCAGGCCGGTCATGCTGGCCGAGGTGGCGTGGCAAGCATATCGGGCGCCATATTGCCGCCCGAGTTCATCCAGCGCGGCTGCAATTTCACAGTAAGAGTAAGCCAGCGATCGCGGCATCTGCGGGTTGAGGATCAGATACTCGGCAATCCGCCACGGCTTGTAGTTCTCCTTGTACACCCAGCGGTAGCTGCGATGGGCGGAGACGGAGCGCAGGATCGCGCCCCACTGGAAGTTGTCGACGCCTCCGCCCACCGCCTCGCTCGACGGCAAGAGTACATAGTACTTCACATCGAGAATGCGTGCCGTGTTGTCCGCCCGCTCGAGGAAGGTGCCGAGTTGGCTGAAGAAGTAGGTGTCGTTGCGCAGGATGGTATTCAGCAGCGTGCCTCGGAACAAGGCCGAGCGCTCCTTGATCCAATCGAGCAGTCCCGGCAGCTGGTTCGACGTCACGTTCGCGGGGTTGATGGCGTTGAACTCGAGCCATGAGCTGTTGAGGCACTCCCACATATCTCGCGTCAGCGACGTGCGTTGCGCGCGAGCGTTGTGGCGCGCGGTCGCGAGGCACGAACGGACGCTCGATGGGTTGTCGGAATCGAACAGCAGATAGTCGACCACGTCGCGCGTGTTGATCTTGTCGAACTTCGCGGCGTAGCGCTCCGCGCAACCGGTGCTGGCGAGGGTCGAGCGCCATTCCTCATGGAACCCCTGCCCCTCACGCGGAAGCAGGACGATGCGATAGCCGACTTCGAGCAGCCGAGCCATGTTCTCGGCCCGTTCGATATATCGCGAGAGCCAATATAGATCGTTGGCGGTGCGTCCCAGCATGGTGCTGCAGTGGTCTCCTCTTGGCGCGGCTATCGACGAGTCGTGTCGCGCGAAATTCAATCGATGAGCGGATGTCGAGTGTGCTGCCCTGCCCGGTCAATCCTGCAGGACCCAAGTGTCCTTGGTCCCACCTCCCTGGCTGGAGTTGACGACGAGCGAGCCCGATTTCAATGCGACGCGCGTCAATCCACCGGGGACCAGCCGCACCTGATCGCCGACCAGTACGAACGGCCGCAAGTCGAGATGACGCGGCGCAAGGCCGGTGTCGACCAGGGTCGGGCAGGTGGAGAGCGCCAGCGTCGGCTGAGCGATGTAATTGTCCGGCCGTGCGATCAGCTTGCGCCGGAACGCCTCGATCTCGTCCTTCGACGCAGCCGGGCCGACCAGCATGCCGTAGCCGCCCGATCCGTGCACTTCCTTGACCACCAGCTCGGCGAGATGTTCCAGTACGTAGGCGAGGTCGCCCGGCCGCCGGCAGTTGAAGGTCGGCACGTTTTTCAGGATCGGTGCGCGGCCGGTGTAGAATTCGATGATCTCGGGGATGTAGCTGTAGATCGCCTTGTCATCGGCGATGCCGCCGCCGGGCGCGTTGACGATCGTCGTGCGGCCGGAGCGATAGACATCGAAAATGCCGGGCACGCCCAACATCGAGTTCGCGGCGGAACACCAGCGGATCGAGGTACTCGTCGTCGATGCGCCGGTAGACGACGTCGACCTGACGCAGCCCGCGCGTCGTCTTCATGTGCAGCGCGCCGTCGAGCACCACGAGGTCGCGGCCCTCGACCAGCTCCGCGCCCATCTCGTCGGCGAGGAAGGCGTGCTCGAAGTAGGCGCTATTGTAGAGGCCGGGTGTCAGTACGGCGATCACCGGCTCACGATCCAGCCCGCGCGGGGCGACGCTTTCGAGCGTGCGCAGAAGGTTGATCGGATAGGTCTCGACCGGCGCGACGCGGTTGCGGCTGAACAGGTCGGGGAACATATGCATCATCGTTTCGCGGTTCTCGAGCATATACGACACGCCCGAAGGCGTGCGCGTATTGTCCTCGAGCACAAAAAACTCGTCTTCGCCGGTGCGGACGATGTCGATGCCGATGATGTGGCTATAGATGCCGAGCGGCGGTTCGACGCCGATCATTTCCGGCACGAACGCCTCGTTCTGGACGATCAGTTCGACCGGGATCCGGCCGGCCTTCAGGATCTCCTGGCGGTGATAGATGTCGAACATGAAGGCGTTGAGCGCCCGCACGCGCTGCTCGATCCCGGCCGACAGCCGCCGCCATTCCGAGGCCGACAGGATGCGCGGCACGATGTCGAACGGGATCAGCCGCTCCGATGAGGTATTGTCGCCGTAGACCGAGAATGTGATGCCGGTTCGCCTGAACAGCGCCTCGGCTTCGTCATGCTTGGATTTGAGGTCGCCAAGGCGCTGGGTGCCGAGCCATTCGGCCACGACCGCATAGGGGGCCCTGACCTCCCCGCCCGCACCATACATTTCGTCGAAGTAGCTGCGCACCCGTTCCTCGAACTCGCCTGAATTGCCGCTCTCGACGCTAGACCGGAACACGCTTGCCTGGAAAGTCATCCCATCGACGGCATGCCAAAAAAGTCGCCGCCCAACGAGGCAGCAGCTGCCCACGATTTGCGCAATTACATGTCTGGCAAAGGAAACACCGCGCTGAAAGGCAGTATGATAGCCTGATGCCGATGACGGTCTATCGAGCTGCGGAGTTGCCGGACGGCTGGGCGGTGTTGCGCATTTTCAGCGAGTGATTTGCTATGAACTATTCCACCCCGGATGCCGCGCCTGGTAGCGCAAGCGCGGCCGCTTCCCCCAGAAGCCAGCCCGACAACGTCGCGGTGGTCGTCATTCATGGCGTCGGCGAAGCCGAAATCGGTTGGATCAACGATTACATCGTCGCCGAGCTCGGCAAGCGCGAGCCGGCGATGTCGTTCGATCCTTACAGCCAGGTTTATCGCCTGCCCGACAAGGGACGCACCAAGCCCGGCGCCATGTTCCGCACGGTGGTCCGGCGCGCCCGCATCGCCGACCGGGTGAACGTGACCTTTGCCGAGCTGCACTGGGCCGATCTTTCCAGGGTCGGCAACGGAGCCGTGGCCCGGTTCCTGACCATGCTGCAACTGTTCTTCGAAGCGCCTCAGGTGCTCGGCTCGAGCCTGCTCGCCGAGACCTCGTCAGGGATCATGGGGTGGATCCGCCAGCTGATCCTGACGTCGATCTGGCTGCTGCGCTGGCCGATCGCCGGGATGACCTTGTCGTTGTTCATCTCGTCGTTCGGCATGATGCTGTTCGATCACTTCAATCTCGTCGGCAAAATGCCGCCCAATTCGCTTCAGTACCTCGTCGGCGGGCTGTTGGCGGCGACGGCGCTGCTTGGCCTCGGTCTGGCGCGCTATCGATATCGTCACGATATCGCGCTCACTGATCTCGGGTTGGCCACGGCGATGTTCTCGCTGCTGATGCTCTCGAGCGTGGTGTTGGCGAGCTTCTTCGACGTCGCAGGCCTCCAGGACCGAAATGCCTATCTGGCGATCGTCGGCCAAGTCATCATCGGGACCTTCGCACTCTGGAACATCACCATCATTGGAGCCATGGTGCTGATGTTGCTGGTCTGGATCGGGCGGCTCCTCCGCGGCAGACCGTCGAAGCATTACCCGCTGCACCGCGCCGCCGCCGCGGCCGGGTTGACGGTGATACAGGGAATGCTGTGGAAGCTCGTGGTCTGCCCGGTCTCGCTGTTCATTGTGTTCCGGCTGGTCGATAAGAAGGGCTTTACGCGATGCACTGGCGATAACTGCGCCTGGGCGACGAAGCGAATCTACACGATCGTCAACTCGCTGGTCATTGTCGCCTCGACCAATCTCATCATGACTTTTCTGGCCGTATTGGCGATCGGGATCGTCGTGCTCGCCCGCTTGGGCGTCGGCCGATGGCGGACAGAGGCGCTCATGGCCGGCAATGTCACGCTGCCGCGTCTCATCGCCAGCCCGCTGTTCCTCGTCGTGCTGATGCTCGGCCAGATCGGCAGTGCTTCAATGTTCTACTTCGTGCAGAACGTGCCGTTCATCGCGGACTGGCTTAGAGCGAACCTGTTCGACGATGTGACCGTCGAAGGCTTGCGCGACGTGCTGACGGGCTCTCTGCTGACGATCCTGCCTACCGTCCTCGGCGCCTTGACCAAGGCCTCGACCGGCGTGCTCCATGTCGCGCGCGACCTCGTCGACCATCAATACGCGCCGCGCTATGTCGTCTCCAAATTCCGGTTGCCCACCTGGCTACAGCAGCGTGGCACTCATCCCCGGCGCGAACGTATCCAGAAACGGCTCGAGGCCCTGATCGAGGGCATCATGTCCACCGAGAAGTTCGACCGGCTGCTGTTTCTGACCCATAGCCAGGGCACCGTGATCATGCACGACTATCTGCGCTCGGCGCGGGACAACAAGATGCCG
Source organism: uncultured Alphaproteobacteria bacterium (assembly GCA_963819775.1). Classification (GTDB taxonomy): domain Bacteria; phylum Pseudomonadota; class Alphaproteobacteria; order Rhizobiales; family Hyphomicrobiaceae; genus JAKAML01. Next base: position 339,715 of record CAWFXM010000011.1, read on the forward strand.
GGGAACATTGCGCGGATCGACGCCATCACGCTGGCGAGCCCGCTGTCGCACCTCTACCAGCACTACTTCCGCGCCTACCAGGCGCAGGTCGGCAGCGCCACGATCTTGAACCCGAAGCTCGCGTCCTGGACCAACTTGTGGCGGATCGACGACCCGATCGGGGGACGTGTCGACATAGTGACCGATGGTTTTGTGAAGAACCAGCCGCTGCCCGAAGGCGGCCACGTCAACTACTGGCGCGAGGAGCGCGTCTGCGAGGTCATCCTGGATATCATCGACCCGACGCCGGCGGCCTTGGCGGCTTCGGCAGCGGCAGCCGCGAGCACCAAACGCAGCTGAATGCAGTAGAATTGACGGCGCGGCGGCCAATGCCTGCTCGACAGTTTGACGGCCGTTGGTATATGGTATGCCAAAAGCTTGGATTGCCCCTTTCGTTACTCTGCTGCGCTCGGGCCGTACTCTGAATTTCGGCTTCGCTCCGGCCCTTGACTGGGCTTCGGTCCAGTGGCGCATGCGAGGGCGTGATATCGGCAATCTGGGTAACGACGAAAAAAGTTCGGGAGGTGGGTGATGGCGATTCTGGTCGGTCCCGATACGCGTGTCGTGTGCCAAGGCATGACCGGCCGTGCCGGCACCTTTCATGCCGCCCGTATGTTGTCGTACGGCACCAAGCTCGTCGCCGGTGTCACTCCCGGCAAGGGCGGCCGGACGCACCTCGACCTGCCAGTCTTCAATGACATCGCCGAAGCCGTGCGCGAGACCGGCGCCAACGCCAGCATCGTTTTCGTTCCGCCGCTGCATGCCGCCGCGGCTATTCTCGACGCCATCGCCGCAGAGGTGCCGCTCGTCGTCTGCGTGACCGAGCGCATCCCGGTACTTGACGTGGTCCGTGTCCGACAGGCGTTGGCGGGCTCGAAGACGCAGCTTATCGGCCCCAACTCCCAAGGCATCCTGGCGCCGGGCATCACGCAGATCGGCGTCATGTCCACCGTCGACGCGCGCCGCGGCAGTATCGGCATCGTGTCGCGCTCGGCATCGCTGACCAGCGAGATCGTGCTGCAGACGACGCTCGCGGGGCTTGGCCAATCGACGACGATCGGCGTCGGCGGCGACCCCATCCACGGCATCGATCTCAAGACTTGTGTCGAGCTGTTCATCGCCGATCCCGACACCGAAGGCATCATCGTCATCGGTGAGATCGGTGGATCCGAGGAGGAAGAGGTCGCGGCGCTGGTCAAGCGGTTGCGCCCTTCAAAGCCCATTGTCGCGTTCGTTGCGGGCCGCCATGCCCCGCCTGAGCGGCGGATGGGCCACGCCGGCGCATTCGCGACCGGAACCGACGGCGGCGCATTGACCAAGATCGCGGTTCTTCGCGGCGCGGGCGTGCGGATCGTCAACAACGCCAGCATCGTCGGTGACACCATGCGGCGCGCACTGGCCGGAGAGGATTGATCCCGAGGACGAGGTGGTGTCATCCCCGGGATTGCCTTGGTCTCAGTCATAGTGACGAGCAATGCCGGCGTCAGAACCTCGCGCCAACAGTCAGCGTCCCCATCCAGTCGCGGCCGAGCTGCGGACCATTGAGGTTCTGGTAGACTGGCGCGCCGGCTTCGATCGCCAGTCGCGTCGCGCCGAGGCCGAGCGGCATACCGTGGATTTCGACGCCGCCCAGCAGCTCGACCCGCTCGCCGCCGTAGTTGTTCGGATCGAGCGCCTGCATCGCACCCTGGATCTGCGGGTCGATGCCCTCGATGCGGCCTTGCGTGCTGGCGGAGACCCGGCCGGTGACCGTGACGCCCTTGACCAGTGCGTAGCCGAGCCATCCATTCAGCTCGTGCTGATCGCCGAACTGCCAGCCTTCCTCGCCGGTCTCCAGCGGAATACGGGCGCGATAGGCGAGGCCCCACGAAACCGGCCCGCTGGCGCCGAGGTAGGTCAGGCCCGGCAACGCATCGACCGTGCCTGAGCCGAGCTGCATGCCATAGGACGCTCGCATCTCCATCTGCATGCCGGTGGGCGCGAGCATGCGGACGCGCTCGGTCGTGCTGCCGAGCGGCAGGCTGAGCCCGAGGTTCATGTGGATCTTGTGCACGCTGTCGCTGTAGAGGCGGACGAGCCCCATGACGGCGGCGTCGCCCAGTCCCTCTGTTACCGCCGAGCTGCTGCCCAGCACCGTGGTGCCGGCCATGCCGCGGAACGTCACCATCTCCATCTCCTTGCGGACATGCGAGCCCATGACCATCAGGCTGACGCTGTCGGTCAGCCCGAGCATGGCGCCGAACATCTGCATCTGCATGTCCATGCTGGTCGGCACGATGCGATAGGTGGCGGCGTGCGGCGGGCTGAACCGGTTCGGCATCGTCGCGATTTGTGCCGGCGTGACCTTGTCCGAGCCGACGTAGTTGTCCTCCATATGCATCACCATGCCGGAGTACATGATCATCGCCTTGCCGGCGGGCAGCATGTGCGCGCCCATGACACCGGCCGGGACCGGCGAGTGGGCGTGAGCCGGCATCGATGTGCCGCCGCCGCCGTCTATTGCGGGTGCGTGATCGGCGGCGAGCACAGGAGTTGATGGCGTTGCGGACGACAGCGCCGCTGCGGCGAACGCGGCAACAGCCGCGCGCCGGGATGGAGTGACAGTCATTTGAGTTCCCCCACGGGACAATGGAAATCAGCCAGCGCGTGCTGTCCAACAGCCGCGCACACGGATCAGCGCTCACACCGATGTCGATGACACGGGCGCAATCAGCCGATCGCGATGCAGCTCAACGCCGCATCGTATTCATCATGCGTGGTGTGGGGGGCCGCGTTGCCGGGGGAAGGACGACGGCGCCCGCTCGGACGGGCTGTTGGCCCAGGGCAGGAACGCGACGACGCTCAGCGTCTGGCGGGCTGACCTGCAGCCCGTCATCCAACGGTGCCCAGGCGACCGCGGCCAGGGCAAGGCATAGCGAGCATTTGACCTCGCCGCCGCCGCGATTGGGCGTCGGATCTCGCGGTTCGCCGTTCTCGTCGAGCGCGACACGCACGAACCCATGCGCGGTACAGATGACAACCAGTTTCGGCCGCGCTTGCAGCGTCGATCTTAAGCGCCGACAGAGCCGCGCCATGCCACGCCGTCAGCAATGCCTGTACTGCAAGCAGCACGGCAGCAAGGGCATACACGGTACGTCGAATGGCTCTGGTGGCCGACAAAATCATTCTGGAAACGTAGCATTGCTCCACATAGCGCGGCAATGCGTGACGGAGCGGCCAACCGCCGCGCAGCGAAAACAAGAACGGCCCCGCACCGAAGTGCGAGGCCGGAGGTTTGACGTCCGAAGGCGCAACCGCGCCGGGTGCGATGTCGGCACCTGAAGGCGCAACCTAATGCTGGCGTCAGAACAGCCCTTCGATTTGGCCCTTGTCGTTGAGGCGGATGAAGTCGGCCGACGGCACCTTCGGCAGGCCCGGCATGCGCATGATCTCGCCGCAGACCGCGACGATGAAGCCCGCGCCCGCCGACAGGATCACCTCGCGCACCGGCACGATGTGGCCCGTGGGCGCGCCGCGCTTGTTCGGGTCGGTCGAGAACGAATACTGCGTCTTGGCCATGCAGATCGGCAGATGGCCATGCCCCTGCGCCTCGAAGTCCTTGAGCGCGGTCACCACCGATGCATCCGGCGCGATGTCGGAGGCGCGATAGATCTCCTTGGCGATGGTGCGGATCTTCTCGAGCAGCGGCATGTCGTTGGGGTAGAGCGGCTTGAACGCGGCCTTGCCGCTGTCGCAGAGTTCGACGACGTGGCGCGCCAGTTCCTCGGTGCCCTTGCCGCCCTCGCCCCAGTGCGTGCACAGGATGGCCTTGGCGCCGACGCTCGCGGCCTGCCGCTTCACCTCTTCGATCTCGGCGTCGGTATCGGTGATGAACTTGTTGATCGCAATCACCGCCGGGACGCCGAACTTTGCCACGTTTTCGATGTGGCGTTTCATGTTGTCGCAACCCTTGGCGACCGCCGCGACGTTCTCGTTCTTCAGTTCGTCCTTAGCCACGCCGCCGTGCATCTTCAGCGCACGAATGGTGGCCACGATCACGGTGGCCGACGGCGCGATGCCGGCATGACGGCACTTGATGTCGTAGAACTTCTCGGCGCCGAGATCGGCGCCGAAGCCTGCTTCCGTCACCACATAGTCGGCGATCTTCAGCGCCGTCTTGGTGGCGAGCACCGAGTTGCAGCCGTGTGCAATGTTCGCAAAGGGTCCGCCGTGAATGAACACGGGGTTGTTCTCGAGCGTCTGCACGAGGTTCGGCATCAGCGCGTCCTTGAGCAGCACGGTCATCGAGCCGTCGCCCTTCACGTCGCGGGCGTGGATCGGCTTCTTGTCGCGCGTGTAGCCGACGACGATCGATCCGAGCCGCTTCTCGAGGTCCTTGAGGTCCTTCGACAGGCAGAGGATGGCCATGACCTCGGAGGCGACGGTGATGTCGAAGCCGTCCTCACGCGGGAAGCCGTTGGAAACGCCGCCAAGCGAGTTCACGATCGAGCGCAGCGCGCGGTCGTTCATGTCGAGCACACGGCGCCATGCGACGCGGCGGGGATCGATGCCGAGCGAGTTGCCCCAGTAGATGTGATTGTCGATCAGGGCGGCGAGCAGGTTGTTGGCCGAGGTGATGGCGTGGAAGTCGCCGGTGAAGTGCAGATTGATGTCTTCCATCGGCACGACCTGGGCATAGCCGCCGCCGGCCGCGCCGCCCTTGACGCCGAAGCACGGCCCGAGCGAGGGCTCGCGCAGGCAGCTCATCGCCTTCTTGCCGATGCGGTTGAGGCCGTCGCCGAGGCCGACCGTCGTCGTCGTCTTGCCTTCGCCGGCCGGCGTCGGGTTGATCGCGGTGACGAGGATCAGTTTGCCGTCCTTGTTGCCCTGGACGCTGTCGATGAAGTTCTGGCTGATCTTCGCCTTGTACGGCCCATAGTTGAGCAGCGCATCCGCCGGAACGCCGACCTTGGCGCCGATCTCGGCGATCGGCTTCATTTTCGCTTCGCGTGCGACTTCGATATCGGACTTCACCATCGTGCGTCTCTCCCTCCACGCCGGGTTCGAACCCGGTCGAATGTTTCGGTCAGTCAGGCGGCCTGCAATCGTGCGGTCAGGCCGCGACTTTAGACTTCGGCTGGTCGAATGTGTCGCCGGCCTTGATGCCAGTCGATGCGGCAAATTCCGCAGCCGTCACTTTCGCTCCCGTCCCGGCGCGTACGCGCTTGACCAGGATCGCTCCGCTGGCGGCGGCGATCTTCATTCCAGCGTCGGAAATTTCGAGGATCTGCCCCGGTGCGCCACCACCCTCCGCCTTGGCGCTGTCATAGAAGTCCACTTTCGTGCCCTTGATCGTGGTCCATGCCCCCGGCGCCGGGTTGACGGCACGGATGAGGTTGTACACGTCGGCTGCCGGCTTCGACCAATCGATCTCGGCTAACTCCTTTTTGAAGCGGTACTCGTATGTGGCCTTCGCATGGTCCTGCGGAACCTTCGGCGCCTTGCCGGTGCGGACGAGGTCGAGGCTCTCGATCATCGCGTCGACGCCCATCGGGAAAAGCTTCTTGAAATAAACGTCGCCGAGCGTCTCGTCGGGGCCGATGTCGCATTCCTTCTGCAGCAGGATCGGACCCTCGTCCAAGCCCTCGTCCGGCCAGAAGATGGTCAGGCCGGTCTGCGTCTTGCCCATCGCGATCGGCCAACTGATGGCCGAGGGGCCGCGGTGCAGCGGCAGCAGCGAGGGGTGATACTGGAAGGTGCCGTAGGTCGGCGCGTCGATAACGGGCTGCGGAACAAACAGCGTGACGTAGGCCATGATGCATACGTCGGGCTTGAACGAGCGCATCAGGTCGAGCGCCTCCGGCGTCTTCCAGGATTTCGGCTGGTGCACCGGCAGCCCCTTCTCGGTCGCGAACGCGGCGAGCGGGTCTTTCGCCTTGCCTTCCTTGTCGGGCGCGCAGAACACCGCGACGATGTTTTCGCCGCGTTCGAGCAGGCGCTCGAGTACAGCCTTACCGAAGGCTTCCTGGCCGTGGACAACTATGCGCATGGCTTCTCCTTTGCCGCCGGGCGAGGCCGGGCAGTTATTACAAAGCTTGATCGTCGAGGGCAGGGGGCGGCGTTACCGTCGCACGCGCCCGATGCTACTCCGCCGCCATCTTCTTGCCGGGCTCGGTTGCGCCCGAAGCCTTGAACGCGTTGATCTCCTCGGCCGAGTAGCCGAGCACGGACGCCAGAATCTCGTCTGTATGTTCGCCGAGCAGCGGCGACCGCGTGACCTCGACCGGGCTGTCGGACATCTTGATCGGGCAGCCGACGGAGAGGTACTTGCCGCGCTTGGGGTGATCGACCTCGACGATGGTGCCGGTGGCGCGCAAGCCCTGGTCCTCGGCGATTTCCTTCATCGACAGGATCGGGCCGACGGGGATGTCGAGCGGGTTGCAGGTGTCCATGACCTCGAACTTGGTCTTGGTCATCGTCCACTTTTCGACGCGCTCGAAGATTTCGTTGAGCTTGTCGAGACGCTCGGCCGGCTTGGCGTAACCCGGCTTCGTCTTCCACTCGGGTTCGCCGATGACGTCGCAAACCTTCTCCCACGCAGCCGCCTGGGTGATGAAATAGGTATAGGCGTTGGGGTCCGTTTCCCAGCCCTTGCACTTCAGGATGCGGCCCGGCTGGCCGCCACCCGAGTCGTTACCGGCGCGCGGCACGGCTTCGCCGAACGGGACGCCCTCGCTGTGCTGCGAATACTCCTTGAGCGGCCCCTTCTCCAGCCGCTGCTGGTCGCGCAGCTTGACGCGGCAGAGGTTGAGCACGCTGTCCTGCATCGGCGCCTGAACGCGCTGGCCGCGACCGGACGCGACGCGCTGATAGAGCGCTGCAACGATGCCGAGTGCGAGATGCAGGCCGGTGCCGCTGTCGCCGATCTGCGCACCCGTGACCAGCGGCGGGCCATCTCGGAAGCCGGTCGTCGAGGCCGAGCCGCCCGCGCACTGCGCGACGTTCTCATAGACCTTGCAGTCCTCGTACTGGCCGGGTCCAAAGCCCTTGACCGAGGCATAGATCATGCGCGGGTTGAGTTCCTGGATGCGCTCCCACGTCAGCCCCATACGGTCGAGCGCGCCGGGCGCGAAGTTCTCGACCAGAACGTCGCAGGTCTTGACGAGACGCTCGAGGATTTCCTTGCCCTTGGCGTTCTTGCTGTCGATGGTGATCGACCGCTTGTTGTGATTGAGCATCGTGAAATAGAGACTGTCGGCGCCTGGGACGTCGATGAGCTGCTTGCGCGTTGCGTCGCCTTCGCCCGGACGCTCGACCTTGATCACGTCGGCGCCGAACCAGGCGAGCAACTGTGTGCATGTCGGACCGGATTGGACGTGCGTAAAGTCGAGGACCTTAACACCCTCGAGTGCCTTGCTCATTTCCCTGGCTCCCTGAAATTGTTCTATCGCGTTGCTGTCTGATGGAACGAAGGCAGCGGGGCGTAACCGCCCCGCCGCCCTTTGCTCATTTGTACATCGTCTGGTTCTTGGTGCCCGGCGCATACTCGCGCGGATCGACCCAGATATTGATCACCGCCGAGCGGCCGGTCTTGGCGATCGCCTCGCGGCCACGGCGGAGAGCGGCCTGGATCTGCGAGGGATCTCGCACTTCCTCGCCATAGCCGCCCAACATCTCGGCGAACTTGCCGAACGGGATATCGCCGAGCAGGTTGCCGATGTTGCCGCGCTGCTCGCCATATTTGGTGATCTGGCCGTAACGGATCTGGTTCATCGCCGAGTTGTTGCCGATGACCGCGAGATAGGGCGCGCCGAAGCGGTTCGCCGTCTCCATGTCGAACGCCGTCATGCCGAACGAGCCGTCGCCGTAGTAGCAGAGCACTTCCTTCTCCGGGTTGGCGAGCTTGGCGGCGAGCGCAAAGCCGGTGCCGACGCCGAGCGAGCCGAGCGCGCCAGGGTCCATCCACTGGCCGGGATTGCGCGGGCGAACGGCTTGGGCCGAAATCGTCACGACGTCGCCGCCGTCACCGATGTAGACAGTATCCTCGCCGAGGAACTCGTTGAGCTCATAGGCGACGCGGAACGGATGGATCGGCGTTTGATCCGACTTGAACAGCGGCATCAGCTTCTCGGTCGCCGCCCGCTCGCCTTCCTGAAGCGTTCGCATCCACTGCTGGCGAACCTGACGCTTGCCCGCATCGATGCGCGCCGTGGCTGCTGCGAGGACTGCTCCGAGCACCGCGCCCGGATCGCCAGCGATGCCGAACGTGATGTCGCGGTTCTTGCCGACCGTGCGGTAGTCCTGGTCGATCTGCACCAGCGTCGGCACGTTGATGCGCTTGCCGTAGCCCATGCGGAAGTCGAACGGCGTGCCGACGATGACCACGACGTCTGCTTTCGCGAAGGCCAGCGAACGGGTGCGGTCGAAGTGGTGGGGGTCGCCCGGTGGCAGAAGCCCGCGGGACGCTCCGTTGAAGTAGCCCGGAATATCGAGGCCCTTGAGCAGTGCGATGGCTTCCTTGTGACCGCGTGACGACCACACCTGCTGGCCGAACAGGATAGCCGGGCGCTCGGCCTTGACCAGAATGTCGGCGAGCCGCTCGATGTCGGCCGGGTCGCCGATCGACTTGACCGAGGCGCGGTAATGGCCGGCCTTGGGGATCACGGCGTCCTTGATGTGGACCTCGCGGTCGAGCACGTCGCGCGAGATCTCGAGGTAGGACGGGCCATAGGCGCCGGTGAAGCTTTCGCGCGCGGCCATGGCGATCATGTCGGGGATGCGCTCGGTGGTCAGCACCTGCTCGGCGAACTTGGTGATCGGCCGCATGATCTGCGCGTGCGGCAGATCCTGCAGCGAGCCCATCTTGTGCTGGGCAAGGCCGCCGCCGCCGCCGATGTGCAGGATCGGGCTCTCTGAGCGGAACGCGGTGGCGACGCCGGTGACGGCGTTGGTGCAGCCCGGACCGGCGGTCGTGACGACGCAGCCGAGCTTGCCGGTCTGGCGCGCATAGCCGTCGGCCGCATGCGCCGCTACCTGCTCGTGACGCACGTCGATGATGCGGATGCCCTCGTCGATGCAGCCATCATAGATGTCGATGATGTGGCCGCCGCACAGCGTGAAGATGGTGTCGACGCCTTCGCTCTTCAGCGCCTTCGCGACCAGCCGGCCACCCGAGACGATGTTGGGGTCGGTGCTCTTCTGCTTCAGCGTGTCTTCGGCCGTCGTTGACGACTTCACTGCCTGCTCTGCCATGAGTTCAACCTCCCTGGGGGCCTGTGGGCATTGTTTCGCCCGGTGTCGTTCTGCGCCGTAAAGTGGTGGGCCGTGATTGCTCCGGAAGCCGCTATCGTTATTCGAGATCGACGAAGTGCTCGACGTGATCGCGAAGCTTCATCGTGTGTTCGCGCACCAGCCGCTCAGCCAGTTCGGTGTCGCGGCGCTCGATGGCGGCCACGATTTCCTTGTGATCGGCGACAGACCGCTTGGCGCGGTCCTTCTCGAAGATCGTGCGCTGTCGGATCGCGCGGACGTGGAAGAACAGTCCGTTGGTGATCTCGGTGATGAGTGGGCAGTTGCCGAGTTCGATGATCGCCTGATGGAAACGGATGTTGGCGTCGGAGTATTCGCCCATCTGCCGCGCGATCTCGTCGTGCGAGAACTGGTCGACGAGGTTGTGCAGCGCGGCGATGCTCTTGTCGCTGGCGGACCGTGTGGCGATGCGCGCCGACATCGCCTCGAGTGCGGCCCACACCGTGATCATGTCGAGGACTTCGGACTTGGTTTTGCGCACGATGAAAATGCCGCGGCGCGCAATCACCCGCACGAGCCCTTCCTGATCGAGCTGAGCGAGGGCTTCGCGCAACGGTGTCCGCGAGATGCCGAACCGCGCCGACAGATCGCGCTCGTCGAGGCGCAGCTCCGCGTTGCGGTCGTAGATGTTCATGTTCATGATGGCTGACTTCAGCGCCTCATAGGCTTTCGCCTTGAGGCTTTGGCCTTCGCCGATCGGCACGATTCTGAGCCGGGTATCAGCCATCGCCCTGTCCACCCTGGTTGTCCGTGCTGTACGGACGCTGCCTTAAAGTTGCTCGCGAGAAGTCTTGGTCGTCTGCGTTCCGGCGCCGGTCGTCAGGACGGCACCGCCGCCCAGCTCTCAGAGCAATATCCGATCGGACGAGATCGCATGGGCGACCGATCGATCGGATGGAATTGCTCTAGCACCCTGATTTTTGAGCATCTTCATCGGACCCGCGGATCGCGAGAATGCTTTCGTCAGGTCCGATGAACCTCTGGTGATCCACAAAGTCATTCGATCTGTTGTTGGTATACCATACACCAAGGTCAAAAAAAGGGGCAAGAGGCAATGCGAATTAAATCGGAGTGTTCCGCATCGATTATTCAGAACACTAGAATAAGCAGGCATTTCGCAGTTGCGAATTGCTGCACTGCAAACCTAAGCTATGTGAAAATGTCGATTCAGCATTGCACGAAGGTCGCATAAAGGTATACGGTATACCACCAAGGCGACGGACGGGGTGTAAAGGCCGCTGCGCGGTTCCGATTGCACTCGAGCGATACGGCGAACGAGATCGCAGCAACCGTCCAATTCAGGGTGGATCCATATCCGAGGGGGTACGCGCGTGGAAGAACTAAGTTCTCTGATGCACGGCTTCGCCGTTGTTCTCACGCCCTTCAATCTCTTCCTGATGTGCGTCGGCATTCTGCTGGGCGTCATCATCGGTGTGCTGCCGGGCCTGGGCGGAGCCAATGGCGTCGCGATCTTGCTGCCACTCACCTTCTCCATGCCGCCGACGTCGGCCATCATCATGCTGTCCTGCATCTACTGGGGGGCGTTGTTCGGTGGTGCGATCACGTCGATCTTGTTCAATATTCCCGGCGAACCGTGGTCGGTCGCCACCACGTTCGACGGCCATCCGATGGCGCAGCGCGGCCGCGCGGACGAAGCGCTGACAGCTGCGTTCACCTCGTCGTTCGTCGGCGCGCTGTTCGCCGTCATCCTGATCACGTTCCTCGCCCCTTTGGTCGCCAAGTTCGCCTTGAAATTCGGCCCCGCCGAGTTCTTCGCAGTCTTTTTCCTGACGTTCGCGAGCTTCATAGGCATGGGTAAGGGCAGTCCGTGGAAAACGCTCGCCGCGATGTGCATGGGCTTTGCGCTTGCGGCGGTCGGGCTCGACAAGGTCACGGGAACGCTGCGCCTGACGTTCGGCCACGAAGAGCTGCTGACCGGCTTCGACTTCCTGATCGCGGTGATCGGCCTGTTCGGCATCGGTGAGATCCTGTCGTCGATGGAATCCGGCCTCAAGTTCCAGGGTGCAGCGGCCAAGATCAGGCTCAATGCCGTTCTGACGACATGGAAGACGCTGCCGAAGTACTGGGTCACGTCGCTGCGCAGCTGCGCCATCGGCTGCTGGATGGGCATTACGCCCGGCGGCGCCACCCCTGCATCGTTCATGAGCTACGCGCTCGCCAAGCGCTTCTCCAAGAATGGCGAGAACTTCGGCAAGGGTGAGATCGAGGGCGTCATCGCGCCCGAAACCGCCGCTCACGCTGCTGGCACGGCCGCACTGTTGCCGATGCTCACGCTCGGCATTCCCGGCTCACCGACCGCTGCCGTGCTGCTCGGCGGCCTGCTGATCTGGGGCCTGCAGCCCGGTCCGCTGTTGTTCGTCGAGCAGAAAGAGTTCGTCTGGGGTCTCATCGCCTCGATGTATCTCGGCAACCTCGTCGGTCTGGTCATCGTGCTGACGTGCGTGCCGCTGTTCGCCGCAATCCTGCGCATCCCGTTCTCGATCATCGCGCCGGTCATTCTGGTGATCTGCGCGGTCGGCGCCTACACGGTCCACAATTCGATGTTCGACGTGTGGTTGATGCTGATCTTCGGCTTCATCGGTTACGTGTTCAACAAGCTCGGCTATCCGTTGGCGCCGCTCGTTCTCGCCATCGTGCTCGGCGACAAGGCGGAAGAGAGCTTCCGGCAAGCGCTGCTCGGTTCGCAGGGCGATCTCAGCATCTTCTTCTCCAACTGGCTCGTCGGAAGCATCATGGGGCTCGGCCTGCTGATGCTGTTCTGGCCGGCTATTGCATGGGGCTTGGCGAAGGTGTCGGGCGGCGCAAGATCAGCCACCGCCTAACTCTGGACCTCAATCGTCTCGCAGAATAGGTTACGGCCGTTCAGACGCCGAACAACGTGTCAGGGATCAACCGCCCGAAACATGATCAAAAAAGCGAAAGTCTGAACCAGACAGAACTGACGTCATTCGTTCCAGGAGGACTGCCCGTATGACATCCAAGAAGACCGTTCGACTCGCATTCGGCGCCGCGGCGCTCGCAGCCATCGGCGCTTCCGGCGCACAGGCCTGGGAACCCACCAAGCCGGTCGAATTCGTGATCCCTGCCGGCACCGGCGGCGGTGCCGATCAGATGGCCCGCTTCATTCAGGGCGTGGTCACCAAGCACAGCTTGATGAAGCAGCCGATGGTCGTCGTAAACAAGGGCGGCGGCGCTGGCGCCGAAGGCTTCCTCGAGGTCAAGAAGGCCACGGGCGACGCGCACAAGATCATCATCACCCTGTCCAATCTGTTCACCACGCCCTACGGCACGGGCGTGCCGTTCTCCTACAAGGACATGACGCCGGTCGCCATGCTGGCGCTCGACCAGTTCGTGCTGTGGGTCAACAAGGACGCGCCGTACAAGACCGCCAAGGAATACATCGACGCGGTGAAGGCCGGAAACGACAAGGCCTTCAAGATGGGCGGCACCGGCTCCAAGCAGGAAGACCAGATCATCACCGCCGCGCTCGAGCGCGTCACGGCGCCGAAGAAGTTCGTCTACATCCCCTACAAGGGCGGTGGCGAAGTTGCGACGCAGCTCGTCGGCAATCACGTCAACTCGACGGTCAACAATCCGATCGAGGCCGTCGCCCAATGGCGCGGCGGCGCTCTGCGTCCGCTCTGCATCTTCGATGGCAAGCGTTCGACCTATACGGCGAAGGTCACCGAGACGATGGCCTGGAGCGACATCCCGACCTGCAAGGAGAGCGGACTGCCGACCGAGTATCAGATGCTGCGCGGCATCTTCATGCCTGGCGGCGTGAAGCCGGATGAGGTGGCCTACTACGTCGATCTGTTCAAGAAGGTTCGTGCGACGCCGGATTGGAAGGAATTCATGGAGAAGGGCGCATTCAACGACACCTTCATGTCCGGCGCCGACTACGCCAAGTGGGTCGCCGCCGCCGACAAGACTCACTTCGACCTGATGAAGGAAGCCGGCTTCCTCACCGCGGCTCAAAGCGCACCGGCTGCCGCGCCGGCTGCGGCTCCCGCAGCAGCCCCGGCCGCGAAGTAACCAGCACGATCGGGCCGGGAAAAATCTTCGTCTCCCGGCCCGATTGCCACTTCGCCAATGCCACTTACTGGCTGCACGTCTCGTATCCGCCGCATCAGGAAGGCCGTCGCCATGCACAATGACGAAAACGCCGAAGACGAAGGCCCGAGCCTCGTTTCGAACCGCGTTGTCGAAATCATCGTTGCCCTGCTGTTCCTCGTCGGCAGCGCCATCGTCATCAAGGATAGCGTTCGGCTCGGCTACGGCTGGCTCGAGGGCGAAGGTCCTGCGCCGGGCTACTTTCCGTTCTACATCGCCATCGCGATGGCGCTCGCCAGCCTCGTGACGCTGGTTCAGGCCCTGACTGGAAAGATCCGCGGCGGCGAGGAGTCATTTGTCTCCGTCGTCGGCTTCAATCGCGTGCTCGCGGTGTTGGCGCCGACGTTGATCTACGTTTTGTTGATCGGTGGATTAAGTATTGGCTCGTTCTCGATCCCCGGCCTCGGTCTGTACGTTGCGTCGGCCATTTTCATCGCCGGCTTCATGATGGTGTTCGGCAAGGACAATCCGCTCAAATCGATCGCCGTGGGCATCGCGGTGCCGCTGGCGCTATTCTTCATGTTCGAGAAGTGGTTCCTCGTTCCGCTGCCCAAGGGCCCGCTCGAGGCGATGCTCGGCTACTGACGGTCAACCACATCAATATATTCGATAATTCGAATGAGGCCGTGTTCGTCGCGGCCTCATTTTTTTGCTTTGTCGAGGCGCAAAATGTCCTAGGACAACTCGACACGAGCGACTCTATTGGTATACCATATGCCAATGAGTGGTCACGGATTGGCCGCATCCCAGCAACGCCAGCCCTACCGAGACCCGATGTGGCCGAGAGCCACGAGCGACGCACCGCTCTTGCCGCGCCCCAAAGGGCCGGCGACGCGCGGCCTGGGCTGATGTTGTAAGACGTGCGGTCGCGATGACTATGGCGCGCCGCGCGGGGGAGTAAGCGACCGATGCACATGCACGAATTCCAGGCCAAGGAACTGCTCGCCAGCCACGAGATCGAGGTTCCGCGCGGTCGTGTCACCGACAATGCCGCGGACGCCGAGCGCATCGCGCGACGGTTCGGATGTGACAGGTTCGCGGTCAAGGCGCAGGTGCTGAGCGGCGACCGAGAAGGCGCCGGCGGCGTGCGCTTCGCTGCCACACCCGAGGGCGTTCGACAGGTCGCCGAAGCCATGTTCGGCCGCGTGCTGGTAACACCGCAAACCGGCCCGGCCGGCGAGAAGGTGCGCTGGGTCTATGTCGAAGAGGCGCTGGACCCGATCAAGCAATTTTACGTCGCGGTCAGTCTGGACCGTGCCAGCGGAGCGGTCGTCATGCTGGCGAGTGCTGCAGGCGGCAGCGATCTCGAAAGCCGCTCCAAGCGTGATCCCGATCTCGTCAAGCGCATCACGTTGAAACTCGACGACGGCGAGGCCAGCGGTGATTTCAGAGGCCTGGCGGCGAGCATCGGGCTCGACCGGCGCTGTCGCTGACGAAGCGGTGCGGCTGTTTTCGCGGCTCAGCCGGATCGCTGTTCGCCTCGATGCCACGCTGGTCGAGATCAACCCACTCGCCTTGACCGATGACGGACGCCTCGTGGCCCTCGACGCCAAGGCAACGGTCGACGACAACGCCATGCAGCGGCATCCCGCGTTCGCGACGATGCGATCGGCCTTCCAGATGGAGAGCGGCGATCCCGAGGAACTGGGCGCCGACCGCCACCAGCTCAACTACCAGCGGCTCGACGGCGACATCGGGCTCGTCGCTAACGGCGCCGGACTCGCGCTGGCGACCCTGGACATGGTCGCCGATGCCGGCGGCAAGGCCGCGAACTTCATGGACATCCGCACCACGGCGTCGAGCCTCGATGTCGCCTATGGCCTTGAATTGCTGCTTTCGAGCCCCAAAGTGAAAGTCATCCTGGTCAATGTTCACGGCGGCGGTATGCAGCGCTGCGATACCATCGCCGAGGCGATCGGCATCGCCATGCGCCGCGCCAAGTCGCCGAAGCCGCTGATCGTGCGAATGGCCGGCAATAACGCCGATTTCGCACGCACGCGGCTGGAAAGCTCGGGCATCCGCTTCGAGGAAGGCGTCGACATGCAGGATGCCGTCAAGCGCGCGGTAGCCATCGCACGGCGTGATGCCGCGTGAGTGCGCTCGGCGGCACCAATTGGATGATACGCGCAATCGATCGCAAGAGTGGGTTCGATGATGCTATCGACGTGCGCGTCTGCGGCGGATGCATGCCAACGACCCGCTGCACGAGGGTGCGTGAAAGCATCGAGTAAAGTCGGACCAGAACAACGAGACGCTTCAGCGGCTGAGTGATCATGAACGACCTTTCGAAAACAACCGGCGCATCGCAGTCAGACAACCGCAAGCAGCAGGGGGCGGGGGTTCATCCCGGAGCTGGCCGCCGCAAGGCGCTGTCCCATGCCAAAGGCCGCGTGCTCGATCCTCTGGAGGTCGAGCGGGCGCGCGCGATCATCGGCGATCCGCCGTATGAGCGGCCGCTGCTGATCGAATATCTCCACCGGATTCAGGACGCCGAAGGCTGTCTGCCGACGGGCCTGATGCAGGGTCTCGCCGAGCTGATGCTGCATTCCCATGGCCGAGGTCTACGAAGTCGCGACCTTCTATGCGCACTTCGACGTCGTCGAAGACGACGAGCCGCGGCCGGCAAAGATGACGATTCGCGTGTGCGACAGCCTCTCGTGCATGCTCGCCGGCGCCGAGAAGCTGCTGGCCGAGCTCGGCGCCGAGGGAATGGACGACGTGCGCGTGGTACGTGCCCCGTGCATCGGTTCGTGCCACACCGCGCCGGCCGCGCACGTCGGTCATCGTCATGTCGATTACGCGACGCTCGCCAAGATCAAGGATATGGTGCAGGCGGAGGAAACCGGCCCCGCCATTCCGCATTACCAGGGGCTCGGCGCGTATCGCGCAGCGGGTGGCTACAAAGTTCTGGCCGAGTGCCTCGGCGGTCAGCGCACGGCCGACAGCGTGATCGCGACGCTGTCCGACGGCGGCTTGCGCGGTCTCGGCGGCGCAGGCTTCCCCACGGGCCGCAAATGGAGCTTGGTGCGCGCCGAGCCGGGGCCGCGCCTGATGGCCGTCAATGGCGACGAGGGCGAGCCGGGCACGTTCAAGGACCGCCACTACCTCGAGACGCAATCCGCATGAGTTTCTCGAAGGCATGCTGATCGCCGCCTGGGCCGTCGAGGCGCAGGAAGTGTTCATCTACATGCGCGACGAATATCAGGCGGTGCTGCAGATCCTCGACGACTGAGATCGCCGCGCTGCAAAGGCCGGGCTCGCCAAGCCACACCAAGGTGCACGTGCGCCGTGGCGCCGGCGCCTACATCTGCGGCGAAGAAAGCGCGATGATCGAATAGCATCGAGGGCAAGCGCGGACTGCCGCGGCATCGCCCGCCCTACGTCGCGCAGGTCGGCATTTTCGACCGGCCGACGCTGGTCAACAACGTCGAGACGCTCTACTGGATTCCGCAGATCCTGGAAAAGGGCGCGGAGTGGTTCGTCGAGCCAGGGCAAGAACGGCGCGAAGGGCATGCGCTCTTATTCGGTCTCGGGCCGCGTCAAGAAACCGGGCGTGGTGCTGACCGCTGCCGGTTCGACGGTCAGGATCTGATCGCGCTATGCGGCGGCATGGCCGATGGCCACGCCTTCAAGGGCTATCTGCCGGGCGGCGCGTCGGGCGGCATCCTGCCGGCGTCATGGCCGACATTCCGCTCGACTTCGGCCAGCTCGAGAAGCACGGCTGCTTCGTCGGCAGCCACGCGGTCGTCATCCTGTCGGACAAGGACGACATGAAGGACGTGGCGCTCAACCTGATGCGCTTCTTCGAGGACGAGAGCTGTGGCCAATGCACGCCCTGCCGCAACGGCACCGAGAAGGCCGTCGAAACTGATGAGCAAGAAGGTCTGGGACAAGCCGCTGATCGGCGATCTCGCGCAGGTGATGGCGCGACGCCTCGATCTGCGGTCTCGGCCAGGCCGCCTCCAACCCGGTGATGAGCGTCTTGAAGTTCTTCCGAGGACGTTTCGTGACGGCACGACGATCGTTCGCCGTGTCCCACGTCAAATAAAGCCGTTGATACCCCGTTGACCGATGTAAACGTGAACGACATTCATGATGGCACAGGTGCACCACTTGCCTTCATCACTCCTGTCTCTGTAACAACGGACAACGGTACTGCACCTGCGGGCACTCTCAATGACTTTTCCGACGTGGGTGCGGTGAATGATGGCGATTGGGACGTATCGGGCCAAACGACTTCATCACCTTTACATCGCAACCCTATACCGTTGTACCGGGCGATCTTTCAGCGCCCACAAGTTCAGATGGCGACTTGGACGGCACGGTCACTGCGTCGGGTAACTACAATCCGGGAGCAGGCGCTGTTACTGTAAACGGCAATAATTCTGCCCCAGTTCCGTTAAACGTGATCCCAAGTCTCGAAGTCTCGAAGGTGGCATCACAAGATACCAACGTGCCAGCCGGCACCGTCATTACCTATACTTATCGTGTGCGAAACAACCGCACAGTTCCAATCACCAACGTAACGCTCAGCGATACACATAAAGGTGTGTTGAATGCACTAACGCCAACCTTCGCGTCTTGGATCACCGATACCGGCTCCAGCAACACCGGCAACACAATCGACGTTTTGGCACCGGGCGACGAAGCGGTGATAACGCGAGAGGCCGATGAGCTCGATCACCTTGTCAATCGGCCGCATGTTTTTCGGAACGGCTGAGCCGCTTAGCCATAAGGCCGACGGCCACGTTTTGCTCGACCGTTAGCCAAGGATAGAGGGCGAAGGTCTGGAAAACAACGGAGGCGTGCGGGTTGATGGTGCCGTCGAGCGGTTGCCCATAACAGAGCACACGGCCGAGCCGTAGGCTTGAGGAGCCCGGTCAGGCACCGCAGGATCGTGGATTTTCCCGAACCAGATTGGCCGAGGAGGGCGAGCAATTCGCCTTCCTTGACGGCAAGATCAATTTGATCAAGCACCTTGTATTCCCGGCCTCCGTCGGTGGTATAGGATTTCGACACATGGCGGAGCTCGCCAATTGTTTCGGTATCGGTCCGGGGTGTCGGGGTGGTCCAAGGTGGTTGTAACCATAGTCTTAATCGAGGTGAAAGCGCCGCTCGGCAAGGCCGTAGAGCCGACGCCAGAGCAGCTTGTTCGTGATGACGACAAAGAGAGACATGACAACGATGCTGCAAATGATGAGCGGGGTGTTTCCCTGCTCAGTCACTTCAGAAATGAAAGCGCCCAAGCCTTCAGCCTTGAGCGTCGTCTGGCCCCACACGGCGACTTCGGCGACGATGCTGGCGTTCCAAGCTCCACCGGCGGCGGTGCAGGCGCCAGTCACCCAAAACGGAAAGATGGCAGGAAGAATTAGCGTTATCCAAAGCGGCCAGCCGCGCAGACCATAAGTGCGTGCGGCTTCCTTGAGATCGCTGGGAATCGCCATAGCGCCGGCAATCACGTTGAAGAGGATATACCACTGCGTGCCCATCGCGATAAGCAGAATGCTGCCCCAGTTCATGGAAATATGATGCGCGGCGTAGAACCCGACCACGAACGGAAAGGTCATGTTCACCGGGAAGGACGCAGCGATTTGCGCGAGCGGCTGGGCGAAGCGCGCCACCTTCGGACGAAACCCGATAAGGACTCCGATAGGCGTCCATATTAGTGTGGCGATAACGGTCATCGCTGCCACACGAGACATCGTGAGGACGCCCAGCCAGGCAATATGCGCGAATTCCTCGAGTGGGACATGGTGCCATACGGCATCCAACCCCGCGATCACGCCGCGAATGGCCTGCCAACTGACCCAGGCGGCAAAGACAATCGCTGCACCGCGCAGCGCAATCGTCGAGAGCCGGAGATTCTTCCCTCTCCCCGGCAGCGTCCGACGTGGCGGAATACGATACGTGACGTTGCGCAACCAATCGGAGAAGGGCTGCCAAACCGTGACGTCTAACCATGGAAAAAGGTAACTCCGGCGTAGCAAACCATAGACCCAGGACGACGGCGGTGCGCCGGATTCTGTCAGCTCGATCTTGAAGTTATCGGCCCACGCCAGCAACGGACGCCAGACGAGTTGATCGGTGCCGAGGATGACGACTAGCATGGCAATGATCGCCCACATCGCGGCTTGATTGTCGCCCCGGTCAACCGCCGTTGCCATGAACGAACCCAGGCCTGGCAGCTTGATGTCCTTGTTCATCACGGTAATGGCCTCGCTTTGTGCGACAAAAAACCATCCTCCACCGAAGGACATCATCGAGTTCCAAATCAGACTGTGCATCGAAGCCGGCACCTCGACCGTAGTAAAACGCTGCCAGCGATTCAGCCCGTAAGTGGATGCGGCTTCCTGCATGTCGCCGGGAATTGAAACCAGCGAATGGTAGAATCCAAACGTCATGTTCCAGACTTGTCCGGTGAAGATGGCGAAAATGCTCGCGCACTCCACACCGAGGAGGCTGCCCGGAAAAAGCGCCATGAATCCCGCGACCGTGGCCGAAAGAAAGCCGAGCACCGGCACTGACTGCAGGACATCCAGCGCCGGGAGAATGATATATATATATATATATATATATATATATATATATATATATATATATATATATATATATATATATCTATATATATATATATATATATATATATATATATATATATATATATATCTATATATATATATATATATATATATATATATATATATATATATATCTATATATATATATATATATATATATATATATATATAAATATATATATATATATATATATATATATATATATATATATATATATATATATATATATATAGATATATAGATAATAGATAGAGAGATAATACACATATATATATATATATATATATATAGAGAGAGATA
>CAWFXM010000012.1:0-265000 GCA_963819775.1 uncultured Alphaproteobacteria bacterium
AGGTTCAGACAAGAGCATTGACTATTCGTCCAAGGCTTTGGCCGAGAGCCTAGAGCCGAGAGCCGAGAGCCGTCTCTTGAGCTAATGTTGTCCGCGTGATACGGCCGAAGGGCACGTTCGTTGTGGCGTTGGCGATCGCTGCGGCCGCTGCCGTCGTGAGCTTTCGGTCGGTCTACGAGCCGGATCTGGGATGGCACCTTGCGCAGGGGCGCGAGAACCTGGCGGGGCGGCTCGTCCGAACCAACGTCTTCAGCTTCACCTACCCCGGGTATCGCCAGCACTACACGTCGTGGCTCGCCGATACGAGTGTGTACGCCGCGTGGCGTGTCGGCGGCGACGCCGGGATCCAGGCGCTCCAGGCGGTCGCGGTGGCGGCGGCGCTCACGCTCGTCTACGTCGCCTGCCGCGTGCAGTCGGCGGCGCTACCGTCGATGGCGATTCTCGTCCTCGGATTCTTCGTGCTCGAACCGCGGGTGATTCCGCGCCCGCACCTGGCGTCCTTCGTCGGGATTGCCGCCTGCGCCTGGCTGATTCAGCGGGCGGTCGCCGCGCGCGCGGCACGGCCGATCTGGTGGGCGGTGCCGATCGTCGCCCTGTGGAGCAATTTGCACCTCGAATGTGTGTTTGGCGTGGCGCTGATTGCGCTCTTCGCGCTCGCGGAGCTCGTACGGCCGTCGGCGCTCACGCGCCGGGAAGCCGTCCGTGCGTTGACGATTGCCGCTGGCGCGACGGCCGCGATGCTGGCGAACCCCTATGGGTGGGACTCTTTCAGTACCTCTTCGAGAACGCGTCGGTCCCCCAGATTCTCAGCATCGCCGAGCTGCGGCCAGCCTATCTGCCGCCCTATCGCGCGTTCTTCACCTATCTCGCGGTCGCGGCGCTGCTCCTGCTGTCGCTGCCTCGGCGGATCGCGCTCTGGGAAGCGCTGACGCTCGTCGTGTTCGCTGCCCTCGGCTACCGATTCCTCCGGCTCACGCCGCTGGTCTTTCTCGCCACGGCCCCGATGCTCGCGTCGCGGCTGACGATCTGGTCGACGCGCGGCCTCGACGGTCGCGCGGTGCTCGTGACGGCGCTCGCCGCGGCCGTGTTCCTGTCCCGTGTGCCGCTGACGACGATGGTGGGCGGGATGCGCGTCGGCGGCGCACATCCGGACATTGTGTTCCCGACGCAGGCCGTGGCGTTCGCCCGTTCACAAGGCTTGAACGGTCCCGTGTTCAACAGTCACAACCTCGGTGGGTGGCTGGCCTGGACGATGTACCCGGAGGTGCGGGTGTTTCAGGACAGCCGGCTCCAGGCCTATCCGCCGGAGCACTTTCGCGCCATCCTCGACGCGTCGCGGTCGCAGTCGTCGTGGGACGCGCTGGTGTCTGGCGTCGACTGGGCCATCCTGTCGCTGGCCCGGCCGAACGCTCTGTCTGGCGCCGGCCGCTTTCCGGACAGCGCCTGGGCGACCGTCTATTCGGACGAGGCGGTGGAGATTCTCGTGCGAAGAAGCGGGCGGTATGCGGCGCTCGCCGGGCGGTGATGATCACCCGCGTGGCCGCGTTCCCGCATCTCGACAAGGTTTCGCAACACTGCTAACGTGTCACTCGCTTGCGGGATGCGGCACCGAGGAGAGAATCATGGCGACCAGGGATCGGATATTTCACGCCGTCAGTTCGTGAAGACCACGGCAGGGGCTGCCGCGGCGTTCACGATCGTCCCGCGGCACGTGCTCGGGCGCGGCTTTCAGGCGCCGAGCGACCTCGTCAACATCGCGACGGTCGGCGTGTCGGGCATGGGCGCCTCGAATACCCGCGCGGTGATGAGCCAGAACATCGTCGCGCTCTGCGACGTCGACTTCGACCTGCTCGATACGCGGCTCGAGGCGTGGAGCCGTCCGCCGCGGCCGGCGCAGCCGCGTCCGGCGGGACCGCCGCCGCCGCCGACGCCGTGGCGCGACTTCGGACCCTCGAAAGCGCAGGTCGCGGCCGATGCGCGCTTGCCGGCGATCGATCCCGAGGCGACGCTGCGCCGCTTCGTCGACGAGCAGATCCCGCGCGTCAAGAAATACCGCGACTATCGCGAGATGCTCGAGAAGCAGAAGGACATCGACGCGGTGATCGTGGCGACGCCCGACCACATGCACGCCGTGATCGCCTCGGCGGCGATGAGCCTCGGCAAGCACGTGTACGTCCAGAAGCCGCTCTGCTGGTCGGTGCACGAGGCGCGGCACCTCGCGAAGAAGGCGAAGGACAATCCCAAGGTCGTGACGCAGATGGGCAACCAGCGTCACTCGGCGGACAACTCGCGGCGGGGGATTGAGTACATCCAGAGCGGCGCGCTCGGCGAGATCCGCGAGGTGCACGTCTGGACGAACCGGCCGCTGGGTTTCTGGCCGCAGGGCGTGCCGCGGCCGGCGACGGCCGTCGACCGATCCGGCGCAGCTGCGGTGGGACAACCGCGGCGTCATGCAGCGGCTTGAGCGCCGCGATGGCCGGCGCGAGCGGGTCCTACCCGGTTCCCGACAAGCTCTCGTGGGATCTGTTTCTGGGCGTGGCGCCGCTCGTCGAGTACCACCCGCTCTATCACCCGTTCAACTGGCGCGGCTGGGTCGACTGGGGACAGGGCGCGCTCGGCGATATGGGCGCGCACCTGATGGATTTTCCGGTCTGGGCGCTGAATCTCGGACTGCCGACGGTCATCGAGACCGAGAGCCACGCCGTTCAACGGCGTCTGCTACCCGAACGCGACGACGACCTACTTCCAGTTTCCCGGCGCGCAAGGGACAGCCCGAGGTCAAGCTGACGTGGTACGACGGCGGCCTGATGCCGCCCGATCCCGAGGAGCTCGAGAACGAGACGCTCGACCCGAACGGCGGCGTGCTCTACGTCGGGAAGAAGGCGAAGCTGCTGCACTACAGCGAGGGCGCCAGGCTGCTGCCGACGTCCAAGCACAATTCCTACGGCGCGCCGAAGGAGCGGCATGACGCGCGTGCCGCACGGCGATCACGAGATGAACTGGGTCCACGCGATCAAGGGCACCGATCAGATTTCGGTGCCGTTCGACTACGCCGCCAAGCTGACCGAGATCATGCTGCTCGGGATCGTGTCGCTGCGCGCCAACTCGAAACTGCACTACGACGCCGACGAACATGCGCGTCACCAACAACGTCGCCGCGAACGACTTCCTGACGCGCGAGTACCGGGCGGGTTATTCGTTGTAGCGAGGCGTGCGTTTCGGAGGCGACGAAGGCAACGGGTTCGACACGAAGACACGAAGATCGAACGCACGAGGGGATCTGCGGACTCGACGCCGTCTGCGGCTGACAGCGCTCAGAGCGCGCAAACTGCCGAATGACGTCCTCCGTTCGTCTCACGCGCTCCGTGCCTCCGTGGCTCGCAGCCTCGTCCTCCGTTCGCAGTTCGTCGACCTCCCGAGCTCGCTCTCGACGCCACCGAGCCACGCGCTTCGTCCCAATTCCGTCGACGCATCGACGCCTGCGCTGAGAATCCCTGAATCGGCACTCGTCGCAAGGAGAATTCAATGCGACGCTCACGCCTGTCGGTCATGTTCATGTTCGCGTCGATGTTGTCGGTGGCGGCGCTACGCGCAGGGCAAGCCGCCCGCGACACAGGTCGTCGACATCAAGGCCGGCGGTGGCGTGACGCTCAAGGCGACCTACTATCCCGCCGCGCGTCCGGGCCCCGGCATCCTGATGCTCCACGCCTGCAACAAGGATCGCTCCTCGTGGACGCAACTGGCGACCGACGCCGCGGCGAACGGCTTCCACGTCCTGGCGCTCGATTTCAGAGGGTTTGGCGAGAGCGGCGGGACGCGCTTCACTCCGAGCCCGGAGCAGCAGTCGACGATCGACCTCTATTGGCCCGGTGACGTCGATGCCGCGCTCGCGTGGTTGACCAGCCAGGCCGGCGTGGACAAGGCACGCATCGGCGCGGCGGGCGCGAGCTGTGGCGTCAACCAGGCGGTCCTGCTCGCGCGGCGCCATCCCGAAGTGAAGACGCTCGTGTTGCTGAGCGGCGGCGTCAACCCGGCGGGGCGCCTCCATCTGCGCGACTCACCGTGGTTGCCCATCCTTGGTGCCGCGAGCGACGGCGACGGCGGCGCGGTCGGCCAGATGCGGTGGGTGCTCGGCTGGTCGCGAAACCCCGCCAACAAGTTCGTCGAGTACAAGGCCGCCGGGCACGGCACCGAGATGTTCGCGGCAGAGAAGGAGCTCGAGCCCATGGTGCTCGGCTGGTTCAACGCGCACCTGCGCAACGCGCCCGCGAAGCCCGCGGCCGTCGTCGCCTCCAAGCCGTCGCCGACCGAGGAGTTCTGGAACACGCTCTCCGCTCCTGGCGGCGTCGCGAAGGCGCGGCAGATCTACGACGAGGCCAAGCGCGCGAGGAAGCCGGCGGTGCTCTTTCCGGAGAACGAGACGAACCTGCTTGGCTATCAGCTCCTCCAGGAGGGCAACGCGAAGGATGCCGTCG
The DNA here is from genome assembly GCA_963819775.1 of uncultured Alphaproteobacteria bacterium. Taxonomy (GTDB): domain Bacteria; phylum Pseudomonadota; class Alphaproteobacteria; order Rhizobiales; family Hyphomicrobiaceae; genus JAKAML01. The sequence goes on from CAWFXM010000012.1 coordinate 4,476, forward strand.
AGGTCTTCAAGCTGAACGTCGACGCCTACCCGGCGTCAGCCAATACCTACGACAGCCTGTCGGACGGGTATCTGGCGCTCGGGAACAAGGAGGAGGCGCTCCGCTATGCGGAGAAGGCGATCGAGATGCTTGCAAGGATACGGAGGCGTCCGACGATCTGAAGAAGCTGGTTCGTGAGGGCGCGGAGAAGAAGATCAAGGAACTGCGAAAGCAGTGACGCCGATCAAGGCTGCGGAAGCACGTGACCCGCCCGTACGTCATGCGGCGCCAGAGCCACTCCATCGGGCCGTAGCGGTGCGTGCTCAGCCACCACCGGCTGAAGGGCATCTGCGCGCTGTAGATCGCCGAGTCCGAGGAAGAGATTCGCCAGCGGGCCCATCCGTCCATAGAGGCCCAGCCCGTAGCTGTAGAAGATCGTCGTGCAGATGAGCGACTGCAGCAGGTAGTTGGTGAGCGCCATGCGGCCCACGTACGAGAAGGGCATGAGGCGCCGCTGCCAGACCGGATCCTGCCACAGGAGCACCACCGTCGAGGCGTACCCGAGGCTGAGCGCCGGCAGCGCGAACGACTGCACGCGTGAACATCACGAGCGTCACGAGCGACGGCTTGAACGGGTTGGGATGAAACGTCCAGTCGAGCGATGACGACGAGCAGGTTGCCCGCGAGCCCGAGGGGCAGGCCGATGCGCTGCGCGCGCTTCCACCAGTGCCAGATGTGCTGCCGGATCGCGCAGGTAGCCCTGGCGCCAGAGATAGAGCCCGAAGAGGAAGATGCCCAGAATGCGCGTCAGGAAGAACACGAACGAGTTGGCCTCGCGCCATTCCTCGGCCCGCAGCGCGAAGATCTGCGCGAAGGTGCCGCGGGCGTAGATCTCGACGGCTTCCGGGATGTTCTGGGCCGGTGACGACGGGGGCGCGACGCCGAAGAGCGTCGCCGTGAAGAAGCCCGCGAAGAGCACCAGCAGGAACCAGTAGAGGCCGTGCGCCCAGCGCAGGATGGCGCGCTGGCTCAGGTTGCGGAAGAGCAGGAGCAGGAAGCCGCAGATCGCGTAGCTGACCAGGATGTCGCCCCACCAGAGCCCGAAGGCGTGCACGAGGCCGAAGAGGAGGAGCACCGCCATCCGCCGGGCGTAGAACGCGACGCCCTGATGTCGCGCGGCCGCCCGATCCATCTGGATCGCGAAGCCGATGCCGAAGAGCGCCGCGAAGATCGTGATGAACTTGCCCTGGACCAGCCAGTCGACCAGCGCCTGCGTCAGCCGATCGGGCAGCCACGTCCACATCAGCGACGGCATCCATATACGCGGCGATCGGCGCGTTGAACCCGCGCATGTTGGCGGTGAGGATGCCGAAGAGCGCGGCGCCGCGCAGGCAGTCGATGACGGTGATGCGCTCGTCGCCGGGGACCGGGCCGATGGCTTCGGGCTCGGCGCGCGGACGTCGGCGACGGTGGCGGCGAGCGTGTCCAAGGGCGGTAGTGTAGGCTCGCACCCGCCGAAAGGAAAGTCGATTGGGCGACCGTGGCGGGTCGGCCAGCGCCCTTGCGACGCCGGCCGTGTGGGTTCGTGAGCGGTGGAACCTGCTGTTGAAGAAAGGCTTAGCTCCGTCAGGTCGGTGCCGGCGCCGGCTGCCGGGAAGCCGCCGCCCGTTACGCCTAGTCGATTCCTACTACTACCACGCAGAAGTAGTCGTTGCTTTTAGGCTGAGCTGGGCTTCTAATACCCACGCCAATGCCTGCCTGGGCGCTGCGCCGAGAGGCCGCAGCGTTGCTCGGATACGTGTGTGTCGCCCTCGTGTTTGCGTGGCCCTTGCCGCTGCGTCTCGCGGACGCAATGCTGGGTTTGCCAAATGGCGATGCGGGTGTGTACGTCTGGAACCTCTGGGTGTTCCGGCACGAGATCGTCGCCAACCACCGCCTGCCGTTTCTCACCTCCGAAATCCTCGCGCTCGGCCCGCCGGTTCCGCTCGCGCTCCACAACTACACGACGTTCGCCAACATCCTCGCGTTTCCGCTCATCCCGCTCCTCGGGGTCCTCAGGACCTTCAACGTGCTCGTGCTCGCGAGCGGCGTGATGAGCGGCTACGCGATGTACTTCTATGCGCGCATGCGCACCGGCGACGCCGTCGCCGCATGGATGGGCGGGCTCCTCTTCGGATTCTCGCCGTTCATGAGCGCTCGCGCGGCCGAGCATTTCAGCCTCACGCTCGCCGCGCCGCTGCCGATCTTCGGCTGGCTGACGTATCGGATTTTTTCGCAGCCCAGCATGGGACTGGCGTGCGCGGCGGGCGCGACGGTCGCGTGGGCGTTTCTCTGCGACGTCTACTACGCCGTCTACTGCCTGCTGTGGATGGGATTCATGGCGTGCTACACGATGGTGACCGTCGAAACGCGGCCGGCCGAGGTCGGGCGTGTCTGGCCGCGCGCGCTCGTCGACCTGGCGATCGTCTGTCTGGGCGGGCTCATCGTCGGCATCATCCTGCGCGGCGGCGGGCAAGTCGATGTCCTCGGCATCCGCGTCAGCTTCACGCGGCTGTACACGCCCGTGCTGATGTTGACGTTGATGATTGGCGTCCGCGTCTGGATGGCGGTGTCGGTTCGTTCGAAGGTGGCCAACGCGTGGCCGCTCCTGGCGCACGCGCCGACGGCTGCGGTCGGGGTGCTCGTGTGCGTGGCGATTCTGTCGCCGGTGTTGTCCGCCACGGCATCGAGTTTCGGCCAGCGCAACTGGATTAGCCCGGACGTCTGGTGGCGGAGCAGCGCGCCCGGCGTCGACCTGCTCGCCTACTTCGCGCCGAATCCGCTGCATCCCCTGTTCGGCTCGCTGTCGTTCGGCTGGCTGTCGGGGCTGCCGGGCGGGTTCAACGAGAACGTCGCGTCGGTGCCGTGGGTGGCGCTCGTGACGATCGTCGGCGCCGTGCTCTGGGCGGGATTCCGGCCGCTCAAGGGCTGGGTCGTGTTCACGGGCGTGTTCGCGTGGCTGGCGCTGGGGCCGTTCATCACCGTGGCGCAGCAGCTGACCTACATCCCCACACCCTGGGCGCTGCTGCGCTACCTGCCGATTATCGGGGCCGCCCGGACGCCGACGCGCATCTCCATCCTCGTCATGCTGGGCGTGTCGATGCTCCTGGCGATGGCGGTGCAGCACCTGCGCAGCCGCTCGCGCCACCCGCGCCTCCTGGTGGCCGCCATCGGCGCGCTGCTGCTGTTCGAGTTGCTGCCCGCGCCGCGCACGCTGCACTCGGCCGAAATCCCCGAGGTCTATCGCATCGTCGCGGCCGATCCCCGGCCGATCCGCGTGCTGTCGCTGCCCTTCGGACTGCGCGACGGCATCAGCTCGCGCGGGAACTACTCGTCGAGCTCGCAGTTCTATCAGACCTTCCACGAGAAGCGCCTCGTCGGCGGCTACATCTCGCGCCTGCCCGGGGGGAGCATCGAGCGCTATCGCCGCAACACGACCCTGCGGGTGCTGCTTCGCCTGAGCGAGGGAACGCCGGTCGAACCGGAGCTGTACCAGGACGCGCTGCAGAACGCCGACCGCAACCTGCGCCGGCTCGATATCGGCTACGTGGTGATCGACCCGAGCCAGTCCTCGCCAGAGCTCATCGCCTTCGCGCATCGCGTGTTCGATCTGAGCCTGGTCACGAAATCGGGTGGGCTGGAGCTCTATCGCACGCCCGCCGCTCCTCCCCTCCAGCCCTGACAGCTTCGCGAGTCGGCCGGCGGACACTCGCCTGACCGAACCGCCAACCGAGAGCTACAATGTCGGGCGTGCATGGCGATCTCGCGGCGAGGGCGGAAGCGATCCGCTGGTATCACACGATCGATCTGGGCGGCGGCGTCGTCACAAGGGCATCGATAACAGCCCGCTTCGGCTGGCGCGGCTCGATCTTCCCTCGTCGTTCGCGGGCTTGACGGTCCTCGACATCGGCGCCTGGGACGGCTTCTTCTCCTTCGAGGCCGAGCGCCGCGGCGCCGCGCGCGTCGTCGCCGCCGACTACTTCTCGTGGCACGGGCCGGCTGGGGCTCGAAGGCGGGATTCGAGCTGGCGCGGCAGGCGCTCGGCTCGAGGGTCGAGGACGTCGACATCGACGTCATGGATCTCTCGCCCGAACGCGTCGGTCAGTTCGACGTCGTGTTCTTTCTCGGCGTCCTCTATCACCTGCGCCATCCGCTCCTGGCGCTCGAGCGCATTGCATCGGTCACGCGCAAGCGCCTCTTCCTCGAAACCGTCGTGGACATGGTCGGCGTCGCCGGCCGGCGATGGCGTTCTATCCGCGGCCGCGAATTGAACAACGATCCGACGAACTGGTGGGCGCCGAACGTCCCGCGCTGCACGGGATGCTCCGGGACGTCGGCTTCACCGATGTCCGCACCGTGACGCCCGAGCCGCGGCGCTCTCTATCGCGCGGCCCGCGCCGTCTCGCATCGGCTGCGGGGAAGAACTCGCTCGCCGGGGCGTATCGGCAGGACCGGGCGGTGGTGATGGGCAGTAAGTCAGCCGACCGTGTGCGTGCGAAGCTCTCGGTCCATGCCAGCCAGAAGTAAGGACGTTCGCGCCCTTGCGGTTCATGCCAGCCGCCGCCCAAGAGCCTCTCACCGCCGAGAACGCAGAGCCCGCAGAAAGATACAACTTGGTTCCGCGTGCTCGGCGATCTCGGCGGTGAGAGGCTTTTGGACAGCGGGCACCGAATGAGTCGGGGCGCCTTACCTCCCCCCGTCCTCCCAGCCGCAATAGGGCGTCAAACGTCCGAGCCAGTCCATCCCCGGATTGCCGCGACCGGGTGCGGGTGCGAGCGCGCCAGTGACACGCAGCGCTCGGCGAGCCAGGCGTTCAGTTCCTTGTAGCTCGCGAACTTGAGGCGCGGCGAGAAGAAGCGTTCGCGAACGTAGCTGATCTGTTCTCGACCTGCCCCTTCTCCCATCCCGCGGCCGGCGTACAGGCTGTCGGCTCGACGAGGTGGTGGCTCAACATCTGCAGGAAGCGCCGGTTGAACTGACGTTCCTTTCCCACAAAGACGGCATCGACCGCTGTCTTCATGTTGTCGTAGATGCCGCGCTGGCACGCACCCTTGAAGAACTGGAACGCCTTCTCGTGCGCGTCGAACACCATCTCTTGCCGCTCGCGCGGATAGGCACGAACGAACAGCATCCGGCTGTGGCAGAGGCGCATGTGCGCCACCTTCGCCATCGTCGTCACGCCGTCGATGACCACGCACTCGTGGCTCCAGTCGAACTGATAGGCCTCACCCGGCGCAAACGAGAGCGGCACGTAGGCTTCGGCCTTATCCGCCGCGTGGCGGCGTTCCCAAGCGCGACCATAGCGTCTGACGGCATCGTAGCCGCCGGCATAACCTTCGAGCCGCAACGCTCATCGTAGAGCCGCTGAAAGGTCAGACGTTCGCGCGCCGCGCTTGCCGGCGTTCGCCGCCAGCATCGCATCGAGCGCCGTGATGAGGGCCGAGCTGTGGCATCGGCTGCGCGCGCCGCTCGTAGCGGTGCTCCGTCTCCTCGCCGCGAACGATCGTTCGAACCGTGTTCCGTGACAGCCGCAGCTCCCGCGCGATCGCCTTGATCCTCTTGCTTCACGACGAAAGGCGCGCCGAACCTTCGCCGATCGTGTCCACCGAGATCATCCCCCCTCGCCCCCGTGCCGACGCACGCACAGGTGGCCATGTTCAGCCGCTACGAGGGTGGGGTCAAAATTGCGCGCCGATCACCCCACGAGAGGGGTCAAAATTGCATGCCGGTTCACACTCACCTCCGCCACGGGGCGTCTCGCTAGCTCTCATTGGAGCAAGTGAGACTGTACGCAGTCGGAGCGCGCACGTAGCGTCTGCTTCGCTTTGAGCAACGGACACGACGAAGTTCGACGTCGTTGTCGACGGGCACATCGGCGACGTCCGCTTCTGGGATTGAGCTGCGCTGAAGAAGGTCGACAGTCGTTCGACGCGGCCCGTCGCGGCGTGTCGCGCGAGATCGCGTACAGGTACCGAGGAAAACCTGGAACCTATGTGGAACCTCAACAAAAAGCCAAAATGCTAAGTCATTGAAATGATGGCGCGCCCGGAAGGATTCGAACCTCCGACCCCCAAATTCGTAGTCTGGTGCTCTATCCAGCTGAGCTACGGGCGCCTGCCAGTTGCGGAGCCGCCAGGAGGCGGGCTTCGGCGCGGGGGCCGATCGCAACGAGCCGCCATCTCTAATTGCTGCGCGGCGGGAGCGCAAGGGGCTTCGGCAATGCTATGGCCATGACATTCGTTCGTGTCGCAGGCCCCTTCCACACTGCGTGTCGCTGCGTCTTCAGGCTGGCGTCGTGCGGTGTGGATCCCCGCAGTATTGGGGGCAAAACGCCAGCGGCGGCCACCAGGGCCGCCGCAACGTCAAATTCTAATGCAGCCGTCGCCGCCAAGCCGTCCGGCAGCGTCCGACCCGGCCTTAGCCCTTGGCGGCTTCCTCGACGGCTTCGCCGACGGTCAGCTCGGCCATCAGCTTCTGCGCCTGGCCGATCCAATCCTGCTTCTCGATGCGGCCATTGAGGTTCAGTGCGTCCTCGATGTTCGCCATGTCGTCGTCCGACAGCGTGGCGATCTGCTCGATCTTGTAGCAGTTGAGCTGCTTCAGCCGCGCCGCCAGCTCGGCGTCGATGCCGCGGATCTGCGTCAGATCCTCGACCTCGCCCTTCGGCTTCTTGAAGCCCTTCCAGGCGGCGTTCAGGCGGCGTGCGCGCGCGTCCGTGCGCTCGACGATGCGGGCGGCCTTGCCGCGGCGGCCGCGGAGATAATAGAGCTTCGCACGGCGGACCTTGCCGCGGCGCACGACCTCGATCTCGGCGATGTAGGGCGAATAGGTCGGGAACACGCGCTCCACGCCCTCGCCGTAGGAAATCTTGCGTACCGTGAAGCTCTCGTTGAGCCCGGCGCCCGAACGCGCGATCACCACGCCCTCATAGGCCTGAAGGCGCTCGGTCGGGCCCTTCTGCACCGGCTTCTTCTTCTTGTCCTTGGGATCGGCCTCGACCAGCTCGACCACCTTGACCATGACCTTGACGGTATCGCCGGGGCCGAACTCCGGCACGCCGCGCTTCGCCAGGATGGCGTTCATCTGCTCGAGTTCGAGCTGTTGAATGATGTTCATTGTTGTTTGTCCTATGCTTCGACATCAAAGCAGAGGAGCGGCGCCGCCAGTCCGGAAACGACCCGAACCAGGACGAGCACAGCTCGTGCGACCCAAGCTTGTGGGTAATGGTGGGGTCGAATAGCCCAAATGGCGTGGTTTGTCGATACGCCAGATGCTGGGGCCTGCGCGACGGTGCCTCGGACTTTCAGCGCCGACTGGGCTTTGCTGACGGCCCGCGGCGATCCTCGTCCGGCACCAGATCCGGCCTTCTCTCCCGCGTGATGCGTTCGGCCTCGGCCCGGCGCCAGGCCGCGATCTTCTGGTGGTCGCCCGACAGCAGCACGTCGGGGATGGCGCGGCCTTCCCAGTCGCGCGGCTTGGTGTACTGCGGATATTCGAGCAGCCCGTTCTCGAAGCTCTCGTGGGTGAGGCTGTCGGCCGCACCCAGCACGCCGGGCAGCAGCCGCACACAGGCGTCGATCAGCACCATCGCCGCGAGCTCGCCGCCCGACAGCACATAGTCGCCGATCGAGATCTCGCGCGCTCCACGACCCTCGAGGACGCGCTCGTCGACGCCCTCGAACCGCCCGGCCAGCAGCAGCACGCCCGGCCCCGCAGCCAGTTGCCGCACCAAAGGTTGCCGCAAAGGCTCGCCGCGCGGCGACAGGTAGATCAGTGGCGCATCGGCATTGTCCGTCCGTGCATGGTCGATGGCGGCGGCCAGTACGTCGGCGCGCATCACCATTCCCGCCCCGCCTCCGGCCGGGGTGTCGTCCACTGCCCGGTGTCGCCCGACGCCGAACGCGCGAATTTGCTGCGCATCGAGCGACCACAGCCCGGCCGACAGCGCCGTGCCGACCAGCGACATGCCGAGCGGCCCCGGAAACATCTCCGGAAACAGCGTCAGCACCGTCGCACGCCACGGCGTCCGGCCATCGCTCGTCGGTGTGTGAGGCATCAGTCGAGCATTCCATTGCTTGTCATCCCGGCATTCATTGCCGGGATCCAAATCTCCGCGGATGTCGATGCCAGCGGCAAGCTGGATCCCGTGGACAAGCCACGGGATGACATCAATGCAATTACGTCAAACGCCCTCCACGACGACGATGTCGATGGTGCCTGCGCCCTGGCGCAGCGCCTTGGCGGCGGCATACTCCGGCGACTTCGCGTAACCGAGCGCGTGCTCGTAGCTCGGGAATTCGAGCACGACGTTGCGTGCGACGCCATTGCCTTCGACGATCTCGCACTTGCCACCGCGCACGATCGGCTTACCCTCGAACTTGTCGAGCGCGATCTTCGACTTGGCGACGTACTGGCCCCACTTCTCCGCGTCCGTCACCACGGCGTGCGCGATCACATAACCTTTGGGCATGCTGGTCTCCCCGATCGGAATGTTGATTTGTATGGTGTCCTATACCGTCTGTGCCCGGGCTTGTGAAAGCGCAACCGCGCCGGTTGCCTTGTTAGCCGCTCCGAGGCAAGCCTCGACGCGGCGCGGACCACCGAAAGCGCAAAGAGCATACCCTAGCCGTGGTCGCGTGCCGCCAGCGCCTCGCGAATGTGGTTCAGGAACGTTTCCGCGGCCGCCTTGGGATCGTCGGCCTGGGTGATCGGGCGGCCAACGACGAGGTGGTCCGCGCCGCCGCGAATGGCGCTCTCGGGCGTCGTGATGCGTTCCTGATCGTCGGTGGTGCTGCCGGGCAGCCGGATGCCGGGGGTGACAATGAGAAAGCCCGGGCCCACGGCTGCGCGGATGCGCTCCGCCTCCTGCCCCGAGGCGATGACGCCGTCGAAGCCCAATTCCTGCGCCATCCGCGCGCGCGACTGCACCAGATCGGCTGGGTTCATTTGGCACCCCTGCTGGCGCAGATCGTCCTCCGTCAAATTCGTCATCACGGTCACGGCGAGCAGCTTCAGCCGGCTGTTGCCGCGCCCGGCGACGGCGGCTCGCAGCGTCTTCAGGTCGTGGCCGTGCACGGTGAGGAAATCGAGGCCGAGTTCCGAGGCGTTGGCGACCGCGCGCTCGACCGTGTTGCCGATGTCGAGCAGCTTCATGTCGAGGAACACGCGCTTGCCGTTGGCCTTGAGCGCGCGCGCCAGATCGAGCCCGCCCGAAAAGATCAACTCGAGCCCGACCTTGTAGAACGACACGCTGCCGTCGAGGCCCGCGACGAGGCGTTGCGCCTCCTCGATCGAGGGCGTGTCGAGCGCGACGATCAGGCGGTCTTTAGCGGTCGAGTGCGGCATGGTCGATCCGACTCTTAGGTTACAGGTGAATGTTATGGGCCACGGGTGACGGTGCGCAGGGACCCCCGGTAACCTGTCCCCTGCAACCTTCCTTCAGCCATGCAGCACGTGGGCGGCGCGTGCAAGCTTCTGGATCAGGGTCTTGAAGCTCTCCTGGGCGTCCTTGTTTTTCAGGTGTCCGTGGTCGTCATAGGCCTCGTGTGCGCGCGGCACCGCGAACTGGTCGGGCAACACCAGCGCGCCGAGGCCCAGCTCCAGCACCGGGCGCACGGCGTTCAGCGCCCTGAGCCCGCCCATGCCGCCGGGCGACGACGACCCGAGCGCGAACACGCGGGTCTTGAATACATCCGTCTTCTGGCCGTCCTCGGTGCGGATACGGCTGATCCAGTCGATGGTGTTCTTGAGCAGCGGCGTGATCGACGCGTTGTACTCGGGGCAAGCGATGAACACACCAGTGTGGACGCGCAGCAGCGCCTCGAGCTTGCGCGCGTTGTCGGGCGGTCCCGCGCGCTCCTCGTCGTCACCGTCGTAGAGCGGCATCGGGTAATCGCCGAGGTCGGCGAACGTCGAGGGGATGCCGTTGGCGTCGGCGATCCGCTCACCGAGCTTGGCGAGGCGCTTGTTGTGCGAGCCCTCGCGGGCCGATCCGGCGAAAAACAGTATGCGGGGGGAAGAGGTCATGGAAGTCTCCGGTTCGGACGGCTCGGATCAGCTGCCCTTGCCGTCGAAGAAGTCCTTCACGCGCGCGAAGAAGCCGTGGCTTTCGGGCGAGGTTTCCTTGTGGCTTTCCTTCTCGAACTCATCGAGCAGCTCGCGCTGCTTGCGGGTCAGGTTCTTGGGCGTCTCCACCTCGACCTGAATGTACATGTCGCCGGTCACCTTGGCGCGCAGCACCGGCATACCCTTGCCCTTGAGACGGAATTGTTTGCCGGTCTCGGTGCCTTCCGGCACCCGCACGCGCGTCACGCTGGCATCCACTGCCGGCACCTCGATCTGGCCGCCGAGCGCCGCGGTGATCATCGAGATCGGCACCTTGCAGAAGATGTCGGCACCATCGCGCTGGAAGAACTCGTGCGGCTTCACCGACAGGAAGATGTAGAGATCGCCCGCCGGGCCGCCGCGATGTCCAGCTTCGCCCTCGCCTGCGAGACGGATGCGCGTGCCGTCCTCGACGCCGGCCGGAATGTTCACCGACAGCGTTCGTTCCTTCATCACGCGGCCCTGGCCCTGGCACGATGGACACGGGTCGTCGATCACCTCGCCGCGGCCCTGGCATGCTGGACACGCGCGCTCGATCGTGAAGAAGCCCTGGCTGGCGCGCACCTTGCCCATGCCGCCGCAGGTCGGGCACGACACGGGCTTGGTGCCCGACTTGGCGCCGCTTCCGGCGCAGGTGTCGCACGACACGCTGGTCGGCACGCGGATCTGGGCGTTCTTGCCGGCAAAGGCATCGGCCAGCGTCACTTCCATGTTGTAGCGGAGGTCCGCGCCGCGCTCGCGGCCGTTGCCGCGCCGTTGTCCGCCGCCGCGGCGGCCGCCCATGAACTCGCCGAACAGGTCGTCGAAGATGTCCGACATGGACGACGCGAAGTCGGGGCCGAAGCCGCCTTGACCGCCGCCGCGTCCGCCCTCGAAGGCGGCATGGCCGAACTGGTCGTAGGCTGCTCGCTTTTGCGGGTCCTTTAGCGCTTCATACGCCTCGCCGAGTTCCTTGAACTTCTGCTCTGCCGCCGTGTCACCCGGATTGCTGTCGGGATGGAAATCCTTGGCGAGCTTGCGGAAGGCGTTCTTCAGGTCCTGCTCGCTGGCGTTTCGCGGAACGCCGAGGACTTCGTAATAGTCGCGCTTGGCCATTTGACGGAAACCCGTTCACTCGGCCGCCGAAGTGGGCGGCCCGCTGCGCCTGCTCAGGACATGCGCGACCCCCGCTCGGACAAACCGGGCAGCGCAAGCCTGCGCGCTGTCCGTGCATATCCGGCGGGGGTCCGCATGTCGTCCTCGATCAATCTCGATCAATGAAGTCGTGGATCGACCGTTCAGGCGGATTTCTTCTTGTCGTCCTTGACCTCCTCGAAGTCGGCGTCCACGACGTTGTCGCCTTCGTCGCCAGCCTTCGCGTCTGCCTTTTCCGCGCCGCCCGCAGCGCCGCCCTGGGCGCTGTACACGGCCTCGCCGATCTTCATCGCCACCTGCGCCAGCGCCGTCGTGGTCGACTTGATGCGTTCGGCGTCTTCGCTGCCAATCGCTTCCTTGGCCGCCGCGATCGCTGCCTCGATGTCGGCCTTCACGGCTGCCACGCCAGGGTTGGACGCGTTCTCATGAAGTTGCTTCTCGGTGGTGTGAACCAGCGCCTCGGCGTGGTTCCGGCTCTCGACCAGATCGCGCTTCTTCTTGTCGTCTTCGGCGTGCGTCTCGGCGTCCTTGACCATGCGCTCGATGTCGGCGTCGCTGAGGCCGCCCGAGGCCTGGATGCGCACCGACTGTTCTTTCGAGGTCGCCTTGTCCTTCGCCGACACGTGCACGATGCCGTTGGCGTCGATGTCGAACGTGACTTCGATCTGCGGAATGCCGCGCGGGGCCGGCGGAATGCCGACGAGATCGAACTGTCCGAGCGACTTGTTGTCGGCCGCCATTTCACGCTCGCCCTGGCTGACGCGGATCGTCACCGCGCTTTGGCCGTCCTCGGCGGTCGAGAAAGTCTGGCTCTTCTTGGTCGGGATCGTGGTGTTGCGTTCGATCAGCCGCGTGAACACGCCGCCGAGGGTCTCGATGCCGAGCGACAGCGGCGTCACGTCGAGCAGCAAGACGTCCTTCACTTCGCCCTTCAGAACGCCGGCCTGGATCGCGGCGCCGACTGCAACGACCTCGTCGGGGTTGACGCCCTTGTGCGGCTCCTTGCCGAACAGCTCCTTCACCAGCTGCTGCACCTTCGGCATGCGCGTCATGCCGCCGACGAGTACGACCTCGTCGATTTCCGCGGCCTTGAGGCCGGCATCCTTGATCGCCTGCTCGCAGGGGCCCTTGGTGCGCGAGATCAGGTCGTCGACGAGGCTCTCGAGCTTGGCGCGCGTCAGCTTCATCGCGAGATGCTTCGGACCCGAGGCGTCGGCGGTGATGTAGGGCAGGTTGATTTCGGTCTGGGCCGACGACGACAGCTCTTTCTTGGCCCGCTCCGCACCCTCCTTCAAGCGCTGCAGCGCGAGCTTGTCGTTGCGCAGGTCGATGCCGGACTCCTTCTTGAACTCGTCGGCCAAGTAACTGACGATGCGCATGTCGAAGTCTTCGCCACCGAGGAAGGTGTCGCCGTTCGTCGACTTCACCTCGAATACGCCGTCGCCGATCTCCAGCACCGACACGTCGAACGTACCGCCGCCGAGGTCGTAAACGGCGATCGTCTTGGCTTCCTTCTTCTTGTCGAGGCCATAGGCTAGCGCTGCCGCGGTCGGCTCGTTGATGATGCGCAGCACCTCGAGGCCGGCGATCTTGCCGGCGTCCTTGGTCGCCTGACGCTGGGCGTCGTTGAAGTACGCGGGCACCGTGATGACGGCCTGCGTTACCGGCTCGTTGAGCTTGGCTTCCGCGGTCTCTTTCATCTTCTGTAGGATGAACGCGGAGATCTGCTGCGGGGAGTAATTCTTGCCGTTGACCTCGACCCACGCGTCGCCGGTCGGACCCTTGACGATCTTGTAGGGGACCAGCTTCTTGTCCTTCTCTACCATCGGATCTTCGTAGCGGCGGCCGATCAACCGCTTGATCGCAAACAGAGTGTTGGTCGGGTTGGTGACAGCCTGGTTCTTGGCCGACTGGCCGACCAGTCGCTCGCCGTCATCGGTGAACGCGACGATCGAGGGCGTGGTGTTGAGCCCCTCGGAGTTCTCGAGGACGCGCGGCTTGCCCGCTTCCATGACGGCCACGCACGAGTTGGTGGTGCCGAGGTCGATACCGATGACTTTAGCCATATCTTTCAATCCCTTGGTTGCGGCGGACCGCTCAGGCCCGAAACTCGGCGCCCGGTAAGCTTGGACCCGTCATGGATCCAGCGCTTGCTGCGGTCCCCTGTCGTTGGTGATGTTACGACGGTTATATAGGGCCGGCTCGCCACGTCGCAACGGGCGTGGATCACCGGATCGTTATCAATTTTGCCTGCCAGTTCTTACTGGCCACCGGGTGTAGAGTGCGAGCCGTTGGGCGGTTCCGCTGTATTCGGCTGTTCTGCCGCAGGTTCAGTAGCCGGTTTACCTGGTTTCGCTCCACCCTTTGACACGACGACCAGCGCCGGCTTCAGGCAGCGGTCCTCGATCATGTATCCGGCCTGGAACACTTGCAGCACCGTACCGGCGGCGACGTCGCGATTCTCCTGCTCCATCACCGCGTTGTGGATCTTGGGATTGAACGGCTCGCCGGTCGGATCGAGACGGACGACGCCATGGCGCTCGAGCACGTTGATGAACTCGCGCTCGGCCAGCAACACGCCGTCGAGGAAGCTCTTCAGCGCCTGATCCTGGTCGGCTGCGCCGGCCGGAACGGCGGTGATCGCGCGCTGGAAGTTGTCGCCGACGTTGACCACGTCCTGCGCGAACTTAGTGATCGCGTACTTTGCCGTATCGGACTTTTCGCGCTCGAAGCGCTTGCGCAGGTTCTCCATTTCGGCGCGCAGCCGCAGATTGGTGTCGCTGTGCGTCGTGATCTCGTCCTGCAGCGCCTTGATGATCGCCTCGAGTTGCGCGGCATCTGGCCGCGGCTCGGCGGCTGTGCCGCCAGCCTGCTCGCCGGCGCCGTTCGCCGCGTGCGCGTCGGCTGCGGCGGTCTTGCTCCCGGCGGCAGCCGTCGCGGCCTCGGCGCCTGCTTCCGGACCCTTCTTGTCGTCGCTCATCATATCTCCAGACGGTTGGCAATCATCTCGCGCCTTGGCACGAAGCCATCCCGCGAGAACAATGCGGCCGATATCGGCCGATAGGGTCAAAAAATCAAGTCAGCAGTCGGCCGACGAGCTTGGCGGTATAGTCCACCATTGGGATGATGCGCGCGTAATTCAGCCGCGTCGGTCCGATCACGCCGAGCACGCCGACCACCTTGCGGCTCTGGTCGTGAAACGGCGAAACGATCAGCGACGACCCCGACAGAGAGAACAGTTTGTTCTCGGAGCCGATGAAAATCCTGACGCCGTCCGCATGCTCCGACGCGCCGAGCAGTTGCACGAGTTCGCGCTTTTCCTCGAGATCGCCGAACAGCTGCCGGATGCGGTCGAGATCCTCGGCGACGGTCACGTCCTTGAGCAGGTTGGCCTGCCCGCGCACGATCAGGCTCTTGCGGTCGTCCTGCGACCCCGACCACTCGGCAAGCCCGGCTTCCACGACTTTCTTGGTCAGCCCGTCGAGTTCGGCCTTGGCACTCGTCAATTCCGTTTCTATGCGCGTCCGCGCCTCTGCGATCGTCAGCCCGCCAATGGTCGCGTTGAGGTAGTTCGCCGCCTCGACCAGCGCATTTGCGGGCAGGCCAGCGGGGAGCGCGATCACCCGGTTTTCGACGCTACCATCCTCGCCGACGAGGACGACGAGCGCCCGCAGCGGCTCCAGCCGGACGAACTCGATGTGTTTCAGCCGCGACACCTGCTTCTCGGCCAGCACCACGCCCGCGCAGTGCGAAAGTCCGGAGATCATCTCGCCGGCTTCCTGCAACACCTGATCGACGGTCTTCTCGCGCTTGATACCGATCTGGGCCTCGATCTGCCGCCGCTCATCGTCGGCCAGGTCACCGACCTCGAGCAATCCGTCGACGAACAGCCGCAGCCCCTGTTGCGTCGGCAGCCGCCCGGCCGAGGTGTGCGGCGCATGGATCAGCCCGAGCATTTCGAGGTCGGACATCACGTTGCGGATCGACGCCGGCGACAACGCCATCGGCAGCACCCGCGCCAGATTGCGCGAGCCGACCGGTTCGCCGGTGGCCAGATAGCTTTCCACGATCTGCCGCAGGATGGTCCGCGACCGTTCGTTGAGCTTGGCGAGGTCTGTCAAATCCCTCATCGTCGGTGCGTCGCCCTTTGCACTTGCCGTTGCCGGAAAAGTAGGAAATACCGCGACCAGGCTCAATCGGATCGCATCCGTTCCGCGCCTGCCGCCGACCGGTTGCCGGGCCAGATCCTCTCACATACGCTTCGCCGGCCACCGAACCAAGCACTTCACCCGCCTCCGACCCCAGGACATTGACGGCCCATGCGCCCTTCCAAACGCCAGCCTGAAGAACTTCGCCGCGTTTCCATCGAGCGCGGGGTGTCGATGCACGCCGAGGGCTCATGCCTGATCAAGTTCGGCAATACCCACGTGCTGTGCATGGCGAGCCTCGAAGAACGGGTGCCGCCGTGGCTCAAGGGCCAGAGCCGCGGCTGGGTCACGGCCGAATACGCGATGCTGCCGCGCGCCACCTCCGATCGCACCCGCCGCGAAGTGACCCAGGGGCAGCCCTCCGGCCGCACGCAGGAGATCCAGCGTCTCATCGGCCGCTCGCTGCGTGCCGTCGTCGATCTGCAGAAGCTGGGCGAGCGTCAGATCACCGTCGATTGCGACGTGATCCAGGCCGACGGCGGAACGCGCACAGCCGCCATCACCGGCGCGTGGGTGGCGCTGCACGATTGCATCCAGTGGATGAAGATGCGTGACATGGTGAAGGACGGCGTGCTGCGCGATCACATCGCCGCCGTCAGTTGCGGCCTCTTCAAGGGCAAGCCGGTGCTCGACCTCGACTACGCCGAGGACAGCGCCGCCGATGCCGACAGCAACTTCGTCATGACCGGTGCCGGCGGCATCGTCGAGGTGCAGGGCACCGCCGAAACCACCGCGTTCTCGCAGGAGCAGTTCGACGAGTTGATGAAGCTCGCCAAGAAGGGCATCGGCGAACTCGTGCAGCTGCAGAAGCTGACCGTGGCATAGGTCCGAGAGATGCAACCGGATCGTATTCTGGAGACGATCCTGTACGCGGCCGACCTCGGCGCCGCCGAGACGTTCTATCGTGACGTGCTCGGCCTCGAGCCGCGGTCGCGCGCGGCCGGCCGTCAGCTCTTCTATCGCATCGGACCGCAGATGTTGTTGATCTTCAATCCCGCGGCGACCGCGGTTCCGCCGCCGCCCAATGCCACGCTTCCCGTTCCGCCGCATGGCGCGCAGGGCCCTGGACACGTCTGCTTCGCCGCCACCGCGGCTGAGATCGACCAGTGGGTCGCGCGTCTCGGCAGCGCATGGCGTCGCCATCGAGGCCGACTTCCGATGGCCGACGCCGGACGGCAAGCCCGGTGGCCGCTCGATCTATTTCCGTGACCCGGCCGGCAACTGCCTCGAGTTCGCCGAGCCTCGGATCTGGGGGCTTGCATGACCGGCAACGACCGCAACCGGCTCACCGCGGGCACACGCCTCGTCGTCGCCAGCCACAACAAGGGCAAGGTGTGGGAGATCCACCAACTCATCGCACCTTATGGCCTCGATGCCGTCTCCGCCGGTGACCTTGGCCTCGCCGAGCCCGATGAGACCGAATCCACCTTCGCCGGCAACGCCCGCTTGAAGGCTGCTTGCCGCGGCGACTGGCTCCGGCCTTCCCGCGCTCGCCGACGACAGTGGCCTGGAGGTCGATTGCCTCGGCGGGGCGCCCGGAATCTTCTCCGCGCGCTGGGCGGGCCCCACCAAGGACTTCGGTCTGGCCATGGCCAAGGTCGCCGAAGAGATCGCGCGCCGCGACGGCTGGTCGGCTCCCGAATCTCGAGATGGGGACCGCGCGCCAATTTCATCTCCGTGCTCTGCCTCGCCTGGCCCGATGGCGAAACGCAGATTTTCGAAGGCAAGGTCCACGGTCATCTGGTGTGGCCTGCGCGCGGCGGCAACGGCTTCGGCTACGATCCGATGTTCGTCGCCGACGGCGAGACGCTGACCTATCGGCGAGATGGAGCCGCAAGCAAAGTACGCCAATTCACATCGCACCCGCGCTTTCGCCGCCTTCAAGGCCGCTTGCCTCGATGGCCTCGCCGTGGCCGACGCGCCGCCCAACGCCGTTCGCGACGCAGCGGGCTTCGCTGCCGCCGCCGCCAACATCTCGACCCAGGCCGAGCTTGCGGCTTTCATCGCCGGCCTTCGCGCCGAACTGGCCAACGATGGCGCCACGCTGCCGCAGTTCCTCGCGTCCCTGGAAGCCGTGACCCGTGATACCCATTTCCAGGCCGAGCCCATCTGGCGCACGATCGCCAAGGCCCTCCTCGCGGCCAGCCTGAATAAATAGGAGCATGTCAATCAGCGTATCCAGTGCAGGCACGGGCGTCCGGCGAGCCTCGAGCGGAGCAGGGCTTCGGGATCGTCCCGGCGGAGCCGGGCTTTGGAATTTACGTGCACTGGCCGTTCTGCGCCCAGAAGTGCCCCTACTGCGATTTCAACAGCCACGTCCGTCACGGCGGCGTCGACGAAGGCCGCTTCCTTCGCGCCTTCCTGGCCGAGCTCGACGACACCGCCCGGCTGATGGGCTCGCAATTGGATCGCCAATCCCGCCGCGTCGTCACGTCCATCTTCTTCGGCGGCGGCACGCCGTCGTTGATGTCGCCGCGCACGGTCGCTGCCATCCTCGACCGCATTTCCGCGCTGTGGCCCGTCGCCCTCGACGCCGAGGTCACGCTCGAGGCCAATCCGTCGAGCGTCGAAGCCAAGCGCTTCCGTGGCTACCGCTCGGCCGGCGTCAACCGGGTCTCGCTCGGCGTGCAGTCGCTTCACGACGACGAGCTGCGCCGCCTTGGCCGCCTGCATTCCGCCGCCGAGGCGCTGACTGCCATCGACATCGCGCGCCGCAACTTCGACCGCTTCACCTTCGATCTCATCTACGCCCGCCCCGGCCAGACCCCCGCCGCGTGGGAGGCCGAATTGCGCGCCGCGCTCGCCCTCGCCGGCGATCATCTCTCCCTCTATCAGTTGACGATCGAGCCGGAGACGCCGTTCGCCTCGCTTCATGCCGCGGGCAAGCTCGTCATCCCCGATCCCGACGCGGCGCTGGCGCTCTATGCGCTGACGCAGGATATGACCGCCGCCGCTGGTCTGCCCGCCTACGAGATCTCGAACCACGCCCGCCCCGGTCAGGAGAGCCGCCACAACCTCGTCTACTGGCGTTACGGCGCCTATGCCGGCATCGGCGCCGGCGCACATGGACGCGTCATCGTCGACCGCATTCGCCACGCGACGGTCGCTGAGAAAAATCCCGAGCGCTGGGCCGATCTGGTCGAAAAGCAGGGACATGGGCGTGTCGAGCTAACGCCGCTCACCCGCGCCGAGGAAGCCGACGAGATGCTGCTGATGGGGCTCAGGCTCAGCGAGGGCCTCGATCTCGATCGCCTCGCTGCCACGAGCGGATTTCGCCCCTCCGACGCCGAAATCGCCGATCTCGTGGCCATGGGGTTCGTCGAGCGCGTCGCGCGGCCTGCGGTATCCGCGCACGAGGCGGGCGAAATCGCGGCCTGTCTCGCGCCCGGCCTCGACCCTGGTGGCGAGTGGGCCGACGTGACCGGTCCTGCGTCCTCCGTCATCCGCGCCACGGCCGGCGGCCGCTTCGTGCTGAACGAGATCGTGCGGCGGCTGTCGAATTCGTTCGTGCGTTCTTGACCACGCAATGACGGACAATCGATCGCAGCACACGCGTTCCCTGCGTCATCCGCAATGGTCCTGCGCCGCACTGTCCATGGACTTTTGGCCGTTCGCCCCTATGCCCTCGCCATGATCAAACGCCTCTATGACTGGACCTTGTCGCTCGCCGCCCGCAAATCCGCGGAGGTGTGGCTTGCCGTGATCGCGTTCATCGAAAGCTCGGTGTTCCTGATCCCCGCGGACGTGCTGTTCGCGCCGATGGTGCTGTCGCGGCCCGACCGCGCCTACCGCTATGCCCTCGTCGCCACCGTTGCCTCGACCCTCGGTGGCATCGCCGGATACCTTCTCGGCGCGTTTGCGTTCGACACCCTGGCGGCGCCGGTTCTCGAGTTCTACGGCAAGCTCGACGACTTCGAGCGGCTCAAGGTGTGCGCCGGCCGTGAAACGACCATGCTGCTGCTCGTCACCTCGGGCCTGTCTCATCTGCCGCCGATCAAGATCGTCACCATCCTGTCCGGCGTCGTCCACGTCGGACTGGCGTTCTTCATCGTCTCCTGCCTGATTGCGCGCGGCGCCCGCTTCTTTGCGCTTGGCTGGGCGCTCAAGACCTATGGCGAAGCGATCAAGGGCTTTATCGAGCGTCGTCTGGCGCTGGTCGCCGCTGTTGTCGCGGTGATCCTGGTCGCGCTTTATGTGGGTGTGAAAACTGCTGTCGGGATCGGGCGCGCTGACATTGTGTTGAGACGCCGCTGCGATCCGCGGCCGGGCGTGCGAGGGGTTGAGTGATGAGTGTCGTCGGCATCAGGAATTCGATCGGCTCCGCCGCCTACAAGACCGGCGGGTTCGCACTCGTCGTCGCGACCACCGCCATCATCGCCGCGCTTGCCATCGAGCACATCGGCGGCATCGCCCCCTGCCCGCTGTGCCTCGAGCAGCGCACGGCCTACTACGTCTCCATCCCGCTGCTGTTTCTCGCGCTCGTCCTGGTCAGCGCCGATCGCGGCCGGCTGGCGGCCTTGCTGTTCTTTACGGTGGCGCTCGCCTTCCTCATGAACGCGGGGCTCGGCATTTACCACGCAGGCGCGGAGTGGAAATTCTGGCCGGGCCCTGACACCTGCGCTGGGGCGGCCAATACGATCACCGGCACCGCCGGAAATCTCCTCGGCGAACTCGCCAAGGCCAAAGTGGTCCGCTGTGACGAGCCGGCGCTCGTCATATTGGGGCTCTCGCTCGCCGGCTGGAACGTCGTCGCATCGCTTCTATTATTTATCACCAGCTTGAAGGCGGCATTTTTCTCCGCCGAGCAGTCTCGATAAAATCGTTTATTATCAATGTTTTGATAAATTTTTCCGCCTCTTGACACGGCCAGTTATCCACCGTGTGTGGCCCATTCATCTCTCCGTTAGCCAAAAACCTCCTGCCAGACACCGGCACGTCAATTTCTTGCCTTGATGTGGCGGTTAAGTCTCACCTGTTCGCGGAACACAAAGCGAACCGGTGGTCGCAAGAGTGATGCGGGTGGCGAGTAAAAGTAGCGCGTAGGTGTCACGAGTACGGGAGACTGGGATGATCGAGTTTGCGTTGGTCCCGAACCCCGATGTGTCGCTCGACGGAAAGATGTCACCGCGGCGTGTGTTGTTGTCGAGTTTGCGTCGTGCCGGAGGCGCGCTTTCAGCACGTCGCGCCGGCGTAGCGGAGAAGTCTTCCGAAGTTCGCTCGCCTCAGTCGTCTTTGCCGATCCCGAGTTCGGTTCCGCGTGTTGGTTTCAGTAAGCGTGGCGTTGGTAGCGTTTGTTGCGTCCGTAGCGTTGTTGCGTCCTGTCAGCGTTCGTTGCGTCCTGTTGCGTCCGTGTCGGGCCAGGTGGCCCCTAAGAGCGTGCTCCAAGGCGCGTTCTCGAAATTCCGGCTAGCCGCTCCTGGAAACAAGTCGAAGCGTATCCTCGAGCGGCTCGCCAACCTTCGGCCCCAGTCGGTTGTTGCGTGGGGCGCCCAAGGCGTCGAGTTGACGACCAATGGTTCGAGCCGCGTCTCAGGCTCCGTGTCGGTTGCGTCCCTGTTGCGTCAGTCGCCGTCGGTATCGCGTTGCGTACAGTAGCGTCCCAGTTGCGTCCCCGAGTTCCGGCCTGCGTGCGTCAGTTCCGCGTTTCGTCCAAGCTGACCGGCCCCATTGTCGCGTTGCGTCGCGTGCGTTCCCCGGCGGCATCTAGTTCGCGTCGCGTGCTCTGCGTCCCCGCCCGTTGCAGCTTGTTCACCCCCACTTGTTCACCATGTCAGGAGTATCGCGTGGCGTCCCCAACCAGTTCGTGGCGTTCCTTGAGCGAGGTCGTGAGTACCGTTCTGACCTCGGTGCGCGTTGAGAGTTCCGGTTCCCCTGTCGGCAATCATCAGGGGCTGAAACCTCGAGGCTGACGAATGATCATCCCATCGGAGTGGCAAACAGCCACTCCCCACAGCCGGCAAGCACACTCGATGTGCGACAACAGTCCCCTCAAGGCATCACAGTTCACGGTTTCGCGTCGTGATGCCAGAGCATTGGGTGTGCTTGCCACCCCGTCTTCCGTCCTGCCGAAAGCGCGCTTCCAGCGTGGTGTGTAGTGCGCGCTTCCAGCGCGACGCCGAGCTTCAGCCTAAATCCGGATCAGAGTTTGTTTGAGGAGGCAAAAGAAATGAACCCCGACCACATCAATCCCATGGAGTGGCATCAGTCACTCGGCATCGCCCGGCAGTCGTGCGCGCGCGTGTTCCGCGACGGCGGCGCCCCGGTCGACGCACTCGTGGCGTTCGGACTGAAATCGGCGGCATCGGCGGAACTCGATTGGAGCCGCGCGGTCGACATCATCGCGCAGTCGCTCTGCAGCCAGCCGATGCGCCGCGCCGCCTGACCGCGGTCGCATCGTCAAACTCGACTTGGACTTCCATTGATCTATCCGCCTCAGCGGTTCTGGCTCGCGCCCGGACCGCTTTTTTCTTGACGGGCCGCTCAGGAGTTTAGGGCTCGAGCTCGGTGTCCCAATAGAGATAGTCGAGCCAGCTGTCGTGCAGGTAGTTCGGCGGGAACAGCCGGCCGTTGCGGTGCAACTCGAACACCGTCGGTCGATACGGCATCTGCATCGGCCACATCTTGATGACCTCGGGCATCGAGCCGCCCTTCGCCAGATTGCAAGGCGAGCACGCGGTCACGACGTTGTCCCATCGCGTCTGGCCGCCGCGCGAGCGTGGGGTCAGATGGTCGAACGTCAATTCCGATTTGGTCCCGCAGTACTGGCAGGTGAAGCGGTCGCGCAGGAACACGTTGAACCGCGTGAACGCGGGATAGAGCGCGGGCTTCACATAGGTCTTGAGCGACACCACGCTCGGCAACCGCATCTCCACGTTGGGGCTGCGGACGAAGCGGTCATATTCGGAGACGATGTTGACCCGATCCAGAAATACGGCTTTCACCGTCTCCTGCCAGCTCCAGAGCGACAACGGATAGTAGCTCAGGGGCCGGAAGTCGGCATTCAAGACCAGGGCCGGACAGTGTTCCGGCATGGCAGCGTGAGCATTCACGAGGCTGCGTCCTGACGGTTTCCTGCATTGCACGCGAATCGGGTTACCCCGCTCGAACGCCGGGATACTAGCCGCGCATGTCGTATCTGTGAAGCTCTTGCACGTGTAGCCTCAGATTCGCCCGCTACCGCCACGTGTGCCGGCTTCGCCGGCTCACATTGGCGTGCCTGATCTCGAGGCCTTTGCCACCTTGTAGTAGGCCCACAGCAATCTCGCGGCGACACCCCGATGGGGCCGCCAGCGCTCGGCAATCAGCGTCAACTCGTCGGCGCGCGGGCGTTCGCCGAGATCGAGCATCATTTGCGCCGCCACCTGCAACGCCAGATCGCCAGACGCCCACGCGTCCGCCCGACCGGCGCAGAACAAGAGAAAGATATCCGCCGTCCATGGGCCGATCCCCGGCACCGCGGTCAGCGCCGCGTGCGCTTCGTCCTCTGTCGCTGTGGCCAGCGGTGCGATCGCCAGCTCGCCCGCATCGATACGCTCCGCCAGCGCCCGCAGCGTGCGGACCTTGCCGCGCGACAGCCCCGCGCCCTGCAATCGCTCGTCGGTCAGCGACAACAGCGCCGCCGCGGTGAACGGCTGAACTGCCGCGCGCGTCCGCGACCAGATCGCTTCCGCGCTGGCGATCGAAAGCTGCTGCCCGACGATGATGCGCGCCAAGCCCTCGAAGCCCGGCGGATAGCGGCGCAACGGCGGATCGCCGGTCAAGTCGTGGATGCGGCGCATGTGGCCGCACCGCCGACGCAACGCGCGAATGCCGCGCTGTAGATCGTCCGTCGTGTCGATGAAACCCGCGGCCCTGCCGCCACGTAGCTTGGACATGATCGATCGCCGTGAGATCTATTTCAACGCACCGATGGTGCGCCCCGCGCTTTCACCAAACGCTGCGTGAGAGTAAGTTATCATCACTTCGACGAAGCCTCGCGCACTTCGATAGTGGAGTACTGAAATGCTGCGGTCCGCTCGCACTCTTGTCCCTCTGGTCTCGGTCTTCGTTTTGGCCATGCTGGCCGGGCTCGCACCCGCGTGGTCCGCTGGCGCGTCGGTCGGCGATTGGACCACCTACCGCAACGCGCGCCACGGCTTCACCATCGCCTACCCCACCGCGCGCTTTCCCGAAGAACCCGCCAACGAGAGCGAAGACGGCCGCCTGCTCGTCTCCAAGGACGGTGTTGCGCGCCTTCTCGTCGGCGCGTTCGCCAACGCCGAGGACAGCACGCTCGCCGACTACCGGACGTTCCTGATCGAGAACAACTACGTCGGCGCGCAGATCGACTATGCGCCGGTGCGCGATAAGTGGTTCGTGCTGTCGGGCACGCGTGATGGCACCATGTTCTATGAGCGCGTCAGCTTCACGTGCGGCGGCAAGCTCATCAACAGTTGGGCGCTGCTCTATCCGGCGAGCGAGCGACGCACCTGGGATCCGGTGCTCGAGCGCATCGCCCGGACATATTCCGCGGGGGCCGGACGCAATGGTACGTGCGACTGAACCATTGTCGCAGCCCATGACGCCTGTTTTCCGCTTCGCCCCGAGCCCCAACGGTCTCCTGCACCTGGGCCATGCCTTGTCGGCGTTGACCGGCTTTGAGCTGGCGCGGCGAACCGGCGGCCGCTTTATCCTGCGCATCGAGGACATCGACACCGCCCGCGCCCGGCCCGAGTTCGCCGCCGCGATCTTCGACGACTTGCGCTGGCTCGGCCTCGACTGGGAGCAGCCGGTGCTGGTCCAGTCGGATCACTTCGCCGACTATCGCGCCGCCGCCGCGCGCTTGCAGGCCGAAGGTCTGCTCTATCCTTGTTTCGCCACCCGTTCCGAAATCGCCGCCGCCGCGGAGCGCAACCCCGCCGGCCTCGATCCGGTCCCCCTGGATCCCGCACGTCTCGATCCAGCCCGCCTCGATCCAGACGGCGCGCCGCTCTATCCCGGGCTGCACAAGTCGCTGACGCCCGCCGAGGTCATGCAGCGCCAGGCGCGCGGCGAGCCGTTCGCGCTGCGTATCGACATGGCCCGCGCCCTCGACCGGGCTGAGGCCCGTCTCGGCGTGCGTCCCCTGACTTTCACCGAGCTATTGGCCGACGGCACGCGCGCCGTTCATGCCGCCGACCCCGCCCGCTGGGGCGACGCCGTCATCATGCGCAAGGATGTCCCCGCCAGCTATCACCTCGCCGTGGTGATCGACGATGCCCGGC
Organism: uncultured Alphaproteobacteria bacterium; assembly: GCA_963819775.1. Classification (GTDB taxonomy): domain Bacteria; phylum Pseudomonadota; class Alphaproteobacteria; order Rhizobiales; family Hyphomicrobiaceae; genus JAKAML01. The sequence continues at coordinate 29,182 of CAWFXM010000012.1, forward strand.
AAGGTGTCACCCACGTCACCCGCGGCCACGATCTCTTCGCTGCGACGGGCCTGCACAGGCTGCTGCAGGTGCTGCTCGGCCTGCCCGAGCCGCTCTATCATCACCACCGCCTGATCGCCGATCCCGTTGGTCGCAAGCTGTCGAAAAGCGCGGGCGACATTTCGCTCCGCAGTCTCCGGCTTTCGGGGCTGACGCCGGACGCGGTGCGTGGGATGCTCGAGCCGATCATCGATCCACGCTTGGCCGCCGCCGTCGAGGGTTGCACGCTACCGCTGTGACGCTCCTGCGGCTGCGGCGCCACGGCGCGTCGATCCGACGTCGGTCATATCAATTTTCCGATTTGGTTTGAGGTGGTTATCGGTTACGATTGAGTTGGTCCGTCGGTTGCACGGACACTTGCGGGAACCGCCACGTGAAGAAGGCGTCCAAACGTCGGCCGAAGGCGTCGCACAGCCGCAAGCGCGCGGCGGCCGCAGCGTCGCGTGCGCCGTCCGGCGCCCATGCGGCCCCGGCGCGCAACGCCGTTTCGCGAACCAACACGTCTCGTCCCGGCAAAGCGGACACCGCCAAGCGCCATCGTGGCGGGGCCGTCGCCCGCCCTCGCGCTTATGGTTCGGACGATCGCCAGACCCTGGCGATACTGCTGCTGCCGTTCATCATCGTCGCATTCGCCATCGGCTTCAGCCTGTCGTTGCGTCCCGGCGCGCGGCCGCTGGATCTGGCTAAAGCCGCGCCCCGCCCCGCCTTGCCGCACCGAGTGTTGCCGCCTGCAATCGCCGTGTCGCCGTCGCCAGCCGTCCCGGTCACGATTGCGGGCGTGACCGAGCCTCCGGCCCTGCTGCCGCAAGCGATGGCGCGCTCCGAGCCCGTCTCGCCGCCGCCCGTGCCATCCGCATCGCCAGAAAGCCTGGCCTCCGCTTCCGTAGTCCTCGCGCCTCCTGCGGTCGAGGCGGCACTTCTGTCGCCAGTACCGCCCGCGCCGTCGATCGCGCCGTCCGTCGCCGCCGCGCCCCCGCTCGACGCCATTGCAGCCCCCGAAGTGGCACCGTCGGCCCACGCGCCGGGCGTGTCGGCGCCGGTCGCCGGGCAGCCGGACAGCGTGATCGCCGCCATTGTCGTCCCCGACCTTACCGACGGCGCATCAGCATCAACGCCGCCACCCGCGACCAGCAACGTCTGCGTTGCGGACCTGCCCTTCGCCACCCGAAGCCCGGCGGTTTCGCTTGCCTCAGCCGACGTCCCGCGCGACCCGGCCGAGTTCGGCGTCGCCCTGGCCAATGCCGCCTTGTCCCAGACGCGCGAGTTCGTAGTCTATAATGACAAGTATCGCCGCATTGCCTATCCGATGGGCGACGTGCCGTCGTTCTACGGCGTCTGCACCGACGTGCTGATCCGCGCCTATCGCGCGCTGTCGATCGATCTGCAGGCGCTCGTGCAACAAACCCGCACAGGCAGCGGCGACCCCAACATCGACCACCGCCGCGTCGATACCTTGCGCCGCTTCTTTGCCGCCCACGGCCAGTCGATGCCGATCACCGAGTTCGCCGAGGACTACCGCCCCGGCGACATCGTCAGCTACTGGCGGCCTCAGAACCGCCATTCGCGCACGCACATCGCCATCGTCGCCAACGAGATCGGCCCCTCCGGCCGGCCGATGATCATTCATAATCGGGGCTGGGGACCGCAGCTCGAGGACGGCCTGTTCGTCGATCAGATCACCGGCCATTACCGTTTCACGGGATTGCGCGCGGCGGGTGCGACCGCGCCGCTTCCTGCCGGCACCAAGCCGCCGCCAGGCGCGCCGGGCTGGTCTCAGCCGCGCGGCCGGTATCGCGCCGCCGCTCGCGACGTCTCCGGCCACGCCCTGAGCTGCGTCGCAAGTCGCGCGATCTGCCGTCGGGTGATCGTCGGATTCTTAATCAATTCTTAAAGATGGGCACCGCATAGTTTCAAGCCGTGTCACGTTGCGCGAGCAACGCACGGATTTAGCTCGCTAAATTTGATCTGATAACTTGTTTTATTTGGCGAACAAGTACAAACTGGCGGTCTTCTACATAGAATTTCATGGAACACTTGCCCGTGCAAGGTATCGCGACCGTATTGGCGGCAATATTGGCAACGTCCGGCTTAGCCTTCCTGGCGTGGCCGGCGGCAGCCAAGGCCCGTCTGCGTCTGTCGAGATTGCGCCCCACGCTCCGCCTGCCGTCGTTCTCGTCCGCCGTCGCGCTTCCCGCGGCCTCGGTCATTCCCGATCGTCTTTCGCGCGATGCGCAATGGGATCGCGCCACCGGAGTGGTGACGCAGGCGATCGCGCGCGTCGAGGCGGTGCATGAGCTGCAGAGCGCTGCCGAGCAGCAACTCGATGCCGCGACGTATGCCCTCCAGCGCCTGTTCGCCGAGTTGTCGGGCGTCATGACGCTTCCGGCAGGGGTGGCCAGCGCCGATCCCGTCGCCCAGCAGGTTGTGCACCCGTTCGCCGCCGCCCCGCCCCGCCGCGAGGCCGAGGCCATCGCCGCCTGAGCGCCGTCCCCCTCCTCGAATGCCGGTCGTGTCCGCTGGAGTTCAGCGGCCGGTGAGCAGCGAAATCAAGATGGCCGTGGTTGCCGCGGCCAGGATGCTGCCGAGCGCCACCGCACCCGATGCCGAATTGATCGCCCGGCCTTCCTTGGTGGCGAAAATGAACGCGTTTGCTCCCGCCGGCATCGCCGCCATGATGACGATGACGCCGAGTGGTATGCCCGAGAGGCCGAAGCCCAGGTGGGCGATGCTCCATGCGACGAGCGGCATGAACAGCAGCTTCAATGCGATGATCGCCGTCAGCGACGCCGTCTGCCCCTTGATCTCGAAGGCGACGAGCGTCAGCCCGAGCGCCACCAGCGAGGCCGGCACGCCGGCTTGGGCCAACAACTCCAGAATACGATCGACCGGCTTCGGCAATTCGATGCCGACCAGCCGCCACAGCGCGCCGATCACGATGCCGATGATGATCGCATTGCGCGACAGGTCGCGCGCGACGCCGGACAGCATCTCCATGACCGACGTGTCGCGTTGTTCGTTGACGGCGGTGGAATGAATGAGCCCCGTCATCCACAGCATCGGGGCGTGTATCGACAGGATGAGCGCGATCGGCGCCGCCGCCTCCGCCCCGAACGTCGCGATCGACAGCGGCAGACCGAGCATCGCCGTATTGCCGAACACCGACGACATCGCGATCGCCGGGCCATCGACGGCGGGCCGGGCGAGGACGACGCGGGTCAACAGCGTTGCGGTGATCCAGGTGAACGCCGCCGCGCCATAGAACGCGCCCCAGACGTGCAGAAGCGACAAATCCGAGAGCTTCGCTGTCGCCACCGTGCGGCAAAGCAATGCCGGGATGCCCAGCTTGAATGCGAACTCGGTCAGTCCGCGTCCGGCGCTTTCGTCGAGAAGTCTATACTTGGCCGCGAGATAGCCGATGATGATCAAGCCGAACACCGGCGCGACGATGGTGAGAACGACGATCATCGAAGGGCGCGTTCCGATCGAGGGACGGGAGAGGGACGTGTTCACGGCATCGGCGCACCATCGCACCGGGCGCATCAGCGCTCAGCTTCAAGCGTAGCTCAAGCCGGTCGCCATTGCCCAACCGAATTTCGCGGAGCTGATTGTCGTCGGATTACTTACTGCACGCGGTTGGTGGCCTGCGACAGCTGTCCGTTGGTCAACTGGCTCGGCGCCGGATCGGCGATGCTCGAGCCGAACGATTGCACTTCGAGGATGGCGAGCCCCCGCTCGGAGGCTCCGCTCGCCGCAAAGCGCACCGTGCCGTCGATACCAGAGAAGCCAGCCGGGCGCGTCAGATTGCCGGGCGTGAACCGGGCTCCTGGCGGGTTCGACGACAAGCCGACGGCCAGTGTCACCGCATCATGCGCCAGGCTCGCCACCCGTGGCGGCGCCGAGCCGAACGTCTTGGCGAAGCGCTGCGAGAAATCGCTGAAGCCGCGCGGGTCCGGACCCGGATACCAGCCGCCCACGAACGCCTCGTCGCGGCCGATGTTGGGGAACTCCCAGGTGCCGGTGCCGAGCAGCTTGACGCGGTTCTTGTCGATGCCCGAATACGCGATCAGCGGTCCGAGCTGCGGCAGCTGATCCGGCCCGCCAGGAATGAACAGGGCGTCGATCGGCTCGCCGACCGCTGCGCCGGTCTTGATCGCTTCCATCACGCGCTTCGCCGGCTCCAGCATGCCGTTGGCCTGCACCGGGTAGAACTCGACCGTGGCCACGCTGCCGCCTGCGCGCTGCACCGCGTCGCGGAACGCGGGCTCGACGGCGCGGCCGTAGGCATCGTCGGGGATCAGCGCCGCAATCCGCCGCTTGCCCTGCGCCACCGCGTATCCGATCACGCGGTCCACTTCCGGCTCGGCCAGGAAGCTCAGCAGGTACACGCCCTGTCCCGCCACCTGCCGGTCGTTGGAGAACGCGATCACCGGCACGTTGGCCGGCTTCGCCACGCTCGCCGCACCCGGCACCGCCCGCGACAACAGCGGCCCGAGGATGATCTCCGCACCTTCCTTGATGGCTTCGTCGGCTGCCGCGCGCGCGCCGTCGGCGCTGCCCTTGTCATCCTTGACGACGAGCTGCACCGCCGGGTTGTCGATCTCGAACAGCGCCAATTCGGCCGCCTGCTTCATCGCCTTGGCGACGACGGCGGTCTGGTCGAACCCGGCCAGCGGCAGCAGCATGGCGATTTTCACAGGACGCTGGCGCTGGCTCGCCGCGGCCGGCTGGTCGGCCGGCTTGATCGCCGCCGTGGAATCCGCCGCCGGGCCGACATTGGTTGCGCATGCCGCCATCAGACCGGCCGCAGCCAGTGCGATGCCGCTTCGCATCAACAGCGATCGCGTGGTGAGCATGAGTTTGCGCATGAGTGGACGTGTCCCGAAGGTCTGTGGGTTCGACTGAGAACTCGAGACGAGTACAAAGTAGTTGGCCTGCAGCTGGACGGCACGGCGACACGGACGATGCCCGGGCGCCGGCACGAACAGGACACGGTCCCGATTGATAGCGCCTCGCAACGTGTGCGAGAAGGACCGAACTGTCACAATCGATCAGATTCTCGATCCCGCACTTGGCGTAGCATCAAGAAACACTTCCTCGCGGACCTCGCGGATGCCGGGTTGGTTGCTCCAAGTTTCACGGCCATCAGGACACCATGAAACGCCACCGGCCCAAACATAGAACTCCGGCGTCTGCCGCCCCCGCCGCGATCACAGCCAAACCGTTGCTGTCGAACGATGCCACGCCGGATCAGCCGCCGCCCGAGCGATCGAGCGAGACGCCGGGCCACGCCGCCCGCGAGGTGGAGCGGCAACTCTCAAAGCCGCTCGCCCCTGGGCTGCATCTGGTTGCCACGCCGATCGGCAATCTCGCCGATATCACCTTGCGGGCGCTCGCCGTCCTCGCCCGCGCCGACGTCGTACTGTGCGAGGACACCCGCCATTCGCGCACGCTGTTCTCGCATTTCGGCATCCGCGTCCGAGCCGAGCCCTATCACGAGCACAACGCCGACGAGATGCGCCCGCGCGTGTTGGGACTGCTGGCCGAGGGCAAGCGCATCGCGCTCGTCTCCGACGCCGGCACGCCACTGGTCTCTGATCCGGGCTTCAAGCTCGTCCGCGACGTGCTTGCCGCCGGCCACCACGTCGAGAGCGTGCCGGGCCCCTGCGCCGCGATCGCCGCACTCGGACCCTCCGGCCTGCCGACCGACGCCTTCCACTTCGCCGGCTTTCTGCCACCGCGCTCAGCCGCCCGCGGCACGCGCATCACCGCGCTCGCGGCGATCCCGGCGACGCTCGTGTTCTACGAAGCGCCGCAGCGGGTTGCCGAGACGCTCGCCGATCTCGCGGCCATCCTCGGTCCGCGCCCCGCCGTCGTCGCGCGCGAGTTGACCAAGCTGCACGAGGAAACGCTGCGCGGCTCGCTGCCCGATCTCGCCGTTCTCGCCGCCAGCCGCGAGATCAAGGGCGAGGTCGTTCTGCTCGTCGGCCCGCCGCTCGAGATCGACGTCACCGACGACGTCATTCGCGGTAAACTCGCCGAGGCGCGTGTGACGATGAGCCTGCGCGACGCGTCGAAGGTAGTCGCCGACGCGCTCGGCGTATCCCGCTCCCGCGTCTACGAGCTTGGCCTCGAGGGCAACGGCGCGGGTGCGTAGTCGGCATCCGAAGCGCCAACCCGGCGCGGGTGCTTGTCGGCACCAGAAGCGCCAACAAAAACACTCCGCCCGGCATCTTGCGACGCCGGGCGGCAGCAATTGCAGCGACTGTGGTTGCGCCTCAGCCCTTGGCGGCGTCCGCGCGGTCTTCCTCGAACACGCGACCGTCGTCGCGCATGACGACGTAGATCGCCGGGATCACCAGCACCGTCAGCAGCGTCGATGACACCAGCCCGAACAGCAGCGAGATGGCGAGGCCCTGGAAGATCGGGTCGAACAGGATCACCGCGGCGCCGATCATCGCGGCGACGGCGGTCAGCAGGATCGGCTTGAAGCGGATCGCACCCGCCTCCAGCAGCACGTCGCGCAACGATCGGTCCGGCGTCTTGGCGTGGCGGATGAAGTCCACGAGCAGGATCGAGTTGCGCACGATGATGCCCGCAAGCGCGATGAACCCGATCATCGACGTCGCCGAGAACGGCGCGCCGAACAGCCAGTGACCGATCATGATGCCGATCAGCGTCAGCGGCACCGGCGTCAGGATGACCAGCGGCAACACGAACGAGCGGAACTGCGCCACCACCAGAATGTAGATGCCGAGCAGCGCCACGCCGAACGCCGCGCCCATGTCGCGGAACGTGACGTAGGTCACTTCCCACTCGCCGTCCCACAGCAGCACGGGCTTGGACTCGTCCTCGGGCTGGCCGTGATAGCTGATCGCCGGCGGCCCAGCCGGACCCCAGTCCTTGCGCGCCTTGATGGCGTCGGCCACCGCCAGCATGCCATAGACGGGAGCCTCGTAGGCGCCCGCCAGCTCGCCCATCACCATCTCGGCCGCGCGGCCATTGTGACGGAAGATCGGGAACGACGCCGCTTCCTCCGAGATGCGGATCACGTCGCCGAGCTCGACGATCGCGCGTTCGCCGGGCAGCGCATTGGCCGGCACCGGGATGGCGAGGCCGCGCTCGGTCACGACGAGGTCGCGCTTGGGCAGTTGCACCGCGATCTCGATCGGATGGCGTCCGCCGCCGCGATGCGAGTAGCCGACGACGATGCCGCCGAGCGCCGACTCGATGGTGTCGTAGACGTCGCGCTCCTCGACTTTGTAGAATTCGAGCTGGTCCTGGTCGATGCGCAGCCGCTTGCGCGTTGCGGCGATGCCGAAGCTGTCGTCGTCGTCGACGATGTAGGGCACCGAGCGGAACGCCTCACGCACCTTGCGCGCCGTCTCCCGTCGCGTTTCGGCGTCCGGTCCATAGATTTCGGCAAGCAGCGTCGAGATCACCGGCGGACCCGGCGGCACTTCGACGACCTTGAGCGAACCGCCGACCGGCATCGGCAGCCCCGCGAGACGCTTCCTGATGTCGAGCGCGATCTCGTGGCTGGTGCGGCTGCGGTGATCCTTCTCGACCAGATTGATCTGCAGGTCGCCCTGCTCGGGATCGGCGCGCAGGTACGAATGGCGGACGAGGCCGTTGAAGTTGAACGGCGCGGCGGTGCCGGCGTGCGATTGCACCGAAGCCAGCTCCTTCACGTCCGTCAAGACGCGCCGCGGCGGACTGCAGCACGCCATCCGTCGTCTCAAGCGTCGTGCCGCGCGGCAGATCGACCACCACCTGCAGTTCCGACTTGTTGTCGAACGGCAGCAGCTTGACGGTGACGAGTTTCAGCATCGGCAGCAGCATCGAGACCAGCGTGGCGAGCGCGACGAGGCCGAGAAACCGCCATGCCGTCCGGGGCGAGCGGATGATCGGCCGGGCCCAGGCGCGGAACGTGCGGCCGAGCCAGCCTTCGTCGTGCGCGCCGTGTCCGTGTCCGGCAGCGGCGTGCGGCTGGCCGACTTTGATCATCAGCCACGGCGTCACGATCACCGCGACGAAGAACGACAGGATCATCGCCGCCGAAGCGTTGGCCGGGATCGGGCTCATGTAGGGCCCCATCAGTCCCGACACGAACAGCATCGGCAGCAGCGCGGCGACCACCGTCAACGTCGCGACGATCGTCGGATTGCCGACTTCGGCCACCGCTTCCGTCGCCGCCCTGACGCGGGTTCGTCCGTCCTTCATCGCCCAATGGCGCGCGATGTTCTCGATCACCACGATGGCGTCGTCGACCAGGATGCCGATCGAGAAGATGAGCGCAAAGAGGCTGACGCGGTTGATCGTGTAGCCCATCATCCACGACGCGAACAACGTCATCAGGATGGTGGTCGGGATGACGATCGCCACCACGATGCTTTCGCGCCAGCCGATGACGAAGCCCATCAGCAGCACGATCGAGATAGTGGCGAGCGCGAGATGGAACAACAGCTCGTTGGCCTTCTCGTTGGCCGTCTCGCCGTAGTCGCGCGTCACGATCACCTCGACGTCGGCCGGCACGAGGCTGCCCTTCAGTGTCGCGACGCGATGGCGGATGCGTTCGGAAATCTCGACGGCGTTGGCGCCGGCCCGCTTGGCGACGGCGATCGAGACAGCCGGCACGCGCTCGAGCGTCCCGTCCTTGGTCTTGGCGTAGTGCCAGGTATGGTGCTCGAGCGGTTTTGAATCCGCCACCACCTCGGCCACGTCGCGCACGTACACTGGCCGCCCGTCGCGCGAGCCGATCACCAAGAGGCCGATATCGGGGATGCCCGAAAGCGTCTGTCCCGCAGCGACTGGAAAGCTCTTGTTGGCCTCGCGCACGCGCCCCGCCAGAAACGAGCGGTTGGCCTCCTTCACCTTGCCGACCAGCTGCGACATGGTGATGCCATAGAGCGTCAGCCGTTCAGGATCGGGCTCGATGCGGATCTGATCCGCCCGTCCGCCGACGATGTAGGAAAGTCCAACGTCCTCGAGCTTTGCGACCTCGACCAGCAGATCCTGCGCCAGACGGTAGAGCCCCGTGTCCTGCCAGCGCGAAGCTGCCTCGGGCTTCGGCGCCAGCGTCAGAACCACGATCGCCACGTCGTCGATGCCGCGGCCGACGATCAGCGGCTCGGGAATGCCCACCGGGATGCGGTTGAGGTTGGCGCGCACCTTCTCGTGCACGCGCAGAATGGCGTCGTCGGCGCGGGTGCCGACCAGGAAGCGCGCGGTGATCAGCGCGCGATCATCTTCCGTGCGCGAGTAGACGTGCTCGACGCCGTTGATCGCCTTGACGATGACTTCCAGCGGCTCGGTGACGAGGCGCACGGCGTCCTCGGCCTTCAGACCATCCGTGCGGACGGAGATGTCGACCAGCGGCACCGAAATCTGCGGCTCTTCCTCGCGCGGCAGGCCGAACAGGGCGAGCAGTCCGAGCGCGAATGCAGCGAGCAGGAACAGCGGCGTCAGCGGCGACTTGATGAACGCCGCCGTCATCCGGCCGGAGACGCCGAGGTTCGCAGAATTGGGACTTTCGTTCTCGCTCTGGGTCATGGCCGCACCAGCACATCCGACGTGTTCACGCCGCTCAGCACTTCGACACCGTCGCTATGACCGAGCAGCGGCGTTTCGCGTCCCAGCTGGACGATGATCTCCGACGTCGTGGCGCCGCGCTGGAGCTTGACGAAGTCCTGGCCGAACCGCTGCGTCACGAATTTGCGCGGAATGACATAGGCGCGGCGCTGGCCGGCCGACACCCACGCCAGTGCGCGTTCGCCGATGAAGTAGTCGCCGAGGCCCGACACTTCCGCGTCGGCGACCACACGGCCATTGCGCAGCTCCGGATAAACCTGGACGATCTTGCCCTCGCCGACGATGCCGCCCCTGCCGTCCAAACCGCGGGCGGCAATCTTGACGAGGTCGCCGTTCTTGGTGAAACGGGCGTGACGTTCCGGCATTTCGATCCGCAACAGGTACTCGTTGGCGGCGATGGTCGCGAGGCTCTCACCCGGCGTGACGACGCTGCCCGCCGTGAACGGCACGCGCAAAACGCGGCCCTCGGCCGGGGCTAGAACCTGCCCTTCCTTGATCTGTTCTTCGAGCACGGCGCGCTCGGCCTTGGCCGACTTCGCTTCATTGGCGGCCACTTCGAACGCGGTTTTGGCCTGGTCGACGCGAGTTTGTGGGCTGACGCCGCGCTTTTTCAATTCTTCCGAGCGCTCAAGCTCGGTCTTGGCGGTTCGTAACCGCGACTCGATGCCTTGGATCTGGGCGTCGAGCGAGCGGATTTTCAGGGCGATCTTGTCGTCGGCGACGATCGCCAGCAGTTGACCGGCGGTGACGTGGGTGCCTTCGTCCACTTTCAGTGTGGCGACGGTGCCCGGCGTGCGGGCGCGCGCTTCGATCAGGTCCTTGCTGCGCACGGTCGCGAACACCGACTTCAGGTCGTCGATCTGCAGCGCCTGCACTTCGAACCGTTCGCCCTGTGGCGTTGCGGTGGCGGCAGGCTTGGCCGTATCCGCCGGAGGCTTGGCGAACGCAAGCTGCGTCGTCTCAGCGAAAGTGGCCGCCGGCAATGCGGCCAAGCCTGCCGCCGCCATCAGCGCAAGGCGCAATGCCCAGCCTGCAATACCAGAGCCTGCCACGCCGGAGCCTGCCGTCCGCTGAGGGAGCCCGTGTACCGACAATCGCATCTTGACCTCGCTTTTCGCCATCGACGTCCACTTTGAGTATTCAAGCATTCGATTTTCCGAATATCCGTGCAACTGAACAAGGGCGCTATTGCCGCATCGCACAAGAGTGGCAGTTCGTCGCTCACGCGGGGCGCTCCGGCCGTACACTCGGCAATGACGAGCGTTTACCGGTTGCTCCAGACATACCCTCAATTCGGGCCATGGACTGCGGCACTCTGTCGTTCTGTGTGCAAAACATTGCGCCGACCGGCGTCAGGCCGCCGGAATGGATGGCCGGGTGTCCGTGCTTGACGCTGGTGGAGGGGCGTTTCATAGACTGAAGTCTGAGTTCGGTTGGGGCAAAGCCCGGCCGGGGGCTCGTCGCAGGCTAACATCGCGTGCAACTGGCGGGCATTGAATTGGCTCAACGACGGTCCCGTAGCTCAGCTGGATAGAGCATCAGTTTCCTAAACTGAGGGTCGCAGGTTCGAGTCCTGCCGGGATCGCCAGTAAATTCAAGACGTTAACTGTTGCGCTCGGACGGTTGCGGTGTGTCCGGGTCCCAGGTCGTAGGGCGCTGAAGAAGAACGAACCGAGCGATGGAGCCAAGTGACTGAAATCGCGACCAGTATCGTGGCATCGACCGCCCACCGGCCGCGGGTGGTTATCGCGGACAAAAATCCGGTCGTCCGTGCGGGTCTCTCCGATTTCCTGGCCCGGGACGGGCGTTTCGACGTCGTATCCGTCGTCGCAGACGGCGGCGCGTTCATCGCGCTCTGCCTCGAGCAGCTGATCGAAATCGGCGTCATCGGCTGGTCGCTGCCCGACATGACCGGCGGCGACGTGCTCGCCACCTTGAAGCGCCGGCTCTCGCCCACCCGCGTCATCGTCTACACCGGCGAGCAGGGACCGACGGTGCTGCGCCAGGCGGTGCGCGACGGCGCCTGGGGCTTCATCTCCAAGAGCGACGATCCCATTGTTCTCCTTGATACAATAGCCACTGTGTCGCGCGGACGGCTGTGCCTGCCCTACGTCGATATCAAGTCGATCAATGCCGACCCGCTCGATCTGTTGACCACGCGGGAGCGCGAACTGCTGGGTGCACTGGCCAATGGCTGGACCAACCTGCAGATCTCGGCGCGCATCGGAATTTCTCAGAACACCGTCAAATACCATCTCAAAAATCTCTACGACAAGCTCGGCGTCCGTAACCGCGCCATGGCCGTCGCGCTGTTCATGACGAGCACCCGCGACGCCCGATAATCCCCGATTCATGTGCGTATGCGCGACCGACATGAAGGTCGCCCGGACGCTGTCGCGAACACGCGGCATGAACGCCCGACGCTGTCCTCAGAACGGCTAGAAATTGCTGCGTTGCGTCTGCTGCAATGCACGCGTCCGACTGCCCGCATGGGTAGGACAATTGCCACCCGATTGCGACGGTCCCTTCCCCCAACGAGTGTTGTGGACTTTAGTTGAAGGGCTCATTGAACGCCCAAGCTTGCGACGGCGCGGCGACGACGAAATCCGCCCCGCGCCGGAACACTGAAAACACGAACACCAAGAACACAAACGGAGGAGACGTCCATGCAGCTGGTTCAGCCCCACCTTTTCATTCCCGGCCCCACCAACATCCCCGAGGCCGTTCGCATCGTCGATGAACCTGCCCATGGAGGACATGCGCAGCCCCGAGTTTCCGAAATTCACGCTGCCGATCTTCGAGGACCTGAAGAAGGTCTTCAAGATGAAGGACGGCCGCGTCTTTATTTTCCCCTCGTCCGGCACCGGCGCCTGGGAATCGGCGATCACCAACACGCTGGCCGTCGGCGACAAGGTGCTGATGAGCCGCTTCGGCCAGTTCTCGCTGCTGTGGGTCGACATGGCCGAGCGCATGGGCCTCAAAGTCGTGCTGTGCGATGAAGAGTGGGGCACCGGCGTGCCGCTCGAGAAGTATGCCGACATCCTGGCCAAGGACACCGCCCACGAGATCAAGGCCGTGTTCGCCACCCACAACGAAACGGCGACGGGCGTGACGAGCGACATCGCCGGCGTCCGCAAGGCCCTCGACGCCGCCAAGCACCCCGCGCTGCTGATGGTCGATGGCGTGTCGTCGGTCGCCTCGCTCGACATGCGCATGGGCGAGTGGGGAGTCGATTGCTGCGTGTCGGGCTCGCAGAAGGGCTTCATGCTGCCGACCGGCCTCGGCATCCTCGCCGTCAGCCAGAAGGCGCTCGACGCCAACAAGAACCAGAACGGCCGCATGAACCGCACGTTCTTTGCGTTCGAGGATCAGATCAAGACCAACGACCTCGGCTACTTCCCCTACACGCCGGCGACGCAGCTGATCCGCGGCCTCAGGACTTCGCTCGATCTCATCGCCGCCGAAGGGCTCGAGAACATCTTCGCCCGCCATCACCGTCTCGCCATGGGCGTGCGCGCCGCCGTCGACGCCTGGGGCCTCAAGCTCTGCGCCAAGGAAGCCAAGTGGCACTCCGATACGGTGTCGGCGATCTTCGTGCCCGAGGGCATCGACAGCGCCAACGTCGTGAAGACCGCCTACTACCGCTACAACGTCTCGCTCGGCGTCGGCCTCAACAAGGTCATGGGCAAGGTGTTCCGCATCGGCCACCTCGGCGCACTCGACGAGGTGATGGTCGGCGGCGCGCTGTTCGGCGTCGAGATGGCGCTCAAGGATTGCGGCGTTCCGGTCAAGATGGGCTCGGGCACCGGCGCCGCCGCCGACTACTTCTCCAAGACGGCCACGCGCTCGGCGACGAGCCGCGACGCCGCCGCCGGCCGCAAGGCGGCCTGACGGTCAACCACGGTCGAGCCGGCGGCGGCCACCATCGCCGCCGGTCACCCCGGGCGTGTCCGCGTGAGTTCACTCCGCGTGCCTCGTCCCCACAACAAGAACCTGACGAAACCTCCGAGGAGACGCGCCCGATGAGCTATACCCTTTACCCCGTCCGCAAGCAGCGCCTGCAGCGCTCGTATCTTGCCGTTCCGGGTTCGAACCCGACCATGATCGACCGCGCACTGAAGAGCGCCGCCGATTATGTGTTCCTCGATTGCGAGGACGCGGTAGCGCCGCCCGACAAGGAGCAGGCGCGCAAGAATATCATCCAGGCGCTCAACGATCTCGACTGGAAGGCGGCGGGTAAAACCGTTTCGGTCCGTATCAACGGCCTCGATACGCATTACATGTATCGCGACGTCGTCGACATCATGGAGCAGGCCGGGGCCAAGCTCGATACCATCCTGATCCCCAAGGTCGGCGTGCCGGCCGACGTCTACACGGTCGAATGCATCGTCAGCCAGATCGAGGTGGCGAAGGGTCTCAAGAACAAGGTCGGCTCGGAGGCGCTGATCGAGACGCCGCTCGGCATGGCCAATGTCGAGGCGATCGCCGCCGCGCCGAGCCGTCTCGAGTCGATGCACTTCGGCGTCGCCGACTATGCCGCCTTCAACAAGGCGCGCACCGTCGTCATCGGCGGCCTCAACCCCGACTACCCCGGCGACCAGTGGCACTTCGCGCTGTCGCGCATGACGGTGGCGTGCCGCGCCTATGGCCTGCGTCCGATCGACGGCCCGTTCGGCGACTTCTCCGATCCGGCCGGATACACGGCGGCGGCCAAGCGGGCGGCGGCGCTCGGCATCGAAGGCAAGTGGGCCATCCATCCCTCGCAGATCGAGCTCGCTAACGCCGTGTTCTCGCCGCTGCCGGCCGAGATCGACCGCGCCAAGCGCATCCTCGTCGCACTCAAGGAAGCCGAGGCCCAGGGCAAGGGCGCCGCTTCGCTCGACGGCAAGATGATCGACGCTGCATCCGAGAAGATGGCGAACAACGTGCTCGTCGTCGCCGACGCGATCGCCAAGGCGGCTGGCGGCAAGTAAGTCCCCTCGCCCCTACCCTCTCCCCGCGCTGCAGAAGCGCAGGGAGAGGGATCGTGAGATCAGAGAATTTCCCAGGGAGGTCCAAGATGGACATTCACGAGTATCAAGCCAAGGAACTGCTTTCCAAGTTCGGCGTCGCCATCCCGCGCGGCGGCTTGGCCTATAGCCCCGAGCAAGCGACCTATCGCGCCAGCGAAATCGGCGGCAACATGTGGGTGGTCAAGGCGCAGATCCACTCCGGTGCACGCGGCAAGGCCGGCGGCATCAAGGTCTGCCGCAGCGACAGCGAAGTGTGGGAGGCCGCCGACGCACTGCTCGGCAAGCGCCTCGCCACCGTGCAGACGGGCCCGCAGGGCAAACTGGTGTCGCGCCTCTACATCGAGGAAGCGTCCGACATCGACAAGGAGTTCTACCTCTCCTACGTGATGGACCGCGCCGCCGAGCGCATCGTCGTCGTCGCCTCGGCGGCCGGCGGCATGGACATCGAAGAGATCGCCCACAACCAGCCCGAGACGATCATCCGCGTCACCGTCGATCCGGCCGTCGGCATGCAGGCGTTCCAGGCGCGCGAAGTGGCGTTCGGCCTCGGCGTCGAGCCCGAGCTGGTCTCGAAGCTGGAGCGATTGATCCTCGGCGCCTACCGCGCTTTCCGCGACCTCGACGCGACCATGGTCGAGATCAACCCGCTGGTCGTCACCAAGACCAAAGGCATCGTCGCGCTCGACGCCAAGATGAGTTTCGACGAGAACGCCCTGTTCCGCCGCCCGCAGATTTCGGAGCTGAGGGACAAGAGCCAGGAAGACCCGCGCGAGACCTACGCCTCCGACCGCGGTCTGTCCTACGTCGGGCTCGAAGGCGACATCGGCTGCGTCGTCAATGGCGCCGGTCTCGCCATGGCCACGCTCGACATGATCAAGCTCGCTGGCGGCGAGCCGGCGAACTTCCTCGACATCGGCGGCGGCGCCAGCCCCGAGCGGGTGGCGAAGTCGTTCCGCGCGGTGCTGAAGGACAAGAACGTCAAGGTGCTGCTGGTCAACGTGTTCGCCGGCATCAATCGCTGCGACTGGGTGGCGAAGGGCGTCGTCGATGCGGTCAAGGAACTCGAGATCAAGATGCCGGTGATCGTGCGTCTCGCCGGCACCAACGTCGAAGAGGGCCGCAAGATCATCGACGAGAGCGGTCTCACCGTGATCTCGGCCGACAGTCTCGGAGAGGCGGCACAGAAGGCCGTCGCCGCGGTCAAAGCCGCAACCGCCAAAGCCGCGTAAGGGAGCATCAGGTCCATGGCAATCTTCATCAACGAGCACACCCCTGTCCTCGTGCAGGGCTTCACCGGCCGCATCGGCACCTTCCACGCCCAGGAGATGATCGACTACGGCACCAACGTCGTCGGCGGCGTCACGCCCGGCAAGGGCGGCTCCACCCATCTCGGCCGCCCGGTGTTCAACACCATGAAGGGCGCGGTCGAGGAGACCGGCGCGCAGGCGTCGATCGTGTTCGTGCCGCCGCCGTTTGCGGCCGACGCGATCATGGAAGCCGCCGATGCCGGCATCCGCTACTGCACCTGCATCACCGACGGCATCCCGGCGCAGGACATGATCCGCGTGAAGCGCTACATGCGGCGCTACAAGCGCGACAGCCGCATGGTGCTGACGGGTCCCAACTGCGCCGGCACCATCAGCCCCGGCAAGGCCATGCTCGGCATCATGCCCGGCCACATCTACCTGCCCGGCCGCATCGGCATCGTCGGCCGCTCGGGCACGCTCGGCTACGAGGCCGCGGCGCAGATGAAGTCGCTCGGCATCGGCGTGTCGACCTCGGTCGGCATCGGCGGCGATCCGATCAACGGCTCGTCGTTCCGTGACGTGCTCGAACACTTCGAGCGCGATCCCGAGACCGACGCCGTGCTGTTGATCGGCGAGATCGGCGGACCGCAGGAGGCCGAAGCCGGCGCCTGGGCGCGTGACAACATGAAGAAGCCGGTCGTCGCCTACATCGCGGGACTCTCGGCGCCGAAGGGCCGCCGCATGGGCCACGCCGGCGCGATCGTTTCGGCGTTCGGCGAGAGCGCGAGCGAGAAGGTCGAGATCCTCAAGGCCGCTGGCGTCGTCATCGCGCCGACCCCGGCCGAGATGGGCTCGACGATCGCCATGGTGCTCGCCGGCCAGCGCAAGGTTGCGTAATCAGCCGAGTGCAATGCAAGTGCGGGACCGGCTGCCCAATGTGGTGCGGCCGGTCTCCAACGAACCGAACCTCGAAGCAAGGCCGGCCGCGCATGCGCGGACCAGCCAATGGAGCGGCATCATGCAGGACAAGAGCAGCCAGAGCACTGCAACGGCCCGAACGGCGCTCGACGAGTTCCAGCTGCGTGACGAGCTTCGGACGCTGCGCGCGCGCATCCCCGACGAGCCGCAGCTCAATCCCATCCTCAACGTCGCGTTCGATCTGTCGCGGCGGCTCGAGGCCGGCCAGATCGACTTCACCGAGTTCAAGGCGCTGGCCGGCCGGCTCATGGACCGTGCCGCCGCCCGCCGCGCCATCCGGTTGCGCGACCGCATCGGGCACGCCGATACCACAGCCACGCTGAAGGAATTCGCGAGCTTCGTCGAGGCGTCGCTGCCGAGGGCGGCGATGCCGGCGCCGGTCTCGCCGCGCTCAAGGCGCGATGGGATCGCGCCCGCACCGGCATCGTGCTCACCGCGCATCCGACGTTCGGGCTGTCGGAGGCGCTGACGCGGCGCATGGTCGAGATCGCCGCCTCCGGCGAGAGCGCGGTCGAGGCGCGCGTCGGCCATCCGCATCGTCCCGACGAGGGCGTCGATCTCGCCTATGAGCATGCCCGCGCGCAGGAAGCGCTGCAGAACATGCGCAACGCCTATCTCGATCTGCTCAATGCCTTCCTCAGCGTGTCGGCGCAGCGCTTCGGCGCGGAGGCCTACAAGACGCGCCCGACGCTGACCACGCTGGCCTGCTGGGTCGGCTACGATCTCGACGGCCGCACCGATATCAAGTGGAGCCACTCGTTCCTGATCCGCCTGCAGGAGAAGCGCGCGGCGCTGATCGAGATGCGCGAGCGCTTCCTCGTCATCCGCCACCGGCTCGGCGACAGCGACAAGACGCTCAGGCTGTTCCGCCAGATCACCGGCAAGCTCGACCTCGCCGTCGCCGCCGTGGACGAGCAGGTGCGGGCGCTGTCGAACGTCGGCGTCAGCGGCGCGTCATTGTCGCGTGCGGCCAACGTCATCACCCGGCCCGACAGCTACAACATCACCACGACCGAGCCGATCACGGCGCTGCTCGACCAGCTCATCGACGCAGTGGACAGCCCGCAGATGAAGCGCTCCGTCGCGTCGCTGGCCGGCCTCATCGAGATGACCGGGCTCGGCACCTCGCACATCCATCTGCGCATCAACGCGGCCCAGCTCAACAACGCCTTCCGCGCCTTCGTGCACGAGCCGTGGACGCGCGACCTGACCGAGCGGCAGGCGATGGGCCGCATCGTCGATATGATCCGCGACGTGAAGCCGCGAAACGGTCAACTTCGCCTCGCTGGAGCTCGAGACCGCGACCGCCATCCGCCAGCTCGCGCTCGTCGCCCAGATCCAGAAGCACATCGACCGCGACACGCCGATCCGCTTCCTGATCGCCGAGTGCGAGAGCCCGGCGACGGTGCTGATCGCGGTGTTCTTCGCCAAGCTGTTCGGCGTCGAGAAGATCGTCGATATTTCGCCGCTGTTCGAAACCCCCGCCGCGCTCGACACCGGCGCGCGCTTCGTCGAGCGTCTGCTGGAGGAGGAAGCCTACCGCGACTACGTGCGCGGGCGCGGACGTCTCAGCGTGCAAACCGGATTCTCGGATGCCGGCCGCTTCATCGGCCAGATCCCCGCGACACTGTCGATCGAGCGGCTCTACAACGGCCTCGCCGATCTCATGGAGCGCGCGGACCTCGGCGGCGTCGAAATGCTGATCTTCTCGACCCACGGCGAGTCGATGGGCCGCGGCGCGCATCCCGGCGACATCGAGAACCGCCTGCGACTACGTGTTCCCGCCGTAGCGCGCCGCCGCTTCGCTGATGCCGCACGTCGATCTCAAGCACGAGACGAGCTTCCAGGGCGGCGACGGCTTCATGTTCTTCGCCAACCGCGCGCTGACCACCCGCGCCATGGCGACCATCGTCATGGAGGGCAGACCGCCCGCCGAAGTCGAGGACCCGTTCTACGACGACAACAACCTGAGCCTCGACTTGCTGTTGCGGCTCAAGGCTTATCAGCAGAACCTGTTTTCGCATCCGGGCTATCGCGCCGTGCTCGGCGCCTATGGCTCGAACCTGCTGTTCAAGACCGGCAGCCGCGCCGTGAAGCGTCAGATGGACGGCGCCAACGCCGCCGATCGCGGCGATCCCTCGCGCATGCGCGCCATTCCCAACAACGCCATCCTGCAGCAGTTCGGCTACATCGCCAACGTCGTCGCCGGTCTCTCGGCCGGCGTCGGCACCGAGCGCGACCGCTTCATCAGCCTCGCCAAGGAATCGCCGCGATTGCGGTTGCTCGTCGAGATGATCGCGCGCGGCAAGCAGCTGTCGAGCCTCAACGCCATGGGCGCCAACGCCACGGTGTTCGACGCCGGGTTCTGGGCCTCGCGTGCGTCCTGGGGGCGTGAGGCTCATCTCGAAGCCGCGTTCCGCACGCTGTCGACGCATCTCGTGTCCGACAACCGCTGCAGCTCGATCAACCAGCTCGTCCACCATCTGCGGCTCGACGCCATCGATCTGCATCAGATCCTCGAGGACATCGGCGTCGAGGCCGGCAAGATCCCCGACAACGACCGGCTCGAGCTCGATCTGCTGCAGGCCATCCGCCTGGCGCTCATCATGCGCGTGTTCATCCTCGCCGCTCAGCTGCCGCGCTTTGCGCCGAAGAACGATCTCTCGCACGGCCAGGTGCTCGGCCTCGCGCTGGCGCTCGAAGTGCCGGACGTCGTGCGCTTCATGCGCGAGGCGTTCCCGCATCGCGTCTCGGCCGCGCTCGACAATGCCGGCTACGACGAGAAGGCGACCTATCGGCCGCACGGCATCGACGACTATGGGCGGCTCGAAACCGAGATCCTGGAGCCGATGGAGCAGTCCTACGAGTTCCTGCGCGAGATCGGCACCGGCATCGCCCACCACTTCGGCGCCTTCGGCTGAGACCGGAACCGTTTGCGTCGGATCACCGCTCGCGCGTCGCCTTGCGGACGATGCGGAAAATGCGCCGCATGCGTTCTGCATCGGGCTTCCGCAAACAGATGCAGCAGCAGCAGAAGCCCGGAGTGCGGGCCAGCGGAAGCACCAATCTCATTCGGCTTCGCATCGGCTTGCCCTGTTTCAGCGGTTGGATGGGGGGCGGTTGAGGTTCGTCGATGTCAGGCTGCGGTCCTGCAGAGGGATCGCCGTTCCGCCGTCACGCTGAAAATCTCCGCGCCCATAACCGAGGCTCTGGCCGAATTTCACATAGCGCGGCACCCCGTGGCTGCCCGGCGGACAGTTCACATGCATCAGGCCATGCCGCACGCCCGGCCGCGCCGGTGCCGCCGTTTCGATCCGGTCGCCGAGCCACAGCGCGCCCGCCGCGCCGGCGCCGAGCACGGTCAGCAAGGCTCCGATCAGCATTGTGAAGTTGCGCGGCACGCGGCCTCTCTTGTCCATCTGACGATGCTACCAGAACCGCACCCGCGACGGCCAGGGGTGCTCCAGGGGCGCATCTGCAATCCTTAACGCGCCGTTGACCAAATGCACTGCATTGGCGTGGCGCTTTGAAGCAGGCTGCAGTTTTTCTCCTGTAGGCTTTTCGTCATCGGGTCGCCGCTTGGACGGCAGACGCGACGGAGGAAACGATGAAGCCCGCCCTGGCCGTAGTGGCCGCGATAATTATCCCCGGTGGTCTGCCGCTGCTCGCGCTGGCGCTGTGGCGACGCCATCAGCTCAGCCGCTCAGCTTGTGCGACGGCGGGGCCTGCGCTCGGTTGATTTGACGTCCAGCAACTTGGCCTGAGGGTGCGAAAGATCGCTCGCCCGCAGTGCGAACACCTCGCCCTCGCTGTCCTCGGTGTCGAGCCACAGGAACGGCAGCTGCGGATAGGCCGCTTCCAGCGCCGGCCGCGCCTGACCGATCTCGACGACGAGCGTGCCTTCCGGCTTCAAGTGCCGCGTGGCGTCATCGAGGATCCGCCTGACGAGATCGAGCCCGTCGTCGCCGCCGAGATGGGCGATCTGCGGCTCGGCGCGATACTCGGGCGGAAACGCCGCCACCGCCGCCGCCGTCACATACGGCGGGTTCGAGATGATGAGATCGTAACGCCGGTCCGCGAGCCCCGCATAGAGATCCGACTGCACCAGCGACACCCGGTCTTCGAGGCCGTAGTCCACGACATTGCGTGACGCCACTTGCAGCGCATCGCCCGAAATATCCGCCGGCATCGACCGTGGCTGCGGGAAAATGCAGCGCGGCGAGAATGGCGAGGCAACCCGAGCCGGTGCAGAGGTCGAGCGCGGTCCACACCCCGCCGGGGTCGCCGACGACCGCGCCGAGGCCGTCGCGGACGATCAACTCGCCGATGAACGAGCGCGGCACGATCACCCGCTCGTCGATGTAGAACCGATGTCCGCCGATCCACGCCGATTGCACGAGATAGGGTGCGGGCGTCCGGGTCGCGATCCGCCGCTCGATGAGGTCGAGCACGGCGATGCGTTCGCTCCGTGTCAGCCGCGCATCGAGCCACGGCTCGAGCTGATCGACGGGGAGATCGAGGGCCGAAAGCAGCAGGAACGCCGCCTCGTCGATCGCCCGCGAGGTGCCGTGGCCATACACCAGCCGCGCCGCCTCGAACCGGCTGACGCCATAGCGCAGCCAGTCTCGCACCGTGTAGAGGTCGCCGATCGCTTCGTCGGCATCGGCGGGGGGCCGCCCCGCCCCTGGTCCAGTCGTCATTTCGCTCACCCGCACATGCGTCGCCGTGGCCGGCGGCCGTGGCTTCGGTGTCGCCGCCCTGCTCGGCTGGCGGCCCGTCGCGCCTGCCGTTCGCGCGGAGTGTGTCACAAGGCGCACGGTCATCCAAGAAGTCCGCCGCCGGTTTACCGTTCGGCCATCGCATGGTTGGCCCACGGACGACCTTGCGATATCAATGGCGCTCAGTAAGGCCGACGGAGGGTCGCGTATGTCGAACTGCACACGGTCGATCTCGGTCATGTCCGCCATCACGATGATCGCATCGTTGGCGCTGGCGTCGCCGGCCGCAGCCGTGTTCGGCGATGTCTGCCTCGACGAGGTGGTGGCGCGCGGCGCGGAGGCGCGCAGCTATGCGGCGGCGGTCAAGTCAGCAAGCCGCGCCTGGGAGCCCGCCGCGGCGAAACGCTATGGCCGCCGCTTCGCCGACTTCTCCTATTCGGGCGAGCGGCAGTTCAGCTGCACGTGGAACGACCCCGGCACGCGCTACCGCTGCACGGTCTCGGCCCGTCCCTGCGGACAGAAGAAGGCGCGCTGAGCGCCGGGCGCACGGGGACGGATGAGTAAGGGGGTGAAAACCCGGCTCGGTCCCCTTTTCTTTTTCGGCTGGCACCATACCTTACCAAACAGTCGGCTATCCGGGGCATCGGCGCGCGCAATGCGCGTTACAGATGGGATTGCGGATTGCGCAGCATGGTCCATCTCGCCAGCCACCTCGCCGGACGCCTTCACCTCGACAGTGAGCCCTCATGACGGATCGTCCTTCATCGTTCCCCGGCAGCCCCTCGGCTGCGCCGTCCGGTTCGCGATTTGCCTTGTGGCGGATCGCACTGCTGGCGCTTGCCGCGCTGCTGCTGATCGTGTTCGCGTGGTCATGGCGCCATGCAGCAGGGCACTGGTTGGATGCGATGCGCGGCAATCGCCCGTTGCTGGCGGCGAAGACCTGGCACTATCAGCTGATGGATATCACCATCGAGGGCCTGACCAAGTCGGACGCCGATGTGGTGGTAACGGAGTATTCGCACAGTACGGGGGGGCAGGTGGCCTTCAAGCCGGAAGACCTGGCGAAGATCAAGGCGCGGCCCGACGGCAAGAAGCGCATCGCGCTGTCGTATTTTTCGATCGGCGAGGCCGAGTCGTATCGGTTTTATTGGCGGCCGGAATGGGTTGGCGACGACATGCCGGGCTGGCACGTCGCGGAAAACTGCGCCTGGCCGCGCAACCATCTGGTGCACTTCTGGCATGACGGCTGGAAAGATATCATCTACCGCGGCCGCAATTCGTTTCTGAAGCGCATCATCGATGCCGGGTTCGATGGCGTCTACCTCGACCGGATCGACGTCTACGAGGAGCTGAAATCCGAGCGGCCGACGGCGCGGGAGGACATGAAGGCGTTCGTGGCGGAACTGGCGGCGACGGCGCGCAAGCTGAAGCCCGGATTCCTGGTCGTGGCGCAGAATGCCGAGGATCTGCTGGTCGACCGCGACTATCGCGACCTGATCGACGGGCTCGGCAAGGAGGATCTGCTCTATGGCGGCCACGGCACCAACGTGCGCAACGACGCCAAGGATATAACCTGGTCGCGCGAGCGGATCACGCGGCTGCAGTGGGACTACAAGCCGGTGTTCGCGGTCGAATACTTGTCGAAACCCGAGCTGATCGCCAGCGCCGGGCGCGAGCTGTCCGGGGCGGGCATGATCCCGACCTTCGCCCATCGCAGCCTCGATGGCGGTGATCCGTTGTCGCCGCGGCCGCCGTCCACCATCAAGTACGGAACGCCGGAGTGGATCGCCGAGCAATGCCAGGGCAAGCGGCATTGGTGATGATCGAAGGTTGCATGGTCATGTGGCGTCTAGGCACTGCGTCGCAAACGCTCGGTGTGCTAACAATCGGTCCGGTTGCAAGTTCGGTTTCGGTATGTATCCAAAGGTAGCGTAGCTCATGAACATGTTCGGACGTCTGATGGCTTGCGCCATCGCATTCGCCGCCGTGGCGGTCAGCGGCCATCGGGCCGAGGCCCAGGAGACCAGGGTCAATCCCTTCGCCAACTCCAAATCGTGGGCCTACCAGCTCAAGAACCTGGGCGAAGAGCAGCGCAAGGCGATCGCCGATTCGAAGTACGACGTGATGGTCGTGGACTATGCGCGCAGTCTCGATTCCGACACCGAGCAGGAAGTGCCGCTGACCCGCGAGCAAGTGGCGGCGATGCAGAAGAAGCCCGACGGCAGCAAGCGCGTGGTCATCGCCTATCTCAGCATCGGCGAGAGCGAGAACTACCGCTACTACTGGAAGCCGGAGTGGACCAAGAAGCGGCCGGCATGGATGGGCGGCGAGAGCAAGGAATGGGAAGGCAACTACCTGGTCCAGTACTGGAACCCGGTGTGGCAGAACATCATCTTCGGCAATCCCGGCTCGTTCGTCGACCGCATCCTGGCCGCGGGCTTCGACGGCTTCTACATCGACCGCTCCGACGCCTATTACCGCTTCGGCGACAGCAAGGAAGCGCGCGACCGGATGGTGGCGTTCATCACCAGCCTGTCCAAGTACATCCGCTCCAAGAAGCCCGACGCCGGCATCATGATCCAGAACGCCGAGGAGCTGCTCGACCGGCCGAACCTCGTTTCGGCCATCGACGCCATCGCCAAGGAGGACCTCGTCTACGGCATCAGCCACCGCGAGGAGCGCAACAAGCAGGAAGAGATCGACTGGAGCAACAAGCTGCTGAAGAGCGCGCAGGACAGTGGCAAACGCATCTTCGTCGTCGAGTACCTGACCAAGCCGGCCTACATCGCGACGGCGCAGGACTACATGCAGAAGAACGACTACGTGCTTTATTACGGTCCGCGCGGTCTGTTCGAGCTGAACGCCGGCGCGGCGCGCGAGAAGGCTGATGCCCGATCTGCCGCCGGCGGTGATGGATGAGAAGCCCACGGCCCCGGCGAAGGCCAAGGCGGCGCCGGGAAAATCAGCTCCCAAGGGCAAGGCCAAATCGGCGGCCAAAAGTAAGTAGGCCGCGGGCCGGCGCTGCGGAGCGCCAGCCGCTGCCAAGGCTCGGGTGCCGCGAGGACATGTAAAACAGCCGCAGCGCCTTGGGTGAAGCTGCGGCTGTCATTGTTCCGGCAAAGCTGCTATGCCCGATTTTTCGTCGGCTGTATCTCTACTGAACCGATCCGGCGGTCAGTTTACTCGGCCGGAACGCTGGTCCGCTTCGCGTCCTCGATGCGCCGGTCGGGCATCTTGAACAGGTTCTTGGCGAGGCCAACGGCGACGAGCCCGTCGATGAGCCATTTGGTCGGGTCGAAGTCGAAGCGGCGCACGCCGTGGCGGTAATCGCGCGGGAAAGCGTGATGATAGTTGTGGTACTGCTCGCCGAGCGCAAACGGGAACCACCACACGTCGCGTGCCGAGTTCTCGGTCGAGTACGCGCGCGTGCCCCATTTGTGGCACACCGAGTTGACGCTGTAGACGACGTGCGATGAGAAGACGAGACGCAGCGCCGAGACCAGTGCACCGCCCCACCACGGCGCGCCGGCGGCGACCGCCAGGGCGATGGGGATCAGCAGGTTGATGATCGTGCTGACGATGTAATAGTTTTTCTCCTGCCACTCGACGACCGGGTTGTCGTGCAGCCGGGCCGGCAACACGATCGGCGGCACCGGGGCCAGGATGATCCACTCGAAGTGCGCCCACCAGAAACCGCGCTTGATATTGTAGGGATCGAGCTCGGTATCGACGTGGTGGTGATGCAGGATGTGGGTCGACATCCACTGTTTGGCAGGCATCTGCGGGATCAGGATCGAGCACACGGCCAGCGCGTATTCGACCGGCCGGGCGAAGGTCACCGAATTGTGCGTCCACGCGCGATGATACAGCGCGGTGATGCCGAGGCCACCGAGGAAGTAGCCGACGATGTGGTACACCGCTTCAGGCCAGCTCAACCCGTAAAAATACAGGTAGGGCAGGGCAGCGAGTGCCAGCAGGTGGATGAAGGCCAGGAAGGCCAGCGCGGGATATTGGATTTTCATGGACTGACCAAAAACACGACGCGCCGGAAAAACGCAAGATGGCAGACGCGCACTATCCCGAAGATTCACCTGTGCGTGTTGTAGGAAAGCAAGTTGATCGGGATCAAACGAACACAGAATCGCGTTGTGTTGCGTCGAACTCGACAGTCCTGCCCGTTCCGCCGCGCGCACTCGGGAGGCGGTGTTACCGGCAGTGAAGCGGCGCTGCTCGCGACGTCCAAAGGTCGCGATGCGTGCGCGAAAATGGCTGATTTTGCTCGCTTGTCGCGCACCGGCCGATGTTGGCCCACCGTTACGGCATCCGCGTGGCGTTGCCCGTCCGCGCCCTAGCGACACCGCAGGTCGCCCGCCACGCTGCCAGTTGCGTGCGGCAGATCGTCATGCACGGAGTCCGGCGCGCTGCAGCACATCACCGTTGTTTGATCGGCGCGTTGTACTTTGGTTTGAATCAAGAAAGGCCGGGGCCGCGATTTCCGCGACCCCGGCCTTTGTCAGCTAAATGTGTCAGCTTCTGAAGTGGACGACCGCGTGGCCCGCGTTTGCGGCGAGCCTCGCAGAGATCAGTGGCGGCCCCACACCTCGACGACCGCATTGCCCTTGCCCTTGGCGCCGCTGTCGATGAAACGCGAGCGGTAGCGGGCTTCGATCTTCTCGATGGCGCGCTTCTCGCCCTTCAGGTCGATCGGACCATAGGTCGAGCCGGCATCGACGCGGGTGCGGACGGGGATGATGTCGTCGGCGCCGTTGGCGTAGATGACGCGCAGCTCGTTCAGGGTGATGGCGCGGTCACGCACCGTCACGCGGATCTTGGTGAAGCCGCCTTCGTTGCGGCCGACCTGGATCGTGTCCTTGTCGAAACCGACGAAGCCAGCGGTCTGCGCACCGAGCAGCACCCAACCCTCGTTGAACTTGCGGCCTTCGCCGTTCGGGCCGAGCCAGCCCGCGGCATACTCGCCGAACACCTCGACCCGCGCCTGGCCCTTGAGGCTCGGCTTGGAGCGATAGGACATCTGGATCTCTTTGACGAACCGGTCGCCCTTGAGGTTGAGCCAGTTGGTGCGCGAGTTCTTGGTGATGTTCTGGTTGACGGCCAGCGTGTCCGGCTCGCCGTTGGCGTAGATCACTTTCAGATCATTGATGTGAATGTCGTTGTCGAGCACGCGCAGCCGGAGCCGGTCGAACTTGCCGATGTCGGTGCCGACGCGGATGACGTCGCGATCGACGCCGAAGCCGACGTACTGCGTGCCGAACAGGACTTCGCCACCGGCGAGCGGCTTGCCGGCCTGTGCGGTCGTCGGCGCGGCATCCGTCGGCTTGGTCACGATCTGCTGCGCCGAGTTCGGGCTTGCCGGTCGCTGTTGCGCCGCCGCCGCCGCTCATGGCGCAGGTGACGGGCTTGTCGAGCGGCAGCCGCTTCCTGCCGGCGCCGGCCGGCGACTGCATGCCGAGAACCTCGACCGTCGCCGTGCCCTTGCCCGGCTTCACCGTCAGATTGACGTGGTCGACGAACTTGTCGCCGTTGGCGTTGATCGGACGCGAGCGCTCGCCCTGCTTCATGTCGATGCTGCGGTCCTCGTTGTGGACCGAGCCGTCGCTGTAGCGGACGGAAACGCGCGTCACCGTGATGTCGCCGCGCTTGGCGCGGACGCGGATGCCATTGTAAGCGCCTTTGGCGCCACCGAGATCGACGCAATCGCGTTCTGCGGCGAGCGTGATTTCCTTGACTGCCAGATTGACCAGGGACTCGTTACCCTGTTGAGCCACTGCAATCGAGAACACGCCAGCCGCCGGGATGGCCGCAGCGACCATTACCAGCCTACGGAACATGAGACACTCCCCTTTTGATACGCATGAAGCCCCCGGCTTCCCTCCATGTTCTTACTCGAAAGTCGCTGCTAAAAAAAGGCTGCATGGCGGGGGCAACATGGCGGTTCATGGTTCGGCATGATGCTATTGAGCAACACTTTATTGCCGTGGGTGAAAATGACTTTTGTGGCGAGACGACGTACCCGGACGAGCTGGTCCGCTGATGGGCGACTTTTTCGTGGCGGCTTGCCGCCGGGCGGCGGGTAGCGCATCAGTGAACGCAGCCACCTGGAGCCTGTCCCATGTCGCACCCCTCTTCAGCGCCGACGCCGACCCGGCCCGAGCCGCGCGCCTTGGCGGCCGCCATCGCCGAGTTGGGCGCGCGCTTCGGCGATCGGTTGGCGCTCGGCGCGGCAATTCGCGGCCAGCATTCCAACACCTTGACGTGGCTCGATAGTCAGCCGCCGGATGCGGTGGTGTGGCCGCTGGAGACGGCGGAGGTCGTGGCGATTGCCGAAATCGCGTCGCGTCATCATATTCCGATCATCGCGTTCGGCGCCGGGACCTCGCTGGAGGGCCACGTCAACGCGCCGCATGGCGGGATCTCGGTCGATCTCGGGCGCATGAACCGGATCCGCGCGGTCAATGAGCGGGATTTCGATTGTGTGGTCGAAGCCGGCGTCACCCGCCAGCAGTTGAACGAGCATCTGCGCGACACCGGCCTGCATTTTCCGGTCGATCCCGGCGCCGGCGAGGCGACGCTCGGCGGCATGGCGGCGACCCGGGCCTCCGGAACCACCGCCGTCCGCTATGGTACGATGCGCGACAATGTCAAAAGCCTCACCGCCGTCCTCGCCGACGGCCGCGTCGTCCGCACCGGCGGGCGGGCCGTGAAATCGTCGGCTGGTTACGATCTGACGCGGCTCCTCGTCGGCTCGGAGGGCACGCTCGGCATCATCACCGAGCTGGTGCTGAAGCTGCATCCGCTGCCCGAGGCGGTGATCGCCGCCGTGGTGCCGTTTGCCACGCTGGCCGGCGCTTGCGAAACGGCGATCGAGGCGATCCAGTCGGGTCTGGTGCTGGCGCGGGTCGAGTTGATGGACGCTGTGCAGATGCACGCCGTCAACCGCTACGCCGGGCTGACGCTGCCGGAAGCGCCGACGCTGTTCATCGAGCTGCACGCGAGCCGCGACAGGGGCCAGGACTCGGGGCTACACTCGGGCCATGCGTCGGGACGCGGCGACATCGCCGCTGTCGAAGAACTGGCGCGCAGCCACGGCGCCACCGGCTTCGAATGGGCCGAAACCGAGGACGACCGCCGCCGGTTGTGGCGCGCGCGGCACAACGCCTACTGGGCCATCCGCACGCTGCACGCCGGCAAAGCCATCCTCGCCACCGACGTTTGCGTGCCGATTTCGCGGCTCGCCGAATGCGTGGCCGAAACCGCGGCCGACGCCGTGCGCTCGGGACTCGTTGCGCCGATCCTCGGCCATGTCGGCGACGGCAACTTCCACGCCACGCCGGTGTTCGACCCCGCCGACCGCCGACGAGGTCGCGGCACTTCACGGCTTTCTCGACCGGCTCGTCGAGCGTGCGCTGGCGATGGACGGCACCTGCACCGGTGAGCACGGCATCGGCCAGGGCAAGATCGCCCATCTCACGGCCGAGCTCGGTCAGGGTGTGGACGTGATGCGCGCCATCAAGGCGGCGCTCGATCCGGCATCGTTGCTCAACCCGGGCAAAATCTTCACATCCAGCTATCGTTCGGGCGCGGGTTGAGTGAACGGTGCGCGCAAGCCTGCGCCGCGCCGACTTGCGGCGATCGTTGGGGTTGGTTAACCCAACGATAACGCAAAAGCCGCATGCGGCTCTTAAAAAAGCAAGCAAAAACAATGCATTGAAGTTGCGCCGCCGGTGGGTCTGGCCGAGCCTGCGCTCGCGTTGCTCCGTATCGTGAAGGAGCCTGTTAACTTCGCGGTGCGACAACGCCAGTTGGTAATCCAGGGCCCTGGATCACCAACGGGAAAGTGCGTGGGCGTAGACGATGGCGGTGAAGATCAGACGGGAGCGGCCGGACCAGCGGCGGCACCACCGGGTCACCGCCCCCCTCTTCGTGGAGGTGGGGGGGCAGAGCCATCGTGCGTCCGATTGGAGCCTCGGCGGCCTGCGCGTCGATGGATTCGAGGGCGCGCTGCCGGGCATCGGCAGCGAAATCCCGCTCAGCCTGATGCTGCCGTTCCAGGGTTTCGACGTCTCGTTCGAGGTCAAGGCCGAGATCGTCCGGCGCGATCTCACAGCCAAGATGTTCGCGGTCCGCTTCACCGAGATCGGTGAGCGCGAGCGCGAGCTGATGTCGCACTTCGTCGAGGAGCTGGTGCGCGGCTCGATGGTCGATATCGAGGACACCATCCAGCGCATCGACGTTCCGGTGACACCCGCCTCGCTGGAGCCCGACAAGCCACGCCTCGAACAATTGCCGGTGAAGCGCTGGCCGGTCAAGACGGTCGCGATGACGGGCATCTACCTTGTCGCCGGACTGGCGATCTTCGGCTACGCATCGCTGATCGGCTACACCAATTTCTTCCGCATGGAAGTTCAGACGGCGGTGATCCAGGCGCCGGTCGAGACCATCCACGCCCAGACCGACGGCCGTCTGGTGTGGGGTGATCGCCGCCCCGGTGACACCATCCGCAGCGGCGAGCCGGTGGCCGGTCTGATCGACAATTTGCTCGAACGCGAAATCGAGTTGGCCGACATCGCGGTCAAGGAGCGCAAGGCCAAGCTCGCGTTCCTCAAGCACCGCCACGCCGAGGAGCTGGAACGCATCCGCGGCTATGCCACCGTCGAGATGAAGAACGTGCAGCAGACGCGCGTCGAGCTCGATGCGCTGCAATCGCAGCTGCGCTTCGCCGACGACGATCTCAAACGCTTCAAGTCGCTGCATGCCAAGGGCTATACGACCGACAGCAAGGTCAACGATCTCGAGCGTCAGGTCATCTCGCTGAAGAAGGAGCTCGACATCCGCCGCATCGAGCTGGTCTCGCGGCTCGACCTCGCCGACCAGAACCTCGGCAAGCGCATGTACACCGGCAGTCAAACCATCGGCAGCGGCGACCTCACCGGCAAGGGCGCCGAACTCGAGGCCGAGGTGCGCCTGGCCGAGCATGAGATCCAGCTCGCCCAGCAGCGGCAGATCAGCTGGCTCAATCAGCGCGATCGCGCCGCGATCCGGTCGCCGTTCGAGGGCGTGCTGATCGAGCTGCCGCGCCACGATCAGGCGGCGGTGCGCAAGGGCGACGTCATCGCCGTCATCGAGCAGAAGGCGGCACGTCACGTCACCGCGTTCCTCAACCAGGACGAAGTGCTGAAGATCGGGCTCGGCGACGAGGTGCTGCTCTACGTGCCGGCGATCAACGAAACGGTCCGCGGGCGCGTCTCGGCCATCGACCGCACGTCGGGCTTCATCCGCGAGCAGGGCGAGGCGCGTGGTCCGGGCTACAGCTGGCGCGGCCCTACCGACCGCTCGGCGCGCGTCACCATCGCGTTCGAGGACCCGACGCAAGGTCGCCGATGCCGATCGCTACCGGTCGGGCCTGCCGGTTGTCGCGGTGTTCGAGCAGCGCTCGACGAGCTCGTTGCTCTCGGCGATCAAGAAGTCGCTGTCGTTGTCGCTGTGACAGGGTGGGGATGGCCATGATCGCCGACCGGACCCGCCTCGATCACCCCGCCGTGCCGCTGCCGTTCGGCGAAAAGTGGTCGCCTGCCGTCCAGCTGAAGATCTGGACCTATTTCGCGGTCTGTTTCATTGCGCTGTCGCTGGCGCCCAATTCGATCTGGGACCCGAAGGCGCAGGAATTCGTCTACGTCATCGGTCTGCTCGGCATCTGGCGCTATCTGTGGTGGTTCAATCACTGGATGCGGGCGCTGGTCTTCGCCAATGTCGCCTATCCGCGCGTGCGCGACCGCGCCGCCGAGGTGTGGGACTCGGGCTGGCGGCCGCGCCACATCCACATCCAGATGACGACCTTCCGCGAGCACCGCGAAATCTCGGAAGCGGTGATCCGCTCGCTGTGCTGCGAGATCCGTGACGCCGGCGTGCCGGCGACGATCTGGCTCGGCTCGTCGGAGCGCTCGGACGAGGACAAGATCGCGCGGCATCTGCGGCTGGTCGGCAGCGATCTCGACATCACGCTGCGCATCGTCCGCCAGAACCAGCCCGGCAAGCGCGTCGCCATCGCGCTCATCCTCCGCGCCATGTCGCGCGCCGGCTTGGGCAAGGACGACTTCGTCATCTTCATGGACGGCGACTTCGTGCTGCACCCCGGCGCGATCCGCAAATGCTATCCGCTGTTCGCGCTCGACCCGGAACTGCATGCGCTGACCACCGACGAGCATGTGCTGGTGCGCGGCCCGCGGTGGATGCAGTCGTGGCTCGACATGCGCTTTGCGCAACGACGCCTTGCGATGCAGAGCCACGCGCTGTCGAACCGCGTGCTGACGCTGACCGGCCGCTTCTCGGTGTTTCGCGCCACCCACATCACCAGCCACGAGTTCATCCGGCTGCAGGAAGCCGATTTCCTCGACCACTGGCTGTGGGGCCGCTTCCGCTTCCTGTCCGGCGACGACAAGAGCACCTGGTACTGCCTGCTGCGCCACGGCGTGAAAATGACCTACGTGCCCGACGCCAGCGGCACCACCATCGAGGTCGTCGATGGCTCGGGCTACACGCGAATGGTCGAGAACCTGCGGCGCTGGTCGGGCAACATGCTGCGCAACGGCCAGCGCGCCATGTCGCTCGGGCCGCGGCGGATGCCGCTGTTCATCTGGTGGTGCCTCGTCGATCAGCGGCTGGCCATGTGGACCATGTTGTTCTCGCCGATGCTCGCCATCGCCGGCAGCATCAAGCTCGGCCTCAGCTTCTTCGTATCCTATGTCGCCTATATCGCCGTCACCCGCATGTTCTCTGTCGCTGGTGCTGTTCAGCTACGCCATGCGCGTCGATCTCAATTTCATCTGGACGCTCTACGCCAATCAGCTGCTCAATGCCGCGGTCAAGGTCTATATGATGTGGCGGCTCGCCAAGCAGAAGTGGACCAATCGCGGCAATCAGAAGCAGGGCTTTGCCGGCTCGAACGGCATCGTCATATTCCGCGAGGCGATGGCCGCCTATTTGACGACTGTTTCCTTCGCCGTGATCTTTCTCGCCGTCATCCTTTATACCGGCCTGCTCGTTGCTCCGACATGGAACATGATCAGCGCTATTTTTGGCGCTTGATACTTACAATTTTAGATCCTGATTTTATTCGAAACCCATCTCTCCCAGGCAAGCTCACTCTTATGCCGGAGCATCCGCGGGTCGTGCCGAAGGCGCGCCGACGTCTGGCATGGGGTGAGAAAACGGCGGACGAAAAGTCCGGTTTGGGAGCGTCAGACAATGAATGTGCCATCTCCTTTGCAGGGTGTCGCGGCGATGGACCATGTCCGCATCACGGACCTCGGTCTCGAGCCGTTGAAGCCTGCGATCAGCGTCGCGCTGGACGCGCGCGTTCAGGCGAAGCCCGCGATCAGCGTCGTCGGATTGGGTTACGTGGGTGCTGTGTCGATGGCGTGCCTGTCCCATCTCGGATTCCGCATGGTCGGCGTCGATGTCAACTACGAAAAGGTCAGCTCGATTCGCGACGGCCGCTCGCC
Organism: uncultured Alphaproteobacteria bacterium; assembly: GCA_963819775.1. Taxonomy (GTDB): domain Bacteria; phylum Pseudomonadota; class Alphaproteobacteria; order Rhizobiales; family Hyphomicrobiaceae; genus JAKAML01. The sequence continues at coordinate 62,283 of CAWFXM010000012.1, forward strand.
GATCGTCGAGGAGCGTCTGGGCGATCTGCTTGCCGAGGGCGTGCGCGAGGGCCGCATCGACGCCACGCAGAACCTGATCGCCGCCGTGCTCGATACCGACGTCACCTTCCTGTCGGTCGGCACGCCGACCTCGAAGGATGGCGGCTGCGACTTCACCTATGTGCGTCAGGCCAGCCGCGCCATCGGCCAGGCGCTGGCCATGAAGGACGGCTATCACGTCGTCGTGCTGCGCTGCTCGGTGCCGCCGGGCACCACGCTCGACGTCGTCGTGCCGGAAGTCGAGACCGCTTCGGGCAAGCGCCTCGGCGTCGATTTCGGCGTCTGCTTCAATCCGGAATTTCTGCGTGAGGGCGTCGCCGTCGCCGACTTCTTCGCGCCGCCCAAGACCGTCGTCGGCGCCTCCGATCGGCGCGCAGAAGCAACCGTCAGCGGCATCTACGGGGCGATCGACGAGCGCGTGATCTTCACCTCGATCGAAGCGGCCGAGATGGTCAAATACGTCGATAACGTGTGGCACGCGACGAAGGTCGCGTTCGGCAACGAGGTCGGCCGCATGTGCAAGGGTCTCGGCATCGACAGCCACGATGTCATGAACATCTTCGTGCGCGATTTGAAGCTCAACCTGTCGCCCTATTATCTGAAGCCCGGCTTCGCCTTCGGCGGCTCGTGCCTGCCCAAGGAAGTGCGCGCCGTCGGCCATATCGCCCGCGAGATCGGCGTGTCGGTGCCGCTGTTCGACAGCCTGATGGAAACCAACAAGGCGCACGTCGACGAGGCGATCCGCCAGCTGCAGCCGTTCGCCGGCAAGCGCATCGGCTTTCTCGGCGTCACCTTCAAGCCCGGCACCGACGACATGCGCGAGAGCCCGACGCTCGATGTGATGGCGGCGATGCTCGAGCAGGGCGAGGAGATCAAGGCGTTCGACCCCAATCTGCATTTCGGGCCGATGCTGCAGGGCCAGATCGACTATGTGCGGCACGCGGTTCCGCACCAGGCCAAGCTGATGGACGATCTGCAGGCGCTCTGCGTCGCCGACGCGGCGATGCTCGTCGATCAGTCCGACGTGATCGTGGTCAGCCATGCGACCGACGCTTTCCGCGCGGCCGTCGAGGCGCGTGCGCCGCAAGTTCACGTGCTCGATCTGGCGCGTCTCTATAAGGCGCTGCCGGATGATGCGACGTATCACGGTATCGCTTGGTAAAAGACAGGCAAGCTTGATCGATCGTCAATGGCGATCATGGGTGTGCTGTACGCACGTCCGGCGCAGAGCTAGAAAATTGCCTGAAAGGCCGGTGCTGCGAAGCGCCGGCCTTTCTTGTTTGCCGCCTGGGCAGAAACTGCGCGCAAATTGAATAAAGTTTGACGTGAATGCACCTCGGTATCTGCACGGAATTTTCGAAAGTGACGCGTAACGTCGTCAGATGTCGTGATCTATCGGGACTCTGCGCAACGCCGCAGGGTCGCGCCGGCTCGAGTTCGGGAGCGGCCGGTGCGCGCGGCGTTGATGGTGGACTTCGTGAGTTGGTGAGGAGTGTGTGATGGCGGTGAGTTCGGGTAGCGCGGTGACGGATGCGCCGCAGCTTCTTGTGGATGGCGGCTTCGAGCAGGCGAACGTCCGCGCGGGAACGTGGTCGCACTTCAGCGAAGTCGGCGGCTGGAAGTCCGACACCGGCGTCGAGGTTTGGGGCAAGAACTTCTATAACGTCAAAGCGACCGAGGGCGACAAGGTCGCAGAGCTCGACTTCGATAACCGCCGGTCGAACCTCTATCAGGACGTGAAGACCGAGGCGGGCGTCGAATACGAGTTCAGCTTCGATTTCGCCAAGCGCTCGGACAGCAAGGCTGGCTCGGACACGATCGAAATTTTCTGGAACGGTGAGAAGATCGCGTCAGTCGAGCCGACCTCGACGGCGTGGAACAAGGCCGAATTCAAGGTCACCGGGACCGGCGGCAGCGATCGCATCGAGTTCCGCGAGCAGGCCAGCGACAACGACAGCTACGGCGGACTGATCGACAACGCATCGCTCAAATCGACCGGCCGCGTCGAGAAGGAAGCAGCCGAGCGGGTTGCTGCCGAGGCCGAGACGCTTTCGAACGGCAAGACGCGCGACGGCGACCATAACGACGATGGCCACGACGACAACGGCGTCGGCAACGGCGGCAAAGACAAAGACAAGGGCAAAGACGCGGCCGAGAAGGCTCTGCTGAGAAGGCGGCGCCGACTGGAAGGCTGCGGCTCGAGAAGATGGGAAGATAGAAGGCGGCCGGGCCGGGAGAAGGCAGCGGCTGCTGCGGATCACGACGATACCCTGATCGGCACCGGCCGCGTCGACAAGCTCGAAGGTGACGAGCACGCCAATCTCATGTTCGGCGAGGGCGGCACGGACGTTCTGGTCGGCGGCGGCGGCGGCGACCGCATGCACGGCGGCGGCGGTGACGACACGATGTCGGGCGACGAAGGCAACGATCTGATGTTCGGCGCGTCCACGCTGGGCGGCAAGGTCGACATGAGCAAGTTCCGCGTCGCCGAGGACGCGACGGCGAAAGTGACGTTCGACAGCGAGAGCGCCGGCTACAAGAACGCGCTCGGCGCCTACAAGATCGCCGCCGACGGCACCATCTCGGGCGTGCGAATTCTGTTTGCCAACGCCTCGCTGAAGGGCTCGGGTGGCGATCTCGTCGCGGGCAGGAGTTCGGTCGATCTCGCCATCAAGGCGGGCGAGCAGCTCGGCTTCTTCGTCGTGCCCGACGGCTACAGCCAGTACGGCATGGCCAAGCTGTTGTCCGACGCGTCGGCTACCTTCAAGTTCGTCGGCGCCAATGGCAAGCCCGGCAACATCAATGCCGGTAGCGAGCTGAAGCTCGTCCAGGTCAATGCGTCGGGTGTCGAGACGGTGGTCAAGTCCGCCTACGGCTCCGCCGTGTTCCATAGCGTCGATGACGGCACGATGGGCCTCAACGGCGACAAGCTGAAGCACGTCACCGCCACCGTCGACAACCTCGACGGCACGGTGAAGATCGGCTTCGAGGATCTCAAGGGCGGCGGCGACAAGGACTTCGACGACAGCGTGTTCACGGTGACGCTCGGCGCCACGAACACCGCGCTGCTGGCGAAGGAAACGACCATGGCCACGCGCGCGCCCGACAAGGACGTCATGACGGGCGGCGACGGTGACGACAAAATGTTCGGCATGGCCGACGACGACACCATGGATGGCGGCGACGGCAAAGACCAGATGTGGGGCAACTCCGGCAACGACGTGATGAACGGCGGCGCAGGCGACGACCAGGTGCGCGGCGGCAAGGGCGACGACGTTCTCGTAGGCGGCGAGGGCGACGACGTGGTCGAAGGGAATTCCGGCGACGACGTGATGTTCGACGGCAAGGGCAGCGACAGCTACAACGGCGGCGCGGGCTTCGACACGCTCGACTTCTCGCTGGCTGCGTCGGGCATGATCATCGACGTCTCGAAGGGCGTTGCGACAAACGCCGGCGGCGAAAAGAACGCGATGAAATCGGTGGAGCGCGTGGTGGGCTCGGCGTTTGCCGACACCTACAAGGGCTCCAAGAACGGCGACGTGTTCGAGGGCGGCGACGGCGACGACGTCATTCGCGGCATGGGCGGCTCGGACAAGTTGACCGGCGGCGCGGGCCGCGACAGCTTCGTGTGGCTGGCCAAAGATCTCGGCGCCGGCGTCGATCACATCACCGATTTCTCGAAGCACGACGTGCTCGACCTGCATGAGCTCTTGAAGGGGCAGAAGTATGCCTCGACTCGGCGATGTCGTGAAGGTGAGCGACGGCATGGACGGCACCACCGTCTCGGTCAAGATGGGCGATGCGATGGTGGATGTCGTGACGCTCGACGGCGTGCACGCGCCCGACCTGCTGTCCAGCGGACTTATCCTGAGCTGACGCTCGGATAACCTCGGCGGCGGCTGCTCTCGTCCCCCGGAGCAACCGCCGCCGCCCCTTCTCGATAAAGGGGGCATATGGGTGTGATTTGAAATGCGAAGGACTCCGGAATTCTCGTTCCGGGGTCCTTTTGTGTTTTCAATTCAGCGTGCAATTATTCGGCATTTTACAAAAAAGAGATTTGGTTTGTCGTGGCACCCTACACCGAAGCTCAATGCGCTGTTGATAGGGTCATAATCGAGAGTGGGCAATTCGATTGGAAATATCGCGACATTAGCCGCGAAATTGAAATCGAAATGAGCCGCCCGGCGCTGGTTTGCGAGAACGGGATCGCGGATCGGCGCCGGGAATGTGAAACGGGCAGCGGCAGGAGCGAGTAATGGCGGCGATCACGGGGACGACGGGAGACGACAGCCTTCTGGGGACCACGCTCCAGGATCTGATGCTGGGCGACTTGGGTAACGACGTGCTGACGGGAGGCGCCGGAGACGACACGATCTACGGCGGCGATGGCAACGACACGCTCCATGGCGATGACGGCGACGACATCCTCAACGGCAATCTCGGCGACGACGTCTTCTACGGCGGCGCCGGCAACGACATCATCAAGGGCGAAGGCGGCCGCGATCGCCTCGACGGCGGCACTGGCGACGATACGATGAGCGGCAGCAGCGGCAACGACTTTCTGATCGGCGGCGACGGCAACGACGTCATGGACGGCGGCGCGGACAACGACACGATGTTCGGCGGGCGCGGCCTCGACACCATGCTCGGCGGTGGCGGCACGGACGTCATGAATGGCGAGGCTGGCGACGACGTCTTGAACGGTCAGAGCGGCGACGACCGGCTCTATGGCGAAGACGGCAACGACATCCTGGTCGGCTCGTCCGGCAACGATCGGCTCGACGGCGGCGCGGGCAATGACATTGTCGATGGTGGCACGGGCAACGACACCATCGTCGCCGGCGCGGGAGCCGATATCTATGCGGGCGGCGCGGACTACGACACGCTCGATTATTCGATGGCCACCGACGGCGTGTTCCTCAATCTTCAGGGCGGTTTCGCCGACACCATTCTGGCCGACGGCACGCAGGTGCAGGACATCATCTCAGGCTTCGAGCGCGTGGTCGGTTCGGCCTTTGCGGACGGCTTCACCGGCGACAGCGCGGCGAACACCTTCGAGGGCGGTGCGGGCGACGACTATTTCCGCGGCCGCGGCGGCGTCGACACCTATCGCGGCGGCGCGGGTCAGGATTACTACGAGTTCCTGGTGAAGGACGTGCTGGTGGACGGCCATCACTACGGCGTCGATACCATTCTCGACTTCAACAACTCCGACGCGATCGACCTCCACGACTTCATCAAGACCGAGCCCGCCGCCCTGAGCGACGTGGTCCGCATGAGCGTCAGCGGCGCCGACACCACCGTGTCGGTCAAGGTCGGCGACAGCTTCGTCGATGTCGTGCGTCTTGCCAACTTCCAGGCCACCGACGTCGATCAATTCGGCGCCGACGGCATGTTCATCTACTGACCGGATTGCGGGGCGGGCCCGCGTTCGAGAGCGGGCGCCGAGCCGCGCAACTCGTCGGCGCGAACCTTCAACGGGTTCGCGCCGCACTTTTTTGTACTCCTGGCGCGCCCCGCGCCCCAAAAGCGCGCGCACAGTCATCATCGGTTAACCATGCCCGTCGTGTGCGGACGCGACATACCGTGCATGGCCCGCTATCGGCCCTCGCCCGGCCCCGGCTTCGCGGATCGTTTAGAAGTTCGCGTTAGGGTTTCGAGGTAGTTGCGGTGCGACCGGGCGATGTGGCTCGTTCGCGACCGGCGGGGAATTTGTTCCATGCGTACCTCGAGGCGAATGCTGAAGCAGGTTCGGCGGGCTTTGCTCGCGGCCTTTCTGTTCAGCGGCTGCATCAATGTGCTGATGCTGGCGACGCCTCTCTATACCTTGCAGGTGTTCGAGACCGTGGTGCCGCTCGGCAGCATCGAGACGCTCGTCATCCTGACCCTCATCACCGCCGCCGCCATCGCCGCGCTCGCCCTCGTCGAGATGGCGCGCGACACCGTTCTGCTGCGCGCGGGATTGTGGCTCGACCACGAACTCGGCCAGCACATGCTGGAAAACGGCCTGAAGCTCGGCACGCCCGGCGCCGAGCTGAAAGCCGACGCCCGCGCCCTCGAGCAGTTCAAGCAGTTCGTCACCGGCGGCGGCGTCTCGATCCTGTTCGATGCGCCGTGGGTGCCGCTGTTCCTGGTTGCGCTGACCGCACTTAATCCGCTGGTCGGCCTTGTCGCTGCGATTTCCGCCGGCCTCTTGCTGATGGCGGCGCTGCTGCAATCGATGCTGACCAACCGGCTGCTCGGTGAAAGCAGCCGCGCGCACGAGCGGTCGGAACATTGGTGGACCTCGGTCAGCAGCAACGCCTTGCTGGCTGGCGCGCTCGGATTGTCGCCCGGCGCGTCGCGGCAGTGGGAGCAGTTCAACCGCGCCCACATCGCCTCCGCCTATTCGCTCGGCAAGCGCACCAGTTTCGTCAAGGCCATCGCCCGCACCGTGCGCATCGGGTCGCAGGTTGCGCTCTACGGCATCGGCGCGTGGCTGGTGGTGCGCGGTGAAATGACGCCGGGCGCGCTGGTCGCCTCGGCCATCCTGCTGGCGCGTGCGCTCGCGCCACTCGAGCAGCTCGTCGGCGCCACCCGCGCCGCCCGCGCCGCGCTCGAATCCTATCGCCGTCTGCGGGCCCTGCCCGCCGATGCCGCGCTGCCGCGCGTCGGCAGCGGCGATGAGGCTCCCAGCGGCCGCATCGTGCTCAACGACGTCACTTTCTATCATCCGACCCGCCGCTCGCCGGCGCTTCGATCGGTCAGCCTGACCCTCGAGCCCGGCGAGTGCCTCGGCATCGTCGGCCCCAACGGCGCGGGCAAGTCGTCGCTCGCCGCGATCCTCGCCGGCGCGGCGCTGCCGACCTCCGGCACCGCCGATCTCGACGGCATCCCGATCGCCAAATGGCAGCGCGGCGAAGGCAATCCGCCGGTCGGCTATCTGCCCGACGATCCCTGCCTCATCGATGGCAGCGTGCATGCCAACATCTGCCGCTTCGGCGACGCCAGCCTGTTCACCGTCGCCCGCGCCGGGATGCGCGCCGGCGTCCACGAGACCCTCGCCACGCTGGCAACCGGCTACGACACCGAAGTCGGTCCGGGCGGCAGCGGACTGGCGCTGCGAGAGCGCCGCGCGGTCGCGCTGGCGCGTGCGGTGTTCGGCGCGCCGCGCGTCATCGTGTTCGACGAGCCGGAGCTGGGTCTCGATGGCGGCAGCCTGCGCGGTCTCTTGAGCACCTTGAAGGCACTCAAGGCCGACGGCGTGTCACTGATCGTCGCCACGCAGGATCCGCGCCTGTTGGCGATGACCGATCGCATCGTCGTCTTGAACTCCGGCGCCATCGAGGCGCAGGGCTCGCCGCAGGACGTGTCGCGGCGGTTCACCGCTCCGGCGCGCTCGGCCGCGGCAGAGATGCATTGAGGCCCATGCCATGACATTCAACGCCGACCGCGCGCCCAACTCTGCCACGCACCCCACCCCGCATCGCACTACTCCGGCGCTCGACGTCCGCTTGCCCGTCGTCATGGGGCTCACGGTCGTCGTCGCATTCTTCGGCGTCGGCATCGGCGCTGCGGCCTATGCGCCCATCGCCAAAGGCGTCGGGCTGCCCGGCACCATCATCGTCGAGACCAAGGTCAAGCCGGTCCAGCACCAGCGCGGCGGACAGGTCAGCCGCATCCACGTCTCTGAAGGCCAGTTGGTGAAGGCCGGCGACCTCCTGATCACGCTCGATACCCAGTCCGTCGACGATCAGCTCGTCGCGCTGAAGGCGCAGGCCGAGCTGGCCAAGCGCCAGCTGTCGCTGGCCCGCGACGAGGCCGCCACCATGGCCGATCTGTTGGATCGCAAGCTCGCCGCACGGTCGCGCGTGCTCGGCCTCGAGCGGCAGGTCGCCGAGCTGGAAAAAGAGAGCGCGGGTCTCGTCGCCCGCATCGCCTTGGCCGAGCAGGAGTTGCAGCGCGCCGAACTCAGAGCGCCGGTCGCCGGCCGTGTGCTGAAGTTGAAGGTGGCCAGCGAGGGCGCCGTCGTGCCGCCCGGCGGCACCGTGCTCGACATCGTGCCCGACAGCGATCGTCTCGTCATCGAGGGCCGCTTGCAGCCCAACCAGATCGAAGCCTTGAAGCCCGGTATGCCTGCCAAGGTTTGGCTCAGTGCGTTGAGCTGGCGCGAGCAGCGTCCGCTGGCCGCGCGCCTCGCCTGGGTTTCGGCCGACAGCGTCGAGGATCAGCGCACCGGCCAGCCGTACTTCATCGCCCGCGTCGAGCTCGACGAGCGCCCCGCCGAAGCGACGCGGCAGTACGCGCTGCATCCCGGCATGCGCGCCGAAATGGTGCTGCTGACCGGCGAGCGCACGCTTCTCGACCAGTTGATCGACCCCATCATGCGCAACATCAATCGCGCCTTCCGCGGTTGAACCTCGAGGACCAAGAGATGAAAATCGACGCCAACAAGTTTCTGTTCAACGCGGCCGGCGTGCTGATCGGGCTGGTCGCGGTCGGCTATGCCGTCAACGACTTCTTCGCCGTCGAGACGACCAAGGTCTGCGCCTCGCGCTACAAAGTCTCGACGCTGCTGCCGCTGCGAAACTCAGGCGGCGCGTTGCTGTCTCCGATCGAGCTGCAGGCCATGGCCGGCGCGCGTGAATACGGCATGCTCGAACGCGCCAAGGTGGTCGCCGCGACTGGCGCGCCATCGCCCGCGGTGCTCGAGATCACGCTGCCCAAGGGCGAGGCGCGGTCGCAGCGCGAGGCGTCCAAGGAGCAATCCGGCATCGGTATGCGCTGGACGCCCAAGGAGATCGCGGGCGCCACATCCGCCTGCCTCACCTACAGCGCCTTCATGCCGTCCGACTTCGAGTTCGGCGACGGCGGCATCCTGCCCGGCATCTACGGCGGCAGCCGCTTCGACGGCGCCGAGCGCGGCGAGCACAAGCCCGGCTTCGTCGTCCGCGCCGGCTGGCGTGAAAAGGCGGTGGGTGACGTCACGGTGCAGATACCCAAGATCGCCGACAAGGTGGCCGCCTCGCTCGGCGCCGACCGCTTCCAGTTCTCGCGCGGGCGCTGGGTGCAGATCGAGCAGGAGGTCGTGCTCAACACGCCGGGCAGGCCGGACGGCAAATACCGTCTGTGGGTCGACGGTGAGATGCGCATCGAGCGCGACAATCTGCAGTGGCGCGACGAGGCTTCGACGACCATCGAGGGCGTCGTCGGCAACGTCGGGTTCGGCACTGTCGAGAAGCCCGGCCAATCGCCCCGCACCAGCCAGGTCCGGCTGACGCCGTTCGAGCTCAGGTGGATGTAAGCGGCGCCTCGATCCGCTCGTCGCGCGCGCCGATGACGTGATGCTGGCGGTCGCGTTCGGGGACTTCCGGTGGCGCACCACGCCGCCGATTGCACGGAAACGGACAAAAACGGCCATTGACGCTGCTGAGCGTGCCGTTTTCGTGCTAGTGGTATCGGGAAGATTGGAGCGGGCGAAGGGGATCGAACCCTCGACCCTCACGTTGGCAACGTGATGCTCTACCGCTGAGCTACACCCGCGTCCAGAAAGCCGTCCCGGAGGACGGCGCGGACCCGTCTTATGACGCAAGCGTTCGCGGATTGCAAGCGTCTCTTCCGGCGATCGAACATCGTTCTTCGGTGGGGCCTGATCGTCGCGACGGGGATGCGGCGACATGTGCCGGGTGCGGGCGCAACGCGGGTTGCCGAGCCCCGGCAGGGGCGCTACCACAACGGCTGGTGTGGCGGTTCGGAAGTTCCTACTCACGCTCGGAGGTCGCCGTCAGGAACTTTCGAACCACAGGCACACGAGCAACACTAATATTCTGGTGTCCCTGCTGTTTCCGAAGTTCGCAACCGAACGAGCGGCGGACTGCATGCGAACGTCGGAAACGGGACACCAGCACAACTCGAGGAGTGAAATCGCGAATGGATTTCGGGACCAGAAAGCCAGCCGCCGCCGCCGCTGGCGCAGGCGACGCGAACATCATCAAGGACGGCTCCACGGCAAGCTTCGCCAAGGATGTGATCGAAGCATCGCGCGAAGTTCCCGTCGTCGTCGATTTCTGGGCGCCGTGGTGCGGACCGTGCAAGCAATTGACGCCGGTGATCGAGAAGGTGATCAAGAGCTATGGCGGCAAGGTCCGTCTGGTGAAGATCGACACCGACGCGCATCCCGGCATCGCCGGTCAGCTCCGCGTGCAGTCGATTCCGACGGTTTACGCGTTCCGCGACGGCCGCCCGGTCGACGGCTTTGCCGGCGCACAGCCGGAAAGCACGATCCGGCAGTTCATCGATCGCCTGATCGGGGATCAGGAGGAGGCCGATATCGGCGCGGTCCTCGCCACCGCCGACGAGGCGCTGGAGGCGGGTGATCTGAAGACCGCGGCAGAGGTCTATGCCGCCATTCTCGGCGAGGATCAGCAGAACGCGCAGGCGCTGGCCGGCCTGGCGCGCTGCTATTTGAAAAGTGGCGATCTGACGCGGGCCGAACAGACGCTGGCGCTGGTGCCGCCCGATAAAGAGGCGGCGGCGACGGTGGCGGGGGTGCGGGCCGCGATCGAACTCGCCAAGAAGGCCGGTGCGGACGACAATCGTCCGGCGCTCGAAGCGCGACTGGCGACCAATCCAGCGGACCATCAGGCACGTTTTGATTTAGCGGTCGAACTCGCGGCGCGCGGCAATCGGGAGGAAGCGCTCGAGCATCTTCTCGACCTCGTGAAGCGGGACCGCAATTGGAACGAGCAGGCGGCGCGCAAGCAACTCGTGCAACTGTTCGATGCTTGGGGTCCCAAGGACGATCTGACGGCCGAGGGCAGGCGACGGTTGTCGTCGATCCTGTTCGCGTGAGCACGCGTTCGATCGGGCGTCGCGTCCGCTCGAACGGGCTCCCGGATGGGGAATGGAGGAGCGCCTTGGCGATCATTGACAAATACCGTCGGCCCGCCGACCTGCCGCCCCGCATCGCGGTGTTCCCCTTGCGCGGAGCCATTCTGCTGCCGCGGAGCACGCTGCCGCTCAGCGTGTTCGAACCGCGCTATCTGGCGATGCTGGACGACGTGATGTCGGGCGACCGGGTGCTCGGTATCGTTCAACCGCAAACCAGTGGGGAAGCGTCCCCGGAAAGCCCCGCGGGCAATGCGGTCGGGCTCAAGCGCATCGGTTGTGTGGGCCGCGTGACGAGCTATCAGGAGCTCGACGACGGACGCCTGCTGATCACGTTGACGGGGATCGTCCGGTTCTTGTCGCTCGACGAGGCGGTGGTGGCTAAGCCCTATCGCGTGATGAGTGTGAGTTACGACAAGTTCGCCGCCGACTTCGCAGAGGGGCATGGCGAAGATCAGGTCGACCGGGAGAAGTTGCTGCGGGTGCTGAAGGCCTATCTCGACGCCAACCGGTTGAGCGCGGATTGGAACTCGATCACGCGCGCGTCCAACGAGATCCTGGTGAACGCACTGTCGGTCATGGCGCCGTATGGACCGGAAGAGAAGCAAGCCCTGCTGGAGGCCGCCGATCTCAAGCGCCGGGCGGAGGTACTGGTGGCGCTGGCCGAGATGGAGCTGGCATCGAGCGCCGAGTCCGGCGGCACGTTGCAATAGGCGGGACAGGATCCAGAGGGGGCGCAGCCATGGGTGATCAGGACGAGAACCTGGACGGCGAGATCGACCCGCGGTTGCTGGAGTTTCTCGTGTGCCCCTTGACCAAGACGCGGCTCGAATACGACGCCAGCGCACATGAGCTGGTCAGCCGCGCCGCCAACCTCGCCTTTCCGATCAAGAACGGCGTGCCGATCATGACCATCGACGCGGCGCGACCGCTCGATGACCAGTCGGCGGCGTCGAAACGACGGTAAATCGCGGCCGATCGTTCGGCAGATCACTGCGCCCTGTTACGACCTCTGGAAACTCTGCGCACCGCTGACGGGCGCGGGGGGCTGCGTCGTCCCGCATTGTGACGGGAGAGGGCATGGCGTTTACCACGCCGCTTCAGTGTTTCTCAAAGCCACCATGATGTTGTGAGGCTGAAGGACGTACAAAAACCAGTTTTTACCGAGCGCGCGTGACCCAAACCAGCCCAGGCGAACGTTGGTCGAGCCGTGCCGGCCGCTCGCGTGCGCCAGCGTGGCCGGCGTCGCCGCTCGGAGTGTCGTCGCGCCGGTCGCGTTGGGTGCGCGGTGTTGCCCGGATGCGGCGGCGGCTGAGGGTGTGGCGCGCCGGATCGGGGCCGATGTGGCTGCTCGCAGGGATTGCCGGCGTGTCGTTGCTGACGATGCTGGCGCTGTTGCCGGGCGCGTTCTCCATCGTTCATGCGGCGGCGCTGGTTGCGGCGGTGACCGGCTTCGGCGCGATCGGACTTGCGGCGTCAAGACTGGCGGTGCGCGGATCGTCGCCTGATCGATCGGCGCGTGACGTCGACAAGCTGACGCGGGTCGGCGAGCGGCTCGAAAACCGTATCGAAGAACTGCAAGACCTGCAGTGGGAAATATCCGAGCGCGAAGTGCGCTATCGCGATTTGCTCGACACGCAGCCCGACATGATCGTGCGCACCGACGAAGCGGGCGTGGTGACGTTCGCCAATCGCGCTTTCGTCCGCACCTTCGGGCCGACTTCGCAAGGCGGTGCCGGGCAGACGTTCAAACTCGACGTCCTCGACGGCGATGCGCCGGGGCCCATCAAACCGGCGGACGCCGAGCGGCAACGATCGACGACGAGCCTCGTCACGACATTGGCCGGGCCGCGATGGATCGCCTGGTCGGAGCAGGTGGTGCCGACGGCCACGGGCAACGGATTCGAAGTTCAGGCGATCGGCCGCGACGTGACCGAGGCGCGCCGGGCCGAGGCGGAATTGACCGACGCGCGCGATCAGGCCGAAGCCGCCAACCGCGCCAAGTCACGCTTTCTCGCGGCGATGAGCCACGAGATCCGAACGCCGATGAACGGCATTCTCGGCATGGCGAGCTTGCTGGTCGAGACGGCGCAGTCGCCCGAGCAGCAGACCTATGTGAAGGCGATCGATCAGTCGGCGCGGACGCTTCTGGCGCTGATCGATGAAATTCTCGACTTCTCCAAGGTCGAAGCGGGCAAGCTGGTGCTGGTCGAGGGTTCGTTCTCGCTACCGGGCTGCATCGAAGCGGCGGTCGAGTTGCTGTCGCCCCGCGCTTACGAGAAGGGGCTGGAGCTGGCCTGGACCATCGACAAGGCGCTGCCGCAGCGGGTGATGGGCGACGAGGCGCGGGTGCGTCAGGTGCTGCTCAATCTGCTGTCCAACGCCGTCAAGTTTACCGACGCCGGCGGCATCGTCGTGCACGTCGAGAGCGCCGGCGAGGGCGACGCCAGGGAACAGGGAGCGATGCGGCTGAGGCTATCGGTCCGCGATACCGGCATCGGGTTGTCGAGCGAGGACATGAAAGGCCTGTTCGCTGAATTCGAGCAGGCCGACGCGGCGCTGAAGCGGCGCGACGGCGGCACCGGCCTGGGTCTCGCCATCTCCAAGCGCATCGCGCGCGCCATGGGCGGCGACGTCAGCGTGGTCAGCAGCCCCGGCAACGGATCGACGTTCTCGTTCGAGTTCTGCGTCGGGAAGGTCAAGGACGTCGTGGAGCCGGCCGCCGGTACGGATGGCGCGGTCGCCGTCGACGGCCTCAACGTGCTGCTGGCCATCGAAGGACCTTTCGAGCGCAACATGCTGAGCAGCGTCCTGGAACAGGCCGGCATCGCCTTCGCCGCCGTCACGCCCGCCGAGGCGCTGCTGGCCGTCGAAGCCGCCGAGCTGGCTGGCCGTCCGTTCAATCGCCTCGTCATCGAGGCGAGCGGCCATGCCACAGATGCCGGACGATTGCTCGGCGTGATGCGCGCAGCGTGCCGGGACGAGCCGGTCAAAAGCCTGGTCATGGTCAATGTGCTCGCACGGGCGGGGCTCGTCGCTTTTCGAGCGGCAGGGTTCGACGGCTATCTGGTGCGGCCGGTCAGGCCGTCGGCGCTGCTGCAACAGCTCACCGCCGTCGAGAATGCCGAGGCGGCCAAGCCTGCCGCGCGCACCGCTGCCGCAGTGGTTTGCTCGGCGCGCCACGCAGACCGCGGCGAGCAAGCGCGCGTCCTTCTCGTCGAGGACAACGACATCAACGCGCTGCTGGCGCGGCGCATGGCCGAAAGCGCGGGATGCGCCGTCGAATGGGTGAAGAACGGACTGGAAGCCATTCAGTGCGCGCGGACCTGGCTGGAAGATGGTGCGCCTGCCGCCGATCTCATTCTGATGGACATCTTCATGCCGCACATCGATGGCGTCGAGGCGGCGCAGGCGATCAAGGCGCTCTACGCCGGCGTGCCCGGCGAGCGGCGCACGTGTCCGCCGATCGTGGCGCTGACGGCCAATGCGTTCCCCGAGGATCGGGCGCGGTACGTCGCCGCCGGCATGGACGACTATCTCTCCAAGCCGTTCGACCGCGCCGCGCTCGACGCGGTGATGGTGCGCTGGCTGGCTCGCTCGCCGGCAACGTCACAGGCTCCGGCACAGGCTGGCGAGCCGGTCTCGCTCGCGGCCCGCTGAGGCGACGCAGCCATACGCCCCCGCGCCCCGGGCGGCTTCGCGGAACCGTCACAGAATCGTGTTAGCAGCAACATCTATCGCACTGTTATGCCGGGATTAGTCTGCCCGGCGTGCGAGCGCGGCGAAGGCATGAGATCGTGCTTCCTCGACAGGGAGCGGGCGGCCCCATGTTGCGCTGAAGGCGGTTACGGCGATACTCGACGCCTCGATGGGCGGGGCGTGGTCGAAGGGGGAAGACGATGACGCAGCGGACGCGGCACAAGGTCGGTCGTTTTGCAGCGAGCGCCATGTCGAAAGCCGTACCGAAGGGGTTGTTCGCGGCGCGGATGCTGCAGCTTGCCGCCTACGGGACCGAGCCGGCGCGCCAGTCACACGGAAAGGTTTATGGCCGCATCGGCGATCTCGAGGTTCGGCTCGCCTCCGGCCGCCAGGATGTGCGGCGCGCGCAGCGCGTGCGCTACGAGGTGTTCTACGAGGAGATGTCGGCCAAGCCGAGCATCACCGCGCAGATGCGCCGGCGCGACGAAGATCCCTACGACGCGGTGTGCGATCACCTGCTCGTGGTCGATACCGCGCACCGTGCAGCGCCCGGCGGCTGGACCAATCCCAACCGCCCGCATGTGGTCGGCACCTATCGCGTGCTGCGGCAGGAGATGGCCGCGCGGGGCGCCGGGTTCTATACGCAGAGCGAATACGACATCGCGCCGCTGATCAAAGCCAAGTCGCCGCGTTACCGGTTCATGGAGCTCGGCCGCTCGTGCGTCGCCAAGCCCTATCGCAACAAGCGGTCGGTGGAGCTGCTGTGGCATGGCCTGTGGACCTACGTGCGCGAGCACAAGGTCGACGTCATGATCGGCTGCGCCAGCTTCGAGGGCACCGATCCCCAGGCGCACGCGATGGCGCTGTCGTTCCTGCACCACCACGCGCTGGCCCCCGCCGAGTGGCGCTGCCGCGCGCACGACCGGCTGCACGTGCCGATGGATCTGATCGCCAGGGACAAGATCGATACGAAAGCGGCGCTCAAGGCGCTGCCGCCGCTGATCAAGGGCTATCTGCGGCTCGGCGCGTTCGTCGGCGACGGCGCGGTCATCGACCGCCAGTTCGGCACCACCGACGTGCTGATCGTCCTGCCCGTCGAGAAGATCGACCCGCGCTACTTCGGCCACTTCGGCACGCCCGAGGAAACCAGGAGCCGGCGTGGCGGTGGATGGAGTGACCTTTAAAGCGGGGTCCAGGGGTCCGCGACCCCTGGCCTGCACTTCTTTCCGCTCGGTCCACTACCTATTCACATCATAGGCCGCGAGGGCGGCGAGGTTGACGATGTCGCTGTCCTTGGAGCCGAGGGTGGCGATCTGGACGGAATGCTTCATGCCGACGAGGATCGGCCCCATCAGCGTGGCGCCGCCGAGCTCCTTCAGCATCTTGGTGGAAATCGACGCGGCGTGGAACGCGACCATGATCAGCACGTTCGCGGTGTCGGTCAGGCGGCAGAACGGATAGAGCTTGCGCATGTCGTTGTTGAGCGCGACGTCGGCGGCCATGTCGCCGTCGTACTCGAAGTCGACGCCGCGCTTGTCGAGGATCTCAACGGCCTGACGTACCTGGTCGGACCGTTCGCCGCGAGGCTGACCGAAGTTCGAGTACGCCAGCATGGCGACGCGCGGCTCCATGCCGAAGTTGCGGGCGGCGCGGGCGGCTTCGGTGGCGATGTTGGCGAGTTCCTCGGCCGTCGGCATGTCGTGGACGCTGGTGTCGGCGATGAGCACGGCGCGGCCGCGGCAGATGGCGAGCGAGACGCCGATCACGGTGCGGTCCTCCCGCGGGTCCATGACGCGGTGCACGTCCTTGTAGACGCTGGTCCAGTTGCGGGTGACGCCCGATACCATGGCGTCGGCATAGCCGTGCTCCACCATCAGGGCGGCGAACACGTTGCGCTCGTTGCGCACGATGCGGTCGCAATCGCGGCGGAGGTAGCCGCGCCGCTGCATGCGCTTGTAGAGGAAATCGACGAACTCCTCGTGGTAGGCCGATGTGCGGATGTCGATCAGCTCGAACTCTGACCTGAGCGGCATGCCGAGCGTCTTGAAATTCTCGCGCACTACGTCCGTCGACCCGATCAGGATCGGCTGGCCGAAGCCCTGGTTGAAGAACGTATTGGCGGCCTTGATGACCGCTATGTCCTCGCCTTCGGCGAACACCACGCGCTTGGGGTTCGAGCGCACCTTCTGGAAGATCGATTGCAGCCAGCCGGCGGTCGGGTCGAGCCGGCCTTTGAGGCGCGCGACATAGGCGTCCATGTCGACCAGCGGCCGGCGGGCGACGCCCGAATCCATCGCCGCCTTGGCGACGGCAGGGGGGATGTGGCTGATGAGGCGCGGATCGAACGGCGCGGGAATGATGTAGTCCGGCCCGAATGTCGGACGCCGGCCGTGGAACGATGCGGCCACCTGATCGGGGACTTCCTGCCGCGCGACCTCGGCCAGCGCTTCGGCGGCGGCGATCTTCATGGCGTCGTTGATGGTCGAGGCCTGCACGTCGAGCGCGCCACGGAAGATGAACGGGAAGCACAGGACGTTGTTGACCTGATTGGGGTAGTCCGAACGTCCCGTCGCCATGATGGCGTCCGAGCGCACCGCCGAGACTTCCTCGGGCGTGATCTCGGGATCGGGGTTGGCCATGGCGAAGATGACCGGGCTCTTGGCCATGCTCGCCACCATGTCGCGGCTGACGATGCCGCCGGCCGAGAGGCCGAGGAATACGTCGGCGCCGGCCATGATTTCGGCCAGGGTGCGGGCCGAGGTCTTCTTGGCGTAGGGCGCCTTGTAGATGTCCATCAGCTCCTTGCGGCCGTCGTAGACCACGCCCTTGATGTCGGCGATGGTGATGTTCTCGATCCTGACGCCGATCTTGACGAGCAGGTTGAGGCACGCGAGGGCGGCAGCGCCTGCGCCCGAGCAGACGAGCTTGATCGAGCCGATCTCTTTGCCGACGACGCGCAGCGCATTGAGGATGCCGGCGGCGACGACGATGGCGGTGCCGTGCTGGTCGTCATGGAACACGGGAATGTCGAGCAGCTCCTTCAGCCGCTCCTCGATGACGAAGCACTCCGGGCTCTTGATGTCCTCGAGGTTGATGCCGCCGAAGGTCGGGCCGAGGTAGCGCACGCAGTTGATGAACGCTTCGGGGTCTTCGGTGTCGACCAGCAGATCCATGGCGTCGATATCGGCGAAGCGCTTGAACAGCGCGCCCTTGCCTTCCATGACCGGCTTGGCGGCGAGCGCGCCGAGGTTGCCGAGTCCGAGGATCGCGGTGCCGTTGGAGACCACGGCGACCAGGTTGCCCTTGTTGGTGTAGTCGTAGACGCAAGCCGGGTTCTCGGCGATGGCGCGGACCGGGATGGCGACGCCGGGAGAATAGGCGAGCGACAGGTCGCGCTGGGTCGCCAGCGGCTTGGTCGGGGTGATTTCGAGCTTGCCGGGTTTCCCCTGGGCGTGGAACTGAAGAGCCTCTTGCGCGGTAAAGCGGGCCTCTGCGAACCTGGTGTCCATGTGCGCTCTTCTTGTTGTCGAGGGCGCGGGTCGAGGCACCGCGCGGGGCGGTTGCCCCTGGACCGCCGCCGGGGAGCGGCGACCTTATGTGCCTCGGCGTCGAATCTCAATGTCCGAACAATGGACTTTTGGCCTAGGGCGGGTCCGGGGCGGTCCAGCGTCGCCATTCCCTCCGGCGCGCCGACGCGCTATGCGTCAGCTTGCAGGGACGGGGTCAGCGCAACAGCATGGCAAGGCAAGGCAAATCCAAGACGGGCACGCCGCGATCGGACGAGGCGGTGGCGATGCCGTCGGAGCTGTCGGATCTGGCGCGCGACGGCGGCGTGGACCCAAGGGACCCCGGCGTCGAGCTGGCCGCCGGGTCGGCTGGGCCCGGCGCGGCGGTTGCGGCGGCCATCGCCGAGGCGACGCCGTCGATGGCGCAATTCCTGGAGATCAAGGCCGCGAACCCCGATAGCCTCCTCTGGTACCGGATGGGCGACTTCTACGAGCTGTTCTTCGACGACGCGGTGGCGGCATCGAAAGCGCTATCGCATCGTGCTGACCAAGCGCGGCAAGCATCTCGGCCAGGACATTCCCATGTGCGGGGTGCCGGTCCATCGCGCCGACGAATATCTGCAGCGGCTGATCCGGCTCGGCTACCGGGTGGCGGTGTGCGAGCAGCTCGAAGATCCGGCAGAGGCCAAGAAGCGCGGCTCGAAGTCCGTCGTCAAGCGCGACGTGGTACGGCTCGTCACGCCCGGTACGCTGACCGAGGACACGCTGCTCGACGCGCGCAACCGCAATTATCTGACGGCGATTTTCGTCGTGCCGGAGGCGCGCCATCGGGCGGATGTGCCGAGCACCGCGAACGGATCGCGCGCGCTGGCGGCGGACTCGAGCGTCGCGCTGGCGTCGGTGGATATTTCCACGGGCGAGTTCGAGATCGGGGAATGCGCGGGGGCCGATCTGCCGGGCGAGCTGGTGCGGCTCGGCCCGAGCGAGGTGCTGGCGTCGGATGCGACGCTGGCGGACGCGGATCTCATGCGCTGGATCGGGCTCGCCGGCGCGTCGGCTACGCCGGTGCCGGCGGCCTCGTTCGATAGCCTCGCCGGTGAGCGATCACTGAAGGCCAAACTCGCTGTTGCCGAGCTCGGCGGCTTTGGCGGCATGTCGCGCGCCGAGCTTGCCGCAGCAGCGGCGCTGCTTCGATACATCGACTTGACGCAACTCGGCCGCCAACCCGTGCTGCGGCCGCCACGGCGGACGGGGGCGGGCCGCATCCTGACCATCGACGCCGCGAGCCGCGCCAGCCTCGAGCTGGTCCGCTCGACGTCGGGGGCGCGCCAGGGCAGCCTGCTCGACGCCATCGATCGCACTGTGACGGGCCCCGGCGCACGCGAGTTGGCGGCACGGCTGTCGAGCCCGTTGCGTGACCCGCGCGAGATCGACGCCCGGCTCGACGCCCTGGCGTTTCTGATGGCGCGTGAGCCGCTGCGCCACGCGTCGAGGTCCGCGCTCAAATCGGCTCCGGATATTGCCCGCGCCATTGCCCGGCTGGCATTCGGCCGCGGATCACCGCGGGATCTGGCGGCCGTGCGGGATGGACTGTCGGCCGCCGCAGAGGCGGCGCGGCTGGTGGCGGGTGCGGCCGGCGTCATCGCCCTGCCTGCCGAAATCGCGGCGGTGGCCGGACAGTTGACCAGCGCGCCGCCGTCGCTGCACGCCGATCTGCAGGCCGCACTGATCGACGACCCTCCGCATCTGAAGCGTGACGGCGGTTTCGTGCGCGCCGGATACCGCGCCGACCTCGACGAGCTGCATCGGCTGCGCGACGACAGCCGTCAGGTGATGGCCAACCTCGAAGCGACCTATGCCGAGACAACCGGCGTCAAGTCGCTGAAGGTGCGGCACAACAATGTCTTCGGCTTCTTCGTCGAGGTGACGCAGCTCAACGCCAAGCCGCTGCTCTCCGAGCCGTTGTCGCTGACGTTCCGCCATCGGCAGACGATGTCCAATGCCGTCCGCTTCACGACCACGGAGCTGGTCGAGATCGAAGGCCGCATCGCGTCGGCGGGAGAACGCGCGCTGGCGGTCGAGCAGGAGGTGTTCGCGGCGCTCGCCGCCCAGGTGATGCAGGCGGAAGCGGCACTGGGCGCCGTGGCGCAGGCATTGGCGGCGATCGACGTGATGACGGCGTTGGCCGAACTGGCGGTCACGGAAAACTATGTGCGGCCGGAGATCGACGACGGCAACGGCTTCGAGATCCGCGGCGGCCGCCATCCCGTCGTCGAGCAGGCGCTGCGGGCGGCGAAATCGGGACCGTTCATCGAGAACGATTGCGTGCTGGGCAGCACCGGGCGCGGCGGACAGCCCGGCTTCGACGAGGTGCCCGAAGCGCGCATCTGGCTGGTCACCGGCCCCAACATGGCGGGCAAATCGACGTTCCTGCGGCAGAACGCGCTGATTGCCGTGCTCGCTCAGATGGGGTCGTATGTGCCGGCGGCGCTGGTCCGCATGGGGGTTCTCGACCGCGTGTTCTCGCGCGTCGGCGCGTCCGACGATCTGGCGCGCGGGCGCTCGACGTTCATGGTCGAGATGGTCGAGACCTCTGCGATCCTCAATCAGGCGACCGACCGCTCGCTGGTGATTCTCGACGAGATCGGGCGCGGAACGGCGACGTTCGACGGCTTGTCCATCGCCTGGGCGACCGTCGAGCATCTGGCCAGCGTATCGCGGTGCCGGGCGCTGTTTGCGACCCACTATCACGAGTTGACGGCGCTGGCCGACCGCCTCGCCGACGTCGCCAGTGTGACCATCGACGTCAAGGAATGGCACGACGACATCATCTTCCTGCACAAGTTGAAGCCCGGCGCGGCCGACCGCTCCTATGGCATCCAGGTCGCCAAGCTGGCGGGGCTGCCGGCCAGCGTCGTGAGCCGTGCAGCCGAAGTGCTGGCGATGCTGGAAAAGGGCGATCGGCGCGGCGAGGCGGGCGGTCGCGCGCTCGACGACTTGCCGTTGTTCGCGGCGGCGCGTCCAAAGGGCGGCTTGGTCAAGGGCGGAATGGCCAAGGCGGGAACGGGGCGCGGACTGGCCGCTGAAAGCGCCGCTGCCGCGAGTCCGCCGCCGCCATCCGCCATCGATCTGGCAGTTGCCAAAATCAATCCCGACGAGTTGACGCCGCGGCAGGCGCTGGAAGCGCTCTACGACTTGCGAAAGCTGATAAAGACGAAGGGCTGACAGCCACAACAGTGGTGCGCGGCACAGTATGGGTTGATGGTTTCGCGTCTAGCACTGTCCAGCTCTCGAACGGGAAGGCTATAGTCGACGGATGGATAGCTCAGCCTTGAAGGCCGCCCCGTACTTCGATCCGCAGGTGTTGCGGTCCGAGCTGACGCGGATATTCGATGACGCAGGCTCGCCGACTGAGGCGCGGCCACGGATCGTCGAGCGGCTGAAGCTGCTGGTCAAGAACGCGCGTGCGGAGGCGCGCGCCGGACTGGAGGCCGATGGCCGCGGCCGCAAATGCGCCGAAGGCCTGGCGCGGTTCCAGGACGAGCTGATCGCGCTGATCTACGATTACACGACGGCCCACGTCTATCGCGCGACCAACCCGTCGGATGCCGAGCGCATGGCCATCATCGCCACCGGCGGCTATGGCCGCGGTATGCTGGCGCCGGGGTCCGACGTCGATCTCCTGTTCCTGCTGCCTTACAAGCAGACGCCGTGGGGCGAAAGTGTCGCCGAATACATGCTGTATGTGCTGTGGGACCTCGGCTTCAAAGTCGGACACGCCACGCGCACCGTCGATCAGTGCCTCAAGCTCGGCATGCAGGATCTGACGATCCGCACGTCGCTCCTGGATATCTGGTTCATCTGGGGCGATCGCCGCCTGCATGACGAGCTCGAGCGGCGGTTGCGCGCCGAGGTCTTCGCCAATACCGGCCGCGCCTTCATCGACGCCAAGATGGCCGAGCGCGACGAGCGGCACCGGCGGTCGGGCGAGAGCCGCTACAAGGTCGAGCCGAACGTGAAGGACGGCAAGGGCGGCCTGCGCGATCTGCATACCCTGCACTGGCTGTCGAAATATCTCTATGGCCACGACGTCGGGCAGAACACCGTGGACGCCGGTATCTTCACGCCAGACGAGGTGAGCACGTTCCGCCGCTGCGAAGATTTTCTGTGGAGCGTGCGCTGTCATCTCCACTTCCTCACGGGCCGCGCCGAAGAGCGGCTGACGTTCGAGCTGCAGCCGGCGATGGCCGAACGTCTCGGCTATCGCGCCAAGACCGGGATGCGCGCCGTCGAGCGTTTCATGAAGCACTATTTTCTGATCGCCAAGGACGTCGGCGACCTGACCACCATCCTATGCTCGGCGCTCGAGATGCAGCAGCTCAAGGCAGCGCCGACGCTGAAGCGGCTGATGGACGGGCTCGACTGGCGGACGCGGCGGCAGGTCCGTCAACGCACCGACTTCCGCATCGACAACACGCGCATCAATGTCGCCGATGCCGAAGTGTTCAAGCGCGATCCGGTCAATCTCATCCGCTTCTTCGCGCAGGCCGAGCAGACCGGCACGTTCCTGCATCCCGACGCCATCCGCCTGATCCGGCAATCGCTGCGGCTGATCGATCACGGGCTGAGGGCGAACCCCGAAGCCAACCGCATTTTCCTCGAGCTGCTGACCGGCCGCGTGTCACCGGCCGATACCTTGCGGCGGATGAACGAGACGGGCGTGCTCGGCCGCTTCATTCCCGATTTTGGCCGCGTGGTCGGCATGACGCAATTCAACATGTACCATCACTATACGATCGACGAGCACCTGATCCGTACGGTCGGGATGCTGACCGACATCGAGAATGGCGGATCTGCGGTCGAGTTGCCGCTGTCGACCGAACTGATCTCGACGATCCAGAACCGCCGCGCGCTGTATGTCGCCGCGTTCCTGCACGACGTCGGCAAGGGCCGGACCGAGGATCACTCCATCGTCGGCGCGCGTATCGCCCGCTATGTCTGCCCGCAGCTCGGTTTGACACAGGCCGAAACCGACACGGTGTCGTGGCTCATCGAGCAACATCTCACCATGTCCAACATCGCGCAGAGCCGCGATATCTCCGATCCCAAGACCATCCGCGACTTTGCCGACGTGGTGCAGAGCCCGGAACGGTTGAAGCTGCTGCTGTTGCTGACGGCCGCCGACATCCGCGCGGTGGGGCCGGGCGTGTGGAATGGCTGGAAAGGCCAGTTGCTGCGGACGCTGTATCACGAGACCGAGCCGCTGGTTGCAGGCGGGCACACCTATCAGGAGCGGGGCCGGCGCGTCGCCATGGCGCAGAAGAGCCTGCACGATCAATTGCCGGGCATGAGCAGCGCCGACATCGAGCGTTTCATCGGCCGCCAGTTTCCCGATTATTGGCTGCGAACCGAAACCAGGAAGCAGGCCGAGCATGCGCGGCTGATCGCGCGCGCCGAGGCGGAAGGCAAGTCGCTGGCGACGGACGTCACGACGGATGCGTTCACGGCGATCACCGAACTCACGATCTTCGCGCCCAATCATGCGCGGCTGCTGTCGCTGTTCGCGGGCGCGTGTGCGGCGGCCGGCGCCAACATCGTCGGCGCACACATCACGACGACACGCGACGGCTTCGCGCTCGATACGTTTCTGCTGGCGCGCGAGTTCACCACCGACGACGACGAGATCCGGCGAGGACGGCGGATCGGCGAGACGATCGACCGTATCCTGAAGGGCGATGTCCGGCTGAAGTCGCTGCTGGCCAAGCGCCGGCCGGCCGAGCGCCGCGTCGAGGCCTTCACCGTGGCGCCCGAGGTGGTCATCAACAATGGACTGTCGGAGTACTACACGGTGATCGAGGTGGCTGGTCGCGATCGTCCCGGCCTACTCTACGATCTTACCGCGACATTGTCGGACCTCAACCTCGACATCACCTCGGCGCACATCACCACCTTTGGCGAAAAGGCGGTCGACGTGTTCTACGTCACCGACCTCACCAGCAAGAAGGTGACGAGCGAAGCGCGGCAGAAGTCGATCCGCGACCGCCTGGAGATCGTATTGGTCGGTGAGGCGGTCGAAGTGATCGTCTTGAGGCCAGTGGTCATTTTCGATCGGGCGCCATCGCTTGGGCGTTGTCGGTATTCGGGACAGTGTCGCCCGGCGGCAATTGCCCGCCCCGGTGGATCAGTGTACGCATTGGCGCCTTTGTTTCATCGCGTTTCGAGGCTGAGAAATGTCCAAGCGTTCGCCTGTGCTGGGGCTGATTTTTGCCCGCCTCTGCCTCGTGAGCCTCGTTGCCTGGGCCGCGGCAGGCGACGTCTCGGCCCAATCCGCGGAAGCGCCACCCCCTCCGCCACCGAAATCCGAAACGAGCGATCAGCGCATTCAGGCGCGCTTGCTCGACAAGCAGTTGCGTTCGGTGCGGATCCAGGAGCTGTTGATCGAGAGCGGCAATCTCGACAAGGAAGCGGGCCACGTCAGCCAGCCGGTATTGAACGCAGCCGCGCGTGATTTCCGCACGGCGATCGGCTCGGCCTAGAGCGGGCCGCTGACCGACACGGAGCAGCAAAAGCTGCAGAGCGCATCCGACGCGTTTCTGACGTTCGCCGATTACACGCGGGTGCGGGATGCCGACACCAGGATCACGGTCACACTGCCGCGCAATCTGTTCAGTCCGGTCGCCAGACCGAAAACCTACCCCGATCCCAACTGGACGACCTACATCTCGAACTACGGCGGGATGCAGATCCATGTGTTCCGCTATCGCCTGCTGGCCGAGACGCCGGTGTCACTCGTTTCCCGCCTGATCGAACGGCGGCAGAGCATCAATTTCGAGCGGTTCGAGATCACCGGCAGCGAGTTCGCCGTCGATGCGACCGCGGACTACAACTCGGGCAAGTCGTACTTCATGGCCGTGCGCGGCTGGGAAACCGATGGCTACATCATCGGGTTCCAGGCCGTATTCGACATCGAGTACAGCCCCGCGCTGCAAGTGCCGGATCTCGTCATTCCAGCCGCGCACAAAACGACATTCTATCCCAACGGCCGGTCTTCGGGCCGAAGCGTGCAGGTGACGGAGCGCGAGGGCAACTGGCGGCGCGTGGTCAAAGCGCTGGTCAATCGCCTCAGCTCGGATTTCGAGGTCAGCAACGGCTGGCGGGTGTTGTCGAGCGAGGAGTGCCGCAAGCGTCCGACGTCGGGGCGCGGCGGCCAGGATGCGCCGAAGGTGGTCCGCGTGGTCTTCGCCACCGACAGACAGAAAGTGCAGCGGCCGGCCGACGCCAAGCTCGAAGTCGACCAATTGTTCGGGCCGTCGCCCGACGACCAGCTGCACATCGGCTGCGCGATCATTTCGGTTCCGCACGATCCGGCCGTGGCGGCGAAAATCCAGCGCCCCCGGCCGACCGCGCGCGGGCAGGTCGAGGCGTTCGATCCAAAACGGCACTTCGGGCTCGATAGCGTCGTGGCGTTCGGCTCCAGCGGACTGCTCGGACGCGGCGAGGAATTGGCGCTGGTCGACGAGGGCAAGGAAGGCACGTTCGAGCGGGCGCTGCTGATGATCCACGGCTACAACACGTCGTTCGCCGACGCGTTGCTGAGGGTCGCGCAAGTCGCCGCGGCCGTGGATCAGAACCTCCGCGTCTATCTGTTCAGCTGGCCGTCGCGTGAGCGATACCTGAGCTACGTCGACGATCTCGACAATGCCGAGCGGGCCGAGCAATCGCTGCAGTATTTCATGAAGCTCATCCTGCGCGACGCCAACGTGCGACAGCTCGATGTCATCGCCCACAGCATGGGTTCGCA
The DNA here is from genome assembly GCA_963819775.1 of uncultured Alphaproteobacteria bacterium. Taxonomy (GTDB): domain Bacteria; phylum Pseudomonadota; class Alphaproteobacteria; order Rhizobiales; family Hyphomicrobiaceae; genus JAKAML01. The sequence continues at coordinate 88,194 of CAWFXM010000012.1, forward strand.
AAGTCTGTTGCGGTCGATCGATGGCTTGCGGACCGTGTTCGACCAGCGCGCCTGGGATCTTGCGCCGACGGCGTCGGGCGAGTCGGCGCGGCCGTCGCAAGTCCGGTTGCGGCTCGGGCAGGTGATCTTCGCCGCACCCGACGTGTCGCGGCCGATCTTCGAGCGCCAGCTTGCGATGCTCGCCCCTTACGCCCGGCGGGTGACGATCTACACTTCGGCGGTCGATCGCGCCTTGTGGCTGTCGGAGATGCTGCGGTCGAGCCCGCGCGCGGGCTATCTCGGCACCACCAGGGAGCCGATCCGCTCGCCCGCTTACAATGTCCATGTCATCGACGTGACCGGCAAGCCGCTGCCGAAACTCTCGCCGAAGCGGCTGACCGAGTTCAACCACAACTACTTCGTCGAGAACCCGGCGGTGCTGAACGATATCCAGTCGATCCTGAAGGATGGGACTGTTCACAATCCCCCGCGGCGGGCCGAGATCAGCAGGGTCCCGCTGAAGCACAAGTTCGTCCAGGTGCCCTACAGCGGCCGCACGGATTCGTTCTACTGGAAGCTGACGGATGGTCCAGGTCGTTGACGCGGTTCCCGCCCTGCTGATGGGCGTCTCGTAATAGACTGGCTGTTCAACCATCGTTCGGAGTAAATGGCGCGCTGGCGTGGCCGGCAATTCGGTGCCTGCTAGTGTCCTGTCTCCGCAATGCCTTCACAATGCGCGGCTCATTCTGCAAGGCATTCCGGAGACGGAAGGACACTAGAAAACCCACGATTCTAGTGTGGTTCTCGTCTCGCAAATGTCTTTACGGCCGTGAGGCGAAGTATGAAGACATTTGCGAGACACCACACTGCCGCCACCAACCCTCGCCTTCGGACCTCGCCTCATGAAACTCTATCGCGCCTTCGCCACCGTCGGCGGCTTGACGATGGTGAGCCGCATCCTCGGGTTCGTGCGGGATATACTCATCGCGGCCGCGCTGGGATCGGGCGCGGTGGCGGATGCGTTCTTCGTGGCGTTTCGCTTTCCGAACCTGTTCCGCCGCCTGTTCGGCGAGGGCGCCTTCAACGCCGCATTCGTGCCGTTGTTCGCCAAGCGGCTGGAAGGCGAGGGCAAGGACGCCGCGCGGGGTTTCGCCGAGGAGGCGCTGTCGGGGCTCGTGACGGTGCTGCTCGTGCTGTCGGTCGCAGCCATTGCCGCGATGCCGTGGCTGATGATGCTGCTTGCGCCGGGCTTCATCCAGAACCCGGCGAAGTACGATCTCTCCGTGCTGCTGACGCAAATTGCTTTCCCGTACCTGCTGTGCATGTCCGTCGTGGCGCTGCTCTCGGGCGTGCTCAATTCGATGCAGCGGTTCTGGGCGGCGGCGGCGGCCCCCATCCTGCTCAACGTCGTGCTGATCTCGGCCATCGCGTTCGCCATCTGGCTCGGCTTCGAGCGGCGTGAGGAGGCCGGGTTCATTCTCGCCGTCGGCGTCGCCATCGCCGGCATCGCGCAGCTCTTGATGCTGATCGTCGCGACCCGCCGCGCCGGAATGAAGATCGGTTTCGTGCGGCCGCGCTATACGCCCGACATGAGGCGGCTCGTTCAGCTTGGCATCCCGGGGCTGGTGTCGGGCGGCGTCACGCAGCTCAACATCGTCGTCGGCACCATCATCGCATCGATGCAGGCGGGCGCGGTGTCATACCTCTATTACGCCGACCGGCTTTATCAGCTTCCGCTCGGCATCGTCGGCGTGGCGGTCGGCGTGGTGCTGCTGCCCGATCTCGCCAGGAAGCTCCGCAGCGGGGATCGCGCGGCGGCGCTCGATAGCCAGAACCGCAGTCTCGAATTTGCGATGATGCTGACGCTGCCGGCGGCGGTGGGGCTCGCGATCGCCGCCGAGCCGATCATCCGCGTGCTGTTCGAACGCGGCGCGTTCGGCGGTAACGACACGCCAGCCACGGCCTGGGCACTCGCCGCGTTCGCGATCGGGCTGCCGTCGTTCGTGTTGATCAAGGTATTCCAGCCGGCGTTTTTCGCGCGCGAGGATACGGCGACGCCGATGCGCTTCGCGGTCCAGAACATGATCGTCAACGTCGTTGGGTCGATCGTGCTGTTCTTCGTGTTCCAGCATTTCGGACTGATGCCGCATGTCGGCATCGCGCTGGCGACGTCGCTCGCGGGGTGGATCAACGCGTGGATGCTGTGGCGTGCGCTGGTGAGCAGCGGCGCGTTCGAGACCGATCCGCGGCTCAGGCGCAACGGGGCCAGGATCCTGCTCGCGAGCGTCGTCCTCGGCGCTGTGCTGCTGGCTCTGATGCCGTTCGTCGCGCCGTTTATCGCGCCGGGGCAGGGCCTCTTTGTTCGCGTCGCGGCGCTGGCGGTGCTGGTGGGCGCGGGCCTCGTGGTCTATGCGTCGCTCATCGTCATGACCGGCGTGCTCGATCGGGGGCAGCTCGGACGATTCTTCCGGAGAGGCGTCAAGACGCCATGACGGCTCGGGCGGGTGACGTGCCGCAATGAACCCTTGCGCCTCTCGGGCGTGCGGTCCATAACCCGCGCCGCAAATACCCTACATCATACATTTAGGGTGCGATTCACGCTTTTGATGAAAGCGCGAAGCGCTTCCAACAAAACCGATCGCACCCTAGGATTTCCAATGCAGATCACTCCGCGCGTCTTCTCCGGCATGCAGCCGACCGGCAGCTTGCACCTCGGCAACTATCTCGGCGCCATGGTCAACTGGATCGAGCTGCAGAAGACGCACGAGTGCATTTATTGCGTCGTCGATCTGCACGCCATCACCGTCTGGCAGGAGCCCGACGAGCTGCGCCGCGCGATCCGTCAGGTGACGGCGGCTTATATCGCAGCCGGGCTCGACCCGAAGAAAAGCATCCTGTTCAATCAGAGCCAGGTCGCGGCCCATGCCGAGCTGGCGTGGATATTCAATTGCGTGGCGCGGCTCGGCTGGCTCAACCGCATGACCCAGTTCAAGGAGAAGGCCGGCAAGGATCGCGAGCAGGCCTCGGTCGGGCTTTATGCCTATCCCAACCTGATGGCTGCCGACATTCTGGCTTACCGTGCGACCCATGTTCCGGTCGGCGAGGATCAGAAGCAGCACCTCGAGCTCGCCCGCGACATCGCGCAGAAGTTCAACAACGACTTCAAGGCGTCGATCGTGGCCGCAGGGTATGGCCGACGGCGTCTTCTTCCCGCAGCCCGACCCGGTCATCACCGGGCCCGCGACGCGCGTCATGTCGCTGCGCGACGGCACCAAGAAGATGTCGAAATCCGATCCGTCGGACTTGTCGCGCATCAATCTGACGGACGACGCAGATACCATCGCCAAGAAGGTGCAGAAGGCCAAGACCGACCCCGAGCCGCTGCCGTCCGAAGTGGCGGGACTTGCGGCGCGGCCCGAGGCCGACAATCTCGTCGGCATTCATGCCGCGATGGCAGGCCAGACCAAGGACGCCGTGCTCCGCGACTTCGGCGGGCAGCAGTTCTCGTCGTTCAAGAAGGCGCTGGTCGAGGTCGCTGTCGCGCGGCTCGCTCCCATTGCGGATGAAACGCAGCGGCTCATGTCCGATCCGGTCGAGATCGATCGCGTGCTGGCCGATGGCGCTCAGCGTGCGCGCGTCATCGCTGGACCGGTGATGGACAAGGTCAAGGATATTGTGGGTTTGATCCGGGCGTAGTCTTCTGCCACCGTTCCGCATCATCCGATCCTGGCTGACGCAGGTCAGGCGCTGACGAACGCACGCACATCACGGTGACCCGATGCCTAACTCCAAGAAGCGCCGTTCATTCGAGCAGGGGCATTTCCGAAAGTTCCTGCTCGTGGTCGACGAGAGTCAGGAAGTGGAGGCGGCGCTCTATTATGCCGCGAGCCGCATCCAGCATTCGTCGGGCGCGATCTCGATGCTCTATGTGATCGAGCCGCAGGAATTCCAGCATTGGATGGGCGTGAAGCAGGTTCACGTCGAGGAACAGACGAACAAGGCCAAGGCGCTGTTCCGCATGTTCCGCCGCAAGCTCGGTCTGGCGGGTTTCGAGGGCGTGGCGGTCGAGGAGGTGATCCGCGAGGGCAGGATCGCCGACGAGCTGATCGCGCTGATCGATACCGACGATGACGTCGCCATCCTGGTGCTGGGCGCGGCCACGGACGCCAAGGGGCCCGGTCCGCTGGTGTCGTCGCTGGCCGCGGGCACCGCCGCTGGCACATTCCCGATCCCGATCACGATCGTGCCGGGCAATCTGTCGCTCGACGACATCAAGGCCTTGGCCTAGCCCCAATTCCCCCCTATTTCGCGCGAAACCCAGAGTTGGGGGCTCGACAATTTCGCACGCCTGACCTATCTAACTGGAACCATTCTAAACACGGCTCCAACCCGCATGGTCTGCGGGTGGCGCGATCAGGATCCCGGCCGATGCCGGGATGGCGAAGAGGTGGAGGCCAAGACCATGTTCATCCAGACCGAAGCAACGCCGAACCCCGCCACGCTGAAGTTCATTCCCGGCCGCACGGTGCTGAGCGCAGGCACGGCGGATTTCCGCGCCGGCAGCGAGGCCGAGGCGTCGCCGCTGGCGACGCGGCTGTTCGAGATCGACGGCGTCCGCGGCGTTTTCCTCGGCTCCGATTTCATCTCGGTCACCAAGGGCGACGGCGAGTGGCAGCACCTGAAGCCGGTCATCCTCGGCGCGATCATGGAGCACTACATGTCGGGCGCGCCGGTCGTCGCGGGTGAAGGCGCCAACGACACAGCTGGCCACAGCTACGATCCGGCCGACGAGGAAACCGTCAAGACCATCAAGGAGTTGCTCGAAACTCGGGTGCGTCCGGCCGTGGCCCAGGACGGTGGCGACATCACGTTCTCGGGGTTCCGCGACGGCATCGTCTATCTGCAGATGCGCGGCGCCTGCTCGGGTTGCCCGAGTTCGACGGCCACGCTGCGGCACGGCATCGAGAATCTGCTTCGCCACTATTGCCCGGAAGTGCAGGAAGTTCAGGCCGTCGGCGGGCGCTGATCGCCGCCAAGAGCTTGCTGAAAGCCCCGCCCGAAGCGGGGCTTTCGCTTTTCCGCGTTACCCCCATCGAACCACGAGACAGGTACGTTCATGACCTCGAAGATCGACGCCGCAGCCCTCGATCAGCTGTTTTTCTCGGCCCGCACGCACAATGCCTGGCAGCAGAAGGATGTGCCCGACAGCCTGTTGCGCGAGGTCGTGGAGCTGATGCGCTGGGCGCCGACGTCGGCCAACTCGTCGCCGGCCCGCATCGTGTTCGTCAAATCGCCCGCGGCCAAAGCGCGACTGAAGCCGCTGCTGATGGAAGGCAATGTCGAGAAGACGATGAGTGCGCCCGTCACGGCCATCATCGGGCACGATCTCGAATTCTATAACCACCTGCCCAAGCTTTTCCCGCACGCCGACGCCAAGAGCTGGTTCTCAGGCAACAAGGCGTTCGCCGACGTGAGCGCCTTCCGCAACGGCACGCTGCAGGGCGGCTATTTCATCCTCGCCGCGCGCGCGCTCGGCCTCGACTGCGGCCCGATGTCGGGCTTCGACAACGCAGGCGTCGATCGCGAATTCTTCGCCGGCACCGAGACCAAGTCGAACTTCATCTGCAGCCTCGGCTACGGCGATGTGGCCGGGCTTGTTCCCGCGCTCGCCGCGCTTCTCGTTCGACGAGATGTCGAAGATCGTGTGATCCCGGCGCGCGTGGCGGCCGGCTCGCGCAACCAAAAGAGGGTCAGGCAGGCCAGATTTCACGCTAGGGCGGGGCAACTTCGCCTGCAGACGCTTGTCGAAGCGGTCGACGTTGACGACGACGCGCTTGTGCGTGCCGCTGCCGATCTCCTCGAACGGATCGCGCGCGACCACCCGCAGCGTCACCGTGCGCCCCTCGACGGCGATAATTTCCGCTTCCGCTTCGACCCTGTGGCCGACAGGGGTTGCCGCCGTGTGGCTGACGTCGAGATGGATGCCGAGGCTCTGGTGCCCCGGCGGCAGCAGCGGCTCGACAGCGGCCAAGGCGGCAGCTTCGATCACGTTGATCATCACCGGCGTGGCGAGCACGGCGATGCGGCCCGATCCGACGCGCTCGGCGGTGTGCTCGGGACCCACCACAAGACTGGCAGTGGCCTTGTGGCCGGGCTTCAGCCGGGAGAAATCGGTCATGGCGGAAGACCTCACTGAGTGGGGTGGCGTCGCGTGTCTGGCATTTTGTATACCAAACGGATTTCCCGGTGGCGAGGGTGGCGTAAGCCGTCGCATCGCATCGCGTTCAGCCGGATAGCGCGTGGTGCGGCTTCCCGCTATACGCACGGCCATGAACATCCTCGCCTTCGATACCTGCTTCAATGCCTGCTCGGTCGCTGTGGACTGCGAGGTTCCCGGCCGCGACCGAACGATGTCGGCCGAGAAGCAGCTGATGACCACGGGCCATGCGGAAGCGCTGCTGCCGATGATCGCGCGCGTCATGGTCTCGGCGGGCATCGGCTATGGCGACATCGACCGCATCGCCGTCACGCATGGGCCCGGCACGTTCACCGGAACCCGCATCGGCATCGCGGCGGCGCGGGCGCTGTCGCTGGCCCTCGGGGTGCCGATCGTCAGCTTCTCCAGCCTGCTTCCGATCGGCATGTTGGCCACCGTCCGCATCCCCGACTGCATCGGTGACCAGGACGCGGTGATCGTGGCCCGCGATGCGCGCCGCGACGAGTGCTATGTCGAGGTCGTCGATATCTGCGGCAAGTCGCTGACGGGACCGCTGCTGCTGTCACCCCAGGATGCAGCGCGTCTGTGTCCGGATTATCGCCTGTTTGCAGTCGGCTCGGCGGCGGAGCAGGTGGCCGAAGCCGGCCGTCACGCATCTGTTCGTCATGCGGGCTGCGAGATCATTGCCGGACAAGACGGGAATTTTCTTCCCGAGCACGCCGAGCCGGACGCCGCGGTGCTGATCGGCTGGGCACATGCCGCCGAGCCGCTGTCGACGCCGCCGCGCCCGCTCTATCTGCGCCCGCCCGACGCCAAGCCGCAGGAGGGGAAATCCATTCCGCGCGCGGCGCCCGCTTCAGGGTCCTGACGCCGTGGTGGATGCAACGATCTCCGGCGCCGGTCCGGCCGATGCGGCAGCCATCGCGGCGCTGCACGGGCAGTTGTTCTCGCCGCCATGGACGACGCACGAGGTCGCCGAGCTCATGGCGCATCCGGGAGCCGCGGCATTCGTCATGCGCGACGCCCGCCTGGGGGACGTCGCCGGCTATATCCTCGGCCGTGTGGCCGCCGACGAAGCGGAGTTGCTCAGCATCGGCGTCGCTCCCAGCCATCAGCGGCGCGGACTGGCCCGTCGCCTCCTCGTCTCGCTCGCCGAACGTGTCCATGACATGGGCGCCGTGCGGCTCTATCTCGAAGTCTCGGCGGTCAACGCGTCCGCCATCGCGCTCTATGAAACGACGGGTTTTGCGCGGATCGGTGTCCGGCGCGCCTACTACCGGCAATCTGGACGACCCGCCGAGGACGCTCTGCTGCTTGCCCGGGATCTCACGCCGAAGCCGCAAGTGGACTGACCCAAGCTCCCTGCCTATAAGCTTGTTCGTGCCCGTTTCGAGCCGTCGAGGCACCTGCCCAAATGCCGACGACCAAAGAGAAATCACTCTGCCGGATCGAGCAGCTTTGCGCCGATGCCGGCCTCCGGATGACCGGTCAGCGGCGGATCATCGCGCGTGTGCTGTCCGACGCCGACGATCACCCCGACGTCGAGGAGGTGCACCGCCGCGTCGCCCGCATCGACGCGCGGGTCTCACTGTCGACCGTCTATCGGACCCTGCGCCTGCTCGAAGGAAACGGCATCCTGGAGCGGCACGACTTCGGCAGGGGCCGCGGCCGCTACGAGGAAGCCAACCGCGGACATCACGATCATCTCATCGACATCGAAAGCGGCGCGGTGATCGAATTCAAGAGCGAAGAGATCGAGGCGCTGCAGGAACGGATCGCACGCGAGCTCGGGTTCACGCTCGTCGGCCATCGGCTCGATCTGTACGGCGTGCCGGTGCCGCGCAAACGGAAGCAGCCGTGATCGGCGCCGGGCGGCAGCGCCCCGCCCTTTCGCGCGGCGCCCCGGTGTCGGCCGATCTGGTGCCAGCATGAGCAGACTGCGCGCGGGCGTCATCCTGGCTGGTTTCGCCGTTCTCACCCTGCCGCTGATGCCGGCCCAGGCGGTGCTGGTGCGGACGCATCCGCGCTGGGCTCGCAGGCTGCCGCATTGGTATCATCGCCAGGTCTGCCGCCTGTTCGGCATCCGCTTCGTCATCGAGGGTGAGGTCGAGCGAAACAAGCCCGTGCTGCTGGTCGCCAATCATACCTCGTGGCTCGATATCCCGGTGTTGTCGGCGGTCGCGCCGCTGTCGTTCGTCGCCAAGAAGGAAGTCGGCAGCTGGCCGTTCGTCGCGGCGCTGGCGCGGCTGCAGCGCACGGTATTCGTCGATCGCGAGCGGCGCGCCTCCGTCGGCGATACGGCGAACGAGATCCTCGACCGGCTGGCCGCCGGCGACAATGTCGTGCTGTTCGCCGAAGGGACGTCGAGCGACGGCAATCGCGTTCTGCCGTTCAAGACCTCGCTGTTTGCGGCTGTCAAACCGCCGCAGCGGCTGGGGACGAGCCCGCCCGATGCGGTGGTGCAGACGCTGTCGCTGGTCTACACGCGGCTGAACGGTGTGCCGCTGGGCCGCGCGGCGCGGCCGCTGGTCGGCTGGTATGGCGACATGGAGATGACGTCGCACGCCTGGGCGCTGCTCAAGGCCGGCAGCCTCGACGTGCGCATCCGTGTCGGCGCGCCGATCGCATTGAAAGAGTTCACGGATCGCAAGGATCTGGCGCGGCGCAGCGAGGACGAGGTCCGCCGCCACGTCGTCGGCATCCTGCGCGGCCGCCCCCACGGCGAAGCCGTCGTCGCCACGCAACCGAGCGACGAGACCATGAAGGCGGCCCGCGGCGCGGCGCAGCCGGCAGGTGGCAAAGCCGGCGGGTCGAAGTGGACCTGATCGACGCCGGCGACGCGCGTCCTGCCGCCCGCGCGCCGTGTGGCGGGATTGCCGACGCAACCGAGCCATCCATCACCGATGCAACAGTTATGTGGCGGGTGCGCTGGACAAACGCGGCATTCGATGCTGCAATGCACAATAGACGACGCTGGGTGCCGCCGTTCTTCTGGAATTGGGTGCATCGGCGGTCGCATGATCGGCATACGGCCTGACGCAGGGTCTCATTAACCGGATCGGAAGCTGCTGTGGATAAGCTCGCGCCCTCGTCCATTGTGTCGTGCGGAGGCGGTTCCATGCCTGCGACGAAGAAGGTCTTCGTCAAGACGTTCGGTTGTCAGATGAACGTCTACGACAGCGAACGCATCGCCGAGGCGCTGGGCGCGCACGGATACGTCGAAACGTCGGCGATCGAGGCTGCCGATCTGGTTGTGCTCAACACCTGCCACATCCGCGAAAAGGCCGTCGAGAAGGTCTACTCCGACCTCGGCAAGGTGCGGGACGTGAAGGCGGAACGTCTGTCGCGCGGCCTCTCGACGCAAGTCGTCGTCGCGGGCTGCGTGGCGCAGGCCGAAGGCGCCGAAATCAGCGCGCGCGCGCCGGTCGTCGATGTGGTCATCGGCTCGCAGAGCTACCACCGTTTGCCGGAACTGCTGGTCCAGGCCCACAGCGACGGCCGTCGCGTCGTCGAGACGCGGTTTCCGGAAGAAGAGAAATTTGCGTTGCTGCCGGAGCGGACGATCGCCACCGGGCAAATGGCCCGTATCGCCGCGCAGGCCAGCGCATTCCTCACCGTGCAGGAAGGCTGCGACAAGTTCTGCACCTTCTGCGTGGTGCCCTACACCCGCGGCGCCGAGTATTCCCGATCGGTCGGCGAGCTCGTGGCCGAGACCGAGCGTCTGGTCATGCGCGGCGTGCGCGAGATCACGCTGCTCGGGCAGAACGTCAACGGCTATCACGGCGAGGGGCCCGGCGGCGGCAGTTGGTCGCTCGCCCGCTTGATCCGCCATTTGGCCGGGATCGAGGGCGTCGAGCGTCTGCGCTATATGACCAATCATCCGCGCGACATGGCTGACGATCTCATCGCCGCCCATCGCGACGAGCCCAAGCTGATGCCGTTTCTGCATCTGCCGGTGCAGTCGGGTTCCGATCGGATCCTGGCCGCGATGAACCGCAAGCACACGGCCAAGGACTACCTCACCCTGCTCGACCGAATCCGTTCGGCGCGGCCCGACATTGCCGTTTCGACCGATATCATCGTCGGCTTCCCCGGCGAGACCGACAAGGACTTCGCCGCGACGCTCGAGCTGATCCGGACGGTCGAATTTGCGCAGGCGTACTCGTTCAAGTACAGCCCGCGGCCGGGCACGCCGGCGGCGAAGCTGGAGCCCCAAGTGCCGGAAAAGGTGAAGTCGGAGCGGCTGCTCGAGCTGCAGGCGTTGCTCGACGGCCAGCAGACGCGCTTCAATGCGAGCTGTGTCGGCCGCACGCTGCCGGTGCTGTTCGAGCGCAAGGGCCGGCACGAGGGGCAGCTCGTCGGCCGCTCACCTTATCTCCAGCTCGTCCACGCCGAAGCGGAGGCCGACTTGCTGGGCCGCATCATTCCGGTCGAGATCGCCGCCGCCGGTCAGAACAGTCTCGCGGGCGTCATCAGCGCCGCGTAACGCTCGGATCAGCGCCGAAGACCGTCGGCGCGCTGGTTGGCCGCCGCATCGCCGTCGTGCGCGTGGAGATTGTGCTTCAAGGGCGGGCAATCGGACGTTGTTGCGGCAACAAGGTGCGGTCTGCCGGGAGGCTGTGCTAGGCTGATGAGATCGTGGGGGCGAATCGTGCCCGGAAACCAGGTTGGAGACCTCGATTGACAGGATTTCGCGGGCCTTCCGTGAGCGGCGCTGGCCGGCCGGCAAAGGCGCAGTCGTCCAATCAACGCGTCGTCGTTCCGTTCGACGACAACCGCCATCTCCACCGGCTGCTCGGTGAATACGATAGCCACCTCGCCCTGCTCGAGGACCGCTTGGGTATCGAGGCCCACGCCCACGGCAACGTGATCATACTTTCGGGGTCGGAGGCGGCGTGCGGCATCGCCCGCGGTGTGCTGGAAGAGCTTTATGCCCGCGTCGTCAAAGGCGAGCCGGTGGGCGCGGGTGATTTCGACGGGCTGATCCGGCACGCCCGCCAGGAGGTGGCGCCCGGCGCCTCAGCCAGCAGCGATGGCCCGGCGCAGATCGCGACCCGGCGCCGCGTGGTCAAGGCGCGGACCCCGGCGCAGAGCACCTACATGCGGGCGCTGGAGAAGTTCGATCTGGTGTTCGGCATCGGTCCCGCCGGCACCGGCAAGACCTACATCGCCGTCGCCCAGGCCGCCCACTGTCTCGAGCGCGGGCTGGTCGAACGCATCATACTGTCGCGGCCTGCGGTCGAAGCGGGCGAGCGGCTCGGTTTTCTGCCCGGCGACATGCGCGACAAGGTCGATCCCTATCTGCGGCCGCTCTACGACGCGCTCTACGACGTGCTGCCGCCGGAGAAGGTGGAGCGTGACCTGGAGCAAGGGATCATCGAGATTGCGCCGCTGGCGTTCATGCGCGGCCGCACGCTGTCGAGCGCGTTCGTGATCCTCGACGAGGCGCAGAATACGACGTCGATGCAGATGAAAATGTTTCTCACCCGTCTCGGCGAGAACTCGAAGATGGTCGTCACCGGCGACCCGTCGCAGATCGATCTGCCGCCCGGCATGCGGTCGGGTCTCGAGGAAGCGGTCGGGCTGCTCGATGGCGTTCCGGGCATCGAGGCGGTGCGCTTCGCCAACGCCGACGTCGTGCGCCGGGATCTCGTCGCAAAGATCGTCGAGGCGTACGACAAGCTGGGGCCCAGCAGCCGCCCGATCGATGCTGAAGGTGCGCGTCTGCGACGCGACGATTCTGACAGTGCGCGTCTACGACGCGACGCCGCTCCGATCATCAAGACCACATAATCAGCTATGGACGACGGCGACAGTAGAACGACAGACACCGGGCGAGATGCGGAGCCGGACCGCCGAGCCGGCAGGCCGCCTGATGGTCGAATTGGTGGAAGACGATGGCGACTGGTCGGCGTTCGCGCCGGCCGAGGCGGCGGTGATGGCCGCGGCGCGCGTGGTGTCGGATGCGCCCGAGCTGGCGTTGGGCCGCGTCGAGGCGACGGTGGCGCTGTCGAGCGACGCCATCGTCCGCGATCTGAACCGCACCTACCGCCAGCAGGACAAGCCGACCAACGTGCTGTCCTTTCCCGCGCCCGCGTTGCCCGCCGGCGCCGGCGCAGATCGCAGGCCGCTCGGCGACGTCGTGCTCGCGGCCGAGACCGTGGCGCAAGAGGCGCAGGCTCTCGGCATTTCGCCCACGCATCATCTTCAGCACCTCGTGGTCCACGGGTTGCTGCATCTGCTCGGCTTCGATCATCTGACCGATGCGCAGGCGATCGAGATGGAGACGCTCGAAACGACGCTGCTCGCACGCCTCGGCGTCGCCGACCCCTACGCGGAGCCCGCGACGTGAGCCCCGAACCTTTTTCCTGGGAGCAGCATCGTGCTGTCCATAGATGAGCGCTGATAGTTCGATCCCCAAGCCGGTAACCAACGCCCGGCCCGCGCCGGAGGCCGCAGCGGCGGACGAGGCGCGCGCGGGCAGCGGGCAAGGCTGGTTGCAGGCGCTGCGATCGCGGCTCGGCATGTCGGGGCAGCAGACGCTGCGCGACACGATCGAGTACGCGCTGCGCGACGAGGACGAGACGGCTCAGGCGTTCTCGGCCGAAGAGCGCGCGATGCTGCTGCGATTGTTGCGCTTCGGCGCCAGCCGCGTCGAGGACATCATGGTGCCGCGCGCCGATATCATCGCGCTGGAGGAAGCCGAGCCCATTCACGAGCTGCTGCGAACCTTCGAGGAGGCCGGCGTCAGCCGCATCCCGCTTTATCACGAGACGCTCGACGACCCGCGCGGCATGATCCACGTCAAGGACCTGTTCCGCTGGCTGATGGCGGAAACGCAGGGCCGCGAGCCGGTGCTGCCGGTCGGGAAGCCAGGGGCGGCCCCACCGCAAGCCCGTTGCCACCAAATCGGCGATGCCGACGATCGCCGATCTCGATCTCGGCCGCTGCGACCTGGGCCGGCCGATCTCGGCCGCCACGCTTGCGCCGGCAGGTGCTGTATGTGCCGCCGTCGATGCCGGCGATGAACTTGCTGATCCGCATGCAGGCGACGCGCATACACATGGCGCTCGTGGTCGACGAATACGGCGGCACCGATGGCCTCGTCACCATCGAGGATCTGGTCGAGCAGATCGTCGGCGACATCGAGGACGAGCACGACGAAGCCGAGGACGCCCACATCACGCGCGAGCCGAAGCTCGGATTGGTCGCGTCGGCGCGGACGCCGATCAAGGAGCTCGAAGAGCATCTCGGGATGAAGTTGCTCACGCCGGAGGAGGAAGAGGAGATCGACACGCTCGGCGGCCTCGTCTTCGCGATCGTCGGCCGTGTGCCGACGCGCGGCGAGATCGTGCGCCATGCGTCGGGCGTCGAATTCGAGGTGCTCGACGCCGATCCGCGGCGCGTGAAGAAGCTCAGGATTCACCCAGCCAACTCGCGGAAGGCTGCAAGCCCTCCCGCTGCCGAAGCCTGACCGGTGGCCGCGATCGACGAGCGCGCGACTGGGGCAAAGGCAGCGAACGCCGCGCGCGGGACGCTGGGCCTGGCGGTCGTCGTCGCCGATTGGATCATCGAGCGCCGTGGCTGGCAGCGCCATCTGGTGGCGCTCGCGGCCGGCGCGGTGTCGGTGCTCGCCATGGCGCCGTTTTTCCTGTGGCCGGTGCTGTTCATCACGCTTCCCGATCCTCGTCTGGCTGATCGACGCGCGCTGGCGGCAACGGCCGGCCGCTGCGCGCGGCGGCCACCGCCGGCTGGTTTTTCGGATTTGGATATTTCTTCGCCGGACTGTTCTGGATCGGCGAGGCGTTCCTGGTCGAGGCCGAGATTTTCGCCTGGCTGCTGCCGTTCGCCATCACGCGTCATGCCGGCCGGCCTCGCGCTGTTCTATGGCGCCGCCGCCGCTGCCGCGCGCGCCTGGTGGCCGGCGGGGGTTGCGCGCCTGCTCGTCCTCGCCGTCACGCTCGCCATGGCCGAGTGGCTGCGCGGGCATGTGCTGACCGGTTTCCCGTGGAACGTTCTCGGTTATGCGCTGACGCCGACGCTGCCGCTGATGCAGGCGGCGGCGGTGCTCGGCATCTACGGCTTGACGCTGTGGGCGGTGGTGGTCGGAGCGAGCCCGCTGGTGATGGCTGCAGACGCCGAGCGCCATGGTCAGCGGCGGCGCGGGCTGCTGGCCGGCCTCGGGATGGCCGTCGTACCGCTGGCGGCCTCTTACGCGCATGGCGTGATACGGCTGGCGGACGGTCCGGTCATGGCCCAACCGCAGGTCAACGTCCGCATCGTGCAGCCGAGCGTTCCGCAACGTGACAAGTGGCGGCCGGAAAAGCAGGGCGAGATTTTCCGCGATCACCTTGATTTGTCGCGTCGCGATGCGGCCGGAGCGGTCGACAACCTGGCTGGCGTGTCGCTGCATGGTGTGGCCGGAGGCGGCGATGCCGTTCCTGCCGCTGTCGACGCCCGAGGCTTTGGCGGCGATCGCCGATCTGGTGCCGGATGGCGTGCACCTCGTCACCGGCGCGCTGCGCGTCGAGGACCGATCGGCAGCGCCGGGCTCTGGGCCGGGCACCGGGCTGGACTCTGGCGCCCGCCAGCGCGATGCCTACAATGCGCTCATGGTGTTCGATACCGAGGGCCGCCTCGCCGCGCTCTACGACAAGATCCATCTGGTGCCGTTCGGCGAGTATCTGCCGTTCCAGGCGGCGCTGGAAAGCATCGGCCTGCAGCAGTTGACGCGGATGCGGGGCGGCTTTGCCGCGGGGCGATCACCGCGTCCGCTGATCGGTATTGCCGGCCTGCCGACGTTCGGCGGGCTCATTTGCTATGAAGCGATCTTCCCGGCTGCAGTCGTTCAAGGCCGTGAAAGACCGCAGTTCCTGGTCAACGTGACCAACGACGGCTGGTTCGGCAACACCACCGGCCCGCGCCAGCATTTCCATCAGGCGCGCGTGCGGGCGGTCGAGGAGGGGCTGCCGCTGGTCCGGGCGGCAAACAACGGCATATCGGCGGTGATCGACGGGCAAGGCCGGGTGCTGGCCCGGTTGGGTCTCGACCGCCGCGGCGTCGTCGATCACGCCATCCCCTCGGCACGGCCGAAAACGCTCTATTCGTCGTTCGGCGACTGCGATCTTCCTGCTCAACGCAGTTGCCTTTCTGCTGGCCGCCGTTCCTCATCGCCCGTGCACGGGATCATGACCAAAAGTTGACGCAAGGGCCCACTGCACCTAGGAATTGCAAAACGCTTGAACCGACGGTGGGTGAACTGCACATGGCCAGACACGGAGAACGAGAACGGACAGTTGGGGGAAGAACGGAACGCGCGCCGCGCCAATCCGATGGACGCCCATGTCGGCAGCCGCGTGCGGTTGCGCCGCATGCTTCTCGGCATGAGCCAGGAAAAGCTCGGCGAGCAGCTCGGTCTCACGTTCCAGCAGGTCCAGAAGTACGAGAAGGGCGTCAATCGCATCGGCGCCAGCCGGCTGTTCGATCTGGCCAACGTTCTGAGCGTCCCCATCCAGTTCTTTTATGACGAAGCCCCGCTCGGCGAAGGCATGGGTGGCTTGGCCATGGGCATGGCGGAACGCCCGCAGGAGAGGTTCGTCATCGATTTCCTGTCGAGCCGCGAGGGATTGGAGCTCAACAAGGCGTTCGTGCGCATCCAGACCCCAAGGTCCGCGCGCGCGATCGTCGATCTCGTGCGGACGCTGGCCGGCGAAGACGGCCACGGCTGACGCCGCGTCAGATAGAGGCCGGTTGTCTCACGGTGCTGTGCGGACGCTGTGCGACGAGCCGGCTGCGGCAGCGCGGCCATCTGGCGGCCTTGACCCCGCGTCCAAAGACTGCAAGAAACCGGCGTTTTCCGAAAGCATAGCGCGCTATCGACCTTGACGTTGTCGCGACTGCGACCCGTCGGAGTCTTCAATAGCACTCTACATCATGTGCTTAGGGTTCGATTCTCGCTTCAGGCGAAAGCGCCGTGCGCCTTCACCTGAACCAATCGCACTCTGGCGATCTCAAATGGGGGCACGGCGTGTCACGCAAATCCTACCTGTTCACGAGCGAGTCCGTTTCCGAAGGCCATCCCGACAAGGTCTGCGACCGCATCTCCGACGAGGTCGTCGACGCGTTCTATCGCGAAAGCCTGGCCGCCAAGCTCGACCCGTGGGCGATCCGCGCCGCCTGCGAAACGCTGGCGACCACGCAACCGCGTCGTCATCGCCGGCGAATACTCGCAACACGCCCAAGTCGGTGACCGTCGCGATGATCCAGGACGTCGCGCGCAAGGCGATCAAGGACATCGGCTACGAGCAGGACGGCTTCCACTGGGCCAACTGCAACATCGAAGTGCTGCTGCACGGCCAGTCGGCCGACATCGCAGCCGGCGTCGATGCCAAGCAGCCGACCAACCAGGAAGAAGGCGCGGGCGACCAGGGCATCATGTTCGGCTACGCCTGCACGCGAGACGCCCGAGCTGATGCCGGCGCCGATCTACTACAGCCACAAGATCCTCGAGGACCTGGCGCGCGCCCGCAAGGCGAAGTCGGGCGACGCCGCCAAGCTCGGCCCCGACAGCAAGAGCCAGGTCACGGTGCGCTACGAGGACGGCAAGCCGGTCGGCGTCACGCAGATCGTCGTCTCGCACCAGCACATCGTCGAGGATCTGTCGTCGAAGCAGGTGCGCGACATCATCGAGCCCTACGTGCGCAAGGCGCTGCCCGACGGCTGGATCGCCAAGGACACGGTCTGGCACATCAACCCGACCGGCAAGTTCTTCATCGGCGGCCCCGACGGCGACTGCGGCCTGACCGGCCGCAAGATCATCGTCGACACCTACGGCGGCGCGGCGCCGCACGGCGGCGGCGCCTTCTCGGGCAAGGACCCGACCAAGGTCGACCGTTCGGCGGCCTATGCTGCGCGCTATCTGGCCAAGAACGTCGTTGCCGCCGGGCTCGCCGACCGCTGCACCATCCAGCTCTCGTACGCCATCGGCGTCGCCAAGCCGCTGTCGATCTACGTCGACACCCACGGCACCGGCAAGGTCGACGAGGCCAAGCTCGAAGATGGCGCTCGGCGAGGTCATGGACCTGACGCCGCGCGGCATCCGCAAGCACCTCGATCTCAACAAGCCGATCTATGCGCGCACTTCGGCCTACGGCCATTTCGGCCGCGCAGCCGGACAAGGACGGCGGCTTCTCGTGGGAGAGGACGGACCTCGCCGAGAAGATCAAGAAGGCGGTGTGATACCGACCGTTGCGGCGGAAACCAGCGGCCGTGCCCTCGACGGGTGCGGCCGTTTTCCGTCCGCGGCGGGGCATGCAGCGAGCAATGGACCATGAGCGAGCCGGACGACGACCAACAATTCGGCAGCGAGCTGCGCTCGTTCGGGCGGCGGCGGGGGCGCAAGCTGAGCCCGCGTCAGCAGCATCTGTTCGACGACGTTCTGCCGCGGCTTGCCATTGATCTGGCCGATCCGATCCAGTCCCGCGGGGCGAGGTTCGCGTCGCCAGCGGCGACGTCTGGCTGGAAATCGGCTTCGGCGGCGGCGAGCACCTGATCTGGCAGGCGGCTCACAACCCGGACGTCAGGCATCATCGGCTGCGAGCCGTTCGAGGACGGCGTCGTCAAGGTGCTCACCGCGATCGAGGAGCAGGGGCTCGGCAACATCCGGCTGCGCGCCGACGACGTGCGCCCGTTGCTGCGCTGCGCTGCCGCCGATGCTCGATCGCCCGCGCCTTCATCCTGTTTCCCGATCCCTGGCCGAAGCGCGGCACGTCAAGCGGCGGCTGGTTGCGAAGCCCTTGCTCGATCTTCTGGCCCGCGTCATGAAGCCCGGCGCGGAATTGCGCGTCGCCACCGACATCGGCGACTATGCGCGCACGATGCTGATCGCGCTCATGCGGGCACGCGGCGTTCCGCTGGCACGGCGCAGCGGCCCGGCGACTGGCGCGTGCGCCCGGCCGACTGGCCGCAGACACGATATGAGCAGAAGGCGCTGCGCGAAGGCCGGCGCTGCTATTTTCTGCGCTTCCGCCGGGCAGGGTGAGCCCGGACTTTGCCCAGAGTCTCGTCAGAATCATGCTTGCAACACCTGTCATGATCGCGTAATCTTCAAGTGCTCATGATCATCTCAACTCTGAGAGTGGGTCCTCCGGATCCGCTCTTTTTGTTTTGGCGAACCGGCACACTTATCGCCTCGCCAAATTATCAAGCGGAATTCAAACAGACATGCAATCGGGCGAGAGCGGCGCGGCAACGCACCGCTTCATTCAGGGAGACCGGGTTGGCGGCTGAGTTGGCCGCACTCGTCGAGCCTGCGCTCGAGGATCTTGGCTTCCGTCTGGTGCGGGTCCATGTGTCGGGCCGCGATGGCAAGACCGTGCAGGTCATGGCCGAGCGGCCGGACGGCACGATCACGATCGACGATTGCGAGACGATCTCACGGGAGATTCGCCGCTGCTCGACGTGCACGATCCCGATCGCAGGAGCCTACCGGCTGGAGGTTTCGTCGCCCGGCATCGACCGGCCACTGGTGCGGCCATCCGATTTCGAGGACTGGGCCGGGCTACGAGGCCAAGATCGAATTGAAGGAGCCGGTCGACGGCCGCAAGCGGTTTCAAGGGCCGGCTCGAGGGCTACGAGGACGGCGAAGTCCGGATCGAGGTCGATCTCGGCGAAGCTGGCACGGCATGTCTCGGGATTTCCGGTCGCGCTCGTCAGCGAAGCCACGCTGGTGCTGACCGACGACTTGATCCGCGAGGCGCTGCAGCGCGCGCAAAGAAAAGAGGAAGAACGGGTTCCGCCGACGATGGCGCCGAGCCCGACGACGACGAGGAGGAAATGACCGATGGCGAGTCGCAGGCGTCAGCGCCAACCGGCTCGAGCTGCTGCAGATCGCGGATGCGGTCGCGCGCGAGAAGTCGATCGACCGCAAGATCGTCATCCAGGCCATGGAAGACGCGATCCAGAAGGCCGCGAAATCGCGCTATGGCGCCGAGAACGACATCCGCTGCGAAATCGACCCGCAAGACCGGCGAAACGCGAGCTCGTCGCGGGTGCTGGCCGTGGTCGACGACGGTCGAGAACGACTCGACCCAGATCACGCTCGCCGACGCCCAGAAGCGCAATCCGGACGCCAAGGTCGGCGACCTCATCGCCGAGCATCTGCCGCCGCTCGAGTTCGGCCGCGTCGCCGCGCAGAACGCCAAGCAGGTCATCGTGCAGAAGGTGCGCGAGGCCGAGCGCGACCGCCAGTTCGGCGAGTACAAGGATCGCATCGGCGAGATCGTCAACGGCACCGTGAAGCGCGTCGAGTACGGCAACGTCATCGTCGATCTCGGCCGCGCCGAAGGCATCATCCGCCGCGACGAGATGATCCCGCGCGAGAACGTCCGCGCTACGGCGATCGCGTCCGCGCCTACATCTACGACGTGCGCCGCGAGCAGCGCGGACCCGCAGATCTTCCTGTCGCGCGCGCGGCCCGAGTTCATGTCGAAGCTGTTCGCGCAGGAAGTGCCCGAGATCTACGACGGCGTCGTCGAGATCAAGTCGGTCGCCCGCGATCCCGGCTCGCCGCGCCAAGATCGCGGTCATCTCCAAGGATTCCTCGATCGATCCCGTCGGCGCCTGCGTCGGCATGCGCGGCGCGCGCGTGCAGGCGGTCGTCAACGAGCTGCAGGGCGAGAAGGTCGACATCATCCAGTGGAACCCGGATGCGGCGAGCTTCATCGTCAACGCGCTGGCGCCGGCCGAGGTGACCAAGGTCGTGCTCGACGAGGATAGCAACCGCATCGAGGTGGTCGTGCCCGAGAGCCAGCTGTCGCTGGCCATCGGCCGTCGCGGCCAGAACGTGCGCCTGGCCTCGCAGCTCACCGGCTGGGACATCGACATCCTGACCGAGCAGGAAGAGAGCGAGCGCCGGCAGAAGGAATTCGCCGAGCGCTCGCAGGTGTTCATGGAGGCGCTCGACGTCGACGAGGTCATCGCGCAGCTGCTGGTCACCGAAGGCTTCGCGACCGTCGAGGAGGTGGCCTTCGTCGATCTCGGCGAAATCGCCCACATCGAAGGCTTCGACGAGAACACGGCGAACGAGATCCAGACGCGCGCGCGCGAGTACCTCGAGAAGATCAGGAAGCCGAGCGCGACGCCAAGCGCCGCGAACTCGGCGTTGTCCGACGAACTGGCCAAGGTCGCCGGGCGTGACCATCGGCGATGCTGGTGGCGTTCGGCGAGAACGGCATCAAGACGCTCGAGGATCTCGCCGACTGCGCCACCGACGACCTCGTCGGCTGGATCGAAGCGCAAGAAGGAGAAGGACGCCGAGCCGGTGCGCCACAAGGGCGTGCTCGACGGCTTCGAGATCGGCCGCAAGGAAGCCGAGGACATGATCATGTCGGCCCGCGTGCTGGCCGGCTGGATCAGGGCCGACGGATCTGCTTCCGGCCGAGCCGGAAGCAGAGGCTGTCGAACGAGGATGCCGAGCGAAGCCGCCGAGGGCGTCGCCCCGGCGAGCGACGCGTGATGACGAGGCGAGGAACACCGGGTGGTCGAAGGACAGCAGTCCGATCGCGAGCAGGAGAGGAGTGCCCGACAGGGACGCCAAGACTGCGTCTCTGCGCGGCGACGCCGTGTCGAGCGCGCCGCTCGACGACCTGATCCGCTTCGTCGCCGCTCCGGATGGCGACGATCGTGCCCGATCTCGGCCGACAGTTGCCGGGGCGCGGCGTTTGGGTCACGGCCGACACGCGCCACGGTCGCAGCCGCGGTGCAAGGCAAGGCATTCGCCCGCAGCCTGAAGCGGCCGGTCACGGTGGCGGCCGATCTTGCCCGAGCGCGTCGAGGCGCTGATGCTGAAGCGGCTGCTGGCAGGCGCTGGCGCTGGCCAACAAGGCCGGCCTCGTCGTCGTTCGGGTTCGCCCAGGTCGAAGCGTGAGTCGGAGCGCGGACGCATGTGGCGCTGCTGGTGCATGGCTCCGATGCGGCGGAAGGAGGGCGGGACAAGCTCGACCGCAAATTCCTGGCCGTTAACCGCGCTAGCCGGGCGTCCCGCGCCGATCGTCACCTGCCTCACCATCGAACAAATGAGTTTGGCCATGGGCCGGGCAAATGTGGTACATGCTGGCCTCACACAGGGTGGAGCGACGGATCGGGTATCTGAGCGAGGCCGAGCGCGTGAAGCGCTACCGGGCGGGCTTTGCCGCATCCACGTGACTCCATACAGGGCACATGTGCCCGTTTCGGATAGCAGTTTTTCACAGGGTTGAACGGACATCGCATGACGGAAACGAAGGACCAGACCGACAAGACCACCCGATCGGGTCGAGCGCAAGCCGCTGACGCTGCAGCGCACGGTCGAGTCGGGCCATGTCCGGCAGAATTTCAGCCACGGACGCTCGAAGTCGGTGGTGGTCGAAAAGCGGAAGACCCGCAAGCTGGTGAGCCCGGGCGGCGAGCCCGAGAAGGTGGTGCCCGAGGCCGCAGTCGCGGCGCCGAGCCCGCGTCCCGGAGTCGGCGCGCGCCCGACCGCACAGCCATCCGCACGACCCGCCGGGCCGGACGCGTCTCGCGGGGCCGCGGTGCGCAATCTGTCCGATGCCGAGCGCGATGCGCGCGCCATGGCGCTCGCCGCTGCACGCGAGCGTGCGGTCGATGACGAGCGGACCCGTGTCGAAGTGGCCGAGAAGGACGCCGAGCGTCGCGCTGCCGTCGAGGCCGAGCGAGCCGCCAATCCTCCGGTCGCCGAGGCGTCCGCGCCCACGGCCGAGCAGCCGGCGCCTGTGCCGGCAGTCAAGTCGACCGAGCCCGCTCCGGCGCAGGTCGCTGCTTCCGCACCGCAGCCGCGCAGCGCTCAGCCGTCCGCCAGCCCGGTGGCACCCTCGCCGCGGGCACCGGCAGGCGCGCCTTATGCGCCGGCCGCACGCTCCGGTCCGGCACCGTCGCGGGATGCTCGCCCGGTTTCGGCGCGTCCGCAGCAGTCCAACAACACGGCCTGGATGCCGCGCGAAGGCGGCCGTCCGCAAGAGATCCGTCTGCCCGGCCCGGCCCGGCCGCGCCCCGGCGCCGCCGCCGCGCCGCCCGATCCGGCGACCGAGGTCACCAAGCCGATGCGCGCCGCCCGGCCGCTGGTCACGACGCAGCAGCCCGACGACGACGAGGGCCGCGGCGGCTTGAAGCGTGGCGGGTCAAGGTCGCCCGCACGCCGGTCAAGGCCACCGACGAGCGCCGCGAGCGCGTCAAGCTGACGATCAACAACGCCTTCGACGAAAAGAGCGCGAGCGCTCGCTGGCCTCGCTCAAGCGCAAGCGCGAGCGCGAGAAGCTGAAGGCGATGGGCATTCCGCAGACGCGCGAGAAGATCGTGCGCGAGGTGATCATTCCTGAGGTGATCACCATCCAGGAACTCGTCCAACCGCATGTCCGAGCGCGCCGTCGACGTCATCAAGTTCATGATGAAGCAAGGCGCGATGCACAAGATCAACGACGTCATCGACGCCGACACGGCCGAGTTGATCGTCAGCGAGTTCGGCCATACGCCGAAGCGCGTGTCGGAAGCCGACGTCGAAATCGGCTTCATCGGCGACAAGGACGACGAGCGAGACGATGGAGCCGCGCGCTCCGGTCGTCACCATCATGGGCCACGTCGACCACGGCAAGACGTCGCTGCTCGACGCCATCCGCAAGACCAACGTCGTCTCCGGCGAGGCGGGCGGCATCACGCAGCACATCGGCGCCTATCAGGTGACGACGCCGGCCGGCGACAAGGTGACGTTCATCGATACGCCGGGCCACGCCGCGTTCACCGCCATGCGCGCCCGCGGCGCCAAGGTGACGGACATCGTGGTGCTGGTGGTTGCGGCCGACGACGGCGTCATGCCGCAGACGGTCGAAGCCATCAACCACGCCAAGGCGGCGGGCGTTCCGATCATCGTCGCGATCAACAAGATCGACAAGCCGACGGCCGATCCGAACCGCGTCCGCACCGAGCTGCTGCAGCACGAGATCGTCGTCGAAAGCATGTCGGGCGAAACGCTCGAAGTGCCGGTGTCGGCGCTCAAGCGGCACCAATCTCGACAAGCTGCTCGAGGCGATCCAGCTGCAGGCCGAAATCCTCGACCTCAAGGCGAACCCGAACCGCTCGGCCGAAGGCATCGTCATCGAAGCCAAGCTCGAGCGTGGCCGCGGTCCGGTCGGCACCGTGCTCGTGCAGCGCGGCACGCTGCAGGTCGGCGACATCGTCGTCGCCGGCACGTCGTGGGGCCGCGTCCGCGCGCTGATCGACGACAAGGGCGAGAACGTCGCCTCGGCCGGCCCGTCGGTCCCGGTCGAAATCCTCGGCTTCGACAGCGCGCCCGAGGCCGGCGATCAGATCGCCGTCGTCGAGAGCGAGGGCCGCGCCCGCGAGATCACCGACTACCGTATCCGCAAGCGCCGCGAGACGCTCGGCTCGGCCGCGACGCCGCGCACCCTCGAGCAGATGATGCAGACGCTCAAGGATGTCGGCCGCAAGGAGTTCACGCTGCGTCATCAAGGGCGACGTGCAGGGCTCGGTCGAGGCCATCGCCGGCGCACTGAAGAAGCTCGGCACCGACGAGGTCGAGGCGCGCATCGTGCATCTCGGCGTCGGCGGCATCACCGAGAGCGACGTCGCGCTGGCCAGCGCCTCGAAGGCCGTCATCCTCGGCTTCAACGTGCGCGCCAACGTGCAGGCCAAGCAGGCGGCCGACCAGCAGGGTCTGGAGATCCGCTACTACAACATCATCTATGATCTGGTCGACGAGGTGAAGGCGGCGATGTCCGGCTTGCTGGCGCCGACCAAGCGCGAGGTGTTCCTCGGCTACGCCACGATCAAGCAGGTGTTCAACATCACCAAGGTCGGCAAGGTCGCCGGTTGCCTCGTCACCGAGGGCAAGGTGGAGCGCGGCGCCAAGGTGCGTCTGCTGCGCGACAACACCGTGATCCACGAAGGCACGCTGTCGATCCTCAAGCGCTTCAAGGACGAGGTGAAGGAAGTGCCGTCGGGCCAGGAATGCGGCATGGCCTTCGCCAACTACCAGGACATCCGCGAGGGCGACCAGATCGAGTGCTTCCAGGTCGAGATCATCCAGCGCTCGCTGTAATCGAATGCAGCCCGATCCAGCGGCGGCGGCAGCAACTCTGTCGCCGCCGTTGCCATTCAAGGACGTCGACGAAAGTCGCGAGCGGGGCCGATGGCCAACTTTCTGATCAAGCGCGAGGACGGCCACTTCCTGCAGCTGAAGCCGGAGGTTCTGGCGAATTTGCCGACGACGGACCTGGTGCGTGAGGACGGTTGGGGCCTCCTGCGGCTGCGTCATGCCGCCTCGGGTGACGTCGTCGTCATCGACGACGAGATGCCGGGGCTGCGGGTCTGGTTCGAGGGCAACCACCTCGACCGGGCGGCGGAGGACGCGATCGTCGCCGGGCTCGCCGAGCGGCTGGCCGTGGCCAGTGGGCACGCCGTCGTCACTATTCCGCTCGGCTGACGATCGCAGCCAGGATTGCTTCGCCAAGTGCTTCGACAATTGCCTCGATAGTTGCCTAGACGGGCCAAAGCTGTTAGCGAGCCCGACCAATCCCATTCGAGAGGCCGCCTCCGGTTCGAACCCGGCGCGGTGCAGGAAATGACCCGTAAAAAATCGAGCGCCAAGTCGAGGGCGGCCGGCGCTGCCGGCGCCACTGGCCCATCGCAGCGTATGCTCCGCGTCGGCGAGATGATCCGGCACGCGCTGGCCGAGATGCTGACCCGCGGCGACATCCACGACGATGTGCTGGCGAGCCACGTCATCACCATTCCCGAAGTCCGCATGTCGCCGGACCTGAAGCTCGCCACCGTCTACGTCATGCCGCTCGGCGGCAAGGACGTGGTGCCGGTGATCGCCGCGCTCGATGCCAACAAGAAGTACATCCGCACCGAAATCGCCCACACCATCAACTTGAAGTTCGCGCCCGATCTGCGCTTCCGCCAGGACGTCAGCTTCGAGGAGGCGACGCGCATCGACCGGCTGATCGACAGCACCAGGCCGCGCCGCGACATCGACCAGGATTAGACACCTTCTCCCCGAAGGGCGGAGAAGGCCGGAGAACACATGGCACGAAAGAAGAAGGGCGATCCCGTCCACGGCTGGGTGGTGCTCGACAAGCCGCTCAACGTGACGAGCACGCAAGCCGTGGCGATCGTCAAACGGCTGTTCAATGCCCAGAAGGCGGGACACGCCGGCACTCTAGACCCGCTGGCTACCGGCATTCTGCCGATCGCGCTCGGCGAGGCGACCAAGACCGTGTCGTTCGCCGTCGATGGCGCCAAGGCCTATCGCTTCTCGGTCCGGTGGGGGGCGGAGACGCCGACCGACGATGCCGAGACGGCGCCCTCCGCGACGTCCGACGTGCGCCCGACGCTCGATGCCATCGAGGCCATTCTGCCCCGCTTCATCGGCGCGATCAGCCAGGTGCCGCCCGCATTCTCGGCGATCAAGATCGACGGCAACCGCGCCTACGATCTGGCCCGCGAGGGCGAGACCGTCACGCTCGAGCCGCGGATCGTCGTGATCGACAGCCTGCGCATCGTCGACATGCCTGCCGACGACACCACCGTGTTCGAGGCGGCGTGCGGCAAGGGCACATACGTCCGCTCCGTCGCCCGCGACATGGGCCGCATTCTCGGCTGCTACGGCCACGTCGTGGCGCTGCGGCGGACCCGCGTCGGCACGTTCACCGAGGAGATGTCGGTGCCGCTCGACCATTTGCGCGAGGACGCCGAAAGCGGCGAGATCAGCCACGATCTGCTGCCCGTCGAGACGGCGCTCGGCGACATCATGGCGCTCGACGTCAGCCCGTCCGACGCCGCGTCGCTGTGCCGTGGGCAGGCGGTGCTGATCCGTGGCCGCGACGCGCCGGTGTTGAAGGGGGCGGCGTACGCGCTGTCGCGCGGCCGGCTGATCGCGCTCGGCGAGATCGAGAAGGGCGCGCTGCGGCCGACCCGCGTGTTCAATCTCGATAGTTGATGCCGAAGGAACACGGTCCATACGCTATCACCAGTCCTGATGCCGCCTGCCACATCGCCGTCCCAATCAGGTCGAAGGTGGCCCCCGGCGCAACGTGATTAGGGGGGGACTGCCGATGTCGAAACGGACCATGCGGATCGTGGGATTGGGCCTGCAACTTGGAGCGGTGGCAGCTGGGACTGTGGTCCTGGCGCCGACGCGGGCGCAGGCGTTGCTGGTTTGTACGGTCAATGCCGACGCCAAGAATATACCGATTTATGACAAGCCGGGCGGGGCCGAGGTGCGTCGCGCCGACGCCGATCCGGCCTGGAAAAGCGGATCCGCACAGCCGGCGCACGAGCAGGGCAGCGAGGGCATGATGGGAATGTGGGTCGAAATCCAGGATGCGTCGGGTGCGACCGTCGGTTTCGCCAAAGTGGGCGATGGTTCGGCCGTCTGCACAGGTGGTTTCTGATCTTCGGTCGCCGCCGCCGCGCGCGGACCTACGATTTCGCTCGCCTTGCATGATTGCCCGTGTATAAAGCGCGCAACCCGACGTGGTGCCATCCGGCGCCGCGTCGGGTGCTATTTGCGACCCTGCTGGACGACATCCCGGCCGCGGCCGCACCCAGGAACCGCGGGCATGCCCGGGGTTCCGCTCCATCACATACACAAGGAGTCGCTGATGTCGGACATCCGTCCCGAGAACAAGGCCGCCAAGGCTGCTGTCATCAAGTCCAGCGCCACCAAGGCCAACGATACCGGCTCGCCGGAAGTGCAGGTCGCGGTGCTCACCCACCGCATCAACCACCTGACCGAGCATTTCAAGACGCACAAGAAGGACAACCATTCGCGTCGTGGCCTTCTGAAGATGGTTGCGCTGCGCCGTCAGCTGCTCGACTACGTCAAGGGCAAGGACGTCGCCCGCTATCAGTCGATCATCGAGAAGAACAACATCCGTCGCTGATCGCGGCACACGCGCACGAGTTTTTCTCCAAGCGCTGCTGACCCGTCTTGATCGACAGCGCCACAAGACCGCGTCGCGCCGGGCCCGAATGGGTACTGGCGTGCGCCGCGGCATGCTAAGCAGCAGGCCGCAACTTCGCGAGCGCCATGGCGCGCGCGACCGGCGTGCTGTTCCCGCACGCCCACGCACGACCGACCGTTGAGAGAAGCAAAAAACGAAAGATCCGATATGTTTGACATCCATCGCGTGGAAATCGACTGGGGTGGCCGCAAGCTGCGGCTCGAGACCGGACAGATGGCGCGGCAGGCCGACGCCGCCGTCGTCGCCCAGTACGGCGAGACCAGCGTGCTGGCGACCGTCGTCGGCGCCAAGAGCCCCAAGGCGGGCATCGACTTCTTCCCGCTCACCGTGAACTACCAGGAGCGCACCTACGCCGCCGGCAAGATCCCGGGCGGCTACTTCAAGCGCGAAGGCCGGCCGACGGAGAAGGAGACGCTGACCTCGCGCCTCATCGACCGCCCGATCCGCCCGCTGTTCGTCGAGGGCTTCAAGAACGAGGTTCAGGTCGTCGTCACCGTTCTCTCGCACGACCTCGAAAATGATCCCGACATCCTCGGCATGGTCGCGGCCTCCGCGGCGCTGACGCTGTCGGGGCTGCCGTTCCTCGGCCCGATCGCCGCCGCGCGCGTCGGCTACATCGGCGGCGAATACGTGCTGAACCCGATGGTCGACGAGATGCCGGAGAGCGCGCTCGATCTCGTCATCGCCGGCACGCACGACGCGGTGATGATGGTCGAGAGCGAGGCGAAGGAGCTGTCCGAGAAGGTCATGCTCGACGCCGTGATGTTCGGCCATAAGCACTTCCAGCCGGTCATCGAGGCGATCATCAAGCTGGCCGAGACCGCCGCCAAAGAGCCGTGGGACATCAAGCTCCCCGACAACGACAAGTACAAGGACAAGGTCAAGGCGGTCGCCGAGGCGACGCTGCGCACCGCGTTCTCGACCAAGGAGAAGGGCAAGCGGCAGGATCTCGTCGCCGAAGCCAAGTCCAAGGTGTTCGCCGAGATCGAGCTGCCGGCCGACCAGCCCGGCCGACAAGGTTCTGCTCGGCGATGCCTTCAAGAAGCTCGAGATGGACATCATGCGCAATGATGTCGTCAAGACCGGCCGCCGCATCGATGGCCGCGACCTGAAGACCGTGCGTCCCATCGTTTCCCAGGTCCATGTCCTGCCGCGCACGCACGGCTCGGCACTGTTCACCCGCGGCGAGACGCAGGCGCTGGTCGTCGCCACGCTCGGCACCGGCGAGGACGAGCAGTACATCGACAGCCTCGAGGGCACGAAGAAGGAGCGCTTCCTGCTCCATTACAACTTCCCTCCCTACTCGGTCGGTGAGACGGGCCGCATGGGCTCGCCGGGCCGCCGTGAAATCGGCCATGGCAAGCTCGCTTGGCGCGCCGTGCGTCCGCTGCTGCCGACGGCCGAGGAATTCCCCTACACGCTGCGCGTGGTGTCGGAAATCACCGAGAGCAACGGCTCGTCGTCGATGGCCACGGTGTGCGGCACGTCGCTGGCGCTGATGGATGCGGGCGTTCCGCTGAAGAGCCCTGTGGCCGGCATCGCCATGGGTCTGATCAAGGAAGGCAACGACTTCGCCGTGCTGTCCGACATCCTCGGCGACGAGGATCATCTCGGCGACATGGACTTCAAGGTCGCCGGCACCGCGAACGGCATCACCTCGCTGCAGATGGACATCAAGATCACCGGCATCACCGAAGAGATCATGCGCATCGCGCTCGATCAGGCCAATGCCGGGCGCTTGCATATCCTGGGCGAGATGTCGAAGGCCATGACGGGAGCCCGCGCCGAAATCGGCGAGCACGCGCCGCGTATCGAGACCATCAAGATCCCGACCGACAAGATCCGCGAAGTGATCGGCTCGGGCGGCTCGGTGATCCGCGAGATCGTCGCTGAATCCGGCGCCAAGATCGATATCCAGGACGACGGCACGGTGAAGATCGCGTCGGCCAACCGCGAGTCGATCGAAAAGGCGCTGGCCCGCATCCGCGGCATCACGTCGGAGCCCGAAGTCGGCACGGTCTACAAGGGCAAGGTCGTGAAGATCATGGAGTTCGGCGCGTTCGTGAACTTCTTCGGCGCGAAGGATGGCCTCGTCCATATCTCGCAGCTGACGAACGGACGCCCCGAGACGGTCGGCGAGGTCGTCAAGGAAGGCCAGGAAGTCTACGTCAAGCTGCTCGGCTTCGACGATCGCGGCAAGACGCGCTTGTCGATGAAGATCGTCGATCAGACGACCGGTCAGGAGATTCCGCGCGCCGAGGGCGAGCCCGAGGAAGTGTTCGAGAGCCGTCCGCCGCGCCGCGAAGGTGGCCGTGGCGGCGAGCGTCGCGGTCCGCGCCGCTGATTGCGGGGTGCACGTCGAGCTGAAATGATCAGGCCGCCGGAGCGATCCGGCGGCTTTTTTGTTGCGATGGGTGGTGCTGACCTACTCACAAATGTGCGCTTCGGGTGCCCAGTCTTGCCGGAGGCGAGCACACTAAGAAGTCTCTTGCCGGAGGCGAGCCTGCTTTCAGCAGGACCATCCGCGCACTTTGTTTTGCGCTTCGGATGCCCACACGCATCCGCGCGTCAAGGCCGGCACACCATGGCGTGCTCGAACGCCGGGACCTCTGGCCAGAATACGCCCGCGCGCGTGGTGATCTCGGCCGCGTCGCCAGTGGTCAGCAGTTGCAGCCGCGGAGTGCCCGGCGGGCTGTCGGTATAGTGCGGGCGGCGGGCGAGATAATCCTCGAGGCTGTCGGCGACGATCTCCGGCTGCGACAGGATCCGCGTGAACGGCGGCAGGTGCCGGCGGAACAGGTGTTCGACCAGCGGGAAATGCGTGCAGCCGAGGATGGCGCGATGCGGCGGAGTGCCGGCGGTCTGTGCCATCAGCCCATCGACGCCCGCCTTGACCAGCGCATCGAGTTCCGTCTCCGGCGCTTCATCCTCGATCGCGCCAGCGAGATGGGCGCAGATCTGCTGCACCACTTCGACCCGCGGACAGCGCTTGCGGATCTCTTCCGGGAACACGCCAGATGTGATGGTGCGGGTGGTGCCGAACACGGCGACGAGATCGGAGTTGTATTTCTGCGGGTACTGCGGTGTCGAGACAGCCCATGGCGTCTGCGTCGCGGCTTCGACCGTCGGCGCGACGATGCCGAGGATGTTGTGGCCGCTCCATCCCGATCCTGGCAGCCACACCTGTTGCAGGCGGCGGGCGGCGACGGCGGTGGCGGTGTTACAGCCGAGCAGCACCAGCTTGCAGCCGTGCTGGAACAAGGTCTCGACGGCGGCGCGGGTGAGGTCGACGATCTCGTCGGAGGGGCGATTGCCGTAGGGGACGTTGGCGTGATCGCCGAGATATAGGAAGGCGTGCTCCGGAAAGCGCCGCTGAAGCGCCTTGAGCACGGTCAGTCCACCAAGGCCTGAATCGAAGACGCCGATCATCGCTTGGTGTTTGCGCCAGTCGCATGGGACGGTCAAGCGGGATGCACACTGCGATTGCGGGATGAGAAGTCTGTCCACTGCGCGCGGACCGCAGCCATAAAAAAGCCGGCGGCGAGGACATTCCCCGCCGCCGGTTCTCGAGATCGTTCGATCAGTTGCAGCGCGTCTTGCACTGCTTGAACGGGCCGATGCCGGTGCACTTGGTCACGCAGCGGTCACGGTGGTGATTGTTCCAATTCCTGCGCGGGGGGGCGCAGGCGACGCGATGCTGACTGTACTTGCCGGCGTGATAATGCCAGCCGGCGCGGCCTTCTTGGCAGCTGCGGTGATCGCCATGGGCCATGGCGGCGCCGGCGGTGAACAGCGCGACGCCAGCGGTGGCGACGGCGAGGAGCAGAGACTTCTTCATTGCGGTTCCTTCCCCTATCAAGGGCTTTGGTTACCGCGGCATTTACCAACATCCGGCGCGTATGCGCGAGTGCAAAATTGCGCCCGTAATGACAGAAACATCTGTCCGCGACTTGTTCAGGCCCAGTTCAGAAAAAGATCTGACGCAGATCTGCAATCGGGGCTGCTTGTTCCCCCTACTGCGCCGCCTCGCCCGGTGTGGTGCGGCCAGCCGGACTGGCATCGGCGGCCTTCAGCGCATCGAGCGTCGGCATCGACACGGTATTGTAGCCGCAGTCGACGAAGTGCACTTCGCCCGTCACAGCGCCCGACATCGGCGACAGCAGATAGAGCGCGGAGCCGCCAACTTCATCGAGTGTCGGCGTGCGGCGCAGCGGCGCGTGTGCTTCCTGATAGTTGAAGATACGCGCGCATCCGAGACGCCCGCCCCCGACAGCGTGCGCATCGGACCGGCCGAGAGCGCGTTGACGCGAATGCCTTGCGGGCCGAGATCGGCGGCCAGATAGCGCACCGACGCTTCCAGCGCCGCCTTGGCAACGCCCATGACGTTGTAGCTCGGCACCCAACGCGTCGCGCCGCCGTAACGACAAGCGTGATCATCGAGCCGCCATTCGGCATCAAGCCGCACGCGCGCTTGGCGACTTCGGTGAACGAGAAGCACGAGATCACCAGCGAGTTGGTGAAGTTCTCGCGCGTGGTGTCGACATAGCGGCCGGACAATTCCTTCGGGTCGGAATAGGCCAGCGCATGCACGACGAAGTCGAGGCCGCCCCACTCCGTCTTGATCCGCGTCGAACACGTCGTCGACGCTCGGCGAGGTCGAGCACGTTGCATGGCGCGATGATCTTTGCGCCGAGCGACTGCGCGAGCGGCAGGGCGCGGCGGCCGAACGCATCGCCCTGGTAGGTGAACGCAAGCTCGGCGCCCTGGCCGGCCAGGATGCGGGCGATGCCCCAGGCGATCGAGCGGTTGTTGGCGACGCCCATGATGAGGCCGCGCTTGCCCGCCATCATGCGGTCCGGGAATTGCGAATGTCGATTTCGGCCATTGGGGTACGTCGATTTCCATGCTCGACTATGAACTGCATCGGCGGACGGCGACTAGACTGTCTGAGCCATGGAGCCGGTCCGTGCGGAAACTGGCGTCAGGCCGGCCCACGCGGCTCCCGAGCGGACAACGCGTCAGGCGTCGTGCCGCTTGAACACCAAGGTCGCATTGGTGCCGCCGAAACCGAAGCTGTTCGACATGACACAGTTAAGCGCCGCATTGTCGCTCGCGCTTGCGCACGATCGGAACATCTGCGAACGCGGGGTCGATTTCCTCGATGTGTGCGCTTTCGCAGATGAAACCGTTGTTCAGCATCAGCAGCGAGAAAATCGCCTCCTGCACGCCGATCGCGCCGAGCGAATGGCCCGTCAGCGACTTGGTCGAGGCGATCGGCGGCATGTCGGCGCCGAACGATCTCGCGGATCGCCGCAATCTCGCGCTCGTCGCCAACCGGCGTGCCGGTGCCGTGCGGGTTGATGTAGTCGATGCGTCGGCGTGCCGTGGCCGTCGAAGCCCTTCATCGCCATGCTTCATGCAGCGCACCGCGCCTTCGCCCGAGGGTGCGACCATGTCGAAGCCGTCCGACGTCGCGCCGTAGCCGACGATCTCGCCATAGATCTTCGCGCCGCGCGCTTTGGCGCGCTCGTACTCCTCGAGCACGACGACGCCCGCGCCGCCCGCGATGACGAAGCCGTCGCGGTTCTTGTCGTAGGCGCGGCTGGCCGTCGCCGGCCGGTCATTGTACTTCGACGACATGGCGCCCATGGCATCGAACAGGTTCGACAGCGTCCAGTCCAATTCCTCGCAACCGCCGGCGAACATCACGTCCTGCTTGCCCCACTGGATCAGCTCGGCGGCGTTGCCGATGCAGTGGGCGGACGTCGCGCAGGCCGACGAGATCGAATAGTTGGTGCCCTTGATCTGGAACGCCGTCGCAAGCACGCCCGAGGGGCCCGAGCACATGGCCTTGGGGACTTCGAAGGGGCCGATCTTCTTCGGGCCGCCGGAATTGACGCGTCGTATCGGCGGCGGCGACGATGGCGACCGTCGACGGGCCGCCCGAGCCCATGATGATGCCGGTCCGCTCGTTGACGATGTTCGCCGGCTTCGAGGCCGGAATCGCGGATCGCCTGATCCATGGCGATGTAGTTCCAGGCCATGCCGGCGTTCATGAAGCGCTTCGGCTTGCGCGGCACCATCGCTTCCCAGTCGAGCTTCGGCTCGCCGTGAACCTGGCACTTGAAGCCGAGCTCGGCGTATTTCTCCGCTCGGGAAATGCCGGATTTTGCCTCCCGCAGCGAGGCGACCACTTCCTGGGTTGAGTTCCCGATGGACGACACGATGCCCATTCCGGTGACGACGACTCGTCTCATGGCAAGTTCCTGCATCCACGTTTCAAGCGCCGCGCCGTCGCGGCTCTCCGCGCAGCGCAGCAGATCGACGAACTCACGCTTCGCTGCCCGGCTTCAGCAACACGCGCATGTCCTTTGCGGTGTAGATGACCTCACCATCGACGCGGATGGAGCCGT
The DNA here is from genome assembly GCA_963819775.1 of uncultured Alphaproteobacteria bacterium. Taxonomy (GTDB): domain Bacteria; phylum Pseudomonadota; class Alphaproteobacteria; order Rhizobiales; family Hyphomicrobiaceae; genus JAKAML01. The sequence goes on from CAWFXM010000012.1 coordinate 121,841, forward strand.
CGGCTTCCACCAGCTTGAGCTTGCGCGCAATGACGCGCTTGATGTCGATAGTGTATTCCAATGACGCGATGTCCTGAGTGATTTCGCGGGTGAATTTGACCTCGCCGACGCCAGAGGCGCGACCGCGACCGGGCAGACCCAGCCAGCCGAGGAAGAATCCGGTCAACTGCCACATGCCGTCCATCGGCAGGCAGCCCGGCATGACCGGGTCGCCCTGGAAGTGGCAGGCCCACATCCAGTCGAGATTGCGGTTGCCGGCGATCTTGAGTTCGGCCACGACGACGCCCTTGCCGTTGGCGCCACCGGTTTCGGCGATGTGAGTGATGCGGTCGAACATCAGCATCGGGGGCAACGGAAGCTGCGCGTTGCCCGGCCCGAACAGTTCGCCGCGTCCGCAGGCCAGCAAATCGTCGAATTCGTAACTCGAACGGCGTTCCGCCATTGTTCCGCAGCGCCCCCTCTGCACAGTGATCCCCTTCGCGCCACGAATGAACGCGCCGCACGCCAGGGAGCCGAATTTGGTATCACACTCGATACCCCTTCAAAAGGTAAAGCGGGCGAGCGTCAAGGCCCTTCCCTGCTGCTGCGGGGGTCACAGGCGTGGCGCAGGGGCGCACAACTGTTTCGTGCGGAGTTGCGAGCCTGAACGAGACGGCATATATATCGCGTGTGTCCTTCCGTGCGTGCGGTTTGCGCGGGGTAGGTCGTGCGCGTTTGCCGCCATGTCGCAAGTTGGCAAGTCGCAAGCTGCCGTGATACTCGGCGATACGGAACGACCGACGCGACGTCAGAGCTGTGAAGTCAGATTTCAGAATAGAGAGTGACAGGTGCAACCAGAGCTGTCGAAGACGATGGACATCCCCGAGTTGCTGCGCAAGGCCGGGCTGCGGCCGACGCGGCAGCGCTTGGCTTTGGGACAGCTCCTGTTCGGCAGCGGTGACCGTCATGTCTCGGCCGAATTGCTGCACGCGGAAGCGACGGCATCAGGCGAGCACGTCTCTCTGGCCACCGTTTACAACGCCCTGCATCAGTTCAAGCAGGCGGGCTTGTTGCGCGAACTCGCAATCGAGGGGTCGAAGACGTACTTCGATACGAACACCTCGAATCACAGCCACTTCCTGCTCGAGCCGGAGGGCGAAGTGATCGACATTCCGAGCGAGCAGATCTCGGTTTCGGGATTGCCGGAGCCGCCCGCCGGCATGCGCATCGCGCACATCGACGTCGTCGTGCGGCTCGTCAAGTCCTGATCCGACCCGTTCTTTTTCGACGCCGCCCGCGAAGGTCCGAGACGTGCCGCGCGGCTTACTTGATGACCTCCTTGTCGTAGACGCCCCAGAGCTTCTTCTGCTCGACGTAGCCGCGAAACGTGTCGATGGCGACGAGGCACCAGCGCCCATCGCACGACAACACGTTGGCGATGACGCCGGCTTCGATGATGGCCACCACCCGGGCGGTGTCGTTGTCGTCCGAGCGGATCGAGACCTGCGGGACCGGCGTGCCCGGTTTCAGCTCCCATGGCATGACCAGCGCCGTGCGCCGGCCGGACAGGAACGACTGGATCACCCATCCGGTCGTGCCCTCGGCGTCGCGCACCTGACGCCAGCCCTCGAACTCCTTGATCACCTCGAGCGGCAGGCCCGCATGCCGGAACACCCACGACGTGGGATAGTCGGTGCCTGGGCCGTTGCGCAGATTGACCTTGTCGGACTTCAAGCTGACGAAGCGCGGCAAGGCCAGCCCGCTGCCCTGTGTGACGCCCTGCCCCGCCGCCGGCTCGGTGCCTGATGTCTGGGCATGGAGCGCGGGACTTGCTGTGACCAGAATGGCGGATGCAACCACGCGGGCCGCAAGGCGTCGCCAGCACTTGGTAGTCCGCCCTGCGGTCATCACGATGCTTCCCAGTCGTATTGTTGAAATCAGCGCGGATGCTCTTTGCTTGGCGCTTCAGATGCCCACTCGCATCCGCGCCGGGGCATTCGGATGCCCGGCGCGGGTGCCACGTCGGCATCCGAAGCGCCAAACAAAGACGGATACCGGCCCGCAGGCCGCCAGGATAGAGCGTCGAAACTTCTGTGAGGACGGTATGAGACCACGATTCCATGGCCGGGCCCAAGAACGACCGCTTGCCCGCGCGACACTGCCGTGCAATTCGTCCCGCCAGGATCGTATCCGGCACTTTGTCATCCACAAGGCCATCTGATAAAGACACCAGTAGTCTCTCAAGCCCCTTCCCCCAGCCCGAGGATCGGTGCCGCCCTTCGCGGTGATCCTCCCGCCACGTCCGGAACCACGGAAGCTTCATGCCAGTAAGTCAGAGAAAACCCACCGTCATCGTCACGCGCAAACTGCCCGACGTCGTCGAAACGCGGATGCGCGAACTGTTCGATGCCCGCCTCAATGTCGATGACCGCCCGATGACGCAGGCGGAGCTGGTCGAAGCGGCGAAAGTCGCCGACGTGCTGGTTCCGACGGTCACCGATCGCATCGATCGCGCCGTCATCTCGCAGTGCGGCCCCAATCTCAAGCTGATCGCCAACTTCGGCACGGGCGTCGACAACGTCGACCTCGACACGGCGCGCAACCGCGGCATCATCGTCACCAACACGCCCGGCGTGTTGACCGAGGACACCGCCGACATGACCATGGCGCTGATCCTCGCCGTGCCGCGGCGCTTGGCCGAAGGCGCGGTCTATCTCAAGGACCCGAAATCGCACTGGGGCGGCTGGTCGCCGACCTGGATGCTCGGCCATCGCATCTATGGCAAGCGCCTCGGCATCGTCGGCATGGGCCGCATCGGTCAGGCCGTCGCGCGCCGGGCCAAGGCGTTCGGCCTGCAGATCCATTATCACAACCGCCGCCGCGTCGCCGAGGAAGTCGAGCAGGAGCTCGAGGCCACCTATTGGGAGAGCCTCGACCAGATGCTGTCGCGGGTCGATATCGTGTCGGTGAACTGCCCGCACACGCCGGCGACCTATCATCTGTTGTCGGCACGCCGTCTGAAGTTGCTGAAGCCGACGGCCTACATCGTCAACACCGCGCGCGGCGAGGTGATCGACGAGAACGAGCTGGCGCGCATCATCGACGCGGGCGCGATCGCCGGCGCGGGGCTCGACGTGTTCGAGCACGAGCCGGCCGTGAACCCCAAGCTGCTCCAATCCGAGCGCGTCGTCGCATTGCCGCACATGGGCTCGGCGACGATCGAGGGCCGCATCGACATGGGCGAGAAGGTCATCATCAACATCAAGACCTTCCTCGACGGCCACGCGCCGCCCGATCGCGTACACCCGGCGATGTTCTGAGTAATCGCCGCGCTCTCGCTCTCAGACATGGCTACGGCCCGCCTCGTTCCGGCGGGCCGTCGCACTTCAGGCGCTCGGCGCGGTTGCGCACGCCCTCTTCGCCGCGCCTGCTTCGTGCGAGGACAAATCGTTGATCGTCGGGTTGGTGCCTGAGAGCGGGTTGTCGGGGTCCCAGCCGATCTTCACGCTCTCGAACCGCGACGCCAGGGCATCGTACAGCACCAGCCGCCCGGCGAGACTGTCGCCCGCTCCGGTGATCTCTTTCAGGATTTCCGTCGCCATGAGCGTGCCGACGACGCCGACGACCGCGCCGAGCACGCCGACTTCCGAGCAGTTCGGGACGGTTCCTGGCGGCGGCGCCTCGGGGAAAATGCAGCGATAGCTCGGCCACGGCTTGCCGTCGGGACCGGTCTCGTGCGGCTTCAACGTAGTAATATGACCGTCGAAGGGCCCCACAGCGCCGAACACCAGCGGCTTTTTCGCGAGGTAGCACGCGTCGGACACGAGGTAGCGCGTGGCGAAGTTGTCCGAGCCGTCGGTGACGATGTCGTAGCGGCCGATGAGTTCGAGTGCGTTCGCGGCATCGATGCGCGTCGCATGCGTTTCCACCATGACGTGCGGATTGAGCCGCGCGACCATGTCGCGCGCGCTCTCGACCTTCGGCGTCCCGATGTGCGGCGTGTCGTGCACCACCTGCCGCTGCAGATTGTCGAGCGAGACGGTGTCGTCGTCGACAATTCCTATAGTGCCGACGCCGGCTGCTGCGAGATAGAGGATGACCGGCGAGCCGAGCCCGCCCGCGCCCACCACCAGCACGCGCGCGGCCTTCAGTTTCTGCTGGCCCTGCCCGCCGATGTCGCGCAGCACCAGATGCCGCTTGTAGCGCTGGATTTCCTCGGGCGTCAGAACGGTCATGATCGGGGTCCGGTGTCAGATCGAGGACGATAACCTCGTCCAGCTACGATCTGACACCGAACGTCCGCTGCTTCAAGGGCGCGTCACTTGGCGATGTAATTGCGATGCACGAAGCCGCCGCTGGCCTTGCGAGCCTCGACGTACAACGCCGCGTCCGCCTCGCGGATCTCCTGCTTCATCAGCTTGCCGAAGGCGTTCTCCTGCGATTTGCCCTTCTCGGCCGTATCGAGGAATGCCTGAACGGCAGTGGGGGCCGGGGCCGCGGTCTTGGCATCGCTCGCCGCCCGCTCTCCGATCGCCTCGGTGATCGAGGCGTTCAGCAGTTTCGGCCACATCTTCTGGAACAGGCCGTTGGAGGGATAGATGTCGGCGCTGTTCATTTTGCCGTTGACGGCGAACACGTAGCCGACGACGTCACCCTCGGCCTTGGCGGCGCCGGACAACGCTGCGAGATAGGCGTCGCGCGCTTCTTTCAGCTTCTGGTTCTCGAGCGTCAATTGCAGGCTCGATTTCGACTCCGGCGCCGCGACCGACGCGGTGGTGAGACCAGCCGCGAGCTTGGCCTGCGTCTTGGCGACCTCGGCCCACACTTCGCTCTGCCGCGAGGCGCCTGCCGCATAGTCGCCGCGCTGCTGCTGCGCGGCGCCAGAGGGAGTGTCGCCGCGCCGCTGCTGCGCGACGTTGGCGGTCTGCTGGTCGGTGTAGCTCGGGACGCGGCCGATCCCGGCGGGAGGCTGGGGTGCCGCCGCGGCCTTCGGGCGGTTCATGGCGAGCTTGGCCTCACGCGACGGCATCGCTTCGCGCGCGCTGGTGAAGGCCTTGACGTCTTCCTTGCCGCGCGCCGCCCAGCGGCCCTGCTCGACGCAGAACGACCCGATGGGTACGCGGCCCGACTTCGGCGGCAGCAGCAGGCTCATGGTCAGCACGCGATCCTGCTTGCCGCCTTTCACGATGTCGCCGGATTGGATGTAGACGTCGTGGTCGCTGGTGTTTTCGATCTCGAGCGTGTTGACGGTGCCGGTTTCCCGCACCTCGACCGCAGCCTTGTCCAGCGCTTCGGCGAGCGTCAGTGGCACCGCGCCCGGCGCGCTCGGGCCATGGACGAAATAGATCGCGAGATTTTCGTGGACGTGGGGGCCGGAAATGCGCGCGCCGGACGCGGCAGCCGACGGGCCGGTTTCAGCAACGGAGGCGGTGAGATGGCCGGCGGCGAGCGTGAAAGCCGCACCGGCGAGGCTGGCGATGGAAAGGAACGATAGCATGCGCATGAGCAAAACTCCCTTTCTCGACAACGAGATAAGTTGTCCGTTTACGCCGCCTTTGCGGCGCGCTGTCGAGCGAGGTGTGGCGGGATGCGGGCATTTCGCTGGCCAGTTGTGGCTCGGCGCGCGTGGTTTGCGGGTGGGCCTATCGGAACTTATGGCCTCGATCGCTCGTTGAACTGCCAGTCCGACCCTTCAAGAGCGAGGCGCGCAATGACCCAGCATCCATCGCATTTTTTCGAAGAGCGAAACGCACCTCAAGGGGCGTCGGCATCGCCGACCGCAGATATGACGGCCGACACCTTCCGTGACGGTGTCGAGTTGGAGCCGACCGTTTATCAGATGGTCGTCGATGCCGTGGAGAAGAACCCGATGCTCGCGTTGGGTGCGGTGGCGGCGCTCGGCGCGATCACGGTGATGGCGTTGTCGCCCCGGCGCGCACCGGAAGGAAAGCTGAGCGCATTGGAGCGTCAAGCACGCCGCCAGGCGGCCGAACTCGACCGCACCGTGCGGCGAGGATTGAACAACTCGGGACTGACGCGAGGGTTCGAAGAGTTTTCCGGCGCGCTCGCATCGCGTTTGGCCTCGGCCGATCTGTCGGCTCTGGAACCGCTCGGGCAGCGGGCGACGTCCCTGCTCGATCGGGCGCTCGAACGTGTCAACACGGCGCTGCGCTGAACTTTGCCATCATGAGCAAACGACCGAACCGGTCCGCGCTGCGGGCCGGTTCGTTCGCGTCAGGACGCAGGCTCGGCGAACAGGTCGGACGTGAAATAGCGCTCGGCCGACGACGGCGCGAAGGTGACGATGGTCTTGCCGGCCATGTCGTCACGTCCGGCGACGGTCAGGGCTGCGGCGAGGTTCGCGCCGGTTGAAATGCCGCCCGGTATGCCCTCGACGCGGGCCAGCATGCGCGACACGTCGATCGCCATTTCACTCGGCACCGTAATCACCTCGTCGATCAGAGCGGTATCGAGAATGTCGGGTATGAAGCCCGCGCCGATGCCTTGGATCTTGTGGGGGCCACGCGGCTTGCCCGACAAGACCGGCGAGGTCGAAGGCTCGACGGCGAAGATCTTGAGACCCGGATTGCGCGGCTTCAGAACGCGGCCGACGCCGGTCAGCGTGCCGCCGGTGCCGACGCCGATGACGAGAGCGTCGATCTTGCCCTTGGTGTCGTTCCAGATCTCCTCGGCTGTCGTCTTCTCATGCACCATCGGGTTGGCGGGATTGACGAACTGGCCGGGCTCGATGGCGTCGGGCGTCGTCGCCACAAGCTCCTGCGCCCGCTCCAGCGCGCCCGGCATCCCCTTGGCTCCCGGCGTCAGCACCAGCTCGGCGCCGAGGTGCGCCAGGATCTTGCGCCGCTCGACCGACATGGTGTCGGGCATGACCAGGATGAGCCGGTAGCCGCGCGCGGCGGCGACGAAGGCGAGGCCGACGCCGGTGTTGCCCGATGTCGGCTCGATCAGCACCGATTTGCCGGGCGTGATGCGGCCCTCGGCCTCGAGCACGTCGATCATCGCGACGCCGATGCGATCCTTGACCGACGACAGCGGGTTGAAGAACTCGAGCTTCATCAGGATCTCGGCGCGGGTCGCCGCCGCCTCCATGATCCGCGAAAGGCGGACCAAGGGCGTATGCCCGATCGTCTCGGAGATGCTGTCGTAGACGCGCCCGCGGCCCCAACCCGTCGTCGCGGCCAAGGTCTTGATGTCGGGCATCTGGGTCATCTCGCGTCTCCTTGTTGCCGGCGCGCCGGCCTGTGCCGCGCAACCGCATATTCAGCCGAGTACATATGCCGTCGCTGCGCGCGTTGCATCAAGCGATTGGCGGTTGGCGCTCAGCGGTGGACATGAGATTGCGTGGATCAGGGCTTGGGACGGCGCGCCGGTCGCGGTTTTTGCTTCGCGGCGGAAGCCGCTTTCGGCCGGCCGGCCGCGCGCGGCATCGTGTTCCTTTTTGCAGGCGCTGGCTTTGTGGAGGCGGCTGTCTCGCGCCCGGTCGAGCCGAACCCGCCCGCGCCGCGCGCCGTCGCGTCGAGCGCATCGGTGGCGACAAGCTCGGCCTGCCGCACGGCCTGCACCACCATCTGCGCAATGCGCTCGCCGCGCCGGATCTCGAACGGCTCCGTGCCGAGATTGACGAGGATGACCTGCACCTCGCCGCGATAGTCCGCATCGATGGTGCCGGGGCTATTGAGCACCGTGACGCCGTGCTTCAGCGCGAGGCCGGAGCGCGGACGTACCTGCGCCTCGTGTCCGTGCGGAAGCGCGATCCTGAGCCCCGTCGGCACCAGCGCGCGTGCGCCGGGCGTCAATCGCATCGGGCCGATCGTCCGGCACCGCCGCAAGGAGATCGAGCCCCGCCGCCCCCGCCGTCTGATAGGCCGGCAGCGGCAAGCCCTTGGCATGGGCGAGCTGCTGGATGGGCACGCGGACCGGCGCCTGCCGGGATTTCGAGGCGGGGCGTTTCGCGCTCATTCGGCGGCTGCTTCGTTCTCGCCGAGATGCTCGGCCGCGCGCATCATCAGCGCTTCGGCGACCTCGGACTTGGGCATTTCCGGCCAGGTCTCGACGCCCTTCGCGGTGACGAGATGCACCGTGTTGCGCTCGCCGCCCATGACGTTGGTCTCGGGCGACACGTCGTTGGCGACGATCCAGTCAGCGCCCTTGGCCTTGCGCTTCTTCTTGGCGTGCTCGACCACGTCCTCGGTCTCGGCGGCGAAGCCGATGACGAGCGGCGGCCGCAGCGCACGGCTCGACGCGATGGTGCGGAGGATGTCGGGGTTCTCGACCAGCTCGAGCGCGGGTGTGCGCTGCGATGCCGTCTTCTTGATCTTCTCGACGCCGGCATTGGCGACGCGCCAGTCGGCGACGGCGGCGGCGAAGATGCCGATGTCGGCGGGCAGCGCGGCCTTGACCGCCTCCAGCATCTCGGCCGCCGTCTCGACGCGGACCACCGTGCAGCGGGCCGGATCGGGAATGGTCACGGGGCCGGACACCAGCGTCACGCGCGCGCCGAGGCGGGCCGCCGCCGCCGCGATGGCGTGGCCCTGCTTGCCGGACGAGCGATTGGCGATGTAGCGCACGGGATCGATCGGCTCGTGCGTCGGTCCGCTGGTGATCAGCACATGCCGGCCTTCCAGCGGCAATCTGGTGAGTGGCTGTGCGTTGCGCGCTCCGCGCTTCGACAGCAGCTCCTCGATCGCCGCGAGAATTTCGAGCGGTTCGGCCATGCGGCCCGGCCCGGCTTCGCCGCGTTCGGCCATTTCGCCGGAGTTGGGGCCAATGATGTGGATGCCGTCGGCTTGCAGCATGGCGACGTTGCGGCGCGTCGCCGGATGCAGCCACATCCGCGGGTTCATCGCCGGAGCGACGAGCACGGGCTTGTCGGTGGCCATCAGCACCGCGGTGGCGAGGTCGTTGGCGTGGCCGCCGGCCATGCGCGCGAGGAGATCGGCGGTGGCGGGGGCAACGACGACGATGTCGGATGCGCGCGACAGCCGGATGTGGCCGATCTCGCGCTCGTCGTCGAGGTCGAACAGGTCGGTGAACACACGGTCGTTGGTCAATGCGCCGACCGACAGCGGCGTGACGAACTCGGTCGCCGCCTTGGTCATGATGGCGCGCACAGCCATGCCGCGCTCGCGCGCACGCCGGATCAGGTCGAGGCACTTGTAAGCGGCGATGCCGCCGCCGATGACGAGGAGAATGCGTTGGGTCACTGTAGTCGGATCACCAGTTTGGCCGGCCGGATGCACGTTGCCGCTAAAGTCTAGCATAACTCTTGGATACGCATGGTTAAACCACCCCGTTGCGGGTTCTCGCATGATCGCCTCATTTCGACACGACATTCGGGGAATGGTATGAGCGACTGCGGTTTCGTCGAGGTGTGGCGGCCGCCCTGGACAGATGAGGATCGATCGCCGTGTTCCGTTCGGTCAAAGCGCTGATCCTGCCCGTCGTGGTAGCCGCGTGCTTGACGGCTTTGACCGCACCGGCGCGGCCCGCCTCCAACGACAGCCGCGCGGATTGCTTCAGCGACGACAACTTGCGCCGCATCACCGGCTGCACAGATTTACTCGACACGCCCGGCCTCAGACCCGACGAGCAGGCGATGGCCTATGCCATGCGGGCTTTGGCCTATTCGCTCGGCAGCCGCTTCAGCGAAGCTATCCGCGACTACGACAGCGCGATCGCGCTCAATCCGGATTTTTCGATCGCGCTCAACAACCGCGCCTGGGCCCTGTTCAAGTCGGGCCGCGCTGGCGATGGCATGGCACGATGTCGAACGCGCACTGCGGTTGTCGCCCGGCAGTCCACACGCCCTCGATACGCGCGCCCACATCCGGCAGGAAATGGGCGAGGTCCGCGCGGCGCTCGCCGACTATGAGCTGGCCATGCGCTTCGGTGGCGAGCGGATGATCCGGCTGTATCAGTGCGGGTTGCAGGCCCAAGGACTTTATTCCGGCGATATCAATGGCCTATATTCGCAATCGCTGCGTCGCGGTCTGGAAACCTGCGTCTCGACGCGCGGTTGTGACCCGTTGCCCGCCGATGAGGAATGCCGGAAGGTCACGTCCTGAATTCGATCCATCCCAACTCCCCTCCCCCCAGATGCTGGAGATCTGTCTATGATGCGCCGTTTCACGCTTGCCGTTTTTGCGGCTCTCAGCGTCGCCGGGCTCGCTGCCGAAGCAGGCGCGCACGAGTTCACCGCCAAGGGCGTCTCCGTCGCGCACCCCTGGGCGCGTGCGACGCCGAAGGGCGCCAAGGTCGGCGCCGCCTATCTCGAGATCAAGACCGACGCGGCCACGGCCGACCGGCTGATCGGCGCCAAGTCATCGGTCGCTGGCAAGGTCGAGATTCATACGCACATTCATGAAGGCGACGTCATGAAGATGCGCCGTATCGACGGCATCGACCTCAAGGCCGGTGCCGCGCACGTGCTGAAGCCGTCGGGCGACCACGTGATGCTGATGGACCTGAAGCAGCCGCTGAAAGAAGGCGACCTGTTGAAGATCACGCTGATTTTCGAGAAGGCCGGCGAGCTCGAAATCGATGCGACAGTCGAGCCGATCGGCGCCAAGGGACCCCACGGCATGGATCACCAGCCCGGCCACGAGGCCGCTGGTCATCAGGGAATGGACCACAGCAAGATGGACCACTCCAAACCGGCAGAGGCGGCAAAGCCGGCGAGCGATCACAAGCACTGAATTCACCCGCCACTCGCGAGCGAAAATTCAAACGACCGGGCCCGGACACGCATTGCGCGTCCGGGCTGGATTTTTTTATGGTCCGCTTACGCGTGACGCAGGGTCTGCCGGCTGGAGAAGAAGCCGATCACGATGCCCGCAATCAGAAACGCTGCGCCGATCTGCCAGAACGGCACCAGATTGAATTCGAACTTGGTGCTGTCGCCAAAGTTGATCGCGGGCGTCGCGCCGAGCACGATGCCAGCGATCTGACAGGCGATGAAGAACAGGCCGACGCCCGCCGCGACCCGGCCTGCCAGCAACGCCCAGCCGCTCGATTGCGCTAAGCCAGGCACCACCAGCCCACCGACCACCAGTAGTGCGCCAATCGCGACAGAGGCATATCCGAGCCAAACGATCGGCATCATGAACGGCATCATCGCGACCATCATATCGAGCAGCATCTGCTTCATTGTTTCGATCTCCCCAGAACTATTCTTGTGAAGGTGATCGTGGCGATGCAATCGGCGCCATGTCAACTCGGCTGCGTTATTGAGCCGCGATTTGCTGCATTGCAACGAAAACGCCCGGCGGCAACGCGTTCACCGGAAACCGATTTTCTGCTGATCGAACACATGCGATTCGGTTTTAAATGGCACGCGCCGGCGCGCACCCGTGCTAGGCTTTTACTATCTAAGCTTTACTATCATGCCGCGTTCAGTGCGTGTCTCGAGTGCCGGGACGGAGTTGGATGCCGCCGAAAGAGCAGGAGATCGCAATGTCCACGCCATTGGATGCAACGTCGGCCGCAGCAGGCGTGCCGCCGCTGGATGGCGGATTGGCCACGGGCGAGGCGGTGCTCGTGCAGCACGACGCCGCGATGTTGCAGCACGACAAGGTGATGCAGCAGACGGCGGAGCGGTTCTGCATGGCCTTCGAACGCGCGTCGCAGCGATGGGAGCGCATCGTCTATCCCGGCATCGGACTGGTGCTCGTGCTCGCGATGCTCGGCTTCTATCATATCCAGACGTTGTCGACGGACATGCGCATGATCGCTCAGCGCATCGATCCCAACATGGATGTGCATATGCAGCGGTTGGCTGACAGTGTCGAAACGCTGACGGTGCGCATCACCGAGATGAGCACGACGATGAACTCGATGTCGCAGAACGTCTCGACCATGTCGAAGGACATGAGCGCGATGAACCAGCAAATGGTGCATCTCGGCCGGTTGCAGTCGATCGAGAACCAGATGCACCACATCAACGGCAACATGTCTGTTATGCTTGGACAGATGGACTCGATGCGGATGAACTTCACATCCATGAACAGAAACATCTCTAAGCCTATGGGATTCGTGAATTCTTTCATGCCCTGGTAAGTGCGCGGCTTTTTTGCCGATTGTTCATTCCAATCAGTGTCAACAGCGCATGTCGCCACATGCGACCTGTGTGCGCGTTGACCATAGCGACTGAATCCCGAAAGCTGATCATGCTGGTTCGTTCGTGACCTCGCTTGGCCGCCTTTTCTGGCCTTTGGGGGAACGATCAGCCGCTTGGGGTGCACCTTCGAGAGTGGCGGCCACGCTGGCCGCGCAATGCTCTCGGCTCGCGCATCATCGATGTCGCCCGGCATGGGCGTCGTCGATGCGTGATCGGTATCGCGCCAAGTCGAGGGCATAGGCGCCCCTATCCGCGCCATTATGGAAGGTTTGATGCATGAGTAACTCCAACGGCGACTGCAAGTGTCCGGGCTGCCTGTCGATGCTCCTCGAGGGAGTCGGCATGCTCGTATTGGCATTCGCATCGGTGGCAGCAGTGCTGTTCGGCCCGATGATCGTGGCTCTGACGCACTAGAATCTTGTGCTGGAATAGGAAACGGCGCGTCGGGTGGTTGCCCCGGCGCGCCGTTTTTATGTCTCGGTTGGTTCGGTCAGTGCCGGACGGCTTACTTCACGCGCGTGAAGGTGCCCTTGGCGCAGACGTTGGCGGCGGTGCAGCCGTCCATGTTCCAGGTGTCGGCGTTCGACATGTTCATCTTGGAATTGTAGACCTCGCCCGAAGCCGGGTGAGCGACCTGACCGACGAAATCGGTGCCCTTCTTCTCGAGCTTCGACTTGATCATCTCCATGCCCTTGTTCTTGGGGCCGTCGATGACGATGCACGACATGCCGTTCGCGCCGCCTTCCTTGCACTCGATCGTGTAGCCTTCCCAGCTCCACTTGCCGGCCATCGCGGCGTCGGCGAGAGCGGGAGCGGCGAAGCCGATGGCGAGAACGGCGGCGGTAGCGATGGTCGAAATCCGCATAGGTAGAGCCTCCACTGGAACGTTGACTATATGACTCGTCCAGCGCGCGCTGTTGACGCGACGCTGCATCAGAACATCGAATATCAATGTATCAGGATGCGCTGATATTTTAACCATAGGCCCGCACTGGTCTCCTGGTCAACGGGCCGTTGGATGTATAATTTTCGCGCAAACGCGAGGCTTGAACGCCCAAGGTCACGACAAAACCGCAATTTTTGTCCGTCGCGAGGGAGGCAAGCCCCGAGCGGATAGAGATCTGGTGCCGCTCTTGATTTCCCGTTTGGGTGGTGCGCGAGAGGCGAACGCAATCTTCTCGGCATCGACGTCGATCGTACTGTGGTGGAGAAAATCGCATGCCGAATGCAGTTCGCGCGCTGGTGCTGGCCGCCGCTGTCTGGGTCGCCGGTCCGGTGGCCGCGATGGCCGAAACGATCATATTGGTCCAGGGCTATCTCGGGTCCGCCGGAGGCTGGCGGAACACGGGGGTCGGACCCATCCTGCACGGCGCAGGATGGCGGGACGGCGGCCACCTGTCGATGCATCCGGGTGGCGTCATCGACGCATCGAGCGGCCAGCCGGGAAACCGTCGCTTCATCACCGTCGACCTGATGACCGAAGCGCCGATCGTCGTGCAAGCGGATACGCTCGGCGCTTACGTCGCGCACATTCGACGGCATGCGCCCGGGGAACGCATCGTGCTCGTCGGTCACTCGGCGGGTGGTGTGGTGGCTCGGCTGTTCATGGTGCGGCAGCCGCAGGCCGGGATCGCGGGACTTGTCACGATCGCCAGTCCACACCTCGGCTCGGGCTGGGCCGAGTTGGCGGGCATGGTCGGCAGCACGCCGGCGGCATGGATGGCGCCCTTTTTCGGCATGGGCACGCTCAATCGCTCGCAGGCGCTCTATCACGATCTGTCTCGTGAGCATCCCAACAATCTGCTCGGCTGGCTCAACCGCCAGCCGCATCCGGCGGCGGCCTATGTCGCGGTCGTGCGGGTGCGCGACGGTCAGCGGCCGGTGGCGGGCGATTCGATGGTCGAAGGGCCAGCGCAAGACCTCAACACCGTGCCGGCACTGGCCGGCCGCGCCGAGACAGTGCTGTCGCCGGGCGATCATGGACTGCGGCCGGACGACGGCTTGCTCATCGCCTCGATCCTCGATCGTCTGGCACCGGCGAAGTGAGGTTGGCGGCGTGTGCCGGGGCTTTCGAAGCCGCGGCGCGCGCCGGAGGCCCTGGGGCCGAATGCCGCAGCCGGGGCGACGGCCGTCCGAATTCGCCATCAGCGAAAAACTGTTGCACCTGCTGCAGCCGATCTAGATCAGCGGAAACGCCTCAAATAGCTGATATAACGTAATATTCCATGGATCATCGACGCTGCGCACGTTGCAGCACTGCAACGAGTGATTCGGGTTCGCCAGAAAAATCTCCAGCAAAACCAGCATATTCGAATGTTGGCATATGACTTGCGAAGGTAAGCGCATCAGCAACGTGCCGGCCAACCGGCCTGCAGATGACAAAAAAGATTGCGCTTAGTCCCAAAGGAGAACTCGTCATGAAAGTCGCTCTCAAGTCTGCTGCTCTGGCCACCATGCTGGCTCTCGGCACCGCTACCCTCGCCGTCTCGGAAGCCAGTGCCTGGGGTTGGAACGATGGTCCGTTCAACAACAACGGCTGGAACAACGGCTGGAACAACAACGGCTGGGGCAATGGCAACGGCGCCGGCAACGGTAGCGGCAATGCGTCCGGCAACTTCGGCATGAACTTCGGTGGTTCGGCCAACGGCAACGGCAACATGGCCGGCAATGGCTACCAACGGCTGGAACGGCAACGGCTACAACGGCAACGGCTACGGCCCGGCCTACGGCTACGCACCGGCTCCCTACGGCTATGGCCCGACGACCGGCCCGGTCGCCGTCGCTCCGGCACCGATGCAGCAGCAGGTTGCCCCGATGCAGCAGCCGATGCAGCAGATGCAGCAGCAGCCGGTGCAGCCGCAGCAGCCGATGCAGCAGCAGGCTGTCGCTCCGTACTACGGCCCCAACAACGGCTACTGGAACAACGGCGCTGGTAACGGCTCGGGCTATGGTGCTGGCAACGGTTCGGGTAACGGCTCGGGCAACTTCGGCATGAACTTCGGTGGTTCGGCCCAGGGTAACGGCAACGCAGCCGGCAACGGCACAACGGCTGGAACGGCAACGGCTACAACGGCAATGGCTACGGCCCGGCTTACGGCTACGCACCGGCTCCCTACGGCTACGCCCCGACCACCGCTCCGGTCGCCGCTGGCCCGCAGGCCGACGCGCCGAAGAAGACGAACTAATTTTGCTCACTGAGATCTCGCAACGCTGCACGCGCAGATAACGGGATCGAGTTCTCCGAGACGCCGACAGGCCCCGAGGTATCGGGGCCTGTTTGCATTTCTGGCTCGCGTGCCGTTGGTCGTGATGGAACCGCCACGCCCTCGATCAAGACCGTGAATTGCACTCTAAGCGTATGATGTAGATAACGATTTACGTTCGAGATGGGGACGAACGGCGATGCCGGCTCTAAGGCGATCGGCAGCGGCCGGCGTGACTGATGTGAAGGACCGCGGGCCAGCAGCGGTATTTTCTGCTCGTGCGGTCGCCCCACCAACCCCGCGCGCGGCCGCCGGTCGGCGGGCATCGCGCTGCGTGCCACTCCGTCAGGAGTTCACGGCGTTCGAACTCGACCCGCCCCCGTACCGCAATGACGGCTCAGTTCGACGGGCGGCCTCACGGTCTGTAATGCACTCGCATTAGACCTTGAGACGATCCGCCGAGTGTCGCACCTTGATCTCAATCAAGGCGGTCGCCATTGCCCGGTCGGACAGTGTGCCACCTATTCCTGGGGCAATTCGTGGGTGGACGGGGTCACATGACCAATGCACAGATCGAGAGGCATAGCCTCTCCGACGGCCTGACGACGCTGGTCGCGGTGCTGCTAGCAGCCGTAGGCGTGGCGATCGGGATGAACTCTCCCGATGCGGCCATGTCGTTTCATGGTTTCGTCTTCGCAGCCTGCGCCGTAGTGGCCGGGCTTTATGTCATGCTTTGGGCGGATAAGACCGCGCCGCAGCCGACGCCGGGCTCCGACGTCGCCTACCTCGACGGTCCCATCCGGTTCGCGACGTTGGCGTCCATCGTCTGGGGCATCGCCGGCTTCCTGGTGGGCGATGTCATCGCCTGGCAGCTCGCGTTCCCGGTGCTCAACCTCGACATGCCGTGGACCAGCTTCGGCCGCCTGCGGCCGTTGCATACCTCGGCGGTGATCTTCGCGTTCGGCGGCAACGTGCTTTTGGCCACGTCGCTCTATGTCGTGCAGCGCACGTCGCACGCGCGTCTGCCGGGGCGTTGGGCGCCGTGGTTCATCGTCTACGGCTACAACGTCTTCATCCTCATGGCCGGAACCGGCTATCTGCTCGGCGTCACGCAGGGCAAGGAATACGCGGAGCCCGAGTGGTATGCCGATCTGTGGCTGACCATCGTGTGGGTGGTCTACCTGCTGGTCTTCCTTGGCACGCTGATGAAGCGCCGCGAGCCGCACATCTATGTGGCGAACTGGTTCTATCTCGCGTTCATCGTCACCATCGCGATGCTGCACATCGTCAACAACCTCGCGCTGCCGATCTCGATCTGGGAGCCGAAGAGCTACATCCTCTACGCAGGCGTGCAGGATGCGATGACGCAGTGGTGGTACGGGCACAATGCCGTCGGCTTCTTCCTGACCGCCGGCTTCCTCGGCATCATGTACTACTTCATTCCGAAGCGCGTGGAGCGTCCGGTCTATTCCTACCGGCTGTCGATCGTCCATTTCTGGACGCTGATCTTCCTCTACATCTGGGCCGGTCCGCATCACTTGCACTACACCGCGCTGCCGGACTGGGCGCAGACGCTCGGCATGACCTTCTCGATCATCCTGTGGATGCCCTCGTGGGGCGGCATGATCAACGGCCTGATGACGCTGTCGGGGGCGTGGGACAAGCTGCGCACCGATCCGGTCGTCCGGCTCCTGGTCGTCTCGGTCGCGTTCTACGGCATGTCGACGTTCGAAGGTCCGCTGATGAGCATCAAGGCCGTCAATTCCTTGAGCCACTATACGGATTGGACCATCGGTCACGTGCACTCGGGCGCGCTCGGCTGGGTGGCGATGGTGTCGTTCGGCGCGATCTACTGCCTCGTTCCGTGGCTGTGGAACCGCCGCGCGCTGTATTCGATCAAGCTGGTCGAATGGCACTTCTGGGTCTCGACCATCGGCATCGTGCTCTACATCACCGCGATGTGGGTGTCGGGCATCATGCAGGGTCTGATGTGGAGGGCCTACGACAGGCTCGGCATCCTCAGCTACTCGTTCGTCGAGACGGTCGAGGCCATGCATCCCTACTACATCATCCGTGCCGTCGGCGGCCTGCTGTTCGTCATCGGCTCGCTGATCATGGCCTACAACGTGTGGCGGACCATTCGCGGTGACGAGCCGGTGGACGCCAAGGACCAGCCGCGCGTAGCGGCAGCGCCGGGCCTGCGCCTGCAGCCGGCGGAATAAGGGGGAAAGCCATGAAACACGAAGTCATTGAGAAAAACTCGATCCTCCTTCTGGTCCTGACGCTGCTCGTCGTCTCGATCGGCGGCATCGTCCAGATCGCCCCGCTGTTCTGGGTCTCGTCGACGATCGAGAAGGTCAAGGGCATGCGGCCATATTCGCCGCTGGAACTGGCCGGGCGCGACATCTATGTGCGGGAGGGTTGCTACACCTGCCACAGCCAGATGATCCGCACGTTGCGCGACGAGGTGGAGCGCTACGGCCACTACAGCCTCGCGGCCGAGAGCATGTACGACCGGCCGTTCCAGTGGGGCTCGAAGCGGACGGGGCCCGACCTCGCCCGGGTCGGCGGCAAGTACTCCGATCAATGGCAGGTCGAGCATCTGATCAACCCGCGCGCGGTGGTTCCGGAAAGCATCATGCCGAGCTATCCGTGGCTGGCGAAGACGCCGCTCGACGTCAATACCATCACGTCGAAACTGAAGACGCAGCAGATGCTGGGCGTGCCCTACACCGATGAGATGATCCAGAAGGCGAAGGATGATCTCGTCGCCCAGACCAAGCCGGACACGGCCGGGGCGAAGCAGGTGCTGGCGCGGTATCCGAAGGCGAAGGTCGGCAACTTCGACGGCGACGACAAGTCTGTCACCGAGCTCGACGCCATGGTCGCCTATCTCCAGATGCTCGGCACGCTGGTCGACTTCGCCAGCTTCGACGCATCCGGTCCCAACCTGCGCTAGGAGGCGAGCAACATGTCATACGATACCGTCGCCACCTTCAGTCAGGTCGCATCTCTCCTGCTGTTCGTCGCGATGTTCGCCAGCGTGGTCGCCTACGTGTTCTGGCCGCGCAATCGCGAACGACTCGAGGCCGCAGCGCGTGACGCGCTCGATCTCACGAACGACAAGTCAAATGCTGGGGGGCGGCAATGAGCAAGCAACATCGCGAGATCGACGAGGCAACCGGCGTCGAGGTCACTGGACACGTTTGGGACGGTGATCTGAAGGAGCTCAACAATCCGCTGCCGAGGTGGTGGCTCTATACGATGTATGCCTGCACCGTCTGGGCGATCGGCTATTGGATCCTGTATCCGGCATGGCCGACGGTGAACGGCTACACCAAGGGGATGCTCGGCTATAGCCAGCGCGAGACGGTGATGCGTGAAGTGCAGGACGGCCGCAAGGCGCAGGAGGGCTTCCGCAAGGAGCTCGCCGCGACGTCCTTGGCCGACGTGCGCAAAAAGCCGGAAGTGCTGCGCTTCGCCAATGCGATCGGCGCGGCAGCGTTCGGCACCAATTGCGCGCCCTGCCACGGCCGCGGCGCCCAGGGCTTTGCTGGCTATCCCAACCTCAACGACGACGACTGGATCTGGGGCGGCGGCATCGACGCCATCCACAAGACCATCAGCTTCGGCGTGCGCGGCGATCACAAGGACAGCCGCGCCGGCGAGATGCCGAAGTTCGGCGTCGACAAGTTGCTGGAGACCGCCCAGATCAACGATACGGCAGAGTATGTGTTGTCGCTGTCGAAAAAGTCGAACGATGCGGCGGCGGCCGGGCGCGGCGGCAAGCTCTATGCCGAGAACTGCGCGGCGTGCCATGGTGAGAAGGGCGAAGGCAACCAGGAGCTCGGCGCGCCGAACCTGTCCGACGCCATCTGGCTCTACGGCAACCGCAAGGAGGATGTCGTGACGTCGATTTCGACCGGCCGCGGCGGAATGATGCCGGGGTGGGCCGGGCGGCTCGACGACGTGACCGTCAAGGCGCTCGCCGTCTACGTCCACAATCTCGGCGGCGGCAAGTAACTGCAATAGAGGTCTCCGCAACCCGCGTCGGCGCCTGCGCCGGAGCGGCAAACAAAGTCGGCGCCTGCGCCAGAGCGGTTAGGCGGAGGCAAATGACGGCGATAGAGGTCTCCGCAATGGAGATGCCCAAAGACATTCGAAAGGCCGATCCTTTGCAGAATTCCGGTCCTGACGTCGCGCATGTCGGAAGCGAACATGCCGACGTCAAGGCCGTGAATGCGGCCGAGGGGCGGTCGCTGTATGCCGACCGGCAGTGGGTCTATCCCAAGCTCACCCACGGCTTCTATCGCAATCTCAAGTGGGCGCTGATGGCCGTCACGCTCGGCCTCTATTACATCGTGCCGTGGATCCGCTGGAACCGCGGGCCGGACCTGCCCGGCCAGGCCGTCATTCTCGACATGCAGCACGAACGCTTCTTCATGTTCGGGCTCGAGATCTGGCCGCAGGAGTTTTATTACGTCACCGGCCTGCTCATCCTCGCCTCACTGACCTTGTTTCTCGTCACCGCGCTGGCCGGCCGCGTCTGGTGCGGCTACTTCTGCCCGCAGACGGTGTGGACCGACCTCATGGTCACCATCGAACGGTTCTGGCAGGGCGACCGCAACGCCCGCATCCGGCTCGACAAGGAGCCGTGGGGACCGGCCAAGATCTTCAAGAAGGTGATGACGCACCTGAGCTGGCTCGCGCTTGCGATCGCCACCGGCGGCGCGTTCGTCTTCTATTTCGCCGATGCGCCGACGCTGCTGCGCCAACTGTTGAATGGCACGGCGCCGACCACCGCCTACATGTTCATCGCCATCTTCGCCGGCACCACCTATGTGCTGGGCGGCATCGCCCGCGAGCAGGTCTGCATCTATATGTGCCCGTGGCCGCGCATCCAGGGCGCGATGATCGACAAGGATTCGTTCCTCGTTTCCTATCGCGATCATCGCGGCGAGCCGCGCGGCCCCATCCGCAAGAGCGAGGCGCCGGGCGTCAAGGGCGACTGCATCGATTGCAAGGCGTGCATCGCCGTCTGCCCGATGGGCATCGACATCCGCGACGGTGCGCAGCTCGAGTGCATCCAGTGCGCGCTCTGTATCGATGCGTGCGACGACATCATGCACAAGGTCGGCCGCAAGGATAAACTGATCGGCTACACCACGCTCGCCGATCTCGAAGCCGAGGGCACCGGCTCTTCGGCCAAGCCGAAGCTCATCCGCAGCCGCACCATGCTCTATTTCGGGCTGATCGCGGTCGTCGGCCTGATCATGCTCGGCACGCTGAGCATGCGTAACGTGCTCGAACTCAACGTGCTGCCGGAGCGCAATCCGTTCTTCGTGCGCCTGTCGGACGGGTCGATCCGCAACACCTACACCATCAAGATCCTGAACAAGCTGCATGAGCCGCGGACGTTCGCGGTCAAGCTCCGTAATCTGCCCAATGCGCGGGTGGCGATTGCCGAAGGCGGGGCGGAGGCCGAGGCGAAGATCACCGCGCCGACCGACGGGATCGGCGAGACTCGCGTTTTCGTCATCGTGCCTGAGGACAAGCTCGGGGGCTTGTCGGCGGACGCCCATGCGTTCGATCTCATCGTGATGGACGTGAAGAGCGGCCAGGAATCCCATCGCACGACCACCTTCAGGAGGCGATAATGATGGCTGTCGAAACATCGGGGTCGTGGCGGTTCACGGGGCGCATGGCGCTCGGGTTGTTCGTCGGGTTTTTCGCGATCGTGTTCGCGGTCAACGGCGTGATGCTGACCATGGCGCTCAAGACGCACAGCGGCGTCGTCGCCAACGAGCCCTATCGTAAAGGGCTCAAATACAATGATCGCATCGCCGCCGACGCCATGCAGTCAGAACTCGGCTGGGCCAGCGACATCGCGGTGTCGCCCGACGCGCGGCGGCTCGTCGTGCGCCTGACCGATAAGGCCGGTGCGGCGGTCGATGGCATGAAGGTGCTGGCCGAAATCGGCCGGCCGTCGTCCAATCACCAGGACCTCCGCTTCGAACTGGCGCCCACGGCGCCGGGGCAATACGAGGTCGCGCTTCCGCCGGAACTCGAAACCGGGGCCTACATCGCCACGCTCGATGTGGCGACGGCACGGGGCGGCGAGGCGGACGTCGTCTATCGTGCGCGGAGGCGGCTGTGGATCAAGCGCTAGCCATACCCTCGGGCGCTCCGCCCGCCGCGGGTGCGCCGCTGCGTGCGGAGCGCGCCTCGGTGCGCGAGACCGAGACCATCACGCTGGCCGTCGAGCACATGCACTGCGGCGCCTGCATGCGCACCGTCGAGGGCGCGTTGCTGGAAATTCCTGGCGTGCGCAGTGCGCGCGTCCATCTCGCCGACCGGCGGGTGACGGCGGAAGTCGAGAGCCAGCGTGTCTCAGCCGAGGCGCTGGTCGACGCGCTGGACAACGCCGGGTTCAAATCCGCCGAGATCACCGTCTCCACGGGCGGGCCGATGCGCGAGCGCGACGCCGACCTGACGCGGCGGCTCGGCGTCGCCGGCTTTGCGGCGATGAACATCATGCTGCTGTCGGTGTCGGTGTGGTCGGGCGCGGGCGGCGACATGGAGCCGTCGGTTCAGGCGCTGTTCCATTGGCTTTCCGCACTTATCGCGCTCCCCGCCGTCGCCTACGCCGGCCAGCCGTTTTTCCGCTCCGCCGCACAGGCGTTGAAAGCGGGCCGGCTCAACATGGATGTTCCGATTTCACTCGGCGTCATTCTCGCCACCGGCATGAGCCTCTATCAGACCACGCGCGCCAGCGAGCAGGTGTACTTCGATGCGGCGGTGACGCTGCTGGCGTTCCTGCTCATCGGCCGGCTGCTCGACCAGCAGATGCGGACCCGCGCGTCGAGCGCCGCCGCCAACCTGGTCGGCCTCAAGGCCAGCGCCGCGTCCGTCATCGACGCCGCCGGGAACGTCACGCGGATGCCGCTGCGCGCGATCGAGCCGGGGATGCGCATTCTCGCCGCCGCGGGAGAGCGCGTCGCCGTCGATGGCATCGTTGCATCCGGCGAGAGCGAGATCGATCAGGCGCTGATCACCGGCGAAAGCGCGCCGCGCCGCGTGCGCACGGGCGACACCGTATTCGCCGGCACCGTCAATCTCGGCCAGCCGATCGAGATCGTGGCGACCAAGCACGACGAGAATTCGCTGCTCGCCGACATCGCGCGGCTGATGGCGGCGGCCGAGCAGGGGCGCGGGCGCTATGTCCGGCTCGCCGATCGCGCCGCGCGGGTCTATGCGCCCGCCGTGCACATCCTCGGTCTTGTCACGTTCCTCGGATGGCTCATGTCGGGGCAGCCGTGGCAGGAGGCGCTGACCGCCGCCATCGCCGTGCTCATCATCACCTGCCCGTGCGCGCTGGCGCTCGCCGTGCCCGCCGTGCAGGTCGCAGCCGCCAGCCGCCTGTTCTCCAAGGGCATCATCCTGAAGGCTGCAGATGGCCTCGAACGTCTGGCTGAGATCGACCACATCGTGCTCGACAAGACCGGCACGCTGACCGTCGGCGAGCCGCGTCTCGTCAATGCGGCCGACGTGCCGCCTGCTACGCTTGCCGAGGCTGCTGGACTGGCCGCGGTGAGCCGTCATCCGTACTCGCGCGCTCTGGTGAAGGCTGCCGCGGAACAGGGCCTTGCGGTGCAAGGCGCCGAGGGCGTGGTTGAAACCGCAGGCTTCGGTCTGTCGCGCTTGACGCCCGAAGGTGAGGCCCGCCTTGGTTCGGCGCGGTGGTGCGGCGTCACGCACTCGGCGGAAGGCGAGCTGTGGTTCAAGCCGGCCGCTGGCGCGCCGGTTGCGTTCCGCTTTGCCGATGAGTTGCGCGAAGACAGCGCCGAGACGGTGGCCATGTTGAAGGCGGCAGGCTTCGGCGTCGAGATGCCTTTCGGGTGATGCTGTGGGTCCGGTGGAGATCATGGCGCGCGCCGTCGGGCTCGAGGTGTTCGCCGCCGAGCAACGCCCTGATCAGAAAATCGCCCGGCTCGAGACGCTCAAGTCGCAAGGCCGGACCGTGCTCATGGTCGGTGATGGCCTCAACGACGCCCCGGCACTGGCCGCCGCGCACGCGTCCGTCTCGCCAGCTGCCGCGTCGGACATCAGCCAGACGGTGGCCGACGCCATCGTGCAGGGCTCGCGCCTGGCGCCCGTGATCGAGCTGATCGCCGTGGCCAAGGCGTCGCGGCGTCTTGCCTTGCAGAATTTCGGCCTCGCCATCGGCTATAACGTCGTGTTCGTGCCGCTGGCCATGGCCGGGCTGGTGACGCCGCTGATCGCCGCGGTCGCCATGTCGGCGTCGTCGATCACCGTCACGGCCAACGCCATCCGCCTCCGGTCGCAAAGTGGGGGGCAAACTTGGAGCTCAAATCATGACAGCCCTCGCCTGGCTCATTCCCTCGGCACTGGCGCTCGGTGCGCTTGGCCTCATCGCCTTCCTGTGGTCGCTCAACGCCGGCCAATTCGATGATCTCGAAGGCGCGTCGTGGCGCGCGCTCGACGACGAAACGCCCAATTCCAAGCTCGCCGCGCCGATCAGCCACAAGCCGGGAGACGCCGTGCGGTGACAGCGATGCTCGGCGCATTGTTGGGCGGATTGCTGCTCGGCTTCGCCGGGTCGTTTCATTGCGCCTGCATGTGCGGTGGTATCGCATCGGGCTCGCTGTTCGTCCTGCAGCCGAAATCCCCTGCCGAACGACTGGCGCTGCTGCTGCGCCTCAACGGCGGTCGCGTTGCGCTTTATGCGTTGGCTGGCGGCATCTTCGCCGGCGCGGCCGGGCTGACCATCGGTCCCGGCGCGACGGCCGGCACCTACAAGATGCTGCAATGGGCGAGTGCGGCGGTGCTGATGTGGGTGGGGCTCGCCACCGCTGGCGTGCTGCCGCGTCTCGCGATGCCTGAGCGTCTCGGCTCGTTGGCCGTCGCCACCCAGCGGATGATCGGGCCCGGACGTTTGCTGGGCGGAGGGCGATTGCCGGGCGGCATGACGCCGTTGGCCATGGGCGTGGCCTGGGGCATGACGCCGTGTCCGATGGTTTACGCCGCGCTGTTCTCCGCCACGCTCACCGGCACCGCAGCCGGTGGCATGGCCTGGATGACCGGATTCGGATTGGGCACCATGCCGGCGGTTATCGGCGCGGCACTCGGCATCGCGCACCTCGGCCGGCTGCGCACGTCGCGTTGGGCCGAAGTGGTGGCAGGGCTTGCGGTCGCGGCTTTCGGGCTGTTCAGCGTCTTCGTCGCGTGGCCGCAAGGCGGGGCGTTCTGCCTGCCGTTCTGATTGATCGCCCGGCTCCTTCCGGCGCCGGTGCTCAGCCGGCCTTTTTCAGCTCGGCCGCGGGCGCGTTCGGGAAGAACAACTGCTCGCCGCCGATCTGATAGGACCGGATCGCGTTCTGGCCCTCGGCGCCGGTGATCCAGTCGATGAACGCCTGACCTTCCTTGACCTTGACGCTCGGATGCCTGGCCGGATTGACGAGCATGATGCCGTATTGATTGAACAGCTTCGTGTCGCCTTCGACCACGATCTTCAAGGGCCCGCGGTTCTTGAACGCCAGCCACGTCGCGCGGTCGGTCAGCGCGTAGGCGCTCATCCCGGCAGCGGTGTTGAGCGTCGGCCCCATGCCGGAGCCGGTCGAGCGATACCATTCGCCGCTCGAAGCCTTGAGGTCGATGCCCGTCGGCTTCCACAGGTCGAGTTCGGCCTTGTGGGTGCCGCTGTCGTCGCCGCGCGATGCGAACGGCGCCTTGGCTTCGGCGATCTTTTTCAGCGCCGCGGTGATGTCCTTGGTGCCGGCGATCTTGGCCGGATCGCTGTCCGGACCGACCAGCACGAAGTCGTTGTACATGACTTCGATGCGCTTCACGCCGAAGCCGTCGGCGACGAACTTCTCCTCGGCGGCCTTGGCGTGCACGAACACCACGTCACCGTCGCCGTTCTGGCCGTTCTTGAGCGCCTGACCGGTGCCGACCGCCACGACGCGGACGTCGATGCCGGTCTTGGCCTTGAACATCGGCAGGATGTGCTTGAACAGGCCCGACTGTTCGGTCGAGGTCGTCGATTGCACGATGATGAACGGGTCTTGCGCCTGGGCAGGTGCGGCGGTGGCCGCGAACGCCAGCACGGTTGCGGCGGCGGTGAGTTGGCGAAGTCGGATCATGCGATCTCCTCTGGTGGTGCGGGTTGGGTGCGATAGGGGCGGGTCGCGCGCCACTCAACGGCCGGGTGCCGGGCCATCGACGTAGAGGCGGCCCGAAAGGTAGGCGTCGGCGGCGGCGGATTGCGGCTTGGCGAAGAACGCCGAGGCGGCCGAATGCTCCAGCACCCGGCCCGAGGACATGAACACCACGTCGTCGGCGATGCGCCGCGCCTGTCCGATGTCGTGGGTGACGAGCACGATCTTCGCGCCGGCCTTGTGCGCGTCTTCGATCATGTCTTCGACCGCGAGCGTGGAGGCGGGATCGAGGTTGGCGCACGGCTCGTCGAGGAAGATCAGGTCGGGGTCGAGCGCCAATCCGCGGGCGATGGCCAGGCGCTGCTGCTCGCCGCCCGACAGCAAGCGCGCGGGGCTGGCGGCAACGTGGGAAAGACGCGCACGCGTGAGGATTTCGTCGACGCGCGCTGCGGCCGTGACGCGATCGAGATGGCGCAGCACGAAGGCGATGTTGGCGCGTGCGGATCGGCGCAGCAGCATCGGCTTCTGGAAGACCATCGCCTGCCGCGACAGCACTTCGGCGTCGGCCGCGCGCCCCGCCCACGTCACTCCGCCCTCGTTCGGGCTGACGAGGCCGTGCAGCACCCGCATCAGCAGGCTCTTGCCGGCGCCGTTGGGCCCCATGATCACGGTGCGCGAGCCATGCTGCAGCGACAGCGTCGCACGGTCGAGCAGCGTTCGGCCGCCGTCGCGCACCGTCAGGCCGCGAGCCTCGATGGGGAACATCGGGCGGCGGTCCGGGCGTTGCGCCGGTGGCCGCATCGTGCCGCCCTCGATCGGCGGGTCATCCACCGGCTTAAGCATAGGCCAGCCTCTGCGCGGTGCGGTTGAGCGCCAGCACCGCGCCATTCACCGCCACGGCGATCAGGACGAGGATCACGCCGAGTGCCAGCGCCAGCGCCAGATCGCCCTTCGACGTTTCCAGCGCGATGGCGGTGGTCATGACGCGCGTCACGTGCTCGATGTTGCCGCCGACGATGATGACGGCGCCGACCTCGGCCACCGCGCGCCCAAATCCGGCCAGCGCCGCGGTCGATAGGCTGTAGCGGCCGTCCCAGATCAGCGTGCGGATCTTGTCCAGCGGGCTCAATCGCAGGGAGCGGAACAACTCGTCGTATTCGCCGTTCAGGTCGGCGAGGCTCTGGCGCGCCAGGGCGGCGATCAACGGCGTTACCAGGACGGCCTGGGCGATGATCATGGCCGTTGGCGTGTAGAGCAGGCCGAGGACGCCGAAGGGGCCCGAGCGCGACAGCATCAGGTAGACGACGAGGCCGACCACGACCGGCGGCAATCCCATGAATGAATTGAGCAGCGCGATCGCCACGCCGCGGCCCGGGAACCGGTAGACCGCGAGCGCCGCGCCGAGTGGCAGCCCGATCAGGCAGCCGATCAGGACAGCGGTCAGCGTGACGCGCAGCGACAGTGCGATGATCGCGTAAAGCTCTGCATCGCCCGACGCGACGAGGGACATTGCGAGGGCGAAGATCGAGCCTAAGTCGGTCATGGTGCCGGAAGCGCCGAACGGGTTCTGGATCAGCGATCACCGGGTGGGGGTGTCGCTATGCGTGTGGGAACATAACGAAGCGTGCGCCGGCGGTAAATGGAAATTCATTGCGCTCCGGGCAGGTCCGCTCGACCCCGCCTCGGGCCCGCTTTCATCGCAGCTGAGCGTCAGCGGTGCTATGGCTCCCGCGGCGGGCCGGCGCGGATGGCTTTGTCGAGCTGATCTCCAGCACGAATTTCCGGCGGATGGCGCGGCCGAAGTCGGCATAGCCATCGGCCGGCAGCACGAACGAGCCGGGGCCGCCCTGTACGTGCTGGCGATACCAATCGTCGAGTGAGCCGAACTCGGGCGTTGCCGAGCCGAGTTCGCCGAGCGGTTGCACGTCGGGGTAGCCGGGCGCGCGGAACCACGGCATCGCGCCGCGGAACTGGTCGCTGGTGATGATGGGCAGCCCGTTCACCGTCGCACCCGCCGCAACCGCCGCGTCGCGCGCGGCATCGACCGCGTCCTTGCTGTTGCAGTTGTCGGGGCCGTCGCCGGATACATCCACCACCACACGCAGCGCCCGGTCCTTCGCCTCTGGGATCAACCCGCCTGCCAGGGTCCCCAGCATCTTGCCGAGACAGGTGAACTCGCCGCCGAACGCGGGCAGAGCGCGAATGTTTCGGGCCAGATCGATCGCCGCCTCTCGCGTGGTGACGGGCGTCCACGGCAGCACCTGGCGCAATCCGTCCGACCACGCGACGAGCGTCAGCAGAATTCCGCCGCGCGGACCGCCCAGGATGGTCTCGATGACCTCTTTATCCTCGAGTGCCGAGGCGATGCCGTCCATCTGCAACTGATAGCGCACTGCATCGACCGAGCCCGAGACGTCGACCGAGACGATCAGCGCGGTGTCAAATTTCGGTTCCTCGGCGCGCGACGGCGCGGTGCCGGGACCGAACCACGTGCCGAGCAAGATGACGACAGCGACGGCAAGGGCGGTCCAATGCTCGCGCCTCGCCGCCCCGATGTCATCTGCCCGCGGCATGGCCTGTGCTGGCTTCCCTATCAAAAAGATTGGCGGCTTATCCCTTAATAGTGGCCAGCGCTATTGAAGGATAGAATTGTCATGCCGCTCTCTTGCCCCGCTGATCGCGGCTACTTCTTTTTCTTGTTGCGCACCCCAAGCGTGCGCAGCCGGAGCGCGTTGAGCTTGATGAAGCCCTCGGCGTCCTTCTGGTCGTAGGCGCCCTTGTCGTCCTCGAAGGTGACCAGCGTCGAGGAATAGAGCGACTTCGGCGACGCGCGGCCGGTGACGATGACGTTGCCCTTGTAGAGCTCCAGCGTCACCTCGCCTTCGACGTGCTCCTGGCTCTTGTCGATCAGCGCCTGCAGCATCTCGCGCTCGGGCGCGAACCAGAAGCCGTTGTAGATCAGCGCCGCATAGCGCGGCATCAGGTCGTCCTTCAGATGCATCGCGCCGCGGTCGAGCGTCACGCTCTCGATGGCGCGGTGAGCGGCCAGCAGGATGGTGCCGCCGGGCGTCTCGTAGACGCCGCGCGATTTCATGCCGACGAAGCGGTTCTCGACCAGATCGAGCCGGCCAATGCCGTTGTCGCGGCCGAGATCGTTGAGCGCTTTGAGCAGCGTCGCGGGCGACAGTTTTTTCCCGTCGAGTGAAATTGCGTCGCCCTTGGCGAAACCGATCTTGATGGTCGTCACCTTGTCGGGCGCGGCCATCGGCGAGATGGTGCGCTGATAGACCAGCTCCGGCGCCTTGGTGGCGGGGTCCTCCAGCACTTTGCCTTCCGACGACGAGTGCAGCAGGTTGGCATCGACCGAGAACGGCGACTCGCCTTCCTTGTCCTTCGCCACCGGGATCTGATGATCGCGGGCGAACTTCAACAGATCCTCGCGACCCTTGAAGGCCCACTCACGCCAGGGTGCGATGATCTTGATGCCGGGTTCGAGCGCATAATAGCCGAGCTCGAAGCGGACCTGATCGTTGCCCTTGCCGGTTGCGCCATGACACACCGCGTCGGCGCCGGTCTGGCGGGCGATCTCGATCTGGCGCTTGGCGATGAGCGGCCGCGCGATCGACGTGCCGAGCAGATAGACGCCCTCGTAGACGGCGTTGGCGCGGAACATGGGGAACACGAAATCGCGGACGAATTCCTCGCGCAGGTCGTCGACGAAAATGTTCTCTTCCTTGATGCCGAGCATCAGCGCCTTGCGCCGCGCCGGCTCCAGTTCCTCGCCCTGGCCGAGGTCGGCGGTGAACGTCACCACCTCGCAGTCGTAGGTCTCCTGCAGCCACTTGAGGATGATCGACGTGTCGAGGCCGCCCGAGTAGGCGAGCACGACCTTCTTGATGCCCTTGCCGCCCGCAGGTTTTGCCGCTGTCTTGGTCGCCATTCTTCGCCCCTTCGATCGTGCCGGTGTCCGAAGCGCGGCACTATAGGCGGCAGCTCTGGCGCATCAAGTGCTTGCCAGACAATCACGGTTGCGGCCCATTGACTGATCGGCAGCGACGGACGATCGCGCCCCCAACCCGTGGACTACGACCAATGTCGAAGCTCGAGTTCTGGTACGACTTCGCCTCGACCTACTCGTACCTCACGGCGATGCGCATCGATGCCGCTCGCCGAGGCGTCCGGCGCCGATGTCGTGTGGCGGCCATTCCTGCTCGGGCCGATTTTCAAGGCGCAAGGTTGGTCCACGTCGCCGTTCAATGTCTACCCGGCCAAGGGCCGCTACATGGTCCGCGATATCGAGCGGATCGCCGTGGCGCGCGGGTTGGCTTTCGTCATGCCGCGCGCGTTTCCTGCGCAGAGCCTGGCTGCAGCGCGCATCGCCTTGGCGACCGATAACGCGGATTGGACGCGGACATTCTCGCGCGCGGTCTTCGACGCGGAGTTTGGCCGCGGCGAGGATGTCTCCGACATCGGCGTGTTGCGGCGGCTGATCGCCGAAACAGCTGTGGAGCCAGACGCTGATGCGCTGATCGAGAAAAGCCGCTCGACCGAGGTCAAGGAGAGGCTGCGCATACAGACGAACCGAGCCGTCGAACTCGGAATTTTCGGTGCGCCGACGCTGGTTACAGAGGATGGCGAACTTTTTTGGGGGGATGATCGGGCCGAGCAAGCCTTCCGCTGGGCGCAAGAGTTGTGAACAAATATTCAACAAATCAACGTGTTCGCGACGCAATTTTGAGTGTATCAGTTCGCTTCGGCATCAAACAGTGGAGACGACTGCCGTGATGATAAACAAGAAATTCGGGCTCGGCCTGCTGGCTGCGACCGTCACTCTCGGAATTTTCGCTGCAGGAGCTTCGGCTCAGCAGCCGCCGCCCGCTCCGGCAGCCCCTGCGAAGGTGCTTCCCAAGGCAGCGCCGACGGCGGTTAAGGCCGAGGCGCCTGCCGCGACGAAGGCCGCAGTCGCGAAAGCTGCCGATCCGTCGCCGTGCAAGGGCCTCGTCGAGGCTGCGTGCAAGGCAAAGGCTGATGTCTGCGGTTGGATCGTGCCGAAGAAGGTCGATGCCAAGACCGGCGTCGCCGACAAGGCGTACTGCCGCAAGGTCGCCGGCATCGCCAAGAAGGCGGAGCCTGCAGTCAAGGCCGCGCCGAAGGCTGATCCGAAAGCTGTCGTGAAGGCTGCGCCGCCGGCGACAAAGGTCACGCCGCCGCCTGCCGCCACGAAGTAAACCTTTGCCTCCCCGGTGTGCTGAAGCCGGTGGCGACGAATCTGACGAGAAAGGCCGCTGCGGGACATATCCCGGTGCGGCCTTTTTTCATTCCATCAGCCGATCACTGCCGGTCTGGTGGGTCTATCGGGGCCTATCCGCCGAAGCGCGGATTGAGCAACGCGGTCCATGGCGATGACAGCATGGCGCTGGCCAGCGGTGCGACCGCTGCAACCATTGCGGCCGCCGGATAGGGCAGCATGATGACCTGTGCGACGGCATGTCCGCCATCGCTGCGATAGCTCGACGTCGCCTTTTGCACGGCTTCGGTCGCTGCCATGACGGCGTCGGCCGCTGCGGCATTGGCCGAAGCTGTCGGCACGGCGACGCTCTCGGGAACCCCGCTCGACATCATCATGTAGGCCATCGGCCAGGCTGTGGGCGTCAGCTTCCATGGCGTCAGCATCATGGCTTGCCAGGCCGATACCTGGGCCGTCACCAGATCGGGCATGAGGGTGGCCGCAGGGGGAGGAGTTGCCTTCGCAGGAAACCAATCCTGTGACGGCTTGGCCCAATGATCGGAGGCCTTCGACGTGACGGTGCTGCCGGCCATCGGCGGCCGATACCAGGAGCGCTGCTCGGCGCCCGGCGCGTTGGCGGCCAGGACGTTCGACCAGAATGCGATCATCAGGTTGCCCGTCTCGAACGCCGCCTGATTGATGGCAGCTCCATAATCCATGGCGGCGATCGTGGAGCTTTTCGCGAAACGGGTCTGCAGCGTGGGGTCTATCATGTCCGCTCCTCCTGCTCGATCGATCCGCGATGGCGTTGGTCACGCCGGGAGGTCGAGCACGCCCGCGGATCTCGCAAGGGCTGCGTCGTCGTGAAAATTATCAATAAGATCATACGATACACGAAATGCTGCGGTGCAGCAATATCTCATTTGCTGTCGGCCGCCCACTGACGTGGGGGGCGCGGCGTCACGCAGGCTTGCCGGGCGCCGTCGCCGAGGACTTTCCAGCGGCAGACTGGCTCGCCGCACCCTTGGAAACTACGGGGACACTGGCGTTGGACTTCATGTCGGCTTTCGGTCGCGCCGTCGGCTCGGCCAAGTCTTCGTCATCGCCAGCCGCCCGTCCAGCCACGATCCAGTAAGACAGGCCAGCGAAAAAGCCCGCCGTCAGGAACGCTTTCAGGGCGTAGTTGTTGGCGATACTGGCAGCCGCCCCGGTTTCGCTCGAGTACTGCGCGGCGAAGCCGGCGAGCGCGATCAGCGCGCCCGCCGCGGCATAGTACATGGGGCTGCGGATGCTTTGCCATTCGCCGATCACGGCGGCGATCAGGGCGAATGGTGCGGCGAAAATCGCCGAATGCGTCGCGGCGAGCAAGGCGAGCGTGCCGAAAGCGCTGAGGCGATCCAATTGCGCCGGGCCGCTCATCGCCGCCAGTTCGGCGGGTGTGATGACGAACGCGACTGTGACAAGACCGGCCACGAGGCACGAGACGATGAACCCGGCGAGCACCCGGAACGTTGCACGGATCATGACGGCGAGCCTCTTCAACTGCGGTTCTGACTGAGTTTACAAGGGGCAGGCCCCATAACTCAACGTCGATCCCGACCCCGGGGTGCAGTTGCGCGCCGGGTGTGTCACGCGCGCCGGCCGGCGAGCAGCCAGTAGAGCCAGCCGCCGACGAACCCGGCGGTGGCGAACACCTGCCAGACCGGGGCCGGCGGCAGCGTCGTGCCGCCGTCGATCCCGAATTTCGCAATCAGCGGGATCGCGGCCAAGGCCAGCCCGCCGCCGACGATGTAGTAGATCGACGACCGGATGCGCGCCACTTCGCCGACGACCACGATGGCCAGCGCCGGCAGGATGGTCAGGCCCGAGGCCAGCGCGCTGCCTTGCCACACCAGATCGATCAAAACCCCGATTTGGCTGAGGTCGCCAGCTTGGCCACGGCTTGC
The DNA here is from genome assembly GCA_963819775.1 of uncultured Alphaproteobacteria bacterium. Taxonomy (GTDB): domain Bacteria; phylum Pseudomonadota; class Alphaproteobacteria; order Rhizobiales; family Hyphomicrobiaceae; genus JAKAML01. Next base: position 154,510 of record CAWFXM010000012.1, read on the forward strand.
GGCCTGGGTGATGCGCTCGAGGCCGAGCGTCACCAGAATGAAGATGGCCGCCGCCGCTGCCACGACGAACGACAACGGCACCACGATCAACCGGCCCAATGTCCGCCACAGCACGCAGGGTTCTCCGCTGATCCAGGGTGCGATCGGTTCAAGTGGAAGCGCACCGCGCTTTCATCTGAAGCGTGAATCGCACCCTAAGCTTAAGTCATTCGCCGCTGACCGGCAAAGCTGTCGGGGACGGCACCTGGGACGGCTGCGACACGCGCTCGGATGCGCGCACGCGCTCGCTCTCCGATCGCAACTGACCGCAGGCGGCGAGGATGTCGCGGCCGCGCGGCGTGCGCACAGGGCTCGCGTAGCCGGCCTTGTTCACCACCTCGGCGAAGCGCTCGATGGTCTCCCAATCCGAGCATTCGTAACGTGAGCCGGGCCAGGGGTTGAACGGGATGAGGTTGATCTTGGCGGGGATGCCGGCGAGCAGTTTCACCAGCGCGCGGGCCTCGGCGAGACTGTCGTTGACGCCCTTCAGCATGACGTACTCGAACGTGATGCGGCGCGCATTCGACACGCCGGGGTAATTGCGGCAGGCGTCGAGCAGTTCCTTGATCGGATACTTCTTGTTGATCGGCACCAGCTCGTCACGAAGTTTGTCGTGGGTGGCGTGCAGCGAGATCGCCAGCATGGTGCCGGACTGTTCGCCCCAGCGGCCGATCTCCGGCACGATGCCCGAAGTCGACAGCGTGATGCGGCGCTTCGAGAGCGACAGCCCGTCGCCGTCGGACACCACGTCCATCGCCGTCTTGACGTTATCGACGTTGTAGAGCGGCTCGCCCATGCCCATCAGCACGACGTTGGTAATCTTGCGCTCACCCACCGGCAGCAACCGGTCGTCGTGCGGGACGCGCGCCTCCGGCATGACCGACGGGGTGCCATCTGGCCAGTCGCCGATGCGGTCGCGGGCCAGCAGAACCTGGGCGACGATTTCCTGCGCTTCGAGATTGCGCACGAGGCGCTGCGTGCCGGTGTGGCAGAACGAGCAGGTCAGCGTGCAGCCGACCTGGCTCGAGATGCACAGGGTGCCGCGCTCGGCCTCGGGGATATAGACCGTCTCGATCTCGGGCGCCCGCGCCTCGTGGCCGCGCTTGGGCAGCCGCAGCAGCCACTTGCGCGTGCCGTCGATCGACACCTGCTCGGAAACGATCTCGGGCCGGTCGAGCGTGTAGCGTTCGGCGAGCTTGGCGCGGAGGTCCTTCGACACGTCGGTCATGGCCTCGAACGAGGTGACGCCGCGCACATAGAGCCAGCTCCACAACTGCGCTACGCGCATGCGGACCTGCTTCGGCGGCACGCCCGCGGCCAGCAGCGCCTCGCCCAGCCGCACGCGGTCGAGCCCGGCGAGAGACGTCTTATCGCTGGCGGCGGCCGCAGGCGTTGGGTTCTGGTCGAGTGCGAGCGTCATATCGTTCCAAGCCAAAGTTATCGTGCCCGACACTTAGAGCAATATCCGATCGGACGCGATCGCCATAGCGATCGACCGATCGGATAAAATTGCTCTAGCACCATGATTCTAGAGCATCTTTATCGGACCTGTGAATCGCAACCGCGATTCCGTCAGGTCCGATGATGCTCTAGTCGCGATTGGGCGTCGGGGGAAGACCCGTCGCGGTCACGCCCGCGGCTTCGAGGCAGGGATGGCCCTCGCGTGCGAGCCGGTCGAGTTCGGCGCGGCACCATGCATAGCTCAACGATCGCAGCTCGCCATGCCGGTGCCAGTCGAGCACGCCCATGTCGGCGGGAAACGGCGGCGAAAGCATCAGGTCCTCGGCGGTCATATGGCGGCGATAGTCGAGCCGATTGGCCATCAGGCTTCTGAGCAGCACCGTGTGAATAGTGCGGCGCCGAAGCGGGTGACCGCGTTTTCCACATCGTCAGCGCCGACCACGCCAGCTCGCCGCGTGACGGCAGCGACCCATAATCCACATCGAAGCGTTCGAGGTCGGGCGGGCGAAAGTTGACCACCACGTTCGGGCCGCTCTTGATTTCGCGCATCGCCTTGATCGGGACGTTGTCGAGCAGACAACCGTCGACCAGCATGCGGCCATCCGGCGTGTAATAAGGCGGCAGCAGGCCGGGCACCGAACCCGACGCGCGCACGGCGCTCCACAGCTCGCCGGCGCGATGCCGGTAGAGATCGTAGCTCGACAGATCGGTGGAAATCGCAAAGTACGGAATCCACAGGTCCTCGATGTCGATGCCGCCGAAGTGCCGGTAGAGCTGGCGGTCGTAGTGCGTGTGATCGACGATGCTGTAGATGGGCAGCGTGTAGCGGCGCATGGCGCCGTGGGTGACGAAGATGTCGCGCACCACCTCGTCGATGCGCTCGGGCGCGGTGCCGAGCGCGAACGCCGCGGTGAACGCGCTGCCGCCCGAGGTGCCGCCCATGATGTCGAATTCGAGCCCGGCCTCGATCAGCGCCTGATAGACGCCGGTGTGGGCGGTGCAGAACGCGCCGCCGCCGCACGCGACGAGGCCGAGCGCCGTGCCGTTGATGAAGCGGAACAGCCGCTCGAGATCGCTGTCGCCGTCGAGTGCGACGTGGTGGTGCATCGCGAGTTCGCGCCCGGCGAGCCAGCGGGCGGTGCCCGTCGTCGGGCCGCGCCGGGGATGGATCAGCACCAGCCGCCGGCCTTCCCGCGGCACATAGGTCTCGGCCAGCTTTTCGAGTGCGTTCGGCGCGGGCGCATCGCCGCTGTCGCCGACCGCAAGCACCATGTCGGCCTGCCGGATGACCTTCTCCGACCACGGCGTGACCTCGGCATCGGCCAGGAACAGCACGAAATCGGCGTCGTACTCGAGGGCATTCAGCGCGCGCGTGGCTTCGGGCGTGTCGATGCCGGCCCGGCTGTGCAGATGCCGCGCCAGCTCGGCCGACGTGACGACGCGCGTGGTGGCGTGGCGGCGCAGAACGTCGGCAAGGCGAGCAGTAAACGCGGCCGGCACCGGCGATGCGCCCGCCCGCACGACGACGATGGTGCGCGGGCGCGGATCGGGCGGGGCGGGCCGGATGGCGGTCTCGCGCGCCAGTCTCTGGGCCAGTGTGATGGTGAGCGTGCGCCAGATCGAGGGCCGGGCGATCGACAGCGCTTCGAAATCCGCGCGATCGAGCCGCAGCAGCAAGCTGTCACGCATGGCGGTGACGGTGGCGGTACGGGTGCCGCCGGCCAGGAACGCAATCTCGCCGATCGGCTGGCCGGGGCCGATTTCGGCCAGTGGCGCGCGCCGCCCATCGACGGTGACGGCGAAGCGGCCCGACACCACCACATAGAGTGCGTCCGCCGTATCACCCTGCCGCAGCAGAACGTCGCCCCGGTTGAGCGATACAGTGGCGAACTCGGCGGCCAGCGTCTCCCGCTCGGCCGGGTCGAGCGACGCGAAGATCTCCAGGGTGTCGAGGCGGGTTTCCGGAGCGGAATGGTCCATGAGGCTGGTGGCTCGAAGGGTTGGACGAAGCCGGTTGTGATGCCTCGAAGCCTAGCACGGGCCAGCTTCGGCGGCGCGCCCGACCTGCCATCACGGACAACGGAACGGTCATCGGGCTCCGACGACGGAATACGTGCCGCGGCGGGGCAATTTATGGTGGAGAGGCGCGGTTAAATGGGCCATACAGATGGCAGTTAACGAGGTTCGTTAATGTAAATCGGGCCGCGAGCCGACGATGGTGCCGCACGGCTCCGCGTGGCGGACGAGCGGCCGGCTCGGCCAGTACGGCCAGATCGCGAAGGCAGTTTTTCGATGCGTGCGTTCAAGTGGTGGTTGAGGGGGCTTGGCGAGCGACTGGCGCCGAGGCTCACGTTCGCGATGCTGGCCAACCGGAGCTGGCTGCACGAACCCGAGATCGCGCTGCTGCCGCTGCTGCCGAATACGCATGCCCTGGCCATCGATGCCGGGGCCAACAAGGGCGTCTACCTCTATCACCTCTGCCGCCGCTTCCAGCGCGTCGTCGCGTTCGAGCCGCTGCCGGAAATGTCGTCGTTTCTCGCGAGCGCCGCGCCAGCCAACGCCGAGGTGCACCGTCTGGCGCTGTCGGACGCTGCGGGGGAAGCCGAGATCCGCTTGCCGCGCGGTTATAACGAGTTGGCGAGCCTGGAGCCGCAGTCCGCTGCCGTCGCCGCGGGAGCCGAGATCGAAGTCCACGCGACACCACTCGCCACGCTGGATAGCTTCAGCCTCGGCCCGGTCGGGCTGATCAAGATCGACGTCGAGGGCCACGAGCTCAAGGTGCTCGACGGCGCGCGGACCACGCTGCAGCGGTTTCACCCCACGGTGCTGATCGAGGTCGAGGAGCGCCACAGCCGCGGTGGCATCGCGCGCGTTCGCCAGATGTTGGAGGGGCTCGGCTACGAGGGCTATTTCCTCGACGGCCATCGCATGCGCCCGATCGCCGAGTTCGACCCCGAGCGCGATCAGAACGCGGCGGCGCTCGCCCGCTCGGTCAAGGTCGGCCGCTACATCAACAATTTCATCTATCTGGAGCGGCGCGGCGCGGCCGAGCGGGCGGCGGCGATCAATCGTCATCTGGCGCTGCCGCCGCGTGCGCGCGCCGCGGCGATCCGCGCCTTCGACACTGCGGGAACTGTGCCCGCGTGGCACCGGCTGGTGGCGCCGTGGAGCGCCTGGGCCGCTCGGCGCTCCGGGCCGCGCCGCAGCGACGGCGCTGTGCTCCCGGCTAAAGGATGAACTTCGACAGATCGGTGTTCTTGGCCAGCGCGCCGACGCGGGATTGCACGTAGGCGGCGTCGATCGTCACGCTGTCGCCGCCGCGATCGGATGCGTCGAACGAGATCTCGTCGAGCACGCGCTCCATCACGGTCTGCAGCCGCCGTGCGCCGATGTTCTCGACGGTCGAGTTGACCTCGACCGCGGTATCGGCCAGCGCGTCGATGGCGTCGTCGGTGAAGGCGAGCGTGAGGCCCTCGGTCGCCATCAACGCCACGTATTGCTTGATCAGGCTCGCTTCCGGCTCGGTCAGGATGCGGCGCATGTCCTCGCGCGTCAGCGCCTGCAGCTCGACACGGATCGGCAGCCGGCCCTGCAATTCCGGCAGCAGGTCCGAGGGCTTCGCCACGTGGAACGCGCCGGACGCGATGAACAGTACGTGGTCGGTCTTCACCGGCCCGTACTTGGTCGCGACCGTCGTGCCCTCGATCAACGGCAACAGATCGCGCTGCACGCCCTCGCGTGAGACGTCGGCGCCCGCGCGGCCGCTGTCGGACCGCGAGCAGATCTTGTCGATCTCGTCGAGGAACACGATGCCGTTGTTCTCGACGGCTTTCACCGCCTCGGCGGCGATCTGGTCGCTGTCGATCAGCTTGTCGCTCTCTTCCGCGATCAGCAGCTCGTAGCTGTCCTTGACCGTGGTCCGGCGCGCTTTGGTGCGTCCGCCGAGCGCCTTGCCGAGCATTTCGCCCAGATTGATCGAGCCCATGCCGCCGCCGAAGCCGCCGCCAGGCCCGCCGGGCATCTCGAACATCGGCAGCCCGCCGGTCGGATCGGCCACCTGCACCTCGATCTCGCGGTCGTTCAAATCGCCCGCCCGCAGCTTCTTGCGGAAGCTTTCGCGCGTGCCGGGCGCGGCGGTGTTGCCGACCAGCGCGTCGAGCACACGCTCTTCCGCGCCCTTCTCGGCCTTGGCCTTGACCTCACGCCGTTTGGACTGCCGGACAAGGCCGATGCCGACCTCGACGAGGTCGCGGATGATGCTGTCGACGTCGCGGCCGACGTAGCCGACCTCGGTGAATTTGGTCGCTTCGAGCTTGAGGAATGGCGCGCCCGCAAGCCGGGCCAGCCGCCGCGCGATCTCGGTCTTGCCGACGCCGGTCGGCCCGATCATCAGGATGTTCTTCGGCAGCACCTCGTCCTTCAAGTCGCCTTCGAGCTGTTGCCGACGCCAGCGGTTGCGCAGTGCGATGGCGACGGCGCGCTTGGCGTCGTTCTGGCCGACGATGTAGCGGTCGAGCTCGGAGACGATCTCACGGGGAGAGAAATTGGTCATCGCGGGTCTGCTTTCGAAGTTGCGCCGTCAGTCCGGCGAGACGAGCTTGAGGCCCACGATGGAGCCGATGAGAAGGGTGAGCAGCACGAGGCGCGCGATGGTTGCCGGCTCATTGTAGAACGCGACACCGATCAGCACCGTGCCGGCAGCCCCGATGCCGGTCCACGCGGCGTACGCGGTACCGATCGGGATGCTCGCGAGCGCGCGATTGAGGAAGTAGAAGCTGACGAGCCCCAAGACGAAGAACGCCACTGTCGGGCCGATGCGGGTCAGCCCGTCGGTGTAGCGGTACATCGTCGTCGTCGCGACTTCGAACGCGCCCGCGATGAGAAGGTAGACCCAGGCCATCCCGCTCACTCCTCAACGGCTCGACGGCAACGTCTCGATGACGAGGTTGGTGTTGGTGTAGACGCAGATTTCGGCGGCAATGCCCATCGCCTTGCGCGCGATCGCCTCGGCGTCGAGCGGCTGGTCGATCAGCGCGCGCGCGGCCGACAGCGCGTACATTGCCGCCGGAGCCGATGCCCATGACGTGATGCTCGGGCTCCAGCACGTCGCCGGTGCCGGTCAGCACCAGCGTCGTCTCGCGGTCGGCGACGATCATCATCGCTTCGAGCCGGCGCAGAAAGCGGTCCGTGCGCCAGTCCTTGGCGAGCTCCACCGCCGCGCGCGTCAGCTGGTCGGGGAACTGCTCCAGCTTGGCTTCGAGCCGCTCAAAGAGCGTGAAGGCGTCGGCGGTGGCGCCGGCGAAGCCGCCGATGACGTTGCCCTTGCCGAGCTTGCGCACCTTCTTGGCGTTGGCCTTGATGACGGTCGCGCCGAGGCTGACCTGCCCGTCGCCGGCGATGACGACGTGGCCGCCCTTGCGCACGGTGAGAATGGTCGTCGCGTGCCAGACCGGCGGTCTCGAGGCGGGGTCGGCTGTCATGGCGGGTGCCTCGGTGGAGTGTTGGTCGTGCAAGTCCGCGACAGGCGGCGAAGCGGAGATCGGCGCGGCGTGGAGATAAATCAAGTGCGGGGGCGGCCCCGGCCCTCCACTGGCATCGTGTGAGCGGGTCTGATAGACCCTTGAAATCCGTGAAGCAAGCCAGCCCGGCGACCCGGTCCCGGCGGCCATATCCGAGAGGCTCCCTTGAAGCGGCCAGATAGACAGACAGGCTTCTATCTCCCGCAATACCAAGGAGACCGCGATCACCGCGACCATCGATCTCGATGGCACCGGCGCCTATGACGTCAAGACCGGCATCGGCTTCCTCGATCACATGCTGGAGCAACTGGCGCGCCACTCGCTGATCGACATCACGCTCGAGGCCAAGGGCGATCTGCACATCGATTATCACCACACCGCCGAGGATACCGGCATCGTGCTCGGCCAGGCGGTGGCCAAGGCGCTCGGCGACAAGGCCGGCATCACGCGTTATGCCGACGTCAGCCTGCCGATGGACGAGACGCTGACGCGGGTCGCCATCGACGTGTCCGGCCGGCCATACCTGATCTGGAAGGTCGAATTCTCGCGGCCCAAGGTCGGCGAGATGGACACCGAGCTGTTCCGTGAGTGGTTCCAGGCCTTCGCCCAGAACGCCGGCATCACGCTGCACGTCGAGAACGTCTACGGCGAGAACAATCACCACATCGCCGAGACCTGTTACAAGGGACTGGCACGGGCCTTGCGCAAGGCGATCGAGCTCGATCCGCGTCAGGGGACGCGGGTGCCGTCGACCAAGGGAATGCTGGCTGGATGATCATTTCGCTGTGGAGACTGGGAGGCGACAGGCATTTGTCGGTCTATACCGTTCACGAAGAGCCCAATCCGGTGGCCGATCGCCTGGACCGGGCGGAGCGGCTGGCCTTCCTGCGCGACGGGTTTTCGTGGCCTGCCGCGCTGTGGACGCCGTTGTGGATGGCGTCGCGACAGCTCTGGGTGCCGCTGGCGATCTATGCCGCGGTGGTCGCAGCCGTCGGCTCCGGCTTGCATCTGATGGGTGCGGGGACGACCGAGATCGCCGTCGCCGTCCTCGCCGTCCACCTCATCGTCGGCTACGAGTCCTACCAGCTCGAGCGCTGGGTTTATGAGGCGCGCGGCTTCACGCTGGCGGGCACTGTCGCGGGTAAGAACAAGATCGAGTGCGAGCGCCGCTTTTTCGAGACGTGGCTGCCGCGCCAGCCGGTGATCTCGTCGCCCGTGAAGCCGTCGAGCGGTCTGCCGGCCAACGGCACGCTGGCCGCATCGGCGGGCAACATGACCGGCGCATCCGCCGAAAAGGGCCGCGCGGCATCGACGACTGATGCGGGCCGCTGGCGCCTGTTCCGTCCCCGCACAGCCTGAACGCACAGCCTTAACTCGGGGCGAAACACTCCACGATGCAGCGCGTCGCCATCATCGACTACGGGTCGGGCAATCTCCACTCGGCGGCCAAGGCGTTCGAGCGCGCCAGCCGTGAGTCTGGCGCGGACGCCGAAATTGTGGTGACGGCCGATCCGCGCGTCGTCGCGGTCGCCGATCGCGTGGTGCTGCCGGGTGTCGGCGCTTACGCGGATTGCAAGCGGGGCCTCGTCGCCATTCCGGGCATGCGGGAGACGCTGGAGGATGTGGTGCGGCGCAAGGCGCGGCCGTTCCTCGGCATCTGCGTCGGCATGCAATTGATGGCCGAGCGCGGCCTCGAGTTCGAGGTGACCGAGGGGCTCGGTTGGATTGCGGGCGAGGTGCGGGCGATCGTGCCGTCCGATCCGGCGCTGAAGATCCCGCACATGGGCTGGAACACGCTCGATCCTCTTGGGCCTAGGCCGCACCGCTGCTCTCCGGCATCCGCACCGGAGGCGACGGCCTGCACGCCTATTTCGTGCATTCCTACCATCTCGTCTCGTCCGATCGCGCGGCGGTGGTGGCGGAGACGGACTACGGCGGGCCGGTGACGGCGATGGTCGGCCGCGACAACATGGCGGGCACCCAGTTCCACCCTGAGAAGAGCCAGACGCTCGGCCTGAAGCTGATCGCCAATTTCCTCTCCTGGCGGCCCTGAGCGCCGGATGCCTAGTGGGCATCTGAAGGCGCAAGAACGAGCGCCGGATGTTTTGTTGGCCGCTCCGAGGCAAGCCTCGACGACTTTTTGCTACCGCTCCGAGGCAAGCCTCGACGCGGCGTGGGCATCCGAAGGCGCACAAAAAAAGCGCCGGTCCCTCTCGGGACCGGCGCCGCGATACTCCACGCAACAGAACTCACCAACGCAAGAGAGAGAGAGCGTCTCGCCTCAGCTGGCGCGGGCGAACGGCAGTTCCGGCTCGGCCGGCTCGGGGGCGGGCGGCGCGGGGAAGGCGATGATGTTGCTGTCGGGCGTGATGTCGATGCCGGCGCGGCGCTGACGGAACCAGCGCAGGGAGGTGTTGGACATGATCGCCGTGTTCTCGACCTGCTGGATCAGCAGCCCGTCGTCGGTGTCGAGCAGCTCCGACAGCCGGCGCTCCATCTCGGTGGCGGACACGCGGCCCTCGACGTACCAGGTGCTTTCGAGCGGACGCGCCCAACGCTCGCCGAGACCCATGATCTCCTGCGCGATGACGTGCTTGTTGCGGTTCGGCTTGGCCAGATCGTAGGAGACGAGGAAGGTGCGCATGGGGGTCACTCCTTGGGGCTTGGAGGCGGGATGGAGGGAGAATAAAGCAGCACTTGGGGGCGGGGGTGTGGCGCGGAACATTTAAAGAACATGAGGCGAGTCGCCCGGTTTGTCGAGCGCAAGTTTCTCTTTTGTTCCTCTGTGCCGGTGCGGCGGAGGGAAATGTGGCCGCAAGGTGTCCGCGGTTGCCGAGGCACCGAAAAAAATTGGCTGAAGATCAAACGAGAAGCGCGATCAGTTGAGATGCGCGGTGCGCTTCATTCGAACAGCGCGAGCTGGTCGGGATCGGTCGAGCGCAGTGGAATGCGTTTGTGGCGGCCGAAATCGATGCGGTCGGCGAGGCCGGGGTAGCGCTCGGCGAACACGGTGAGCGCGCGTTGCCGGCTGGCGGGGAACTTCGCGCCTTCCCAGATCTCGTAGATGCGGCGCGGATCGCAGCCGTAGCGCGCGAGGATGTCTTTCCGCCTGATCCGGAGCCAACGCATGATCCAGATGTCGACGGCGTCGGCCTCGTTGAGCGGGCGGCGGGCGATGGCGGTGGGCGGGGTATCGAGGAACGCTATGGCCATGACAGGGATCTCGGACTCGGGAACGCGCGGCGGCACTTGACTAGCTGCCTCGTTCGCTATTTGTCGCCGATGAAATGAGCAAACTCAAGGCCGCCGCCGCCACGTCATGCCGGAGGCATGCGTCCCGCACAATTCTAGAGGCGTGCGTCCCGCAACGCGCGGAACGAGGCCACCACACACAAGAGAGTTCCCGTGATCCTGTTCCCTGCCATCGACCTCAAAGACGGACAATGCGTGCGCCTGAAGCTCGGCGAGATGGACCAGGCGACGGTGTTCAACGACGACCCCGCCGCGCAGGCCGCGGTGTTCGAGGCGCAGGGTTTTGAATATCTCCACATCGTCGACCTCAACGGCGCGTTCGCCGGCAAGCCGGTCAACGGCGCGGCGGTCGAGGCGATCCTCCGCCAAGTGAAAATGCCGGTGCAGCTCGGCGGCGGCATCCGCGATCTGGCGACGATCGAGAGCTGGCTGACCAAGGGCATCCGCCGCGTCATCCTCGGCACGGTGGCGGTGCGCGATCCGGCATTGGTGCGCGAGGCGTGCCGGAAATTTCCCGGCCGCGTCGCCGTCGGCATCGACGCCAAGGGCGGGAAAGTCGCGGTCGAGGGCTGGGCCGAAAGCTCGACGCTCGGCGCGATCGAGCTGGCCGGGCGGTTCGAGGACGCGGGCGTGGCGGCGATCATCTACACCGACATCGAGCGCGACGGCATCCTGAAGGGCTTGAACCTCCCCGCCACGGCCGAGCTGGCGCGCGCGACGTCGATCCCGGTCATCGCCTCGGGCGGCCTCGCCAGCATCGACGACGTGAAGGCGCTGATGCAGCCCGAATACAAGATGCTCGAAGGCGCCATCACCGGCCGCGCGCTGTACGATGGGCGGATCGATGCGGCGGCGGCGCTGGCGCTGCTGCGGGGGAAGTGATGCGGCCCGCGTTGCCGCTCTTCGCCACGTAAGCTCGAAGCCGAAGCTGCGCGTTGGCGGACGCGATCGAGCACCGACACATGTGCGTGCGCCTCCAGCGCCATATTGCGGCGATGGATCCAGGGGACCCCGGCAACGAGTGCCGGGATCCCGTGGATGACAGCGGATATGTGGAGCGGGTCGGCGGACTGTCGTTACTTGCCGGACTTGTAGGTGTCCCACACGCCATGCAGCGTGATGGTGTCGGCGATGGCCGGGGCGGTGGTTGCCGTTGCGAGAGACACAGCGGCAAGTGCGGCGAGAAGAAGGGGCTTCATGGTCAGTCTCCTGTTGGGGGGCGATGTGATGGCCGCGCGCTTTCGAACATTGCGCTGAAGTGCTCGTCAGTTGCGCGGTCATGAGCAGCTACGGCGGCAGGAGGCGCGAGTTTCGGATTGCAGGGCCTCGGCGGATCACAGCTTGGTGAGCGGGTCGGTTCGCGCCGTGTCGAAGTCGGACGCCGTCGCCCCTTGGCGGCAGGGTCCTGATCTGCTTAGTGACACCACCGTCTGCCACGGCTGGACGGCATTCCGTCTGCGCCGCCAAAGGACCGCACAATGCTCAAGATCCGCATCATCCCGTGTCTCGACGTCAAGGACGGGCGCGTCGTCAAGGGCATCAACTTCGTCGATCTGGTCGATGCGGGCGATCCGGTCGAGGCGGCGGCGGCCTATGACGCGGCGGGCGCGGACGAGCTGTGCTTCCTCGACATCACCGCCTCGCACGAGAACCGCGATACGATTTTTCACATCGTCGAGCGCACGGCGGAGCGGTGCTTCATGCCGTTGACGGTGGGCGGCGGCGTGCGCACGACCGACGACATCCGCAAGCTGCTGGAGGCCGGCGCCGACAAGGTGTCGATCAATACGGCGGCGGTGTTCGATCGCCAGTTCGTCAAGCAGGCGTCGGAAAAGTTCGGCGCGCAATGCATCGTGGTCGCCATCGACGCGAAGAAGGTGTCGGGCGACGGTGAGCCGCCACGCTGGGAAATCTTCACCCACGGCGGCAGGAAGCCGACCGGCATCGATGCGATCGAATATGCGAAAGAGGTCGTGGCGCTGGGCGCGGGCGAGATCCTGCTGACGTCGATGGATCGCGATGGCACCAAGGCCGGGTTCGACCTCGGGCTGACGCGGGCGATCGCCGACGCGGTGACGGTGCCGGTGATCGCGTCGGGCGGCGTCGGCACGCTCGATCATCTGGTGGACGGCGTGAAAGAGGGGCACGCCAGCGCGGTGCTGGCGGCGTCGATCTTCCACTTCGGAACCTACAAGATCGGCGAGGCCAAGGCGCACATGGCGGCTGCGGGAATAGCGATGCGGATGGACGGCGTCGGCTGATCGTCTGATGTCGCATCAATGGCGCGGACGGGGATAACCCGGCGTGTCATGTTCATGTGCGCGACCGACATGAAGGCGTGTCGCGGGCTCAGCAAGGCGAACATGCGCCGCGCGTACGCACCCACGTAGCACTCACGTAAGCACTCTGGCGACTGCGCCGCTGGAACGTTCTCGTTACTGCGCGATGGAATTTTATCCCCGCGTGATTATCCCCGGGGCGGGTTGGCGGCCGACTGACCGGTTTGACCAGGCTGGCCGGCTTGACCGGGCTGGGTCGTCGGACAGGGACGTGTGATCTGGCCAGCGAGACGTTCGGCGTCGGGCGAGCGCAAGTTGCGCAGCACGTCGAGCAGGCAAGCGGCGTAACCGGGGTTCGGGCTCTTCAGGTAGCGCTGCGCGGCCTCGTAGTAGTGCTCGCTCGCCTCGCGCCATTTGCCGGCCGCGTAATAGATGTTGCCGAGTTCGCCCGCGAGATCGGGCACGCTCGGGTAGGAGCGCAGCAGCGACTTGTAAGCCTCGATCGCCTCGGGCTTGCCGGCGTTGAAGGCTTCGCGTGCCGAGCGCCAGGCGGAGGTCAGGGCGTCGGACGGCGGGGCGGCCGGTGTTGCAGGGGTCGCGGCAGGGGTTGCCGCAGCGGCGGGCGGGGACGGCGGCGTCACGGCGGGTTTGGCCGCAGCGGCGACCGTGGCAGGGACGGGCGCAGCGGCGGTTGCCGGGGCAGGTGCAGCGGCTGGCGCGACCACACCCGCGACCGGAACCGTGGCGGCGGCCTTCGGCGCATCGGCACGCTTATCGGCGGGCTTGTCCACCGGTACGTCCGCGGGCTTGGCGGCGATCGGCGGCGGTGACGCCGGCTTGTCCGCCGTGATCGCGGCGGCGGGCGGAGGAGTGCTGGCGGGCGTCGCGCGCGGCGGCGGGTGCAGGGCTCGGCGACGAGACAGCCGATGACGACGCGGCCGACGGCGGCGAGGCCGGTGAGACGACCGATGCGGCCGGAACCGGGGCGCTGGCCGGAGAGCTTGCCGGCGTGCTGGCGGGCTTGGAGGACGGTGTGGACGCCGGAGTTGCGGCTGCGGATTTGCTGCCGGCGGCGTAGTAGGGACCGAGCGCATCGTTGCCGCAGACGGTGGTGGCGACGCGGCCGAGGATCATGTCCTGATAGAGATAGCCGATGACGCCGGCGGTCACGAGCGCGGCGAAGATCAAGTGGCTGAATACCGAGCGCACGAAGCGGCGGAACCCGCCGGGGCGGCGCGGCTCGGGGCGCTGAGGCGCGGGCGGCGGCACGACGGGTGGCGTCGCGGGGGCGGTGGCCGGCGGGTGGCCGGGGCGCTTCGATGGCGGCGGCGGGCTTGACGTCGAGCGTGGTCATCACAAGCTCCTTTCGCTGCCGGTTTTCGGACCAGACTGTTGCGGGCCAGATTGCGGCTGACCGGTCTGCGGCGCGGCGCCGCCACCCGGTGCGGGCGATGACTGCGGCATGCCGGGGTAGAAGCCGGGAGGCATCGGACCGCTATAGCCGGGGGGCTGGAATTGCGGACCGCTGAACTGAGGTGGCGTGAACTGGGGTGACGAGAACTGCGGTGACGAGAACTGAGGTGGCGCAAAGTCCGGCGGCGCGAACTGCGGCGCGTTGAACTGGGGAGACGAGAACCGGGGGCCGCTCATTGAGCTGCCTTGGCCGCCGCTTTGGCCGGGGCCTTGGGCTTGGCCTTGAGCTGGGCCGCCTTGGGGCCCGGCTTGGCGGCCGTCGCCTTGCACTTGGCCTTGGATTGGGGCAGCGCCTTGGTGCGGGTAGGCTGGCGCGGCTTGGGGGCCGCCGTCGGGCCGGCCTTGGGGAGGACCAAAGCGGGGGCCGTCGAAGCGGGGGCCATCGAATTGGGGGGCGGCAAACTCGGGTCCGCGAAAGCCGGGAGCGTTGAAGCTAGGGGCGTTGAATTGGGGAGCGTCGAATTGAGGTCCGGCGGCGTGGGGGCGGCGAAATCGTCCACCGCCGTTCTGCTCGGGCTGCGGTGCGGGGCCGCCTTGCGGTTGAGCTTGCGGCTGGAATTGTGGCTCCATCGGCGGATAGCCGCCCTGCGGTCCGGCCATCGGTGCGTGCATCTGGGGGGCGTGCATCTGGCCGCCCATAGGACCACCCATCGGTCCACCCATCTGGCCGCGGGGAGGCATGCCTTCCGGCGGTCCCATCATATGCGGGGAGCCATGTGGCTCGGCGGGCCCATCATCTGGCCGTGCGGCGGCATCATGGGGCCCGGACCCTGATTGCCGGGGCCTTGACTAGACGAGCCTTGATCAGATCCGGGCCCGCGCATCATCGGACCCTGTGCATCATGGGACCTTGCATCATCGGTCCGTGCATCATGGGGCCCTGCATCATCGGGCCCTGCATTCCTGGTCCGTGCATCATCGGCCGGTGAGGACCGGTGGCCGCGTGCGGCGCCGGCGCACGAGCGTCCGGCTGAACGGTGGACTGGTCAGGACTTACCGAAGGGCCAGGACTAGCCGAAGGGCCGGGGCCTGCGGAGGGAAACGGGCCCGACGGCGCCACGCCGAACTGCGGCGGCATCGGCATCGGCATGTTGTGCTGGGGCATGGGGGGCTGAATCGAAAGGCCGGGCGGCAGCTCGACGGGGGACTTTTCGCCGTAGGACTGGCCCATCATGTCGCCCATGGGCGGGCCCGTCATCTGGCTGGCCGGCGGGCTCTGCGGCGAGGCGGCGCTGGGCTTGCGGCGCGGGCATCTGGCCCGGCTGCTCGATCTTGGTGAAGCCCTGCGGCACGTCGAACAGCGCCGCGTCGGGGGCGGCCACGACGATGTTGCGCATCTCGCGCATCGCGCCTGTGGGATCGCGCTCGACGACGGCCATCTTGAGATCCGGCGCATACAGCACGAAGTCGCGGCGGTACTGGCCGGCCGGCGACATGTAGATGATTTCCCACCGCTCGACGGGACGCTGCTCGTAGGTTTCGGCGCCGATCATCACCGCCTGCATCAGGTGCCCGGCGGGCGTCTCCTGGCGCAGCGGCATGCGGCGCGACTTGTCCCACCAGGTGCGGATGGGCGCCGACGCGCCGGCCGGTTTGATCGTCCAGCGCTCGACCTTGATGCCGGCGATGGTGTCGTCGCCGTCGCGCTTGCACTCGAGTTCGGCGCTGGGCGTGCACGGATCGGCGGGGCGCTGCTCGGGGCTCGAAGCGCCATCGGCCGTGGTCCACTCGAGATAGGTGCGATCGAGCGGGAACAGCAGGCGGACGAGGTTTTTCGACGCTATGGAGATCTGCACGACGGGCCGGCCGCGCATCTGGAATTCGAAGCGGCTGCCGGGTGCGCCGACGATGAGACGGCCGGAGCGGACGTCGCGCCCGGGCTGGGCCTGGACCACGTCGGCGGAGAAGGCGACGGGCACATTTGGACTGGAGATTGGGCGGCAGCGGGAAGCGCTCCGGTAGCGGCCAAGATGGCGGCGAGGGCTAATCTCGACATGGGTGTTCCTCGGAGTGGAGAGCGGGTCCGGCTTGTCGCCGCGTCGGCAGTGGGGCGCTTCAGAGTCTAAGGCGTCTCGATGTCGGGCGGGAGCCAACGTGGCCCCCGCCCGATTGACGTCACGTCGGCTCAGTTGGTCCGCGGAGCCTGCTGCGGCTGGACCTGCTGCGGAGCCTGCGGCGGGGCATAGCCATAGGGGGCATAGCCCTGCGGCGGTGCGTAGCCTTGCGGTGCGCCGTAGCCCTGCGGTGCGCCGGTACCGCCGAGCCGGGACCACCGAAACCGGGTCCGCCCCAGTTGCCGCCGGGGAAGCCCCAGCCATTGTTGCCCCAGCCGTTGTTGTTGCCCCAACCGTTGTTGCCGCCCCAACCGTTGTTGGCGTTGCCCCAGCCGCGGCCACCGAAGTTCATGGAGAAGTTGCCCGAGCCCGAGCCATCGCCCATGCCGTTGCCCCAGCCGTTGCCCCAACCGTTGTTGTTGTTGCCCCAGCCGTTGTTACCCCAGCCGTTGTTGCCCCAGCCGGGACCATTCCACGGACCGCCCCAGTTACCGGGGCCGCCATTCCAGAATGCCTTGGCGTCGCCCGACGGCAGTGCAATAACGCTCAGCGCCATCAATCCTGCGGCCGCGGCCGACTTCAGTACGTTTTTCATCGAACCAGCTCCTTGCCAAACACTCCCTCGTCAAGTGGCGGTAGCGGGGGGAGGGAACCCCCGTGTCCGCTGTGGCGGGTACGGAATTTGTTTGCCGCTCCGGCGCAGGCGCCGACGCGAAACGAAAGTCCGTTTCCACCGCGAAAGTCGAGGCGTGCGAGTCACACCCCGTCAGTCTCGGCCCTCCGGGGGGAGAGCGAGTGAAGCGATGCGGCGTGACCGCATCGAACTGTTTTTTCCTCCACGTTTTCCGACCCGGTGCCGGGGCGGGAAACCGATGAACTTCGCGGCGCTACCAAGCGCCGAAACCGGGACCTCCGAAGCCCGGCATGCCGGGGATGGGGCTCATGCCGAAGGGCCCGCCGAGTGTGCTGGGACCGCCGGCGAACGGCGAGCCGTAACCATAGGGCGCCGGCGCTGCGGCATAGGGCTGAGCGTAGGGCTGGCCATAGCCGGGCGGCGGATAGGGCTGGGCGTAGCCGGGCGCATAGGCCCCTTGGGCGTAAGGCTGCGGCTGCGGCGGCAGGCTCGAATAGGGGTAGGCCGGCGCATAGGCTGCGACGGGCGGGCGGGCAGAGGACGCATCGGGCCGCGAGGTGGCCGGGCGGTCGCCGTCGAGCGGCGGATAGTCGCCCCATTGCGAGGACTTGGGCGAGGACTTGGCATTGAACTGTCGCGGGCCTTGGCCGTCGTCGGTGGCGGCGGCGGGCGGGCGGGGCGGCTGCGCGGGGTTGCGCGGCGTGACGATGCCGGCGGGCGCGCTGTCGGACAGGACGCTGCCGGACGTGACACTGCCTGTGCTGCCAGTCGTGGAGGGCGGGCCGAGATTGGCGGTCGGTGCGCTGCCCGTGGCCTGCTCGGCGCCGCGGCGATAGCCCTGCTCGAAACCGCGCAGGTAGCCCTGCGTGTAGCCGCGCTCGTCCTCGGCGGTGCTGCCGGGCGGCGGGGTGCGGGGGGGCATACGCCAAGGATTGTAAGCGCCGGGATTTTGAGCGGATTGGTCTTGCGCCCACGCGCCCGCCACGCCCGTCGTCGCGAGACAGGCCAGCAGAATTGGGATGTGGCGCGTGGAGGCCATGGTTTGCTCGTTACCTCGCTGCCGGTGGCGTGCCGCCGGTGACGACCCCGCCCCACGGAACGGTCGCCGAGCCGCCGGTTGCGCCGGCCGCGGGGGCAGGTGCGGACGGCAGGTAGCCGGCGGGCGGGAAGGCTTGCGGCGCAGGGGCTTGGGGAGCAAGGGCCGAGGGTGCGAAGGCCGGTGCGGCGGCGGCGGTGTTGCCTTGCGTGGGAGCGGACGGTGCGGGCGGGGCCGGCTGAGGTTGCGCGATCGGGCCCGCAGCTTGGGGAGCGGCGGGGGCGGGTGCTGCGGCGGGCGCGGTGGTGACGGCCTTGGCGGGGGCCGGTTGGGCCGGTGCTGCGGCCGGCGCGGCCGGCCGCTGTTGCGGCTGGGCTTGGACCGGCGGCGGCGCGCCCCATGGCGAGGCCTGCCCGTGGCAGCGGCTGGCGGCGGCTGACTCCAGGCGGGCGGAGGCGCGGGCTGCACGTACTGCGGCGCGGGTTGCCAGTTGGGCTGCACGGGGGCCGGATAGCCATACGACCGTAGCCGTAGGGCTGCGGCTGATACTGGGGTTGCTGGACTTGCGGATATGGGGTGGCGTATCCGCCCCACGGCGCAGGTGCCTGAGCCTGGGGAGGGGCCTGGGGTGGGGCAGGAGCTGCGGGGCTCTGAGCCGCCACGGGTGCCGGTGCCGCGGGCGCGGGTGCCGCGGTCGCCGGCGCGGCCGGAGCTTGGGCTTGCGGCTGCTGCGGTGAATATCCGGTGGGTGGCCATGCGCCGAACGCGCCAGCCGGGGCCGGCGGCCAAGTCGGTTGCGCGGCGGGTTGCGGTGCGGGGGCGGCCGGATTGGCTGGCTGCGGTGCGGCGGCGGCAGGCTTGGCCGGGCTGGCTGCCTTGGAGGCGTCACCACCGGGATCGTAGCCGAGCGGCGGGAACTCATGCGGGGCATTGGGCGACCATGTCGCAGCCGGACGCGGTGCGGCCTGCGCCACACGCAGCGCGTCATCGGGCGCTGCGGCCGACGGCGTGACGCCGGCAGCCGCCATGCCCGTGGCGACGGATGCGGTGGCGATCAGCGCGCCGATGCGATGCGTTGCTTTGCTCAGGTGCCTCGGCATCCGCTTATCCTTCCGACTCGGTACGCGACTTCCCAGACTTTCCAGACGTCGCAGACTGCCGCTTCGCGGTCTTGGTGGGCACTGTCGTCGCGGTCGCTTCCAGCAGATGGGATGCCGGTGGGGACCGCGCCAGTCCGTGACGACAGGTGCCGCGCCTCGAGTTGTCTGGTCTCGAGTTGTCTGGCTTGGCCGATCCAGTTGTCGCGAACGATGCGGCCCTTGAACCGCCGCGTCGCTTCGGTGGCGTCGAGATCGGCCTCCGACCAGCGCGCGACATCGCCGACCGTCGTCACACCGAGGCTGCGAAGTACTTTGGCAATCGCCGGGCCGATGCCATTGATCGCGCTCAAATTGTCAGTCGAAATCATGGGCTCGGACAGGACCGGATCCGGCATCCGGCGCTCGGCCATCTGCTTGGGCGGCGTGGCTTTGGCGGGTGCAACAGCGGGGGCTGCGGCCGACGGCGCTGCAGGTGCTGCGGCAGCGCGCGGCTGTTCGGCATGCTCGAGGGCGAGCTTGGCGGCCCTGGCGGCGATGTCGGCGACCGAGACGCGCGCCTCGGTGCTGGCCGGGGCCACGGTGGTGGTGGCCAGCGCATCGGCCATCGGTGGCGGCACGACCGCGCCGGTAGATGGGAGTGTCGCGGTGGGCGCTGGTGCAACGTTTTCAGCGACGACAGGGGCAGCAGCCACTGGAGCAGCAGCCGGGTCGGCGACCGATGGCGACGCCGTCGCCGGCTTGGCGGAGCGGCCGAGCAAGGCGCCGGTGCCGTCGCGCAGCACCGACCAGCCGAGCATGAGCACGGCGGGCGCGGCGGCGGCGGACGGGGTTGCAGCGGGCGACGCCATAGTGGGCGAAGCCATATTGGGTGAAACCTGGGCGCCCACCGAGTGCGGACGCGCGGCGGGCGGGCGGCCGAGCAGCGCGCCGACGCCCTCGCCGACGACGGCGCCGGCGGAACGCAGCGGCCGGCCGACCGTGGGGCCGATGCGGCTCTCGACAGCTTGCGTGGTGCGCTGGGCGAAAGCGCGGGCGCGGACGGCGAGCGGTGTCTTGTCGGCGGCGGGCGTGGTGACGATCGAGGTCGCAGCCGGGGCAGGCGCGGGACCGCAGGCCGCGACGGACGCAGTGGCGATACCGCGCTCGGCGAGGGTGGCGAGGTTGGCGCGCTCCTCGGCACTGGCCCAGGCGGCGCGGTTGGTCCGCTCGCAGGCCAGCGGGATGACGACGAGCGTCAGCGCGGTCGAGACGGCGGCGCCGAACAACAGCGAGATGGCCATGCCCTGGAAGATCGGGTCGAACAGGATGGTCGACGAGCCGGCCATCATCGCGAACTGAGTGATCAGGATGGGCCGCGTGCGGGTGCGGACGGCGGTGATGACGGCCTCGCGCACTTCCATGCCACCGTCGATGGCGTGCTTGGAGAAATCGACGAGCAGGATCGAGTTGCGGACGATGAGGCCCGCGAGCGCGATCCAGCCGATCATCGAGGTGGCGGTAAATTCAGCACCCAAGAGCCAGTGACCGGGGATGATGCCGATCAGCGTCAGCGGGATCGGCGCCATGATGATGCCGGGCAGGCGGAAGTTGCCGAACTCGAGCACGACGAGCATGTAGATCAGGATGACGGCGGCGACGAAGGCGAGACCCATGTCGCGGAAGGTCTCATAGGTGACGGTCCACTCGCCGGTCCACTCGAAGCCGGAGGTGAAACTGTCGGCGGGCGGTGCGATGAGCGTGCCGGAAATCTCGACGCCATCGGGCGTCTTGTAGCCCTTGAGCAGCTTCGACACCTGGATCATGCCGTACACCGGCGCGGCGAGGCGGCCGGCGACTTCGCCGGTGACGTATTCGAGCGCGCGCAGGTCCTTGTGGAAGATGATCGGCTCTTCGGGGCGGACCTGGAAGGTGCCGACTTCCGACAGGGGAACCAGACGGCCCTCTGAATTGGAGATCGGCATTTCGCTGAGACGCGAGAGATCGCCGCGCACGCCCATCGGGGCCTGCAGCACAATGTTGCGCGGCTCGAGCTCGTGGCCGAGCTTGGCGTCGCCGAGGCGGAAGCCGCCCATCACCATGCTGAGCTGGCGGGCGACGTCCTCGATCTTGAGGTTCTTGTACTCGGCCTTCTGACGATCGACGACGAAGGTCCACACGTCGTGCGGCTTCTGCAGATAGTTGTCGACGTCGACGATGCTTTCGGCCTGGGCGAATTTCTGCGTGAGATCGCGCGCAACCTGGCGGCGGACCTCGGCGTCGGGACCGTAGATCTCGGCCACCATGGTCTGCAGCACCGGCGGTCCGGGCGGCATTTCGACGACCTGGATGCGGGCCCCGAACTTGGTGGCGAGCGGCGTCAGCAGCTCACGCGCGGCAACCGCGATGTCGTGGCTCGACCGCTTGCGCTCGTTCTTTTCCAGAAGCTGGATCTGGATGTCGGCCTGCCACGGCTTCTGACGCAGGTAGTAGTGGCGGACGAGGCCGTTGAAGTTGAACGGCGAGGCGGTGCCGGCATAGGTCTGGATGGCGGTCACTTCGGGGATCGTCAGCGCCTGCTCGGTCAGCCGCTGCACGACGTTGGCGGTGGCCGGCAGCGCGGTGCCCTCGGGCATGTTCACGACGACGTTGAACTCGGGCTTGTTGTCGAGCGGCAGCATCTTCACGGCCACGTTGGTCGTGTAGAACAGCGCGCAGGCGAGCATCAGCGCGCCCCAGATGCCGAGGCGGAACATGCGCGCGCGCTTGGGGCTTTCGAGCAGCGGGCCGAGCAGCTTGCGATAGAAGCCATCGAGGCGGTGCACCATCTTGTGCTCGCGCTCGGTCATCTCACGCAGCGTCTCCATGCTCGGACGCAAGCGGTAGGCGAGCCACGGGGTGAAGATGAAGGCGGCGAACAGCGAGAACGCCATGGCCACCGAGCCGAGCACCGGGATCGGCATCATGTAGGGGCCCATCATGCCGGAGACGAAGCCCATCGGCAGCAGCGCGGCAATGACGGTCAGGGTGGCGATGATGGTCGGGTTGCCGACCTCGCGCACGGCGTCGATGGTGGTGGCGGTGTCGATGCGCCCGGCCTCGAGCCAGCGGCGGTAGATGTTCTCGATGACGACGGCGGCGTCGTCGACCAGGATGCCGATGGAGAAGATGAGGGCGAAGAGAGAGACGCGGTCGATGGTGAAGCCGAGCGCCCAGGCCGAGAACACCGTCATCAGGATGACGATGGGGATCACCGAGACGGCGACGATGGTCGGGCGGAAGCCGAGGAACAGGTAGATGAGGATGGTGACGAAGCCCGTCGCCATGAACATGTCTTTGAGCAGACCGTTGACCTTGTCGTTGGCGGTCTTGCCGTAGTTGCGGGTGATGGCGACGTTGACGTTGGAGGGGATCGTGTTGCCCTTGAGGGTTTCGACCTTGGCCAGGATCTCGTCGGCCACGGCGACGCCGTTGGTGGCGAGCTTCTTGGCGATGGCGACGGTGACGGCGGAGGAGCCGGTCTTCGGCGCGGCGGTCTTGCCGGCGGGTCCGCCGAAATGCTGGACGATGCTCGTCGCTTCGCCGGCGCCTTCGGTGACGGTGGCGACGTCGCGGATATAGACCGGGCTGCCCTTGTGCACACCGACGATCAGGCTCTCGATGTCGCGGGCGTGGCGGAGGAACTGGCCGACGTTGACGGCGAGGCTCTTGCCGGACGTTTCGACCTGACCGACGTCGCGCCGCACGTTGGCGCCGCGGATGGTGGCGGCGACTTGATCGATCGACAGCCCGAAGCCCTTGAGGCGCTCGGGCAGAACCTCGACGCGCAATTCCTCGGCACGGCCGCCGACGATGAAGCTCTGCGAAGTGTTGCGGACTTCCTTCAGGCGCTGCATCAGCTCGAGCGCGATCAGCCGCAGGCCGGCGTCATCGACGGCTTCCGACCACAGCGTGAGGGTGACGACGGGGACGTCGTCGACGCCGCGCGGCTTGACCAACGGCTGCGGAATGCCCGGCGGCATCTTGTCGAGGTTGGAGGCGAGCTTGTCGTAGAGCTTGACGAGCGAGGGCTCCATCTTCTGGCCGACGTCGAACTGGACGGTGACCATGCCCATGCCGCGCTGGCTGGCGGAATAGACGTGCTTGACGCCGGGGATCTCGCTCATCATGCGCTCGAGCGGATCGATGGCGAGGCTCGACACCTGCTCGGCGGAGGCGCCGGCGTACTCGATGAAGATGTCGGCCATCGGCACCGAGATCTGCGGGTCTTCCTGGCGCGGGGTGGCCCACAGGCCGAGCAGACCGATGACCAGACAGGCGACGAGCAAGAGCGGCGTCAGCGGCGAATGGATGAACTGCTTTGTGAGCGCGCCCGCCATGCCGAGAGATGCATCGTCATGACCTTGGGTCTTGGATTTGTCATGGTCGGCCACTGGATACACCCCTACGCAAACTCACGTCGTCCGCCGATGGCGACAGCCACCGCACCTAAGATTAGATCGAACCGCGCTCGGCGCGCGGGTCAGCCGCCCTTGCCGGGCGCGCCCTTCATGGTCGACAGCTTGCCCGGCGGCGCGATGATGACGTCTTCGCCCCCCGTGAGGCCGGCGAGAATGCTGACCTTGCCGCCGCCGATGGGACCGCCGACGCGGACCAGACGCAACGACGGCTGGCCATTCTCGAGCACCATGACCGCAGGCAGGCTGCCGCGCTGGAACACGGCCTGGGCCGGGATCGACGGCAGTTGCTGGGCTGCCGCGTTGGGATCGGGGATCTGCAGCTCGGCGTAGACGCCGGGGCCGCCGGGGACGCCCTTCGGCAGGTCGAACTTGACGGTGACGGTGTGGCGCGAGCGATCGGCGATCGGGAAAATCTGGGCGACGCGCGCCTCGAGCTCGACGCCCTCGCCGACGTCGAGACGGGCGGGCAGCATCTGGCCGCGCTGCAGCGACGAGACGAGCCGCACCGGCACCTCGGCCTGGATGCGCAGGTAAGCGATATGGGCGAATTTCAGCAGCGGCTGGCCGGGCTGCACGGGCGTGCCCTGCTCGACGAGCTTTTCGGTGATGACGCCATCGAACGGCGCAACTTGCTTGGCGTCGCGGATGGCGGCGTCGATCTGCTCGATTTGCGACTGGGCGGTGAGGATGCGGCTGCGGGCGTCGTCGAGGCCGCGCACCTGGCCATAGAGATTGGCGTAGCGATCGACCCAGGGATTCTGCGGACCGGCGTACTGGCCGGTGAACGGCTTCATGAAGTTGTCCATCATCGACGGCATGCCCATGCCGGTGGTCTGGCCGGTCTTGGGCGAATAGAGCTCGCGCGAGTATTGGACGTGGGCGTCGCGCATGGCGGCGTCGGCGGAGGTGGCGTTGGCGACGGCAGCGCGGCGGCGGGCCTGCAGCTCGTCGTCATTGATGGAGACCAGAAGCTGGCCGGAGGTGAAGCTGTCGCCCTCGCGGCCGGCGAGGAAGTTGACCTGTCCCGGGGTCTGCGCCGAGAGCGTGACCTCGGAGTAGGGGACGACGGAGCCGGCGACGGTGGCGAAGCTGCTGGTCGCCTGCACGGTGGCCTTGACGGTCGTGTATTCAGCTGCGGCCACCGGGAGCGATGCCAGCGGGGCGATGGCGAGAAGGGCCACCAGGGCCGATGCGGCCGCCGCCGAACGAGAGTGAGGGAACTCGAACATAACTACGCCTCTCAATTCAATTGCTGGTGATCCGGGCCATCGTCTCGAAGCTTTTCACAAATGGCCTAGCCATTCGTGAATCTTTGATCATGCTGATGTAATCACCAGCAAGTATTTGGAATTTACCATTCGTGTACGCGGCACCGATCTGCATCAGTCCGGGTGGGCGCTCGAGCCAGCTGTCCCAGGTCGCCTCGGCGGCGCGGAGGTCCCAGGCGAGATCCTCGCCGCGGTAGGGGCCGGCTTCGACGACGCGGCCGTTTTCGACGTGCAGCACGCCGCGCGGATGCGGCTCGTTGAGGACGCCGTAGCCGATCACGGCGTCGAAGCCGACGCCGGACAGCATTTCGGCAAGCTCCGGCTCCGCGTTCCACGCGTCACGGTAGGCCGTCATCCAGCGCGATGAGAAATAGTCGGACACGTGGCGGCTCCTCACAACATCCCGTTTCGTTGGCCGGTAGGGTCCGGCGTCGAGCGGGCGCGATGGCCCGGCGGCGCCGGGAGATCGATTTCCTTGGTTGACCGAAGTGGTTTGCAAGCAGTGTGCCACTACAATCCAGTCGATGCGAGGGGGGCGGGACGCAGGTGCGGCATCGACCGCTTGCGTGCGCCAAAAATGCCGTATTTGCGGGCTGCCGCGCGGTTAAGACGCCAACGTAGCGGCGGCGCGCAAGTGTTCGGGCGAACGCTGTCGTAACCATTCTTGTGCGACGTTACGTTGCGCGCCGTTGCAGGGTCTGTTGCACGTCGCTGCGTGTGTTAAAGTCATGTGATCATACGTCGCAAAATTCTGCCCACCTGAGCCAGCGCGCGCATATGGCCCTTCGGACCCGCGGTCTGAACGAGCCGAAGCGGCGGCAGCCCAACGAGACGGCAGGACCCCAGGCGGCGGAGGTAATGCTCAAGGAGAAACGCAGTGCCGGAGTTCGGCTTCGCGTTGCCATTGCTGGAAGCAATCGTCAGCTACATCGACGAAGGCGTGCTGATCGCCAACCAGAATGACGACGTGATCTATATGAACCCCGCGGCGCACCAGTTGTTGGCGCTGCCGCCCAATTCGGCCATCACGTCGCTTGCCGACGTGCCGGGGATCGACCTCGCCGGCGTCATGGTGGCGGCGGCCGATGCGCCTGCGCGCCGCGCGGGCACCGCGGTCGAGCGCGTATTGAATGTCGATGGCGAGCGCCGCAGCCTGCAGTTCGATTGCAGCCGGACGACGCCGGCGCACGGCGGATTGCAGCTGTTCATCATCCGCGACGTGAGCCAGCAGCGATTGCTGGAGACGTATCTCAATCGCGCCAGCAGCGACCTCATCACCGCCGATCCGAAGATGATGGAAATCCTGCACCGCGTCGAGCAGGTGGCGTCGGCCAGCGTGCCCGTGCTGCTGACCGGCGAGTCGGGCACCGGCAAGACGCACATTGCACGGATGATCCACCGCTTGAGCCCGCGCTCGACGGGCCCGTTCGTCGAGGTCAACTGCGCGGCCATTCCCGAGTCGCTGGTCGAGTCGGAGCTGTTCGGGCACATCAAAGGTGCGTTCACCGGCGCGACGCAGCGGCGCAAGGGCCGCTTCCAGACCGCCCACAAGGGCACGCTGTTTCTCGACGAGATCGGCGAGATCCCCATTCATCTGCAGGCCAAGCTGTTGCGCGTGCTGCAGGACCGCGAGTTCGAGCCGGTGGGCTCGGACGAGCCGGTCAAGGTCGACGTGCGCATCATCGCCTCGACCAACCAGCCGCTGCGCGCGATGGTCGATCAGGGCACGTTCCGCAGCGATCTCTATTACCGGCTGGCGGTGATCCCGATCCATGTGCCGCCGCTGCGCCAGCGCCCGGCCGACATCCCGCTGCTGCTCCGGCACTTCTGCCACAACCTGACGTCGCGCGGGTTCGCCTCCGAGCCGACGTGCAGCCCAGAGGCGATGCGGCTGTTGATGAACTACCCCTGGCCGGGCAACATCCGCGAGCTGTCGAACGCGGTCGAGCACGCGGTGATCTGCTCGGTCAAGAACGTGGTTCTGCCCGAAAGCCTGCCGCTGGATGTGCGCGAGTACCGCTCGGCGGCGGCGCAGTCGATGGGCGCGGCGCAAGGCGCGGGATCAGGTTCAGGACCAGGCGCGATGGCGGCGTCCGGGGGCGCGGCGATGCCGGGGCGCGCGACCGATCCGCAGAGTTACCAGGGCAGCTTTCAGGATCGCGAGCGCGCGGCGATCGAGCAGGCGCTGGCGCAGGCCAAGGGCAACAAGGTGCTGGCGGCCGAGGTGCTCGGCATCGACCGCACCACGCTGTGGCGGCGCATGCAGCGGCTGAAGCTCGACCAGCCGAGCGGCGGCTCGCGGGCGGGGTGAGCGCAAGCGAAAGCATACGGGCGGCGATCCGTCCGGATCAGTGCGGCCGCGCTGCAGTTGGATTAGTCGCTACGCGAGATCATTGAAGTTAGTCGCTTCGCGAGATCGTTGAAGTCAGTCGCTTCGCGACATGGCGATAGTGGCGGCGACGGCGCGGCGCCAGTGGTCGAGGCGGCGTGTGCGCTCGGATGCGGGGAGCTGTGGCTCGAACCTCCGGTCGCGGTTCCAGTTGCGCGCCATCGCATCACGGTCGGGCATGAGGCCGGCGGCGGACCCGGCGAGCCACGCCGCGCCGACGGCGGTCGCTTCGAGCACGCGCGGGCGCTCGACGGGCGCGTCGAGGATGTCGGCCAGCGCCTGCATGGTGAAGTCGCTCGCCGCCATGCCGCCATCGACGCGGAGAACGTCGTGCCGGAGGCGCGCTTCGAGGGGGTCGTGCCGGAGGCGCGCTTCCAGCGCGGTCCGGGCTGGGGGCGTGCCGTCGCCCGTCGGCACAGCGGCAGGTTGGGCGGCGGCCCAGTCGTCATAGGCGGCGGTGACCAGATCGTGGGTCTGGCAGGCGACCGACAACAGGGCGGCGCGCGCCAGCTCGGCGGGGCCGGTGTTGCGCGTCAGGCCGAAGAGTGCGCCGCGGGCTTCGGGCACCCAGTAGGGCGCGCCGAGGCCGGTGAACGCGGGCACCAGGATCACGTCCTGCGCGGGATCGGCGGCGGCGGCCAGAGCCGTGCTCTCGGCGGCCGAGCGGATGACGCCGAGCCCGTCGCGCAGCCATTGCACGGCGGCGCCGGCGATGAAGATCGAGCCTTCGAGGGCGTAGGTGCGCTCGCCGTCGAGCTGGTAGGCGATGGTGGTCAACAGCCGGTTGCGCGAGGCGACGGCCTGGGCGCCGGTGTTGAGCAACGCGAAGCAGCCGGTGCCGTAGGTGGCTTTCATCATGCCGGGCTGAAAGCAGGCCTGTCCGATGGTGGCCGCCTGCTGATCGCCGGCGATGCCGAGGATCGGGATCTCCGCACCGAACACGGCGGGATCGGTGACGCCGAACCGGCCGCGGCAATCGCGGACGTCGGGCAGCAGGGCGCGGGGGACGCCGAACAGCGCCAACAGGTCGTCGTCCCATTGGCCGCGATGGATGTCGAACAGCAGAGTGCGCGAGGCGTTGGTGGCGTCGGTGGCGTGGACCTTGCCGCCGGTGAGACGCCACAGCAGCCACGAATCGATGGTGCCAAAGGCGAGGTGGCCGGCCTCGGCCGCCGCCCGCGCGCCATCGACGTGATCGAGGATCCAGGCGATCTTGGTGGCTGAGAAGTAGGGGTCGAGCACGAGACCGGTCTTGGCGGTGACGGCGGGCTCGTTGCCGCCGTCCTTGAGCGTGGCGCAGAGGCCGGCGGTGCGGCGATCCTGCCAGACGATGGCCCGGTGGATGGGGCGGCCGCTGCGACGGTCCCAGATGACGGTGGTCTCGCGCTGGTTGGTGAGGCCGATGGCGGCGAGGTCGCGCGCGGCGATCGCGGCTCGTGCGAGCGCGACCGTCACGGCGGCCATGGTGGTGGACCAGATGTCCTCGGCGTCGTGCTCGACATGGCCGGACGCAGGGAAATGCTGCGGCAGCTCGACCTGGCCCATGCCGCGCGGCGCGAGCCCGGCATCGAACACGATGGCGCGACTGGAGGTGGTGCCCTGGTCGAGAGCGAGGATGTGTGCGGCCATCTGCGGTCCCTCGCGCCGGAATTACCGTTGGCTGCGTAACACGGCAGGCCAGGATTTTGCCAGTTTTGCGGGCAAGTTCGGCGCGCGGCATCGCGAATTTTCAGGAATTCGACGGACGTCGGCGGCATGTCGCAGAAATCGCCTCACGAAATCTTGACACCCTGCGACAAGTCGTACATTTTGCGCTCGCTTCGACAACGGGCCCGCGGCGCAAAGCCGACACAGCCAGCATTCAAATGGCGGCTCAAGTCTGGGGAAGGAACAGCGCGGGATGGTGCGAGACACGCATCATCCCGTTGCCATTTGTGGACCCACACAACAGCTCGGGACCCATCCCCATGCGCCTCAATCCGGTCCGACAGACGCTGGCGGCCGGTGGCCGGGTTCTGAACGGCTGGTGCTCGGTGGCGTCGAGCCACGTCGCGGAGCTTCTCGGCCACCAGGGCTACGACAGCCTGACCATCGACCTGCAGCACGGCGCCATCGGCTACGAGGCGGCGTTCCACATGCTGCAGGCGATCAGCGCGACGCCGGCGATGCCGATGGTGCGCATACCGTGGAACGATCCGGCGATGATCATGAAACTGCTGGATGCGGGCGCCTATGGTGTGATCTGCCCGATGATCAACTCGCGCGCGGAGGCCGAGGCGTTCGTGGGCGCGGGCCGCTATCCGCCGCGCGGCTATCGCTCGTTTGGGCCCAATCGCGTGGTGCAGTACGCCGGTGCCGACTACGCGCAGAACGCTGACCGCGAGGTGCTGCTGTTTGCGATGATCGAAACACGCGCGGGGCTCGCGGCGATCGACGAGATCGCGACGGTGCCGGGACTCGACGGGATCTATGTGGGGCCGGGCGATCTGTCGCTGGCGCTCGGCGCGCCGCCGTCGATGGCGCCGCGTGCGCCCGAGGTGCTGGACGCGATGGCGCGGATCAGGGAGCGATCGCGGGCGGCGGGGGTGTTCGCGGCGGTGCACACGGACGGGCCAGTGACGGCGGCGCAACGGTTCGCCGAGGGCTTTCAACTCTGTACACTACAGAACGATACGCGGCTGCTGATCAATGCGGCGTCGGCGCAGGTGAAAGCCGCGCGCGAGCAGATGGCGGGTGGCGCGCCCGCGACGCGGCGTGGCCGGACGGAATAAGCGCATCTTGAGCATTGCTCAGTCGGCTTGCATTCCTGCCACGAAGCGCGCTCAAATCTGATACCCAAGTCGAACCGTTTTCACACTCGAAACACCTAAATTGCTGGAGGGGCCGCACGTCATGCAGGACGGACCTTTCAACCGGCTGGACCTCAATCTGCTGGCGATCTTCGACACCATCATGTCGGAGCGCAGCCTGACCAAGGCCGGATTGCGCCTGGGCATGACGCAATCGGCGGTCAGCCACGCCCTGGCGCGTCTGCGCGACGTGACCGGCGACGCCTTGTTCGAGCGCACCGGCCGTGGCGTGCGGCCGACGCCGCGAGCGATCGAGATGGCGTCCGATGTGCGCGAGGCGATCGATCAATTGCGGGCCACGCTGCGCCAGAAGCCGAGCGAATTCTGCAGCCGGACGGCGGAGCGCACCTTTCTCATCGACATTCCGGCCGGCATCGACGTCATCATTGCGCCGGCGCTGGCGGCCGCGGTGGCTCCGTGCCGGGGGTTGAGCTTCCGCATCTCGGGCGGCCGCGCGAAGAGCATCATGCACGAGCTGCGATACGGGGAGACATGGCTGGCGTTCGACTATGAGGACGCTGACGTGGAGGGCTATCGTACCGAGCTGCTGCTCGAGGACCCCTACGTCATCATCGCGCGATCGCAGAGCACGGCGGTGAGCGCAGACTTGACGCTGGAGCAATTCGAAGTGATGGACCAGGTCGCTTTCGTGGCGAGCCGGGAAAGCGGTCTCACGCCGCTGGCGCAGCGCCTGGAGCGGCAGGGTGTGAAACGTCGGGTGAAGTATGCCGTGCCGAATCTGGTCTCGGTGGCGGCGGTGGCGGCGGCGAGCGATCTGATCGGCGTGCTGCCGCTGCGGGTCGCGCGCGGCTTACAGCGCAACTACGACATCGCGATGCATCCGTGCCCGTTCGAGCTGCCGCCGATGCCGATCTATATGGTCTGGCACGAGAGCTTCGACAGCGACGAGGGCCACCAGTGGCTGCGCGGTGTGCTGCGCGAACTCGCCGCGGCGCTCTGAGGCGGCGTTAGAGCATGATCGTTTGAGATGGAATCGCACCGCGATCCCATCTCAAACGATCATGCTCTAAATCATAAAGTTGGAGTGCGATTCACACTCTTGATTGCCGCGCTGAGCGCTTCCATCAAGAACGATCGCACTCTAGACAAAAGCTTCGGGTGGTCCGGTTAGGGAGTGGGGGCGGCCGGTTTGCGACCTCCCCCACCCGTTCCCGCCGCGCCTCAGGCGTTGTCGAGGGCGTGGTAGTAGTCGATCAGGATTTTCGCGACTTCCGGGCGCGAGAATTCGGACGGCGGCGGAATGCCCTTGCCGAGCATGTCGCGGACCTTGGTGCCCGACAGCGTGATGAAGTCCTCGGGCGTGTGGCCCGGCGCCTCGCGCATCATCACCACCTTGTTGAGCTTCTTCGAGTACGCCGTGTTGTCGGCGCGGAACGTGTCGATCAGCAGCGCGTCCTTGGGGATCTCGTCGAAGATCGACTGCGCGTCGAACGGGCCGTAGTAGTCGCCGACGCCGGCGTGGTCGCGGCCGAGGATGAGGTGCGTGGCGCCCATGTTCTGGCGGAACACGGCGTGCAGCAGCGCCTCACGCGGGCCGGCATAGAGCATGTCGAAGCCGTAACCGGTGATCATCGCCGAGTTGGGCGGGAAGTAGACGTCGACCATCTTGCGGATGGCGGCGTCGCGCACCGGGGCGGGGATGTCGCCCTCCTTGAGCTTGCCGAGCAGCATGTGGATGACGAGACCATCGGCGTGCAGACGGTCCATCGCCATGCGGCACAGCTCCTCGTGGGCGCGGTGCATGGGATTGCGGGTCTGGAAGGCGACGACCTTCGACCAGCCGCGCTTCGCGATCTCGTCGCGGATCTCGACGGCGGTGCGGAAGGTCTCGGGGAACTCGCTCTTGAAGTAGCTGAAGTTGAGAACCTTGATCGGGCCGGAGAGCAGCGTCTTGCCTTGCGAGAGCAGGGCCGAGACGCCGGGATGCTTGGGGTCGGAGGTGCGGAACACCTTCTCGACGATGAGCGCGATCTCGGCGTCGGTGAAGGTTTCGACCGCCGTGACGTCCATGATCGCGAGCACAGGGTTGCCGTCGACGTTGGGGTCTTTCAGGGCGATGCGGTCGCCGGCCTTGATCGAACCGGCGTCCGCAACGAGGTTCATCACCGGCACCGGCCAGAACAGGCCGCTCGACAGCTTCATATCGGTGGCGACGCCGAGCGCCTCGGCCTTGCCCATGTAGCCGGTCAAGGGATTGAAATAGCCCGCCCCCATCATGACGGCGTTGGCGGCCGCGGCCGAGCTGACCACGATCGACGGCAACCGCGCGGCCTCCTCAGTGAGGCGCTGATTCTCGCGTGCGTCGGCGACGAAGAGCGGATTGAGCGCGGCCGAGCCATGTGGCTGGATGAGCTTCGACATGCGTGATGGTCTCCCTCGATCTGGACAGGCTCGATGTGGCGTCTCGGCATGGCCGGAGGCGATGGCCCGGTGCCGTGCGCGACCGGTCTGTCGCCGGTCTTCGCTGTTGCGTCCATGTGGCTGGGCCACGGTTTGGTCTTTTGGCGCGCAGGAAGTATCTTGTCTAACAGTCCCCACTCATGTTTTATGCAAAAAATCGCATATTCGACTATTTTTGTATATGCGCCCGTCGCAGCCGGAATTCTCCCGGCAGGCGGAGTCGTGCTACGCAGGGTCGGCAGCAGGGATGAAAAAGCAGGACGTGACAACCCAATTCCCGTCTTGAAGGCGATAGGCAAGAACAACAAGACGACCGCGCCCCAATCCTTCACGACCGAAGCCTTCAAGATCCAGTCCATCACGACACACAAGAAACGCAGAGAACCAGGGAGGCCGGTGGATGCCTTTGGATGCTGAGCCGACACGCCCCGAGAGCCAGACCATTCTGGTCGTCGGCGGCGGAATTGCCGGAATATCGGCGGCATTGGAAGCAGCCGAAACCGGCCACGACGTGGTGCTTCTGGAGCGGGGCCCCTCGCTCGGCGGTCGCGTCACGCGGTTGAACCGCTACTTCCCCAAGCTGTGCCATCCGACCTGCGGCCTCGAGATCAACTATCAGCGCATCCGCAAGAATCCGCGGCTCAAGGTGCTGACGATGTCGGAGCCGATGAAGATCGACGGCAGCCGCGGCGCCTTCACGGTGACGGTCAAGCGCCACCCGCGCTTCGTCGACGAGAAGTGCACCGGCTGCGGCGACTGCGCCAAGGCGACCGCGATGGAGGTTCCGAACCCCTTCAACTACGGCCTCGACAAGGTGAAGGCGGCTTACCTGCCGCACGAGCACGCCATGCCGATGCGCTACGTCATCGCGCCCGAGGCGATCAAGGCGGGCGAGGGAGCGGCGCTCAAGGCCGCGTGCAAGTACGGCGCGATCAATCCCGACGAGAAGGAAGAGACCTTTGAACTGAAGGTCGGCGCGATCATCTGGGCCACCGGCTGGCAGCCCTATGACGCCAACAAGCTCGACATGTACAGCTATGGTCACTCGCCCGACATCATCAACAACGTCGAGATGGAACGGCTGGCGTCGCACGGCGGACCGACCGACGGCAAGATCCTGAGGCCGTCCAACGGCCAGCCGGCGAAGAAGGTGGCGCTGATCCAGTGCGCGGGCAGCCGCGACAACAACCATCTGCCGTATTGCTCGCGGATCTGCTGTCTCGGCTCGCTGAAGCACGCGGCCTACGTGCGCGAGCAGTACGCCGACGCCGAAGTGCATATCTATTACATCGACATCCGCGCCCACGATAAGCTCGAGGCGTTCTACGCCAAGGTGAAGGCCGATCCGCAGGTCAAGTTCATCAAGTCGAAGCCGGGGCATATCCGGGTCGGCGAGGATGGCCGCCCGGTGATCTACGGCGAGTTGACGATCGATCGCGAGATCTACGCCGAGCCCTACGACCTCGTGGTGCTGGCGACCGGCATGCAGCCGTCGGCGGTCGAAGGCTACAAGCCGAAGATCGGGCTGGAGAGCGACGCCTACGGTTTCCTCGTGGCGAAGGAGAGCGAGACCAACGAGGGGATCTTCTCGTGTGGTGTCGCCGCCGGACCGCTCGATGTTTCGATGTCGGTGCAGTCGGCGACAGCCGCCGCGCTGAAGGCCGTGCAGGCGGTTCGAGGGATGTGAGGAGCTAGGCTCGCGATGACTAGGAAACTCACATATGTGGTCGTGATCATTCCCGACGATGGCGGGTTTCGCGTTCGCGTGCCGGCGCTGCCTGAGGTGAATACGCAAGGCAAGACCCGGGAGCAGGCGATGGAGCGGGTCGTCGAGGCGATCGAACTGGCGATCGAGCAGCGGATGGCCGATGGCGAGACCGTTCCCGTCGGCAACGACGAGCTGGGTACCGTGACGGTGGAGGCTGCCGAGTGAGCCCACGACTTCCGACCTTGACTGGCCGGCAAGTGGTTAAGGCACTGGAAAAAGCAGGGTTCGCTGTTATTCGCGTCAAGGGTTCGCATCACTTCATGAGGCACGGCATTGATCGGACTCGCCAGACCGTGGTGCCCGTGCATGGCAAAGATGACCTGGGGCGCGGTCTGCTTCGGCAGATCATCGATGACGTCGGAATGACCGTTGACGAATTTTACGCACTTCTCTGAGCAATCGAGGCTACCGTGACAATGCAAACGCAAGCTGCACCCGCGCCGACCCCCGTCACCACGCCCAAGAAGCTCGGCGTCTACCTGTGCCAAGGCTGCGGCATCGGCGAGGCGATCAAGGTCGATGGGCTCGAAGCGGTGGCAAAGTCGGAGTTCCGGGTTCCGCACTGCGTCAAGCACGCGGCGCTGTGCTCGCCCGAGGGCGTCGAGACGATCGCCAAGGACGTGGCGGCGGGAACGATCGACGGCGCGGTGATCGGCGCCTGCTCGCCGCGCGTGATGGCCGACAAGTTCCGCTTCGGCGCGATGCCGGTGATCCGCGCCAACCTGCGCGAGCACGTCGCCTGGAGCCAGCCGGCGGGCGCGGAGGATACCGACATGCTGGCGGCCGACCAGATCCGCATGGCGGTGACGCAGGCGCGGCTGACGCTGCCGCTGATGCCGTCGGTGCCGCAGGAGTATACGCGCACGCTGCTGGTGCTCGGCGGCGGCGTGACGGGATTGACGGCGGCGCGCGAGGCGTCGCTGGCGGGCCACCCGGTGCTGCTGGTGGAGAAGACCGACCAGCTCGGCGGCTGGGCCAACAAGTGGTCGGGTCGGATGCCGCACCGTCCGCCGTATCGGGATGTGCAGGCGCCCGACATCGGCAAGCTGATCGCGGCGGTGCAGGCCGACAAGCAGATCACGATCAAGACCAACGCCATCGTGACCAAGACGGCGGGCCAGCCGGGCGCGTTCTCGGTGACGCTGTCGCAGGGCGGCCAGGAGATCACCGAGCAGGTCGGCGCGATCGTAGTCGCGACGGGCTTCCGGCCCTATGATGCGTCGAAGCTCGGTCACCTCGGCTATGGCGCGTCGCCCGACGTGGTGACCGGCGTCGAGCTGGAAGCGATGCTGAAGGCCGGCGGGCCGCTCAAGCGCAAGTCGAACGGCCAGCCGGTGAAGCACATCGCCTTCCTGCAGTGCGCCGGATCACGCGACCCCAACCATCTGCCGTATTGCTCGAGCGTGTGCTGCGGCGTGTCGATCAAGCAGTCGCTGCAGATCGTCAAGGCCGACCCCAAGGCGTCGGCGTATGTGGTGTTCGACGAGCTGCGCACGCCCGGCACGGCAGAGGAGTTCTACCGCCAGGCGCAGGAAGCCGGCGTGATCTTCATGAAGGGCAAGGTCGACAAGGTCGATGGCGGCTCGATGACCGTCACCTACAAGGACGATCTGCTCGGCCTCGACGTGCCGCTGTCGGGCCTCGACATGATCGTGCTGGCGACCGGCATGGTGCCGAACTCGACCAATCCCGAGCTCGCCGAGATCGAGCCGGAGAAGAGCGAGGCGCAGCTCAAGGACGACATCAACCCGCTGTCGCCGATCATGGTGGCGGGCTACAAGGGCGGCAACGGCGCGGCGGCGGCTGCACCGGCGGGCAACGGAAAAGGCCCGACGCCGCCGGCGATGCCGCACCTCGACCGGCTGCCCAAGGGCGGGCCTATACTCAATCTGCAATACCGCCAGGGACCGCACATTCCGATCCTGTCGGACGGCTTCTCGGACAGCCACTACATCTGCTTCCCCTATGAAACCCGCCGCACCGGCATCTACACGGCCGGCCCGGTGCGCCGTCCGATGGACATGGCGGAAAGCGCGGAGGACGGCACCGGCGCGGTGCTGAAGGCGATCCAGTCGATCGAGGGCTCCAAGCTCGGCTCGTCGCTGCATCCGCGCGTCGGCGATCTGTCGTTCCCCAAGGTCGGCCACGACAAGTGCACCAAGTGCCGCCGCTGCACGGTGGAATGCCCGTTCGGCGCGATCGACGAGGACGCGCAGGGCCGGCCGATCATCAACGCCGCGCGCTGCCGCCGCTGCGGAACGTGCATGGGCGCCTGCCCGGTGCAGACCATCACGTTCGACAACTACAATCCGCAGATGGTCAACGCGATGATCGAGGCCAACGAGATCCCCGACGAGTTCTCGGAGAAGCCGCGCATCCTGGTGCTGGCGTGCGAGAACGACGCCTATCCGGCGCTCGACATGGCCGGCATCAACCGCTCGCAGTGGTCGCCTTACGTGCGGGCGATCCCCGTGCGTTGCCTCGGATCGGTGACCTTGCAGTGGGTGTCTACGGCGCTGCAGAAGGGCTATGATGGCATCATGCTGATGGGCTGCAAGTCGGGCGACGACTACCAGTGCCACTTCATCAAGGGTTCGGGCATCGCCAAGGAGCGCATGTCGAAGGTCGGAGAAACCTTGAAGTCGCTGGCGCTCGAGAAGGAGCGCGTGACCATGGCCGAGGTGTCGATCGCCGACAGCCACTCGGTGCCGGAGGTATTGAACAAATTCTCCGACATGATCGCCGCGCTGCCGCCCAACCCGATGAAGGGGTTCTGACGTATGACCGCACCGCTTCCCAACCCGACCAAGAAGTACGACCTCGAGTTCGCGCGCTGGGTCTATGACAACGTCAACGGCGGCGACAAGCTGTCGATGTGCATGCAGTGCGGCGTGTGCTCGGGCTCGTGCCCGATCGGCACCAACATGGATCACGGACCGCGCAAGCTGTTCATGATGATCCGCGCCGGGATGCAGGAAGAGGTGATGAACTCGAACACGCCGGCCAACTGCACGAGCTGCTATCGCTGCGTGGTGCGCTGCCCGCGCGGGGTGCCGGTGACGTACATCCTGCAGGACCTCTTGGCGAAACAGTCCCAGCTCGGGTTCAAGCCGAAGGACGGCAACGAGAACGTCAACTTCGCCAAGTCGTTCTGGTGGAGCGCCAAGGCGTTCGGCCGCACCGACGAGCGGCTGGTGACGGCGCTCTATTACTCGACGTTCGGCCTCAAGGGCGGCTGGCAGCGGGCGATGGACAACATGAAAATCGCCATCGGCTTCATCAGGCGCGGCCGCATGCACATCGGCCTGCCGCACATGATCAAGGACCGCAAGGGCCTCAAGGCGATACTCGCCAAGGCGCGCGAAATCGAACAGCGCCACTAGGAAAGGGAGCGCACGCCATGGGCGACGCCAAGACGACGCGGATGACGTATTACCCCGGCTGCTCCTCGCAGGGCAGCGGGCGCCATCTCGACGAGAGCCTGCGCGCGATCCTGCCCGAGGTCGGCGTCGAGGTTGACGACATCGAGGACTGGAACTGCTGCGGCGCTTCGGTCGGCCTTGTCGGCGGCGGCGCGCTGCCGAACCTGTCGCTGACCGGCCGCAACCTGGCGAAGGCGCGCGAGCGCGGCACGCAGGACGTCATCACCGGCTGCGCGGCATGCTATCTCAACACCCACGGCGGCAACGAGAAGATCAAGTCCGACGTGAAGAAGAAGGGCCAGGTCAACGAGGCGCTGGCGGCGGGCGGGCTGACCTACGACGGCGACCTCAAGGTGCGCCACGTTTGCGAGGTGCTGGTCAACGACGTCGGCATCGACAAGATCAAGGAGCGGGTGACGACGCCGCTCACGGGGCTCAAGGTCGCGGGCTATGTCGGCTGCCAGACGGTGCGGCCGTTCGCGCAGACGCAGGCGGGCGGCGAGTATGATACCTATGACGACCCGTCGTTCCTCGACGATTTCACCGAGGCCTGCGGCGCGACGGCGGTGCCGTTCCAGCACAAGACGGCGTGCTGCGGCGGCTCGGTGGCGGTGATGAGCCCGGACCGCACGCTGCATCTGATCAAGAACATCCTCGAGGACGCCAAGGCGGCCGGCGCGGACGTGATTTCGACGCCGTGCCCGTTGTGCCAGACCAACGTCGAGATGTACCAGGACCAGATCAACAAGAAGTTCGGCACCGACTACAACATCCCGGTGGTGTTCTACAGCCAGCTGATGGCGGTGGCGTTCGGGATGGACGCCGAGAAGGACGCCGCACTGCATCGCAATACCATTCCGGCGTCGAAGGTCGAGGGGATGGCCAAGGGCGGCGGTTCGGGCAGCTGAACCGGCGATACGCGATACACGTTTTGGCACGACCCACGACGAGACCGATGCGCGACAAGTCCGGCCCGAGCCGGTGACAACGACGCCGTCCGCGAAGATCGCGCGGCAACAGGAGGTGACAAGGTGCTGATCCGAGATTTCATCATGAAGCGTGGCCCGGTGGTGACGTGCCGGTCGGACGACAGCATCGCCGACGCCGCCGACGTGCTGGCCGAGCGCATAATCGGGGTGATGCCGGTGCTGGATTCGCACTTCAAGCTCGTCGGCATGCTGAGCGAGCGCGACGTGGTGCGCGCGTTCTCCAAGAACAAGTCGGGCTTTGCGGCGCTGAAGGTCGGCGACGTGATGTCGACGAATGTGGTGTCGTGTGCGCCGGGCAACTCGCACGTCGACGCGGCGAACCTGATGCGGCGCAACCGCATCCGCCATCTGCCGGTGGTGGAGGAGGAGATGCTGGTCGGGCTGATCTCGGTGCGCGACATGCTGGAGATCTTCGGACCGACCGACAAGCACGGCGTATTCGTCTCGCCGCTCGGCGTCGCGCGCGCAACGTGAGCGCAAGCCCGCAGCGCGGGCATGGGAATTGTTTTGAATGGCGAACGGGGCGGACATCGTGTCCGCCCCGTTGCGTTTTCAGGGCCGCATCGTGGCCAGAGTAAGCGCTCAACTCGGCTTCTTCTTGAATTCCTTGCCGAACGACGACACGTCGGGCGTCGGGAACGAGGCGGTGTTGGCGGTCGGCTCGAAGCGCGGGAAGGATTCGTGCGGCTCGTCGGCGCCGGCCTTTTCGATCCTGACGCGAAGGTCGTACCACGCGGCCTGGCCGGTCACGGGATCGGAGTTCGAGTAGCGGTAGCCGCCCTCGCGCTCGGGCAGCAGCTCGCTGATCAAGTGGTTGAGCAGGAAGCCCTTGGTGTTCTCGGGCGCGTCGTTCGAGAGGTTCCAGGCGCCGCCGCGTTTGCCGATGGCGTTCCAGGTCCACACGGTATCGTCGTTGACGCCTTCCATCAGCTTCACCTGCGCGCGGACGCGGCCGATGTGGCTGGTGATCCACACCCAGTCGTCATCGGCGATGCCGAGCTTGGTGGCCTTGGTGCGGCTCATGTAGAGGCGGTTGTCGGCCGTGATCTGTCTCAGCCAGGCGTTCTGCGATCCCCAGGAATGGTACATGTGCATGGGGCGCTGGGTGATGGCGTACATCGGGTATTCGTCGGTCTCGACCATGCCGCCCTCGAACGGCGGATACCAGAACGGCAGCGGATCGAAATAGGTCTTGATGCGCTCGCGATGATCGTCGGGCGGCTGCACCTTGCCGTGGCCCTCGGCCGACAGCCGGAAGCGCTGCATCGGCTCCATGTAGAGCTGGAACACGAGCTGCTCGGTCTCGGCGAGGTAGCCCTTCGAGGTCGCCCAGTCGAGATAATCGCGATTGGCGTGCTTGAAGTAGCGCATGTGCGGCTCGAGGTGATGCACATGGAAGCCGCCGTTCTTGATGTACTCCTGGAGCTGGTTGGGGTTGGGCTCGCCCTTGCCGAACGACGTGCCATCCTTGCCGCGCCAGCCGGCGAGCGGGCCGACGCCGGGCATGCGCTCGTGATTGACGATGTAGTCGGGGTAGCCGCCGGGGAACTTGCGTGAGCCGTCGGGCTTGGTGAAGGCGGGCAGGCCGAGCCGCCAGCCGAGATCGATCAGCACGCTCTGGAAGGCGCGGACGTCACGGTCGGGCTCGACGACGGGATGGCGGATGGCGTCGGCCGGGCCGTCGGGCTCGGAGATGGGCCGGTCGAGGAGGGAAATGCAGTCCCACCGCTCGAGGTAGGTGGTGTCGGGCAGGATCAGGTCGGCGTAGGCCACCATCTCCGACGAGTAGGCGTCGGAATAGATGATCTTGGGGATTTTGTACTCGCCGGTCTTCTCGTCGATGGCGGTGAGATGATCGAGCACGGCGGGCGTGTTCATGGTCGAGTTCCACGCCATGTTCGCCATGTACATGAACAGGACTTCGATGCCGTAGGGGTCCTGCGTGGCGGCGTTGGTGATGACCATGTGCATCAGGCCATGCGCGGCCAGCGGTGCGTCCCAGCTGAACGCCTTGTCGATGCGCTGCGGCTTGCCGTCGTCGTCGATCAGCAGATCGTCGGGGCCGATCGGGAAGCCGAGATGCGGGCCGCCGAGCGGCTCGTTGCGCGTCACCTGCTCGGCGCGGCCGGTCGGCTTCAGGCGCGGCGGGATGCACTTCGGATAGGGCGCCTTGTAGCGGAAGCCGCCGGGGCAATCGATGGAGCCGAGCAGGATCTGCAGGATGTGGATCATGCGGCAGGTGTGGAAGCCGTTGGAGTGGGCCGAGATGCCGCGCATGGCGTGCATCGAGACCGGCCGGCCGATCATTTTCTCCTGCTTGCGGCCGGCCCAGTCGGTCCACGGAATGTCGAGAACGATCTCTTCCTCGAAGGCGGCATGCGCCAGCTCGGCGGCGATGCGGCGGATGCTGTCGGCGGGCACGCCGGTTTCGGCCGCGGCGCGCTCGGGCGTGTACTCGTCGGAGAGAAAGCGCTTGGCCAAGAGCTCGAACGAGGGCACGCCCTTGCGCCCGTCGGGGAGCTTGTAGGTGCCTGACATCGCCGGTTGGATGCCGGAGGCGTTGGCGCTGCGGAGCTTGCCGGACTTCTTGTCGTAGGCCAGCGGCTCCTGGTCCTTGGTGCGGGCGAACAGGCCGTGATCGGGGCTGCCGGGGTCGTCGATGACCAGCCACGGCGCGTTGGTGTAGCGGATGAGATAGTCGAGATCGATCTTCTCGGTGCGCAGCAGCTCGTAGATGAGGGCGGCGACGAACATGCCGTCGGTGCCGGGCTTGACGTTGACCCACTCGTCGGCGATGGCGCCGTAGCCGGTGCGCACGGGATTGACCGCGACGACCTTGGCGCCGTTCTTCTTGAGCTTGCCGAGGCCGATTTTGATCGGGTTGGAGCCGTGATCCTCGGCGACGCCGAACAGCAGGAAGTAGCGCGTCAGATCCCAATCGGGCTCGCCGAACTCCCAGAACGCGCCGCCGAAGGTGTAGAGACCGGCGGCGGCCATGTTGACCGAGCAGAACCCGCCATGGGCGGCGTAGTTGGGCGTGCCGTACTGGATCGCCCACCAGCCGGTCAGCGACTGCGACTGGTCGCGGCCGGTGAAGAAGGCGAGCTTGCGCGGGTTGGTGGTGCGGACGCGGCCGAGCCAGCCTGCGGCGATGTCGAGCGCCTCGTCCCAGGTGATCGGCTTGA
Organism: uncultured Alphaproteobacteria bacterium; assembly: GCA_963819775.1. Taxonomy (GTDB): domain Bacteria; phylum Pseudomonadota; class Alphaproteobacteria; order Rhizobiales; family Hyphomicrobiaceae; genus JAKAML01. The sequence goes on from CAWFXM010000012.1 coordinate 196,084, forward strand.
ATTCACCCGAGCCGCGCGGTCCGGTGCGCAGCATCGGCGACTTGAGGCGAGCCGGGGAGTAGTGCTGCATGATGCCGGCGGAGCCCTTGCCGCACAGCACGCCCTTGTTGATCGGATGGTCGCGGTTGCCCTCGATGTAGCGGACCTTGCCGTCCTTCAGGTGGACGTCGATGCCACAGCGGCAGGCGCACATGTAGCAGGTGGTTTTCTTGATCTCGTCACCCGGGGGGACCGAAAGATCGACGCGATCGTCCAACTTGACCTCATGACCCATCGGAGATTTCCCCTGTTCCTACGTCGGCGACGGCCTGCTCGAGACAGCGCCGGTGGGCGGCGGTATGTCGGCCGCGCCCGATTGCTCACTGAATATTCGCATAATTGAATATATTTGATAGCCGATGGTAGCGGCATCGTATAGCCAGGAACCGCCCGGCAGCCTGCGACGTGTTGCGTGTTGCATTGCAAGGGAACCGGGCAAGGTACTTGGGCAAGGTAGCGGGCGCGCCGTTGGGGCGCGCGAGGGCGCGTTGGGGAAACCATAGCGAGGCTCGCGGCGCGACGGCATATGAAGCTGCCGATGACCGGTGTGGCCTCACTCGGGGTTGGCCCCAGGGTTGTCCCCAGGGTTGACCGACGGTGGGACGAGCGCACGGCGCGACGAGGGCTACGAAAAGGACCCGGCAGAACCGATGATCATCGTCCAGATCTCCGATACCCACATCGAGACGGCGTCAGCGACGGCCAGCTCCCGGCTCGGCGACCTCGAACGCACTGTCGAGGCGATCAACGCGCTGTCGCCGCGGCCGGTGGCCGTGCTGCACACCGGCGACGTGTCCCATGACGCCAGTCCCGGCGACTATGCCGCGGCGCGCGGCGTGCTCGGCCGCCTCGCCTGCCCGGTGTATGCGATCGTCGGTAATCGCGACCGCCGATTGGCGTTCAACGTGGCATTCGGGCCGGACGGGTATCTGGAGCATGGCAGCGGCTTCGTGCAGTACGCCGTCGATATCGGGCCGGTGCGTCTGGTCGCCGCCGATACGCTCGATGATACGTCGGCGCTGGGCGGGTTCTGCGCGGCGCGGGCGGCCGGGTTGACGCGGCTGCTGGACGGAGCCAAGGGCAAGCCGGCATTGGTGTTCCTGCATCATCCGCCGGTGGCGCTGCCGGATCTCAAGGGACCGGCGGTGCAGTTCAGGGACGAGGCGGAAGCGGCGGCCCTGACGCGCTGCATCGGGGAACAGCCCGACGTGATCGGCGTGGTGGCGGGCCATGTGCATCGCGCGCGCACGGTAGCGCTGGGTGGGGCGCTGGGTGGCGTGATGCTGTCGACGATGCCGGCCATCGCGGCCGATCTCAACCGCGAGAAACTGCCGCCGGACCATGCCGGGCGGCCGGTGTTTCACGTGCACCGGATCAGCGGGCGCGAAATTGCGACGGCGAGCGTGATGGTGTGAGCTGCGCCAGCGGACTGACACGCGCGGGGCGCGCGGCACGATGGATCCCGGGGCGTCATGTCGGAGACATGCTCCGCATCGGCCCCGGGAAGACACCGTGTCCGAGCGACGCTCAGTAGCCGCCCTTGCGGCGGCTTTCGGGGAGACCGGCGATGCGCCCGCCCTGCTTGGAGGGATCGAGCGGGAACAGGTCGTAGAGTTCTTTCGACTCGATTTCCCGGCCCCACTTGTCGCTCATGGCCTTGACGATGGTGCGGGTGTTCGGGGTCGACTGGGCGTTGTTGAAATACTCGTCGCGCAGGTAGTTGATGAGGTCCCAGTGCGCGTCCGTCAGCTCGATCCCATCGGCGGACGCCAGGTGGCGGCAGAGGTCCTCGGACCAGTCGTCCTGGTTGGCGAGATAGCCGGTCGCGGTGGTCTCGATCTCATTGCCGTTGAATTCGATGGCCATGGTTTATTTTTCCTCCGTGCTTGCTGGATCGTTACAAAAAATTTGCTGCTGTTCCTCGATCGCGCTCATGCCTTGGCGGCGGCGAGCGAAGGGGGCAGCGTGCGCCCGATATCGGGTGCTCCTTGGCCGGGCTTGAACCACGCGAGTTTCTCGTGCAGCCCGACGACTGTGCCGACGATGATGATGGCGGGGCCCTTGAGCCCAGCCTCGCGCGCCTTCGCCGCGATGTCGGCGATGGTGCCGGTGACGACGCGCTGATTGAGCCGGGTTCCATTTTCGACGATGCCGACGGGCAGCGTCGGATCGGCGCCGCGGTCGAGGAATTCGGCGGTGAGCTCGGCGAGGGCGGCGAGGCCCATGTAGATGGCGACGGTCTGTTTTGGCTTGAGCAGCAACGCCCAATCGACATCGGGCTTGCCGTCCTTGGCGTGGCCGGTGACGAAGATGCAGACCTGGGCATGATCGCGGTGGGTGAGTGGGATGCCGGCATAGCTGGCGCAGCCCGAGGCGGCGGTGACGCCGGGCACGACCTGGAACGGAATGCCGGCCTCGACCAGCGTCTCCAGCTCCTCGCCGCCGCGGCCGAAGATGAACGGGTCGCCGCCCTTGAGGCGCAGCACGCGGCGGCCCTCGCGCGCCAGCTTGACCAGTAGATTGGAGATTTCCTCCTGCGGCATCTCGTGCTCGCTCTTGCGCTTGCCGACGTAGATGCGCTCGGCGTCGCGACGGACGAGATCGAGGATCGGGCTGCCGATCAGCCGGTCGTAGACGATGACGTCGGCGCGCTGGATGAGGCGGAGCGCGCGGAATGTCAGAAGGTCGGGGTCGCCGGGGCCGCCGCCGACCAGGAAAACCTCGCCGACCGGCTTTTCACCCTTGGTCGAGAACCAGGCGTCGAGCTCGGTGTCGACGCGCGCGTCGGCGCCTGCGATGTCGCCCGCGAGCACCATGTCGGCGGCGGGACCATCGACGATCTTCTCGAAGAAATGGCGGCGCTCGCGCAGATTTGTGAAGCGGGCGTCGACGCGCTCGCGGATGTGGCCGAGAAAGGCGGCGAGATGGCCGAACGCCGCGGGAATGGTGCTTTCGAGCCGCTCCTTGATGAGCCGCGCGAGCAGCGGCGAGGCGCCACCCGACGAAATGGTGACGATGAGCGGCGAGCGATCGAGGATCGCCGGCATGTTGAAATCACACAGGCTCGGCGTGTCGGGCACGTTGATCAGCGCGCCCGCGGCGTGGCCGAGGCGATGCAGGCGCGCGTCGGCCTCCGCGTTCTCGTGGCAGCCGTAAGCGATGATGGCCCCCGTGAGATCGGCCGCTTCGATCACGCCGGCGCGATGGCGGAACTTCGGATGCCGCTCGATGCTGACGAACTCGCTGGTCAGTGCGGGCGCGACCACCAGCACCTCGGCGCCCGCCCGCAGCGCAAGGTCGGTCTTGCGCGCGGCGACGCTGCCGCCGCCACCGACGACGACTTTGCGGCCCTGGAGTTTGAGGGCAATGGGAAGCTGGTCCATCAGGTCTGCTCCAACGGGCGGCGGCGGGCCATTTCACCGAAGCCCAGTGCTGCGAGGCGAATTCGAGCACTGTCCAGGCGTGGCATTTGATGCTGAATTGCGTGCGCCGCAACGGCACGGCGAACCGGACGATTGTTGGTGGACGGAGGCGCGAAGTGATCGGAACAGGTCCAACGAACGAGCCCGGCGGCCTGCCGGCCACCGACGAGGACGGCTACATCGTCGAGCCGTCTGAGTGGACGGAAGCGTTCGCCGAGCATATGGCGCGCGAAGAAGGCGTGGAGCTGACGGACGCGCACTGGCGCGTCATCCGCTTCATGCGTGATTGGTTCGACGACAACGGCGTGACGCCTGACGCGCGGCACGTGATGAAGCTGCTCGGCGGCGCTCGCGACGAGGGCCGCGGTATGCTGTTCGAGCTGTTCCCGCTCGGCTACGTCAAGCAGGCGTGCCGCATCGCCGGCATGAAGCGGCCGCGGGCGTGGAGCACCGGCTGAACGGGACGTGGCGGCGGCGGGCCATTTCACCGAAGCTCATTGCGCGTCGTCTCCGCCTTCGTTCGCGGCATCGCTGGTCGTTGCCGCGCGCAGGGCCCAGGCCTGCATGACGCCGGCCCACGCCTCGGCGGTCGGCACGTCGATGTCGAGGATGGTGAAGCGCGTGCCCTCGCGGATGCGGACGCGCAACAGCTTCATGCCGCTCTCGTGCAGCACGTCCTGCAGCACGATCTCGCGGCGGAAAGGCGCGGCGATGCGGCCGATTTCGGTGACGTTGGGATCGCTCATGACTTTTGTCCGAGGTAACGGGGGCCGAGCGAGAACACGCGCTCGATCTCGGTCTGCCAGCGCTTGGGTGTATCGATGTATTCGGGTTTCACGTCGTACTTGATGAAGCGCGCACCATCGCGCGCCGCCTCGGCGACGGCTGTGAGCAGCTCGGCGAACGACTGCATCTCCGGGCGATAGATGATGAGATCGCTCAGATTGACCATGCCTGGCTCGCGTTCGAGATTATCAGTCACGCTGTCCTCCGCCCGTGGGCTGTGTGGAATGTTGGCCGGCTTTGCTTTGTGGTCGTCGTCACGTCCCGGAGATGCGCTTGCCGTAGCGGCCGCGCAAGAGCAGACGCTCGGCGCCGGCGGCGTTCTCGAAGCCGGTGCGGGTATGCAGCACGTTGTTCGAGATCAGGCCTTCGCCCGCCGCGAGCGTATACTTGATAATTAGCGGCTCCTGCTCCTTAGCGAGCAGTGTGTCGAGAAAGGCGACGGCGGCGCGAGTGTCGGGATCGTCGCGCCAGATGACGTTGCGGGCGCGTGCGGTGTAGCGGGTGGTGAGCTTGCCGCCGGCGTCGAACGCGAACACCGGCCCGGTGCTGGTCGGGCGCGTGCGGCCATCCTCCTCGACGCTTTCGGGTATGGTCATCGCCTCGGGGTGCAGCATCGCGGCGGCGAAGGCGGGATTATGATCGTAGAGCCGGATGTAGACGATCTCGGGATCGAGCAGCGCGTTCTCGCCGCCGGCGCTGGCCGGACGCACGCAATGCAGGATCATGGCGCGGATGGCCTCGTCGGGGCCGTTGTAGTAGCCGTCGGTGTGCCAGTTGAGTGGGCGATTGGTGTAGGGAATGAAGCCGCGCTTGGTGCTCTGATCGGTGACCTCGATGGCGACGATGCCATCGGAATCGGCGGAGCGGTGGTCCTCGATTTTCCCCAGCCCGAACGACGCGGCGAATCGTCTCAAGTTGGCGCGCGCCTCGTCGCCGGACGTGGTCGCGGCGGTTTCGTAGATCGCCATGCCGCAGCGGTTGCAGCGATCGATGATTTCCGCGCGCTCGGCTTCGGTCGGCGCTGCGAGATCGGCGATGCGGACGCGGATGTCGCGCGCGGATTTGGGATAGGCGGCGAGTTTCGCGTCGCGCCAAGCCATGTAGCCGGTTGGGTTTTCCGGGCTCGTCTGCATGCGTCACTCCTCACAGCCGTCATGGTGCGGATCAGCACCGCCGAACGCGTGTCCATTGCAGCTCGCGGTCTGCACTATCGACGCCGCCACTCGGCTGGCGCATGTTGAGATGCGGCTCAGCCTTAGTTCGACGGCGATGCCCGTGCGGGCGCGAGCCCGAACTCGAAGCAGGAGAAACGCAAGCCTGACGACGCCTGTCAGATATTCGTCACCGACGCCCCTTGCGGACTCCTATCATATTCGAATAAGCTAATATGGAAGTGTTCGGCAAGGGCAGTCTATGCTATAGCCGAATGAGGCGGTTGATCGCGCTGCATAGCTCGGCGCAGTCGGTTTCCGCTCGGCTTTGCCCCCTCGGCGGGGGGACTGATGTGGAATCCCGATGGTGCACCGTCGGGATTCGAAATCCGGTGAAGCAGTTGGGCGGCCCTGCCTCGGGTCGGCAACAAATTGGGGATGTACGTCATGTCGGATGTCAAGAAAGACGACGAAGTAAAGGCCACCACGGCGAAGGCTCGCACCCCGAACCGGCCCACGCCGAAGCTCGACGAGCTGGAGAGCGGCCCCTGGCCGAGCTTCGTCACCGGCCTGAAGCGGCTGCGCGACACCGAGCAGAATGGCGCGATGGTCAACGACCTTCTCGGCCAGCTCGAGCACTCCTACACCGAGCGCCTCGGCTACTGGAAGGGCGGCACGGTTTCGGTGTTCGGCTACGGCGGCGGCATCATTCCGCGCTTCTCCGAGGTTGGCGACAAGTTCCCCGAGTCGAAGGAATTCCACACGCTGCGCGTCATGCCGCCGGCCGGCTTCCACTATGACACCACCGTGCTGCGCAAGCTGTGCGACGTTTGGGAGCGTCACGGCTCGGGTCTGATTGCTTTCCACGGTCAGTCCGGCGACATCATGTTCCAGGGCACGACCACCGCGGGCTGCCAGAAAGCCTTCGACGAATTCAACGAGATGGGCTTCGACCTCGGCGGCGCCGGCCCGGCACTGCGCACCTCGATGAGCTGCGTCGGCCACGCCCGCTGCGAGATGTCGAACTATGACGAGGCCCGCGCACTGCGCACGATCCTCAACGACAACGTCGGCGAGATCCATCGCCCGGCGCTGCCCTACAAGTTCAAGTTCAAGTTCTCGGGTTGCCCGAATGACTGCGTCAACGCCATCCATCGCGCCGACTTCGCGGTGATCGGCACCTGGCGCGACAACATGAAGGTCGACCAGGAAGAGGTGAAGGCCTACGTCGAAAAGGCCGGCCGCAAGTACGTCATCGACCATGTCATCGCGATGTGCCCGACGCGCGCGCTGAGCCTCAACGACGACAACACGCTCGACGTCGACAACAAGAGCTGCGTGCGCTGCATGCACTGCATCAACGTGATGCACAAGGCGCTGGCTCCCGGCGACGACAAGGGCGCGTCGATCATGATCGGCGGCAAGCGCTCGCTCAAGGTCGGCGACCTGATGGGTACGATGATCGTGCCGTTCATGAAGCTCGAGTCGGACGAGGACTTCGCCAAGCTGAAGGCGTTCGCCCGCCAGGTGATCGACTTCTTCGCCGAGAACGCGCTCGAGCACGAGCGTATCGGCGAGACGCTGGACCGGATCGGCCTGCCGGCCTTCATCGACGCGCTGGGCATCCAGCCCGATCCGAACATGGTCAAGCATCCGCGCACGTCGAGCTATGTCCGTACCGACGACTTCACGGATGAGGCCGAGAAGTACTTCGCACGCAAGGGCGCGCGCAAGGACGGCAGCTCCAAGGAAGCCGCGGAGTAAATTACGGTGCGCGCCGGTCCCTGCCGCAATGCGGGGTGGCCGGCGCGGCCGGACTGATCGCCGGGTGCATCGACCGAGCGGGGCGCGATATCCCCGGTTCCGCTCGGAGACGCGCGGCAGATCCTATTGCATGAGAGAGCGGCGCATTCGACTCGCAGTCGAGTTGTGCCGCCCGGACTACGCCAACAGCATTACGACGCCGAGGCGAACCGCGACGATACCGAGCGACGCCGAGAGCCATCAGAGATCCAAGAGCGAGGACGCACATGAGTCAGGGCACAGTCACGCCGGGTACGGGCACGCCGGGCACCACCGCCGCCAAGCCGGCCCCCCCGAAGCTGCGTAAGCCGACCGAGTCGGGCGTGCCCGATCCGCTGCAGTACATGCATCCGATCATGCGCAAGAATTACGGCAACTGGGCCTGGCACGAGCGGCCGCGCCCGGGCGTGCTGCGCCACGTGGCCAAGAGCGGCGACGAGATCTTCACGGTCCGCGCCGGCACGCAGCGTCAGATGGACGTCGGCACGATCCGCAAGCTGTGCGACATCGCCGACATTCACGGCGAGGGCCACGTCCGCTTCACCACGCGCTCGAACATCGAGTTCATGGTCGGCAGCTTCGAGAAGGTGCCGAAGCTGATCGAGGTGCTGACCAAGGAAGGCTTCCCGGTCGGCGGCACCGGCAACTCGGTGTCGATGATCTCGCACACCCAGGGCTGGCTGCACTGCGACATCCCCGGCACCGACGCTTCGGGCGTGGTGAAGAGCCTGATGGACATGCTCCACAAGGAGTTCATCCAGGAGGACATGCCGAACCGCGTGCGCATCACCACGTCGTGCTGCCAGATCAACTGCGGCGGCCAGGGCGATATCTCGATCAACGTGCAGTACACCAAGCCGCCGAAGATCGATCACGAGCGCGTCGGCAACGTCTGTGAGCGTCCGTCGGTCGTGGCGCGCTGCCCGGTCGCGGCGATCCGTCCGGCGATGGTCAACGGCAAGCCGTCGCTCGAAGTCGACGAGAAGAAGTGCGTGTGCTGCGGCGCCTGCTATCCGCCCTGCCCGCCGATGCAGATCAACAGCGCCGAATCGACCAAGCTCGCCATCTGGGTCGGCGGCAAGCACTCGAACGCGCGCTCCAAGCCGACGTTCCACAAGCTGGTCGTCGCCAACCTGCCGAACAACCCGCCGCGCTGGCCGGAAGTCGAGGAAATCGTCCGCAAGATCCTTTACGCCTACAAGGACGACGCGAAGGACTGGGAGCGCATGGGCGAGTGGATCGACCGCATCGGCTGGCCGCAGTTCTTCGAAAAGACGGGCTTGGCGTTCACCAAGCACCATCTCGACACCTGGGTCGGCGCGCGCCACACGATGAACATGTCGGCGCACGTCCGGTTCTGATGCATGACGTCCGGCGCGCCTCGGCGCGCCGGACTGGGACGTGCTCCCGATTGGGCGCACATGCGGGCAAGGCGGGTTCAGTGCGAGCTGACCGGGGCGCGCGTGCAAACGTGGTTCTGGGCTAGTTTTGGGCGGACGCTGGTAACGGCAAGTACGAACGAGGTTGTCGAACGTGAAGATCTCCATCCTGGTCAACGAGGGGCCTTATACGCACCAGGCCTCGGACTCGGCCTACCAGTTCACCAAAGCGGCGCTGGAGAAGGGGCACGAGGTATTCCGCGTGTTCTTCTACAATGACGGCGTCAACAACGGCACACGGCTGACGGTGCCGCCGCAGGACGACCGCAACATCCAGAAGAACTGGAGCGAGCTTGCGGACAAGCACAAGCTCGACCTTGTCGTGTGCATCGCGGCTGCGCAGCGGCGCGGCATCCTCGACGAGGGTGAGGCCAAGCGGCACGGCAAGGGCGACGGCGCGGCGAACATCGCGCCCGGCTTCCGCATCTCAGGTTTGGGGCAGTTGATCGAGATGGGCATCGAATCCGATCGCCTTGTCGTATTCGGCGATTGAGGGAGAACATCGAGCCATGGCTGAACCAGCAAAAACACCGCCCGCGCCGCCGGCCAAGTCGGCGCCCAAGAAGTTCCTCTATGTCAACCGCCGCGCGCCCTATGGCACGATCTACGCTCTCGAGAGCCTCGAGGTGGTGCTGATCGGCGCGGCGTTCGACCAGCACGTTTCGCTCGCGTTCATCGACGACGGCGTGTTCCAGCTGACCAAGGGCCAGGACACCAAGCCGCTCGGCGTCAAGAATTTCTCGCCGACGTTCCGCGCGCTCGGTGACTACGGCGTGACGAAATTCTACGTCGAGAAGGAATCGCTGCAGGAGCGCGGTTTGACCGTCGGCGACCTGCAGGCGGTGACCTACGAGGACGAGAACGACGGCTTCAAGGAGAAGCCCTCGATCCTGTTGGTGAACCGGAGCGAGATGGCGGCGATCATGGCCCAGCAGGATGTGCTGCTGAACTTCTGATGGCTGGATGACGTCGAGGCGGGCGCTGCGCGGGAAGCCGCAACAGCCGCCAGCCAGGGACGACTGAGCAGGTCAATTCAACTGAGCAGAATGGACGAAGAACGCACCATGTCGATGCTGCACACTGTCAACAAATCGCCGTTTCAGACCGGCTCGCTCGTGAGCTGCTTGCGGCATGCCCAGAAGGGCGATGCGGTCCTTCTGATGGAGGACGGCGTCTATGGTGCTCTGAAGGGCACCACGGCGTCGGGCGACATCTGGGCGAAGCGGGTCGAGCTCAAGTTCTATGTGATGAGCGCCGACCTCGCGGCCCGCGGCCTCGCCAAGGCGCAGTTGATCGAGGGGCTCAACCTCATCGACGCCGGCGGGTTCGTCGATCTCGTCGTCGCTCACAAATCCAGCCAGGCCTGGCTGTAACGCACGTCCACGCCTCGGCGCACGCACGGCCATCCGGGCGGATGCGGGCGATCAGGCCAGGACAGGAACACTACGAAGTCACAATGGGAGAAGTCGAATGGGCTACATGCTGAACGGAACGGATTTCGAGGCCGACGAAGAGGGCTACCTCACGGATCTCTCGGTCTGGAACCCGGAACTGGCGCTGCTGATCGCTCAGAGCGAGGATCTGGAGATGAACGACGAGCGTTGGGAGGTCGTCAATTTCCTCCGCTCGTACTACGACGAGTATCAGGTCGCTCCGGCCATCCGCGTCCTGACCAAGGCGCTGGCCAAGACCATGGGTCCCGACAAGAGCAGCAACGAATACCTCTATACGCTGTTCCCCTACGGTCCGGCCAAGCAGGCGTGCAAGATCGCCGGTCTTCCGAAGCCGACCGGCTGCGTCTGATCCGATCGGAGCGCTGCGGTTGTCCGGCCAGCCGGACAGCCGCGCCGCCTGACGGACGCCTGCGTCGCCTGGAAGGCAATCGCCTCGACGGCGGCGGTAGAGACGACCGCGACGATACTGCGACGACGATGACGGCAATTTTGACGGCGACCCGCGGCCTCCTGGCTGACGGGACCTGAAGCCATGTGAGAGGACGAGAAGTCATGCGAGGGGACGGGCTGTGATCACCACGATTTTCGCCGGTCTGTTCTACCTTGCGACGCTGGTCCTGGCCGGCGGCCTCGCCTATCGCATCCGCCTCTATCTGCAGACGCCGGCCCCGCTGAAGATTCCAACGACGCCGGCGCCGACCACGACCGCAGGCGTCGGGCTGCGGCTGGCGCGCGAAGTGGTGCTGTTCGAGAGCCTGTTCAAGGCCAACAAGTGGATCTGGGTGTTCGGCTGGATCTTCCATGCCGCGCTGCTTTTGGTTCTGCTCCGTCATTTGCGCTATTTCACGCAGCCGGTGTGGAGCTGGGTGGCGCTGGTGCAGCCGTTCGGCATGTATGCCGGCTTCGCCATGGTGGCGGGACTGCTGGGGCTGTGGGCGCGGCGGATTCTGGTGCCGCGGGTGCGCTACATCTCCGCCCCGTCCGATCATCTGATGCTGGCGCTGATCGTCGCCATCGGCCTCAGCGGGCTCGGCATGAAATTCGTGGCGCACACCGATATCGTGGCGCTGAAGGCGTTCTTCCTCGGGCTGATGCGCTTCGAGCTGAACCCGCTGCCGCAGGATCCGCTGCTGCTCATCCACATCGGGCTCGTTGCGGCGCTGATGATCATCTTCCCGTTCTCCAAGCTGCTGCATGGCGTGGGGCTGTTCTTCAGCCCGACCCGCAACCAGGTCGACAACCCGCGCGAGCGGCGGCATCTGGCCCCCTGGGCGGCCAAACTCGAGACGGGGGCTGGCCAGAAATGAACATGCCCATCTCAGGCTCACCGTCCGCTGCGCGAATGACGCCGCCGCCGATGATCTGGACGTCGCCAATGGCCGCTGTGCCCGGCCGCCACTTTGCCCGGCATGTGCGCGAAGCGCTTCACAACGGAGGCCGCACATGGCTGAGGTAGCGAATACCGGCGCAGCACCGGCGCCCGCGCCGAAGCCCGCTGCGGCACCCAAGCCCGCCGCGGCGAAGAAGGACTACAGCGCGTACATCATCGCCAAGGGGCAGCCGGTTCCGAGCCCGACCGAGATCCCGGCGTTCAAGTGCGGCGCGATGGCGGAACTCCAAGCCCTTCGTCGCCAAGGCCGAGCACCAGACGCCGCTCGGCTATCCGGGCGAGCTCGTGGACAACTGGCAGGAGAAGGCGATCGCCAAGATGGGCGATCTGCTCGGCAAGTACCGCTCGCTGCAGGTCTATATGGACAGCTGCATCAAGTGCGGCGCCTGCACCGACAAGTGCCATTATTTCCTCGGCACCGGCGACCCCAACAACATGCCGGTGGCGCGCCAGGATCTGTTCCGCAAGGTCTATCGCCGCTACTTCACCACCGCGGGCAAGTGGTTCCCCAAGCTGGTCGGCGCCGAGGACCTGACGGAGAAGGTGCTCGACGAGTGGTACACCTATTTCCACCAGTGCTCGCAGTGCCGCCGCTGCTCGGTCTATTGCCCCGTCGGCATCGATACCGCTGAAATTTCGATGGCCGCGCGCGAGATCATGGATCACGTCGGCAAGGGTCAGAAGTACTCGAACGAAATCATCGGCAAGGTGTTCAAGATCGGCAATAACCTCGGCCTGCCGAAGAAGGCGATCCGCTCGACGCTCGACGGGCTGGAGGAGGAGATCAAGGAAGAGACCGGTCTCGACGTGCGGCTGCCGCTCGACGAAGTCGGCGCCGAGATCATGCTGGTGACGCCGTCGGCGGACCTGTTCGCCGAGCCGCACATCCAGGGCTTGATCGGCTACGCCAAGGTGTTCCATCAGGCGGGCATCAGCTGGACGCTGTCGTCGCACGCCTCGGAAGCCGCGAATTTCGGCATGTTCATCGGCTCCTACGAGAACATGCGCAACGTGTCGCTGCGCATCCGCGAGGCGGCGCTGGAGCTCAAGGTCAAGCGGCTGGTGTTCGGCGAGTGCGGCCACGCCTGGCGCGTCGCCTACAGCTTCCTCAACACGCTGGCGGGACCGTTCGACTTCCTCGATCCGCGCTACCCGATCCCGCAGCACATCGTCGAGTTCACGGTCGACCAGATCAACAAGGGCAATCTGCGTTTCGACAAGTCGCAGAACGACAAGTACCGGCTGACGTTCCACGACAGCTGCAACGTCGCGCGCGGCTCGCGCATGGGCGATGTCGAGGGCGGGCAGTTCGAGTTCCCGCGGCAGATCCTGCGGGCGACGTGCAACCACTTCTACGACATGGCGCCGGAGACGATCAAGGAGGCGACGTTCTGCTGCGGCGGCGGCGGCGGTCTGTTGACCGACGACCTGATGGACCTGCGCATCAAGGGCGCGCAACCGCGGATGCGGGCCATGCAGCAGGTGGCGCAGGACCACGGCGTCACGCATCTGGCGGCGATCTGCGCCATCTGCAAGGCGCAGTTCACCAAGGTGATGCCGGCCTACGGTTTCAAGATGGACGCCATTCTCAGTGTTCACCAGATGGTCGCCAACGCGATCGTGCTCGACGGTTCCATCCAGGCGAAAGCGCTGGATCAAAAACTCGCCGCGCCGCAGACCGGCAAGGCCTAATAGGGAAGCCCGACCATGGATGATGCAATTTCGAAGTCCGGCAAGGCCGCTCCGGCGAGCAACGACGGGACCAAGCTGACCAATCGCCGTTTCAAGGACGGCGAGAACATGTGGACCGGCTGGCAGGATCTGACTGAGAAGATCTTCCAGGCCGACAAGTCCTATAAGTGTCCGACGTATGTGCACCGCACGCCGCCGTGCCAGGGTAGCTGCCCGTCGGGCCACGAAATCCGCGGCTGGTTGTCGATCGCGCGCGGCATGGACAAGCCGCCGGTGAAGGGCATGAAGTGGCAGGAGTATGCGTTCGCGCGCATGGTCGACGCCAACCCGTTCCCCTCGGCGATGGGCCGCGTCTGCCCGGCGCCCTGCGAGGACGGCTGCAACCGCAACGAGGTCGACGACTACGTCGGCATCAACGGCGTCGAGCAGTACGTCGGCGACTGGGCGATCGAGAACAAGATCAAGCTGCCCGAGGCGGCCGAGTACACCGGCAAGAACGTGGCGGTGATCGGCGGCGGCCCGGCGGGTCTCGCGGCTGCGTTCTTCCTGCGCCGCAAGGGCCACGGCGTGGCGCTGTTCGAGGCGAACGAGAAGCTCGGCGGCATGATGCGCTACGGCATCCCCGGCTATCGCACGCCGCGCCCGATGCTCGACGCCGAGATCGACCGCATCATCGCGATGGGCGTGACGGTGCAGTACAACACGCGCGTCGGCGTCAACATCACGATCGACGAGCTGGAGAAGAACTTCGACGCGATCTTCTGGGCGGTCGGCGCGCAGAAGGGCCGCGGGCTGCCGGTTCCGGGTTGGGACGGCACCGAGAACTGCATCACCGGCGTCGAGTTCCTCGATGCGTTCAACAAGGGCTGGGTGCTCGGCACGGCGCAGAAGGTCGTCGTGGTCGGCGGTGGCGACACCTCGATCGACGTCGCGTCTGTCGCTCGCCGTCTCGGCCACATCACGCACAAGGCGGAGAAGGACGTCGATCCGCACGATCTGCTCGGCTACACCGCGCATGACGTCGCCGGCACCATGCGCCGCGAGGGTATGCAGGCGACGCTGACGTCGCTGTTCCCGATCGAGAAGATGACGGCGTCGGAGCGCGAGCGCGAGGACGCCAAGCGCGAAGGCGTGACGATCATCGGCGGCGTGCTGCCGCTCGAGGTTTTGAGGCATCCCGACGGCCGCGCCCGTGCGCTCAAGATGTGCAAGTGCACGATGAAGGGCACGGCGCCAGTGCCGACGCCGGACACCGAGTTCGAGATCGAGTGCGACATCATCATCTCGGCCATCGGCCAGATGGGCGATCTCGGCGGCGAGCTGAGCGTGCTCGACAACGGCAAGGGCTTCATCAACATCCAGGGCGTCTATCAGGTCAAGGGCAAGCCCAAGCACTACGCCGGCGGCGACGTGATCCGTCCGCATCTGCTGACCACCGCCATCGGCCACGGCCGCATCGCCGCCGACAGCATCGACCACATGCTGGCCGGCAATCCGATCGACAAGCGGCCGAAGGTGGACGTGCACCACTTCAATCTGTTGAACGAGCTGCATCAGCGCGCGCTCGACCCGACGCCATACGACACCAGGACCCAGCAGGAGAAGTCGGCGTTGCGCGGCACGTCGGAAGCGTCGTTCGCCGATTCACAACTACGAGGACCAGTCGGCGTCGCAGATCATCCCGCACGGCGCGCTGTTCAAGGGACACTTCAAGTTCGAGCCCCGCGCCAAGCGCGAGGAGGTCCACATCGAGGCCGAAGCGGTGCTCGGTAACTTCGAGGAGCGCATCAAGGTCTTCACCGAGGCGCAGGCCGTCGCGGAAGGCAAGCGCTGCATGAGCTGCGGCATGTGCTTCGAGTGCGACAACTGCGTGGTCTACTGCCCGCAGACGGCGGTGTTCCGCGTGCCGAAGAAGGATCGCGCGGTCGGGCGCTATGTCGATACCGATTACGGCAAGTGCATCGGCTGCCACATCTGCGCCGACGTCTGCCCCTCGGGCTACATCCAGATGGGCCTCGGCCAGTAAGGGAGATGCACGTGCGGCCTTGGCTGATCATGACGGCGGTGGTGACGGCGTTCGCGCTCGTGGCAGGCGTGAGCGTGCGCGGCGCGGACGACGCGGTGGCGCAAACGGCGCCGCCAGCGCAATCGAAGCCGGCGGCGGATCCCTCGGGGACAGTGAAGACGATCCGGCAAAGCCTGGGCGCACGCCGCTGCCCGCCATCACCAAGGGCAAGGGCGACAAGTGCGTGGCCCCGACCGATTGGATGCGCCGGTTCCACATGACCGCGCTCAACCACAAGCGTGACGACACCGTGCACGACGGCATCCGCACGCCGCAGTTCAGCTTGAAGGCGTGCATCGATTGCCACGCCGTCAGCGGCGCCGACGGCAAGGCGGTGACGGTGAAGGACGAGCGCCACTTCTGCCGCTCGTGCCACGACTATGCGGCGGTGAAGGTCGATTGCTTCGAGTGCCACGCGTCGCGCCCGGAAGGCGCGGCGCCAGGTAGCAAGGGCGCGGAGTTGGCGCCGACGCCGAACAAATATCATGCGGATGCTGGACACCATGGCGTCGCGGCCAAGGCCGAGATGGCGCGATTGGGTGCGGCGCTCGGCGACTATCTGAGCGACAATGCCGGCTCGTCGAAGGGCGCGGAGGGGCAGCGGCCATGAGGATGGAAGATTTCATCGCCGATGCACCGAAGGCCGATGCCACCAAGTCTGATGCGCAGAAGTCGGGCGGCTGCGGTAGCGGGACGTGCGGCTGCAAGAGCGGCGGCAAGGCCGGCGAGAGCCGCGGCGAGGCGCTGACGATTGCGGGCGAGGAGCCGAAGTCGGCGGGTATCGACGCGGCGCGGCGCTGGTTTCTCAAAAGCGCGTCGGCGTTCACGACGCTGGCGCTCGCGCCGGGCGTGACGCTGATGGCCTATGCCGAGAGCACGCCGGCTGCGGCGCAAACGGCTGCAGGCCAATCCAAGGTGCGGGCGGCGGCGGACAAGGTGTCGTCGAAAAACCGCTGGGGCCTGCTGATCGACACCTCGAAGTGCGCCGACGGCTGCACGGGGTGCGTCACGGCCTGCTCGAAGGAGAACGGCTGGAAGGAAGTTGCTGGGAAGGCCGGGGTCCACCCGCGCACCGACGCGCAGTGGATCCGCAAGGTGACGATCAAGAATCCGAAGAACGGCGTGACCTCGTCGCTGCCGATGATGTGCCAGCATTGCGCCGAGCCGCCGTGCGTCGACGTCTGCCCCACGGGCGCGTCGTTCAAGCGCGCGGACGGCATCGTGCTGGTCGACAAGCACATCTGCATCGGCTGCCGCTATTGCATGATGGCCTGCCCGTACAAGGCGCGGTCGTTCGTGCACGAGCCGCTCGAGGACCAGAAGGCGCATGCGCCGCGCGGCAAGGGTACAGTCGAGAGCTGCACGATGTGCGTGCATCGCGTCGATGCGGGCGGCACGCCGGCGTGCGTCGAGGCCTGCTCGGCGGCGGGGCATGGGGCCATGATGTTCGGCGATCTCAACGATCCGGCGAGCGAGATTTCGAAACGCATTGCGACGTATGCCACGCGGCAGATCCGCGCCGACCTCGGGCTCGATCCCGGCGTCAGGTATCAGGGCATCTAGCGGAACCAGGGAGCGGAACAGATGGCGCGCGTAGTCTATCGCGAGCACGATGCAGGCAATCGCTTCTGGTTGGCGCTCGCCGGGCTCGGCGCGTTGATCGCGGCGGGGCTCGCGTCGGCGTACTACATGGAGCACAACGGCCACGTCGTCACCGGCATGGACAATCAAGTGGTGTGGGGCATGCCGCACGTCTTCGCGGTGTTCCTGATCGTCGCCGCATCGGGCGCACTCAACGTCGCGTCGGTCAGCTCGGTGTTCGGCCGCGAGGTCTATAAGCCGATGGCGCGGCTGTCGGCGCTCTTGGCGCTGGCGCTGCTGGCGTCGGGCCTGATCGTGCTGGTGCTCGATCTGGGGCGGCCGGAGCGCCTCATCGTGGCGATGACGACCTATAATTTCTCGTCGATCTTCGCGTGGAACATTTTTCTCTACACCGGCTTCATGGTCATCGTCGGCGCCTACCTGCTGACCATGATGGGCACCGGGCTCGAGAAGTTCTCCAAGCCGATGGGGCTTGCGGCGTTCCTGTGGCGGCTGGCGCTGACCACCGGCACCGGCTCGATCTTCGGCTGGCTGATCGGGCGTGAAGCGTATGACGCCGCGGTGCTGGCGCCGTTGTTCGTCGCCATGTCGCTGTCGCTGGGGCTGGCGGTGTTCATCCTGGTGGTGATGGCGCTGTTCGGCCGCGGCGAGACCGCGCCGGGACCGGAACTGCTGACGCGATTAGGCCGGCTGATGGGTATTTTCATCGCGGCGGTTCTGTATTTCACCGTCGTGCAGCACCTGACCAACCTCTACGCCGCCGAGCACAAGACCATCGAGCGCTTCATCCTGTGGGACGGTGGCGTGATCACGCGGCTGTTCTGGCTGGCGCAGATCTTCCTCGGTGCGCTGGTGCCGCTGGCGCTGATCTTTCTCGGACCGAAGACGCTGGGGCGCGGCCGGCTGGCGCTGGCGGCGGCGCTGGTCATCTTCGGCGGTCTGGCGCAGCTCTATGTGATCATCATCGGCGGACAATCGGCGCCGATGGTGCTGTTCCCCGGGATGGTCGAGACGTCGAGCTTCTTCGACGGGTTGCGCACGATCTATGTGCCGACGCTGCCGGAGTTCCTGCTCGGCATGGGCGGCGTCGCGCTGGCGCTGACGATCACGCTGGTGGGCGTGCGCGTGCTGCGCATCCTGCCGACCACGCTGGCCGACGCCGAGACGCAGACATGATCCACCGGCGCAAGGTCCGGTCCACTTTCAGCATGGCCACCGGGCCGCGCGCCGATGAAGCTTGTGAACTGTCATACCCGACCTTGACAGTCGGCATTGTCCGGCGAACGAGGGCGCCTGTCACCGGGGCGGTGCTATCGTGAGCACAGCCATTCCAGCTGCCCGCATCCTGATCGCCGCCGCGCACAAGTCGTCGGGCAAGACGACCGTGTCGATCGGCATCGGCCGGGCGCTGACGGAACGCGGCCTTGCCGTGCAGCCTTTCAAGAAGGGCCCCGACTACATCGACCCGATGTGGCTCGGCCGCGCGACGGGGCGGGCGTGCTTCAACCTCGATTTCAATACGCAGGACGGCGCGGAGATCGCGGCGATGGTCGCGGCGCGGTCGCGTGGCGTCGATATGGCGCTGATCGAAGGCAACAAGGGGCTGCACGACGGCGTCGATCTCGAAGGCAGCGACAGCAACGCGGCGCTGGCCAAGCTGATCGGCGCGCCGGTGGTGCTGGTGGTCGATGCCGAGGGCATCACGCGCGGCATCGCGCCGCTGCTGATGGGCTATCGCGTGTTCGACCCGGCGGTGCGGATCGCCGGCGTCATCATCAACAAGATCGCGGGGCCGCGGCACGAGGGCAAGCTGGTCGCCGCGGTCGAGCGCTATTGCGACATCCCCGTGCTCGGCTGCCTGAGGCGCGACGACGGGCTGGCGGTGCGCGAGCGCCATCTCGGCTTGACCACGCCGACGGAGACAGGTGCTGCCGAGGCGCGGATCGTGCGCATCGCCGCGGCGGTGCGCGACGGCGTCGACCTCGACAAGGTGCTGGCCATCGCGCGCTCGGCTGAGCCGCTGCCGGTCACCGCTGAGGTAGCGGCGCGCGCACCAAAAGTCAGAGCGGGTCCGCATCGCCATCGCGCGCGACACGGCGTTCGGCTTTTACTACCCCGACGATCTGCAGGCGCTGGAAGCGGCGGGTGCGGAGCTGGTGTTTTTCGACAGCATGGCCGATGCGCGGTTGCCCGAGGCCGACGCGCTGATGATCGGCGGCGGGTTCCCCGAGACGCAACTTGGCGCGCTCGAGGCCAACGCGTCGCTCAGGGCCGACATCAAGGCGGCGATCGAGGGCGGGCTGCCGGCCTATGCCGAGTGCGGCGGGCTCATGTATCTGTGCCGCTCGATCGAATTCGGCGGCGCGCGCGGCGAGATGGTCGGCGTGGTGCCGGGCGACGCGGTGATGTGCGCGGTGCCGCAGGGGCGCGGACAGGTGCGGCTGGCCGAGACGGCCGCGGCGCGCTGGCCAGTTATCTCGCCATCGAGTGGGGCCGGAAAAGCGGGCGGCGCCGGCTGGAAGGTCAACGCGCACGAGTTCCACTTTGCCGCCGTGCGCAATCTGCCGGGCGAGCTCGAGTTCGCGTTCCAGGTGATCCGCGGCGACGGCATCGACCAGCGCCGCGACGGCGTGATGGTGCATAATCTGCTGGCCACGTTCAGCCACCAGCGCGGCACCGGGCGCAATCCCTGGCCGCAGCGCTTCGTCGCTTTCGTGCGCCAGTGCAAAGCGGACGCACGCGCCAAAGTCAAATCCGGGATGACAAAATCCGGGATGACCGCAAAGCCGAAATCATCGCGCACCCCCCGGCGCGATCAAGGGAGTAGATCCATGAGCACAGCCGAGAGTTCGACCCGCTTCGACGACATCATCCGAGCGATCGACAAGGCCAACGCCGACGATCCGCGCGCGACCGAGGTCGGCGGCGTGCGGCGTCCGTACGAGGTGGTGTATTCCGAGCGCATGACGGAGCGGCTCGCCGCGATGTATCCCGATGCGTCGGAGACGCTGAAGATCGCCGCGCGCGGCCAGCACATCCGCCGCTGGGACATCCCGCGCGCGAATTATCCCGAGGGCCGCGCCGGCTATGACGAGTGGCGGCGCACGTGCCGCGAGCATCACGCCAAATTGCTCGGTGAGATCATGCGGGCGCACGGCCGCGCCGACGACGAGATCGCCCGTGTGGGCATGCTGGTGAAGAAGCAGCAGCTGAAGAAAGACCGTGAATCGCAGGCGCTGGAGAACGTCGTCGACGTGGTCTTCGTCGAGCACTACATCGACGAGTTCCTGGCGAAATATTCGAGCTATGACGAGGATAAGATCATCGACATCGTCGGCAAGACGCTGCGCAAGATGTCGCCCAAGGGACATGGCGCGGCGCTGGCGCTGGATCTTCCCGAAGCCAAGCGCGCGCTGATCATGAAGGCCGTCACCCGCGAGGCGGACACGCTGGCCAAGCTCGCCGCCGTCGCGATCGACTGAGGTAGCGGGGCACGCCGTCGGGAGACGGGTGCCGGACCTCTACACTCGACGCGGCGTCAACCTGGCAGAAACGAATGAGCGTCTGACGCGGCAGCAAGCCCCGTCGATGGATGGATAGGAAAAACAATCATGAGCATCACCAAGGATCAGGTTCTGGCCAAGCTGAAATCAGTCAAGGGGCAGGACGGCAAGGGCAACGTCGTCGAACTCGGGCTGGTGTCCGAAATCGTCATCAAGGACGACCGCGTGTATTTCTCGGTCACGGTTCCGGCCGATCGCGCCGAGGCCTCCGAGCCGCTGCGCCGCGCCGCCGAGAAAGCGGTTTCGGAGATCGAGGGCGTCGCCGGCGTCACCGCGGTGCTGACCGCCGAGGCGCCGATGGGCAAGTCGGGCGCCAAGGCGGGCAACGGCTCGGCCGCGGCCAAGCCGATGGCGGGCGGCCCGAAGGGGGCAGGTGGCGGCATTCCGGGTCTGCCGGGCGTGAAGCACATCGTCGCGGTGGCCTCGGGCAAGGGCGGCGTCGGCAAATCGACGACGGCGACCAACCTCGCGCTCGGCTTCAAGGCGCTCGGGCTCAACGTCGGCATTTTCGACGCCGACATCTATGGCCCGTCGCAGCCGCGACTGATGGGCCTTGCTGGCGAACAGCCGAGTGCGACGGAGGATGAAAAGAAGCTGTTGCCGCTGAAAGCCTATGGCATCGGTGTCATGTCGATGGGTTTCCTGGTCGAAGAGGCGACGCCCATCGTGTGGCGCGGCCCCATGGTGGTGCAGGCGCTGCAGCAGATGCTGTTCGACGTGGCGTGGAACGACACCGGCGATCTCGACGTGCTGGTGATCGACATGCCGCCGGGCACGGGTGACGTGCAGCTGACGATTGCGCAGCAGGTGCCGCTGTCGGGTGCGATCATCGTATCGACGCCGCAGGACCTGGCGCTGATCGACGCGAGGAAGGGCCTCAACATGTTCCGCAAGGTCGAGGTGCCGGTGCTCGGCATCATCGAGAACATGAGCTACTTCATCGCGCCCGACACCGGCAAACGCTACGACATCTTCGGCAGCGGCGGCGCGGAGAAGGAAGCGGCGAAGCTCGGCCTCACGTTCCTCGGCGGCATTCCGCTGCACATGGACATCCGCGAGCTGTCGGACGCCGGCACGCCCATTGTCGCCATCGCACCGGCTGGTCCCGAGGCCGCGATCTACAAGGAGATCGCCGCCAAGGCGTGGGGCGAGATCCAGACCGCAAAGGGCATCGAGGCGCCGCTGATGAAGGTGGCGGAGAAGCGCGACAGCCTGAAGGTGACGTTCAAGGACGGCTTCTCGTACGATCTGCCGGCCGAGATGCTGCGCGTGATGAGCCCGTCAGCCGAAGTGCAGGGCCATTCCGCCGAGCAGCGCGTGACGGTGCCGGGCAAGCGGAACGTCAAGATCAGGGAGATGAAGCCGGTCGGCAAGTATGCCGCCAAGATCACCTTCGACGACGGCCACGACACCGGGCTGTACACCTGGTCGTATCTGCTCGAACTCGGTCAGGAGAAGGACGCCCGCTGGGCCGGCTATCTCAAGGAGCTGGAGGCGAAGGGCCTGAGCCGGGGGTAGGTGGGGTCAAGGTTGTCGACGAACTACTCGCAGTAGAAAAGGTCATCCCGGGGCTCGTCCCCGGGATCCATGGAGCCGCGAACTCCTATGATTTTGGCGCGATGGATCCCGGCAACGAGTGCCGGGATGACATCGCGGTGGCGGCAAGTTACGCCTTGGGCAGTGCGCCGCCCTTGGGCTTGGCGTCTTTGAGCTTGCCGACGGCGAGCAGGCCGTTGAGCACATAGCGCTCGTAGAACGGCTCGGTCTGGCCCTTGCGGATCTTGCGCAGGAAATAGCGCTCGAACGCGATCTTGGCGTAGTGGACCCACACGCCTTCGACCGCCCAGTTGAGATTGCGCGGCGGGATCTGCGGCTTGGCGATGAACGCCGCACCCTTGTTGCCGAAGTCGGCGAGGCACAGCGCGTTCCACGTCGGCTCGACGTGCGGTTCTTTGCCATCGATGAGATCGGCGATGTTCTCGACAGTGGCGGTCACCATGCTCTCGATCATGTAACCGGTCTTCGGCACGCCGACCGGCACCGGCGTCACCTCGTAGGGCGGGATGGCGATGCAAACGCCGACCGCGAAGATGTTGGGATACTTGGGGTTGCGCTGCTTCTTGTCGACGAGGATGAAGCCGCGCGGGTTGTTGAGGCCCTCGTGCCCGCGCGTCGCCGCCACGCCACGGAAAGCGGGCAGCATCATCGAGTACTTGAACGGCAGCTCGTGCTTTTTCTTCTCGCTGCCGTCCTCGTTGAACTCGGTGACGAACATTTTGCCCTGCTCGACCTTGTCGACCTTGGCATTGCAGATCCACTTGATGTTGCGTTCACGGAACTCGCTCTCGAGCAGCCCCTTGGTGTCGCCGACGCCGCCGAGGCCGAGATGGCCGATGTAGGGCTCGGAGGTGACGAAGGTCATCGGCACGCGGTCGCGGATCTTCCGCTTCTTCAAGTCGGTGTCCATGATGCCGGCGTGCTCGTAGGCGGGGCCATAGCACGACGCACCCTGCACCGCCCCGACGATGATCGGGCCGGGATCGTCGCAGAACTTCTGCCATTCGCCATAAGCGTGGGTGGCGTGCTCGACGGTGCACACCGACTGCGTGTGTCCGCCGTGCGGGCCGAGGCCGGGGATCTCGTCGAAGGCGAGTTCGGGGCCGGTGGCGATGATCATGAAGTCGTATTTGAGCGTGCGGCCGTCGTCGAGCTCGATCGAGCTTTCGGCGGGCGAGAGCTTTTTGGCGCCGACACTTTCGAAGCCGATGCCGAAACGCTTCATCAGCGGCGCAAGCTCGATGGTGATGTCGGATTTCTTGCGCCAGCCGACGCCGACCCAGGGATTGGACGGCGTGAACTGGAAATAGGGCAGCGAGGAGATCAGCGTGACGCGGTGCTTCGACCCGAGCTTGGCTTGGAGTTCGTAAGCGGCCGAGACCCCGCCGACGCCTGCGCCGAGAACGACGATGTGCGCCATGGGCGCTCCTCCCTTGATCCGTGGTCGCTCAATTGCGGAATAATTCTAATATACTGGTGTCCGCATATCGATGTGTGAACCTTGATTCATGTCAATTTCGGCGTGGCTCGTGCGCAGATCGGGGCTCGGCAACAAGTTCAAGCGATCGGCACACCCTTCCACTGCGAGGCGGGCAGTCCGGCAGCGGTCAGGCGGGCCCGAGCCTCGGTCATGAAAACGGCGTTGCCCGCAGCGTAGACGTCATGGCTGGCGAGGCCAGCCGCGGCGGTGTCGCGCACGATGTCGTCGAGCATGTCCTGGCTCGACCGCCCGGCGGCATAGGGCATGTAATGGAAGTGGTCGAGCGCCCCGGCGTATGATTTGAGCAGGTTTTCCTGATAGAGCCCGTCGCCGCCGGCGAGGCGATAGAGGGTGATCGTGGGAGCGTGCTCGAGCGACAGGGCGTGCTGCAGCAAACTCTTGATCGGTGCAAAGCCGGGCCCCTCGGCGACGAGCAGGATCGGACGCTCGGAGGCGGCGTCGAGCACGAACTCGCCGAACGGGCCGCGGATCGTCACTTCGTCGTTGGCGGCGAGACTTTCGAGGATGCGGCGGTCGAACGCTTCGCCGCGGTCGCACAGCACGTGCACCTCGATACGCCGCTCCTCGCACGGGCAGCCGGCGGCGGGCACCAGCCGGCTTTCGCCACCGACGTTGATCTCGACCTGCTGTCCGGCGAGGTAGCGCAGGCGCTCGGCGCGCGGGGTCAAAAGATGCAGTGCAACGCGCTTGGGTCCGAGTTTCTCAATGGCGCGAACGTGAGTGACGATGGTCTGCTCTGGGATGTCGGCGACGCCCCACAGCGGCACCTCGATGTTCAAGTCACCGACGGCGGTGTAGGCGCAGGACAGCGTGTAGCCGTCGCGCTTTTCGGCGGCGGTGAGCACGTAGTCGTGCGGGTCGACTTTGATCACCTGACCGCTGACGATGCGGCACTTGCATTGTCCGCAGGTGCCGTTGCTGCAGCCGTAGGGCAGCGACAGACCGGCGCGCAAGCCGGCCTCCAGCAGCGTCTCGTCGCCCATCACCTCGAACGACTGACCGCTGGGCACCACGGTCACTTGCGCCGACATCACCTGCATGACGCGTTCCATGGCAAATAGGTCTTCCCAGTGCCTGAGATCGGCTTGGGGCGCGGCGAGCTCGCGCTTGAACCAGTTGAGAAACTGCTCGGCGAATTGCGGCGTGGCCTGCTTGACTTCGACGGCTTCGGCGAACTTGCCGGCGATCCAGCCATGCACCCGATCGTAGTGCTTGAGACGGCCGCGCGCCTCTGCGAATTCGCGGCCGAGGATACGCAGGCGCTCGTAAAGCACCACCGCGTCGGGCAGTTCGGGACGCGCGGCGGCCTTGAGCAGCGCCTGGTCCTTGATCTCCTCGACGCGGCGCAATTCCTCCTCGTTCTCGAGCCGCACGTCGGGGAACAGGCGCATCACCTCGTCGAGTTCGACCTGTCCGTCGAACGTCGTGAGTTCGCCGTCCTGCGCCATCCGCTGCAGCGCGGACCGCGGCTGGCCGACGAGCCGCGCTAAACGGCTGAGCGGGATGAGGTGGGCCATCGGGGAGGGGACTTTTCTTGATTGTCGCATCCGACTCCGCTCCGCGGAGCCGGCCGGATGCGACGACTAATACGTCGAGCCGAACGACAGATCGCGGGTGTCGTGGGGCGAGGGCACGCCGGCGAGGCGCGAGCCCTGGCCGACCGGTCCGCCGGGGAACAGCTGGTAGAGGAATTTGCTGCCGCCCTGATCGGCGAAGCGGTCGTTGAGCGCGGTCGACAGCATGCGCGCGTGCGGAGCCGGGCCGTTGCTGACGTAGAGCCCTTGCAGGAACTCGAGTACCTTGTAGTGGCTGGCCGTCAGCTCGATGCCCTCGGCGCGCGCGCGCGATTGAGCGTCGTCGCGGCTCCATGTGGCGATCTCGCCAGCGCGCACGATCTGGGCGGGGTCGCCGCCCTTCTGCGCCGAGGTGACGATGAGTTTGTTGATGTCGACGTCGGACATGAGGACACCTTTCACGTGGGGTTGAGTGCGAAGGCTATTTGCGGGTGATCGTATTGCCGGACCGGTTGATCCAGGCATCGGGCAGCTCGGTGTGTTCGGGGAACTCGATCTCGACGTTGGGCGGCAGGCCGAGGTGCTGTTGCAGATAGGGCGACAGACCGCCGACGAACTGGCGCAGGTTGCCGCAGATGTCGCACAGCACGTAGACGCGGCCGTCGATGCGGCGCGGACGCCAGCCGCGCGGGAGTGTGCGGCGAAGCAGCGTCGGGCCGGTGACGGGGGCCAGTGTGCATTCGGCGTGGCAGCTGTCGCACGACACCTTGACCGGCTCGCCGGGCGGAAGCCGATCCGCGGGTTTTCCCGGATGACCGGATTGATCGTCGTCTGGTGGCGGGTGCATGCCGGCTACTCCCTGCAACTGGTCGGCGATCGCGTCCTAATCGCTGCGGACGATGCGGTGCCGATGCAGACCGCTGCCGGGACCCTCGTCGAGCGCGAGCACGGCATAGGGCCCGAGGCCGAGCTGTTGCTGCAGATAGGCGGACACGCCGCCTTTGAAGTGCTGCATGCTGCCACAGCAGTCGCACAGCGTGAACGTGCGGGCGTCGATGCGACGGACGAACCAGCCGGGCGGGACCGGGCCTCCGGCCTTGAAGGGTGCCTCGGGATCGGCGCTCACCACCGGCGGCAATTTACAGGCGTCGCAAACGAACTCGGACATCTCGGTGCATCCCGTGCCATGCGGGCCTGCGGTGCAATCTCTGCCGCAGCGCCGGTCACTCGCTGATCATATTAGTGCGCACGAATATCCATATGCAACGGTCGAATGAGCACGGTGGCCCAAACTGTGCGATAAGCAAGATCGGCCAATGGGTCGCACGGATGATTGAGCGGACCAGCTTGCCGTCTGCTGCCTGGCGCGTCAAGTTGGCAGGAATGGCCCGACGGGAACTCGACAGATCGTTGTAATCGAGTATCATGATATAGGAATATCATAGAGGCGGCGATGCCGCGGCGGGTGGGGCGTTGACTATGCCGTCAGCGTTTCCTAAGCGTGTGAACGGCGCGCAACAAGCGTAGGGGGACTGATAGTGTTCGAATACAATCCGTTCGTCGATCTCGCATCGACAATTCCGCTGCCCGTCATTCAGGCATTCGTCGCGTTGATGTTCGTGCTGGTCATAGGCGGCACGCTGTACGATGTCTGGCACAAAGGAAGCGCCCAGTACTTCTTCAACAACATGAAGAAGGCTGAAGGCTCGCGCACGCGCCGGCTCAGCGGTGGCGACAAGGCTTCGCTGGCGGCGCAGACGGTGATGTCCGAGGTTCTGACATCGAGCGAGTTCTGCAATCCGCGTCGCCGGCTCTCGCATCTTCTGACCATGTATGGCTTCATCTTCTACGTCGCCTCCACGGCAGCTTTGGTCTTCTGGTATTCGACGAAGGGATCCGCGGCTCCGTCGCTCCTGACGACGCTGTGGCACCTCGGCGCTCTGATGGTATGCATCGGCGGCTATTGGTTCTGGTTCTTCATCCGCGTCGACGTCGCGGCCGAGGGAAATTCACCGTTCCGCGTCGTGCGCGCCGATCTGTTCATTCTGTCGCTGCTCGCCAGCGCGACGATGGCCCTGATCTGGTCCTACCTGCAGTGGACCGGCAGTCCGTGGACGAATGTGCGCTTGCGCTGTGCTTGCTCGCCACGGTCGTGCTGTTTGGCTCTGTTCCGTGGTCCAAGTTCGCGCATATGTTCTTCAAGCCGTCCGCCGCCTACCAGAAGCGGGTCACCAAGGCGGATGGTTCAAGAGAGAACTTGCCCCGGATTACGATCTGACGGACCCGCGGTACATATAGTTCCCGGATATCCCGGAATATATGGGCAAGAACCCGCCCGACATGGGGCTTGGCATCAAGCGTGAGACACCGAACCACTATTAAGATTCGCGCTGTGATTCACGATTACTCAAGTAGAGAGAGATAATGCCAACTTTCGTATATATGACGCGTTGTGATGGCTGTGGACAGTGCGTTGATATCTGCCCATCCGACATCATGCACATCGATAAGATCGCTTCGTCGTGCCTACAACATCGAACCCAACATGTGCTGGGAGTGTTACTCCTGCGTCAAAGCCTGCCCGCACCACGCGATTGATGTTCGCGGTTATGCGGATTTTGCGCCACTGGGCCACTCGGTGCGCGTGGACCGTGATGAGGAGAAAGGCACGATCGCCTGGCGCATCAAGTTCCGCAACGGCAAAAAAGACATGGAGCTGTTGGCGCCTATCACGACCAAGCCCTGGGGCACGGCGATCCCGAAACTCGCCGACGTGCCTGGCCCAAGCAAGGAAATGCGCGACAGCGAACTGCTGTTTAACGAGCCCAAGTATATTCGCATGGATGACGGCGGTTTACACACGCTGAAATCCAATGGCTTGAACTTAAAGAAGGGGTGTACTACTAATGGGTTAAAGACAATTATTGAAGACGATATCGACATTCTGGTTGTAGGTGCGGGCCTCGGTGGTACCGGTGCTGCGTTTGAAGCCAGATATTGGGGCAAGGACAAGAAAATCGTCATTGCTGAAAAGGCAAACATCGACCGTTCCGGTGCGGTGGCCCAGGGGCTATACGCGATCAACTGTTACATGGGAACACGCTTCGGCGAGAACAATCCGGAAGATCACGTCCGCTATGCGCGTATCGACCTGATGGGCATGGTGCGTGAAGACCTGGCTGTTTGACATGGCGCGTCACGTTGACTCGGCTGTGCATCAGTTTGAAGAGTGGGGCCTGCCGCTGATGCGTGATCCCGAGAAGAGGCGCGTATCTGCGTGAAGGGCGCTGGCAGATCATGATTCACGGTGAATCCTACAAGCCGATCGTTGCTGAAGCAGCCAAGAAGTCGGCCGACAAGGTCTTCAACCGTGTCTGCGTGACCCATCTGTTGATGGATGATTCCAAGGAGAACCGCGTCGCGGGTGCCGTGGGCTTCAATGTCCGTACCGGTAACTACCACGTCTTCAAGTCCAAGACCGTGATCTGTGGCGCCGGTGGCGCCTCCAACATCTTCAAGCCGCGTTCCGTCGGCGAAGGTGCGGGTCGTGTCTGGTACGCACCATGGTCATCGGGTTCTGCGTATGGTCTGATGATCGAAGCCGGCGCGAAGATGACGCAAATGGAAAACCGTATCGTGCTGGCCCGATTCAAGGATGGTTACGGTCCGGTCGGCGCCTACTTCCTGCATCTCAAGACCTATACCCAGAATGGTCTACGGCGAAGAGTATGAGTCCAAGTGGTTCCCGGCTCTGCAGAAATGGTGGGCAAGGAATATCTGGATCCGGAAGTTTCGCACAGAACTCACAGCCGATTCCGACCTGTCTGCGTAACCATGCATTCATCAACGAGGTGAATGCCGGTCGCGGTCCGATTCACATGGTGACCATGGAAGCCTTCCAGGATCCGCATCTTGAAGAGATCGGCTGGCACAACTTCCTGGGCATGACCGTCGGCCAAGCGGTACTTTGGGCGGCAACAGACGTTGATCCCAAATACGAAAACCCGGAATTGACCACTTCTGAGCCTTATGTCATGGGTTCACACGCTACGGGTTGCGGTGCATGGTGCTCGGGTCCGGAAGACATATCTCCGCCGGAGTACTTCTGGGGCTATAACCGCATGACCACGGTTGAAGGTCTGTTTGGCGCGGGTGATGCGGTAGGTGGTACACCGCACGCGTTCTCATCGGGCTCTTTCACTGAAGGTCGTCTGGCTGCCAAGGCGGCTTGCAAATATATTGATGATGGCAAGGCAGAGGGCATCCGTGTTTCTGACGAGCAGATCGAGCGACCGTAAGGAGCAGATCTACAAGCCAATGGAAACTTACAGTGTGTATAGCAACGAAGTCGTTGCGGGTTCAGTCAATCCTAACTTCATCAATCCAAGACAGGGTCTGGATCGCTTGCAGAAACTGATGGACGAGTATTGTGGTGGTTTTGGCGTCAACTACATGACCAACGAGAAGCTTCTGCACATCGGTCTCAAGAAGATCAAGATCTCTGGGGGAAGATATGGAGAAGATCGCTGCATAGGATATCCACGAGCTGCTGCGTGCATGGGAACTGAAGCATCGCTTCCTCACTTCTGAAAGTGTGTTCCAGCATACTTTGTTCCGCAAGGAAACCCGTTGGCCTGGTTACTACTACCGTGGCGATGCGATGAAGCTGGACGATAAGAACTGGCACGTGCTGACAGTTTCTCGTCGTGATCCGAAGACAGGCGAGTACACCATGGAAAAAGCGCCCTGCTATCACCTCGTCGGCGAGGACGAATAGCCGAGGGACGGCCGGAAAGTTGGGTTGCCTGCTCTTCTACCCATGCGGTGGAGGGTCGGAAACGGCGTATGTCAAAGGCTGGGTATGAACATCGTTGAGCACACTAACATCATTGAACACACTGATGAGGAATTGCTGGCTATCGCTCACCCGATGTGGTCCGATCTGATCACGTATTCCAACAAGGGCCAGTACGGTAAATTCATCAGGAAGTTCTCTTACGACTTGTTGCTCGGCTTGAACGAGATGGAGCTTGGGAAACAGTTCGCCAAAAGCGAGCTGGCGCGCAAGCTCTCCGACAAATGGGACTATCTGGGTATCATCCGCCGCGGCCAGCATGTGACCGTGCTTTACCGTGTCAGAAGCAGTGCAAAGGAGGGCGAGTGGCTAGGGCGGCTCGTCCTTGGTTATGAGAAAGGGGAGGTGCGCATATTTGCCGCCTCCATATTCTGATGCATCAGGGTCAGTCATGAAAGAGGTTGTCGGGACCAACAAGTACGTCGAGCTGACCTACAAAGTCATCGACCAGAAGACGGGCCAAGTGCTGACCCTGGTGGAGTTTCCGCTGGGATATGTTCACGGTGTCACCTCCGTCCTTTCTCCACAGGTCATGGCCGAGTTGGAAAATCGATCGGCTGGCGACGTCATCGAGGTCCCTATCGACTGTAACGACATCTACGGGCCCCGAGACAAGTCACTGGTCATCACCGACCTGCTCGAGAACGTTCCCAAGGAGTACCGGGAGGTCGGAACCGCCATCTTGATGGAAAACGACAATGGTCAGACCAAGACCTTTCTCGTGACCCGGGTGGATTACAAGTCGGTGACCATCGATGGAAACAATCCGCTGTGCGGTCGAAAAGTCGTCTTTCGGCTTGAAGTGCTCACAGTCCGCGATGCTACCGAGGAAGAGATTGCTGTGGGTGGTTCGGTCGAGGCGGGCCCAAGCATCCCGACTGGGCCTAGCATCCATGAAGTCATGAATTAGACCCGCGCGGGTCGTCGTCAAATCGAGACAGGAGATGAATGATGGCAGAAGCGCCCAAGACCAGACCGAAGGTTCCTGACGGCAAGTCGCGCAATGTGGTGACCCGCCAGATGAAGCCCAATGACAAGGGTTTCATCGGGTATGAAACCATCTGGGACGCGCCGCATAAAGTGGTCGCCTACGTCACCCCCAAGAAGCCCTAGTGTGATGATCCGCAAGTTCGCATTCGTGTCGCGGCGAAACCTAATGGCGAACTTGCGGATCTGCAGATCGAACTTGCTCCAGTATGCCGACCGGTAGCCGTGCGGCGGGCGGGGAGCGCGGGGTGAGCGACCTCAGAACTCGGCCTTCCTTGACGAGTTCGATGATGATCGCGACCTTGCCGACGGCTGCTTTGAGCGCCGACTTGGCATCCGGGCCGAGCCGGTCGATCAACACCCGCGGCGAAAGCGGAATGCCCTGCTCGGTATCGGCGAGCTGCTGGTCGAGCATGGCGCCGAGAATGGTTTTGTGCGCATCGAGCAGCGCGTCGATGTCGCGTTCGGGCGCATGGCCGCGGGCCGTCACCGCGCGCAGACGCTCGGGCGTCGAGCGGGCGCGGACGTCGTGCCGGATGGCCAGCACGCGGGCGCCGGAGAAGATCGGCATGATGCCGCCCTTCTTCAGATCGACGCGCCGTTTGTCGTCGAGCTTGAAGCCGCCGAACATCGTGAACGGAGGGTTCCATTCCCTGAGGAATTGGCCCAACAGCATGACGAACTCGGGCGAGCGGTGGCCGATCTCGAAGGCATAGGACCAGATGTTCTCGGCCAGCGCGCCGTCGCCGTGCACGGGCACGCAATCGTAGAAGATATCGACATTGAGCAGGTCTTCGGGACGGTGGCGCACCACCCAGCTGCGGATGGTCTCGCGCCAGCCCTCGACGCTCATGCGCCACTGCGCGTTCTTGGCCATGATCCCGCCCTTGCAGTAGGGCACGCCGACCTGATCGAGCGTGTCGGCGATGTAGGTGCCGAGCGTCTCGAACCACTTATCTTCCGGACCGCCGGGCTCGCCGGTCTCGTAGACGATGGCGTTGTCCTGGTCGGCGGCGAGCAGGCTTTCGCCGCGGCCGCCGGAGCCGAGCACCAGCACGGCGTAGGGAACCGGCGGCTTGCCGCGACCCTCGGCCTCCATGCGCATCTCGGCCAGCTGCGCCGCGCGCCGCGTCAGCACCTGGATTTCCGAGCTGATGATGGCCGCGACGGTCCGCGGATCGACGCCTTCCTCGACCAGCGTCTTGGCCATCACCGGCAGCCGCGCCCAGGCCGCGCCGAGAGCGGCCACGTCGGGAGCGTTGTCGATCTCGTCGCCGAGCATGATGGCGGTGGCGGCGCGGTGGCGCAGCAGGTTGCGCGTGGTGATGGCGCCGACGATCTGGCCCTTGGGGTCGCGCACGGCGAGATGGCGGAGACCGAGCCGGTCCATGCGGGCGATGGCGCGATAGACGAAGGCCTGCGAGGCGACCGTCTGCAGCGGCTTGCTCATCAAGCCGAGCAGCGGACGATCGAGGCTCGCGGGGCCGTCCTTCTGGATGGCGCGGAGGGCGTCGCGCTCGGTGAGAATGCCGGTCACGGTTTCGGCCTCGGTGACGTAAACCGAGCTGATCTTGCGCCCGATCAGGACATCGATGGCTTCCTTGAGGGTCGCGCTGGCGGGTAACGTCGCGGGCGGCGAGGTCATGACGTCCTCGACGCGGTGGCGGAACGGGAAGCTGTCGAGGCGCGCCGCCGGGCGTACCACCTCGACGCCGGCCGTGGGGCCGCCGACATCGGCCATGAAGCCGCCGGCCGCGCGCGATTCCTGCTCTTGCAGCAACCGGCACGCGGCTTCGGCTTCGGCCAGGGTGCGGACGTTGCGGGCGCGCAGCAGCGGCAGCAGGGCGGCGTAAATCCGCGCCGTGGCGTCGGCGTCGCCCATTGCCGTGTGGCGGCCATGGATCTCGATGCCGAGCCAGGCGGCGAGCTTCGACAACTCGTAGTTGGCGAGCGTGGGGGCTGCGACGCGGGCGAGGCCGCGGATGTCGAGCGAGCGCGGCTGCCGCCAGACCTTGCCGGCCAGCTCCACCTCTTTTTTCAGCATTCCGAGGTCGAACTGGATGGTGTGGCCGATGATGATCGACTTGCCGAAGAACGTTTCGAGCTCGGTCCATGTGTCGGCGAATTTCGGCTGGCCCCGGACATCGGCGTCAAAGAGGCCGTGAATTGCCGAGGTGGCCGGCGGCACGGGAACGCCGGGATCGAGAATACGCTCGAACGCCGCTCCGCCCTCGATGCGCGAGCCGACGATCTTCTTGGCGCCGATCTGGATGATACGCGCGGTCCGCGAATCGAGCCCGGTCGTCTCGGTGTCGAGGACGACGGCGTCGATGGCGACGAGAGGGGTCGAATGGCTGGCGGAGGACATGCGGCAGCATCCCGTGAAGTGTTCGGTCGCGCAAGGTGCGGGGAGCGGGCAAAGGCCGTGCCCGAGGCCATAATCTGGACGTTTTGCCGCTTCGCAGATTTGAGATAGGTCAATAGTCCTGCGTTTTTCAGTCCTCGCCGCATATTGCGACGCAACATAAAAGTTCGCTGTAATTGCTTGGTTTTTGCTGCGCATGCGTAACTGTGCATGCTCCGAAAGTTTGGCTATCGCCCCTACTAAGGACTGACTAACCTGCGAAATTGGGGGAAGAGGTATGCGCGATTCGCATGACTTGTGCGGTCACGTGGCCAATCCGAAGAAACCCCATTTGACGGCGCCGTTGCGCGCAACATTCGTGGGAGAGACGACCGATGCAAGTCAATGCAGAGAGGCACTGGTCGCGAACCAGTGCGCTCGATGTGGATCATGATGGCGCTGTGGGTCTTCTTCAGCTTCTTCATCCACATGTTCGTGGACCACGCTCAATACCAGATCAAGATCCTCGGCTTCCCGCTCGGCTTCTACATGGCTGCGCAGGGATCGCTGATCGCGTTCGTGATCATGCTGTTCATCTTCGCCAAGCGGCAGGACACCATCGATCGCGAAGAAGGCGTGGCTGAGGAATGATAGGGAGGACAGACAATGGCTGAGAAATACAGGCAGTCGGAGGCGCAAAGGCTTCCTCGACAATCTCGGCAAGATCTACGCTGTATTACACGGGCGGCTTCTTCGGGTTCGTCGCAGTCCTCGCCGTGCTCGAGCAGCTCGGCGTTCCGAACAAGTTGATCGGCTACGGCTTCGTGTTCCTCACGATCGCCGTCTACGCCGTCATCGGCGTTCTGTCGCGTACCTCGGACGTCGGCGAATACTACGTCGCCGGCCGCTCCGTGCCGTCGTTCTACAACGGCATGGCGACCGGCGCCGACTGGATGTCCGGCGCCTCGTTCGTCGGCATGGCCGGCACGCTGATGCTGCTCGGCTACGACGGCCTCGCCTTCGTGCTCGGCTGGACCGGCGGCTACGTGCTGGTGGCGGTGCTGATCGCGCCGTTCCTGCGCAAGTTCGGCGCCTATACCGTTCCGGACTTCTTCTCCGCGCGCTACGGCGGCGCGTGTCGCCCGCATGCTGGCGGTGATCGTGCTGATCTCGCTGCTCGTTCACCTACGTGGTCGCGCAGATCTACGCGACGGGCCTGATCGCCTCGCGCTTCCTCGACATGGACTTCACGGTCGCGGTCTACGCGGGCCTCGCCGGCATTCTGCTCTGCTCGATGCTCGGCGGCATGAAGGCGGTGACCTGGACGCAGGTCGCCCAGTACATCGTGCTGATCGTCGCCTACCTGACGCCGGTCGATCATCCTGTCGGCCAAGAAGTACGGCATCCCGATCCCGCAGCTCACCTACGGGCAGGCGATCGCAGCAGATCATCAGCCTCGAGCAGAGCATGATCGCCAAGGGCCTCGCCGACGCCGCAGACCTCGAAGCCGCACATCAAGCCGTTCACGACCTACGATCCGCTGAACTACTTCGCGCTGATCTTCTGCCTGATGGTCGGCACGGCGTCGCTGCCGCACATCCTGATGCGCTACTTCACGACGCCGTCGGTGCGTGAGGCGCGCTCGTCGGTGGCGTGGTCGCTGTTCTTCATCTTCCTGCTCTACTTCACGGCGCCGGCCTATGCGGCGTTCTCGAAGCTGGAGGTGTTCACGCTCATCGACAAGGGCACCAAGCTGGCCGAACTGCCGGCATGGATGTACACCTACGGCAAGATCGGCCTCGTCAAGGTCTGCGGCGTGGATGTGAAGGTCGTGCAGGACGTGATCGCGGCGTGCGGCAAGATCGCCAACCATCCGGGCCTGCTGCGTTGGCAGGATCTGAACATCAATACGGACGTGATCGTGCTCTCGACTCCCGAGATCGCGGGCATGCCCTACGTGATCGCCGGTCTTGTCGCCGCCGGTGGCCTCGCTGCCGCCATGTCGACGGCAGACGGCCTCCTGCTCGCCATCGCCAACGCGCTCAGCCACGACATCTACTACAAGATGATCAACCCGAACGCGCCGACGGCGACCCGTCTCGTCGTCTCGCGCGTTCTGCTGCTCTTCGTGGCCGTCGCCGCCGCCTACGTGGCGTCGACCAAGCCTGCGGACATCCTGTCGATGGTGGCGTGGGCGTTCTCGCTGGCGGCGGCCGGTATCTTCCCCGCGCTCGTTCTCGGCGTGTGGTGGAAGCGCGCCAACACGCCGGGCTGCCATCGCTCGGCATGATCCTCGGCTTCGGCATCTGCCTCTACTATCTCGTCGGAACCCGCTACTTCGCGGTCTCCTTCCACGAGATGTGGGGCTGGCTCGGCACCGCCTCGCCGGCGGCGCTCGAAGAAGTACGCCAAGCTCAAGGCGGCGTTCGCTGGCTGCGGCTCCGAGGTGCTGCTGCGACGCAGCCTGGACGGCGCTCGACACCCATGCGCAGGGCATCGCCAGCTGGTGGGGCGTTCGCAACATCTCGGCTGCTCTGTTCGGCCTGCCGGTCGGCTTCCTGACGATCTTCATCGTCTCGCTGCTGACGCCGGCTCCGAGCAAGGCCGTGATGGACATGGTCGATGCGACGCGCCTGCCGGCGGGCGACATGATCATCAAGGACAAGGGCGCGATGGTCGGCGGCCACTGAGGCCGTCGATCTCGACGCTGCAAATCAATGGGAGGGCGGGGCCTTGCGCCCCGCCCTCTTTTTCTGAGACAAGCACGCACGAAAAAGTCCCCTCGCCCGGTTCTATGCGAGGCAAGGTGCGGTCTGTGCGCCCCGTCCGGCAAACCAAAAGGCGGTCATGTCAGCATCCGATAGTTTTCTGCAGTATTGGTGGTTCCACATCCCAACCTGCTGATGGCGGCGATGATCTACACGCTGATCGGCCGCTATGCGCTCGAGCTGTTCTTTGCCAAGCGCAATCAGGATGCGGTGATCCTCACGGTGTTCCGCAGCGTCACCAATCCCGTGGTCAAGCTGGTCCGCTTCATCACGCCGGCCATCGTCGCCGACGGCGTCGTGGTGATCTTCGCGATCCTGTGGCTGTTCGCGTTGCGCATGGTCTGGTTCCTGGTCGCGGTGATGTTCGGCATGCGCGTCGGTGGGGGCTGAGATATGAACAAGCACATCGATCCGCCGGGCTCTGAACGACCGCGAAGTCGTGATGAAGCGCGACGTGATGATGGTCGCGACGGCGGGACTTTCGCTGATCAACGGCATGCACTTCTCGCCCTGGTTCGACCCGGTCGCCATTCTGATGAAGCCGTTCATCGCCGGGTACGTTCTTTTCGTCGCCGCTGGTGTTCCTGTACCTCGTCTCGATCTTCGTCTCGGCCATGACGCTGCTGATCGCCGGCGTGCCGGCCGCGCTTTACGAGCGCTGGAAAGGTACGGGTGAAACGACGCCGACGTCGCTCTACATCTGGTTCGGCGCGACGATGCTGATCTCGCTGCAATCGCTGGCGGCAGCCGCGGGGCGTTGAGACGCCACGCGTCTCACGTCTCTGCGATCACGTCTGCGGAGGGCTTGTCAGGTCCACGAAGCCGGGGCAGTCTGAGCGTGAGTTGAGGGTACGATTCACGCATCAGGTGAAAGCGTCAGGCGCTTTCTCCTGATCCGATCGGACCCTGAAGTCGACGCTGCGGCCGAGGCCCCCGTGTTCCAGCAGATCGAAGATCTCGCGCATCTTTCCGTCGGACGCGGCTGCGGGTTTGCGGCCATCGCCATTTTGACGTTTGTCGTCGGCCTGTCCGACAACATGGAGCTGGCGCTGCGCTGCGGCGGGCTGTTCTCCATGCTGGTCTGCCTCGTGCTGCTGCTCAAGGCATGGAACGCGCACGGCGTTCCCTATCGGAGCACCGAGTTGTGGCTGATGATCCCCAAGCGCGACCGTCCGCCGGCGGGGGGCGTCGCCCAGGACATGATTTCACGCTGCCTGCGCGAAGCCTACGTCTATTTCGCGGTGCATGCGGCGTGGATGTCGGCGGCGATGCTGGCGCTGTCGGTGCTGATCGGCCTGTTCCCGCCAAACCGGTTAGGATGACGGGCGGTTCGGCTGACGGTGGTTTGGAACTGGCACGTAAACGCGGCTTCAATGCCTCTGCGATATGCTGGCTTGCTTGTGCGTGTAGAGCTCGAATAGTCCAGCGCACGTTCGGTTCGCCGCGCCCCACTCAGCGCAAGGTCATGGCCCGAAGTTCGCCCTACGATCTCCTGGTCATCGGTGGCGGCATCAACGGTTGCGGCATCGCGGCGGACGCGGCCGGACGCGGACTGTCGGTGCTGCTTGCGGAGCAAGGAGACCTCGCCGGCGCGACGTCCTCGGCCAGCTCCAAGCTGATCCATGGCGGCTTGCGCTATCTGGAGCACTACGAGTTCCGGCTGGTGCGAGAGTCGCTCTCCGAGCGCGAGGTGCTGCTCGGCATGGCGCCCCATATCGTGTGGCCGCTGCGGTTTCTGCTGCCGCATGCGCCGGGGCAGCGTCCGGCGTGGATGATCCGGGCTGGGTTGTTTCTCTATGACCATCTCGCGGCGCGGCGGCGCATTCCCGGATCGTCGTCGGTCGCGTTCGCCACAGATCCGGCCGGGCGGGCGCTGGGACCGCAGCATGCGCGGGGTTTCAGCTATTGGGATTGCTGGGTCGACGACGCGCGGCTGGTGGTGCTCAACGCCCGCAGCGCGGCGGGTCACGGCGCCGAGATCCTGACGCGAACACCGGTGACGGCGCTGCGCCGGGACGCCGGAGTGTGGCGGGTGACGCTGGGCGCCGGGACAGCAGAAGCGCGAAGTTGCGGCGCGTGCGGTGGTCAACGCGGCCGGGCCGTGGACCGAGGCCGTGGCGCGGCTGGCCGCGGGGAACGGCGGCGCCAGCGAGGCCGGGAGAAAAAGTCCTCGGTGCCCCGGCTGCGGCTGGTGCGCGGCAGCCACATCGTGGTCCCTCGCATCCCCGGCGGAGACGACGCATTCCTGTTTCAAAGCCCCGACGGACGCGTGGTTTTCGCGCTGCCGTTCGAAGCGGCGTTTACCTTGATCGGTACGACGGACGTGCCGCACACCGGCGATCTGCGGCAGGTGACGCCGGCCGTCAGCGAGGAACGCTATCTGCTGGACGTGGCGAACCGCTTTCTGCGTTCACCGCTGACAGCGGCCGATATCGTGTGGCGGTTCGCGGGCGTCAGGCCACTCGACGACGCCGATGGGGAGACTAATCCGTCGGCGGTGACGCGCGACTATCGCCTCGCGCTGGACTGGGGCGACGGCGGGCCGGGTCCCGGAGGCGCACCGCTGCTCAGTGTCATCGGCGGCAAGATCACGACGTTCCGGCGGCTGGCAGAGGCGGCGATGACGGCGCTCGAGCCGGTCTTTCCCGCCATGCCCGGTGCGTGGACGGCGGGCGTGACGCTGCCGGGCGGCGATCTCGGCGCGGCGACGATCGAAGAGTATGCGGCAACTGTCGCCGCGGCGAGGCCGGGTCTGGATCGGGCTTATATCGGCCGGCTGGTCCGCAGGCATGGCGCGCTGACCGCGGATGTGCTCGGCGATGCGCGCGTGACGGGTGATCTCGGCGAGTGTTTTGGCGGCTCGTTGACTGCGCGCGAAGTCGACGTATCTGCGACGCCACGAATGGGCCCGCGAACCGGACGACGTGCTGTGGCGGAGGACGCGCGCGGGACTGCATCTGACGCCCATGGAGCGACAGACAGTGGCTCGAGCGTATCGCCGCTCACTTATGATGTCATGGACCGTTGACCCGGACCAATGGTCCAAGCGGCCGCTCGGCGTCGAGGTGTTCGCATGTATTCGCGTGCAGTGGCGGCGCTGTCGGGGTGTTCCGATTTTTATCTAACAATAACAGATAGTTGTATTTAATTTTTCACTTGCATCAGTGCGTTGCACATCGGCAAGACACGACGAAACGGCGGCGCGGCTCGCGCAATATTTCGGCGCCAAGACGGCGTCAAGTCATTCCAAGAATTAATGATGCGGTGCGGGGCGCGAACACTTTATGGTTAACCAAAGCCACCGAAAACGGGGGACATAAATAGATCTTTATGTAGCTCTCCGCACACGGCTGCGCGGTTAACGCCCACGGCCGAAGGACCCGGGGCCGACGTCCAGACCCGCAAATTCTGGATCGCAGTCGGCGCCACCCGGGATCAGTCGTCAGGGGAGAGTATCATGTCGAAGTTCGTCACTTGCGTTACTTCAGGGATCGCGCGGCTGGCCAGCCGCCTCGCTGCAACGGTCGCGATGGCCGTCGCCGTCACCGCCATCAGCGCCGCGGCCACCACGGGCGCCGAGGCGCAGGTCGCCTGGAAGCCGTCCTATGGCGGCGGCACCAGCTATGATGAGGGCTCGGCTGCTCCGAAGGCCTACTACCCGCAGAAGAAGTCGGTTGCCACGAGCGGCAAGAAGTCGTCGGGCGGCGTCAAGGTCGCGGCACTCGGCGGCGGCGACTACGGCTACAAGCCCAAGAAACAGAGCATCACCGGCGGCGGCGGCGTGAACTGGGTTGCCAATTCCGGTTGCCTCGATGGCAACCTCAAGGGCGTCATCTATCAGGTCGCCGCGAACTATGGCCCGGTAACCGTGTCTTCGACGTGCCGCAGCAAGTCGCACAACGCCAGCGTCGGCGGCGCACCGCGGTCGAAGCACCTCTCGGGCGATGCGGCAGATTTCCGCGTCCACAGCAACGTGTCGGCGACCTATGCCTATCTCAAGAGCACCGGCTCGGTCGGCGGTCTCAAGCACTACGGCGGCGGACTGTTCCACATCGACAATGGCGATCGCCGCTCCTGGTGATTGCGACCCGTCCGGTTCGGGCCCTGGCCGGCAACGGCTTGTCACGGAGCCCGGCCAGACGGCAATCGACCCGGGCGGACGATGCCTGGATTTGAGACGGTCACGTTTGGGATGCGCTGCGTGGTGGGCCAGGGCAAGCCCGGCGGCAACCCGGCTCGCCTCAACCCGGTTGGCGGACGATCGGCGCAGGCCCAGGCTGCACGATCGGCCCGGGTTGGACGCCCGGGGCGTTCGGGGAGGCCGCTCGACCCGGCCGGGTCGTGAAGCGAATGCCCGGCTCCTGCCAGGGTCCGCGCAGGCTGATGATCTCGGCCGGCTCATTGGACGTGGCGTCCTTGCCGCTCTCGGCGGCGACGATCTTGACGATCGACAGCTGTGAATTGAGCTGCCGACCCTTGAGGTCGATGCCGCCAGACAAGGTCAGCAGCCGATCACCGGATGTCGCCTTGAACGCTTCGGCGTAGAGCATTCCCGATTGCATGCCGAATTTGGACGTGAGCGCCGTCACCTTGGTCTGGCCACGGGCCAGCGGGACCCCAACCCTTGATCTCGACCGAGCGCGAGGCGGTGGAAGCGAGTTGGGCGATGTCGAGCCCGAGCGATCCGCCTTCCGGCAACTCGATGCCGGTCTTGCCGTGGAGTGTCGAGGCGATCTGTTCGATGGTTTCGCCGAACCCGGCGAGGTCGAACATGATGTTGGCGCGGCCCGCCATCACAGGATGGCCGAACACGAGGCCGGTTGCTTTCGCCGCATCGATCGTCTCGAGCTTGCCGCGGACGATGTAGCGCGGCACCAAACCACCCATATCGATGGTGATCTGTCCGCGCATGGAGCCGTCGGATTCGATTTCGACCTCGGCGAGATCGGCCAGCAGCTTGGCATCCCTGATCGAAATCGACGCCGCCGAGCGGCCGAGCGTCAGTGCGCCGGCTTTCACCTGGTCGGCGGAAATACGCAGATCGGCATCGAGGTGGCGGATCAGCGGCAAGGCGAGACTGCCGGGTTCGGAGGCAGTGCTGAGCCAGCCCAGCACGCTGCGCTCCATGAACGAGCCCGGCTTTTCAGGGGCGATGTACTTCGTCAGATCGCACTTTTTGAGCGCCAACGTGCCCTCGACAGCGGGCCGCGCCTTGCCCCAGCCGAAAGCCAACGTGCCGGTGGCCTCGTTACCGTCCATCTGGAAGGCGGCGTTGCTGAACGAGATGGTGCGGTCCTGCCAGTCGAGCTTGCCTTTGGCCTGAAATGCATTGAGCCCGCGCTCACCGGGCCAGGGCGCACCGAGCCAACCGGCGGTCGGCCTCAAGCCGGCGACCTTGACCTCGGCCTGTCCGGCGGTCAGATGCAGCTTGTCGCTCACGACCAAGTGGCCATCAGCGATCGTCGCCTCCATCAAGGCGCCCTTGACCGTCGCCTTGAGCGGCAGGCGGGTGACATCCTTGCGGTCGCTGACGAGGCCCAGAGTGGCGTCGAGCGTCATCTGGCGTCCCTGCAGCTCGAACGAACCGGCCGCGGTCAGCGAAACACCACGCTTCGCCGTCACATGGACGCGGACATCGCTCATCACTTCGGCGCCGCTGGACCCCCGCTTCACCGCGATGACGCCGCGGCGGATGGTGAGCGCGGAAAAACCGAGCTTCGACACGGCGGCGAGCAGCGGGGCGGCGAGCGCTTCGGCGCTGACGACCGGCGCCGCCGCGCCGGCGCTTTCGGTGTCGAGAACGATGGTGGCGTCCTCGAGCAGGATGCGTGCGTTACCGCTGGCCAGCAGCGCGGCGGCGGCTTCACCCGACACTGCTGCGCGGCCACGCTCGGGCGCGATCGACAGGGTGCCTTTCTGCAAAAGCAGGGCGGGCGTGGTGGAGAGTTGAATGGGCGTGGTGATGGTGTAGCTGTCACGCGATGCCGCGTGGACGGCGGCATTCTGCAGCACGATCGATTGCGGCCGGCCGCTGACGAAGATCGGAATACTCAACCCGAGCGTGATGAAGACAAGCACAACGATGGCTGCAAGTGCGTATCGCTGGCTTGGTTTTGGGTATTTCATCCCGTCAACCGGTCTCACTACAGGAGCCAACTCGGAGTAACAATTCAGCAGGCCGGGCTGCAGGCTTGTTTGCGCCAGCGCCCGATCAAATCGCCCAAACGGCGGCGCTGTAGATTGTCATGCTGCAATTGCGTTCTAGTCACCGCCGGACGGCGGCGCAAGGGATCTTTGGCGTTGCCCTCAGCGATGTTTCATGACTGCCGCCGACATCCATCATAATCCCGGACGGTCGCCTTTTCGAGCGCCGACTTATGCATGCTACGGATCGTCAGATCGAGGCGGAGTAGGCGAGCCGCCTATGGAGCTGAGTTTACGACCGCACGCGAAATCGGCGGTAATGGCGGCGTGCCGC
The DNA here is from genome assembly GCA_963819775.1 of uncultured Alphaproteobacteria bacterium. Taxonomy (GTDB): domain Bacteria; phylum Pseudomonadota; class Alphaproteobacteria; order Rhizobiales; family Hyphomicrobiaceae; genus JAKAML01. The sequence goes on from CAWFXM010000012.1 coordinate 238,494, forward strand.
TTGCCAGCAGGCCCGCCACTCGGCACGCTGTAGCGTCGGCATATGTGTGGACACCGGCGCCGCGACGGATAGAGCCAACCACCGGGTCGACGACGGACAGGCGCGGTGCAGGACCGGGATTACGAAGCGTGAGACAACCATTCGTCATCGGGGGAGTGAGCATCGCGGCGGGTGAGCGCCGGCTGGTCGATTTGCCGGTATCGAAGCTCTCCAACCACACGCCGATCACGCTGCCGGTGCATGTGATGCACGGGCCGCGGCCGGGGCCGGCGATGTTTCTGACGGCGGCGGTGCATGGCGACGAGTTGAACGGCGTCGAGATCATCCGCCGCGTGCTGCGCACTCTGCAGCCGGGCAACATCTCCGGCACTTTGCTGGCCGTTCCAGTCGTCAATGCCTACGGGTTCATAGGGCGTTCGCGCTATCTGCCGGACCGGCGCGACCTCAACCGCTCGTTCCCCGGCTCGCCGGGCGGGTCGCTGGCGGCGCGGCTGGCGCACATCCTGCTGACCGAGGTGGTGGCGCGCGCGCAGATCGGCATCGACCTGCACACCGCCGCCATCCACCGGGTCAACCTCCCGCAGATCCGCTGCGAGTACGCACGCCGCCCGCGATCGAAGGAGCTGTCGGAGGCGTTCGGCACCGAGATCGTGCTGAACAGTCCCGAGCGTCCTGGCTCGCTCAGGAAGTCGGCGCGCGAAATGGGCGTCGACGTGCTGGTCTACGAGGGCGGCGAGGGATTGCGGTTCGACGAGTTCGCAATCAAGGCGGCGGTCGACGGCATCGCCGGTGTGATGCTCAAGATCGGTATGCTGGAGCTGCCCGACGGCGTCGAGGCGCGTGACGGCAAGCGCCGCCGGCCGCAACTGTTCGCCAACGCCTCGAAGTGGGTGCGGGCGCCCGAGGGCGGCGTGCTGCGCACGACCAAGCGCATCGGCGACGCGGTTTCGGAAAACGAGATCATCGGGTTCGTGTCGAACCCCTATGAAGACAGCAACACCGAGGTGCGCGCGCCGCGCCGCGGCCTGATCATCGGGCGCACGACGCTGCCGATCGTCAACATGGGTGATGCGCTGTTCCATATCGCGTGGTCGGAGGAGATCAATCGTGTGCGGCGCGCGCCGGAAGCCAGCCGCGAGCCGGTGGCCGAGCCGCTGATGGACGAGGACGAGATTATTTAGCGGGTGGCCGACGCCGCATCAGTGCGAGCCGCCGCCGGCGCGGCCTCCGGCGACGGCCTTGTGCAGCAGCAGCACCGGAACGAGGCCGGCGAGCACGATGGTCAGCGCGCCGAGGGCGGCATGCTCGAACTGCTCGAGCGCGGCGAAGCCATAGACATGGGTGGCCAGCGTCTCGAAGTTGAACGGCCTCAGCAGCAGCGTCGCCGGCAGCTCTTTCATCGCATCGACGAACACCAGCAGCGCCGCCGCGCCGAGCGCGGGCAGCATCATCGGCAGGTGGACACGGAACAGGGTCGAGAGCGCGGTTTCGCCGAGCGCGCGGGCGGCGGCGTCGAGATTGGGCGAGATGCGCTCGAGGCCGGCCTCGACGCTGCCGAGTGCGACCGCCAGGAAGCGGATGGTCATGGCCAGAACCAGCGCGAAGATGGTGCCGGACATCAGGAGCCCGGTCGAGATGCCGAAGACTGAGCGCGCGAGGGCGTCGATGCGGTTGTCGAGAGCCGCGAGCGGAACAAGGAGCCCGACGGCGAGCACGGTGCCGGGTACCGCATAGCCCAACCCGGCGAGGCGGACGGCGGGCTTGATGAAGCCGTTGGTGGCGGCGCGGGCGGCGTAGCCGAGCACGACGGCGAGCACTACGGCGACCACCGACACCACGGCGGCCAGTCCGATGCTGTTGGCGACGGCCAGCCAGAAGCCGCCGGCGATGGCGTCGCCCGCATGGCGGAAGGCCGGGCCGACGAGGACGCCTGCCGGCACCACGAACCCGATCACGAACGGCACCAGGCACAGCACGCCGGTCGCGGTGCCGCGCCAGCCGTCGATGTCCTGGAACGGGATCGAGCGGTAGCGGCCGGTGGTGTGCTGGCTCGTCGCGCGGCCGCGCGCCAGCCGCTCGACGGCGAACAGGATCGCGACCAGAACCAGCATGACGGTGGCGATCTGCGCCGCGCCGGCGAGGCTGCCGCGCTGCAGCCAGGTCGTGTAGATGCTGGCGGACAACGTCTCGACGCCGAGATACTGCACCGCGCCGAGGTCGTTGAGGCTTTCCATCAGCGCCAGCGCGATGCCCGCCGCCAGTGCGGGCCGGGCCAGCGGCAGGGCGACCGACCACAGCGTGCCCAATGGCGTGCGGCCGAGCGTGCGGGCCACCTCGAGCGCGCACACCGACTGCTGCACGAAGCTCGCCCGCGCGGTGAGGTAGACATAGGGGTAGAGCACGGCCGAAAACACGACGATGGCGCCGGGCAGCGAGCGGACGTCGGGGAACCAGTAGTCGTGCGGGCCCTTGGCGCCGATCCAGCCGCGGAGCGCCGTCTGCACCGGTCCGGCATAGTCGAGCAGCTCGGCATAGCAGTAGGCGACGATATAGGTCGGCATCGCCAGCGGCAGCACCAGCAGCCGGTCGGCGAGCGCGCGGCCGGGGAAGCGGTACATGGTGACGAGCCAGGCGGCGCCGGTGCCGGTGACGAGGGTGAGGATGCCGACGCCGGCGAGCAGGAGGGCGGTGTTGAGCAGCGCGCCAGGCAATACGGTGGAAACGAGATGCCGCCACATGTCGCCGGCCGGAGTCAGGGCGAGCGTGGTGATGGTGACGACCGGCAGCAGGATCACCGTCAGGATGGCGGCGACGGCGACGGTCCAGCCGGGCGACGCGCGGCGGCGATTGCGCCAGCGGCGCAGCTCGGCGGCGACCCGGCGCGGTACGTCCTTCAGGCCACGGTTGCGCGGCCCCCGCTTGTCTGGGCGGCGCGGCGGCTGCGCATCGCGAGGCGGAACCTCGCGGGCCGCGGTGTGGGCAACAGGTGTCATGCGCGCGGGAAGCGGTCCGTTCGAGGAAGGAGGGGCGGCATGGTCAGATCCGCACCAGCGGGTCGTCGCTGGGGATGATCGCGCCGTTGGGATCACGTTCGCAAAGGCCGTATTCGATGAGGATGCGGCGGGTTTCGGCGTGGAACTCGCCATCGACGCAATAGTAGCCGTCGCGCTCGGCGGCCTTGACCCACTTCAAAATGGCCAGCGCCTTGCGTTTGCGATTGGCGACGTATTCGAGCATCACGAGGAACGTCGGACCGTTTTTTCGCGGCCGCATGTCCTGCACGCCCTTTTCGAGGTTGCGGGCGACATCGACCTGCAGCAACACCCAGTCGAGCAGCTCGCTCTCGCCCAAGTCACGCACGCGGTCGATGACGGCGCTCCACTGCTGCGAGCGCTTGACGCCGGGTTTGTCGCGGTAGGGCGTCTTGTGCATGAAATTGTGGATCGCCCGCCATTTGGCGAGGTGAAGCGCGTGCCGTTCGATGTCGAGGGTGTGCGGCTCCGACCGGCAGGCACGTTCGCGGACCACGGCTGAGCGGGTATCGGTGGCGAGCGCCTTGATCTGGGCCGGCGCCAGCCGCGGGCGGGCCTCGAGCCGCGCGAGCAGGCTGTCACCCGCCGCGCAGACCGGGCCAGAGTACTGGCCGGCGCTGGCGTCGACGTCATGGTCGATCTTGTGGCCGTCCTGATCGGTCATCACGTCCGCCAAATGATTGAAATCTCGACGACTTGCCTCGTCCTTGCGTGGCCAGAGCCAAATCATCGCCCAATCGGGCCGTCATTTCCAGATGGTTGTGGCGTGGCCAGTGGCTCGCGGCACCGAAAGTGGCTGCAAAACGGCAGCGGAGGCTGATTTTCCGGCGCGGCCGGGTGGCCGGCTTCACCTTTCTTTACGACGTCCAGACTGCAGTCTTTACACAGCCGGCGCACTTTGACGTCTGTTGGGACGGCTGCCGGCTGCCGATATGTCAGGTTTGGCGGGCGCGACAGCCGAGGGATCTGATCGATGGCCCGAGTGGTTACGTACGACAGTAGGTTTGGGAATGGAACGCGGGCGCCGACCGCCAAGGCGACGAGTTTAACCGCTGAGCATTCGCTCCGGTGGTCATCGACTTCGTGGTCACTGGGCGGCCATGGTTCTGAGGCCGAGTGTTTGGGCTACAATGCGACGAGGTTGCCGGGCGGTTCGGCCTCGGCAGCGATGGAATGGGCCGCGATAAATTGGGAAGGTGCGCCGTGAAACGGTTCCTGAAGCGGGGTTTGGCCATTGCCGTGATCGCGGGCATCGCTGCCGCGCTGGTGTTTGTCACCAGCGGCGAGCAACGCTCGAAGAACGGCGGCTGGCGCGCCAAGGGCGGTCGCCCCGAGGGGCCGGTGCCGGCGCTGGTCGCAACGGCGAAGACGGCGGACATGCCGGTCTATTTCGATGGCGTCGGCACGGTGCGGGCGCGCAACACGGTGACGGTGCGGCCGCAGGTCGATGGAAGGATTCTTTCGATCGATTTCAAAGAGGGACAGAACGTCAAGAAGGGCGACGTGCTCGCCCGTCTCGACCCAACGACGTATCAGGCGCTGCTCGATCAGGTCATCGCGCGCAAGCGGTTGTCGGCGGTGCAGCTCGAGAACGCGCAGCGTGACCTCACCCGCCTGACGCGGCTGACGACGAGCGCGGTGGCCGAGAAGACGGTCGATACGCAGCGCGCGCAGGTGGCGCAGCTCGAGGCGCAGATCAATGCCGACGAGGCGGCGATCGCCAACGCGCGGGCGATCCTGGAATACACCACGGTCACCGCGCCGATCGACGGCCGCACCGGCATGCGGATGTCGGATGCCGGCAATCTGGTGCGCGCGTCGGACGCCGGCATCGTCGTCATCACCGAGGTACAGCCGATCTCGATCACCTTCACGCTGCCGCAGCAGCGGTTGCAGGAGGTCAACGCCGCGTTCGCCAAGGGTGCGCTGAAGGCCGAGGCGTTCGACAATGCGAACAAGTCCGTGGTCGATACCGGCTCGCTGATGGTGGTCGACAATCTGGTCGATAGCCAGACCGGCACGGTCAAGCTCAAGGCCGATTTCCCCAATGCCGACCTGAAGCTGTGGCCGGGCCAGTTCGTCAACGTGCGGCTTCTGGTCGATACGCTGCAGCAGGTGGTGACGGTGCCGGCGCCAGCCGTGCAGCGTGGCCCGGCGGGGCCGTTCGTCTATGTGGTGCAGTCCGACGAGACTGTTGCGATGAAGCCGGTCGTGCTCGGCCAAGTCACCGACAGCGCGGCGATCATCGAGAAGGGCTTGGGCGCAGGCGAGCGGGTGGTGACGTCGGGGTTCAGCCGCCTGTCCGACGGCGCGAAGATCGTCGCCTCGGAGGCCGATCCCCAGCGTCCGAACGAGCCGGCGGTCAAGCCGTCGCCCGACGCCAGCGTGTCGGCGGTTCCTGCGACGCCCGCAAGTGCGGGTGAGGCGCGGGCCGAGGAAGGCCGCCGCGGCAAGGGCGAGGGCCGCAGACGCCGCAAGGACGCCAGCGCGCCGAGCCCGAACGCCACGCCCTAGGTCGATTTCCGGCGGCCGGTTCATGCTGCCGCCCGCGTTGCCCACGATGACTGACGGTCCACTGCGGCCGGTTCCCAGGGAATGGGCCCGGGCGACCGTGCGCGACGGGACCGCGCCGAGAGACCGGAGCCAAGGACTTGAGCCATGAGCGTCTCGTCACCCTTCATCCGCCGGCCCATCGCCACGTCGCTGCTCGGTGTCGCGACCTTGCTGGCCGGAGCGCTCGGATACTTTCTGCTGCCGGTGGCATCATTGCCCCAGGTCGAGTTCCCGACGGTGCAGGTGACGACGCAACTGCCGGGCGCCAGCCCCGACACCATGTCGACGTTGGTGACGGCATCGCTGGAACGCCAGCTCGGCCAGATCCCGGCGCTGGAGACGATGACCTCGTCGAGCTCGTACGGCATGAGCCAGATCACGCTGCAGTTCGTGCTCGGCCGCGACATCGACAGCGCCGCGCAGGACGTGCAGGCGGCGATCAATGCCGCCGGCTCGACGCTGCCGCGCGATCTGCCGTATCCGCCGACCTATTCGAAGGTGAACCCGGCCGACGCGCCGATCATCACGCTGGCGCTGACCTCGCCGACGGTATCGATGCGGGAATTGTCGGACCTCGCCGACACGTTGATCGCGCAGCGGTTGAGCGCGATCTCGGGCGTCGGCAATGTGGCGGTCGAGGGCGGCATCCGGCCGGCGGTGCGGATCCAGGCCGACGTTTCGCGGCTGGCATCCTATGGGCTGGCGATGGGCGACCTGTCGTCGGCGATCACCGGCGCCAACGTATCGGGGCCGAAGGGCTCGCTCGACGGCACGTTCCAATCCTACACCATCGCCGCCAACGATCAGTTGCAGTCGGCGGCTGCCTATCGCGACATCGTCGTGGCCTTTCGTAATGGCGCGCCGGTGCGCGTCTCCGACGTGGCGGACGTGACCGACGGGCTCGAGAACGACAAGGTCGGCGGCTGGTATCAGGGCCAGCCGGCCGTGATCGTCAACGTGCAGCGCCAGCCGGGCGCCAACGTGATCCAGACCGTGGAGCGTCTTCGCGCCGAGCTGCCGCGGATCGAGCGCTCGATCCCGCGCGACGCCAAGTTGACCGTTGTCCACGACCGCACCGGCACCATCCGCGCGTCGATCCACGACGTGCAGTTCACGCTGGTGCTCAGCATCGCGCTCGTCGTGCTCGTCGTGCTGCTGTTCCTGCGCTCGGGGCGCGCTACGCTGATCGCCGGTGTCACGCTGCCGGTGTCATTGGTCGCCACGTTCGGGGTGATGTGGCTTGCCGGGTTCAGCCTCAACAACCTGTCGCTGATGGCGCTGACCATCGGCACCGGCTTCGTCGTCGACGATGCGATCGTGATGATCGAGAACATCGTGCGACACATCGAGAAGGGCGAGCGGCCGTTCGACGCCGCACTGAAGGGCGCCGACGAAATCGGCTTCACGGTCATCTCACTGACGCTGTCGCTGGTCGCGGTGTTCATTCCGCTGTTGTTCATGACCGGGCTTGTGGGCCGCATGTTCCGCGAGTTCGCGTTGACGCTGACCATCGCCGTCGTGGTGTCGATGGTGGTCTCGCTCACGCTGACGCCGATGATGTGCGCGCAGCTGCTTCGTCATCAGACGCCTTCCCAGGAAGGGCGCATGTCGGCGCTGTTCAGCCGCGCGCTCGACCGCACCATCGCGGCCTATGGCCGGAGCCTCGATTGGGTACTGCGGCGTCAGGTGGCGACGCTGCTGCTGACGGCGCTGACGTTCGTCGTCACGGTGTGGCTGTACGTGGCCGCACCGAAGGGCTTTCTGCCGCAGCAGGATACCGGGCTCGTCCACGCCGTGCTCGAAGCCGGGCCAGAGGTGTCGTTCGCCGAGATGTCGCGGCTGCAGGAGGTGGTGACGTCTGAGATCCGCAAGGACCCCGACGTGGCCGGCGTGGTGTCGGTGGTCGGCGTCAGCAGCGTCAACGCGACGCCCAACGCCGGGCACCTCAAGATCACGCTGAAGCCGCGCAATGCGTCTGAACCGAACGGCGGGCGCACAGCGCTCGTCGGCGAGGTGGTCGAGCGGCTGAAGGCGTCGATGGCGGTGGTGCCGGGGGTGACACTGCACTTCCGCTCGGTGCAGGACATTCAAATCTCGACGCGGTCGAGCCGCGCGCAATACCAGTACACGCTGGTCGGCACGAGCGAGAGCGAGGTCGATGTGTGGACCGACAAGCTGGCCGCCGCGCTGCGTCAGGAGCCGTCGTTGCGCGAGGTGGCGTCGGAGCAGGAGAAGGGCGGACTGCGCGCGATCGTGCGGGTCGATCGCGATCTCGCCGGGCGGCTCGGCGTGTCGATGCTCGCGGTCAGCAATGCGCTGAACGACGCCTTCGGCCAGCGTCAGGTCTCGACCATCTACGCGCAGTCGAACCAGTATCGCGTCGTGCTCGAGGCGATGCCGCGGTTCCAGGGCGATCCGTCGCGGCTGACGCGGCTCTACGTGCCGTCGAGCGCGGGCGCGCAGGTGCCGCTCGGCTCGATCGCCAAGGTCGAGTACACGACGGTGCCGCTGGCCATCCACCATCAGGATCAGCTGCCGGCGCAGGTGCTGAGCTTCAATCTCGCACCGGGCGCGGCGCTCAGCGACGCAGTGGCGGCGGTCAAGGCGGCGGAGCAGCGCATCGGCATGCCGGCGTCGGTAACCGGCAGCTATTCGGGCGATGCGCTCGAGTTCGCCAAGTCGATCGCAGGCCAGCCGTGGCTGATCCTGGCCGCCATCGTGACGATCTACATCGTGCTCGGCGTGCTCTACGAGAGCTTCGTCCACCCGTTCACGATCCTGACCACGCTGCCGTCGGCCGGCATCGGCGCGCTCTTGGCGCTGATGCTGGCGGGCATGGATCTCTCCATCGTCGCCCTGATCGGCATCGTGCTGCTGATGGGCATCGTCAAGAAGAACGCCATTCTGATGATCGACTTCGCCATCGAGGCGGAACGGACGCGCGGGCTGGCGCCGCGTGACGCGATCGTGGAAGCGTCAATGATGCGTTTCCGGCCGATCATGATGACGACGCTGGCGGCGCTCTTTGGAGCAGCGCCTCTCGCTTTCGAAAGTGGCGTCGGCGCGGAGTTGCGCAATCCGCTCGGTATCTCGATCGTCGGCGGGTTGCTGCTCAGCCAGCTGCTGACGCTGTACACGACGCCGGTGATCTATCTGGCGCTGGAGCGGCTGCGCGCGCGGGTCGGCTCGCCGTTCGCCGAGGTGACGGCGGAAGATCGGGCCATTGACAGCGCTGTGCCCGCCTCGCCGCCGGTGCCCGGCTTGCCACCGGCAGTCGTCACGGAGCAGCGGTCATGAACTTTTCCCGCCCCTTCATTCTGCGCCCGATCGGCACGACGCTGCTGGCCATCGGCCTGTTCCTGGTCGGCATCGTCGCCTATCGCGGGTTGCCGGTCGCGAGCCTGCCGTCGGTCGAGTTTCCGGTCATCAGCGTCACCGCCTCGCGGCCGGGCGCCGACCCCGAGACCATGGCGGCGACCATCGCCGCACCTCTGGAGCGTCGGCTCGGCGAGATCGCCGGCGTCAACGAGATGACGTCGGTCGTCGTCGCTCGGCTCGACGCGCATCTCGATCCAGTTCGATCTGTCGCGCAGCATCGACGGCGCGGCGCGCGACGTGCAGGCGGCGCTCAACGCCGCGGCGCGCGATCTGCCGGGCGATCTGCCGGTGTTGCCCAAGTTCCGCAAGATCAATCCCTCCGCCGCGCCGGTGCTGATCCTGGCGCTGACGTCGGATACTCTCGGCCCGAGCGCGGTCTATGACGCGGCGGATACGGTGATCGCGCAGCGCATCATGCAGGTGACGGGCGTCGCCGAGGTGCAGGTGGCGGGCGCCGAGCAGCCGGCGATCCGCGTCCGCGTCGATCCCTCGCTGTTGGCGTCGATGGGCGTCGGCATGGAGGAGGTGCGCGCGGCGATCGCAGCGGCCAACCAGGTGACGCCGCTCGGCCAGATCGACGGCGAGAAGCAGTCGATCACGCTCGGCGTCAACGAGCAGTTGAAGTCGGTCGAGGACTACCGCACGCTGGTGGTGAAATCGCGCAACGGCGACGTGGTGCGGCTGTCGTCGGTGGCGTCGATCGAGCAGGGCCCGCGCAACACGCGCTCGGCGGCGCTGTTCAATCTGAAGCCTGCCGTCATTCTTCCCATCACCAAGCAGGCCGACGCCAACGTCATCGAGACGGTCGACGCCATCAAGGCGCTGATCCCGACCTTGCGCACGCTGGTGCCGGCCGGGATCGAGATCTCGGTGCTGTCGGACCGCACCACGACGCTGCGCGCGAGCGTGAACGAGATGCACTTCACGCTCGCCTTGTCGATCGTGCTGGTGATGCTCGTCGTCTATCTGTTCCTCCGCCGCGCGCCGCCGACCATCGCCGCCGGCATCACCGTGCCGCTGTCGCTGGCGGGCACGTGCGGCGCAATGTGGCTGGCGGGGTTCTCGATCAACAATCTCACGCTGATGGCGCTCATCGTCTCGGTGGGCTTCGTTGTCGATGACGCCATCGTGATGATCGAGAACATCCACCGCCGCCTCGATCAGGGCGAGCGGCCGATCGCGGCGGCGCTGAAAGGCGCGCGCGAGATCGGCTTCACCGTGATCTCGATCAGCGTCTCGCTGCTGGCGGCATTCATTCCGTTGCTGTTCCTTGGCGGCATCTTCGGGCGGCTTTTGCGCGAGTTCTCGATGACGCTGGTGTTCGCCATCGTGGTCTCGACGGTGGTGTCGCTCACCGTGACGCCGATGATCACCGCGCACTTCCTGAAGCACCGGCCGGAGGCCAAGCCGCGGCTCATCGATCGCGTGGTCGAAGCGGTTCTGGGGGCGATGGTGCGGGGCTACGCGCGCACGTTGAAAGTGGCCATCGACAACCAGTTCGTGATGCTGTTCACGATGCTCGCGACCGTCGTCGTCACCGTGCATCTGTTCATCGCCACGCCCAAGGGCTTGCTGCCGCAGGACGACACCGGCCTGATGTTCGCCTCGATGGAAGCGCCGGCGCAGTCTCGTTCGAGGTGATGGCGAAACTGCAGCGCGAGGCGGTCGAGATCGTGCTGAGAGACCCGGCGGTGGCGCAGCTCGGCTCGACCATCGGCACCGGCGGCTTCAACGCCTCGGGCAACCAGGGCCGCATGTTCATCTCGCTCAAGCCGCTCGCCGAGCGCGGCGGGCTGACGACGGATCAGGTGTCGGACCGGCTGCGTACCAAGCTCGCCAATGTGCAGGGGCTCAAGGTGTTCATGCGCGCGGCGCAGGACGTCCGCGTCGGCGCGCGATCGGGCAAATCGACATACCAGCTCACGTTGTGGAGCCTCGACATCGATGAGCTCATCAATGGGTACCCAAGGTCGTGAAGCAGCTCGAAGGGCTGCCGGAACTCGTCGATGTGGCGACCGACCGCGAGCAGGGCGGCTATCAGCTCAACGTCGTGATCGACCGCGATGCGGCGGCGCGCGTCGGCGTGCGCATCCAGGATATCGAGAACGCGCTCAACAACGCCTTTGCCCAGAGACAGATTTCGACGCTGTACACGGCGCGCAACCAATATCGCGTCGTGCTCGAGATCGACCCGGCGTTGCAGCGCGAGCCCTCGCACATCGGGCGCATCCACGTGCCGAGCGCGTCGGGCGCGCAAGTGCCGCTGTCAACGCTGATCCGCGTCGAGGATGGGCAGGCGCCGCTGGTGGTCAACCACCAGGGCCCGTTCCCGGCGGTGACCATCACCTACAACGTCAAGCGCCGGCGTGGCGCTGCAGACGGCGACGGACGCCATCGACCGCGCGGTGGCCGGCATGACGCTGCCGGAGAACATCCGCGTCGAGGCGGCGGGCGAGGCGCGGGCCTTCGCCGCAGCAGAGCGCGACGCAGCCGCTGATCATTCTGGCGGCGCTGGTCGCGGTCTACATCGTGCTGGGGGTGCTGTACGAGAGCCTCGCGCATCCGCTGACCATCATCTCGACGCTGCCGTCGGCGGGGCTCGGCGCGCTCTTGGCGCTGCAGGCGACAGGACGCGACCTCATCTGATCGGGCTGATCGGCGTCGTGCTGCTGATCGGCATCGTCAAGAAAAACGGCATCATGCTCGTCGACTTTGCGCTGTCGGCGGAGCGGGAACGCGGTCTCGCGCCGAAGGAGGCGATCTATGAAGCGTGCCTCGAGCGCTTCCGGCCGATCCTGATGACGACGCTGGCGGCGGTGCTGGGTGCGCTGCCGCTGGCGTTGTCGGCGGGGCCCGGATCGGAGCTCCGGCTTCCGCTCGGCATCACCATCATCGGCGGGCTCGTGGTGTCGCAAGTCCTGACGCTGTACACGACGCCGGCGATCTATCTGCTGCTCGACCGGCTGCATCACCGGCTGTGGGGCGCGGGCGGGGCCGCCGGCGCGCGCGAACTCAAACAGGTTTAGACGCGGCCATCATGTAGTTGACGTCGAGGTCCGGCGGCGACCGGTTCCAGACGTCGCGCAACGGATCGTAGACGACGCCCTCGGTACGGACGCCGGCGAGGCCGGCGGCGGCAAGGTGGCGTGCCATCTCGTCGGGGGTGATGAAGCGTTCCCACTGATGCGTGCCGCGCGGCAGCCAGCCGAGCACGTACTCCGCCGCCACGATGGCGAGGGCGTAGGACTTCATGGTGCGATTGATGGTCGAGACGATCATCACGCCGCCGGGACGGACGAGGCGCGCGGCGATGGCGAGGAAGGCGGCCGGATCTGGAATGTGCTCGAGCACTTCGAGGCAGGTCACGGCGTCGAAGGTCTCGCCTGCCGTGACGAGATCCTCGGTGCGGGCGGCGCGGTAGTCGATGTCGAGCCCTTGCGGGCCACTGTGCGCCCGTGCGGTCTCGATGGTTTCCTCGGATGGGTCGATGGCGGTGACGCGCGCGCCCATCCGGCACAGCGGCTCGGCGACCAGGCCGCCGCCGCAGCCGATATCGAGCACGCGAAGCCCGGCGAGGGGCCGAAGCGATGCGCGTGACGCGCCGCCTGTCTGCTGAAAATGCCGCTGCAACTGATCGCGGATGAAGGCGAGGCGGGCCGGGCCGAGCTGGTGGAGGGGCCGAAACTTGCCGTTCGGGTCCCACCACTCGGCGGCCATCCGGCCGAAGCGGTCGACCTCGTCGCGGTCAAAGGTGGCCTCGTCGCGGTCAAAAGTGCCGGTGCCGGGCGAATTGCCCGCCTGCTGTGCGCTGCTGTCGATCATGCCCAAAGGATAGGCCCGCGGCCGGGGGCGGTTGTCAAGCGGGCGCGCAAGGCTTGCCGAGCGGAGCCCAGCAAAGCGCGCGAGGCCTGCCGAGCGGAGCCCAGAAAAGCGCGCGAGGCTTGCCGAGCGGAGCCTAGAAAAGCGCGCGAGGCCTGCCGAGCGGAGCCTAGAAAAGCGCGCGAGGCTTGCCGAGCGGAGCAAGAATAAACCCCAGGAGTGTTGCCCTCGCCGCCTGATCTGGTTATGAGTTCGCGCCGATCAAGTCCTTCTTTGTTCCGGCGCCGGGCGGACTGCCGCCGTCGTTCCTCGGGACGGGCGCGGTTGGGAAGGCGGCCGCCGTCGTCGTTGCGTTCGAGCGGTCTTCCAGAGATTTCGAGACGTGGGGCCCGGGCGGGAAGCGCAATGGCTGTCGTAGTGATGAAATTCGGCGGCACGTCGGTCGCCAATGTCGACCGCATCCGCAACGTCGCGCAACACGTCAAGCGCGAGGTCAATGCCGGCAACAAGGTCGCTGTCGTCGTGTCCGCCATGTCGGGCGTCACCAATCAGCTCGTGGGCTACGTCCGCGAGGCGTCGTTGCTGCACGACATGCGCGAGTACGACGCGATCGTCGCGACCGGCGAACAGGTGACGGCAGGCCTGCTCGCCATCGTGCTGCAATCGATCGGCGTGCCTGCGCGCTCGTGGCAGGGCTGGCAGATCCCGATCAAGACCAGCACTGCGCACGGCTCGGCGCGCATTCTCGACGTGCTCGGCGGCGAGATCAGGAAGCGGCTCGACCAGGGCGAGGTGGCGGTGATCACCGGCTTCCAGGGCGTCGAGCCGCACGACAATCGCATCGCCACGCTCGGCCGCGGCGGCTCCGATACCAGTGCGGTGGCCATGGCGGTCGCACTCGAAGCCGATGTGTGCGACATCTACACCGACGTCGACGGCGTCTATACCACCGACCCGCGCATCGTGCCCAAGGCGCGCCGCCTGCCCAAAGTCTCCTACGAGGAGATGCTGGAGATGGCCTCGCTGGGGTCGAAGGTGCTGCAGACGCGGTCGGTCGAGCTGGCGATGGTGCACAAGGTGCGTACCCGCGTGCTATCGAGCTTCGTCGCGCCCGAGGCCATGCAACCGGTGCGCGCCGGCAATCTTGAAGATATCGGTACCATTGTTTGCGACGAGGACGAGATCGTGGAGCAGCAGGTCGTCAGCGGGATTGCCTACGCCAAGGACGAGGCGAAGGTCACTATCCTCAAGGTCGAAGACAGGCCGGGCATCGCCGCGCGCGTGTTCGGACCGCTCGCCGAGGCGTCGATCAATGTCGACATGATCGTGCAGAACATCACCCCCGACGGCATGCACACCGACATGACGTTCACGGTGCAGGCGTCCGAGCTTCCGCGCACCCTCGATGTGCTGAAAACGGCGAAAGCCGACATCGGCTATTTCGATGTCAAAAGCTCGGCGGACGTGGTGAAGGTGTCGGTCATCGGCATCGGCATGCGCAGTCACGCCGGTGTCGCAGCGATGATGTTCAAGGCGTTGTCGGAGAAGGGGATCAACATCCTCGCCATCTCAACGTCGGAAATCAAGATCAGTGTGTTGATCGACGCGGCCTACGCCGAGCTCGCGGTTCGCACACTGCATACTCTGTACGGTCTCGACGCGGCCTAACCGGCCGCTCGGCACACCAAGCTGGCCGGCCGCCCCGCGGCGGCTTCACGATCCCGAGTGTCTCGGCTGCCGGGTCTCGTTCGCGGGACCGGGCGGCGGCGCACAATCCGATGCAACGCCCTTTCCGGGCCGACAAACGGCAAAGGCGCATGGTCACGAAGCGCGGGGAGGAACTCCCCATCCTGCCGTCCGAGCCGGCGCTGCGTGTTTTCATGCGGCGTCTGCGCGAGATCATGGCCGATCCCGGCGATGGGCAGGCGCGGCTGGACCGCATCGTGCGCCAGATCTCGGGTCTGATGGTCGCCGAAGTCTGCTCGATGTACCTGAAGCGCCAGGACGGCTCGCTCGAGTTGTTCGCGACCGAGGGCCTGCGCTCGACCGCCGTCCACGACACGCGATTGAAGCGCGGCGAGGGACTTGTCGGCCGCTGCGCCGAGCTGGCGCAGCCGATCAACGAGCCCGACGCCCAGGCGCATCCGGCGTTTTCGTTCCGGCCGGAAACGGGCGAGGAGATCTATCACTCGATGCTTGCGGTGCCGATCCAGCGGGCGGGCGAGGTGCTCGGCGTTCTGGTCGTCCAGAACCGCACGCGCAAGGAATATTCCGACGACGACGTCGAGATCATGCAGACGACGGCGATGGTCGTCGCCGAGCATCTCGTCGCGGGCGCAGTGGCGGGCGCGGGCAGCGCGATCGAGCTGTCGAAGTCGGCGCCGCTGGTGGTCAAGGGCGAGCCGATTTCGGACGGCATCGCGCTCGGGCATGTGGTCCTTCACGAACCCCGGATCGTCGTCACCAAACACCTGTCCGACGATCCCGCCGCCGAGATGCGCCGCATGGAAGCGGGCATCAAGGAATTGCGCACATCGCTCGACGAGATACTCGATCACGAGCACCTGACGGTGGCGGGTGAGCACAAGGAAGTGCTGGAAGCCTATCGCATGTTCGCCCACGACAAGGGCTGGGAGCGGCGGCTGAACGAAGCCGTGCTCGGCGGCCTGACGGCGGAAGCCGCGGTCGAGCGGGTGCAGAACTCGACCCGCGCCCGCATGCTGCGCCAGAACGACCCTTATTGGCGCGAGCGCCAGCGCGATTTCGACGACCTGTCCGACCGGCTGATGCGGACGCTGGCGGGTCGCGCAAACGGCGGCAACTCGCCGTCCGAGCTGCCGTCCGACACCATCCTGATCGCGCGCACGATGGGCCCGGCCGAGCTGCTCGATTACGATCGCACCAAGCTGCGCGCGCTGGTCATCGAGGACGGCAGCGCGCAGAGCCACGTCGCCATCGTCGCCAAGGCGCTGGGCGTCGCCGCCATCGGCCAGGCCAAGGGCATCGTCGAGCGGGTCTCGGCCATGGACGCCGCCGTGGTCGATGCGGAGACGGGCGAGGTGCATCTGCGGCCTTCGGGCGAGGTCATCGCCGCCTATTCCGACAAGGTCCGCTTCCGCGCCAAGCGGCACAAGCAGTACGAGGCGCTGCGCGATCGTCCGGCAGTGACGCGCGATGGCGCGCGCATCAGCCTCAATATGAACGCCGGGCTGCTGGTCGACATGCCCCACCTCGCCGAGAGCGGGGCGGACGGTATCGGGCTGTTCCGCACCGAGCTGCAGTTCATGCTGTCGCAGACGTTCCCGCGCCTCGACCGCCAGATCCAGGCCTATAAGTCCGTCCTCAAGGAAGCGTGCGGCAAGCCCGTCGTGTTCCGCTCGCTCGATATCGGTGGCGACAAGTCGCTGCCTTATCTCAAGCGCTCGCACGAGGAAAACCCGGCGCTGGGCTGGCGCGCGATCCGCATGTCGCTCGACCGCACGGCGTTGTTCCGCACCCAGGTGCGCGCGTTCATCCGCGCGGCGGAAGGCGCCGATCTCAGGATCATGATCCCGATGGTCTCGGCGTCGTTCGAGATCGATGCGGTGCGCGCGCTGGTCGACAAGGAGATCGCTATCCTCGCGCGGAGGGGATACCAGAAGCCCCGCTCGCTGAAGCTCGGCGCGATGATCGAGGTGCCGAGCGTGCTGTTCGAGCTCGACCAGCTGTTGCCGAAGGTCGATTTCGCGTCGGTCGGCTCGAATGACCTGATGCAGTTCATGTTCGCCGCCGATCGCGGCAATGCGCTGGTCGCCAAACGCTATGATCCGCTGTCACCGGCGCCGCTCAGGGCGCTGAAAACGCTGGTGCGCGCGGCCAAGAAGCACAAGGTGCCGCTGAATCTGTGCGGCGAGATGGCGGGCCGTCCGATCGAGGCGATGGCGCTGATCGGGCTCGGCTTCCGCTCGATCTCGATGGCGCCTGCATCGATCGGCCCGGTCAAGTCGATGATCCTGGCGCTCGACGCCGGCAAGGTCGCGGCCCGGCTCGACGAGATGATGCAGGCCGGCGCGCCCGGCATCCGCGGCGAGCTGAAGCGTTTAGCCGAACAGGACGGGATCGAGCTTTAGCCTGACGCGCGTGCGGACTTTACATCGTCCGGGTTTTCACCGACGATTGGTCCAGGGGAAATCTTATTGTGACGAGTGTGCGTCGGTGATGGTCCGCGGTGCAAAACCGAGCGAAGCCCGTTCGCGTGGGCGTGGCGACTCCGCTGCGTGGCCGACGCAGGCCGGCGCGGTGCCGTTGGGCAACGGGCCGATGACGCCGGCCTACTGCCGCATGTTCCTCGACGCGCGCCGCATTCTCGGTCTCAGCGAGCGGGATCTGGCGCAGCGGCTGGCGACGGATATCGGCACCATACGCGCGCTGGAGAGCGGGCAACTCGCAGCGTTGCCGCCATGGCCCGAGACGTCGCGCGTGGTCACGGCGTATCTTGCGGGCCTCGGCATGGACCCGCGGCCGGTGCTGCATTCGCTGGCGCAAGATCTCGCTGCCGTCACACCGATGCAGGCCACCGCAACGCCGACGGCTGCGCCTTATACGCATGCCGATGCGATGCGCCGTCCGGACGAGCGGCCGGCGGATAAGAAGCCGGGCGTGAAGGCTGCTGCGGCGGCGGGCGGGCGTCTCGGCCGAGCCCCGGCTGCCGCCCATCGGGCCGCGAAATCCGCGATGGCTGCCGGCCGCAATGTCGTTCGCCGCGCTGGCGGCCAGGTCGCCCGTCGCGCCGGCGGCGAGTTCGGCAATCAGGTGCGCGATCAGATCCGGGTGGTAGGCTGGTTCGCGTCCAGGCGCGGGCGTTGGAGCAAGCGCACGGCCTTCGGCGCCGTGGTGTGTTTCGCACTCGCCGCGGCGGTCGCGCAGTCGACCTTCGCCGGTTCGGTGATGACCGCCGCCACGGCCCCGCTTCCGGCCACGGTCACTCGCGCCCTCGGCAAGATGGCCGACCTCGTTCGCACCCAGCTCGCGCCCGTGCGTGACGGATTGCGCTGGATCGAGGTCGAGGATCCCCGCTCACGGCGCGGCGACAAATTGCAGACGGCACGGCGTTAGGTGTAAGAGCGCCAGTCCCGGCCCTTCCGCTGCATGTCAGTGGGGCGTCGCGGTCAACTTCTGGTCTCCGATCCCGCCCCGATCCTGATTCACCGAGTGACATGAGCAACCTACCCAAAGACAAACTCGACCGGCTGGTGCTGCGCTGGGATCAGATCCAGGCGGAGCTGAACCAGGGCGTGGCGCAGGCGGCCTATGCCAAGCTCAACAAGGAGTTTTCTGATCTCGATCCGGTGGTCCGCAAGATCCGAGACCTCGACCGGGCCGAGAAAGAGTCGGCCGACCTGCGCCAGATGATGACCGACCCGGCGGCCGACCGGGAGATGTCGGCCCTGGCGCGCGCCGAGCTCGAGGCGCTCGAGCCGCGGATCGAGATGCTGACGCAGGAGGTGCGGATCGCGCTGCTGCCCAAGGACGCCGCCGACGAGCGCAGCGCCATCGTCGAGGTGCGCGCCGGCACGGGCGGCGACGAGGCCGCGCTGTTCGCCGCCGATCTGTTCCGCATGTACAGCCGCTACGCCGATCTGCGCGGATGGAAGACCGAGATCATCTCGATCTCGGAGAACGACCTCGGCGGCTACAAGGAGATCGTCGCCTCGATCACCGGGCAGGGCGTGTTCGCGCGGCTCAAGTTCGAGAGCGGCGTGCATCGCGTGCAGCGCGTGCCGGCGACGGAGGCGTCGGGCCGCATCCACACCTCGGCCGCGACCGTCGCCGTGCTGCCCGAGGCCGAGGAGGTGGACGTCGACATCAAGCCCGAGGACATCCGCATCGACACCATGCGCGCGGGCGGCGCCGGCGGCCAGCACGTCAACAAGACCGAGAGTCGCGGTGCGCATCACCCATCTGCCGACCGGCATCATGGTGGTGTCGGCCGAGAAGTCGCAGCATCAGAACCGCCGGCTCGCCATGCAGGTGCTGCGTTCACGCATCTACGAGATCGAACGTGAGCGGGCGTCGAGCGAACGCAGCCTGGCGCGCAAGGAGCAGGTCGGATCGGGCGACCGCTCGCAACGGATCCGCACGTACAACTTTCCGCAGGGCCGCGTCACCGACCACCGCATCAATCTGACGCTGCACAAGCTCGATGCGGTGATCGCGGGCGACGGGCTCGACGAGCTGATCGACGCGCTCATTACCGACTATCAGGCGACGCAGCTCGCATCGATGTCTGGTCACGCGTAAAGTCCCGCGGACGTGGTGCTGAAAAGCGAACCGTGGGTTTGGAGGCGTTACGGATGACGACACCGGAAACCGCTCCGAGGATGCTCCAAGCCGATCAGGCTCCGACCGTCGCCAACGCCATGACGGCACTCGCGAAAGAGTTGCGTGAAGCGGGGATCTTGTCGGCCGAGCTCGACGCGCGCCTGCTGACCTCGGCGGCGGCGCGGGTATCGCGGGAGGCCATCTTGCGCGAGCCGGACATGCCGCTGTCGCGCGCCGCGGCGTGGCTGCTGGCCGGGTTCAAGGCGCGTCGGCTGGCACACGAGCCGGTTTCTCGCATTCTCGGCGGTCGCGACTTCTACGGGCGCCGGTTCCGGGTCACGCTGGCGGTGCTCGACCCACGCCCCGAGACGGAGACGCTGGTCGATGCCGCGCTGGAGGTCATCACTGCGGAGGGCTGGCGAGAGCGGCCGCTGCGCATTCTCGACGTGGGCACCGGCACCGGTTGCATACTGCTGACGCTTCTCGCTGAGCTTCCACGGGCCCTTGGCCTCGGTTCCGACGTCAGCCACGAGGCAGTGGTTCTCGCTCTCGATAACGCCGAAGCGCTCGGACTGTCCTCGCGCGCCTCGTTCGACATCCGGCGCAGCCTGGAGCCGCGCCTCGGCGGCAGCGACGAGGTCTTCGACGTCGTGGTCTCCAACCCGCCCTATATCCCGACGCGCGACATCGATGCGCTGGCCCCGGACGTGCGTGATTTCGATCCTCATGGCGCGCTCGACGGCGGCGGTGATGGCCTCGACATTTATCGGGAACTGGCGTCGGGCCTGTTGGCCGCAGTACCGGACGGCTGGGCGCTGTTCGAGGTCGGCGCGGGCCAGGCGGCACCCGTGGCGGGGTTGCTACAGAGCGCCATCCCGCCGGCACGCTTGCGCCAGCTCAGGGTGTGGCGCGACCTCGGCGGCCATGACCGCTGTGTTGCAGTTCGAACACAGTTGTGACGCGGCTTCGAAAAAGCCTTTGAAAGCGGAGTGATCGCGTATACACTGAGGCTTGGCGATTTAATTCGTGGGTTCCAGGTTCAGGCGTCTTCAGGATGCCATCCTCCAGGCTCATGGATGTTGCGAGACAAAGAGGGAGCCCGCTCGTGGCGGACCTCGATGTCGGGGCTGGTTGGCGATGATCGGCCCCCCTCGCGCGTGACGCCTTTTCCGCATGGAACTAGAGGCCGGCCTTCGGGTTCTGCGTCGAGAGTACCGGGAACTGGCCGATGCGCCGTGGTGCGCTCGCCGATGACTTCAGCCGGAGCGATTTCCCGGCATGAGGGTAACGAGGGGCAAGAGAGCAGCTCGCGAGCTGCCAAACTCAGAACTTGGGGCCCAGAATTTAGGGCTGGGAATTCAGGGCTCGGAGGCCCTGAGTCGCGCCGGCCCAGCACAGCAGTTGCCTCGTGAACACTGAACTTGGCGAGCGTCGCGACTTGCCGGTGAGGCGCGCATCGATACGAAGCGCGTTTGAACGACATGCAGGCAGACGAGGTGCGGGCGCGGGCACCAGACAAGCAGCAGAGACGCAATCCTGGCCGCGCGCCGGATGGCGATGCACAGCACAGATTTTCTAAACTACGGAAGAACGGGAGCCCATGAGGCAGGGACAGCAGAACCGCAGAGGCCGCGGCCGCAACAACAATAGCAACAATAGTGGCGGCAGCCATAACAACAATGGCGCCCGCAAAGGCCAGAATCCGCTCGCCCGAAGCTTCGAGAGCAGCGGACCCGATGTGAAGTTGCGCGGCACGCCCGCCCACATTGCCGAGAAGTACATGGCGCTGGCGCGCGACGCCCAGTCGTCCGGAGATCGCGTGCTGGCCGAGAACTATCTCCAGCACGCCGAACACTATAACCGAATCATCCTCACCTATCGCGAGCAGCAGATCGCGCAGGGCAGCGGCGATCCGGGTAATGGCGCCGTGCCGCGCAGCCGCTCGCAGTTCGGCGATCCGAGCGATCCCGGCGATATGGATGATGACGGCGACGATCAGGGCTCGATGTTGATCGGTGGCGGCATGCCGCAGCCGCCGATCGGCTTCGGCGATCAGCCGCCCATGGCCAATCCGCCGCGCTTCGAGGGCGGCGGCGGGCAGCGCTTCGAGGGCCGTCCCAATCGCGAGCCCCGGCAAGATCATCAACCGCGCGGCGACAATCCGCGGTATCCGCCGCGCGACCGCCCGCAGGGTGAGCAACGCGGCTATCAGGATCGCGGCGACCGGCCGATGCGTCAGGATCGTCAGGACCGCCCCGATCGGGGGGACCGCCCGCAGCGCATGGACCGTCCAGAGCGACAGGATCGGCCCGAACGACAGGACCGTCCAGAGCGAATGGATCGGCCGGAGCGTCAAGATCGTCCTGAGCGCGTGGAGCGTCAGGATCGACCCGAGCGCATCGACCGTCCGGACATGACGGACCGGCCTGAGCGCATCGACCGGCCAGAGCGGACCGACCGACCTGAGCGGACCGATCGCGCGGCGGTTGCTCCTGTCGAGGGCGTGGCTGGCGATGCCCCGCCGCGCCGCCGTGAGCGCTTCCAGCCGGCCGGCCTGCAGAACGATCAACCGGAATTTCTCCGCCGTCCGGTGCGTCGCCCGCGCCGCGAGGAGAGCGCTGATGCCGCGCCGGAGCCCGCACCCGCCGCCGTGGCCGACGATCAGGAGTGATCGGCGCGCTGGCCGGTACTTCCGGTCAGCGACCTCGGCCTAGGCCCCTACCAGTCCAGGACCAGTCCAGGTTTTCATTCCAGTGCATCGCCGATGGCCACCGTGCCGTCGGCGATGACGCTGGCGTAAATGCCGAAATCGGTATGTCCCCAAGTGCGCTCGAGTATGGCCGGAATGGCCATGTCGCGATGGCCCGTGCCCGGATCGACGTTGGTCGCCGCGCAGCGCTGCGTCCGGACGAGCCCGCGACACTCGAGCGCTGCCGAGTTTTAAGTCCTTGCCGACCCAATCGAACTCCGCCCACGGCGGCACGCCGTCGACGATGACGTTGGGGCGGAAGCGCAGCGGATCGATCGGCCGGCCGGCGGCGCGCTCGAGTTCTCTCAGTGACGCCAGATTGACTATATGCAGGCACTTGGCCGCGACGTCGGAGAAGCTGTGGCCCGGCGCGGAGACGATGCGCGGCGCTCCCGCAACTCGGCTTTCATGTAGGCGGCCAGGAACTGTTCGATGAGCGTGCGGCCGAGTTTGGTCGTCAATTGCCCGCGCGCCACCTGCTTGCCGCCGCGGCTGATGGTCAATGTTTCCGTGGCGTCGTCGAACGTGGTGTCGAGGGTGGCGGCGCGCTCGTCCCGCATCAGAGTGAGGAACGTCACCTTGGGCAGATGCCGCGGGGCTTGGGCGTCGAAGCGGCCGGGGCCGTTCTCGATGGCGTAGGCGCGGTCGAACGGCATCGTCGCACCGGTGGTGAGGGTGACGCGGCCGAGTGCGTTCGGGCGACAGCGCCTTGACCGGATATCGATACAACGCATCGACGCGGGCGGCGGGGCGGGCGGCGGTTTCGGCTGCAGGCGCATCGGTCATCGCGGAACTCGCTCGCGTGCGGATCGCGAAAATGGGTGGTGCGGCGAACGCACCTGCCGCTTGGCGCGCCAGCCCCCTTTTGGGGCTCGATCCCAGCACTATATCTGTGAGGCGGGCGGCAATCGAATGCCGTGTTCGGGTTCGAGCCTCGCTTGCTGGACTGATAGGTTCATGGTGCCATTTTCGCGCCCGTGCGTTGATCGGGGCGAAGCAGGCTCGCTGAGGAGACGGCTATGAATTTCGAACGCTATACCGACCGGGCCAAAGGATTTGTCCAAGCAGCCCAGAACCTTGCCTTGCGGGAAGGCCACCAGCAGTTCGCCACCGAGCATCTGCTGAAGGTGCTGCTCGACGACCCCGAAGGACTGGCGTCGGGATTGATCGATCGCGCCGGCGGACGCCATCGCGATGCCTTGGCCGCGGCCGAGCGGGCGATGCAGCGGCGTGCCAAGGTCAGCGGATCCGGCGCAGGTCAGATTTATCTCGCCCCCGATCTCGCGCGCGCTTTCGACGCAGCCGAGAAGGCTGCCGACAAGGCCAGCGACAAGTTCGTGACCGCCGAGCGGCTGCTGCTGGCGCTGGCGCTCGACAAGTCGTCGGAGGGCGGCAAGGCGCTGGCCGACGCGGGCGCATCGCCCGAGCGCATCAACGAGGCGATCAACCAGATCCGCAAGGGGCGCACGGCCGACAGTGCGTCCGCCGAACAGTCGTACGACGCCCTGAAGCGCTACGCGCGCGATCTCACGGAGGCCGCCGCCGAAGGCAAGCTCGATCCGGTCATCGGCCGCGACGAGGAGATCCGGCGCGCCATTCAGGTGCTGTCGCGGCGCACCAAGAACAACCCCGTGCTGATCGGCGAGCCCGGCGTCGGCAAGACCGCCATCGCCGAGGGTCTGGCGCTGCGCATCATCGCCGGCGACGTGCCCGAAAGCCTGAAGGAGAAGAAGCTGCTGGCGCTCGACATGGGCGCGCTCATCGCCGGCGCGAAGTATCGCGGTGAGTTCGAGGAGCGGCTGAAGGCCGTGCTCAACGAGGTGCAGGCGGCGGCGGGCGGCATCGTGCTGTTCATCGACGAGCTGCACACCATCGTCGGCGCCGGCAAGTCGGAAGGCGCGATGGATGCGGGCAATCTGTTGAAGCCGGCGTTAGCGCGTGGCGAACTGCATTGCATCGGCGCGACCACGCTCGATGAGTACCGCAAGCACATCGAGAAGGACGCGGCGCTGGCGCGGCGCTTCCAGCCGGTGTTCGTGGGCGAGCCGACGGTCGAGGACACCGTCTCGATCCTGCGCGGCCTGAAGGAAAAGTACGAGCTGCACCACGGCGTGCGCATCATGGACAGCGCGCTCGTCGCCGCCGCCACCTTGTCGAACCGCTACATCACCGACCGCTTCCTGCCCGACAAGGCGATCGACCTGATGGACGAGAGCGCGTCGCGGCTCAGGATGCAGGTCGATAGCAAGCCGGAGGAACTGGACGAGATCGACCGCCGCGCGATGCAGCTGAAGATCGAGCGCGAAGCGTTGAGGAAGGAGAGCGACGCCGCCTCGCGCGACCGGCTGGCCCGGCTCGAGAAGGAAGTCGCCGACCTCGACGAGCGTTCGCAGGCGCTGACCACGCGCTGGCAGGGCGAGAAGCAGAAGCTCGGCTCGGCGCAGAAGTTGAAAGAGGAGCTGGAGGGCAAGCGCACCGAGCTCGAGCAGGTCAAGCGCCGCGGCGAGTACGTGCGCGCGGGCGAACTTGCGCACAGCATCATTCCGGATCTGGAGCGGCGGCTGAAGGAGATCGAATCGACCGACGGCAAGGCCACCGCCATGGTCGAGGAAGCGGTGACGCCCGATCACATCGCGCAGGTCGTGTCGCGTTGGACGGGCGTTCCGGTCGACAAGATGCTCGAGGGCGAGCGCGACAAGCTGCTGAAGATGGAGGTGGCGCTGGCCAAGCGCGTCGTCGGTCAGCGCGAGGCGGTGATCGCCGTCTCGACTGCGGTGCGGCGCGCGCGCGCGGGATTGCAGGACCCCCATCGCCCGATCGGGTCGTTCATGTTCCTCGGGCCGACCGGCGTCGGCAAGACCGAGCTGACCAAGGCGTTGGCTGCGTTCATGTTCGACGACGACAACGCCATGGTCCGCATCGACATGAGCGAGTACATGGAGAAGCACTCGGTGGCCCGGCTGATCGGCGCGCCGCCGGGCTATGTCGGCTATGAGGAGGGCGGCGCGCTGACCGAAGCCGTGCGCCGGCGGCCGTATCAGGTGATCCTGTTCGACGAGATCGAGAAGGCGCACCCCGACGTGTTCAACGTGCTGCTGCAGGTGCTCGACGACGGGCGGCTGACGGACGGCCAGGGCCGCACCGTCGATTTCCGTAACACGCTGATCATCCTGACCTCGAACATCGGCGCGGAGTACCTCGTCCAGCAGAAGGAGGGCGAGGACACGGACGCGGTTCGCGACGAGGTGATGGGCGAAGTCAAGTCGCGCTTCCGGCCGGAGTTCCTCAACCGGCTCGACGAGATCATCCTGTTCCACCGTCTGCAGCGGAGCGAGATGGGCGAAATCGTCGATATCCAGATGCAGCGGCTGAAGAAGTTGCTCGTCGATCGCAAGATCGAGATCGAGCTGGACGACGCCGCACGCACCTGGATCGCCAATCGCGGTTACGACCCAGCCTATGGCGCGCGGCCCTTGAAGCGCGTGATCCAGAAGCACGTGCAGGACCCGCTCGCCGAACAGATCCTGGCGGGTGGCGTCAAGGACGGCCAAACGGTGCGGATCTCGGTGCGCGATGGCGCGCTGACGATCAACAACTGGCCGGTGCAGGCTGCGGCGTAAGACGGCGGGGCGCGGTCGCAGCGTCATCGGCGCTGCCCGGACATCGGCCGTGCGCGGTGATCGCGGAGGATGGTCCCGGCAGCCGGGATGACATGCCTGTCGCGGAAGCATGCAGCCAAGCTTACCGGTTGTCCTGCATGACGGGTGCGCGGCGCATCAGCTCGTCGATGCGCGCGCGGTCCTTCTGGAAGTCGGCGAGCTGCTTGCCCGAAAGCTGGCGCTCGCGCGGCACCTGGATCGACAAGGGATCGACGAAGCGGCTGTTGACCAGCACCTCGTAGTGCAGATGCGGACCTGACGACAGGCCGGTCGATCCGACGTAGCCGATGATCTGCGCCCTGGCGGATCTTGATGCCCTGCTGGACGCCCGGCGCAATGCGCGACATGTGGCTGTAGGCGGTTTGATAGCCGTTGGCGTGCCGGATGCGGACGTAGTTGCCGTTGTAGCCCTTGCGTCCGCCCTCCTCGATCACGCCGGTGCCGGCGGCGAGGATCGGCGTGCCGGTGGGCGCGGCCCAATCGACGCCGGTGTGCATTTTGCGCTCGTTGAGCAGCGGGTGGAAGCGCACGCCGAAGCCCGACGTCGAGGCGCACGTCCTCGCTGCGGACAGGGCGGCGCATGAGGAACTTCTTCGAGTTGTTGCCCTGCTCGTCGTAGTAGTCCACGCCTTCCGGCGTGCGGAACCGCCAGAATTTCGACGTCTCGCCGCCGACCGTGACCGAGGTGTAGAGCAGCTCTCCCGGCGGTCCGGTGGCGGCGGCTTCGTCCTTCATGTCGAAGAAGAACTCGACCATGTCGCCGGCCCGGATGCGGCGGCGGAAGTCGGTGTCGTAGGCGTGGATGCGCAGGATCTGCGTGATCGACTCGGGCGGCACGTTCTGTGTCAGCGTCGCGTGGTAGAGGCTCGAATAGACGCTCGACGACTGCGGTTGATCGCTTTCGGCCATCGCCGCGCGCGCCGCGATGTTGACGCCGGGCGGCGTCTCGCTGGCGGTGAATTCACCAGCCGAATTGCGGGCAACGGTGACGCGGTGGATGTGGCCGTCGTCGTAGAC
>CAWFXM010000012.1:272500-494878 GCA_963819775.1 uncultured Alphaproteobacteria bacterium
TTTGTCGCAGGCGCGGTTGACGGCCGGGCTGCACGTGGCCGGATTGGCGGATCTCGCACCCGATCGTGCCAAGACGCGGTTGACCGACATCGGCTGGCCGGCCGAGCAATTCGCCGCCACTTCCGTGTCGGACGCGGTCACCAGCGGCAAGACCTGCGTGACGGACGATGCGCTGGCGGTGATCACGCATCCGGCGATCGAAGTCGTGATCGAGGCGACCGGCGATCCGGCGACCGGGATCCGGCTTGCACTCGAGGCCATTCGTCACGGCAAGCACATCGTCATGGTCAACGTCGAGGCCGATGCGCTGGCGGGCCCCTTGCTGGCGGCCAGAGCGCGTGAGGCCGGGGTCGTATATTCGCTCGCTTGGGGCGATCAGCCGGCGCTGATCTCGGAACATGTCGATTGGGCGCGAGCGTGCGGGTTCAAGGTCGTCGCCGCCGGCAAGGGCACGCGCTATCACCCGACCTATCATCAACTCACGCCGGACACCGTTTGGGATGTGTTGACGCAATATCTTCCGATCAAGGACCGCTCGCATATCAACCTGAAAATGTTCAACTCGTTCCTCGATGGCACCAAGTCCGGCATCGAGATGACGGCGGTCTGCAACGCCTGTGATCTGGTGCCGCAGTCGGACGGTCTGTCATTCCCGCCGGCGTCGCGCTTCGAGCTGGCGGATGTGTTGAAGCCGCGCAGCGAGGGCGGCCGGCTCGAGAAAAAGGGCGTGACCGAGGTCGTCTCGTCGCTCAATCGCGATGGGTCGGCGGTTCCGCATCACTTGGCGATGGGCACCTTCGTCGTCATCGAGAGCGATAGCCCTTACGCCGGGCAGTGCTTCGTCGAATACAACACGCTGCCCGACCGCTCGGGCAAGTACGCGGCACTCTATCGTCCGACCCATATGATCGGCCTCGAGCTCGGAATCTCGGTGGCGTCGGCCGCTTTGCGCCGAGAGCCGACCGGCGCGCCGGTGGCGTTCAACTCCGATTGCGTCGCCACAGCCAAGCGCGATCTCAAGTCCGGCGAGCGACTGGACGGCGAGGGCGGATTTACGGTGTGGGGCAAGCAGGTGCCAGCTGCGGCATCACTCGCGCAGGGCTATCTGCCGCTGGGCCTCGCGCACAACGTCGCGCTCGCACGCGATATCGCGGTGGGCTCGCCGTTGCGATGGGCGGACGTCGTGATCGACGAGAACGATGCGGCAGTTCGGTTTCGGCGCGAGATGGAGCGCGCGTTCGCGCCGGCTTGAGGGCTACGCCCTCTAGATCAGGCCGAGCTGGCGCGCCGCGAGCAACGCGAGACTGGCCGCGCCGATCCAGATCGCGAGCGTGCTCCACCGGTTCTGGCGCGCTTGGGCCGCCGCAAGCCGCGAGATCGTCGCGTCGTCGAGCCGCACGCCCTGCCGCGCCATGTCGGCGAGCGCCAGCGCCGTGCGCTCCGCCTGCGCCAGAACGGCGGGCGCCGCGCCGAGCACCTTGGCCAGTTCAGACGCGCCCTCGCCGGCCTCCTTCAACCGACCGACCATGCCGAGATTGGTCTCGATCCACTCGCGCGCAACAGGCTCTGCCGCGCTCCACAGATTGAGGCTCGGATCGAGCGAGCGGGCGACGCCCTCGACGATGACCATGCTCTTTTGCAGCAGGATCAGCTCGGGCCGCGTCTCCATGTCGAAGACCTCGGTGTAGGCGAACAACTGGCCGAGCAGATCGGCCATCGAAATCTCCTCCGCCGTGCGGCCGTGGATCGGTTCGCCGATGGCGCGCATGGCCTGCGCGAACACCTCGATCGAATGGTGCGGTGGAACGTAGCCCGCCTCGAAGTGGATGGCTGCCGTGCGGTGATAATCGCGGGTGATGAGGCCGTGCAGGATCTCGGCCAGGAAGCGGCGTTCGCGCGGGCCGAGCCGGCCCATGATGCCGAAGTCGACGGCGACGACGCGGCCCTGCGGATCGACGAGCAGATTGCCCTGATGCATGTCGGCATGAAAAAAGCCGTCGCGCATGGCATGCGTGAGGAACGAGCGCAGCACGGTCAGCCCGAGACGCTTGGGCTCGAACCCCGCAGCCTTCAGCCGCGCGTGATCTGAAATCGGGATGCCGTCGATCCATTCGAGTGTCAGTACCCGCTTCTGCGTCCGCCGCCAGTCGACGGCGGGCACGCGAAAGCCTGTGGACTCGTCTGAGCGCGGCACGTCGGCTGCGATGTTGTCGGCCATTTCGGAGATGGCGGCGGCCTCGAGCCGGAGGTCCAGCTCGAGCTCGGTGGTGCGGTCGAGGTTTTCGACGACGGCGACCGGCTTCAAGCGGCGCGAAGGCGCGTGGAAGCGCTCGATCTGGCGGGCGGCGAAATAGTAGCTGTCGAGATCGGCTTTGAAGCGGCGCTCGACGCCGGGGCGGAGAATCTTGACGGCCACGTCACGCGCGGTGCCGCTGTCGATGGCTACCGCCTTGTGGACCTGGGCGATCGACGCAGCGGCGACGGGCGGACCGAACTCGGCGAAGTGATCGCTGAGGCGTCCGCCGAGCGCGGTCTCCACGGCGTCGCGGGCTTCGGCCTGAGGAAACGGCGGCAGCCGGTCCTGCAGCATAGCCAGCTCGCCGGCCAGCCGCGGTCCGATGATGTCGGCGCGCGTGGCGAGAAACTGACCGAGCTTGATGTAGCTCGGTCCGAGTGTGCTCAAAGCGCGCGAGATGCGCGTCTCGGGTTTGCGGCCCCAGCGGAACGGCGCGCTGACGAGCCGGATCGGCCAGGTCAGCGCCAGCGCCAGCTTGAGCACCGGAGGCAGACGCGCGCCATCCGGCACCAGCCGCACGCCGTGTTGCGCGAGCACGAAGCCAGCCTTGGCCAGTCGGGCGAGATTAACGAGTGGGCTTGCCATCGGGGAGCGTGTTTCCAGTCCGGTGTCCGAGATTGCGCGTCAGCCCGCATCGGTCAAGCCGGTTCGCGAGAACTGATTAGCAGCTTCGGGAGGCGGGCTCCACCCTGGCGGACGCGCGTGCCCAATGAGGTCTGGCCGGTGAAATTTGCCCGCTGGTCCTGCGCATCAAGTCCGCCACTGTATCTCACCAATAAAAAACGACCCGGCCAATTGAGCCGGGTCGTTTTTACCGGGACGCATCCCAATTCGGAATCAGATCGCTTCCTTCAATTCCTTGGCGGCGCGGAATGCGACCTTCTTGCTGGCCTTGATCTTGATGGCTTCGCCGGTCGCCGGATTGCGGCCCATACGCGCCGGACGCTTCTTGACCTGCAGGATGCCGAGGCCGCTCATGCGGATGCGATCGCCCTTCTTGAGGTGCTTCGTCATCATGGCGATCAGCTCGTCCATCATGCCATTGACCTGCTTTTTCGGCAGCTCGTGCGATTCCGCGAGCGCGACCGAAAGGTGGCGCAACGTGACGGTGTTGGTGGCGGTAGCAGATTTCGCAGCGGGCTTTGCGGCAGCCTTGGGGGCAGCTTTCTTGACAGCCATTGTCGTTCTCCTGGTTGGTTTGGAAATTGGAATTTAAATGGAGGTAATTCGCCTATTCTGCGCAAGTGTCAATATTGGAAGTGCTGCATACGCTTACAGAGTTTTGGATAAGTGGTGCCGAAATGCAGCAATTCCAGCCACTTCTGCATGAAGGATCGGACCGGAATTCGAGTTGTCAGAGCTTCCACCCCGAATGGATCGCAGCTACGCCGCCGGTCAGATTGCGATACGAGACGCGCTCGAAACCCGCCGCACGGATCATCGCAGCGAACGGCTCCTGGCGCGGGAACTTGCGGATGCTCTCGACCAGATACTGGTAGGAGGCGCGGTCGCCGGCCACCGCCTCGCCTATCCGCGGGATGACTTCGAACGAATGGAAATCATAGATGCGGTCGAGGATCGGCACCTGCACCTCGGAGAATTCGAGGACCAGCAGCCGCCCGCCGATCTTCAGGACGCGAAACGCTTCGGCCAATGCGCGGTCGATTTGGGTGACGTTGCGGATGCCGAACGCGATCGTATAGGCGTCGAAGGTGCGGTCGGCGAACGGCAGAACTTCGGCGTTGCCCTCGACCAGCGCGATGCGGGCATCGAGGCCCGCGTCGTCGACGCGCCGCCGTCCAACCGCCAGCATTTCCGGGCTGATGTCGCAGATCGTGGCCCGCGCGCCTGCCCCTGCCGCCGCGATGAAGCGCAGGGCGACATCGCCCGTTCCGCCCGCCACGTCGATGAGATGGAACGGCCGTTCGCCCTTCGGCGGCGCGAGCATCGCGATGAGATCGGCCTTCCACAGCCGGTGCAAGCCCGCCGACATCAGGTCGTTCATCAGGTCGTAGCGTTCGGCGGATCGTGCGAAGACCTCGTTGACGAGACCCTGGCGTTCGGTCGCGGGCACGTCGCGGAAGCCGAAGCTCGCGGTGCCGATGGGGGTGCGAGAGTGTGTTTTTTCCTCGTTCATGGCCGGGACAATAGCGAAGCGGCGAGCGCTGTGCCACAACACCAAAGCCGAAAAGTTGCGGCAAATGGCCTGTTATCCGTACTTTCCTGCACACGGGGAACTCTGTTCAATGCAACTGACGACCGCTCAGACCATCGTCGCCGAGGCGCTTCGCCTGGCGCGCTCGCAGAACATGAAGCCGCTCGCCGTCGTCGTGCTCGATGCGCGCGGCGCCATTCGCGCAGCAGCCAGCGAGGACGGCACCAGCCTGCACCGCTTCGACGTCGCGCACGGCAAGGCCTATGGCGGCATCGCGCTCGGCATGAGTTCGCGGGCGATCATGCAGCGCGCGGAAAAGCAGGCGTACTTCGTCGCCGCGATGAGCCACATCACCGGCGGACGCGTGGTGCCAGTGCCGGGCGGCGTGCTGATCCGCGACGCCAATGGGACGCTGCTCGGTGCGGTCGGCATCTCGGGCGATACGTCGGAGAATGACGAAGCCTGCTGCTGCGCGGGAATTGCGGCCGCCGGTCTCGTCGCCGAGACGGGGGCGTGAGCCAGCCCATGCTCGCGTGCAAGGATGCCTGAATTACCTGAGGTCGAGACGGTGTGCCGAGGGCTCGCTCCGGTGATGGCGGGGCGCGTGATCACGGCGCTGGAGTGCCGGCGGCCGGACTTGCGCTTTCCGCTGCCCGAGTGTTTCGCCGCGCGTGTAGCAGGCCGGCGCATCACCACGCTCGGTCGCCGCGCGAAGTATCTCGTCGCCGGAATAGAAGGCGGCGACGTGCTTCTGATGCACCTCGGCATGAGCGGGCGGTTCACGATCGCGGGCGGCGAACTCGGCGTTTACGTCCATTCCACCGGCGGTGACCCGAAGCACGATCATGTCGTCTTTCACATGGAAGGCGGCGCCACCGTCACCTACAACGATCCGCGCCGCTTCGGCTTCATGCTGCTGATCCCTGGCGCGACGTTCGACGAGCACCCGCTGATGACGGGCCTCGGCGTCGAACCGCTCGGCAACGGGCTTCATGCGGATTACCTCGCGCACCGTGCCACCGGCCGCAAAGCCGACCTCAAGGCGTTCCTGCTCGATCAGCGCATCGTCGCCGGACTCGGCAATATCTATGTCTCGGAGGCGCTGCACCGGGCCGGGATCTCGCCGCATCGCGCAGCGGCGTGCCTGAGCACGGCGAAGGGCAAGCCGACCGAGCGCTGCGAGCGGTTGATCCCGGCGATCCGCGAGGTACTCGCGGCGGCGATCGAAGCCGGCGGCTCGACGTTGCGCGACTACAAGCAGGCGGACGGCGCGCTCGGATACTTCCAGCATCAGTTTTTGGTCTATGACCGCGACGGAGAGCCTTGCCTTCGCGACGGCTGCAAGGGCATTGTGCGCCGCACAATCCAGGCCGGCCGCTCGACGTTCCATTGTCCGAGCTGCCAGCGCTGACGGCGCAGCAGACACAAGGACATGAGCTTATGACCTTCCAGAACATCATCGTCGAAACCAAGGGCCGCGTCGGCGTGGTCACGCTCAATCGCCCGCAGGCGCTCAATGCGCTGAACAACGCGCTCGTCGGCGAATTGAACCAGGCGCTCGACACGTTCGAGGCCGACGCCAACATCGGCTGCATCGTCATCACCGGCTCGGAGAAGGCGTTTGCCGCCGGCGCCGACATCAAGGAGATGCAGCCCAAGACCTACAGCCAGGTCTACGCCGAGGACTTCATCTCGACGCTGGGAGCGCATCACGCGCACCCGTAAGCCGGTCATCGCCGCGGTCGCGGGCTTTGCGCTGGGCGGCGGCTGCGAGCTGGCCATGATGTGCGACTTCATCATCGCCGCCGATACCGCGAAGTTCGGCCAGCCCGAGATCAACCTCGGCATCATGCCGGGCGCGGGCGGCACGCAGCGGCTGACGCGCTTCGTCGGCAAGTCGAAGGCGATGGAGATGTGCCTGACGGGCCGCATGATGGACGCGGCGGAAGCCGAGCGCGCGGGGCTTGTTTCGCGCGTGGTGCCCGGCAGCCGATCTCGTCGCTGAGGCGATGAAGGCGGCCGACAGCATCGCGGCGAAGTCGCTGCCCGCCGTCATCATGACCAAGGAGACGGTCAACCGCGCCTACGAGACGACCCTCTCGCGAGGGCATCCGCTTCGAGCGGCGCGTGTTCCACGCCATGTTCGCCACCGAGGACCAGAAGGAAGGCATGGCCGCGTTCGCCGAGAAGCGGAAGCCGGTGTTCAAGAACCGCTGAAGTTCATGCCTGGAACCAGCGGCTGCTGGTCTCTCGGTGTTTCGCGGGCGATTCACCGACTTGAGTAAGCGCTCGGCGCATTGCTCAAGTCCGATCGCGCGCGAGGCGGCGGTGCGTGCGCGCGGCAATCAGCGCCAACGCGGCGATGCCGAGGCCGCCGGCCAGGAAGACGTGGTTGGCGGCCCAGTCGCCCTTCACGGTCGAAAGCTTGCCCGAGCCGACGAGAAAGACGAGCCCCGCCGCCGCTGCGATGGCGTGCGCCAGCGTCAACGGCACCACGCTCGACAACATGCGAGGCGTATCGAGTGTGTTGCCAGGACGGCCCAGCCTGTCGACGAGCCACAGCAGCGCGCCAGAGACCAGTGCCATCGCCGCGCCATACTGCCAGCCGTGCCGCCATTTGAGATCGCCGAGCACATACACAGCCATCATCGCGGCAGCGCCCCACGCATACACCAGCGCCGTGAGCCGCGTGTTGCGCCTCAGCATGTGGAACTGCGCGCGGACTTCCCGGTCGGGGCGATGGAACGCCGCAGCGTTGACCACCTGCGCGGTGACGACGACGACGGCTACGAAGCCGAACGACGCCACGGCAGAGATCATGCGAGTATCGCGCATCGATGCCCACCACATGACGGCGACGCTCGACAACAGCAGCCCGGCGAGCCAGGGCATGGCTTTCTGCAGCGACATGAATGCTCCTGGACTTGTCGGGGGTGCGGCGGGACGCGCCGCCGGTCAAGACTTCGACTTGCTGGCGATCAGCGAGTTGAGGCTCATGGCGGCGAGCGCGATGGCGCCGAAGAAGAAGATGTTGTTGGCCGCCCAGTCGGTGAAGCGCGGCGTCAGGTAGCGCGTCATCTTGCCGTCGACCAACAGGCCGATCACGGTGACGACCATGCCGACGAGTTGCGCGATCGTCAGGTAGCGCGCGATCTTCATCATCGACGGATCTTCCCGGTTCGCCGCGGCGTCGCGGTCGAGCGTGATGGCGATGAACAGGCACAGCACGCCCGCGATTGCGAACGCCAGGAAGAAGTGCAGCCACTCGTTCCACTTGAGGATGAAGAAATAGGTGACCAGCAACGACAGCGCGCCCCACACCCAGACGAAGCCCATGTGGCGTGCGGTGGAGGCGGCGATTGCAGGGTGCGAAGCGCCTGAGGCATGGAGTTCGCGGTTTTCCTTGACCGCCATCAGCGCGATGCCGAGGCTGATCAAGGCCGCCGCAGCCATGTGCATCAGCGGCTGACCGAGCGCGGCTGAAACCACCATGATGGCGATGCCGAGCGCAATGCCGAGCATCCAGATGAACATCGAAGCCATGCGTTGCTCCCTACGGGTTGATTCGGTTCGTCTCCCGCAAAGAAAGTCCTGCTCGCACGTAAGCCAAGTAAATTCTCGTTGCGCGCACGAGATATTTTCGATGTGGGATCTCGGGCAAGCAGCGTTCGTGGCAAGCTGTCAATCGAACGCCCACTCGGCGCGGTTGCTGGTGGGCAATCGTAGCGCCAATGTTCAGTCCAGCGCGAAAGCGTGCGTGTAGTCCTGCACCAGCGCGGGGTTCTGCTGGTCCTTGCGCAGCACGCAGTTGCCGATGGCGAGCGTTTCCATGCCGGTGCCCATGAAGCAGCGGAAGGCATCCTCGGGCGACGAGACGATGGGCTCGCCGCGCACGTTGAAGCTGGTGTTGACCAGCACCGCGCAACCCGTCCGCTCCTTGAAGCGCGAGATCAGCGCGTGGTAGCGCGGGTTGGTCTCGCGGTGCACGGTCTGGATGCGCGCCGAGTGATCGACATGGGTGACGGCGGGGATGTCGGAGCGCGGCACGTTGAGCTTGTCGATGCCGAACAGCGCCTTTTCTTCGGCCGTGGTGTGCCGGCGGCGGTTCCGCTTTACGTCGGCGACCATCAGCATGTAGGGGCTGGCGTCGCCCATCTCGAAATAGTCGGCGACGTCCTCGGCTAGGACAGAGGGCGCGAACGGCCTGAAGCTCTCGCGGAACTTGATCTTGAGATTCAGCGTCTTCTGCATCTCGGGCTTTCTCGGATCTCCGAGGATCGAGCGATTGCCGAGCGCGCGCGGTCCGAATTCCATGCGGCCCTGGAACCAGCCGACCGCGTCGCCGGCGTCGAGGCGGGCGACGGTGCGGTCGAGCAATGCGTCGTCGTCGAGCACGTCGAAGCGCGCGCCGGATGTTGCGAGCCGCGCCTCGATCTCAGGTTGAGCAAAGGCCGGACCGAGGTAGGAGCCGTCGAGCCCGTCCATACCGCCATTGCGATGGCGCGGTGCTCCGGCATGCACGGCATGTGCGGCGTAAGCTGCGCCGAGCGCGCCGCCGGCATCGCCCGCGGCCGGCTGCACGAACACGCCCTTGAATGCGCCGTCGCGGAGAATTTTGCCGTTGGCCACGCAATTCAGCGCGACGCCGCCGGCGAGGCAGAGGTTTTCGATGCCGGTGGAGCGGGCGAGGTCGCGCGTCATGCGCAGCATCACCTCCTCGGTCACCTTCTGCACGGAGGCGGCGAGGTCCATGTGGCGCTGCTCCAGCGGACCCTCGGGTGATCGCGGCGGCGCGCCGAACAGATGGTGGAACTTCGCCGACGTCATGGTCAGGCCGGTGGCGTAGTCGAAGTAGCTCTGGTCGAGCCAGAACGAGCCGTCCGGCTTCACGTCGATGATGTTGCGCAGGATGGTGTCGGCGTAGACCGGCTCGCCATAGGGCGCGAGGCCCATCAGCTTGTATTCGCCCGAGTTGACCTTGAAGCCGCAATAGAAGGTGAACGCGGAATAGAGCAGGCCGAGCGAATGCGGCCAGTGGATTTCCTTGATCGTCTCGAGCGTCGAGCCGCGCCCGATCGCCACCGACGTCGTCGCCCATTCGCCGACGCCGTCCATGGTCAGCACCACGGCTTCCTCGAATGGTGACGGATAGAACGCCGATGCAGCGTGGCTCTGGTGGTGCTCGGCGAACAGCAGCTTGCCGGCGATGCCGCGCCCCGAGCGCGAGAACGGCCGCAGTGAAGCTTCGAGGTTGTGCTTCTGGAACAGCTTGTCCTTGAGCCACACCGGCATCGCAGTGCGGAACGACTGGAAGCCGCGCGGCGCGTTGGCGAGGTAGGTTTCGAGCAAGCGTTCGAACTTGACCAGCGGCTTCTCGAAGAACGCAATCGCGTCGAGGTCGTCGAGATCGAGCCCGGCCTCGTCGAGGCAATAGCGGACGGCGTTGGCGGGGAAGCGGTGATCGTGCTTCTTGCGCGTGAACCGCTCCTCCTGCGCGGCGGCGACGGGACGGCCATCGACGAGGAGCGCGGCGGCGCTGTCGTGATAGTAGGCCGAGAGTCCGAGAATGCGCATCTGTGATGCTCCGCTGCGGCTGCCCATTTTGCCGAGACTTCGGCGAGATCAGAACACGGTGTAGATGAACGGCGCGATGGCCGAGCCCTGCGCCAGCACCAGGAGACCGCCGACAAGCACCAGCACGGCGATGATCGGGAGCAGCCACCACTTGCGGCGCGCGCTCATGTAGCGTCCGAGTTCCGACATCAGTGACAACATGCGGGGTCCTCCTTTTCCGGAGCGAATGAGAATGGCGGGCCCGGCGCGGCAATGCGCGGCGCGCGGGGATCCTGATCCTTGTCAAGCAAGCTGGATGCCAAGCGCCAGCACCTGGTCCAGTCCGCCGAGGCGCCCGAACCGTGTCAGAATTGGTCACGCATGCTGCTGGACGGCGCGTCCGGCGCGCGGGTGATCCAATACGTGCCGCGGCTGCGATCACGGCGGGCGCGCAGCGGATCGCGGCGCATCTGCATCGCGAGCCCCGCCGGAACGATGAGACCGGCGAACAGCACGAACATCACGACCGGGCTGACGACCCGGTTGAGCAGCAACGCAAGCGCGAACCAGGCGCGGTTCAGCGGTGCCAGCCAGTGAGGCGCGGCCAGGGCGACGGTTGCGAATGCCGCCGCCGCGGCAAGTGCGGCCGTCGCGACCGTGGTGTCGGTCCGGAAAACCGCCGCCGCGATCACGGCAACCACGGCGAAAACCAACCCCGTTGACCGCTCCGACGGCATCGGCGGCAGTTCGGCGTCGAGGGGCTCGTGGAGCCCGGCACCAGACTTGGACTCGGGCTTGGCCCCGGTCCAGCCCCCCGCCAGCAACTTCGACCTCACCCGATTTCGCATCGATTTGACCCGTATGTGCATTCGTTGTGCGTTGACCCGTTTCCAGGCGGCGGCTATAGGAGGGCCACTTCGACCGCTCGGAATCTCAATTCCGGGCGGCATCCGTGTTTATGCACTCGCTCAGTTCCATTTGCCCGGCTAGGCCGGGCGGCAGTCGAAAGCCTGCCAGACTGATCGGGAGGCAAGGTTCGTACCAGAGAAGGATCCCAGAATGGCCAATACCAAGTCGGCGAAGAAGGCGGCCCGTCAGGCCGTGCGCCGCACCGAGATCAACAAGTCGCGCCGATCGGCACTCAAGACCGAGGTCCGTCGCGTCGAGGAAGCGATCGCGTCTGGCGATCAGTCCGCGGCGCTCGCCGCGATGAAGACCGCCGAGCCGCTGCTCGCGCGCACCGCCCAAAAGGGCGTGGTGCCGAAAAAGGCAGCAAGTCGAAAGGTTTCCAGGCTTACGGCGCGCGTCAAGGCAATGGCCAGCGCCTGATCCGATTTCAGACTGAGGTCGGAAGGCCCACCTTTCTGGCATTGTGACACATTCGCAACAGGGAATCCCCGGCGTCGTTCGCATTTGCACAATTTCTGAACGGGTTTAAGTCCCGGATTCCAGGGGCAAACTGTTCGAACCGAGGTCTCCCGGACAGTCTCCGCGGACTCGGACGCGGGGCCTCCGGCAACCAAAAAATGCACCTGAACGGCGCTCACTCGTGGGGCGCCGTTTTGCTTTTTGCACTGCGTTCAGGGCTGGGGAAAAGTGGTGTGGAGTCAGGGGTGTTATCCACCGGGGCTGTGGACTGTTATCGGCCCAGAAAGCCATAGCGGCGTGGGCGGACGGACGCATGTCGGGACAACTCGTCGGGGTTGATCCGGAGGCTGTTAGCGAGTAGTTAACTACTGCCGGTCGCCGAGAGAGCCAGCCGGCGCGTAACTGAGTAACGACGAGCGTAACGCCAGACACCAAGGCTAGATTGCATCTAGACTATCGGTCGGGCGCTTCGTCACCAATAGTTCGCAATTTGAGTATCAGCCAAAGTACTCTTGGCAGGTACTTCAGATTCATGGCCGTGACAGCTGGATGGTCTTGGGGTGACCTGAGATCCATGAGGGTCCGTCTGTCGCGTGCTCGTCTGGAGGGTAGCAGTGGGGTATCGTCTCGACTTCAGGTCCCAGGAACGAACCGGCGACGTTTCGCCGGGTTGGAACTGGGGACAAATCGAACTCGTTCTGGCCGCGGTGCGGACCCGGACGGAACGGGTTCACGCCGCGCAATTTCGGCCTGCGGAGGCCGGCGTGCATGGCGGTGCAGCGGTGGGCTTTGCGGCCGCCGGATCTCAAATCCACGATCGATCGGCCGGGTTGGAGCGCTCGAGGGGGCGTTGCGGCACTGCCGGGGTATCGGTCGAGGTGCCGGATCGCCATGTGGCGGCCCGGTTGCGCGCTGCACCAGGTGCGGCCGCCGACAGCGACGGTGACGGCCTCGGCTGAGGACGATTTGCCGGCACTGGTACCGCGGTCTGGCGGTGCTTCACGTCCAAAGGGGTCGATCCGTGCCGTGAGCGGCGGACGATCCTGGGATGCAGCGTAACGCATCTCATTTCCAAGCTGGTGTTTGCGTGTGACCGCGTCCGCGATGGCGGAGGGCGTTGCATGGCGTTTGCCAGTTTCGATCGAGGGCAAATTCAATTCGGATACAAGTTGCGGGGTAACGAACATGCAGTCTCTCAATACACTTTCAGTTCCTGCCACCAAACGCGGGACCGAGACGCGCGGCGCCGAACCAGCGGCTGCGGCCGCGGGCGAGCCCCAGTCGATGGACGGCCGCGGCGCCAAGGCCCGCGCCATGCTGCGCGCCACGCTCGGCGAGGACATCTATTCGAGCTGGTTCGACACCCTCGATTTCGACGCCTTCGACGGCAAGACGGTGCGGACGTCGGTGCCGGTGCAAGTTCCTGCGCAAGTGGATCCAGTCGCACTATCTCCGAGCAGTCTGCTGGCCTGCTGCGCGCGCCGAATTCAAGGGCGCCGAGCGCGTTGAAGTGCTCTGGCGCCAGCCGGCCGCGCCGTCGAACCGTGCGGCACAGGTTTCCAACGGCAACGTGGGCCGCGACGATCGCGAGCCGCCGTCCGCCACGGCTCCGGCCATGCCGCAGCCGAACGAGCCCATGGGCCCGCGTCCTGGTGCTGCCGCCATCGCGCCGAACCCCGCAGGCCGCACCGGAGTCGGCGGCTTCGAGGGCTCGCCGCTCGATCCGCGCTACACCTTCGACAGCTTCGTCGTCGGCACGTCGAACCGCATGGCGCACGCCGGCGCGACGCAGGTCGCCGAGACGGTGCTCGACGAGCAGCCGCGGCTTCAATCCGCTCTACATCCATTCGGCGGTCGGCCTCGGCAAGACGCATCTGCTGCACGCCATCGCCTGGGAGGTGAAGCGCCGCGCGCCGCAACGCGCAGGTGCTGTATCTGACCGCCGAGCGCTTCCGCTATCAGTTCGTCGAGGCGCTGCGCAGCCAGGACCCGCTGTCCTTCAAGGAAAAGTTCCGCGCCATCAACATGCTGCTGATCGACGACCTCGAGTTCATGCAGGGCGAGCGGACCGAGCAGGAGTTCGACCACATCATCAACGCGCTGCTCGACGGCGGCCGGCAGGTGGTGGTGGCCTCGGCCCGCGCCCCCAACCACATCGACCGGCTCAACGAGCGCATGCGGTCGCGGCTGCAGCGCGGCCTCGTCACCGAGATCGGCTCGCTCGATCACGAGCTGCGCCTGCGCGTGCTGGAGCAGCGTCTGGCCGAGAAGCAGGCGATCGATCCCTCGTTCGAGCTCGGCACGCGACGTGCTCGAGCTGCTCGCCGACCGGCTGACCGAGAGCGGCCGCGAGCTGGAGGGCGCCGTCACCCGCCTGCACGCCACTTGGCAGTACATGCGCACGCCGATCACGCTCGACATCGCCGAGACGGTGATCCGCGACCTGGTGCAGGGCATCGAGCCCCGCCGCATCAAGATCGAGGACATCCTGCGCATCGTCTCGCGGCACTTCGGCGTGTCGAAGGGCGATCTGCTGTCGCAGCGCCGGCACCGCTCGGTGGTGTGGCCGCGCCAGATCGGCATGTACCTCGCCAAGCAGCTGACCGCGCGCTCGCTGCCCGAGATCGGCCGCCGCTTCGGCAACCGCGACCACACCACGGTGCTGCACGCAATCCGCAAGATCGAAGGCGAGCTCACCGGCAATCCGCGGCTTGCGCGACGAGATCGAGGAACTGAAGAAGCTGCTCAACCATTGAGCGGGTCTGACAGTTCGGAAGTTGCCTGCAGCCCGAGGGGGCAACTGGCGGCTGCAGGCTAGCGGGGCGGGGGCGGCGTCGACAGGCGCCGCTCCCGATTTTGCGTGTGAGAACTGTGCGTCAGGCCGCCGTTTGGCGGTGCCGAGCCGTGCCGCGCCCCTTGAAAACCGCGGCGTCGTCGGTTCAAGTGCGCGTCCCGAGCGAATCCCTTGGATGCGCAATCGCGGACACAGCTCGCCTGCCCCCTCCGCCCGGCGCCCGACGCGCCGGACACGCGGCCGGCACTTGGCAGCCGCGAACGACATTTGGACGCCGAGGAAAACCATGCGGCTTGTCATCGAACGCAGTGAACTGTTGCGGGCGCTCGGCCACGTGACGAGCGTCGTCGAGCGGCGCACGACGATCCCCATCCTGTCCAACGTGCATGCTGCAAGGCGCCAGCGGCAGGCGCTCGAGTTCAAGGCCACCGATCTCGAGCGCGAGGTGATCGAGGAGGTCGCCCGCCGAGGTCGGCCAGCCGGGCGCGGTCACCGTGCCCGCCCATATGCTGCACGACATCGTGCGCAAGCTGCCCGACGGCGCCGAGGTCGAAATCAAGCGCGACGCCGAGAAGGAGCGCCTGACGATCACCGCCGGCCAGGCCCGCTTCGCGCTGCAGACGCTGGCGGCCGACGACTTCCCCGATCTGGCCGCCGGCGAGATGACGCACGAGTTCGAGATCGCCGCCGCACGATCTGAAGCGGCTGATCGACAAGACGCGCTTCGCCATCTCGACCGAGGAGACGCGCTATTATCTCAACGGCATCTACCTGCACACGGCGCGATCGTCGGGCAAGACGCCGATGCTGCGCGCCGTCGCCACCGACGGCCACCGCCTCGCCCAGGTCGAGCTGCCGCTGCCGAAGGGCGCCGACGGCATGCCGGGCGTGATCATGCCGCGCAAGACCGTGCACGAGCTGCACCGCCTGATCGAGGACAGCGCGGCGGCGCGTCAAGGTCGGCGTCAGCCCGGCCAAGATCCGCTTCGAGATCGGCACCGTCACGCTGACCTCGAAGCTGATCGACGGCACCTTCCCCGACTATGGCCGCGTCATCCCGCAGGGCAACGACAAGGAGCTGAAGGTCTCCAACGCCGAGTTCATGAGCGCCGTCGATCGCGTCTCGACCATCGCCAGCGAGCGCGGCCGCGCCGTCAAGCTGGCGATCGAGCAAGGACAAGCTGATCCTGTCGGTCAACAATCCCGAGGGCGGCAGCGCCACCGAGGAGATCGGCGTCGATTATCGCGCTCGACGCCCGCTCGAGATCGGCTTCAACGCCCGCTACCTGCTCGATATCGCCGGCCAGCTCGAGGGCGAGGAAGCGCGCTTCCTGCTCGCCGACGCCGGCTCGCCGACCATGGTCAAGGACGCCGGCGACGACAGCGCGCTCTACGTGCTGATGCCGATGCGGGTGTAGACGGCGTGATCGCGCGCGCGATGGGCGCGGCCGTTCGATCGGTGGACCAAGATGCGATGCCGCAGATCCCGACATCGGTCGTCGATCGGTCATGATCACCGCCTCTGGGTCGAGCGTGCTGACGCTCACTGATTTCCGCAGCTATGCGGCGCTGACGGTCGAGGCGGGGCCGCGAGCCGGTCGTGCTCGTCGGCCCCAACGGCGCGGGCAAGACCAACCTGCTGGAAGCGATCTCGCTGCTGGCGCCCGGCCAGGGTCTGCGCCGCGCGCCGTTCGCCGAGTGGCGCGTGCGGGCGGCGATGGCGGCTGGGTCGTCTCGGCGCGGACCCACACGCTCCATGGCGCGGTAGACATCGGCACGGGCTTCGGCCTCGACGCGCGTGGCGGCGGCTCCGAGCGAGTCGCACGCGCCGCGGATCGTCCGCATCGACGGCCAGCAGCAATCCAGCTCCGGCATTCTCGCCGATTACGTCGAGATGGTCTGGGTGACGCCCGCGATGGACGGCCTGTTCACCGGCCCTGCCGCCGAGCGCCGCCGCTTTCTCGACCGGCTCATTCTTTGTTTCGACGCCGGCTACCGCACCATCGCCGGCCGCTTCGAGCGCGCCATGACCGCGCGCAACCGCCTGCTGGCCGACGGCGTTCGCGACAACGCCCAGCTCGAAGGACTCGAGCTGCAGATGGCCGAAAGCGGCATCGCCATTGCGGCGGCCCGCGCCGAGGCTGTCGCCGCGCTCACCGTCATCATCGAGACGCGGCGCGCGCGCGAGCCGGGTTCCGCTTTCCCGTGGAGCACCGTCGCCATCGACGGCGCCATCGAGCGCGATCTCGCCACGCACCCCGCCGTCGATGTCGAGGACGCCTATGTCGCGAACGCTGCGGACGACGCGCGAACGCGACCGCGCCGCAGGCCGCACGCTCGACGGCCCGCACCGCTCCGACCTCATCGTCGGCCATGGTCCCAAGGCCATGCCCGCCCGGCTCGCCTCGACGGGGGAGCAGAAAGCGCTGCTGCTCGGGCTCGTGCTGGCGCATGCCGAACTCGTCAGCCGAGCGCCAGGAAGGTGCCGCGCCGATCCTGCTGCTCGACGAGGTGACGGCGCATCTCGACGTCCACCGCCGGGCGGCGTTGTTCGGCGAAATTCGCCGTCTCGGCGCGCAGGCATGGATGACCGGCAACGACCGCGCCGCGTTCGA
This sequence comes from uncultured Alphaproteobacteria bacterium, assembly GCA_963819775.1. Classification (GTDB taxonomy): domain Bacteria; phylum Pseudomonadota; class Alphaproteobacteria; order Rhizobiales; family Hyphomicrobiaceae; genus JAKAML01. The sequence continues at coordinate 289,282 of CAWFXM010000012.1, forward strand.
TGCGCTCGCGGGCCACGCGCTTTTCCTCGATGTCGACCATGGCTTGGCGACGCCGGTTGCGTGATCCTGTGCCCGCACCCCGGCACGCCAATTCAACCAAATGAAATATATAGCAAAAATTGTTTTGGATGCCGGTGCCAAAAGGCCAGTTTTTTGGCCGGTGCGGCGCTGGGCCGTGCTATAAAAATCCGACACATTCCAGACGTTTCCAGGATCCTCCGCGCATGACCGCAAAGCCCGCCCCGCAGCTCCCCGCCGTCGATGATTACGGCGAGGATTCGATCAAGATGCTGAAGGGGCTCGACGCCGTCCGCAAGCGCCCCGGCATGTACATCGGCGACACCGACGACGGGTCGGGCCTGCACCACATGATCTACGAGGTCGTCGACAACGCCATCGACGAGGTGCTGGCCGGACACGCAACGCAATGCCTGGTCACGCTGAACGCCGACGGCTCGTGCACGGTGCGCGACGATGGCCGCGGCATCCCGACCGGCATCAAGAAGGACGACGACAACGATCCCAAGCGCTCGGCCGCCGAGATCGTGTTCACCGAGCTGCACGCCGGCGGCAAGTTCGACCAGAACTCCTACAAGGTTTCGGGCGGCCTGCACGGCGTCGGCGTGTCGGTCGTCAATGCGCTGTCGACGACGCTCAAGTGCCGCATCTGGCGCGAGGGCAAGGAGCATCAGATCGAGTTCCACGACGGCGTGCCGGTGGCCCCGCTCAAGGTCATCGGCCCGGGCCAGGACGGCGAGCGCGGCACCGAGGTGACGTTCCTGCCGTCGCCCGCCACCTTCACCATGATCGAGTTCGACTACGCCACGATCGAGCACCGGCTGCGCGAGCTGGCGTTCCTCAACTCCGGCGCCAAGGTGGTGCTGACCGACAACCGCCACGCCGACGTCAAGCGCGAGGAGTTCTTCTACGAGGGCGGCACCGCGGCGTTCGTGCGCTATCTCGACCGCTCGAAGCAGCCGCTGATCGCCGAGCCGGTCATGATCCGCGCCGAGAGGGACCGGCATCAGCGTCGATGTCGCGTTGTGGTGGAACGACAGCTACCACGAGAACGTGCTGTGCTTCACCAACAACATCCCGCAGCGCGACGGCGGAACGCATCTCGCCGGCTTCCGCGGCGCGCTCACGCGCATCGTCAACAAATACGCGGACGAGAGCGGCATCGCGAAAAAGGAGAAGGTGTCGCTGACCGGCGACGACGCGCGCGAGGGCCTCACCTGCGTGCTGTCGGTGAAGGTGCCCGACCCCAAGTTCTCGTCGCAGACCAAGGACAAGCTGGTGTCGTCGGAAGTGCGGCCGGTGGTCGAGACCATGGTCGGCGACGAGCTGGCGGCGTGGTTCGAGGAGCACCCCAAGGACGCCAAGGTCATCGTCGGCAAGATCGTCGAGGCGGCGCTGGCGCGCGAGGCGGCGCGCAAGGCGCGTGACCTGACGCGGCGCAAGGGCGCGCTCGACATGGCCAACCTGCCGGGCAAGCTCGCCGAGTGTCAGGACCGCAATCCCGCCAACACCGAGATGTTCATCGTCGAGGGCGACTCGGCCGGCGGCTCGGCCAAGCAGGGCCGCAACCGCGAGTTCCAGGCCGTGCTGCCGTTGCGCGGCAAGATCCTCAACGTCGAGCGCGCGCGCATGGACCGCATGCTGTCGAGCCAGGAAATCGGCACGCTCATCACCGCGCTGGGCACCGGCATCGGCCGCCAGGAGGAGGGCGGCTTCGACTTCGCCAAGCTGCGCTATCACAAGATCATCATCATGACCGACGCCGACGTCGACGGCTCGCACATCCGCACGCTGCTGCTGACGTTCTTCTATCGCCAGATGCCGGAGCTGATCGACAAGGGCCATCTCTACATCGCGCAGCCGCCGCTGTTCAAAGTGGCGCGCGGAAAGTCGGAGACCTACCTCAAGGACCAGCGCGCGCTGGAGGATTACCTCATCGACGCCGGCCTCGAGGACACCGTGCTCGAAACGGCGGGCGGTGCGCGCGCCGGCAAGGACCTGCGCGATATCGTCGACAGTGCGCGCGGCATCGTTCGCGTCATCGACGAATTGCACACGCGCTATTCGCGCGCCGTGGTCGAGCAGTCGGCCATCGGTGGCGCGTTCGATTCAGCGCTGCTGCAATCTGCCGACAAGTCGGCGATGATCGCCGACGCGGTGGCCGAGCGGCTCGACAGCAACGCCGAGGAAACCGAAACCGGTTGGACCGGCCGCTACGGCAACGACGGCTTCGTGTTTCAGCGTGAGGTCCGCGGCGTCACCGAGAGCCATGTGCTCGACCGCCAGCTGCTGGTGTCCCTCGATGCCCGCCGCCTGCACGAGAAGCACGCGCACCTGAAGGAAGTCTACGGCAAGCCCGCCCGTCTCCGCCGCAAGGATCACACAGCCGCCGTCTCGGGGCCGCGCGCGTTGCTCGAGGCGGTCTACGACACCGGCCGCAAGGGGCTCGCGCTGCAACGCTACAAGGGCTTGGGCGAGATGAACGCCGACCAGCTCGCCGAGACCACGCTGGAGCCGGGCAGCCGCACGCTGCTGCAGGTCAAGCTCGGCGACCTCGCCGAAGCCGACGAGATCTTCTCCAAACTGATGGGCGACGTCGTCGAACCCCGCCGCGAGTTCATCCAGGAGAACGCGCTGACGGTGATGAATTTGGACGTGTGAGAGGGCGTGTCGGGGATCGCTGAACAGCAGTGCGATTTCTCGGCTGCGGCTAGGCCTTCCGCTCCACGACGGGAACTCCGGAGCTTACTCCGCCTGAGCCGAGGTTGGTTTTGTTGAGCGCGTCGAGGATGGGCGTCAGTCCCTCGATGTCTTCGAGCTTGTAGATTTCGATATCGCTCCGCGCCTGTTCGCTCCAGCCGGCGATCTGCAGCGCGCGCTCGGCCTTCGAGAACAGGCCGTGGTTGCGCAGCGGCTCGTGGCTGGCGATCTCCTTCGCCTTGGCGTCGTCGAGCGCGATGCCGCCCTGCTTCTGCAGCTCGGCGAGGCGCTTGCGTCGGATCTCGGTCAAGTCGGTCGAGCTCGAAACCTCCTCCTCCTTGCGCAGTTGCTTGAATTCGGCCTTGGTCGGCCAACGCACGATGCCCATGTCGTCGAGCACACCGGCGAGCTGGTTGATGGCGAGGCCGCGCGAGCTTTCGACCGGGTCGTCGGGTTTGCAACTGTAGAGGTTCGGGATAACCAGATACGACGCCGTGTGGTGGTAGACGAAATGGCGGCGTACCCATTCGATGTCGGCGTTCTCGGCGCGTGCGACAGCGGTGCGGATGGCATCTTCTATCTGCCGCTTCTCGCGGTCGCCGAAGCGCCGGGGCGGCGCCGACGGCGGGTTGAGGGCGGCCATGGCGAGGAGCCCGAGGTCGATGCCGATGGTGGCCAGCAGCGCGATGAGATCGCGTCCGCCGATGGCCTCGCCGCTGGCGATGGCGTTGCCGGTCGACTTGCCGCCCGACATGACGTAGGCGCCGAGGCTGTAGCCATATGAGCCGATGTTGGTCCACAGCTTCTTGATGGCGTTGGCGACGCCGGCCGGTCCTTCGTTGAACTCGGCGGCGCGCAGTTTCAATACGGCGGGCTGATCGGCCTGATCCGCCGCCTGTTTGAGGCGCTGGCCGAGGGTCGGGTCGTAGCAGGAGAAGCCGGGCTGGTTGGGGGCGATCGACACCGTCTGCGCCAGCGCACGCATCTCGCCAGCCGTCGATTTGCCGAGTTCGTTGGAGCGCGCCGCGATGGCTCGCGCCTTGCCGCGGATCTCGGCGGCCTTGGCTTCGAACTGCTTCTGCCGCGCCTCGATGCTCGCGCCGTCGGCGCTGGAGGCCGCCTGCTGCAGCAATTGCACGTCGGCCTGCACCGGCTCCAGCCATGAGCGGACCATGCCGTCGCGCAGTGTCGTCACGCTGTCGCGCACGCTGCGGCGGGAATTGTAGAGCGGTCCGCGGCCGGCGCCCGAGGGGATGCCGCAACTGCCGCCGCTCGTCTCCTCGCGCGCCATCTGGCTGTCCGACCAGCTGACCACGCTGTCGAGTTGCGACCTGACGGCATCGAGCCGCGCCGCCACCGCGCCGCCGGCGTCGCGCGCGTCCTCCTGCAGACCCGAAAGGCCCGTGCGTGTGGCCTCCTCGCCGGCGATCAGGCTCCACCAGAAGCCGTAGCCGAAGCCGATCGACCACAGCGCGAGGAAAATATAGAGCGGCGCGGTGATCAGCCGTTCCCGCCACGTTCGCCCGGCGCCGAACGTCTCGCGCAGCGCCAGCCACATGAGGAAGGTGAGCACGATGCAGACCGCGGCCACCAGCGCATCGTTGGAGATGGAAAGACCGCCGCCCTCCGGCTGGCTCGCGGCCGAGGACACGCCGACGATGAAGTCGCGCATGCCATGCCAGGTGGCGTAACCAGCGATCAGCAGCAGCATCAACTCGGCGACGCCGATCAGCGAGTTGCGGCCGAAGATGTAGTCGACCGCCCGGCCAAATCCCGAGTTCGGTACTCTTTTCGCGTCGGCCATGGCACGCCCCCTCTACGCAACTCCCCAATTGCCAATAGCCGATATGCGGGCGTCTGTCGCGCGGATCGCAACCGGCAGCGGCGGTCCCACGCGCGCTGCGCCTTCGGGTGTTGCGAGAAAAATGCTATCGCCGCAAGCACAGGACTTTGCCGGCCGGCGGTGCTATTCAGTGGGCTCGAGCGCAGCGCGGCAAGGTTGGTCCGCGCTGCTGCGCGCAACCCGAGGGGGATGATCGATGCTGCGGATGCTGCTGGCGACGGGCAACGTGTTTTTCTCCCTGGTCCTGGGGGCCATCGCGTTCGGCTTCGTATTCATCAAGTACCCCGACGCCATGGGGTCGATCCTCGACGCCGCGGCGGGTCTGAAGGCGTGGCTGACCAGCCGCGGACTTTCGACCGAGTACAACAACTGGGTGCGGGTGCTGCTGGAAGAGCGGCAGCTCGTGTTCATGGGGTTCACCATCCTGATGCGGGTTCTGCTGTCGGTTCTGACGGCCGTCTTCGAGCGCATCTGGCAGCGCGGCTGAGTTCGCGCCCCCGCCCCCTGCCTTTCCTCAAAACCGTGGTTAACCGCGCCTTAGCGATCGTCCGACTACTGTGGTGGCTGGCGGTGCCTTTGGGGAGGCGCCGTTCGCCAGTCGTTGGCGTGGTGAGTCAGGTCGGGGCGTATGGGTTTCTTCCGCCAGAGTAAGCACGGGACACCCGAACCGCAGCCGTCGTCGATGCCGGGGCAAACGCCGGGCATGGCGGCGCAGCCTCCGCATGGACCGCCGCACGCAGCCTGGCCGCCGCCGATGCCGCAGCATATGCTGCCGTTTCCCGCCCCGCACGGCCAGACGCCTTTCGGTCCGCAGCCGTCGCCGGGTAAGGCCTCGCGGAAACTCTCGCGCCTCGGGATCGCGTTCTCCGCCGCGGTCTCTGCATCCGTCGTCGGCTCGGTCGGCGTCGCGGCAATGATGGTGTACTACACGATCGCGCTGCCTGATCCGCTGACGCTGCGCCACAAGGAGCGCGCGCCGGTCATCCGCATCCTCGCCAGCGATGGATCGGTGCTGGCCGAGCGCGGCACGGCGCACGATTTCATGCCGCTCGACATGCTGCCCAAGCTCGTCACCGACGCCGTGGTGGCCACCGAAGACCGGCGCTTCTACGAGCACTGGGGCATCGACCCGGCTGGCATGGCGCGCGCGTTCTTCGCCAACCTCCGCGCCGGCCGCTTTGCGCAGGGCGGCTCGACGCTGACGCAGCAGCTGGCCAAAAACCTGTTTCTGACCCACGACCGCACGCTTGGCCGCAAAGTCGAGGAGTTGCTGCTCGCGCTCTGGCTCGAGCTCAAGCTGACCAAATCCGAGATCCTCGAACTCTATCTCAACCGCGTCTATTTCGGCGGCGGCGCGTATGGCATCGAATCCGCCGCGCAGCGCTACTTCGAGAAAAGTGCGCGCGCTCTGACGCTGCCGGAGGCGGCGGTGATCGCCGGTCTGCTCAAGGCGCCGTCGAAATATGCGCCGACCGCCAGCCCCGGCGCGGCGCGGGCCCGCGGCCGCAGCGTGCTGAAAAAGATGCTCGACGCCCGCTACATCTCGGAAGCCGACGAGAAGCGCGCCCATCTCGAGCGCGTCAAATTCGCCGAGCCGAAGCCGAGCAAGGAACCCGACGGCGTCGAGTACGCCGTCGATTATGTGCTCGAGAAAATGCCGCCGCTGCTGGGCGCGGGACATGCCGAGGTCGTCGTCGAGACGACCATCGACGCCGCGCTGCAGAAGCGCACCCACGCCATCGTGTCGAAGAAGCTCGGCGAGCAGGGCGAGCGACTTGCCACCAGTCAGGCGGCAGTCGTGGTGCTGGACATCGACGGCGGCATTCGTGCGCTCGTCGGTGGCCGCAGCTATGCGGAAAGCCAATACAACCGCGCGGTGAAGTCGCGGCGGCAGCCCGGTTCGGCGTTCAAGCCGTTCGTCTATCTGGCTGCTCTGGAAGGCGGCCAGACGCCGGACTCTATCGCCTACGATCTGCCGCTCAGCATCGAGGGCTGGACGCCGCGCAACACAACGGGTCGCTATCAAGGTGCGATGCCGCTGCGCCGCGCGCTGGCGGAATCGGTCAACACGGTCGCCGCCCGGCTGCAGTTCGACGTCGGCGCGCGCCGCGTCACCGATGTCGCCCGCCGTCTCGGCATCCGATCGGAGCTGCGCGAGGACCCCTCGCTGGCGCTGGGCACGTCGGAAGTGACGCTTCTGGAATTGACCGGGTCGTATGGCGTGTTCGCCAACGGCGGGTCCAGCATCGTGCCGCACGTCATTCGCCGCGTGCGCATGAGTTCAGGCCGTGTGCTGTTCGCCCAGGGCGCGACGCGGACCGAGCAGGTGGTCGCGCCGGTCCACGTCGGCGCCATGAACGACATGCTGAATGCCGCGCTGACAGGCGGAACCGGCCGCCGCGCAGCGCTCGTCCGCCATCCTGCCGCCGGCAAGACCGGCACCACCAGCGATTTCCGCGACGCCGTATTCGTCGGCTACACCGCGCACTTCGTAGCTGGCGTGTGGAGCGGCAACGACAATGGCAAGCCGATGAACAACGTCATGGGCGGCGGCCTGCCTGCCGAGATCTGGCGCGAAGTCATGGTTGCCGCTCATGGTGGCAAGGCGCCGCTGGCGCTTCCCGGCACGGCCGGTGCTGTTCCGAGCGGACCTTCGGCGGACGCTGCCCCGCCACCGGCAGCTCGTGACCTCGAGCCCGAGCTGCTGCCGTGGCAGCGACCTGTTGCGAACTCTGCGCCGGCCGCGCGCCGCCTCGTTCCCACGCCGCCTGTTGCAGCAGAACGCGGCCATGTGGTTGCGCCGCGTCCGGATGCACTGCCTGCCGCGGCGCCCGCCCCCCGGCATCAGATACCCCCGCAGAACCGTGCCGATGCCGCGGTCGTGCCGCCTGGCAAACCGATCGGCCAGCCGGCCGGCCGGACGAAAGCCGTGCCGGGTCTGCACCCGGCAGAACGGATCGACGAGGACTTTATTGCGCGCGCCGTGGGTGGCGTACCGGAGCATCCGGTTCCGCCGTCTGTCGCCGGCTTGCCCGCGGGCTTCGATGTCGAGGCGATCCGGCAGCGGCTGAAGGTTTCGCCAGAAGGGGCGCGCCCGCCGCAGGGCATGATGACGCTCGGCTCGCCGCCACGGCCCTGACTGCGGGCTTGGCCCGACCGCAGGCTTGAATTGACGGCCTGGTGCTTTTCAGCGTCCGGCGAGTTGGTAGCGGTGCAGGTCCATGCCGTAGGCGCGGAGCCAGACCCGGGCCTCCTCCATGCGCGGCATGGTCGTTTCCACCAGTTTCCAGAAGCGCGGGCCGTGGTTCATCTCGGCGAGATGGGCGACCTCATGGGCCGCGACATAATCGAGAATGGCCGGCGGCGCGAGCACGAGACGCCACGAGAACGACAGTGCGCCGGTGGTGGAGCACGAGCCCCAACGGCTGGTCTGATCGCGAATGGTGATGCGCTTGGGCTTGAGCTTCAGGTTGGCGGCGTGCCAGCCGACCCGCACCTCGAGATCGCGCTTGGCCTCGCCGAACAGCCAATCCTTGAGGCGGCGCGGCGCATGCTCCGGCCGACCCGAGATGCACAGGTCGCCCACGCCTGCGACGGCCGGCAACACGCAGACCGGGCCCGAAGTGGCGCTGGCTTGCCGCGGGCCGCTGTAGCGCACGCGATGCGGCTCGCCGCGCAGCGGCATCAGGATGCCGTCGGCGCAGCGCACCGGCTGCGGCAGGTTGCCGAGACGCTCGCGCACCCAATCGATGTTGCGATGCAGGAACGAGCCGGCCTCGACCAGGTCGCAACTCGACGGCAGCGTGACGATGACTGTGCGCCGCGTGCGGCTGACGCGCAATGTCAGGCGTCGTGCGCCCGGGTGCCGCCGAACCTCGACCGGAGCCCCGATGTTATCGAGTCTCGGATCGTGGAGCGAACCCGGAGCGGGAACCTGACATGAGCGCATTCGCGACCTCTCGAAACCAACGCAGTGAACTGTCCGATGATAAGTACGACACGAACGACGCGCCGTCACGCGCGAGCATCGCTGAGCACCATCGAATATGGAAGCGAAGCGCACGGCACTCCACGCTTCAAGGAGTACCAGCTTCGGTAGCTCATGCTCCATCACGAAATCGAGGCGCAAAAAAGAGCGGGGCCGCGCTGTTGCTGCGCGGCCCCATCATCGAATGCACTCTTGCGCGGATGGCGAAATGCTGAATGCCGCGTCCGCGCCGCGCGCCGTCAGAGCGTGTGGCGCTTGGTGTCCGGCACCGGTTCGTCGTTGGTGCGCAGTGTGCCCGACGGAACCTGCATGCGGAACATGCCGTCGATCATATAGCTGCCGGCCAGCGCCCACAGCCGGAACGGCATCGACACCGGACCCGCTTCGGCCTCGTCATCCGCGGTGCGGCCGAGGCCGCGCGCCTTGAGCTTCGCAGCCATCGGGTCCGGCTCGACGTCATTGGCCGGCGCGAACGTGAAGGCGATCGACGACAGGTCGCTCCGTTGCGCCCCCGCGCGCTGCAATGCCGCCCGCTCGTCGAGCGACAGATGCACGGGACACGAGGCCGACCGATCGTCGTGCATCTGGATGAACTGCGAGATGCGCGGCGCGATGTCGGAGCGGAAGCGGCGGCCGTTGAAGATGCCGTAATGGCCGACGCCGGGACATTCGTAGTGCAGCTTGCTGTCGGCGGAGAGGGACGAGCAAAGATCGTGCGCCGCCCGGCACTGGCCGAGGCCGGTGATATCGTCCTTCTCGCCCTCGATGGTCATCAGCGCGACGCGGGTGATGGCCGTGGGATCGACGCGGCGGCCGCGCACCGACATCTCGCCGCGGGGCAGCGCGTGGCGGACGAAAACCGAGTCGATGGTCTGCAGGTAGAATTCCGCCGTCAGATCCATCACCGCCAGATACTCGTCATAAAATTCCCGGTGCTTTTCGGCGCTGTCGCCGTCGCCCTGCACCATGTGGCGGAACAAGTCCTTATGAGCGTTGACGTGCCGGTCGAGGTTCATGGTCATGAACCCGGTCAACTGCAGAAAGCCCGGGTAGACCGAGCGCCCGAAACCCGGATTGGGCCACGGCACGTTGGTGATGACGTTGTTGCGGAACCAGTTGGTGCCCTTGTTCTCCGCGAGCCTGTTGACCTCGGTCGGGCTGACGCGGGTGTCGACCGGGCCGCCGGCGAGGATCATCGAGCGCGGCACGCACGGATCGTCCTCGGCTTCCATCAGCGAGATCGCCGCCATGACCGGCACCGAAGGCTGGCACACCGCGAACACGTGCACGTCGCCCTCGAAGTGGCGGAAAATCGCCATGAGATATTCGATGTAGTCGTCGAGGTCGAAACTCCCGGCGAGTGCCGGCACATCGCGGGCGTCGGTCCAGTCGGTGATGTACACCTCGTGGTCCTGCAACAGTGTCTCGACGGTGCCGCGCAGCAACGTGGCGAAGTGGCCCGACATCGGCGCCACCAGCAGCACGCGCGGACTTTCGGCGCGTTGTTCGTCGGAAACGTCACGCTCGAAGTGGATCACCCGGCAGAACGGCTGCTCCCAGACGACTGCCTCGCGTACGGCGACGTCGGCACCGTCGACGCGGGTCGTTTCGATGCGGAACGAGGGTTTGTCGTAGCGCCGCGTGGTGCGCTCGAAGACTTCGCAGGCGGCGACTGCGTGGCGGCCGACCGGCGTGTGGGTAAAGGGATTTAAAGGATGATTGAAAAATAGCCGGTATCCATTCGCCGCGGCCCGTGCAGGACGGACGGCGACGTGGCCCAGCTCATACCAATGGTAGAGCACGCGCTGAATTCCCCCGATTGCTGATTTCCCTCGACGCGGCACAGCGCACGGGATCGGCGTCTATCGCGCCTTGCCCCGATTTCTCCCCCTTCGCGGCGGACCGCCGCGTCATGACGAACACAAGTCCGCCATTAATCCTCCAGAATCATGCACTGATTCGGCGTCGGCACAAAACCGCACAGCGGCTACAAGACGCTCTTTAGTCGGAGCGACAGCGCGTCTGGATTGGCGCTGTGCGGCACGTGGGTGATGAACTCCCCCTTGCCGTCCATGATGTAGAAAAACGACGAGTGATCGATGGTGTAGCCGTCGCCGCCGTCGAGCGGCACCTTCTTATAGTAGACGCGATACGCCTTCGCCGCGGCGGCCACGTCGGCCACCGTGCCGGTCAGGCCGCGGATGGCGGGGTGGAAGCTCGACACATATTCCTTGAGCTTGGCCGGCGTATCGCGTTCTGGGTCGAGGGAGATGAAAAGCGGCGTCAGTGTGCGGCCGCTGTCGCCGAGCTTTTCGAGCGCGGCGGCCATCAATTGCAGTCCCGAGGGGCAAATATCGGGGCACGACGTGAAGCCGAACATGACGAGCATCGGCCGGCCCGCGAAATCGCGCTCGGTGACGGGCTTGCCGTCATGATCGACAAGGCTGAACGGTCCGCCGATCAGCGCCTTGCCGGTCGATAACGGGGCCTTCGGCGTCGAAAGCGCTGTACGCATGTCCGGCGACGTGAGCAGCGCCACGAGGCCGCCCGCCAACAGGCCGACGAGGGCGACGATCACGTACCTGCTGCGCATCAGGGCGTCTCCGTGCAACAATTTCGTACCGCGTAGCCCCGGTTCGCCGCCGGAGCTTTGCCGTCGATCGACTGGTCCGGCGGAACAGGTAAGCACTTAGGCTGCTGCCACCCCCCTCGACAAGGGGGCCCGATCGCCGCATGCCTCTGGCTGAAAGCCACACCTTCACTGCCGTGGTCCACCGGCTTCCCACCTGCGGGCCGCACGGCGCGGGGTTGGCGGTTAGCCGCCGGTGCGTCATAAGGACAAAAGTGAAGTCGCGGAAAAGTGGAGCTTACGAGCGTGCAACGCCGGATCACCAGTGGTGAGTTGCGGGCATTCCTCAACGATGGCGACAGCCGGTTGCGGCTGCACACCATCGTCCGGCTGACGATGGCTTGCCGTGTTCGGACAGATACTGGCCGTCACCGCGGTATTTTTCGGCCTCGGCTTCGCGCTGCCGATCGGCTTCTGCCTCGGCATCATCGCGCTGTCGGCCTGGCTCAATGTCTTTCTGTCGATCCGCTATCCAGCGCGGCATCGGCTCAGCGCCACATTCGCGACCGTGATGCTGGCGTACGACATCGTCCAGCTCGCCGCGCTGCTTTATCTCACGGGCGGCATCGAAAACCCGTTTACCGTGCTCGTGCTGGCCCCGGTCACCGTATCGGCGGCGACGCTACCTCCCCGCAATACCGTTGTGCTGGGCGTGGTTGCGGCGCTGGCGACGGGGTTCATCGTCTTCCATTATCTTCCGCTGCCTTGGTATGCGGGCCTGCGCCTCGATATGCCGTTCCTCTACAAGCTCGGCATTCTGGCCGCGATCGTGTCGTGCATGATCTTCCTCGCGCTCTATGCCTGGCGGCTGTCGAAGGAGGGCCGCGAGATGTCGGCGGCGCTGGCGGCGACCGAGCTGGTTCTGGCCAGGGAACAAAAACTGCATGCATTGGACGGTCTGGCGGCGGCGGCGGCACACGAACTCGGCACGCCGCTATCGACGATCGTTCTGATCTCGAGCGAGATGGCGCGCGAATTCGGCTCCGACCAGCGTTGCGCCGAGGACCTCGCTTTGCTGGCGTCGCAGGCGCGGCGCTGCCGTGAGATCCTGAAGAAGCTGACGCGCCGCTCGAGCGACGAGGAAGACCCGTTGCATGCGAGTTTATCCGTCCGGGAGATGATGGAGGAGGCGGCGGCCCCCTATCGCGGCGGGTACAAGACGGTCGAGATCACGGCGCGTGCCGCCGACGGCGTGGTGCTGCCGGCCGCGCTGGAGCCCGTCGGCCATCGCCGTCCCGGCGTCATCTATGGTATCGGCAACATCATCGAGAACGCCGTCGATTTCGCCGCGAGCAAGGTCGTGGTCGGGGCGATGTGGAATGCTGTCGATGTGGTGGTGACGATCGCCGACGACGGCAAGGGTTTTTCTCCCGAAGTGATGGATGCGCTGGGCGAGCCGTACGTCACCACACGTCCGGGACGCGCCAAACGCGATGGCGAGCCGTCCGGTCTGGGCTTGGGCTTTTTCATCGCCAAAACCCTGCTCGAGCGTTCGGGCGCCACGGTAACGCTCGAAAACCGCTGGGCGCCCGAAACCGGCGCTGTGGTTCGGATCACCTGGCCCCGCGCCGCTTTCGAGCGGGCGCTGGATCGCTCGGCTCCGGGCAGTGGCGCGCCGGCCGATGCGCCTGCTGGGCCGGCTGGTCCTGCGCGTGGCGCCGCCGCATGAGTGCGGATCTTAACGATTGCACGAATTGCCGGGACATTTGTGACGCTGTTTCAGGCACTAACCCATTCTAGAGGGCTTGGCGGGACGGATTTGCTCACTATAGTGTCGCAGGCCGTGGAGATAAGCTGTGACCGAAGACCTTTCATTCCGCCAGGACGAGCTGCCCGACGACCGATCGCTGGTCATCGTCGATGACGACAAGTCATTTCTGCTGAGGCTTGGCCGCGCCATGGAATCGCGCGGCTTCGAGGTGCGCATGGCGAGTTCCGTCGTCGAGGGCATCGAGCTGATGCGGCAGAAGCCGCCCGCGTTCGCTGTCGTGGACATGCGGCTCGAGGATGGCAACGGCCTCGACGTCATTGCCGAGCTGGGGCGGCTGCGGCCAGAGGCACGGGCCATCGTGCTGACCGGATACGGCAATTTCGCCACCGCCGTGACCGCGGTGAAGCTCGGCGCGGTCGATTATCTCGCCAAGCCCGCCGACGCCGACGAGGTGACGGACGCACTCCTTGCTCCCGCAAACTCCAAGGCACCGCCGCCCGAGAACCCGATGTCGGCGGATCGCGTGCGCTGGGAGCACATTCAACGCGTGTACGAACTCTGCAACCGCAACGTGTCGGAGACGGCGCGCCGGCTCAACATGCACCGCCGCACCCTGCAGCGCATCCTGGCCAAACGCGCGCCGAAGTAGGCTCCGGGCGCGTCGCCCGCTGTCGCCGTCCTCACAATTTGACCGCCGCAAGGGCCGAAGCTGCGCCCGGATCAATGGCGGCGGCGAGGCGCAGAGCTGCGGCGCGAGCGAAGCGCAATTGCATGGCCTTGCGCCGTGCGGGCGCCAGCCGATGCGGTGGTGACGGTCGCACGATCTCTCCGCCATAGCGGTCGGCGATGATCAACCCGGCGTCCGTCGGGATCAACTCGCGCGGGAATGTGGGCGATACCGCAAAGAAGAACGCGTCCGAGAAATCGCGGTACTCGGCCCACTTGTGATCCGCCAGGAAGTCCTCGACCGACGATTTTATTTCGACGATCCACAGGTCTCCCGACGGCGACAGCCCGATCACGTCGGCGCGGCGGTTGTTGGCCAGCGGCAGCTCCGAGAGGTGCGCCATCGCATGATCGCGCATCACCCGGCCCACGCCGCGCGCAATATCGAGGGCGGCCTCCGATTGGCGGCCGTCCGGCGGGATGGGAGGTGTGATCGATCCACCGATGTTGGTCGGGTCGGTCATTCTGCCGCCATGAGCTGGTGACATTGCGAGCAGGGATGCGGCGCTGCCGTGCCGGGAGGGCGTCGAAAGTTGGTCCCGCGCGCAGCCGGGTCCGGATCGACACCTCGTCGCGCGCCCCTGGCCAGCCGACTTGCGTTCATCCGTCTGCCACTTCCGTTCGTCCGCCGAATTGCATGAGAGTTCCGGTCGAGAGTTCCACCCCAGCCGATCGCATTGCGGGATACCGTCGATGTTCTTCAGACGCGCCAAGACTGACGATAAAGCAAACACCGGAAAGCCGGCTCCGGTCAATTTCGAGATCGCGGAACCAGTACCGGAACCGGTTAAGCAGACCGTCACGGCTGATGAACCCGTGTCGAAGCTTGCGGTAGAGGCGGCCGTGACGCGGATCGAGGCCGCGCGCCTGCGCCGTCGCGTCGATCCAGCCGGCCTGGGCTTCAAGACGACCGCCGATCTCGAGCCGGCAACCGGTCTGATTGGACAAGACCGCGCGCTGAAGGCCATCGCCTTCGGGGCTGGCGTCAAAGCGCCGGATTTCAACATTTTCGTGCTCGGGCCGCCAGCTGCCGGTAAGAGCACGGCCGTCCGCGCCTACTTAGAGAGCCAGGCGGCGGCCGCACCGGTGCCGTCCGACTGGGTCTACGTCAACAATTTCGACGCGCCCGACAAGCCTCGAGCCATCTCTCTTCCGGCCGGCCGCGCCACCGCATTGGCCAAGGGCATGATCGCGGCCATCGACGAATTGCGCGCATCACTGCCAGCGCTGTTCGAGAGTGAGGACTATCTCGTCCGCCGCCGCACCATCGACGAGGAAATCCGCAGCGGGCAGGAGGACCTGCTCGAAGCGCTCAATCGCAAGGCGGCCCAGCAGAACGTCGCGTTGCTGCGGACGCCGATGGGCTTCGCCATGGCGCCCATGCTCGACGGCAAGGTGGTCAAGCCCGAGGTGTTCGGCGGGCTACCGGAATCGCTGCGCCGCGATGTCGAGGCCAAGGTCGCCGATCTGCAGAAGGATCTCGAGCAGATCCTGGCGCAGGGGCCGCGGCTCGAAAAGGCCAGGCGGCAGCGGTTGTCCGAGCTCAACGAGGAATTCGCGCGCCGCATGCTGCGCGCAGCGCTCGACGATGTCGAGGCCGCGCACCGCGATCTGCCCGCCGTGCTGGCGTTCCTCGCCGTCGCCGAGAACGATCTCGTGCGCAACGTCGAGCTGTTCCTCACCCCGGCGAGCGAGGACGGCGCGAGCCCCGCCGCCGTGCTCGAGACGGCGCGCGACCCGCGCTTTCGCCGCTACATGGTCAACGTCGTGGTCGGCAGCGAGCCCGGCGCCAAAGGCGCGCCGGTGGTCGACGAGGGCAATCCGATCCATGGCCGGTTGATCGGCCGCATCGAGCATATCGCCCACATGGGCGCGCTGTTGACCGATTTCCTGCTCATCAAGCCGGGCGCGCTGCATCAGGCCAACGGCGGCGCGCTGCTGCTCGACGCCCGCAAGCTGCTGACCGCGCCGTTTGCATGGGAGGCGCTGAAGCGCGCGTTGAAAGCCGGCGAAATCCGGCTCGACAATCCGACCGACTTTCTCGGTCTGCAATCGACGCAGTCGCTCGATCCCGACCCGATTCCGCTCGATCTCAAGGTGGTGCTGTTCGGCGATCGCGAACTCTACTACCTGCTCGCCGCCCACGATCCGGATTTTCAGCGGCTGTTCAAGGTCCAGGCCGATTTCGACGACACCATCGCGCGCTCGGCGGAGAACGAGACGGCATATGCGCGGTTGATCGCGTCGATCGTGTCTGGCCACAAGCTCAAGCCCGCCGACAACAAGGCGGTGGCGCGGCTGATCGAGGAGGGCGCGCGTCTGGCCGACGACAGCGCGAAGCTGTCGATCGAGATCGGCCGCCTCGCCGACATCGTGCGCGAGGCCGACTATTGGGCCGGTGTCGATGGCCGCAAGACGATCATGCGTGAGGACGTCGCCCGCGCCATCTCCGAGCATGCGCAACGGTCCGACCGGCTGAGCGACCGCGCGCAGGAGGCCATCGGCCGCGGCATCGTGCTGGTCGATACCGCTGGCGAGAAGGTCGGCCAGATCAACGGCCTCTCGGTCGTGCAGCTCGGCAGCACCGCGTTCGGCAGGCCCAACCGCATCACCGCGCGCGTGCGCATGGGCGCGGGCCGCATGACCGACATCGAGCGCGAGGCCAAGCTGGGCGGCGCGCTGCATTCCAAGGGCGTGATGATCCTGTGGGGCTTTCTCGCCGGCCGCTACGCGCAGGACGCGCCGCTGGCGCTGGCCGCGAGCCTGGTGTTCGAACAGTCGTATGGTGGCGTCGATGGCGACAGCGCCTCGTCGGCCGAGCTGTACGCGATCCTCAGTGCGCTCGCCGAGGCGCCGATCCGGCAGGGAATGGCGGTGACGGGCTCGGTCAACCAGTGGGGCGAGGTGCAGGCCATCGGCGGCGTCAACGAGAAGATCGAGGGCTTCTTCGAGACCTGCAAGGCGCGCGGTCTCGACGGCAAGCAGGGCGTGCTGATCCCCGAGGCCAACGTCCAGCATCTGATGCTGCGCGAGGATGTGGTCGAGGCGGTCGAGCGCGGACTGTTCGCCGTCCACGCGGTCTCCACCATCGATGCCGGCATCGCGCTGTTGACGGGCGTGGCCGCGGGCGAGCGTGACGCCGGCGGCCGCTATCCCGGCTGGGACGCTCAATCGCATGGTCGAGGACAAGCTGGTATTGTTCGCCGAGCGGGCGCGGCGCTTCGGCCCAGAGTTCCAACGAGACAATCAACCGGACGGCCGGGACAGCCCGGCAGACAAGGCCACGTCATGATCGCGCATGTGGCAGAGGCGGGCGAGGATCGCGGCCGGGTGGTGCTGCGGCTCGACCCGGCGTCGCGGCCGAGCCGCATCGCGCTCGAAGCCGCCGTCCGCGTGGCGCAGGCATTCCAGTCTGAAATCGAGAGCCTGGTGGTGGCCGACGAGCAGCTGTTCGAGCTCGCCTCGTTCTCGTTCGCCTGCGAGGTGTCGCGGTCGGGGCGCGTGCAGCCGCTATCGGCCGACAACCTGCATCGCGATATCGGCATCGCCGCGGGAGCGCTCGGCCGCGCGGTGCGCGAGGTTGCGGCGAAGGCGGGCGTGCGGGTGCATGAGCGCGTGGTCCGCGACGAGCCGGTGCGGGCCGTGGCGCGGACCTGCGCCGAGCTTGGTCCGTGGAATGTCGTCGCGCTCGCCGAGCCGTTCACCGCTCACCACGCGGCGATCATCCGCCAATTGTTCGACGCCGTGCTCGGCGCCACCGGCATCGTCGTCACCGGTCCGCGCGCCGTCCGCCTGACTGGTCCCATCCTGGTCGCCATCGAGGAAATCGACCGGCTGCCGCCGATGCTCAGGGCCGCCGAGCGGCTGGCGGCGGTGACGCGCGCCGAGGTCAAGCTGCTGATCGTCAGCGACGATCCGCGCGAACTGGAGTGGATGGAGGATCAGGCCCGGCTGGTGCTTGGCGGGGCGTCGCGGGTGCGGCTCGAGCCGTCGCGTCCCGCGCGCGATGCAGCCGAGGTGGCCGAGCGGCTGCGGCGGCTCGGCGGCGGCTTCCTCATCGCGCAATATGGCGGCGTCGTCGTGCCGGACGCCGGCGACCTCAAGCCGCTGTCCTTCGCCATGGAATGCCCGCTGCTGCTGGTCCGCTGAGACCCCATATGCCGCAGCCGTTCACGCATCATTGAGGTGCGTCGAGCCAACAAAGCCGGGTAAGAGTTCCGCCACATTGCCGGCGGCCGGGCGGCTGGCCGTGAAGCATTCTGGAGTAAGGCGCATGAACCGTCGTTGGATCCGGCTCGCAGCGGTCATTGCGGTGGCGTCGTTCACCGGACATGCCGCGGCGCAAGACATGATGTCGGGCATCGATCTCACCTCCGACGCCTTCACCAAGGCCGAGATGAGCCGCGCCGACCTCGAAGCGCAACTGGCCAAGCTGCCGGCGGGCGAGGTGCTCGATCTGAGCGCCAAGAGCCTCAATGGTCTCGATCTGTCGAAGATGGATCTGCGGCGCACCAAGCTGCAGTCGGCGCGCATCAACAAAGTCAATCTCGCCGGTGCCAACCTCGAGGGCGTAGTGCTCGATCAGGCATGGGCGCTCGACGCCGACATGACCGGTATCAAACTGAAGGGTGCGAGCCTGTTCGCCACCCAGTTGCGCGGCGCAAAGCTCGATGGCGCCGATTTCACCAGCGCCCGCGTCGCCGGCGATTTCACCAACGCCAGCATGGTCGCGGCCAAGCTCGACGGCGCCGATCTCTCAGCAGACGAGAAGAACCAGTCGATGGGTCTGATGCGCGGCGCGTTCAAGAGCGCCAATCTCGAGGGCGCGAGCTTCAAGGGCGCCAACATGGCGCGGGTGTTCCTCGAGTTCGCGTCGCTGAAGGGGGCCGACCTGACGGGAGCCAATCTGCGCGGCAGCGAACTCGCCGCCGCCGATTTCACCGGCGCGGACGTCACCGGCGTCAACTTCGACGGCGCCGACGTCAACTCGGCCAGGATCGGCGGCATGAAGAACCTCTCGGCCGCCAAGAACTTCGACAAGGTCAAGAATATCGAGCGCGCCCGCCGCGACTAGGGTGTTATCGACTTTGATGGAATTGCCGCAGCGATCCATCAACGTCGTGAATAAACCCTACATCAAACGTTTAGGGTGCGATTCACGCTATTGATGAAAGCGCGAAGCGCTTCCATCAAAACCGATCGCACCCTAGCGCAGCTTCTGACGGGCCGGGCGCATGCGCGCTGCACCGGTCCGGCAACGGTGCTCCAGAAACTCAGCGCTCGCGCATCGCACTACAGGCGAAGCCGGCTCAGCGCGTCGCGGATCAAGCGGTCGGCGTCTTCCGAGGCGCGCCGGAGTTCTTCCTGTTGCTCAGCGGTCGGCCCGGCGGACGCGCCGCCGCTGATACCCGCTTGTTTTGCCAGGTCCTCGAGCGCTCGCGCCACGTCGCGGTCCGTACCCGGCGGCAACGCGGCTTCGATCGACTTCGTGCGCCGGGTCTGACGCTCGGCATAGGCTTGGCTCGACGCGCGCACGGTGAACTTCTTGAGGCCGAGCAGCCCGATCATCGAGGTCGCTACGGACGACTCGACACCGATATCGACAAATTTGTTCTGCGGGCCGATCTGGAGCGTGAAGTCCATACCCTTGAGGTCGCTCGGAAGCTCCGAGTTCGAGGTGCTGGCGCGCCGCCGCCTGGACGACACTGTAGTCCTGGCCGAGTTTGTGCACGGCAGCAGCCGCAGCGCTGTCTACGGCCTGCTGAAGATGGCTTTCGAGGCGGATGGCGCGGCCGTAGTCGATGGCCGTCAACGTCATGCCGAGCATCGGCAGCAGCAGCAGCGCGAACAGGATCGCGATGGCGCCACGCTCATCGGCCGCCCATCGGCTGCACAGATCACTTCTGAATTGCCACATGTCCGCCCGCCTGGATTCCGAGCGCCGGAATGCGGCGGCTCCGCGCGCAGAGTGGCTCAAAACCGGCCAAAGAAGTCTTAGGGCGCGGCGGCCACGCCAGGATTGGCCGGGTCCTGCGGCGTCCTCGTTTCCATCGTGGTAAATGCGGGGTTGACGTCCGGC
The DNA here is from genome assembly GCA_963819775.1 of uncultured Alphaproteobacteria bacterium. Taxonomy (GTDB): domain Bacteria; phylum Pseudomonadota; class Alphaproteobacteria; order Rhizobiales; family Hyphomicrobiaceae; genus JAKAML01. The sequence goes on from CAWFXM010000012.1 coordinate 308,976, forward strand.
ACAATGCAGGCCGCCGGTTCATCCACTCTTGCCGAGGTGGTCGATGATGTAGTCGAGCAGCTCGATGATGCTGTTGGTCGAGAGCTGCGCGCCGCGATCCAAGGCTTCCTGGCGGTACTGCGGCTTGTCGGCGCCCGAGAAGATCAGGAATGGAATGGTCTCGTTGGTCTTGCGGATTGCTGCGAGCAGGTCGTAGCCGGCGCGCATGTTGTCGCCGCGACCCATGTCCGAGATCACGAGATCGAAGTGCCGCGCGGTCATCGCTGCGAGCGCGCTCTCGGTGCTCGTCACCTCTTGGACGTCGAGACGGAATTTTCTCAACGCGCGGACCGCGAGTTCGTTGTTCGCCGGCCGGTCGTCGACCCACAGGATCGACTTGCCGGTGATATTGTCGATGACGGCGGGCAGAAACGCGCGCCCGACGGTCTGGCGGATACGCGACATGTCGAAGCCGATGCTCGGCGTTTTCGCCTCCCAGTCGCGTGCCGCGGTGGCCGTCGCCTCGACAGCCGCCTCCTGCATCTGGAAGTTGACCGGACCGACCTGGAAGCTGCGGATGGTGTTGCGCCGCCAAGCGATGGTCAGCAGGATCGCGCCGAGCACCCAGCCGACGATGTTGATCACCGAACTCAGCGCGTGCGCGGCGTCGATGTAGGGTTTGTTGTTCTGGACGAACGCGAGCACCGTTTCCATCGCCGTGTCCCCTGATGCGGATGACCATCAATCGCCGTAGAAGAAATCCGGACCGCTGCCGACGATCTTCTTGTCGGGCGCCGTCGCCACCTTGCTGTCCTTGCCGGGATAGTCGAACGCGGCGAGCACGACTCTCATCGCCTCGAGGCGGGCGCGCCGCTGGTCGTTGGCGCGGATCGCCGTCCACGGAGAGGTGGCGGTGTGGGTGAAGCGGAACAGGTCGTGCTGGGCCTTGGTGTAGTCGTCCCACTTGGCCATCGCGGCGAGATCGATGTCGGTCAGCTTCCACTGCTTCAACGGGTCGTGGCGGCGCTCATGGAACCGCTTCAGCTGCATCTCACGGCCGATGGTGAGGAAGAATTTGAACAGGTGGACGCCGTCGCGAACCAGCATACCCTCGAATTCGGGCGCCTCGCGCAGGAAGTCGGCGAGTTGCTCGTCGTCGCAGAACCCCATCACCCGTTCGACGCCCGCCCGGTTGTACCAGGAGCGGTCGAACAGCACGATGTCGCCGCGCGTCGGCAGGTGGCCGATGTAGCGCTGGAAATACCATTGCCCGCGTTCGGCTTCGGTCGGCTTCGACAGCGCGACGGCGCGGGCGTGACGGGGGTTGAGGTGGGCCATGATCGCGCCGATTGTCCCCCCCTTCCCGGCTGTGTCGCGGCCTTCGAACACGATGACGACGCGCTGGCCGGTGCTTTGGATGTGCGCCTGCAGCTTCAGCAGCTCGATCTGCAGTGGAACCAGCGCCTCCTCGTAGTCCTTGCGTTTGACCTTCTCGTCATAGGGATATCCGCCCGACGACAGGGCGTTGTCGTCGATCCAGCCGGGCAACTCGGCGGCGTCGATGTCGAACGTGGACCAATCGGGCGCAGCGCCGGGCTTGCCGTCCTTTCCGCGCTTGCCGGATTTTTCAGACTTCTCTGACTTCTTCGCTTTGTCCGGCTTGCTCATCGTGCCTCATTCCTGTTTCGTCGCGTCTCGGCCTCGGTCATAGCCCGTGCCCGTGGGTGCGCGCCAATCGCGACACCGTTCAATCACGTTCATCTGCGACATTGTGTGCGGACCGCGCGCATCCGCAAGTGTATTCGGGTGCCTGTCCGAGAGTTGTGCCGCCGCCGGGCAATCTCACGTATCATGGCCGAATCTAAAGACGCCCGACCGCAGGCGTGCAGGATGCAGCGGCGGGCCATACCCGTAGTACGCAGACTGCAAGGCGGAACTGCCGGACGGACGACGCAAGACAGGGAGCGAGAGGCTGGACAATTCCGCGAACCAGGACCCCGAGGACGGCAGCGCCGCGAGCCGAACCTTTGCGCGCTTCGTAGCTGCGGCCCGACCGCGTTTGCGTTTGGGATCGAGCCGCTTGCGGCGGCGCGCCGGCACGTTGGCGGTCGTGTTCGCGGCGCTTCTCGGGCTGTCCGCGCTCGGCGCGATGTCGGCCGCGGTTCGCCTTCATGCTCACGATGCTTTTGTCGGTGGCAGTGGCGTGGCGGCCGTGGGGTTCGGACAGCCGACGAGCCCGAGCTCGACGCCGCGCCTGCCGGCGTGGTGACGCCCGTCGCGGTGACCGCAATATCGGGTTCGCCCGCCGTCGAGGGCTGGCGGCTGGTCGTCGATGCGCTGCCGGAGCCGGCGGTGGCTCTCGATCGTTTCGGCAACGTGTTGCACGCGAACCCCCCCATGCAGGAGCTGTTTCCGAAAGTGCGCGATGGGCTGCCCTTTAGTCATGTCACGCGCAACCCCGACTTGATGAACGCGCTCGAAGGCGCCCGAACGGTCGGCGAACCCATCGACGTGCAGCTGATCGAGCGTGTCCCGGTCGATCGGCGCATCGCCGTGACCGTCTCGCGGCTGACCGCGGTCGGTGCCGCGTCCGCGTTGCCGACCCTCCTCGTCACGTTCCGCGATCTCAGCGAGCAGGACCGCCTCGACCAGATGCGTGCGGATTTCGTCGCCAACGCCAGCCACGAGCTCCGCACGCCGCTGGCGTCGTTGCGTGGCTTTGTCGAGACGCTGCAGGGCCCGGCGCGCGAAGACGCCGCCGCACGTGAGCGGTTTCTCGGGCTGATGGCCAGTCAGGCCGTCCGCATGTCGCGGCTGATCGATGATCTGTTGTCGTTGAGCCGCGTGGAGATGCGCGCGCATCTGGCGCCGCGGGGTATCGTCGATCTCAACGAGGTCGCCGCCTACGTCCGCCAGACGCTGGAGCCGCTGGCCAAGGCCGACGCTGTCGAGATCGAGGTGCACAAACTGGATGGAGCGGCTCGCATTCGCGGCGATCGCGACGAGATCGTGCAGGTGGTGCAGAACCTCATGCAGAACGCGATCAAGTATGGCCGGACGGGCGGGCATGTCGATGTGCGGATCGAGCGCACCGAGGCCCGCGGCGGAACTCCGGCTCGGCTGACGCTCGCCGTCGTCGACGATGGCCCCGGCATCGCGCCCGAGCATCTGCCGCGCTTGACCGAGCGGTTTTACCGCGTCAGCGCCGCATCGAGCCGCGAAAAGGGCGGCACCGGCCTCGGCCTCGCCATCGTCAAGCATATCGTCGTGCGCCATCGCGGCGAGTTCCGGATCACCTCGCAGCTGGGCGCGGGCTCGACGGTTCGCGGCGGAGTTCGAGGAACTTCGCCCGGAGTTGGCGACACTGAAATAGCGACTGCCGAAACAATAGCTTATGTTGTCACAAAGCTGAGTTCTTGGTGGGGTATCACTGCGGTGTCCGGGCCCCATGGTCTGGGCGGGAGCAGCAGCGGGTGTGGAACGCGCTCCCGGGACCACGCACCAAATGGAGATCAGCGTGAACAGCAAGTTTATCAGCCTGTCGACGGCCGTCGCCGTTGCCGGCAGCATCGCGTTTGCCGGAGCGGCATCGGCGCGCGACCAGATCCGCATCGTCGGCTCGTCGACGGTGTATCCGTTCACCACCGCCGTCGCCGAGCAGTTCGGCAAGTCGGGCGGCGGCAAGACCCCGGTCGTCGAGTCGACCGGCACCGGCGGCGGCATGAAGCTGTTCTGCGCCGGCGTCGGCGTCGGCCATCCCGACGTGACCAACGCCTCGCGCGCCATGAAGAAGGGCGAGTTCGAGGATTGCCAGAAGAACGGCGTCAAGGACATCGTCGAGATCAAGGTCGGCATCGACGGCCTGACCATCGCGCAGTCCAAGGCCGGTCGCGGCGATCAAGCTGACGCTGGCAGCAGGTGTTCCTGGCGCTGGCCGAGCAGGTGCCGGACAAGGACGGCAAGCTCGTCGCCAACCCCAACAAGAACTGGTCGGACATCGACGCGTCGCTGCCCGACCATCAAGATCGAGGTGCTCGGCCCGCCGCCGACCTCCGGCACGCGCGACAGCTTCCATGAGCTGTTCATGGAGAAGGGCGCCGAGGCGCTTCGCAGCGCTGAAGGATCTGAAGAAGGCCGACGCCAAGGCCTTCGAGAAGGTCTGGAAGTCGATCCGCAAGGACGGCGCCTACGTCGAGGCCGGCGAGAACGACAACGTGATCGTGCAGAAGCTCGAGGCCAACAAGAACGCCTTCGGCATCTTCGGCTACTCGTTCCTCGAGGAGAACACTGCGAAGCTCAAGGGCGTCGCCATCGACGGCGTCGAGCCCGACCTACGACGCGATCTCGTCGGGCAAGTACAAGGGCGCCGCGTCCGCTGTTCGTCTACATCAAGAAGCAGCACGTCGGCGTCATCCCCGGCATCGACAAGTTCGTCGCCGAGTACGTCTCCGACAAGGCCATGGCGAAGGACGGCTATCTTGCCGCGCAAGGGCCTCGTCGCCCTGCCGAAGGACGAGGCCGCAAAGGTCGCCGAGGCCGCCAAGGCGATGAAGGCTCTGACGCCCGATCTCGTGAACTGACACTGCACGACGTGATGCAGCCACCGGCTCGCGCCAGTGGCTGCATCGCCTGCACGGCCGTCGCATCGTGCGTTGCGGACTTCCGGCCGCCGTCCGACTTGCTACACGTTCGCCGTCAACACGTCCGCGCCTTGGCCATTTGCGCCTAGGCCGCGCCGTCGCAGAACGGAGCGGTTCGATGCCGGGATTCTATTTCGTGACGCTCGCGCTGCTGGTGTTGGCGGCGTTCTTCACTGTCCGGTCGCGCGCTCAGCGTGGCCATGTCGCCGCCGCTCCGGGGACACGCGACGTCCGCATCGCTGCATTCGCTGCCCACCTATCACGGCCTGCTTGCCGCCACCGCTCGTCCTGCTGCCGATGCTGATCGTGTTTGCCGTCGGCACGCCGCATCGTCACGCAGCTGGCCGAGACGCAGGCGCTTGCCCGGTTGCCGGCCGAGATGGTCGACAGCGATCTCGCGCGCGGCGCGGCACTGCGCGACATCTACAATATTCGTGACCGGCAAGTTCCACGGCGAGGCGTCGGCCGAACTGCAAGGGCGCCGCTGATGCGCTACGCTCGGCCGCTGCGTACGGCAACTGGCTGATCTTCGGCATCGGCGTCGGCGCTCGCCGCGGCGGCACTTGGTATTTCGGCTTCGGTCACGTCAGGTCCGATTTCCGCGCCCGCAACCACGTTCGAGCGCATCGTCACGATGGTGCTGTTCGCCTGCGCCGACGGTCGCGGTCCTGACCACCATCGGCATCGTGTTCTCGGTGCTCTTCGAGACGCTGCGCTTCTTCTTCGACCCGGCGCTCAAGGGCCGGCCGACCGTCATCGAGTTCCTGTTCGGCACGGAATGGAACCCGCAGGCGGCGCTGCGCGCCGACCAGGGCGACATCAAGACGGCCTTCGGCTTCATCCCGCTGCTGACCGGCACGCTGCTGATCACGCTCATCGCGATCTGCGTCGCCGGGCCGCTCGGTCTGTTCTCGGCGATCTATCTGGCCGAGTACGCCACGCCGCGCTTCCGCGCCTGGCCAAGCCGGTGCTCGAGATCCTGGCCGGCATCCCGACGGTGGTGCTCGGCTTCTTCGCCGCCCTGACCGTCGCGCCGCTGATCCGCGGCTGGGGCGAGAGCCTCGGCCTCGACGTCGCCTCCGAAAGCGCGCTCGCCGCCGGCCTCGTCATGGGCATGATGATCATCCCGTTCATCTCGTCGCTGTCCGACGACGTCATCAACGCCGTGCCGCAGTCGCTGCGCGACGGCTCCTACGCGCTCGGCGCCACCAAGTCCGAGACGATCAAGCAGGTCGTGCTGCCGGCGGCGCTGCCCGGCATCGTCTCGGCCTTCATGCTGGCGATCAGCCGCGCCATCGGCGAGACCATGATCGTGGTCATGGCCGCGGGCCTTGCCGCCAACCTGACGTTCAATCCGCTCGATGCGGTCACCACCATCACCGTGCAGATCAAGACCATTCTGGTCGGCGACCAGGAGTTCGACAGCGCCAAGACGCTGGCCGCCTTCGCGCTCGGCTTCGTGCTGTTCTTCTTCACGCTGATCCTCAACGTCATCGCCCTGCGCATCGTCCGCAGGTATCGAGAGCAATATGACTGACATCTCCATGTCCGATCGCCGGCACGTGGCGCCAAGCGCCGGCTCGATCCGACGTCCGCCGCGGCCCAGGCGCGCGTGCGCGCGCCGCTATCGCGCCGAGACGCGCTTCAAGAGCTACGGCATCGCTGGCGCTGGCCGTCACCGCCGTGTTCCTGGTCGTGCTGCTTGCCGACATCGTGCATGCAAGGGCTGCCGGCCTTCTGGCAGCATCGCATCGTGCTCGACGTGCCGGTGACGGCGGATGCATCGATCCGGCCGGCAAGGCGCGATGCGGCGGCAATCCGTAGCGGCGACTACTATCCGATCACCGAGGCGGCGCTGGCGCAGGCCATTCCCGGCATCGAGAGCCGCGTCGGCCGAGAAGCAGCTCAACCGGCTGCTGTCAGCACCGGCGCGCCGGACGGACTGCGCGACATGCTCGTCGCCGACCCGTCGCTGATCGGCAAGACGGTCAAGGTTCCGCTGCTGCTCTCGGACGACGCCGACCTCTATCTCAAGGGCGCCGGCACGCAAGATCCTGTCGCGGGCGCCGGCACGCGGCATCGCCACGCCGTCGCGGCACGACGGGCGAGGTCACCGTGCACCGCGACGTCGAACGACTTCGCCGACGAGCTTGCGCACGATCAAGTCGCGGCTCGCCGCCCGCGCCGGCACGCTTGCAGGCCGAGGCTGCTCGCATTCGGCCGCGCGCCGGGCGCCGGTAACGAAGCGACGCGCCAGCGAGATGCGTCGCCGAAGCGCAAGCTCTGCCAGGCACGCGCTGCGAAGGCGCGCGAGGTCGAAGAGGCGCTCGACGGCGCGATGCCGAGCCTGCTCGTCGCGATCAACGGCGGTCTGGTCAAGGTCACCAAGCTCGGCGACGAACGCCATCGCCGGCGAGGTGCTGCTGCCGCTCGCGATCACGACCGCGGCGAAGCCCGGCGACTGGAAGATCGTCACCTACCTGACGCCGGAAGCCAATCGCAAGGTCGACCGACCAGGAGGTCGCCTTCCTCGAGCGGCTTCGCGCGCTCGGCGTCAGTCGAGAACGGCTTCAACTGGCGCTTCTTCACCGCCGGCGACAGCCGCGAGCCCGAGCTCGCCGGCATCCGCGGCGCGCTCGTCGGCACCGCGCTGACGCTGCTCGTCACGCTCGCGCTTGTGCCTGCCGATCGGCGTCGGCGCCGCGGTCTATCTCGAAGAGTTCGCGCCGAAGAACCGGCTCACCGATCTGATCGAGGTCAACATCAACAATCTCGCCGCCGTGCCCTCGATCGTGTTCGGCCTGCTCGGCCTCGCGGTGTTTCTCAATTTCTTCGGCCTGCCGCGCTCGGCGCCGCTGGTCGGCGGCCTGGTGCTGGCGCTGCTGGTGCTGCCGACCATCATCATCGCCTCGCGCGCCGCGCTGAAGGCCGTGCCGCCGTCGATCAAGGAGGCGGCGCTCGGCGTCGGCGCGTCGCACCAGCAGGCGGTCTTCCATCACGTGCTGCCGCTGGCCATGCCCGGCATCATGACCGGCACCATCATCGGCATGGCGCACGCGCTCGGCGAGACGGCGCCGCTGCTGATGATCGGCATGGTCGCGTTCATCGTCGATGTGCCGCAGTCGTTCACCGAGGCGGCGACGGTGCTGCCCGTGCAGATCTACCTGTGGTCCGACCTGCCCGAGCCGGCATTCCAGGCGAAGACGGCAGCGGCCATCATCGTGCTGCTGGTGTTCCTGTTCGTCATGAACGGCCTGGCGATCTGGCTGCGCAAGAGGTTCGAGCGACGCTGGTAACGCAGTCCGAGACGCAGATGCACTATTCGAGCATCGAGGATCATCATGGACGCCATGGTCGCAACCGCCACAGCTTCGAAGCCGCATCCCTCGGCGACGAGAAGCTCCAAGGTCGTCGCGCAGCGACGTCAACGTCTACTACGGCGAGAAGCACGCGCTGAAGGACGTGTCGGTCGACATTCCCGACCGCAGCGTGATGGCGTTCATCGGGCCGTCGGGCTGCGGCAAGTCGACGTTCCTGCGCTGCATCAACCGCATGAACGACACCATCCCGATCGTGCCGCGTCACCGGCAAGATCACCATCGACGGCCAGGACATCTACGATCCCGCGCTCGACGTCGTGCAGCTGCGCGCCCGCGTCGGCATGGTGTTCCAGAAGCCGAACCCGTTCCCGAAGTCGATCTACGAGAACGTCGCCTACGGTCCGCGCATCCACGGCCTCGCCGCAGTCGAAGGCCGAGCTCGACGAGATCGTGACGACGAGCCTGGAGAAGGCGGGCCTGTTCGAAGGAGGTCAAGGACCGCCTCACCGACAGCGGCACCGGCCTTTCCGGCGGCCAGCAGCAGCGGCTGTGCATCGCGCGCGCCATCGCCGTCAGCCCCGAGGTCATCCTGATGGACGAGCCGTGCTCGGCGCTCGATCCGATCGCCACCGCGCAAGATCGAGGAGCTGATCGACGAGCTGCGCGCGAACTTACTGCATCATCATCGTCACCCACTCGATGCAGCAGGCCGCGCGCGTGTCGCAGCGCACGGCGTTCTTCCATCTCGGCAATCTGGTCGAGGAAGGCGAAACCGGCCGCATCTTCACCAATCCCAACGACAAGCGCACGCAGGACTACATCACCGGCCGCTTCGGCTGACCCCGCGTTGCAGCGTGCGCCAGGCAGGATTTCCGAAAAGTGTTCTCACGGTTTCGGCGAACCCCTGCCAAGGCAAATAGACAAAGCGCGACGGTCCGATCCAGGAAGGACGCCCCATGAACGAGCACATCGTCACATCCTACGAGGAAGAGCTTGCGCTTCTCGACAAGAAGATCGCCCAGATGGGCGGCCTCGCCGAGCACGATGCTCGGCCAGGCGTTCGATGCGCTGGAGCGCCGCGATCCGCAGCTCGGCCGAGAGCGTCGTCAAAGCCGACAAGCACGATCGACCAGCTCGAGCGCGAGATCGAGGAGCAGGTGATCTCGATGATCGCCCGCCGCCAGCCGATGGCCAACGACCTGCGCCACATCATGGCCGCGCTGCGCATCGCCGGCGATCTCGAGCGCATCGGCGATCTCGCCAAGAACATCGCCAAGCGCGCGCTGGCGATCGCCCACGAGAGCCATCCCAAGCCGCTGATGACGGGGCTCGGGCACATGGTCGAGCTGGCGCTGCAGCAGCTCAAGGACGTGCTCGACGCCTATGCCGAGCGCGACGCCGAGAAGGCGCTGGCGGTCTGGCGCGACGACGAGCAGATCGACGCCATGTACAATTCGCTGTTCCGCGAGCTGCTGACCTACATGATGGAGGATCCGCGCAACATCGGGCTCTCCACGCATCTGCTGTTCGGCGCCAAGAACATCGAGCGCATCGGCGACCACACCACCAACATCGCCGAGACGGTCCACTATCCTGGTCAGCGGCATCAACGTCGCCGACGACCGCCCGAAGGGCGACGAGACCAGCTCGACGCTGATCTCGCGGGATTGACCGTGGGTAGTCTGCATGCCGAAAGGGTTCGCGCCATGACCGCCAAAGTGCTGATCGTCGAGGACGAGGCGCCGCTGGCCGAGCTGCTGCGCTACAATCTCGAGGCCGAGGGCTTCCAGGTGTCCCATGCCGGGACCGGCGAGGAGGCCGAGATCCTGGTCGCGCGAGGAGCGGCCCGATCTGGTCGTGCTCGACTGGATGCTGCCGCGGCGTCTCGGGCATCGAGCTCTGCCGGCGGCTGCGCTGCGCGGCCGGAAACCCGCGCCATGCCGATCATCATGCTGACCGCGCGCGGCGAGGAGGGCGACCGCATCCGCGGCCTGGCGACCGGCGCCGACGACTATGTCGTCAAGCCGTTCTCGCTGCCCGAGCTGATGGCGCGCGTCAAGGCGATCCTCCGCCGCGCCGCGCCCGACCGCATGGCCGAGGTGCTGCAAGCTCGGCGACATCGAGCTCGACCGGCTAGCGCACAGGGTGACGCGCGGCCTGCGCGAGGTGCCGCTCGGCCCGACCGAGTACCGCCTGCTCGAGTTCCTGATGGAAAGTCCCGGGCCGGGTGCTGTCGCGCGCGCAACTGCTCGACGGCGTCTGGGGCCGCGACGCCTACGTCGACGAGCGCACGGTCGACGTGCATGTCGGCCGGCTGCGCAAGGCGCTCGATCCGCGGCAAGGAGCGCGATCCGATCCGCACCGTGCGCGGCTCCGGCTACGTATTCGGCGAGCCGCCGACGCGATGACGGGGCGCTGTGCCAGTTCAGTTCGCGTCTGAAACTCTTGTCGCGCTGAAACGAAGAGGACCGGACGCCACCCCCATGGCCTCCGGTCCTCTTCCCCCTCCGACCGGCTGCGCGAACGCGCCGGCGGTAAACGTGTCGGAGCGCGCTGTTACGCGTTCTCTTTCTCGGACTTCGCGGGTGCCGGCGGAGATCGCCGGCACGATCGGCATCGACACGTCGCGGTCGCGGCGGCGGGCCTGCGGCGGCTGGAAGGCGCGGCGCGCGTGGACCTCGCAATACGGCAGGCCGGGAACCTTGTTCTTGCCGCAGAAGTGGAAGTCGGCCATCTGCGGATCGCCGATCGGCCAGCGGCAGCTGCACTCGACCAGCGTCTGGATGGTTTTGCGCTCGGCGAGCGGGATCACCATCTCTTCGGCCGGCGGCACATACGGCTCGGCGTCGGGTTGATAGAGTGCGCGGAGCGCCGGGTTGCCGATCTGGGCAAAGCGGGATTTCACGGCGCGCTTGGCATTGGCGATGCGGGCGCGCGGACGATGGCTCTTCATCCGCGAGGTGGTGGCGCGGCCGGAGAGGCCGAGGCGGTGCACCTTGCCGATGACCGCGTTGCGCGTGACGGCGCCGAGCCGCCCTGCGATCTGGCTGGCGCTCAGCCCCTCGCCCCAAAGCTTCTTCAGAAGCTCCACTCGTTCGTCGGTCCAGGCCATGCTTGTCACTCCATCGGGAATCGCGCAGAAACGCGAAGCGGCCGAGCGAACGGCGCGCGACGTTTCGGCATGGCGCGAGCAGATGCGGCGCTGCGCAAAAGGCGCGACGCAACAGGCTCCAGAGCCTTACCGGGTTACTGACGCTTGACTGGGGAAACGCGGGACAGATGCACGCGAACGCGTTGCACTCACAGAACACACGCGATTGGACACGCAGATCGCCGGGCACATACGCAGCGCCAACAAGGCGCGCGGCCCATCCGGGGTCCAAACTCGACGCGGACACCTGAACTCTGCAGACGCGGTACTGGGGAACACTGAACTGGGGAACCGCGACTGCGGTAACGCACACCGCGAACTGCGGTAACGCGACGAGGGCACCGACATATCGTGCCCTGACCTACTAACCATACAACATGCAGATTTCCGGCGACAAGCCGAAGCCGCTCGAGTGAGCACTGTTGACAGTGTTTCGTGGCGCATGGGCCACAGATCGATTCGCGTTCTCTGTATGTTATCGGGACGAGACGAAAGCACTGCTTGGGCGGTGCCGGGATGGCGCGCTTGGGCGGGCGCATCGAGGCCGGACCACGCGCCAAGATTGACAGAGTGGGCGGCTGCCAGTAACAAATTCGACTTCCGCAGCCGCCAGTGAGCGGCTTTTTTGCTTTGCAGCCAGGACGCGCGAAAGATGTCCAAACCCTCGCCGGCGCATCGGCCGACGGGCAAGACTGCCAGTCCCCAATCCGCTCCCGGGCCATCGCCCGCGGTGATGCCCACCTACGCCCGCCAGGATCTGGTGTTCGAGCGGGGTGAAGGCGTCTGGCTCTTCACCGAAAGCGGCGAGCGCTATCTCGACTTCGCTTCGGGCGTCGCCGTCAATGCGCTCGGACATGCGCATCCCCGGCTGATCGCGGCACTCGACGAGCAATCGCGCAAGCTGTGGCACACATCCAATCTCTATCGCGTCGCCGGGCAGGAAAAGCTGGCCGAGCGTCTCGTTGCGAGCACGTTCGCCGATCGCGTGTTCTTCTGCAATTCAGGCGCGGAAGCCTGTGAGGGCGCGATCAAGGCGGCGCGGCGCTATCACTTCGTCTCCGGCAACCCGGGGCGCTGGCGCATCATCACCTTCAAGGGCGCGTTCCACGGCCGCACGCTGGCGACGCTCGCCGCCGGCGGCAACGAGAAATACCTCGAAGGCTTCGGACCGCCCGCCGACGGCTTCGATCAGATCGCGTTCGGCGATCACGCGGCGCTCGAAGCCGCCATCACGCCGGAAACCGCGGCAGTCATGATCGAGCCAATTCAGGGCGAGGGCGGCGTGCGCACGTTGCCCGATCAATGCCTGCGCGGTATCCGGGAATTGTGTGACCGGCACGGGCTGCTGCTCATTCTCGACGAGGTGCAGTCGGGCGTCGGGCGCACGGGCCGGTTGTTCGCCCACGAATGGGCCGGCATCACGCCGGACATCGTGGCTGTCGCCAAGGGCATCGGTGGCGGCTTTCCGCTCGGCGCGGTGCTGGCCACCGAAGAGGCGGCGAAGGGCATGACCGCCGGTACCCACGGCTCGACGTTCGGCGGCAACCCGCTCGCCACGGCCGTCGGCAACGCCGTGCTCGACGTCGTGCTCGAGCCGGGGTTCCTCGACGGCGTCGCGGTCAAGGCCTTGCAACTGAAACAGGGCCTCGAGGGTTTGAAGGATCAGCATCCCGGCGTCGTGGAAGCGGTGCGCGGTCGCGGGCTGCTGTTGGGCCTCAAGCTCACGCCTGAAGTCGTAGCGGGCGATGTGGTGCGGGCCGCCGCCGCGCGTGAGCGGCTGCTGCTGGTCGGCGCGGGTGACAACGTGGTTCGCGTGTTGCCGCCGCTGATCGTCGAAGACGGCGAGATTTCGGACGCGCTGTCACGCCTGTCACGCGTGCTGGCGGCTGCCGGCAAATCCAACAGCTGATTTCAATTGTTCAGGAGCAATGGCGTCGCGCCATGACCATCAGGCATTTTCTCGATCTCGATGCGCTCGACGCCAAGACGCTGCGTGGCATCCTCGACGCTGCGCATGCCATGAAGCGCGCCGGCAAACGCACGCCGGCCAAGCTCGTGCCCAAGGGTATCGAAGACGCCGTGCTGGCGATGGTGTTCGAGAAGCCGTCGACGCGGACGCGGCTGTCGTTCGACGTCGCCATGCGCCAGCTCGGCGGCCAGGCCATTCCGCTCAATCACACCGATCTGCAGCTGGGCCGCGGCGAGAGCATCGCCGATACCGCGCGCGTGCTGTCGCGCTACATCGACGCGATCATGATCCGCGCCCACTCGCACGACACGCTGATGGAGCTGGCGAGGTACGCCGATGTGCCGGTCATCAACGGCCTCACCGATAAGAGCCATCCCTGTCAGGTGATGGCCGACTTGATGACGTTCGAGGAGGCCAAGGGGCCGCTGAAGGGCCGGGTCGCCGCTTGGATCGGCGATGGCAACAACGTCGCCGCGTCGTGGATGCATGCCGCGGTGCGGTTCGGCTTCACGTTGCGCGTGGCGACGCCTGCCGAGCTGAAGCCCGAAAAGGCGGTGACCGACTGGGTGCGCCGTGAAAAGGGCGACGTCGTCATCACCGACGATCCGGTCAAGGCCGTGCGCGGCGCCGATTGCGTGGTCACCGACACCTGGGTGTCGATGGGCCAGACCGGGGCCGAGCACCGCAAGAAGATTTTGAAGCCCTATGCCGTCGATGCCGCGCTGATGGCGAAGGCCGCCAAGGGCGCGATCTTCATGCATTGTTTGCCGGCCTATCGCGGACACGAGGTCACGGCGGATGTGATCGACGGGCCGAGTTCAGTCGTTTTCGACGAAGCGGAGAACCGCTTGCACGTGCAGAAGGCGATCCTGGCCTGGTGCCTTGGCGGGCCGGTATGAACTGCCTGCCGTGCCGGATGCGACACCGGGCGGAGGGGTTTCATGAATAGCGGACGACGCGACAGCGACAGGTTGCAGCGCTATGCCGGCGACAACTCCGGTGCGCGCCGGCTGTTTGCCGGCGACGACGCCGTGCTGCCGTTCAGCACCATCCGATCAGGCGTCGAAGGGCGCGTCGTTCGTCTGGCCGGCATCGCCGACACGATCCTCGGCGGGCATGACTATCCCGAGCCGGTCAGCCGGGCGCTCGGCGAAGCGTTGGCGTTGACAGCCATGCTCGGCGCGGCCCTCAAGCCAGGAGGTCGCCTGATCCTGGAAACGCGCACCAACGGCCCGCTGCGCAGCCTCGCCGTCAACTTCGAAGCGCGATCCGACGAAGGCGGGCAGGTGCCGGGCCGCATGCGTGGCTACGCCGGGTTCGACAAGGCGGCCGTCGAGGCGCTGTCGCGCAAGCCGGAGACCGCGAGCCTGCTCGGCAAGGGACATCTCGCCTTGACGATCGAGGCGGGTGAGGGCCGTGACAGCTACCAGGGCGTGGCCGCCCTCGACGGCGGATCGCTGAGCGATGCGGCGCGGGCGTACTTCCGGCAGTCCGAGCAGTTGCCCACGTTCATCCGGCTGGCCGTCGCGCGCGAGCTCGTGCCTGCCATGGGCGCGACCGCTCCCGAATGGCGATGGCGCGTCGGTGGATTGATGATCCAACATCTTGCGGCGGAAGGCCTCGACGCAGAGGAAAACTGGCGGCGCGCCAGCTTCCTTGCCGAAACGGTCGAGGACCACGAGTTGATCGATCCGCTGCTGCCGCCCGAGCGGTTGCTGCTGCGCTTGTTTCACGAGGAAGGTGTGCGGGTTCGAGATGCGGTGCCGCTCGACACCTATTGCCGCTGCTCGCGGGAGCGCATCGCCGGATTTCTCGAGCAGTTCGGTGCGGCCGAACTCGACGACTTGCGCGCGGAGGATGGCAGCGTGGTGGTGACGTGCGAGTTCTGCGGAACCGCGTATGTGTTCGCAGAGCCGACCCGGGGCTGAACTGACGCAGGCTTGAACTGGCGCGGGCGTGAGCCACCGCGCTCGGTTCCGCCGCTGGCGCAAACCGTGGGCTATTCCGGGCGCTGCGCGTCCGATACGACCGGCTTCGTCATCGCCGTTTCATCGGCGACTTGGCCAAAACTGAACGCGGCAATGCCGGCAAGCGCCGCAACGGTCAACGCCACCGAAATCGCGATCTCTCGCGTCGAGAGGCGGATGCGGCGGCCCAGCGGGCTCACTTCGGATGATTTTCTGTCGTTCATGCCGTGGAAGTTAGCCAGCGGCCGGCCGGTAGGACCAGTCACTTCTCTGCCGCGCGACAGAACGGCACAGGGACAAAGTACTGAGACGCAGCGCGCCGCCCTTTGTCCGGCCGGGAGACGGCCAGACCTGCGGTCAGCCGATCGGCAAATCGAGACTTGTGCTCACAGTCCCCGCATGATGCAGCCGAGCACGAGAATGAATTGCGCGACGAGCAACGCCCAGAACTCGTTGCCCTTCAGCAGCGGAATGTCGGCGCCGAAGAATGTCACGACCAGAACCACGACGGTTATGATCACCGACAGCATGAACGTCAGGATGCCGGGTGCTTTGAGTCCCATCGTCTCGATCCCTCGAATATGTCCGTCGGCGTCTGCGCCGCGGCTCAACCGTTGACTTGTGAGTCGCTGTCCCATGGTCGGGGCTTATAGCAGCGGCGGGCGGTCGTGGCACAGGTGCATCCGGAACCTATCCCCCGTGCGGTGCATTGCGGCCACGCGATGAGAGGTCGCGGCGGGCGATGCCGCGCGCTCGGCTCAGCCGCTCGCCCTCTAAATCAAGGGGTCTGGCCGGGGCCGCCGCGCCAACGGCGGTTCGCTTGGATAATCTCGCCAAGTCAAGGCTCTCCGCTTCTATTGCGTTGCGGAATGGTGTGCGAGGCGATGCGAATTCACTTGAGCATCCACCCCCAACGTCTATATACCTTCGTCTAAGAATTGCCGTCGCAGGAAGGTAGGGCTGCCGCAGATGAGCATCGCCATATCCGTACCGATCGGCGTCATCGTCGCTCGCGAACGATCCAGTGACCCTTGGCACGATTATCGATGGCGGCCCGTCAGCGTCGTCATGAACCCGCCCGAAGGGGCGGCGTGGCGGGAAGTGGAGCGGGGCCGCGACTTTGTGCGCTACCACGCCGCGACAATGCCGCTGGTGCTCACGGCCAAAGAGAAAATCGCCTACCGCGTGAATTTGGCCAACGGCGTGCCATCCGTCTACGTTGTCTTGCGCGAGGACAGGGCCACGGGCGCGGCGATGCCGGTCAGTGTCGCGCATCTCACCGCGTCGCCATTCGAGATCCAGGCATTCGGACAAGACTTCGACGACGGCCTGTCCGACATCGTCGAGCGGGTGCCGATGCCCGAGCAGCTGGTGCAGTTGCTGCAATCGTACGTCGATGACAAGATTCAGGCAGCACCGCAGTCGTCGGCCAGCCTTGTCGCCGGCCATCCCGGAAGCATCCCTCCCGTATCGCCAGCGGCGACCCGGCGTTCCCTGTTCTGGGGTGGCGATTTCGCGCGGATGAAGTTCAGCGGCTGATACCGCGGGGCGATTGCGCCGGCTGCGTTCAGCCCGTCGAACTACTCCAGCCAGAAATGCCGGCGTGGCTCGGCGATCCAGCCTGATCGGGTTCGGCCCTTTTGCGCCTCGGGTGCCGGCTGGGCGAGCGCCAGGATCCGCTGTTTCATGCCGTGAGCATCGAGGATCGGGTCGGCCGCCAGCAGCCGCGCGGCGAGTGCTGCGACGCGCGCCGACGCCTGCTCGGCCCGTTGCCGATCGTTCGGCGGCGGCGTGCCCGGCAGCGATACGGTGCGGGGCGGATCGATGGTGACCGCAATGTCGGCAACGGGCGGCAGCGGTCCAGTTGTCCCCACCGCAACCTCGCCGGCTGCGGTCGCGGGCGCCACGATCAATAGATTGCCGATTGCGAGATCGTCGAAACCGGGAATCGAGATCGGCGGCCCATGGGCGGGCACGATGAACAGCAGGTTCGAGAACCGCCGCGCCGCCTCGATCATCAGTTGCCAGTCTGGTCCCGCGGACGTTCCAGCGGCCGTCCCCGGTTCACCGCCGACGGCCAGCGTCGGGATGATCCGCGCCGGGCTGCGGGCGGCAAACGCTATCGCGGCAGCGAGCGCGCCACGGTCGCCGTCCTTGGTGCGCAATACGATGAGCTTGCTGGCGCCGGCCTCGCCGAGCATCAGCCGCGCCGGGTTCGCGCGCCACACGTCGTCGGCCGTGCTGCACGGCTGGATCGGACAGGCGGCCTCGGGCTCGAAAGGTCGCAGGTCGTTGTCTACGAAGTCCCAGCCGATCAGATCGCCCTCGCCGTCGCGGGCGATGCGCTGGGCGATCTCGGGCGCGCGGTAGTCGATGCCGGGGCCGATGAGCGCCACGGGTACGCCGCCAGGGTCGCGGCCGGGCGGCACCCGCGGGTCGCCGTTGCCCGCCGCGGCAAGTGGTCCGGCGACGAATGTCGCGGCCACCAGAAAAGCCAAGGCGGTGAAAATGCGTTTGTGTGCCGGCAGGGTCGCGGTCATCGCGCGGGTGAACGCTCGGACGTGACATCCTCCGACGTGTCATCCGCCCC
Organism: uncultured Alphaproteobacteria bacterium; assembly: GCA_963819775.1. GTDB lineage: Bacteria > Pseudomonadota > Alphaproteobacteria > Rhizobiales > Hyphomicrobiaceae > JAKAML01. The sequence goes on from CAWFXM010000012.1 coordinate 326,592, forward strand.
GGCTGCGGCCAGCCCGAGGCCGAGCGCGCCGTCGATCATGTCGGCGATGGCTGAAACATCGTCGAGGCCGAACACCGGCACGTGGGCGTCCGGCACCGCGTGGTCTGCGGCAATCGCGATCACCAGAGGGTCGTCAGGCGCCAGCGGCCGCTTGCTGATCTGCGCTGTGCGCCGCGCCTCGATTTTTGGGATAGCGGCCGACTTGTAACCTTCGACAATGATGAGATCCGCCGGCTCCAGGCTGGCGATGACCTCTTCGAAGTTCGGCTCCGGCGCGCCCTCGAGCTCGGTCACGACCGCCCATCGCTTGCCCGAGACGATTGCGACCTGTGCCGCTCCGGCGCGGCGGTGGCGCGCGCTGTCGGTGTCGCCGTCGTCGATCTGGAACTCGTGGTGCGCGTGCTTCACCGTCGCGACCTTCAGGCCGCGCCGGGTGAATTCGGACACCAAACGCACCGTCAGCGTCGTCTTGCCCGATTTTTTCCAGCCGGCGATGCCGATGATCGGCGGAGTGCGTCTGGCCAAGGTTCGTCCCCGGTCATGTGCCTGCCGCAAGGAGATCGCGCGCCTGCGCAAGCTCCTCGGGCGTATTGGCGTTGAAGAATGGATCGATGCACGCGGCGCCGATCCGTTGGAACGGAAAATCGACCGGAATTGTACCATGGCGGTCGGTCCATGCCAGTACCTTGCGCATGCCTTGGTTGAGCGACGCTTCCAAGTCGCCGGCCAGCGCCACCGGCCACAGGCCGATGACCGGGTGCAGCTCACCCCCCGACGCAGCAAGTGCAATGCCGCCGGGTTCCGTCGCCTCGGCGGCGATCAGTTGGGCGACGAGGTCGCGCGGCAGGAACGGCGCATCCGTCGAGACAGTGACGATGAATTTGGCTGCTGGCACGTTGGCCGCCGTCCAGCGCATCGCCGCCAGCACACCTGCCAACGGACCGGCGAACCCGCCGACCGTGTCGGCGACCACCGGCAACTCGAAACGGTCAAAGCGCGACGGATCGCCGTTGGCGTTGATGACCATCCGCCCGACCTGCGGGGCCAATCGCTCGATGACGTGGCCGAGCATGGTCTTGCCGCCGAGGTCGAGCAGCCCCTTGTCACCCGTCTCAGTAGGCGCGGTGTCGTCTCGCGCGCCGCGGTTGAACATGCGCCGCGACTGGCCACCGGCCAGCAGCACGCCGACGATTTCTGCGCGATCGATCGTCATGCCGCTTCCTCTTCACCGTTCAGACAGTCGTGTCGCATCAATCGACGTCCGCCATGCTGCCCTTGCGGGCGCTCTTGGGGCTGTCGACCTCGACGGTCTTGAGATCGGCGTCGAACTCGAGCCGGTTCGCACCAGCGAGGCAGACGAAGCGCTTGCCGCGTGCGCGCCCGACCAGAGTGAGCCCCGCCTTGTTTGCGAGTTCAACGCCCCACGCCGTGAAGCCCGAACGCGACACCAGGATCGGGATGCGCATCTTCACGCACTTGATCACCATCTCCGAGGTCAATCGCCCGGTCGTGTAGAAGATCTTGTCGTCGGGGGCGACGCCGTGGCGGAACATATAGCCCGCGATCTTGTCGATGGCGTTGTGGCGGCCGACGTCCTCCATGTAGACCAGCGGCTTGTCCTGGCTGCACAGCACGCAGCCGTGGATCGCGCCGGCCTTGAGATACAGGCTCGGCTCGGTGTTGATCTTCTTGGTCAGTGCGTAAAGCCACGACGTCTTTAGCTTGGCGTCCGGCGACAGCGTGATGCCGTCGAGTTCGTCCATCAGATCGCCGAACACGGTGCCTTGCGCGCAGCCCGATGTCTGCACCTTCTTCTTGAGCTTTTCCTCGTAGTTGGTCTGCCGCTCGGTGCGGACCACGATGGTCTCGATATCCTCGGCGTGATCGATCGCCCGTGATCACGTCGTCGGCCTTCAGCATGCCCTGGTTCAGCAGGTAGCCGATGGCGAGCAGATCGGGGTGGTCGCCGATCGTCATCATGGTCACGATCTCGCGGCCATTGAGGAACAGCGTCAGCGGCCGCTCGGTGACGACGTCGGTCACCACCGCGCGCCCTTCTTGGTCGATCCCGGCCACCGCCTTCGACAACCGCGGATCATCCGGCGTGGGCCTGACCTCGAATTCTCTCAACGCGTTGTCCTCCGGTCGCTTGCCCTTCCATGTAAGCCGCCCGGCCCCGCACCGCAATTGTGGCGGCGCCTGACGCCCCCTATAGTCGCGTCGTTCACGTTGGTGCGGGGGTGGCGGCATGTCCGAGAGTAAATTGCTCCGTGTTTTCTGGGTGTTGGGCCTCATGGCGGTGGCCTCGGCCACGCCGGCGTCGGCCACGGCGTCGCTATCGTGCTCGATCGACGACAAATCCTTGAAACTCGAGGTTACCGGCATCGCCAGCCACGGCCTTGGCGAGGTCTTGACCAGTTTCGACGGCACCGCCGAGGTCCGGCTTCGCGGCGTTCCGGACGCCTTGAAATCCTTGAAGCTCGAGCGCGCCAGCGTGACCCAGTACTGGCTCGATGGTCCGCTGTTCAAGCTGCGGCTCTATGGCGAAACCAGCGGATCACCGCACGGCAGCGTCGAGATCGTGATCGAAACGCGGCGGTCGGCCCGTGATGAAACCGACTATCCCGGCACGTACAGACTGGAACTGACGGCGGCCGGCAGCGGCTCGGGACCGGATCCCGCACCCGTGCGCGCCAAAGGCAAGGTCTCGTGCTCGGTCGGTTGAGCCCGTGAGCCGATCCCGCCTATAGTCGCGCCGGTCAATACCTGGGGGGACTATGAGCACGATCGATCGCCGCCGCTTCCTGAAATCCACGGCGACTGGTGCGCTGGGTACGGCCGCCACTGCCACCACGCTCGCCGCGCCGGCCATCGCCCAATCCGCGCCGGAGCTCAAGTGGCGGTTGACGTCGAGCTTTCCGAAGTCGCTCGACACCATCCACGGCGCGTCCGACGTGTTCGCCAAAGCCGTCGCCGAGATGACCGACAACCGCTTCCAGATCCAGGTTTTCGCGCCGGGCGAACTGGTGCCCGCGCTGCAGGCGGCGGACGCGGTGACGGCGGGCACGGTCGAAATGGCGCACACCGCGTCCTACTATTACTGGGGCAAGGACCCGACATTCGCGTTCGCTACCGCCGTGCCGTTCGGCCTCAACGCGCGGATGCAGAATGCGTGGATGTACGAGGGCGGCGGCATCGACCTGATGAACGCGTTCTATGCCAAATACAACATCTTCGGCCTGCCCGGCGGCAACACCGGCGCGCAGATGGGCGGCTGGTATCGCAAGGAGATCAACTCGCCCGCCGACTTGAAGGGCCTCAAGATCCGTATCGGCGGCTTCGGCGGCGCGGTGCTGCAGAAGCTCGGCGCGGTGCCGCAGCAGATCGGCGGCGGCGACATCTATCCCGCGCTCGAAAAGGGCACCATCGACGCCACCGAGTGGGTCGGTCCCTACGACGACGACAAGCTCGGCTTCCACAAGGTCGCGAAATACTACTACTACCCCGGTTGGTGGGAGGGGCAGGCGATGCTGCACTTCTTCATCAACAAGGCGAAGTGGGAGACGCTGCCCAAGCCCTATCAGGCGGTGGTGAAGGCAGCCGCGCATACGGCGAATACCATCATGCTCGCCCGCTACGACGCCTTGAACGCCGCCGCATTGAGGCGACTTGCCAACGCAGGCGCGCAGCTGATGCCGTTCTCGGAAGCCCGTGCTCGACGCCTGCTTCAAGGCCTCGAACGAGGTCTACGACGAGATTTCGGCCAAGAATGCCGATTTCAAGAAAGTCTACGAGGCGATGAAGGTGCAGCGCGGCGACAACTATCTGTGGTTCCAGCTCGCCGAATACACCAACGACACCTTCATGATGATCCAGCAGCGCAAGAAGACGATCTGATGCGTGACGCGAACCGCTGGGCAATGACCGGAGTCGCAATGATGCTCGCGATCTTCGTCTACCTCGTGTTCGATCGGTGGAACCGGTGCCAGGACGGGGACGCCGAGGCCTGCCGAGGGCTAAAGACGAGTGCTCCGTCGTGGAAGAACCATCCCGGCCGGTGACGGCAAGTGAATGTTGAAGGGCAACGATGGACGAAACAAAAATCGATCGCGCGGCCATGGGGCGTCTGGCCAAGGCGCTGGTGTTCATCTGCGGCGCCGAGCACCCGACGACGCTGGCGCTCGGCAAAGCGGCTGAAACCGGCTCCGACAAGGACATTAAGGCCGCGCGCGGCGCGTTCCTCAAGCTCAAGATATCCGAGCGAAAGGCTGCTCTGACCATGCTCGACGACTGAACAGTGCGCGTGGCTCGCGGCGTAAAAAGCCAAAACGTCGAAACGTCATCCGATGCGCAGCCGCGCTGCATTCAGGAGCTTCCATGCCGATCACCGCACTCTACGCCGGGTTGCTCGCGCCCATCCTCGTCTATCTGGCGGTGCGCGTCATCAGCCAGCGTCGGACGGCCCGCGTCGCCATCGGCCACGGCGAGGACGCCATCCTGCTCCGGCGAATGCGCGTGCATGCCAATTTCGCCGAGTATGTGCCGATGGCGCTGGTGCTCATGGGTTTGGCCGAGAACCTCAAGACAACGCCGATCCTCCTCTACGCCATGGGCATCACGCTGCTCGTCGGCCGCGTGCTGCACGCCTACGGCGTTTCACAGCCGAAGGAGAATCTCAACCTGCGCGTCACCGGCATGACGCTCACCTTCGCCGCCCTGATTATGGGCTCGATCTTCTGCCTCACTGCGGCATTGGGCTTTCCGATCAGGCTGTGACGTTCGGCGGCGGCGGACGCGCCCGTTGCTTGCCGTGTGCGGCACAGTGATGCTGGAGATCGGCTCGCCCTGATGCTACGCATTCGAATGTTCTGATGTGAAGCCCAACCTCGGGAGTTCCAATCGATGCTGCGCGCTGCCCTGTTAGCCTCCCTCGTCACGCTGCCCCTGGCGGCCTCCGCCCTGGCCGACGCCGGTGGCGCACCACCGCCATCGCCCGAGGTCATGAAGGCGCGCGGCGCCATCAAGACGCTGGCCGACAACCTGCGCGGCGAGCTGATGGGTGCGATGAAGGCCGGCGGCCCCGTCGCGGCCGTTGAGAAGTGCAGGGCCGTCGCGCCGGGCATCGCGCGTGACGTGTCGTCCACCGCCGATGGCTTCATCGTTGGCCGCACTGCGCTCCGCGTCCGCAATCCGCAGAACAAGCCCGACGCGCACGAGCGCAAGGTGCTCGAGGAGTTCGTGCAGAAGATGAAGGCGGGGGCCGATCCCGCCACGCTCGACCACACCGAGGAAGTGACCCAGAACGGCGCGACGCTGATCCGCTACATGAAGGCCATTCCGATGGCCGAGACGCCGTGCATCGTTTGCCACGGTGCGGCCGACAAGCTCGATCCCGCCGCGGCGGCCGAAGTCAAGAAGCTCTACCCCAATGACGAGGCTGTTGGCTTCGCACCGGGCGAGCTGCGCGGCGCGTTCAGCGTCACGATGAAAAAGAATTAGAGTCTGATCGGTTGAGGTGGAAGCACTTTCGCTTCCACCGAAAGCGTGAATCAGCCTCTACGGCAAGAGTTTAGAGCGCTTCCGGACAGCTGACGCGATTCCATCAAGGCCGGAAGCGCTCTAGTCGCCGCATGGCGTCGGGCGGATGACCGCTTATCCGCCCGACATCGCCGTCAGGATGTAGACCGTCGCGCCGGGCGCGAGCGCCGTATCGAGTTGCGCCCGCCGGCCATCGACGAACACGTTCAAGTGCCGGCGGATGGCGGGCGTCGTGTCGACGAGACGGTCGCGCATCCCCGGCCAGCGGACGTCGAGCGCACGGATCAATTCGTCGACCGTGCCGGCGCTGACCCGCAGCTCCCCGATCGAGCCCGGGAACAGATCGACCAGCGCGCGCGGCAGCAGCACGCGCACACCCGCGTTGTCTCCCGCTTCGGCGCGGCGCGGCTCCGCTCTTGTCGGCTCAGTCATCGACGACCAGCGTCTCGATCGAGGTGATGGTCGGCAGGTGGTTGGCCACCGTGCTCCAGGTCTCGCCCTCGTCGGCGCTGGCGAACAGCTGCCCGCCGCTGGTGCCGAAATAGACCCCGGCCGGTTCCAGCCGGTCGGTGGCCATCGCCTGCCGCAAAACGCCGAAATAGGCGTCCTGCTGTGGCAAGCCGTTGCGCAAAGCCTGCCACGTTCCGCCGCCGTCGCGCGAGCGCCAGACGGCGGCCTTGGCGTCCGGTACGAAGCGGCCGAGCACGTCGCCGTTGAGCGGAACCAGATAGACCGTCTCGGGATCGCGCGGATGCGATGCGACCGGAAAGCCGAACGTCGAAGGCAGCCCCGCCTCGATGCTCTGCCATGACGTGCCGCCGTCGTCGCTGCGATACATGCCGCAATGGTTCTGTTGATAGAGGCGATCGGGGTTGCCCGCCGCCATCGCCAGATTGTGCACACAAAGGCCAATTTCCGGGTAGCGCTGCCCCTCGGGCATGTAATCGTTGCGGACGCCCTTGTTGCGCGGTGTCCAGCTCGCGCCGCCGTCGGCGGTATGGAACACGCCGACCGCCGACATGCCGACCCACACCTGCTGCGCATCGCCCGGATGCGGCACGATCGAATGCAGCGTCAGTCCACCGCCACCGGCTTGCCAGTCCTTGCGGGTCGGGTGATCGCGCAGCCCCGACACATGGCTCCACGTCTCGCCGTCGTCCTTGCTCTCGAACAGCCCGGCCGGCTCCACGCCCGCATAGATCCGGTCCGACGCGCGCGCGAGGCTCCACACCGCCTTGATCGGCGTTTCGCCCTCCGCGTATGCGATGCCCGCGCTCGAATGCGTCCACGTCGCGCCGCGGTCGGTCGTCTTCCACACTGCCGGGCCGAACCACTCGTTGCCGCCACCGGCATAGATGGTGCCCGTCGCCGCATCGCCGAAGACGTGGTGGATCGGCCAGGCGGCGCAGTACGGGCCCTTCAGCGACCACGACGCCCGGCTGGCATCGCTTTCGGCGATGAACGCGCCTTTCTTCGTTCCGATCAGCAGCAGGACTTTGCTCGGCATATGGACCTCGTTCAGGTAGAGCAGCAGAGTTGCGCGGGACGTTAGCGTGAAACGTTTCCAAGCGCAGCCCGTTCCTCGCGGGTCACGCACTCAGATCGGCGGCGCTTTGGACGGCAGGATTGGCCCACCATTGGGGCCACCGAATGGTGATGTCTGCGGCAGCACCGGTCCGCCGTCGCCGCGCTGCGGCTGGCCGAGGTCCAGTGACGGAGCCCCGAGCGACGGCCCGCCCAAAGAGGGGCCTCCCATCGACGCGCCGGGCAGGCCGAGCGTCGGCAAACTAATGCCGCCCTTGGGTTGTGGTGCGGCCGCACCCGGCGGTTGCGGCGTCGCGGGCGCGCGCTCGCCGCGCAGCACGATGCCGGGGAACGCGATCAGTGCCCCGACCATGACCAGCTGGATCACGACGAACGGCACCGCGCCCCAATAGATCTGCTCGGTCGTCACCGGCTGCATTTCCTTGCCGGTCACGCGGTCGAGATAGGGCTCCTTGGCCGCGACCGAGCGCAGGAAGAACAGCGCGAAGCCGAACGGCGGATGCAGGAAGCTGGTCTGCATGTTGACCGACAGGATGATGCCGAACCAGATCAGGTCGATGCCGAGTTTATTGGCCACCGGAGCAAGCAGCGGCACCAGGATGAACGCCAGCTCGAAGAAATCGAGGAAGAACGCCAGCACGAACACGAGCAGGTTGACGAACAACAGAAAGCCGATCTGGCCGCCCGGCAGTCCCGTCAACAGATGCTCGATCCACAGGTGGCCGTTGACGCCGTAGAAGGCGAGCGAGAACATGCGCGCGCCGATCAGGATGAACATCACGAACGCCGAGAGCTTCGCGGTCTGCTCCGTCGCCTGCCGCACGATCTCGAAATTGAAGCGCTTGGGGTCGCTGTCGAGCACCCGCTTGGCGAACGCCAGGATCATGGCGCCGGCCGCGCCCATCGCGCCGCCCTCCGTCGGTGTGGCGAGCCCGATGAAAATGGTGCCGAGCACGAGGAAGATCAGCGCCAGCGGCGGCACCATCACGAACGTCACCTGCTCGGCCAGCCGCGACAGCAGCCTGAACCCGGTCGCCCGGCGCGTCACATAGCTCAACAGCGCGATCACGAACGCCACCGCGATCGATGCCGCCAGCATCAGGATGACGAGGTCCGGCCCCTTGTACGGGCTATCGCGCAGCAGCCGCCACCCGGCCACGCCCGACACGAGCGCGAGCAGGGCCAGCGACCCGAGCCCGCGCGATCCATCGGGCTCGAGAAAGCCGATCGCGTCCTTCGGCAGGCCCGGAGCCGCTTCCGGCCACAGCGTTGCGACGATGAACACATAGACCGCGTAAAGCCCCGCCAGCATCATGCCCGGCAGGAACGCCGCCTCGTACATGTCGCCGACCGAGCGGCCGAGCTGATCGGCCATGATGATCAGCACCAGCGACGGCGGAATGATCTGCGCCAGTGTGCCCGACGCCGCGATGACGCCGGACGCCAGCCGCCGGTCATAGCCGTAGCGCAGCATGATCGGCAGCGAGATCAGTCCCATCGAGATCACCGAAGCCGCCACCACGCCGGTAGTCGCCGCCAGCAGCGCGCCGACGAAGATCACCGCATACGCCAGCCCGCCGCGCACGGTGCCGAACAGCTGTCCTACCGTATCGAGCGAGATCCTCGGCCATGCCCGAGCGTTCGAGGATCAGCCCCATGAAGGTGAAGAACGGAATGGCCAGCAGCGTGTCGTTCGACATGATGCCGTAGATGCTGGCCGGCAGCGATTGCAGCAGCGGCCAGTCGAGCGTGATGACCGGATCGCCAACCCGCGTGCACACGCTCGACAGCTCGACGCACTTCGAAAACGGCGCCAGCTCGACGCCGATGGCGAAGAACAAGAGCCCCACCGCGCCGAGCGAGAACGCGACCGGATAGCCGAGCAGAAGGACGGCCACGAGGGCCGCGAACATGATCGGCGCGAGATTTTGGGCGATAAGGGCTGACATGGGTGCGATGTTGCCTCAGTCGCGCTCTTGGACGGTCGGGCGCGACGCAGCCGACGGGCTCGCGACGGTCGCGGAGGGTGCGCCATGGCCGCCACCCGGCACCGTCGGCGCGAGATCGCCGCGCATGATCGCCACGCGCTTGATCAACTCGGAAATGCCCTGGATCAGCAGCAGCGCGAAGGCCAGCGGGATGAGAAACTTCGCCGGCCATTGCGGCAGCCCGCCGGCATTCGACGACTGCTCGTTCTGCGCGTATGCGCGCAGGAAGAACGGCCACGACGTGACCAGCACCACGCCCGCCACCGGCAGCAGGAACAGCGCATGACCGACCACGTCGATGACGTCGCGAACCCTCTGCGGCAGCCGGCTCGACAGCACGTCGATGCGGATGTGCTCGTTCGACTTGAGCGTCCACGGCGCCGCCAGCAGGAACACCGCGCCGAACATCCACCACTGCATTTCCAGCCACGCGTTCGAGCTTTGATCGAACATCTTGCGGATGATCGCATTGCCGGCGCTGACCGCGATCGCCGCCACGATCAGCCAAGCCACGAGCCGGCCCAACATGGTCGTGAACCGGTCGATGCCCCTGCTCAGCGCGAGTAGCGCCGCCATAATTGCCCCCTCAACCCGCAATGGCCGTACCCTCGATCCCCGGCGATCCGATGCCGCGGTCCGTCCTGCCGTCGCGCCCCTTGCATCTCGCCCGCACCCGTGCCCATTTGCCGACCGTGGCGGTCGGCTTTGGCGGCCGACCCTAGCCGGCGACCATAGCAGGCGGCCGGACGAGTTCCAGTCCAGAGCACATCGCACGCGCCGAACATTCCAGGAGCAATTGCATGTCCGTTACCAAGACGCAGGTCCTCGACGAGCTGCGCCGCATCAAGGGCCCTGACCTCGAGGGCAACATCGTCGAGCTCGGTCTCGTCTCCGAGGTGCTGATCCGCGATGGCCGCGTCTACTTCTCGATCACCGTGTCGCCGGAGAAGGCGAGCGAGCTCGAGCCGCTGCGGCAGGCCGCCGAGAAGGTCGTCGCCGAGATCGCGGGCGTGACCGGCGTTACCGCCGTGCTGACCGCCGACGCCAAGCCGGGCAAGGGCGGAGCTGCGAAGTCCGGCAACACCGCCGAACATGCGCGCGTCGCCGAGGTTCGCGCCCGGGGCGGCGCAGGCGACGGAGCGGGCGCCCGCGCCCCGGCCCGTGCCGCCGCCGCCGTGCCCGGCGTCAAGCACCTCGTCGCCGTCGGCTCGGGCAAAGGCGGCGTCGGCAAGTCGACGACCGCATTGAACCTCGCGCTCGGTTTCCAGGCCATGGGGCTCAAGGCCGGCATCCTCGACGCCGACATCTACGGCCCCTCGCAGCCCAAGCTGCTCGGCCTGTCCGGCAATCCGCAGACCGCCGACAACAAGCTGCTGCCGATGCGCGGCTACGGCCTCGACGTCATGTCGATGGGCTTCATGATCGACGAAGGCACGCCCGTCGTCTGGCGCGGTCCGATGATCGTGCAGGCGTTGAACCAGATGCTGCGCGACGTCGCCTGGAACGATCTCGACGTGCTCGTCATCGACATGCCGCCCGGAACCGGCGACGTGCAGCTGACGCTGTCGCAGCAAGTGCCGCTCGACGGCGCGATCATCGTCTCGACGCCGCAGGATCTGGCGCTGCTCGACGCCCGCAAGGGCCTCGAGATGTTCCGCAAGACCAACGTGCCGGTGCTCGGCATCATCGAGAACATGAGCTACTACCTCTGCCCCAAGTGCGGCGAGCGCTCGGAGATCTTCGGCCACGGCGGCGCCGAGATCGAGGCCAAGAAGCTCGGCATCCCGTTCCTCGGCGCGATCCCGCTGCACATGGACATCCGCACCCGCTCCGACAGCGGCCAGCCGATCACGGCGACCATGCCCGGCAGCATCCACGCCGAGATATTCCGGGAACTTGCCATCAAGGCATGGGCCGAGGTCATGGCCGGCAAGGGCGGCGTGACGCCGCCGCAGCTCGACGTGTCGCCCGCGGGTGATGCGCTGAAGGTGGCCACTCCGGGCGGGGTGACCTACGACCTGTCCGCCGAGATGCTGCGCGTGATGAGCCCGTCGGCCGAGGTGCAGGGCCATTCGCCCGACCAGCGCGTGACCGTCGCCAAGAAGAAGAACGTCAAGATCAAGTCGCTCGAGCCGGTCGGCAAATATGCGGTTCGGATCGGCTTCGACGACGGCCACAACACCGGCCTCTTCACCTGGCCCTACCTTGAGGAACTCGGCCGCGACAAGGACGCCCGCTGGTCCGGCTACCTCGCCGAACTCGCCCAGAAAAAACTCAGCCGGGAGTGACCATGTCGGTCGACGCGCACCACCTTACCACCCTCGCCGAGCTCGAGGCGCTGTACGGCGTCCCGGCGCGGCGGTCGGTGATCAAGGAGACGGGCCGCATCACGCCCGAGTATCGCGCGCTGATCGAGGCGTCACCGTTCGTCGTGCTGGCGAGCGCGGGTCCTGAGGGGCTCGATTGCTCGCCGCGCGGCGATGCGGCGCCCGTCCTCGTCGTCCTCGACGACGCCACGCTGCTGCTGCCCGACCGCCCCGGCAACAACCGCATCGACACGCTGCGCAACATCGTGCGCGATCCGCGTGTGGCGCTGCTGTGCCTGATCCCCGGCGTCGGCGAGACGATACGCGTCAATGGCCGGGCCGAGATCTCGGTCGCGCCCGAACTCCTCGCGCGCTGCGCCGCGGGTGGCAAGCCGCCGCTCAGCGTCGTCGTCATCCACGTCGGGAGCGTCTACTTCCAGTGCGCCCGCGCGGTCGTCCGGGCGGGGCTGTGGGACGCCAGCCGTCAGGTTGCGCGCGCCTCGCTGCCGTCTACCGGCGACATCATCAAAGCGCTCGACGCCGAGCCGTTCGACGCCGCCACCTACGATGCCGAGCTTCCGAGCCGCATCGCGCGCACCCTCTACTGAGAGGCGTCGTTCAGCGCTGGCCGGCGGTGATCTGCTTGGCCACGACCCAGCTCGCCACGAACGCCAGCAGGAAACCGGCTGCGGCGACGATCGGGATCAGCTGCGCGCTGGCCGTGGCCAGTTGCGGCGTTGCCACGACGACGAGCACACCGATGCCCGCCACGGTGACGCCGGCGATCAGCCAGATGATGAGCGCGAGTTTCCAGGTCGACATGACGTGTCCCTACGATGAGCATTGCCTGATTATCATCATGGCCCGGCGGCGCACGGCGCGACTTGAGCCTGGTCAAGCATCCGCGGCGCGCGACTGATCTACGTCATCCAATCCTGCGGCAAAACTGTCACCCACGGCACAGCGCGCCTCGGCATCTCCGGTCATTCTCGGCCTCGCGAGTTTCGTCGCGAGCCCGTCCAGGAGGAGACCGATCATGTCGCCCACCGCCGTCTTTGCCGCCGTCGCGTTCGCCGCGCTCCAGCTGTTTGCAGCCGGCCTGGCGCTGCAGTCGGCGTTGTCCGAAAGCATGTCCGCCTCCGCTGGCGCCGCCGCCGAGCGCGTTGCTTATCACGCTCCCGCCCATCGCTGACCGCCGCTGCTCAGGGCACCCATGACAATAACTGCGCCGTTGGTGCTGTTGTTCCGGCAAGGATTTCAACGCCGGCGGCGAAGTAAGTGTAGCAGTTATTGTCGTGGGAACCCTCAGCCGCCGAACGCCGGAATGCCGGTGATGGCGCGACCGAGGATCAGCGCGTGGATGTCGTGCGTGCCCTCGTAGGTGTTGACCGCCTCGAGGTTCACCATGTGACGGATCACGCCATACTCGTCGGAAACGCCGTTGCCGCCGAGCATGTCGCGGCAGGTCCGCGCGATATCGAGGGCCCTCCCACAGGAATTCCGCTTGACGATCGAGGTCAGCTCGACCGGCGCGCCACCCTCGTCTTTCATGCGGCCGAGCCGCAGGCAGCCCTGCAGGCCGAGCCCGATCTCGCTCACCATGTCGGCGAGCTTCTTCTGCACCAGTTGGTTCGCCGCCAGCGGCCGGCCGAACTGCTTGCGGTCGAGCACATACTGCCGTGCCGTGGCGACACAGTCCTCCGCCGCCCCGAGCGCGCCCCACGCGATGCCGTAGCGCGCCGAGTCGAGACACGTGAACGGCCCTTTCAGTCCTTTGACGTGCGGCAGCATGTGCGAGCCCGGAACGCGCACGTCCTGCATCACGATCTCGCCGGTGACGGATGCCCGCAACGCAACCTTGCCGTGGATCGCGGGCGCGGACAGGCCGGGCATGCCCTTGTCCAGCACGAAGCCGCGGATCTCGCCGTCGTCGGTCTTGGCCCAGACGACAAACACGTCCGCAATCGGCGCATTGCTGATCCAGGTTTTCGCGCCCGAAATCAGATAGTCGCCGCCCGGAGCCGCGCGCGCCCGCGTCACCATCGAGCCCGGATCGGAGCCGTGGTCGGGTTCGGTCAGGCCGAAGCAGCCGATCAGCGTACCGGCCGCCAGCCCCGGCAGATACCTGCGTTTCTGCTCCTCGGTGCCGAAGCCGAAGATCGGCAGCATCACCAGCGACGACTGCACGCTCATCATCGAGCGGTAGCCCGAGTCCACCCGCTCGATCTCGCGCGCGATCAACCCGTAGGCGACATAATTGAGCCCCGCGCCGCCGTATTCGACGGGCAGCGTCGCGCCGAGCAGCCCCTGCGCGCCCATCTCGCGGAAGATGCCGGGGTCGGCGGTCTCGTTGCGGAAGGCGTCCTTCACCTTCGACGCCAGCTTATCCTCGGCGAACGCCCGCGTGGCGTCGCGCACCATGCGCTCCTCGTCCGTCAGTTGCCCGTCGAGGTCGAACGGGTCGTCCCATTGAAACCGCCGCTTGTCGTGGGCCGTCGCCGTTGGATCGGACTTGTCGAGCATGGAGCTTTCCATCGGACTGGTTAACTGCCGAAATCACTCGGAGAATGGGGCCGAAGTCGCAGCGGACCGCTCCGCCGGCCGGCTTTCGCGTTGGCCCATATTGCCGCAGAAAAGCATCTTGCCACATTTTAGCCACAGCCTGCCAGCATTGGGCCGACTCAGCCCGCTGTTTCAGGCAACCTCCCCGGTTGCCGCAACAGCCCCGGTGGACCGATCGCTCAATTCTCGATGATTGCGATTGCGTTGGCAGCCGGCATGGTCAGGGGTTCGAGGCTGGCGTTCTGCGGTCCTCCCCGTGCTTACCCAGGCCACGCGCCCCGTCGTCAGCATGACGGCCGCTCGTGACGCCTCCACAGCCACCATCAATCTCAGTCGTATCAGGAGTACCCCATGTCCAAGTGGCATGTTTCCGCCGTTGCCTTCGCTCTCGCTGCTGTCGTCGCCCAGGCTCCGTCAGCCGAAGCCAAGCGCTACAAGGGCGACGTTTCGGGCCGCGCAATGACCTCGTCGGGCACCTCGCGCTCGTGCCTGACGTCGGAAGCCCGCGGGCTGCTGAATCGCATCGAGAGCCGCTTCGGCGGCGTTTCGATCATCTCCACCTGCCGTCCCGGCGCCAAGATCGCCGGCTCTGGCCGTCCGTCGCGCCACGCGTCGGGCAACGCCATCGACTTCAACGCGCCCCGCGGCAAGAAGTCCGAGATCGTGCGTTGGCTGGCGTCCAACCACCACAACGGCGGCACCATGACCTACAGCGGCATGAGCCACATCCACGTCGACATCGGTTATCACTTCGTCTCGCTGGCCAGCCGCTGATCTGAGCGAGCCATCGCCGACGCCTCCAAGGGCTCTGGACCACACCGGTCCAGGGCCCTTTCCTCGTCGTAGGGGTTGTCAGATATTGGAATCGTTCTAAGCTATCAGGCGGCATAGTCAGCGGAGGGACGCGTGCGACGTTTCACGGAACTCGACGAGAACGAAATCCTCGCCCTGGCCATCGGGCTCGAGGAAGAGCACGGCCGGATCTACTCGGAGTACGCCCACGGGCTGAAAGCCGAATATCCCGCATCGGCCAAGGTCTTCACGGAAATGGCCGAGGAGGAAAACGAGCATCGCCGTTGGCTGATCGATCTCTACCGGCAGAAGTTCGGCGAGCACATCCCCCTGATCCGCCGACAGGACGTCAAGGGCTTCCTCAAGCACGAGCCGATCTGGATGGTGCAGCCGCTCGGGCTCGACAAGGTCCGCGCGCAGGCGGAGGCGATCGAGCAGGAAACCCGCCAATTCTACCTGAAGGCCCTCGAGCGCACGACGGACGCCTCGATCCGCAAGCTCCTCGGCGATCTCGCCGCCGCCGAGGCGCAGCATGTCGATCTGGCGCACAATCTCGAAGACGCGCACCTGACCGGCGACGCCAAGGCCTCCGAGCAGATGACGGCGCAGCGCGCCTTCGTGCTGCAGTACGTGCAGCCGGGTTTGACCGGCCTGATCGACGGCTCGATCTCGACGCTGGCGCCGATTTTCGCCGCCGCCTTCGCCACCCACAACACCTGGCAGACATTCCTCGTCGGCATGGCCGCGTCGATCGGCGCCGGCATCTCGATGGGTATTGCCGAGGCGATGTCCGACGATGGCATGATCTCCGGCCGTGGCCATCCATGGATGCGCGGCGCTATCACCGGCCTGATGACCGCGATCGGCGGCCTCGGCCACACGCTGCCCTATCTGATCCCCGACTTCTGGACCGCGACCGGCGTCGCCGCCGTCGTCGTCGCCATCGAGCTGTGGCTGATCGCCTGGATCCGCGCCAAGTACATGGATACGCCGTTCTGGCGCGCTTCGGTCGAGGTCGTCATCGGCGGCCTCATCGTCTTCGCCGTCGGCATCCTCATCGGCAGCGCGTAGTCGGCGCCCACCCACAGACAGTGTCATCCCGGCACTTGTTGCCGGGATCCATCGTGCCGGCGGCGCCGGAGTTCGTCGTGAGCCGTATCCCGGCAACCCCGGCCTTCGCCGCGGCAGGCAAGAGCCGGGATGAATAGGTGGGCGCTAATGGTCAGCCCTTCGCGCTTTTCTTCGCGCGTGGCTTGGCCGCAGCCTTCGGCTTGGCGGCGGATTTCTTGGCCGGCGCGATCTCGGCGTAGGCGCTGTCGTCGCCCGCTTCCGCCGCCGCGATCGCCGCATCGACCACGTTCTGCGCATAGGCCGGCAGCGCGAACGCTGCGCCGTGCACCGCCGGGGTCCAGTACTTGAGCCCGCCGATCTCGCGCTTCTTCTGCCGCTTGGCCAGATCGTCGGCGTCGAGCTTCAGGTGACGCTTGTCGTCCGACGCCCAGTTGAGCGCGAACGGCCCGCCGAAGTAGCACGGCTGCGTGCACATGTAGGGCGCGACCCGCTTGAACAGCGAGGCGAACACGCGTGTGGTTCCGGCAAGGTGGTCGGGGAACAGGAACGGCAGGCCGTTCTGCGTGACGAGGATGCCGCCGTCGGTCAGCGCGCGCCTGCAATCGGTGAAGAACTCGCGCGTATGCAGCACCGCCGACGGGCCGATCGGCTCCGAGCTGTCGACGATAATGCAGTCGAATTTTTCCTTGGTTTCGGCGACGTACTTCAAGCCGTCGGCGATCACCAAGTCGGTGCGCGGATCATCCAGCGCCTTGCCGGGAATTTCGGGATAGTGCTTCAAAGCGGTATCGACCACGGTGCGATCGATCTCGCACAGCGTCGCCTTGTCGACCGAGGGGTGCTTCAGGACCTCGCGCAGCACGCCGCCGTCGCCGCCGCCGACCACCAGCACGCGCTTGGGCTTCTCCAGCTGGAACAGCGGCACATGCGCCATCATCTCGTGATAGACGAACTCGTCCGACGTCGTGAGCTGGCAGACGCCGTCGAGCATCAGCACGGTGCCCCAGGTCTCGTTGGTGAAGATCACCAGATGCTGGTGCTCGGTCTTGACCTCGTGCAGCACCTTGTCCGCCTTGAGCCCGACCTTCCAGTGCGGATGAAACGTCTCTTCGACCCAGCGGACCATGGAAATCTCCCTCTAGTGTCCCGTCTCCGAAATGCCTTCCCAGCTCGCGGCACCTTCCGCAAGGCATTTCGGAGGCGGAAGGACACTAGGGTGTTATCGACTTTGATGGAATCGCCGCAGCGATCCATCAACGTCGTGAATAACACCCTACATCAAACGTTTAGGGTGCGATTCACGCTATTGATGAAAGCGCGAAGCGCTTCCATCAAAACCGATCGCACCCTAGAAAATCCGTGATTCTAGTGTGGTGCTCGTCTCGCAATTGCCGACTGAGGACCAGCCGCGATTTTTGGTCGGCAATTGCGAGGCACCACATTGGCGCGTTACCAAACGCGCCCTGTGTAACAGGACGATGACAGCGATTGAATAGCCGGCGCGCGAACGCGGGTCGCGTGCCTGGATTTGGGTCCAAGCACGCGATTGCCGTCTGTCCGGTTATGGGGGCCGGTTATGGAAGTCGAAGCCGGGGGTTCCGGCTTCGTCCTCGTGTGCCCGCCCTGCGCTTGCCGGCAGGGGGGCAGCCGTGGGCTTCAGTCGCCTGATGTCAGGCGGCCTTCGCCTTCTTCGGCTGCTTCACGGCCTTCAAACGTACGGGCGCCTTCTTCGTCGCAGCGGCGCTCCACTCGAGCTTGTCGAGTTCCTCGCCGCGCTTGAAGGGCTTCACCACGACGTCGCGGGCGCCGAACTCTTCGCGCAGAATCTCCACGCAAAGCTCGGGCTTGGAATCCCCGCACATGAAGACGTCGAGGGCCGCGTAGTTGGCCTCGGGCCAGCTGTGGATCGAGATATGACTCTCCGACAACACCGCCACACCCGACACGCCGCCATTGGGCGTGAAGTGATGCAGGTGAATGTGCAGGAGCGTCGCACCGGCGACTTCCACGCAGCGCTTCAGCGTCCGTTCGATGTGCTTGAGGTCATCAAGCCGCCGGGCTCCAAACACATCTATCAGTAGATGGTTCCCAGCGTACCGAACGCCATCACGCTCGATAAAGAAGTCCTTCCTGTCCTCGTGCGAAACGCGCGAGACATCACCATGATCTTCCGTTTGGGCAGGGCTTGAACGAGTTCAAGTCCATCCCCAATTGGAAGAGGGTGTCATTATAGGCCATATGACCCTCCCCAACCAGCAGACAGATTTAACCCGTCCGCTCCTTACCTTGGGGGTATGGGGATTGTGTCCTTGACCTTAAGGGCAGGTGGACGAACGGAGACGGCGTATATGAGGCCAACCCCCCCCCCACGCAAGAGAAATATTGGCGCAGGGGCAAATTATTTTTTGCGCAGGATTCACGCGTCTTTCATGGCATTTCCGCGCAATGGCCTGCGTAGTGATTCGCGCGCGGACGTCAAGGTCTCGCAGCTGTCCTCGGCATCCCATCCGTCGTCAGATCGACTTGCCCAGTTCCGGGAAGATCGGACGGCGCTGACGGAGCATGTTCGGCAACGTAGTCTACAACGCACAATCGTCCCGACCAAGAAGCGATGCTCCCGATCTGGATGTTTGGCGCATGCAGACGTTTGGTGAGAGACACGGCGGTCGCCGGCGGCGAGCCTAACTCGCCGATCGCCACTGCGATGCGTGTGTCGTATTCAGTGACGCGTCGGCGCCGTGCTGCCCGAGCCATCCGCCGCGGCGAGTTGCCCGGCGCGCAGATCGAACTCGACGAGCTTCATCTCGTGATCGGTCGCCGCGAGCAGGTGGATATGGACTTCGTTGGCGCCGAGCATCGCGCCGCGCTGGCGGATCTCCGCGAGGTTCAACGACGGCGAGGCATGGCTGAGGCGGCCGATGGTCAGTGCATCGCGGCGACCCGCGTCGTCGCAGCGGACGAGCACGAACGTGCCGCTCGACACTTCCGGGCACTCCAGCAGATTGTATACGGTGTGGACGTAACGCTTGGTTGAGGCGCCGCTCCAGAAGTGGAACCGCTCGATCAATCGCGGTTCGGCCTTTTGGCCGCGGACGTCGAGAGCGGGAGCAAGGCGTTGCGCCCTGATCTCTGCCAGCTGAATGATGCGCGCACCCATAACGCCACTACACCTTGATACGGCCCAACGGGGCCTTCTGCTACGCAACCGGGCACCGCTTACGCCCGTGGCCTACTTTGCGTCGGCACTTGACAAGATTGTCCGAATTTCCGAGCCGAAATATGGCCTATCCGCTGTCATGCAACAGCACGATGAACAAATCCTTACAGACACCACTAATCTATATGACAACGTGCCCTGCGTCAAAATGCGCAATCGAATATTCCAAAGAATCTTTTGCGCGCTATCCGCATCGCGAAAAGCCACACGCCCGGCACGTCCAACAGCCTTCACGCATTGAGAAATCAGCCGACGAGCAGCGGGGGCAAAGGCGGCCGGCCGGGCGCCGCGGGGGCTCCTGAGCGGCGCGGGTCGCCGCCGAAGGTGCGCTCGAACGAGGCGGCACGAGGCCGTCTTGGGCAATGCCGGCGGTCGCGCCAATCCGAATTGCTCCTATTGCCGCGGGAAAGGGAGGGGCCGTTTGATCGGCTTTGCCCGGCTCGGAGCCCGCCGCCGTAGTTTCGGCCCGCACCAGGGCCGCCGGATCGGCGTCCACGGGATGCGCTTCGAAATCGAGGTTGAGCGAAGACGCCGCCGCTCCGGGCCGGAACCCGATCCGTGTCATGTGCATCTCGATCACCTCGCCGATGGCGGCGAGCAGGCTCGGGACGTAACGCCCGCCCATCCACTGGCCGCCCTGCGGGTCGAACACTGCCTTCAATTCCTCGGCCACGAAGGTGACGTCGCCGCCGCGGCGGAAAACGGCGCTGATCATCCGCGTCAGAGCAACCGTCCAGGCATAGTGCTCAAGGTTGCGGGTATTGATGAAGATCTCGAAGGGACGCCGGCGAACTCCGGGCCCTGGGCCACTGCCGGATGCGCTCGCGACAGCGCCGCTGCCCGATGGCCCCCACTCGATGTCGTTGATCGTGACGTAGATGGCATGGTCGTTCGCTGGCCACTTGAGTTTGTAGGTGAAGCCCGGCAGCACCGCGTCGCGCGCCAGTGGCGGAGACATGTAGACCACGTCGCCACTGCGCGGCATGGCCGTGGGTTCCGGCGCGGTGGATGGCGACGGTGTTGCGGCGGGCTGAGCCGGGCTGGCCACGACCGCTGAAAGCACCGAGCCGGTCACGGCGTTGGGCCGGAACGTGGTGCAGCCCTTGAGGCCTTGCGCGTAGGCGTCGCGATAGACCTCCTTGAAGTCGTCGAAGCCGATATCGGCGGGACAGTTGATCGTCTTCGAGATGGCGCTGTCGACGTGGCGCTGCAGCGCCGCCTGCATGGCGATGTGCTCGCGCGGGGCAAGCGCGGTCGCGGTGACGAAGGCGGGCGGCAAGGGTGCTGCAGGCCCGTGCAGCGCGCGGAACGTGCGGTAGGCCTCGTCCTCCACCACCTCGTCGCGCGCGGTGCCGTCGGCTGCCAGCACCCGCCGCCGGTAGACGAGGTCGAATACCGGCTCGATGCCGCTCGAAACGTTGCCGGCCAGGAGCGAGATGGTTCCCGTCGGCGCAATGCTGGTCAGGCAGCCGTTGCGCACCCCGTGCCTGGTGACCAGGGCGCGCGTCTCCTCATCGAGCGCCGCGACATTCGGCCGGGTGAGAAACGCGTCCGCGTCGTAGAGCGGAAATGCCCCCTTCTCGGCGGCGAGTTCGGCGCTCGCGGCATAGGCTACATTCTGGATTCGCCGCATCCAGCCCTCGGCCAGCGCCACCGCTTCCGCGCTGCCGTAGCGCGCGCCGCAATAGATCAGCGCGTCCGCGAGCCCCGTCACGCCGAGGCCGATCCGCCGTTTGGCCTTGGCCTCGCGCTGCTGCGCCGCAAGCGGATAGCGGGATACGTCGATGACGCTGTCGAGAAAGCGCACCGCCAGCCGCACCCGGTCATCGAGCCGGCTGGTGTCGAGCCGGGCCGCGGGCGCGAACGGCGAGGTGACGAGGCGCGCCAGATTGATCGAGCCGAGCAGGCACGCGCCATAGGGCGGCAGCGGCTGCTCACCGCACGGGTTGGTGGCGCTGATCGTCTCGCAATAGGAAAGATTGTTGCGGGCGTTGATGCGGTCGATGAACACCACGCCCGGCTCGGCATAGTCGTAGGTCGCGCGCATCAGCCGCTCCCACAACACGCGCGCGGATACCGTCCGCACCACTTGGCCGTCGAAGACGAGGTCCCACGCTCCGTCCTTCGCCACCGCGTCCATGAACGCGTCGGTGACGAGCACGGAGACGTTGAAATTCCTGAGCCGGGCCGGGTCGGACTTGGCGTCGATGAAGTCCTCGATGTCGGGATGGTCGCAGCGCAGCGTCGCCATCATCGCGCCGCGCCGCGCGCCGGCCGACATGATCGTGCGGCACATGGCGTCCCACACGTCCATGAAACTGACAGGCCCCGACGCGTCCGCGCCGATGCTGCGGACCAGCGCGCCCTTGGGCCTCAATGTCGAGAAATCGTGGCCGATGCCGCCGCCGGCCTGCATGGTCAGCGCGGCCTCCTTCACGGCGTCGAAAATGCCTCCCAGGTCGTCGGGGATCGCGCCCAGCACGAAGCAGTTGAACAGTGTCACCGCGCGATCTGCGCCCGCGCCGGCCAGAATGCGACCCGCCGGCAGGAACTCGAACGACCCCATCGCCTCGGCATAGCGCGCTGTCCAAGCCTCACGCGCTTTCCGCCCGCCGCGCTCGGTCGCCGCCGCCGCCCGCGCCACCCGCTCGAACGTGTCGCCGAGGGTCTGATCACGCGCGCGGCCGTCCGGCTCTCTGAGCCGGTACTTCTGATTCCAGATCTCTTCCGAGATCGGTACGGGGTGTGAGGGCGCGGACTGCATGGACCTGACCGGGTACTCGCTCATGACCCCTTTGAAGTTACCAGAACTTCACCCGGAGTCAACAAATGTTCTCTTTATGTTTCTCCTGCGTTCATCGTTGCGAGGCGCTGTTGCGCCTCTGGTCCGAGCTCGTGCGCGGGCACGGCGTGCGCGGCCTCGCGCAGCAGCCGGTCAGACGCCTGTTCAAGGCGCTGCTCCAGTGATGCGCGGAATTCCTTGCGTGGCAGGCCAGGCGGGAATGGGGTCGAGAAACTCGACGACGATGGTGCCGGGGCGGCGCAGCAGACTGCGGCGCGGCCAGAACACGCCCGAGTTGAGCGCCAGCGGCACGCACGGCAGGCCGAGCCCGTCGTAGAGCGCCACGTAGCCCGGTTTGTAGTCTGGCTCCGCGCCGGGCGCGCGCCGGGTGCCTTCCGGGAAGATGAGGATCTCCCGCCCGGCGGCAGCGCGGTCACGGGCGTCGGCTAGCATGGCCTTGAGTGCCGCGGCCGCCTTGTCGCGGCGGACCAGGATGTGGGCGAATTTCACGCAGAACCAGCCGTAGAACGGGATCCACTTCAACTCGTCTTTCAGCACGATGGCGGGGTCGCGGAACAGCGGGATCAGCGCGAACGTGTCCCACGCCGACTGGTGCTTGGCGACGACGAGATACGCGCCCGCCGGCAGCGTGTCGCGGCCACGCACCTCGACGCGAGTGCCGCAGATTTGTTCGAGCAGCCACAGCGACGTCAGTGCGTGCGCCTTCAGCCCCATCATCGCCCAGCGGCGCGGCGCCAGCAGCAGCGGCGAGCCGAGGACCAGAAACAGCGCGGTCGTGACATAGAACGCCACCGCATACACGATCGAGCGAAGCATGAGCATCCTGAAGCTTGCAGCCGGCCCTTACATCCGGCCGGCGTGGACGTCGGGCCGGCCGGCGAGCGAGGTCGTCCCGAATGGCCACAGCAGACGCGCTGCCGTCAAGCGCGCAGCGGTCGGCAGGAACTTGACGTACTCCGAGAGCAGCACCCGCGTCGTCGCCAGATGCAGCCACCATGCGTGATGACGCAGGCTGCGCGGCGTCACCGAATGGGCGATCAGGCGGGTGCGCGGCAACTCGATCGACAGCTCCGCGAGGCTGCGCGGCATATGATAGCTGGAGGTCACGACGATCAGGCTCGCGAACTGGTGCTGCTCGGCCCACACCTTGGTTTCGTCGGCGTTTCCGACCGTATCCTGCGCCCAATAGCCGAGGTCGACGCAACAATCGAATTGCGCGTCGCCGAGCCCGGTGATGCGCACCACGTCGTGACGGCTGGTCTTGGGATTGACGCCGGAGATCAGCAGCCGCCGGCCCCAGCCCTTGGCCAGTAGCCGCGCGCCCTCGGCGATCCTCAACTCGCCGCCGGTGAGCACGACGATGCCGTCGGCGCGCTGCTCGGGCTGCGGTTCATCGCGCATCACGGCGGTGGCGAACAGCACGAAGCCGAACACGACGAGCGCCGCAATCGCGGCGGCCGCAACGGCCAGACCTCGTCCCGCTTTCGACATTCCCTACCCGAGCGCCTTCGCCTCTGCTGTGGGGCGGCGACCGGACTTGCGACATGCACTCGCCGTCGCCGCCAGCCCCGGCCAGACCGCACTGGCCATGAGACTATCTGAATTCGTCGCTGGAGTGGCCAAAACAATGAACATCGTTTCCGCCGTGTTCATGAGGCGGGTTCATATGTCTGATGACATGGCTGCTGTTGCAACTCGCGCGCGATCTCAGCCGCGGTTGTTGAGGATGCGGAATACGCCGAGCCGCGACGTCATCGTGCACAGGATGGCGATGACCACCACGACGATGCCGAGCACGATGAAGCCCGCGGCGTCCAGACCGCCGGCGCCGATGAGCCGGTGCAACTCCGCCGCCGTCACCGAGCCGCCCCCCAGAAATTGCATCGCGGTCGGCATCAGCAGGAAAACCAGCATCGCCGATCCCGCGCCGACGAGCCCGGCGCGGATGCCGAGGCGCAGGAAGTGCTTTTCGAATTCGCGCGCGATGAAGCGGTCGGTGGCGCCGACGAAATGCAGCACTTCGACGATCTCGCGGTTCGACGCCAGCGCGCTGCGCGTGGCCGAGATGATGATCGCGGTGGTGGCGGCGGCTACGAGCGCGAGAATGGCGAGACCGCCGAGTGCGAACGAGCGGGTGACGGTGCGAATCTGCTGCTGCCACTGGCGATGGTCGTCGAGCGTCACACCCTTGAACTGCTTGGTCAGCGTGGCGCGCAGCTCGTCGAGCTTGGGCGGGGACGCACGGTCGATCTCGATGGCGACCAGTCGCGGAACCGGCAGGCTCTTCAGTGCGTCGGACTGCCCGAGCCAGGGCTCCAGCAGTCCGGTCGAGGTCTCGACGCTCAAGGCCTTGGCGGTGGCGATGCCCGGTTGCTTGGCCACGAACGCCACGACCTCGCGCAGCGATTTCTCCATGTCGGCGTTCTCGCGGCTCTCGACCTGGATCGTGACCTCGCTGGCGATGTCTTTCAGCCATGCACTCGCCGATTGGTTGATCAAATACACCGCGCCGGCCGTCAGACAGGCCAGGAAGCACATGATCGAGATCACCAGCGTCAGCGAGCGGCCGGTGACCGATCCGGCCGGCACGATCGGCGTCTTGGCCTGGTCGCGCGTGGCCTTCTGCTCGCGTGCCGGGGCATAGATGTCAGGGTTGGAGGCCGAACCGAGCGGCGCCTCGCGGTGCGTCGCCTCGAGTTGCGGCTGCGGACGGCCGGTCGTCGGCGGCGCGGCGAAGTCGTTACGTTGAGCGGATGCGTGTGAGGGGGCGTGTGATGTCGCGCCGGGTGGCCCCGTCAGCACGTCGTCGAACGGCTCGAAATGCGGTGCTGGCCGCCCCCCTTGAGTGACGGGTTGGCCGTGTCCGCCGAGCGGGCCGAACGGGCCACGCGGCCGGTCTCTGTCATACGATCCGGACATGGCCGTCGTGCAGCTCCAGCCGCGGCGCTTTGAACTGCCGCATGAGTTGATGGTCGTGGGTGGCGATCAGCACCGAGGTGCCGAGCCGGTTCAATTCGATGAACAGCCGCAGCAGCCGGCGCGCCATCTGCGGGTCGACGTTGCCGGTGGGCTCGTCGGCCAGCAGCAGCTCCGGTTTGCCGATGACGGCGCGTGCGATCGCGGCGCGCTGCTTTTCGCCGCCCGACAGCACCGACGGTGCCGCGTGCATACGGTCGCCGAGGCCGACCCATTGCAAGAGATCGGTGACGTCCTCCTTGTAGTCCTCGATGTCCTTGCCGACGACGCGCAGCGGCAGCGCGACGTTTTCCCACGTCGTCAGATGCTCGAGCAGCCGGAAGTCCTGGAACACGATGCCGATGCGGCGGCGCAGCTGCGCGCGCTTGGCGGTCGTGATCCGCGACACATCCTGGTTGAACATGTCGATGCGGCCGCGCGTCGGATGCGTCGACATGAACAGTAGCCGCAGCAGCGACGTCTTGCCGGCGCCCGATGGACCGGTCAAAAAGTGAAACGAGCCCGGGCGCAGATGGAAGTTCACCTCGGACAGCACGTCCGGGCCACTGTCGTACTTGAGTGCGATGTTGGAAAGGCGAATCACGGTGCCGTCGCGCCTGCTGTTGTGCGTCCCGCCGACCCTGTGCAGGCCGCAACGCATGATCCTTATGCGAAAAGAGTGACCGGGGATCAATCGGTCATTAATGTGTCCGCTTCATGTGCACAACTTCCGGTGTGCCGCGCCATCGGCGCCGGGTCGCCGTCGCCAGAATTCGATCCGATACGTCAACAGGACACCACCAATGCCGCACGCCCCGTTTCCGCACGCCACGACCGGTGCCGATGTCGAGAGGTCCGCAGCGCAGGAGGTCGAGGTCATCTTCCCGCCGGAACAGATCGCTGCCCGCCTCGAGGAACTGGCGCGCGAGATCGCCGGGCGCGGGTTCGAGGGGCTCCTGGTCGTCGCTGTCTTGAAAGGCAGCTTCGTGTTCGCCGCCGATCTCATTCGCGCCTTGCACCGCGTCGGCCTCGCGCCGGAGGTCGATTTCATCACGCTGTCGAGCTACCGGAAAAGCACCACCTCGTCCGGCCAGGTCGAGATCCTGCGCGATCTCGATCTCGACGTTACCGGCCGCAACGTGTTGATCGTCGACGACGTTCTGGATTCGGGCCGCACACTGGCCTTCGCCAAGGACCTGATCGCGGCACGCGGCGCGCGTTCGATAGCGACCTGCGTCCTGCTCGACAAGCAGGCCCGCCGCGCGGTCAACGTCACGGCCGATTTCCGCGCCTTCGAGTGCCCTGAGGTTTTCGTGGTAGGCTACGGCATGGACGTCGCGCATCGATACCGCGAGCTGCCGTTCGTGGGGCGTGTGCTGACGAGCTGATCCGAGGCGCAGAGGGGGGCGGCAATGGCACGGATTCTACTGGCGGACGATGATGCGGCGACGCGCGATCTCGTCCGACGCGCACTGGAGGGCGATGGCCATACGGTCACCGTTACCGAGGATGGCGCCGAAGCTCTCGAAAGCCTGCAGGCAAATGCTGCGAATTTCGATCTCGTCGTCACCGACGTCGAGATGCCGGCGATCGACGGCATTCTGCTCGCCGAGGAAGCGCTGAAGTTGCGGCCCGGCCTGCGTATCGTGCTGATGTCGGGCTATGCCGAAGCGCTGCAGCGCGCGTCGGTGTTCAAGGCCGCCAAGATCGGCACCATCACCAAGCCGTTCACTCTCGACCAGATCCGCGCGATGGTGCGTTCGACGCTGAGTTGATCGCAATCGCGCCCGCCGCGATCAGGCCGGCTTGCGCGCCCGCTCGCGGTTGCCCGCGCGTTCACGTTGAAACGTATAGACGCCCGCCGCGGTGACGATGCCGATACCCAGCAGTGCGGTCTCGTCGGGCCATTCGCCCCAGACCAGTGCACCCGCCAGCAACGCCCACACGATCACCGAATAGCGGAACGGGCCGACCACGGCGACCTCGCCCGCGCGCATGCCGATGACGATGAAGGCGTAGGCGGCGACCAGCGCCAGCCCGGCCATCGCCAGCAGTGCGGCCGTAGACGCATCCGGCCAGTGCCACGCTTCGAATGGCGCCAGCAGGAACCCCGACGCCATGACCGAGCCCGCCGACATCAGCGTCAGCGTCGCGGTCGGCACCGTGGCCGCCGGAATCTGGCGGGTCGCCAGATCGCGCACCACGACGAACCCGATCGCGGCCAACGCCAGGAGCGCCGCCGGCGTGAATGCCGTGGATCCCGGTCGCACAATAAGCAGCACGCCGCCGAGGCCCACGGCCGCCGCCAGCCAGCGCCGCCAGCCGACCGGCTCCTGCAGCACCAGCGCCGCGCCGGCGGTGACGGCCAGCGGCGTGAACTGCATGATGGCCGTCACGTCGGCAATACGCATGCGGATGAGTGCTGCGAGGAAGACCAGCGTCGCCGCGACTTCGCCCGCCATGCGCCATCCCAACAGGCGCCGGTGCGGGCCGGCCCACAGCGCGCCGAGCCCGAGATCGCGGCGGGCCGCTGCGAACCCGCCAGCCGCCACGACAAGTCCCAGGATGATGAACAGCGTCGCGAAGCCGCCGCGCAGCGCGATGATCTCGCCCAGCGGCAACGTGCCCGACGCGAGCTTCACGCACACGTCGTTGGCGGTGAACGCCGCCATCGACACCAGCATGGCGACGATGCCGCGCAAGTTGCCGTGATGAGGCGCGCTCGGGGGCAATATGGGGGGCGCTTTGGACGGAGTGGTCACGTGCCCGTTCAGCCGCCGGTCACGCTCATGTGGCGTGATACGGCTGGCTTATTGGTGCGCCGGTCGATGATGAAGTCGTGGCCCTTCGGTTTTCTGGCGATGGCCTGATCGATGGCGGCGAGCAGCGGCGCGTCGTCGTCGGAGGCGCGCAGCGGCACGCGCAGGTCGGCGGCGTCGTCCTGGCCGAGGCACATATAGAGCGTGCCGGTGCAGGTCAGCCGCACGCGGTTGCAGCTTTCGCAGAAGTTGTGCGTCATCGGCGTGATGAAGCCGAGCCGCCCGCCGGTCTCCTTGACGCGCACATAGCGCGCCGGTCCGCCCGTTCGATAGGGGATGTCTTCGAGCGTGAAGCGGTCCATCAGCCGCGCGCGCACGATCGACAGCGGCAGATACTGATCGGTGCGGTCGCCGTCGATGTCGCCGAGCGGCATGGTCTCGATCAGCGTCAGATCGGCGCCGCGGCCATGCGCGAAACGAACCAGATCCTCGATCTCGTCCTCGTTGACGCCCTTCAGCGCGACGGCATTGATCTTGACCGCGATACCCGCCTTCTCCGCCGCCGTGATGCCGTCCATCACCGTCGAGAAGTCGCCCCAGCGGGTGATCTCCTTGAAGCGGACGGGGTCGAGCGTATCGAGCGAGATGTTGATGCGCTTGACGCCGCAGGCCGCGAGGTCGGCTGCGTACTTCGGCAGCTGGCTGCCATTGGTGGTCAGCGTCAGCTCGTCGAGCGCGCCCGCATCGAGATGTCGGCCCAGCGACTTCATCAGCCACATGATATTTTTGCGGACCAGCGGCTCGCCGCCGGTAATCCGCAGCTTGCGCACGCCGCGCTTGACGAACGCCGCGCACATCCGGTCGAGCTCTTCGAGCGTCAGCAGGTCGCGCTTGGGCAGGAACGTCATATTTTCGGACATGCAATAGACGCAGCGGAAGTCGCAACGGTCGGTGACCGAGACCCGCAGATAGCTGACATGGCGACCGAACGGGTCGACGAGTGCAGGTTTCCGGTCGCCCGTGGCGCGGTCTGCGCCGGGCAACGTGTCTGCAACGGGCAAGGTCAGCTCAGTCGTCATGCTGGCGTCCACGATCTCGAACGTGCCTGAAAAGTTGACCCGACACGATCCGACGCATCGGCCTTCCGGCTCCATTTGAGAAATACCCTAGCCGCTCGCCGTCATAACGCAAGCCTTGCGCGGCTTACTTATTCGGCGCCGGCCCTGCAGCCGCGCGCGAATTCGGGGAAGGAGGGTCCGGGGGTGGGTCTCCGGACCCTCCAGCGGTCGGGCTCAGACGATTCGTGGAGGACATCGTCGAGCCCGCCGCATCTGGGAAACGCGAGGACGGTCTCAGCGGATCTCAGCTATCGCGCTGCCGCCGGTCTGGTTCATGCCGACGGTGGCAAGCACCCCGGCCGTCAGCAACATCGCCGCCGCCGCTGCCATCAACGCCGCATTTACCAATGAAAGTCGCATGGCCGTCCTCACGCTGGTCGGTGTTTCAAGACCACAGATGGAGTAAACGGCCGCGGCCGGGAAGCCTGCCTCACGGTCACGTGACAATGTTTGACCACCGCGCCTGATCGTCCGCGACGCGAGCACTTGTGAGCGTTGCGGGCGTGTCGAAATCAGCCGCGCAAGAGAGCGCCTAATTCACGTCCGAGGGCTTCGCCTCGATCCAGCTCACGAACCTACTTGCGGCCGACGTTGTGCCAGATGGCGATTTCGATCTCGAGCCGGCGGCGCGCGACGACGTAGTTGAGCAGTGCGGCGGTGATGAGCGAGATCGACGTGGCGATGGCTGCGCCGACGAGGCCGTAGCGCGGCACCAGCGCGAAATTCAGCGCGATGTCGAGGGCGGCCGTGACCGCCAGCACGGCGGCGCACAACTGCTGCTCGCCCAGCATGTTGAGCAGGAATTCGGCGGGACCCATCGAGGCGCGGGCGAGGAAGCCGAGCACCAGCATCCCCATCACCGGATAGGCACTGACGAACTGCGGACCGAACAGCGACAGCAACGGATAGCCGAGCGCCAGGATGACGACGGCGCTCGCCAGCGACGGCCAGAACGTCCAGTTCACCGCGTCGCGGACGAAAGCGCGCAGCTGCTCGCGGTCGCCGCGGGCGTTCAGGGTGGAGAAGCGGTTGGCGACGGCGCTGCCGACGGCGTAGTGCACGAACATGATCAGGCTCATGGTCTTGGCGGCGGCGAAATAGATGCCGACGTCTGCGGGCGACATATAGCGCGAGATCACCAGCACGTCGGCGTTCTGCAGCACCAGCTCGCAGGCGGCGATCACCAGCAGCGGCAACGAGACCTTGAGCCAATCCTTCCACGCGTATTGCCGCTCGCCCGCCTCGAGCGTCTGCCCGAGCCGGCGATTGACCAGCAGCAGCTGCACGATGGCTGCGATCCAGGTGGCGGCGATGGCCGCGCCCGCCGCCGTCTCCGCCCGCATCGGCAACCCATAGAGGTTGGCCCCCAGCATCGCCACGAGCAGCATCATCGGCCGCAGCACGTAGGGCGGCAGCAGCGCGATGTCCATCCAGGCCTGGCCGCGGCCGATGCCGTCCTGCACGTCGGTGAGCGCGAACAGCGGCACGCAGAACAACGCCAGATAGAGCGGCAGCAGATAGGGCCCCGAGATCATCGGCCCGAACAGCCACAAGCCGCCGATGCCGAGCGCCGCGACCACCGTGCCGAGCCCGACAGCGGCAAGGCGGCCGCCGAAAATCAGGCCGCGCATCAGCCCCAGCTGACCGTTCTCGCGATAGGCCGGCAACAGCCGGATCATGACGAGGCTCAGGCCCAGGTGGCACAGCCCGCCCAGCACCAGCACCCACGTCCACACGAATACGTAGATGCCGTACTCCGACGAGCCCATCCAGCGCGCGAGCACGATCTGAGACAGATAGAGCAGCGCGGCGCTGACCACGCGCACCGCAAACGCGGCGATAGCGTCGCGCTGGGTCCGCTCGCGGTCGCCGGTGCCGATCATGGCTTGGCGGATGGCGGCTGCGACCGAGGCGCGCCAATCGAGGTTCGGCAGCGACGGGTCTGACGTCGTTGCGGTGCCGCTCATCGGGTCTCCAGAACTATGCGGAATACTGGGCGGCGAACCGGCCGCCGGCAGCGTCCGCTGGTCCGATGCGGCGCTGGCGGTCCGTCCGGCTTCGATGCCGCGACCGCACAAGCTATCGCGCCCGCCATTAACCGCAGGTTTCCAACGCTCGGACGAATAGTGGGGAGCAGGCCCCGTCTCATCCATTCCACACCTGGTTGATGCGCTGGCGCTCGCGCTTGCGGACCAGCTCGGCCACGCCCGCCCAGGCCCAGGACCGGCCGGCGTCGCCGCCCTGGCCATGGTAGGTGGAGAGAAAATCGGCCACTTCGGCGGCATAGCGACCGTGGCGGCCTTCCAGCACGGCCGCCATGTTCTCGACCTCGTGCGGGGTCGGGGTCGCGTCCTCGTCGGGGTGCCAACCGATGTTCATCGTCGTGCCGAGCCTTCTGCCGTTCGTTGCTTCAGCCGGGGGTGTGCCGGACCGGTTCCTCCAGTCGTGAAAGCAAATTCAGCGCCAGATTGTCCTGGAGATTGCCCCGGTCGGCCTATCGTGCCGATGGCGATGGCCGCAAAGGCGACGCATATCCCTGCAAAATCAGCATTCGTGACCATCCCCGGCGTGACGGCCGGACGAATGTGCTAGCATTGAAAATCGTCGTTAACCGAGCCGCCATGCCCTTCCGCCACGACGGAGTCGAGCCGTGCAATCCGTGCCTAGGTTGAACCTGCGATACAGGACGGGACAGATGTCTCGTGGCGGTGCGTACGGCCGCGCCCAACGTCCCCGTTTTGCCGTCATGGCGGCACTGCTGCTCATGGCGCTCGCCGTCGCGACCGTGGCGCCAGCCGCGCGCGCCGGTGACCTGACTGGGCCACGGCCCGGGTGGGGCAAGGCGACTGGGCCGGCGGCGGGTCCGGATACCGCTCCGCCCGCCGAGGACAGCGACGCCCGTCCCGAGCACGACGCCGATGCGTCGGGCCCGCGTCCGGACGGTCAGCGCCCCCGCCCGCGGCTGTTCGACGATGGCAACCGCGCGCCGCGGGCCGACGAGGGCTGCCCCTACCGCGGCCGCAAGCTCGATCTCATCGTTTGACGCCTGCGGGTTGCAGGCGCGCGGGCCTAAACGTCCGTCCGTTTGCCTGCACCGCTTGCCCGAAAGCCATCGGCTCGGCCTATTGCGACTTGGTCGCCGGGGCCTGCTGAGGCTTCTGGGCCGGCGATGACGCGGCTGGCGATGCCGCGGGCATTGCCGCGGCTTTGGTTGCCGGCTTGTCGCGTTCCGCGCCTGGGACTTGTCGCGTTCCGCGCCCTGGGACTTGTCGCGTTCCGCGACGGGGGGCTTGGCCGCCGGGGTGTCCGCTGCCGCAGGCGCAGCCGCTTCACCGGCCACCGACTTCGCCGCCTTGGCTTTGGCCCGCACTTGAGCAGTCTTGGCTTTCAGCCGTTTGGCGTTGGCCACTGCCCGGCCGCGCCGCCGCGTGCCGCACTCCCACGCCAGCACGGTTTCCCGGACCGTCATCACGCTTTTTGCGTCGGCGGGAATGGGCATGTTGTCGAGCGTCGAGACCGTGCTGAACAGCGACTTCCAGTCGTAGCTCTGGAACCCGTGCTCGAGCAGGCTGGCCGCGCGCACCGCCCGCTCGTGCCCGGTCGGTTCGCCGAGCACCACCGCCATCAGGCGGCGGCCGTCGCGGGTGGCGCTGGCGACGACGTTGAAGCCCGAATCGCAGATGAAGCCGGTCTTCAGGCCGTCGGCGCCCTCGAAGGTCTTGAGCAACGCGTTGTGGCTGCGCAGCCGGATGTTGCCGATCCTCACTTCGGGGGCCGACCAGCGGTGCGCGTGCTCGGGGAACTCCCGCGCGATGGCCCGCGACAGCTTGGCCAGATCCCGCGCCGTCGTCACCTGATCGGGTGCGGGCAGTCCGTTCGGATTGATGAAGTTGGTGCGCGACATGCCGAGCCGGTGCGCCGCGGCGTTCATCTCGGCGACGAACGCGGCTTCGTTGCCGCTGACGGCCTCGGCCAGCATCACCGCGACGTCATTGGCCGATTTCACAATCAGCGCCTGCAGCGCCAGATCCAGCGACATCTCCGCGCCGATCGGCAGGCCCACCTTGCTCGGCGGCTGGGCATGCGCGCTTTCGCTGCACGCGATCTTGGTGTCGAGCGACACCTTGCCGGCCTTGATCGCCTGGAAAACCACATAGGCCGTCATGATCTTGGTCAGCGATGCCGGATGCCATTGATTGTCGGCGTCCTCGGCATACAGCACCTGACCGTTGCCGGCATCGAACAGCAGCGTCGGCCCCGCCTTCGCCTGCGCCGGCCAGAAGCTGGCGCACGCGGCCAGCAGCAGCATCGTCACGGCCGCCGGGGTTTTCGACTGGCGCATGAAATCTCCCATATCGAGCAATGGTTTCGGCCAATAGCATATTCGGCCGTATCCTCGCAACGCGGCGCGCGTGCATTTGCCGGATTGGCCGCTGCGTGGCGGCGGTTTGTGGCCGCCGGGCCGCGCCGGCCGATATACTCATCACATGGCGATGCCTCGGCCGTTGCTTTTGCCCGGCACCCATCCTGTTGCCTGTGCGACGACGCCCGGCAGCACGTCTTGTCGCACCAGTTGCAAATAATTCCTAATAGCATTGACGCGGCATCTGTCGCGTGCCACTGCTATGCAACGGTGGCGTGTTCCGTGCGGTTCATTGGACTGCAGCGTCCCATGGCGTCCGGCAGGTCCGGGATTATCGAGGAGGTGTCGGTCACGATGAGTATCGAACCGTTGGGCGGGCGGCGGCCGGGCTGGGTGGCACGCGCGCTGGCGTGGGCCGTAGTCATCGCCACGATCGTCAGCCTCACCGCGCCGCATTCCGCCGCCGCGCAAACGCCCACTCCGCCCCGCCCCTGCCCCGGCAGCCAAGCCGTTCCGCGTCATCACCACCTTCACCGTCATCCGCGACATCGCCCAGAACGTCGCCGGCAGCGCCGCGAT
The DNA here is from genome assembly GCA_963819775.1 of uncultured Alphaproteobacteria bacterium. Taxonomy (GTDB): domain Bacteria; phylum Pseudomonadota; class Alphaproteobacteria; order Rhizobiales; family Hyphomicrobiaceae; genus JAKAML01. The sequence goes on from CAWFXM010000012.1 coordinate 360,188, forward strand.
CGTCGATAGCGTCACCAAGCCCGGCGCCGAGATCCACGACTACCAGCCGACACCCGGCGATATCGTCAAGGCGCAGTCGGCCGATCTCGTGATCTGGAACGGTCTCAATCTCGAGCGCTGGTTCGAGCGCTTCTTCGAAAACGTCAAAGGCGTGCCGAGCGTCGTCGTCACCGATGGCATCGAGCCGCTCGGCATTCGCGCCGGTCCCTACTCCGGCAAGCCCAATCCGCACGCCTGGATGTCGCCTTCGAACGCCGTCCGCTACGTCGAGAACATCCGCGCGGCGCTCGCCAAATACGATCCCGCCAACGCCGAGACCTACAACCGCAACGCGAGCGCCTACACCGCGCAAATCCGGGCGCTCGACGCGCCGTTCCGCGCCCGCCTCGCCGCCGTCCCCGAGGATCGCCGCTGGCTGGTGACGAGCGAGGGCGCGTTCAGCTATCTCGCGCGTGACTACGGCTTGAAGGAACTCTACCTCTGGCCGATCAACGCCGACGAGCAGGGCACGCCGCAGCAGGTCCGCCGCGTCATCGACGAGGTGCGTCGCAACAAGATCCCCGTCGTGTTCAGCGAAAGCACGATCTCCGACAAGGCCGCCAGGCAGGTCGCCAAGGAAACCGGCGCGCGCTACGGTGGCGTGCTGTATGTCGATAGCCTCAGCGACGCCGGCGGTCCGGTGCCGTCGTTTCTCGATCTGCTCAAGGTGACGGTCGAAACCATCGTCAAAGGGGTCGAGAGTTGACCACCATTACGACGCGTCCGGAGGCGCGCGGCGCAGCCCCACCCGCCGGGCCGATGCTGTCCATCGACAACGTCACCGTCACCTATCCGAGCGGCACCACCGCACTCGACCGCGCCGGCTTCACGCTGCGTGCCGGGTCGATCTGCGGCCTCGTCGGCATCAACGGCAGCGGCAAGTCGACGCTGTTCAAGGCCATCATGGGCTTCCTCAAGCCGCGCACGGGCGAGATCCGCATTGCCGGCTTGCCGGTCGCCGCCGCTCTCAAGCAGGGGCTCGTCGCCTATGTGCCGCAGAGCGAGGACGTCGACTGGAACTTTCCCGTACTCGTCGAAGACGTGGTGATGATGGGCCGCTACGGCCACATGGGGCTGTTGCGCCGCCCATCGGCCGAGGACCGCCGCAAGGTCGACGCCGCGCTGGAGCGGGTCGGCCTCACCGCGTTGCGCGACCGCCAGATCGGCGAGCTGTCGGGCGGCCAGAAGAAGCGGGCCTTCCTCGCCCGCGCCATCGCGCAGGAGGGTCAGCTGATCCTGCTCGACGAGCCGTTCACCGGCGTCGATGTCAAGACCGAAGCGGCGATCATCGAGCTGCTGCGCGAGTTGCGCGCCGAGGGCCGCTTGATGCTGGTATCCACCCACAACCTCGGCAGCGTTCCCGATTTCTGCGACGAGGTCGTGCTGATCCTGCGCACCGTCCTCGCCGCCGGGCCGACCGCCACCACCTTCACGCAGGCCAATCTGCAGCGCGCGTTCGGCGGCGTGCTGCGCCATTTCCGTCTCGACGGCGCGAGCCTGCACGACGACGCCGACCAGCGCGGCCTGACCGTGCTGACCGACGACGAGCGGCCGCTGGTGTTCTATGGCGACGGCTCGACACTGGGCGAGGCGCCGCCGCTGCAATCCACCGAGCAGCCGCAGGCCGCCCCCGACAAGTCGAGGGACCCTTCATGAGCGAGCTGATGGTTCCCTTCGCCTACGACTACATGGTCAAGGCGATGTGGGTGTCGGCACTGGTCGGCGGCGTCTGCGCGTTCCTGTCGGCCTATCTGATGCTCAAGGGCTGGGCGCTGATGGGCGACGCGCTCTCCCATTCCATCGTGCCCGGCGTCGCCGTCGCGCACATGATGAAACTGCCGTACTCCATCGGCGCGTTCATCGCCGGGATGCTGGCGGCGTTCGGCATGCTGCTGGTCAAGTCGCGCACCAAGCTGCGCGAGGATGCGGTCATTGGCATCGTGTTCACGGCGTTCTTCGCCGCCGGTCTGCTGCTCGCGTCGCTCAATCCCTCTTCGGTCAACATCCAGTCGATCGCGCTCGGCAACATCCTCGGCATCTCGGATGACGACGTGCGCGAGGTCGTCATCATCGCCACGGTCTCGCTCGCAATTCTGCTCGTGACGTGGAAGGATTTGATGCTCGTGTTCTTCGACGAGGCGCACGCGCGCGCCGCGGGGCTCAGGCCGGACGCGCTCAAGGTGCTGTTCTTCACCGTGCTCAGCGCCATGACGGTCGCGGCGCTACAGACGGTCGGGGCCGTGCTGGTCATCGCCATGGTGGTCACGCCGGGCGCGACGGCGTTCCTGCTCACCGACCGCTTCCCGCGGCTCATTGCGATCAGCGTCGCCATTGGCGTCGTCACCAGCTTCCTCGGCGCCTACCTCAGCTACTTCATCGACGGCGCCACCGGCGGCGTGATCGTGACGCTGCAGACGCTGGTGTTCCTGGCCGCGTTCGTGTTCGCGCCGCGCCACGGCATACTCGCCTCTCGCCGCCTCGCCCGCGGCGCGGACGTGTCCACACCCCCGCCGTCCCTTTCCGTCGCGCCCCCGCCGGAGGCCGCAAAGTGAGCACGCTCGTCGATCTCGTCACGGTCCCGCTCGGCTTCGGTTTCATGCAGCGCGCCATGGCCGTGGCCGTGCTGGTCGGCGCGGTCAGCGCAGTGCTGTCGTGCTATCTCGTGCTCAAGGGCTGGTCGTTGATGGGCGACGCCATCTCGCACGCCGTGCTGCCCGGCATCGTGCTCGCTTTCCTGCTCGGCCTGCCGCTCGCGGTCGGCGCGTTCGCGTCGGGGTTGCTGGCGGCGATCGGCACCGGCTTCATCGCCGACAACAGCCGCGTCAAGCCCGACACGGTGATGGGCATCGTGTTCTCCGGCATGTTCGGCTTCGGCCTCGTGCTGTTCACCAAGGTCGATACCGACCAGCACCTCAATCACATCCTGTTCGGCGACATGCTCGGCGTCACCCCGCGCGATCTCGTCGAGACGGCGATCATCGCCGGGCTCACGCTGGCCATCGTGCTGGTCCGGCGGCGCGATTTCTTGCTCTATTGCTTCGATCCGCAGCACGCGCGCGCCATCGGCCTGCCGGTCGGGCTGCTGCACTATGGGCTGCTGATCCTGCTGTCGCTGACCATCGTCGCGTCGTTGAAGGCCGTGGGCATCATCCTGGTGGTCGCGATGCTGGTCACGCCCGGCGCGACCGCACATCTGCTGACCAGCCGCTTCGACCGCATGCTCGCGGTGGCGGTCGCCGTCGCCGTCGGCTCGAGCGTGCTCGGCACCCTGGTCAGCTTCCATATCAACGGCGCAACGGGTCCCACCATCGTGCTGATCCAGGCCGCCGTGTTTCTTATGGCCTTCGCCCGCACGCAGTATGTCGCCAGCGGCGCACGTCTCGGCGCGGAACCGCGCTCGGACACGGTGTAAACGCCAACGCGGCAACGTCGCCGCCATGCACTGTTCATGTCGTAAGAAAAGTGGTGCCCCTGGCCCAACTCGAACGGGCACGCTGTTGCCAGCAACAGATTTTGAGTCTGCCGCGTCTACCGATTCCGCCACAGGGGCCAGAGTGCGGTCGCAGGTGATCGCAGCGCAGTGCGCTCGATCACCTGCGTGAATCGCACTCTAAGCAAATTCACTTGCGACCGGCGGGGGTCGCAGCGGCGCGCACTATACCGTTCGCCGACCCAGGGTCAATGCGAGGCTTGCCGGCAGCAAATGGCAGAACTCTGATCGGCTCCACGATTGACATACGTCTGCCGGACTGATTGGCCATCCGTTCGTACCGCCGCCGTGTCGCACGACCATGGAGTGGCGTGACGCTGATAGTCGTAGTCATAGTCATTAATGTTGGTCGGGCCGAGGCTAGACAATTATCGGCACGGATCCGAATGGGCCGTGCAATGACGACGCACTCACGAACTCCAAAAACTGCGGTACGATGTCTTTGGTCATGATGCGCCTCCACGATGCGCCAACGCGACAGATGATTGCCCTCAGCGCGATTCAAACGCCCGCATCGCGCCTTCGTGTCCGCTGCCGGAGCCGCGGGCGCGCCCAGCTCCGTCAACAGGTGAATGGTGCGGTGGACGCAGCGGATCTCGGCGACGACGACGCGCGTACCGATGGCTGGCTTCGCCGGCGTCGTGTTGTAGGCGAGAACCATGCGGCCACTGTCGAAGCGCACACGCGCGAAGTGGTCCGCGCTCGCGCCGCCCGCGGTCTTGGTGGTGGCTGCACCCGATCCCGGCCAGTCGATGACCGCGCCGGGGTGATAGGCCGATGGCGTCGTGCCGCAGTCCGCCGGCAATCCGCCGTCGTTCACGGACTTTGGCCGCAGGAGTGAGACCGCCGCGACGGCGATCAATCCCGCCAGCGCGATCGAGATCGCGGCCCCTGCCGACACGCGGCTCATGGTGTGGTCCTAGACTGCGGCACAGCAACCAGATGCCGCCGGAACCATAAGGCAGCGCGGCCGGAATTCAAAAGCCCCGGTGATGCCCGTCCATGTCGCGCGCTTTCCCTTGCCCTCCGCTCGGCAAGCCTCGCCGGCTTTCCCTTGCCGTCCGCTCGGCAAGCCTCGCGGGCTTTCCCCTGCCCTCCGCTCGGCAAGCCTCGCGCGGGGGGACCTACGCCGCCCGCTCCACGCCCGCTCAGGCTGCGCGCGGCTCCGCCACTCTAGGCTGCGCGCGGCTCCGCCGCGACCAACCGCACGATATCCGCCATGATGTCGTTGAGCTGGAAGTCCTTGGGCGTGTAGACCGCCGCCACGCCGAACGCCTTCAGCGTCTTGGCGTCCTCGGGCGGGATGATGCCGCCGACCACCACGGGGATGTCGGCCAGCCCGTCCTTGCGCATCCGCTCCATGATCTCCTTGACCAGCGGCACGTGCGAGCCCGACAGGATCGACAGCCCGACGACATGCACCGCCTCGTCGCCCGCCGCGCGCACGATCTGCGCCGGCGTCAGCCGGATGCCCTCGTAGACGACCTCCATGCCGACGTCGCGCGCGCGCACCGCGATCTGCTCGGCCCCGTTCGAATGGCCATCGAGCCCCGGCTTGCCGACCAGGAACTTGACGCGGCGTCCCAGCTTGTCCGAAAGCGCCTCGACCGACGCGCGCACGCTCTCGAGCCGGCCGTCCTCGCGCGCCACCGCCGCCTGGGCCACACCCGTCGGCGCGCGATACTCGCCGAAGATGCTTTCGCAGCGCCGTGCCCCACTCACCCGTGGTCACGCCCGCCCGCGCCGCCGCGATCGAGCTTTCCATGATGTTGCGGCCGTCCTTCGCCGCGCGCTCGACCTCGGCCAGCGCCGCCGCCGCCGCCTTGGCGTCGCGCGCCGAGCGCCACGCCTTCAGCTTCTCGACCTGCTCGGCCTCGACGGCGGGATCGACGACCAGGATCGAGCCTTCGCCCGTCGACAGCGGCGACGGCTCGGTCTCCGTCCAGCGGTTGACGCCGACCACGACCTGCTCGCCGCTTTCGATCTGTCTGAGCCGCGCCGAATTGCTCTCGACCAGCCGCCGCTTCATGTAGTCGATCGCCGCCACCGCGCCGCCCATGGTGTCGATGGCCGCGAGCTCGGCCTTGGCCTGCTCTTTCAATTCCGCGACCTTGCGCGCGATCTCGGTCGAGCCGTCGAAGATGTCGCCGTAGGCGAGGAGGTCGGTCTCATACGCCAGCACCTGCTGCATCCTCAGCGACCACTGCTGATCCCACGGCCGCGGCAGTCCGAGCGCCTCGTTCCACGCCGGCAGCTGCACGGCGCGCGCGCGCGCGCCCTTCGACAGCGTGACGGCCAGCATTTCGATGAGGATGCGATAGACGTTGTTCTCGGCCTGCGGCTCGGTGAGACCCAGCGAGTTCACCTGCACGCCATAGCGGAACAGCCGGTCCTTGGGGTTGGTCACGCCATAGCGGTCGCGCGCGATCTCGTCCCACAGCTCGGTGAACGCGCGCATCTTGCAGATCTCGGTGATGAAGCGCATGCCGGCGTTGACGAAGAACGAGACGCGCCCGACGACATTGCTGAACTCGGCGGGCTTCACCTCGCCCGACGCTTTCACCGTGTCGAGCACGGCGATGGCGGTAGCGAGCGCATACGCCAATTCCTGCACCGGCGTCGCGCCCGCTTCCTGCAGATGATACGAGCATACGTTGGTCGGGTTCCACTTCGGCACCGCCTGCGTCGAGAACACGATGGTGTCCTTGATCAGCCGCAGCGACGGCTCCGGCGGGAACACATACGTGCCGCGCGACAGATATTCCTTGATGATGTCGTTCTGGATGGTGCCGGTCAGCTTGGTGCGCGGCGCGCCCTGCTCGTCGGCCACCGCGATATAGAGCGACAGCAACCACGCCGCGGTGGCGTTGATCGTCATCGAGGTGTTCATGTCGGCCGAGCGGGATGCCGTCGAGCAGCGTCCGCATGTCGCCGATGTGGGAGACGGGCACGCCGACCTTGCCGACCTCACCCTTCGCCAGTTCGTGGTCGCTGTCGTATCCCGTCTGCGTCGGCAGATCGAAGGCGATCGACAGGCCGGTCTGCCCCTTGGACAGGTTCATCTTGTAGAGCGCGTTCGACTTCGCCGCTGTCGAGTGCCCCGAGTAGGTGCGGAAAATCCAGGGTTTGTCGCGTTCCGCGCCAGCAGGAGTGCGTTCCGCGCCAGAGGGTTTGTCGCGCGTGGCGGCGGTGTCGGCAGTGCGGGTCTTGTCGGTCATGGATCGGCCTTCGGCTCGGGCGTCGTGCGATGCCCTAACCTAATCGGCCCGTGGTGCGATGCAAAATGTTCTTTGGACGAGCCGCGTCGGCGCTTGCGCCGGAGCGGCCAACGAAAGGTCGTCGTCGGCGCTTGCGCCGGAGCGGCAACTGAGCGCCGCGGCGTTGCCGATACCGCCTTCAGAGCTGGTCGCCGGCGCGCTCGATCAGCTCGCGGTGGGCGCGCCGGTTGTACGACGTGAGCCACACCAGAAGGTTGAACAACATGTAGTAGACGAACAGCGCCACGATCAGGCCGGAGACGCAGGCGCCGATGATCGCGACGTCCTTGTCTCGCCCGATCACCAGACCCAGGTCCTTGGCGAGGTCGATGGCGGCCAATGCCCCGAACGCCAGGCCGGGAAACAGCGCGACGCCGACCAACCAATTCGAGAGCACTGTCGATAGGTGATAGGCCACCGCTGCCGCGCCGAGCGCGGCCAGTGTGAGGTCGAAGTCTGGTTGGGACAGGAGGCTCGCAATATATTCGTACATCGATCGGCCCGATCTTGCGCTGCCGTGCCTGATCGCGCGCCGCGCCGCCGTAGTGGCCGGATCGGATCCGCAGGCTTTTCGGACGACGAGCCTAGCAAACGGTGATTAACGTTCAGTTGAGAATGACTGTATCGCCACAAAGTCCATCTTTGTTGCAGCGCGAAAATCTGCTTGAACTTTGCGCTGGAGTGTGCGGCCATATTACCGCAATGCAACACATCCGTCGGGGGCAACCCGCGCGAGGGTTCGGAGAGCCGCAGTCTGAGGTCTCCGAGGCGAAGTGACGGTACTGGAAGCCTGAAAACACACGATAAATACAACACTGCTGGTGTCCCGCCCGACCCGAAGTTCGCAGGATACTCGCCTGAAGCCGCGCGAACTTCGGATCAGTGACACCAGCCTGTAGGGAGGCAAAGGTCGATGTCGAGCCAGAGCGCTGTCAAAAAGCCGCAGCAAACGCCTGATAACGGTGCAGCAAAAAAGGATCTCTACGAGATCGGCGAGATCCCGCCGCTCGGTCATGTTCCGAAGAACATGTACGCCTGGGCCATCCGTGAGGAGCGTCACGGCGATCCGGACAAGGCGATGCAGGTCGAGGTGCTGCCGACGTGGGAACTCGACAGCCACGACGTGCTGATCCTCGTGATGGCCGCCGGCGTCAACTACAATGGCGTCTGGGCCGCGCTCGGTACGCCGATCTCGCCCATCCGCGACGTTCACAAAAATCCCTTTCACATCGCCGGTTCCGACGCCTCGGGCATCGTCTGGGCGGTCGGCTCGAAGGTCAAGCGCTGGAAGGTCGGCGACGAGGTCGTCGTCCATTGCAACCAGGACGACGGCGACGACGAGGAGTGCAACGGCGGCGATCCGATGTTCTCGCCCAGCCAGCGCATCTGGGGTTATGAGACGCCCGACGGCTCGTTCGCCCAGTTCGCCCGCGTGCAGGACCGCCAGCTGCTGGAGCGTCCGAAGCATCTGACCTGGGAAGAGAGCGCCTGCTACACGCTGACGCTCGCCACCGCCTACCGTATGCTGTTCGGCCACCGTCCGCACGTTCTGCGCCCGGGCCATAACGTGCTCGTCTGGGGCGCTTCCGGCGGCCTCGGATCGTTCGCGGTGCAGCTCTGCGCGACGTCGGGCGCCAACGCCATCGGCATCGTGTCGGAAGACGACAAGCGTGACTTCGTCATGCAGCTCGGCGCCAAGGGCGTCATCAACCGCAAGAAGTTCAACTGCTGGGGCCAGCTCCCGACGGTCAATACGCCCGAGTACAACACCTGGCTGAAGGAGATGCGCGGCTTCGGCAAGGCGATCTGGGACATCACCGGCAAGGGCGTCAACGTCGACTGCGTGTTCGAGCATCCGGGCGAGGCGACGATCCCGGTCTCGGTGCAGGTCGTCAAGCGCGGCGGCATGGTCGTCATCTGCGCCGGCACCTCGGGCTACAACCTGACCATGGATGCCCGTTACCTGTGGATGCATCAGAAGCGCGTGCAGGGCAGCCACTTCGCCAACCTGCAGCAGGCGTCACAGGCCAACAAACTCGTGGTCGAGCGCCGTATCGATCCGTGCATGTCGGAGGTGTTCCCCTGGCAGCAGATCCCCAAGGCCCACATGCGCATGCTGAAGAACCAGCATAAGCCCGGCAACATGGCGGTGCTGGTCTCGGCTCCCACGACCGGCCTCAAAACCTTCGAGGACGTCATCGAAGCGTCCGAGCAGCGCAAGGCCTGAGCCTCACGCTCATCACTCGATCGACTGACCGGATCCGAAAACATCAGGGCGCGAACCGCAGTTCGCGCCCTCTCTCTTTTCGTTGCGCTTCAGGTGCCGACAAGCACCCGCGCCGGGCGCTTCAGGTGCCGAGTCCCGCCGGAGGCGGACAAGCCGACAAGCACCCGCGCAATGTCGCTGCGCTCGGAGCGGAACACCCCGCGTCGGCGCCTGCGCCGGAGCGGTAACAGAGTCCAACCGCGCCGGCTTTGCAAAGCACGGCGACTAGGCTACAACGCCCGCCAACCAAGGATCTGGCCAACCACGGAGATTTTCATGCCCAACATGTCCGACGCCCGCCGCAAGCGCATCCAGGCCAAGCAGCGCAAGGCGACCAACGCCCTCAAGCGCACCGCCAAAGCTGCCAAGCGCGCCCGCAACAAGGCCAGCTGATCGCGCATGCAAGCAGCGGGCGCTCTCGTCAGTCGCCCGGCTTCGCGTCGTGTCGTGTGACCCTGGTGTCGTTGATCCAGCGCGTGAACCCATCGAAGCGCTGCGCCAGCCCCCGCGCTGCCGACGCCGTCAGATGGTCGTCGTCGCTGTAGAGCACGATGCCGTCCTTCTCGGCCGGGCACCGCTCCGCATCACACAAGCCATCGATCGGATCGAACAGGCGTACCCCGGGCCGCCCTGAGACGATGCCGTCGAAAGCGGCGAGCACGGGCGCGCGATGCCGGTCATTGGCCGCCCGCGGGATGGCGCAGAACGCGCTGTCGCGCCGCGCGAGACACAACGGTGCTGCGTAGGTCAGTTCCGGAATCGGCGCGACGATGATCACCGGAACGCCGAGTTCCCGCAACGACCGCAGCGTCGCCTCCAGACCCGCCGTAAGCACGGCCAAGGGTGCCTGGTCGGCCTGCGGGTCCGCGATATTGCGCAAGCTCCTGCGCGCCTGGGCATCGCCCAACGCAAGCGATGCACGGTCCAGGTAAACGGTCCATCGCGCCGCCAGCACGACGGCCGCCAGCCGCGACGGGTCGGTGGCGCGGATCTCGGCGATCACCGCGTCGTTGAATTCGGTGCACGTGGTTCTGATGCGGCCGCTGGCGACGAGTGCTGTACCGAGGGTGGGCGGGCAGCCGACCATCGATCGCTGCGCGACTCGCGAGGCCGGCGCCGCGACCAGCCTCGGCGAGCATCGGCAGCATATGGTCGGCGTGTGAATCGCCCCAAAGCACAATGCGCCTGGCGTCGCTTGCCTTTGGCGTGATGCAATTGGAGAGCGGAACGAGCTGTTTGTACCGGGTGCCGTGATTGCACGCTTGGCGCAATGGATTGACGTCGTTCGCAGCCTCCACCAGTGCGGCGAGACGCGGGTCGCGGCCGCCCGAACCCGCCCCCCACGAGATCAACGCGAACGCCGACACGGCAACGAGGCACGTGCCACCGACGCCGATCGTGAGCACGCCGGCGCGACTGCGGAATTCGGCACGACGGCGCACCGGCCGCTCGATGAAGCGCCAGGTCAGAACCGCGAGCAGCAAGGCCAGTGCGGCGAGGAGTGAATCGCGGAGCAGGTCGCGCTCGCCCATGGCCTGGGATCGGAACAGCGCCAGCAACGGCCAGTGCCAGAGATACCAGCTGTACGAAACAAGCCCGATGAACACCACGGGACGCCAGGACAGGAGGCGCGAGGCGTTCGTCGTGGCGATGTGACCCGCGCCGATCACCGCCGCCGCACCAAGCACCGGCAGTGCCGCCGCGATGCCCGGATAAGGGAGCGCGGCGTCGTAGAGTGTGATCGCGGCGGCGATCGCCACCAGCCCGGCCACGGCCAGCACCTTGACCGCCAGGGGCGCATCCGGCCGCGTTGCAACGGTTCGCAGTGCGAGCGCGAGTGCGGCGCCGATTCCAAGCTCCCAGATCCGCGCCCAGATCAGATAAAAGCCCTTCTGCGCCGCCCATACGTCGCCCCGCGATGCCGCGATGCCATAAGCCAACGAGGCCAGGCAGGCCGCGCCGAGCGCGCCGGCCACCAGCGTGCCCAATCGAATGCGGAACGACCCGGGACAGCGCGGCAAGCCCCAGCAGCGCCAGCGGCCACATCAGATAGAACTGCTCCTCCACCGCCAGCGACCAGGTATGCAGCAGCGGCTTCAGCTCGGTGGCGGGATCGAAATAGCCGCCGGTCCGCGCGAATTCGACGTTCGAGAGGAAGACCGCGGCATAGATCGCCGAATAGGCGAGGCGCGCCTGTTCCTGCAGGATCGGCAGCAGCATGACGGCGCCGAGCGCGAGCGTGGTCAGCGCGACGACGACGAAAGCCGGCAGCAGGCGGCGGATGCGGCGGCCGTAGAACTCCCGCAGGTTGATCGTCCCTGTGGCAAAGACCTCGTCGAGAAGGTGCAACGAGATGAGATAGCCGGAGATCACGAAGAACACATCGACGCCGACGAACCCGCCGGGCATTCCGGGCCATCCGACGTGATAGCCGACGACGCTCGTCACTGCGATCGCGCGCAGCCCGTCGATGTCGGGGCGATACCCGCTCAAGACCGGCGATCCGCTCTAGAGATCGGTTTTCTCTCGGGCATCGTGTTCACGGATTCACCAGCGTCCCCTTCTCGGCGCGTGGCAGCTTCAGCCGCTTCAGTTCCATCACGCCGCGATTGAGCTCCGCGCCGAGGATGATGATGATCGCCGTGAACTGGAAGAAGATCAGCGCCACCATCAACTGCGACAGACCGGCGTAGAAGCGCGTGTAGTCGTTGATGTCGAGGTAGTACGAATAGACCGACGCCATCGCCAGCCACAACACCACCGACAGCGCGATGCCCGGCCACACGTCCGCCAGCCGCCGCCGCCCCGCCGCCAGCCACAGGTGGAAAGCCAACAGCTGCACCGCCATCACCGCGCCCGCCAGCGCATAGCGCCCGCCCACCGTCAGCCACGTGCTGTCGAGGATCTCTTTCAGCCACGATGGCTCGAACTGCGCCGCAAGCTGCGGGCCGAAAACGACGGCCCAGGTCAGCACCAGCGTCGACAGCGCGCTGATGAACACGAACACCGTGCTGATCAGCAGGCACAGCGGATAGGGGCGTGTTTCATGGATACGATACGCCCCGTTCAGCGCCGCGCGCATGGTCTCGATGGCGCTGGTGGCGAAGAACAAGGCCAAGCCGCCGCTGACCGTCAGCAAATCGATGCGCGTGCGGCCCATGACGGCGTCGATGTCGGGCGCAAGCCCCTGCGCGACGCGCGGCGGCAGGATCTGGAACACCTGCTCGATCGCCATCTGCGCCAGCTCGCGGCCGCCGAAAACGCCCGCCAGCGCGCCGAGGAAGATGCAGAACGGGAAGATCGACACCACGAACGAGAACGCCACCGCTCCAGCCATGGTGAAGCCGGAGTGTTCATACAGTCGATAAATGGCTTCGGTCAGGGTGCGCTGGCGGTTCATCGTGGCGGATTGGTCTCGTGGGCGGCGGCGGAATTGGAGGCCGAACCTAGTATGATGATCGCGACGTTCGCTTCATACATCCGAGGACTTGGCAGCGAACTTCGCGATCACGACACATAGCCCCCCGCGAGGTTTCGGTCCATGGCGGCTTTGCCACGGTATCGCTGGATATGTTTGGCGGTGCTTCGCTGCGCCGAAACGGGCGGGTATGCAGCATCGTGCGGTCAGGACTGCGCGCGTCGGACGTGTTTGGGGTTGCATGTGAGGCCGCCGCTGACGTACGTCGTGCCGTCGCGCCGCCCTCGGCCCTTCGCTCATCTTGCTCGAGTGTCTGGTTCACGCCTTCGAGGCTCGCTCGATCGCATGCAACTCAGGCGATCAGCGCCGGGCTTTCCTGGACCGCCCCATGCTTGCCCGTCTCGCGCCTGCACTGTTCGTTCTGCTGTGGTCGACGGGCTTCATCGCATCGAAGCTCGGCGCGCCCCATGCCGAGCCGTTTACCTTTCTCTCCGTCCGCTTCCTGCTCGTCATCGCCATCATGGTGCCGATCTGCCTCGTCGCACGCGCGCCGTGGCCGACGGGTACAGCCTTCCGCCATTCCTTCATCGTCGGCGCGCTGATGCACGGCGTCTATCTCAGCGGCGTGTTCTGGGCGATCCGCCGTGGCATGCCGGCCGGCGTCGTCGCGCTGCTGGTCAGCCTGCAGCCGGTGTTGACGGCGGTGCTGGCGTGGCCGCTGCTGGGCGAGCGCATTTCGGCGCGGCATTGGGGCGGGCTGGCGCTGGGTCTTGCCGGCGCGGCGCTCGTCATCTGGCCGAAGCTCGAGGCCGTGGTCGCCAGCGCCGGTAGCGGCATCAATGTCGCGACCGCCACCGCCGCTGGCCTCGCACTGCTCGGCATGACGCTCGGCACCATCTATCAGAAAAGCAGCGACGCCCACCCCGATCTGCGCACCGGTTCCGTCATTCAGTTTCTCGGCGCCATCGCCGTCGCCGGCCCGCTGGCGCTGCTGTTGAAACGCGCGAGATCGTGTGGTCCGGTCCGTTCCTGATCGCGCTCGCGTGGCTCGTCATCCCGATGTCGATCGTGTCGATCAACCTGCTGATGATCCTGATCCGCCAGAACGCCGTCTCGCGGCTGTCGGCGCTGTTCTACCTCGTCCCCGCCGTCACTGCGGTGTTGGCCTATCTGATGTTCGGCGAGACGTTGACACCCATGCAACTCGTGGGGGTCGTGCTGGTCATGGCCGCAGTCGTGTTGATCAAACCTGTCGCGTTCCGCGCCAAGGAATAGTCGCGTTCCGCGCGAAGGAAAAATTGCGTTCCGCGCCAACCAAGTATTGCGCAATCGAGCGTTTCGTCCAGACCGCCGGATGGACGACGGGGCTTGGCGTGCCTAAACTCTCAAATCATGGCGCGCGCCGGTTGTTGCGGCGACGCCCATCCACGGCAGTGAGGCCAGTCAAATGACGTCCGAGACCGGCGATCCACGGCAAACGTTGGAGCGAGAGCGCGAGCGGCTCGAGGGCGTGCTCGAAACCAACGACGCGTGGCGCGCCCTGCGGCAGCTCGAGCAACGGGAAGCCGAGGGGCGGCCGGTGTCCGCGGTCGACATCGTCGAGCTGCGAGCCCGGATCGAAGGCGCGCTCGAAGGCAACCGGGTATTCCTGGCGCGGCGCAAGATCGCCGAGGCGATCACATTGCTCGGCGAGCCGTCTGCTCCCGCCGTGCCTGCTTCGGCCTCGCCCAGTTCGCCCCCGGCGAGCGCCCAGCCCCGCATCGCGACCGCATCGTCACCATCGCCGCCGTCACGGCGCGCGCCACAGCGTCTGTTCAAACTTCGGCCCCGCCAGCGCCACAGCCGTCCGACAACCTCACACTGATCCGCGGCATCGACGGGGCGCTGGCCGTCAGGCTCGAAGGCCTCGGCGTGACGAGCTTCGACGCCATCGCCGCCTGGACCACCGACGACGTGCGACGCGTGTCGGCCGCGCTCGGCTTCGAGCGCACGATCCAGCGCCAGAATTGGATCGAGCAAGCTGCACTCATCGCAATGCGCCGCCGCCCGCCGCCCGCCGCGCCGTCCATGGCCCAGCCTGCACCCCCGCCCGCGCGGCCGATCGCCGATCTCGTCGCCGCGGCGGTCCGCAGCATCCTCGCCAAGGCCAAGCCGCCCCAGTTGCTCGCCCCCTTGCCGGCCGCATCAGCGTCTCATTCGCCAGCCCGCTCTGGCGCCGCCCGCCGCGTCGCGTTGCCGTTGCGGCTGACGACCTGACCGCGATCCGAGGGCTCGACCCGCGCATCGCCGCTGTCCTGGCCAGCGAAGGCATCACCACGTTCGCCGCCATCGCGGCGTGGTCACCCGCCGATGTCCTGCGCCTGCGCGGGCTGCTCGGTCCGGGCGTGCCGGTGGTGCGTGCGCAGTGGATCGAGCAGGCCGCCATCCTCGCCGCCGGCCACACCACACACTATGCGCGAACCCGCGCGCCGCTGGCCGGTCTGCCGCTCGCGCCGCGGCCCGCGCTCACGGCCATCGCGCGCGACGAGGGGCTCGCCTGCGACCTTGCTCGGCTTTCGATGCCCAAGCCGGTGACGCAACTTGCAGCCTCGCCCGCGCCCGCCGCCGTGCCGGAAATCCCGCCGATCCTGCCCGTCGAAGTCGCGCTGACGAGCATGTTCGATCCGGATGCCGACGCCCAATCGCCGCCGCGCCGTGTGCTCGAGGTCGTGGTGTCGCCGCCCGCGCCTGTCCTCTCCCTCCCGCAAATCCCTGTGGCCGACGCGCCGAAGCCACGGGTGCCGTTCAAACTGCCGCCCCTGGCCTTGGCCTCGGCCATCGAGCCCCCAGCGGCTGCGCGCCCTCGCTGCGCTGCCAGCGGGCGAACCCACGGATACCGAAGCCGCCGCCCCCCGGTCGCCCTCTATGATCCCGCCGACGGCACAGCCTTCGACGGCGATAGCTACGACAGCCTCGATATCGATTACGACGAGGCCAATCTGTACGGTGAAGCTGCCAGCGTTTTCGGCGAAGCGGACGTCCGCATCGTCGCCCGTGCGCCCGAGGATGCCATAACCGAGCCGGAAATAGATCCGCGCCCCCTCGTCTACGGCAGCGGCGCCGGTACACTGCAGTCGCGGCTGCGCAAGGCCTCCGATCCCGAGGACGATTTCGACGCCCGCGGCTATGCCGCCTATCGCAGCGCCGTCGAGGAAGCCTCCGTCGAGATCGTGCATCGCGGGTCCGCGCCGCGGTCAGCCGCCGCCACCGCCAAATCCGGCGAACCCGCCGACGCGCCAGCCGATGCAACACCCGACGACGTGGCCCCGACCACCGTCAGGCGCTTTCTGAAATCACTCACCGGGCAAGACCGCTGACTCGCCGCTGCCATCGGGCGATCATCCTGGCAGAAATTCGAGGTGGTTCCGCGACTTCCGGCGTCCTGAATGTCGCGAAATGCCAATTGCCAGCGGTCGGCTAGTGCTATATGATTCCGAAGTCCGCATTCATGTCGCGGCTAGACCGGGTTGCGAACTTCGCGAACGGGACACGAGCCGTTATCTTGCGTTGACATTTCCGGGCGCGGGCTGCACCCCCGTCCGATCCAGCATTCGAAGGACACGTCCATGACCGTCGCCAAGCTCAAATCCGAAGCCGGCATCATCGCCGCAGGCCCGCAATCGTTGCTCGCCGCCGCGGCCGGCGCCGTCGCCGCTGCCGACAAGGTGCTCGCCGCCGGCAAGGCCGGCGTGCGCATCAAGGTGCAGTTGAGATGGGCGGCGTCGATGCCGCGCAGCACGCGGCCCACGGCCTCGCGTGGCTGGCGACGACGGTCGAGGCGTTGCGGCAGATGCACGGCTGGGGCACGGCGCTCGAAGGCGAGGGCCGCTTCGGCGAGTTCGAGCAGTTGCTGCTCGCCGCCGCATTCGGCGAGTACCTGCCGCAGATCGCCGGCGGCATTCCGATGAGCCAGCTCGAAATCATCCGCCCGGCCGCCATGGGCATCGCGTCGAAGGACATCCGCCAGTTCGAGGACAGCGTTGCGGCGCTCGTCGTCGAGGGCAGCAGCGAGAGCATCAAGGCGCGCCTCGCCGAGCTGATCGCCGCGCAGCCCGACGCCACCAGCTTCGGCGACACCGGCCTCGACGAGACCCACGCCGCCATTCAGGACCAGATGCGCCGCTTCTCGCTCGCCGAGGTGGTGCCGCACGCCCACGAGTGGCACCTGAAAAACGAGTACATCCCGATGGAGATCGTCCAGCATGTGGGCGAGCTCGGCGTGTTCGGCCTCACCATCCCCGAGGAATTCGGCGGCCTCGGCCTCGGCAAGGAGGCGATGTGCGTCGTCTCCGAGGAGCTGTCGCGCGGCTACATCGGCGTCGGCTCGCTCGGCACCCGCTCCGAGATCGCCGGCGAGCTGATCCTCAACAACGGCACGCGACGAGCAGAAGGCAAGCTATCTCCCCCGCATCGCGTCGGGCGAGATCCTGCCGACCGCCGTGTTCACCGAGCCCAACACCGGCTCCGACCTCGCCTCGCTCAAGACGCGCGCCGTGAAGTCGGGCGACGTCTACAAGGTCACCGGCCAGAAGACGTGGATCACCCATCCCGTTCGCGCCGACCTGATGACGCTGCTGGTGCGCACCAATCCCGACGAGCCGGGCTACAAGGGCCTGTCCATGCTGCTCGCCGAAAAGCCGCGCGGCACCGACGACGACCCGTTCCCGGCGAAGGGCATGACCGGCGGCGAGATCGAGGTGCTCGGCTATCGCGGCATGAAGGAGTACGACATCTCCTTCGACGCCTTCGAGGTGCCGGCGTCGCAGCTTCTCGGCGGCGTCGAGGGCCAGGGCTTCAAGCAGCTGATGACCACCTTCGAGGCGCGCGCGCATCCAGACGGCCGCCCGCGCCGTCGGCGTCGCCCAGTCGCGCATGGATCTCGGCCTCAAGTACGCGCTCGAGCGCAATCAGTTCGGCAAGCCGATCTACGCCTTCCCGCGCGTCTCGAACAAGATCGTGATGATGGCGGTCGAGACGATGATCGCCCGCCAGCTCACCTACTTCTGCGGCGCGGCGAGAAGGACGAGGGCCGCCGCTGCGATCTCGAGGCCGGCATGGCCAAGCTGCTCGGCGCGCGCGTCGCCTGGGCCAACGCCGACAACGCGCTGCAGATCCACGGCGGCAACGGCTTCGCGCTCGAATACCCGATCAGCCGCGTGCTGTGCGACGCCCGCATCCTCAACATCTTCGAGGGCGCCGCCGAGATCCAGGCCCAGGTGATTGCTCGCCGCCTGCTGGAAGGCGCGAACTAAAACTCGGATGTCATCCCGGGGCCCATGCGGAGCAGTCTCCGCCATGACCCCCGGCATGCCAGTGCTTCGACGAGCCGTCCAGAGATTGCGGTGATCCTGGATCCCGGCAATAAATCGGCCATGGAGTGACAGCGTCGGGTGACAACGGAGACGTGCCCATGCCCCGCCTTGCGGCTCTCGCAGCGGTCCTGCTGTGTGCGGCCCTCGCCGCCACAGCACCCGCCCGCGCCCTCTCGCCCGAGGTCAGCGACGTCGAGTGGCGCGTGGTCGAGATCGACGGCAGCGCGGTCGAGGATGCGGGCACGCTCGTCTTCTTCCGCAACCAGCTCGGCGGCAAGGCGGCGTGCAACCGGCTCTTCGGGCAATTCACCGCAACGCCCACCCAGGGCCGCGCCTTTACCGGCATCGGCGTTTCGCGGATGCACTGCGAAGGCAAGATGGAGCGCGAGCAGGCGCTGCTGAAGGCGCTCGAGAAAATGCAAGGCTACAAGCTCGACGGCTTGACGCTCACGCTTCTCGACGCTGGCGGCAATCCCGTCGTCAAGCTGCAGAAGTGAGGCGGCGGTGAGCCCCGCCCCGCCCCCGCGCTCGATCCTCATCACCGGCTGCTCGTCCGGCATCGGGCTCGCCTCGGCACGGTTGATGAAAGCGCGCGGCTGGCGCGTCTTCGCCACCGCCCGCACACCCGCCGATCTCGCTCGCCTCGAACGCGACGAGGGCGTCGAGGCGCTGCACCTCGAACTCGAGGACCCCGCCTCCATCGCGGCCTGCGCCACTGCTGCGCTCGATCGCACCTCGGGCCGTCTCGACGCGCTGTTCAACAACGCGGCCTACGGGCAAGTCGGCGCGGTCGAAGATCTGACGCCCGACGTTCTGCGCCGTCAGCTCGAGGTCAACGTCGTCTCCTGGCATGATCTCACCCGCCGCATCGTACCGGCCATGCGGGCCAACGGCTCAGGCCGCATCGTTCAATGCTCGTCCGTTCTGGGACTTGTCTCGACGCCCTACCGCGGCGCCTATTGCGCATCCAAATACGCCGTCGAAGCCCTCGCCGACGCCATGCGCATCGAGCTTGCCGGCACCGGCATCCACGTCGCGCTGATCGAGCCGGGGCCCATCCGCACCAACTTCGTCCCGACCGCGCTCGCCCACTTCAAGCGGTCCATCGACATCGAGCGCTCGGCCCATCGCGACGTCTACCGGGCCCGTCTCGACAGCATGGAGCGCGGCGGCAAGGAGACGTTCAAACTCGGCCCCGAGGCCGTCGCCCTGAAGCTCGCGCACGCGCTGGAAAGCCCGAAGCCCCGGCTCCGCTATTTCGTCACCACGCCGACCTACCTCGCCGCCGGCCTCCGCCGCCTTTTGCCTAGCCGGCTGCTCGATCGGGTGGTCGCGCGCATGTAGCTCCGTGCCGGGAGGCCGTCAGCGATATGCACGCAAAAGTAGTGTTAATGCGTTATTAAGCAATTTTAGGTAGTTTTTTTAACGATCGGCAACGCGGCGGTTCAACCGCCGATTGCCCCGACCGCGCGCATGTGTCCGCGCGCAGCAACAGGAGTTCGTTCCTTGCGTACCGTTGCGATCCCGTCGTCTCGATGGGGTGTGGAGGCGTGTGCCTTCTGCACTCCGTCTCACCCTCCGCACTTCACTTACGTCAGGCTAGGGCTCGGCGTATCGACCCTGGCGCTGGCGCTCACCTTGGGCAGCGGCCAATCGCCGGCGCAATTCATCTGCCAGCAGTACGGCGGCGTCGTGCCCGACGCTGTGGCTGGCGTCGGCGCCTTGCTTGCGGCAGCGTGGCCGAGGCGCTGGGCGCAGGCGCCGTCGCCATCGGCGCGCAGTCCGCGGCGTCGGGGTATCACGCCAACGCCGTCGGCATCATGGCGCGCGCCCAGGGTGACGAAACCGCGGCGTTCGGCGCTTCGGCCTATGCACAGGGCGTCAACGGCACCGCGCTTGGCAACTCGGCGCAGGCGCAGTCGAGCAATACCACGGCCGTCGGCAGCTCGGCGCTCGCCCAGGGCACCAACGCCACGTCGGTCGGCGCCTCGTCCACCGCCCAAGGCAACAACGCGTCGGCATTCGGCCGCGCCGCACGCGCCACCGGCGAAGCCTCGACCGCCGTCGGCACGTTGGCCAATGCCCAGGCCTCGGCGACAACTGCGCTCGGCGCGGCGGCATCGGCGTCCGGCACCAATGCCACCGCGACCGGTTCCGACGCGATGGCGATGTCCAACAATGCCTCCGCCTTCGGCCAGAGCGCCACGGCGACCGGCGCAGGCTCCACCGCGCTCGGCCGCGGCGCAAACGCCACCGCCACCGATGCTGTCGCCGTCGGCAACGGGGCACGCGCGACGTCGGCGGGCGCTGTCGCCATCGGTGCCAACGCCGTGGCCTCCGGCTCGACCGCCGTCGGCGACGGCGCACAGGCGACGGGCGCGAATACCGCGGCCTACGGGCGCGGAGCCTTGGCCACCGCCGACAACGCCACGGCACTCGGCGAATACGCCCAGGCGACCGGCATCGGCGCCACCGCCGTCGGGCAAGGCGCGATCGCCTCTCACGCCAACGCGGCCGCATTCGGACAGGGCGTGGCGACGACGCGTGACAACCAGCAGATCTTCGGCTCGTCGTCGAACACCTACACACTCTCCGGCGTCGCCTCGGCGGCCAGCCGCGCCACCCAATCCGGCGCGATCGGCGTCGTCACCACCGATGCGGCCGGCAACCTCGCCAGCGATGGCGGCGCTCTGCAAACCCAAGTCAACGCCAACACCACCGGCATTTCGACGCTCGGCGGAAGGGTGACGACAGCCGAAGGCCGGGTCGCCAACCTCGAAAGCGGTCTCGGCACGACGAACACGACCGTCTCGAGCCTGACCACGCGGGTCGGCTCCGTCGAAGGGACCGTCTCCACCCTCACCACGCAAACCGCGGCCAACACCTCCGCGATCACGTCGAACACCTCGCGCATCACGGCAACCGAGGGTCGCGTAACCAAGTCCGAGGGCGATATCGTTGCGCTTCAGGGCCGCACCGACCAGCACGCGGCCAGTATCACCAACGTCCAGAACCAGACCAACACCAACACCACGACGATCGTCTCGCAGGGCCAGCGGATCGGTGTGCTCGAACAGACCGTGGGGTCCACTGATGGCCGGCTCGCCGCTGTCGAAACGTCGGTGGCCGGGCTCAGCCAGGAGGTCGGCGGGTTCAGCACGCGCATCCACCGCGCCGAGCAGATGTCGTCGGTGGCGATGGAAGGCGTCGCCGTCGCGCTGTCGATCGCCGATCCGGTGCTGCTGTCCGGCGATACGTTCGGCCTGCGCGTCAACTGGGGCAATTTCGAAGGCCGTAATGCGCTCGGGCTGTCGGCTATCGGCCTGCTCAGCGCCAATGCGTTCGGCGGCGGCGAGAAAGTCTCCGTCGGCGCGGGCATCGGTATCGGCCTCGGCGACGGGTCGATCGGCGGCCGCGCCGGCCTTCAACTGTCCTGGTAGGCCGCGTCGCACTCAATGGAAAGGGCGCCGGAACGATGTGTCCCGGCGCCCCCTGTTCTGCCGACGCCGGCGTCAGCGCGCGATCGTCGCGCCCAGCCCCTCGAGCTCGGACGGCGTCAGCATCGGGCTGGCGCGGAATTGATCGCGGAACAGCGCCGGCGCATTGCCGCCGCTCTGCCGCAGCGGCTGGATCTCGCCGGTGACCGCGTGGATCGACACCTCTTGCACCACGATCGTGCCGTCGTTGAACCGCCCCTCGACCCGCAACTCGATCGTCTCGACGTCGGCCGGACGCTCGCCGAGCATCAGGTCGCCGCCGACGCGCTCCAGCCATCCCGGCACCGGCCGCCCGTCGATTTGCGTCACCCGGTATTCGACGATCTGGCGCTGGCCCTGCGTCACCGTGTTGGAGAACTGCAGGTTGAGCACGTCGTCGCGCACCAGGCTTTCGATCACCAGCTGCTCGCCGCCGCTGAACCCGGTCAGGTTGCCGCGGATCTCCGAGCGGAGCGAGAACCCGGTCAGGCCTTCCAGTTCGCCCGTCGTGCCGCCGCGAGCGACGCTCGGGCTGCGGCTGAAGTCGAACTGGCGGGCGTTGCCGACCGTCTCGCCGATGATCGTGCCGCGCTCGCCGGTAAAGCGTCCGATGCCGCCCAGCGACCGCACGCCATTCGTCGTCTGGACGATGATGCCGTCCTCCGAGATGCTGGCCGCAAGGCTCGACAAGCCGCCGAAGTCCGCGACCGCCTGGACGACTGCGCCGTCCGCGGACATGCCCTCAATCACGCCCTCGGGCTCGACCGGGTCCGGCGTACGTTCGGGACCCTCGAAGCCAAAGACTTCGCCGAGCAGCACCAGTGCCCGCGGCTCCACATAGATCGAGATGTAGGCCGTAGCGAAACCGCCGTTGCCGTCGCTGATGGTATAGGCGATGCGCTCCATGCCCTCGAACGACGGGTCCGGTGTGTAGTCGATGGTCCCGTCGGCGTTGATCGCAACCGTGCCGTGGCCGGCGCTGGCCGCGGTGATGGTCAGCGGATCGCCGTCCGGATCGCGGTCGTTCGACAACACCGGGATGCGGACCGGCAGTCCCGCGGGCGTCGCGGATGTGTCGTCGATGGCAACCGGCGGCGGGTTGGTCACCGGCCAGATGAAGGTCGAGGTGACGACACCGCCATGGCCGTCATCGACGGTCAGCGTGACGGCATAAGGACCGCCCTGCGAGGCGTCCGGCGGCAACGTGCCCGTGATGCGGCCCGTCGCCGGGTCGATCGTCAGTCCGGGCGGCAAGCCGGTCGCGGAATAGCTCAGCGGATCGCCGTCGGGGTCGTCGACGTGCACTGACACGTCGAAGTCGATGACGCCGCTATCAACCGATACGGGCGGTACGATCGGGTCGATGACCGGTACATCGGCGACACCGGTGACGGTGACGGTCACCGTGGCGGTCGATACGCCGCCGTCCGCATCGCGGATGGTGTACGTCACCGCCGTCAGGCGCGTTTCGCCGCTCTGCAGATCGTCGAAAGCGGTGCCCGGTTCGAAGCGATAGCTGCCGTCCGCGCCGATCGTGAACGTGCCGCCGGCCGATCCTGTGACCGGCAAGCCGACGCTTCCCGGCACTCCGTTGACTGCCCAGACGGCGACCGCGTCGCCATCGGGATCGCTGTCCGCGCCAAGGCCGTTGTCGGTGAGCACGCTGCCGGTGACAATCGTGTTCTCGCCGGTGGTGACCAAGTCGTTCTGCGCCGTCGGCAGCGGGTTCGAGACCGTCCAGCCGAACGTCTGCGATACCGTGCCGCCGTTGCCGTCAGATGCCGTGACGACGACGCTGTACGGGCCGCCCGCGGACGCGCTCGTGTCGATCGTGCCGCTGATCACGCCCGTCGCCGGGTCGATCGTCAGTCCGGGCGGCAAGCCGGTCGCGGTGAAGCTCAGCGTATCGCCATTGGAATCGGTGAACGTGCCGCCGATAGAGATCGAAACCGTGTCGCCGTCGTTGCTCGTGACGTTCGCCAGCGGGCCTGCCACCGGCGCGTCGTTGGCTCCGGTCACCGTCACGCTGACGGTCGCGGTGTCGGTGCCGCCCTGGCCGTCGCTGATGGTGTAGGTCACCTGCGTCACGCGCGTCTGTCCGACCGCGAGGTCGTCGAAGGCAGCGCCGGGATCGAAGCTCACCGCGCCGTTGGCGGCGATGGTGAACGTGCCGCCTGCCGTGCCGGTCGCCGTCGTCGTGCCGGCGAATGCCGTGCCGTTGACCGCGACCACCGTCAGCGCGTCGCCATCGGGATCGCTGTCGGGACCGTTGCCGTTCGACGCCAGCACGTTGCCGGTCGCGACGGCGTTCTCGCTCGTCGCGATGCCATCGTCCTGCGCCACCGGCGCCGGGTTGGTCACGGTCCAGACGAACGTCTGGCTGGTGGTGCCGCCGTTGCCGTCGTTGGCCACGATGGTCACGGAGTACGGCCCGGCCAGCGACGCGTTGCTGGCAACCGTGCCGCCGATGATGCCGGTCGCCGGGTTGATCGTCAGTCCCGGCGGCAGGCCGGTTGCGCTGAACGTCAGCGTATCGCCGTCGGGATCGGTGAAGCTGCCCGACACGTCGAGCGTGACTGCTTGCCCATCGATGCCGCTCTGCGCACCAACCGGCGTGCTCACCGGCAGGTCGTTGACGCCGGTCACGGTGACGGTGACCGTCGCCGTATCGGCGCCGCCGTTGCCATCCGAGAGGGTGTACGTCACGCTCGTCGTCCGTGTCTCGCCGACAGCGAGGTCCTCGAACGCCGCGCCGGGCGCGAAATCCGTGGTGCCGTCGGCGGCGATCGTGAACGTGCCGCCGTTGCTGCCGGTCACGCCCGCGCCGACGCCGAGCGCCGCGCCGTTGACCGCAACCACGGCCAGCGTGTCGCCGTCCGGATCGTTGTCGGCGCCGCCGCCATTGTCGGCCAGAACCTGCGCGCCGGTGAGGCTCGCGCCTTCGCTCAGCGCAAAGCCGTCGTTGCGCGCATCGGGGATCGGATTGACGACGACCCAGGTGAACGGCTGCGTCACGACGCCGCCGACGCCATCGCTGGCCTGCACGATCACGCTATACGGCCCGTTCTGCGATGCTTCGCTATCGATCGTGCCGACGATATGGCCGTTGGCGTCGATCGTGAGGCCGGCGGGATAATCGATGCCCGCCACGCCGAGCAGCGCGTAGGTGAACACGGTGCCGTCGTCGAGATCGCCGAACGCGCCCGAGGTGTCGATATCGACCGTGTCGCTGTCGCTGCTGGTCACCGCCGGCAGCGTGCCGACCGCGACCGGTCCGTCGTTCGTGCCATTGACGGTGACGCTGACGGTTGCGGTCGCTTCGGCGCCATTGGCGTCGCGGATCGTATAGGCGACGGTTGTGGTCGCTGTCGCGCCCACAGCCAGGTTGTCGAAGTCGGTGCCCGGATCGAACGTGAAGCTGCCGTCCGCGGCGATGACGAACGTGCCGCCGCCGGTGCCCGGCACGCTGGCGGCTGGTGCATAGGTCGTGGCGCCGGAGGTGACCGACACCACCGCAAAGGCGTCGCCGTCCGGATCGCTGTCCGGCCCGTTGCCGTTGTCGGCGAACACGTCGCCCGCGAGCGTCGCGTTCTCGCTGGTCGAAACCGCGTCGTTTGCGGCGATCAACGCCGGGTTGGCCACCATCCACGAGAACGACGTGCTGACGCTGGCGCCGTTCTGGTCGAGCGCCGTCACCGTCACGGTGTAGGTCTGCGCGCCGGACGGTCCCGAGGCGTCGTTGTCGATCGTGCCGGTGATCAGGCCGGTGTTCGGATCGATGGAAAGCCCGAGCGGCAGGCCGCTGGCGGAGTAGGTGAGCGTGTCGGCCTCGATGTCGGCGAACACGCCGGTCACGTCGATGGCCGCAATGTTCTGGGTGTCGGTCGAGGACTGCGCGGGCACCACGCCCGTGACTGTCGGCGCATCGTTGATGCCCGTCACCGTCACCCGCACCACTGCCGTCGCGGCCGCGCCATCGGCGTCGGTCAGCGTGTAGGTGATCTCGGTGGTGCGGCTGTCGCCCGGTCCCAGGTCCTGGAAGTCGCTGCCCGGATTGAACGTATAGTTGCCGTTGCCGAGGATCGTGAACGTGCCGCCGTTGCTACCGGCCACACCCGCCTGCGGCGTCACGTTCAGCGCATCGCCGTCGGGATCGCTGTCCTGGCCCAGTGTGCCGGGCGTGACGTCGCCCACTGCTGACGTGTCCTCGTTGGTCGTCGCGGCATCGTCCACGGCCACAGGCGCCGGGTTGACGACAGTCCAATTGAACGTGCGCGATACCGTTCCGCCATGGCCGTCGCTGACGGTCACGGTGACCGGATAGACGCCGTCCGATGCCGGACCGCCCTGCGAGGCATTGCTGGCCCAGGTGCCGGTGATGACGCCGGTGGCGTCGATCGCGAAGCCGGCGGGCAGGCCGCTCACCGCGTACCCGAGCACGTCGGTCGCGTCCGCGTCCGAGAAGTGCGCGCTTACGTCATACGAGGCGGGGGCGCTGTCGTTACTCGAGGTGTCGAGCACAGCCGTCGCCGTCGGCGCATCGTTTTCGCCGGTGATCGTCACCTCGAGCGTCGTGCTCGCTGTGCCGCCATTGCCGTCCGAGATCGTGTACGTGACCTGCGTCGTAGCGGTCTCGCCCACCGCCAGGCCATTGAAGTCGAGTCCCGGTGCAAACGTATACGTGCCGTCCGCGTTGACGATGAACGTACCGCCGTTGGAGCCGGTGATCGGCTGTCCCTCGGTGACGGTCGTCGCGCCCACGGTCACGGTCGTCACCGTCAGGGTATCGCCATCGACGTCGCTGTCCTGGCCGGGATCGCCGGCGTAACGTCTCCCGTCAACGCCTGATGCTCGGTACCTGCGCCCGTGTCCGCAACCGCCACCGGCGCGTCGTTGACCGCGGTGACCGCGATCGTCAGCGTGCCGGTGTCGGTGCCGCCGTTGCCGTCGGTGACGGTGTAGGTCGCGACCGGCACCGCGCCGTTGAAGTTCGCCGCCGGGACGAACGTGTACGAGCCATCGGCAAAGATGGTCAGATCGCCGGATGCGAGGTTCGCGGTGGCGCCCGCCGCATACGTCGTGCCGCCGACCACGAACTGCGTCACGCTGAGCGCATCGCCGTCGAGATCGGTGTCGCCGACGAGCAAGCCCGACGCCGCATTGACCGTCAGCGTCGTGTCTTCCGCCGTCGAGCCGGTCTCGTCGTCCGCCACCGGCGCGTCGTTGACCGCCGTGACCGCAATCGTCAGCGTGCCGGTGTCGGTGCCGCCGTTGCCGTCGCTCACGGTGTAGGTCGCGACCGGCACCGCGCCGTTGAAGTTCGCCGCCGGGACGAACGTGTACGAGCCATCGCCGTTGATCGTCAGATCGCCGGATGCGAGATTCGCCGTGACGCCCGCCGCATACGTCGTGCCGCCGACCACGAACTGCGTGACGACTGAGCGCATCGCCGTCGAGATCGGTATCGCCGACGAGCAGCCCCGCCGCCGCGTTGACCGTCAGCGTCGTGTCTTCCGCCGTCGAGCCGGTCTCGTCGTCCGCCACCGGCGCGTCGTTGACCGCGGTGACCGCGATCGTCAGCGTGCCGGTGTCGGTGCCGCCGTTGCCGTCGGCGACGGTGTAGGTCGCAACCGGCACCGCGCCGTTGAAGTTCGCCGCCGGGACGAAGGTGTACGAGCCATCGGCGTTGATCGTCAGATCGCCCGATGCGAGGTTCGCGGTAGCGCCCGCGGTGTACGTCGTGCCGCCGACCACGAACTGCGTGACGCTGAGCGCATCGCCGTCGAGATCGGTATCGCCGACGAGCAGCCCCGCCGCCGCGTTCACCGTCAGCGTCGTGTCTTCGGCGGTCGATGCCCGTCTCGTCGTCCGCCACCGGCGCGTCGTTGACCGGCGGTCACTGCGATGGTCAGCGTGCCGGTGTCGGTGCCGCCGTTGCCGTCGGCTGACGGTGTAGGTCGCGACCGGCACCGCGCCGTTGAAGTTCGCCGCCGGGACGAACGTGTACGAGCCGTCGGCGTTGATGGTCAGATCGCCGCGCCGCGAGATTGGCGGTGACGCCCGCCGCGTACGTCGTGCCGCCGACCACGAACTGCGTCACGCTGAGCGCATCGCCGTCGAGATCGGTATCGCCGACGAGCAAGCCGGACGCCGCGTTGACCGTCAGCGTCGTGTCTTCCGCCGTCGATCCCGGTCTCGTCGTCCGCCACCGGCGCGTCGTTGACCGCCGTCACTGCGATCGTCAGCGTGCCGGTGTCGGTGCCGCCGTTGCCGTCGGTGACGGTGTAGGTCGCGACCGGCACAGCGCCGTTGAAGTTCGCCGCCGGGACGAACGTGTACGAGCCATCGCCGTTGATGGTCAGATCGCCCGATGCGAGAGTTCGCGGTGAGCCCGCCGCGTACGTCGTGCCGCCGACCACGAACTGCGTGACCGACGAGCGCATCGCCGTCGAGATCGCTGTCGCCGACGAGCAGACCCGCCGCCGCGTTCACCGTCAGCGTCGTGTCTTCCGCGCGTCGAGCCGGTCTCGTCGTCCGCCACCGGCGCGTCGTTGACCGCCGTCACTGCGATTGTCAGCGTGCCGGTGTCGGTGCCGCCGTTGCCGTCGCTGACGGTGTAGGTCGCGACCGGCACCGCGCCGTTGAAGTTCGCCGCCGGGACGAACGTGTAGCGTGCCGTCGCCGTTGATGGTCAGATCGCCCGCCGCGAGGTTCGCGGTGAGCGCCAGCGGCATACGTCGTGCCGCCGACCACGAACTGCGTCACCGCTCAGCGCATCGCCGTCGAGGTCGGTATCGCCGACGAGCAGACCCGCCGCCGCGTTGACCGTCAGCGTCGTGTCTTCCGCCGTCGATGCCCGTCTCGTCGTCCGCCACCGGCGCGTCGTTGACCGCCGTCACCGCGATGGTCAGCGTGCCCGTGTCGGTGCCGCCGTTGCCGTCGGCTGACGGTGTAGGTCGCGACCGGCACCGCGCCGTTGAAGTTCGCCGCCGGGACGAACGTGTACGAGCCATCGCCGTTGATGGTCAGATCGCCCGCTGCGAGATTCGCCGTGACGCCCGCCGCGTACGTCGTGCCGCCGACCACGAACTGCGTGACGCTGAGCGCATCGCCGTCGAGATCGGTGTCGCCGACGAGCAGACCCGCCGCCGCATTCACCGTCAGCGTCGTGTCTTCCGCCGTCGAGCCGGTCTCGTCGTCCGCCACCGGCGCGTCGTTGACCGCGGTCACCGCGATGGTCAGCGTGCCCGTGTCGGCTGCCGCCGTTGCCGTCGGTGACGGTGTAGGTCGCGACCGGCACCGCGCCGTTGAAGTTCGCAGCCGGGACGAACGTGTACGTGCCATCGCCGTTGATGGTCAGATCGCCGGCTGCGAGGTTCGCGGTGGCGCCCGCCGCATACGTCGTGCCGCCGACCACGAACTGCGTCACGCTGAGTGCATCGCCGTCGAGATCGGTGTCGCCGACGAGCAGACCCGCCGCCGCGTTCACCGTCAGCGTCGCGTCTTCCGCCGTCGAGCCCGTCTCGTCGTCCGCCACCGGCGCGTCGTTGACCGCGGTGACTGCGATCGTCAGCGTGCCGGTGTCGGCTGCCGCCGTTGCCGTCAGCGACGGTGTAGGTCGCCACCGGCACCGCGCCGTTGAAGTTCGGAGCCGGGACGAACGTGTACGCTGCCATCGGCTGTTGATCGTCAGGTCGCCCGCCGCGAGGTTCGCGGTAGCGCCAGCGGCATACGTCGTGCCGCCGACCACGAACTGCGTCACGCGCAGCGCATCGCCGTCGAGGTCGCTATCGCCGACGAGCAGACCCGCCGCCGCATTGACCGTCAGCGTCGCATCTTCCGCCGTCGATCCCGTCTCGTCGTCCGCCACCGGCGCGTCGTTGGTGCCTGTCACGGTCACGGTCAGTGTCGCGGTGTCGGTGCCGCCCTGGCCGTCGGACACGGTGTAGGTCACGCTGGTCGTACGCGTGCCGCCCGCCGCGAGATCGTCGAATGCGAAGCCGGGACTGAACGTGTACGCGCCGCTCGGCTGCAGCGTGAACGTGCCGCCGCCGGTTCCCGCCACGCCTGCGCCGACGCTGATCGCCGCGCCGTTGACCTCGAGCACCGACAACGTGCCGCCATCGACATCGGTGTCGTTGCCGAGCACGCCCGCGCCGGCCGCGACCGTCAGCGGTGCATTCTCGGTCGTGGCGTTGACGTCGTCCGCGGCGATCACCGGGTCGTTGCGCCCGATCACGGTCACGGTCAGCGTCGCGGTATCAGAGCCGCCCTGTCCATCGCTCAAGGTGTAGGCGACGGTCGTGGTGCGCGTGTCGCCCGCCGCCAGATCGTGGAACGCCGCGCCGGGATCGAACGTATAGCTGCCGTCGGCTGCGAGCGTGAACGTGCCGCCATTGCTGCCCGCGATCGGCGCGCCGATGCCGATCGGGCTGCCGTTGACCGCGCTGACGGTCAACGTGCCGCCGTCGAGGTCGCTGTCGTTGTCGAGCACGCCCGCTGCGGCATTGACCGTCAGCGTCGTGTCCTCGTCGATGCTGCCACTGTCGTCCGCCGCCACTGGGCCGTCGTTGCTGCCGTAAACCGTCACGGTCAGCACGGCGCTGTCGGTCCCGCCCTGGCCGTCGGAAACCGTGTAGGTCAGCGTCGTCGTCGCGTTCTGGCCGGCCGCGAGGAAATTGAAGTCGCTGCCTGGCGCGAACGTGTAGCTGCCGTCGCTGGCGACCGTGAACGTGCCGCCGTTGGAGCCGGGCACGCCGACGCCGACGTTGGCGGGACTGCCGTTGACCGCGGCGACGACGAGTGTGTCGCCGTCCACGTCGGTGTCGTTGCTGACGATCAGCCCGCTGCCCGCTGCCACCGTCAACGTCGAGATCGCATTCGCCGCGCCGCTGTCGTCGGCGGCCACCGGCGCGTCGTTGACCGCCGTCACCGCGATGGTCAGCGTGCCGGTGTCGGTGCCGCCGTTGCCGTCGCCACGGTGTACGTCGCCACCGGCACCGCGCCGTTGAAGTTCGCCGCCGGGACGAAGTGTACGAGCCGTCGCCGAAGATGGTCAGATCGCCGCGCTGCGAGATTGCGCGGTGACGCCCGCCGCATACGTCGTGCCGCCGACCACGAACTGCGGTGACCGACAGCGCATCGCCGTCGAGATCGCTATCGCCGACCAGCAAGCCCGCCGCCGCATTCACCGTCAGCGTCGTGTCCTCGGCGGTCGAGCCCGTCTCGTCGTCCGCCACCGGCGCATCGTTGACGGCGGTGACCGCAATCGTCAGCGTGCCGGTGTCGCTGCCGCCGTTGCCGTCGGCGACGGTGTAGGTCGCGACGGGAACCGCGCCGTTGAAGTTCGCCGCCGGGACGAACGTGTACGATGCCATCGCCGATGATGGTCAGATCGCCGGCTGCGAGGTTCGCGGTGAGCGCCCGCCGCATACGTCGTGCCGCCGACCACGAACTGCGTCACGCTGAGCGCATCGCCGTCGAGATCGCTATCGCCGACCAGCAAGCCCGCCGCCGCATTCACCGTCAGCGTCGTGTCTTCGGCGGTCGATGCCGGTCTCGTCGTCCGCCACCGGCGCGTCGTTGACCGCGGTGACCGCGATGGTCAGCGTGCCGGTGTCGCTGCCGCCGTTGCCGTCGCGACGGTGTAGGTCGCGACGGGAACCGCGCCGTTGAAGTTCGCCGCCGGGACGAACGTGTAGCTGCCATCGCCGTTGATGGTCAGATCGCCCGCTGCGAGGTTCGCCGTGACGCCCGCCGCATACGTCGTGCCGCCGACCACGAACTGCGTCACGATAGCGCATCGCCGTCGAGATCGGTATCGCCGACCAGCAAGCCCGCCGCCGCGTTCACCGTCAGCGTCGTGTCTTCGGCGGTCGATCCCGTCTCGTCGTCCGCCACCGGCGCGTCGTTGACGGCGGTGACCGCGATGGTCAGCGTGCCGGTGTCGGTGCCGCCGTTGCCGTCGGCGACGGTGTAGGTCGCAACGGGAACAGCGCCGTTGAAGTTCGCCGCCGGGACGAACGTGTACGTGCCGTCGGCAAAGATGGTCAGATCGCCGGATGCGAGGTTCGCCGTGACGCCCGCCGCATACGTCGTGCCGCCGACCACGAACTGCGTGACCGCGAGCGCATCGCCGTCGAGATCGGTGTCGCCGACGAGCAGCCCGGCCGCCGCATTCACCGTCAGCGTCGTGTCTTCGGCGGTCGATCCGGTCTCGTCGTCCGCCACCGGCGCGTCGTTGACCGCGGTGACCGCGATGGTCAGCGTGCCGGTGTCGCTGCCGCCGTTGCCGTCGCTGACGGTGTAGGTCGCAACGGGAACCGCGCCGTTGAAGTTCGCCGCCGGGACGAACGTATACGCTGCCGTCGCCGATGATGGTCAGATCGCCGGATGCGAGGTTCGCGGTGGCGCCCGCCGCATACGTCGTGCCGCCGACCACGAACTGCGTCACCGAGAGCGCATCGCCGTCGAGATCGCGTATCGCCGACCAGCAAGCCCGCCGCCGCATTCACCGTCAGCGTCGTGTCTTCCGCCGTCGATCCCGTCTCGTCGTCCGCCACCGGCGCGTCGTTGACCGCGGTGACCGCAATGGTCAGCGTGCCGGTGTCGGTGCCGCCGTTGCCGTCGGCGACGGTGTAGGTCGCGACCGGAACCGCGCCGTTGAAGTTCGCAGCCGGGACGAACGTGTAGCGAGCCATCGCCGAAGATGGTCAGATCGCCGGCTGCGAGGTTGGCCGTGACGCCCGCCGCATACGTCGTGCCGCCGACCACGAACTGCGTCACCGACTGAGCGCATCGCCGTCGAGATCGCTATCGCCGACGAGCAAGCCCGCCGCCGCGTTCACCGTCAGCGTCGTGTCTTCGGCGGTCGATCCCGTCTCGTCGTCCGCCACCGGCGCGTCGTTGACGGCGGTGACCGCGATCGTCAGCGTGCCGGTGTCGCTGCCGCCGTTGCCGTCGCTCACGGTGTAGGTCGCGACCGGCACCGCGCCGTTGAAGTTCGCCGCCGGGACGAACGTGTACGAGCCATCGCCGATGATGGTCAGATCGCCGGCTGCGAGGTTCGCGGTGGCGCCCGCCGCATACGTCGTGCCGCCGACCACGAACTGCGTCACGCTGAGCGCATCGCCGTCGAGATCGGTATCGCCGACGAGCAAGCCCGCCGCCGCATTCACCGTCAGCGTCGTGTCTTCGGCGGTCGATCCCGTCTCGTCGTCCGCCACCGGCGCGTCGTTGACCGCGGTGACCGCGATGGTCAGCGTGCCGGTGTCGCTGCCGCCGTTGCCGTCGGCGACGGTGTAGGTCGCGACGGGAACAGCGCCGTTGAAGTTCGCCGCCGGGACGAACGTGTACGGCCGTCGCCGTTGATGGTCAGATCGCCGGCTGCGAGGTTCGCGGTGGCGCCCGCCGCATACGTCGTGCCGCCGACCACGAACTGCGTCACGCTGAGCGCATCGCCGTCGAGATCGGTATCGCCGACGAGCAGGCCCGCCGCCGCGTTCACCGTCAGCGTCGTGTCTTCCGCCGTCGAGCCCGTCTCGTCGTCCGCCACCGGCGCGTCGTTGACCGCGGTGACCGCGATGGTCAGCGTGCCGGTGTCGCTGCCGCCGTTGCCGTCGGCGACGGTGTAGGTCGCGACGGGAACCGCGCCGTTGAAGTTCGCCGCCGGGACGAACGTATAGCTGCCATCGCCGATGATGGTCAGATCGCCCGATGCGAGGTTCGCGGTGGCGCCCGCCGCATACGTCGTGCCGCCGACCACGAACTGGGTCACCTGAAGCGCATCGCCGTCGAGATCGGTATCGCCGACGAGCAGGCCCGCCGCCGCGTTCACCGTCAGCGTCGCGTCTTCCGCGGTCGATCCCGTCTCGTCGTCCGCCACCGGCGCGTCGTTGACCGCGGTGACCGCGATGGTCAGCGTGCCGGTGTCGGTGCCGCCGTTGCCGTCGGCGACGGTGTAGGTCGCGACGGGAACAGCGCCGTTGAAGTTCGCCGCCGGGACGAACGTGTACGAGCCATCGGCGAAGATGGTCAGATCGCCCGCTGCGAGGTTCGCGGTGGCGCCCGCCGCATACGTCGTGCCGCCGACCACGAACTGCGTGACCGACAGCGCATCGCCGTCGAGATCGGTATCGCCGACCAGCAAGCCCGCCGCCGCATTCACCGTCAGCGTCGCGTCTTCCGCCGTCGATCCCGTCTCGTCGTCCGCCACCGGCGCGTCGTTGACCGCGGTGACTGCGATCGTCAGCGTGCCGGTGTCGCTGCCGCCGTTGCCGTCGGCGACGGTGTAGGTCGCGACCGGCACCGCGCCGTTGAAGTTCGAGCCGGGACGAACGTGTACGAGCCATCGCCATTGATGGTCAGATCGCCGGCTGCGAGGTTCGCGGTGGCGCCCGCCGCATACGTCGTGCCGCCGACCACGAACTGCGTCACGCTGAGCGCATCGCCGTCGAGATCGGTATCGCCGACCAGCAAGCCCGCCGCCGCATTACCGTCAGCGTCGTGTCTTCCGCCGTCGATCCCGTCTCGTCGTCCGCCACCGGCGCGTCGTTGACCGCGGTGACGTTGAACGTGATGGTATTCGGCGTCTGGTCGGTATCCTGGCCGCTGTTCGCCGTTCCGCCATCGTCCCGGACCTGGAACGTGAAGCTCGAGAGCGGGGTCCCGCTGGCGTTGGGCGCCGGCGTGAACACGAGCCACCCCAAGGCGATGTCCGCCGCGCTGACCGTCTGGCCGGCGATCACCGCCGCGCCGTTGTTCGTCAGCGTGCCGTTCGCCGGCAACGTCGTGATGATCACGGAATGGAAAGCGTCGGGCACGATCTCGTAGGCATCGCTGAAGCCGAAATCGGCTGCCGAGAACGCGTAGACGACATCCTCGCCGATGGTGATGGCCTTGTCGGTACCCGCCGGCGCATTGTTGTTGTTGTCTCGGAAGAGAAGATCCTGCGCCATCGGAACGGCGTTGGAGCCCGAGGCGTTCAGGCGCGGATCACCGAGGAGATTGAGGGTCGTGGCGGTCCGATTTTCGTCGTTGGCATCGAAGCCGTCGTTGGCATTGGAGCCTTCGAAGATGTCGAGCAGGCCGTCACTGTCGGTATCGGCCGTCGACGTGATGGACGTGGGCTGGCCGTCGCCGCGCTCGCCAATGTCGGCGACACCGTCGTTGTCGCTATCGGCATCGAGATAATCGGCGGCATCGGCGCCATCGGTGTTGACCGGCGTCAGGCCGTTCGAGCCGGACGCGCCCGTGGACGGCGTCGCGTCGTAGGCGTTATCGAGTCCATCGAGGTCGGTGTCGGAGCCCGACGGCGCGACGTAGCCCGCGGTCGTCTGCGCCTCGACATTGTCGGTGATGCCGTCGTTGTCCGAGTCGATATCGACGCGGTTGACGATCCCGTCTCCATCGGTATCGACATCCTGGTAGGTCTGCAATGCGTAGGTGATCGGCAGCGTCGTGAAGCACGAACCGCGTGACCTGATCCAGCGGACGCCGACGACGTCGGTGCCGAAGACCAGGAACGTGCTCGTCGGCGTATCGAACGTGAAGGTGGCGCGGTAATTGTCCTGCTGCGTTCGATTGGGGTTGAGGATGACCGGGCTTACAGCGCCTTGCGCGCGAAGATCGGCAAAGCTGACCGTTTCTCCGGTGGCGGTCGTCGCCGCTGCCTCACCTGCGGCGTTGTTCGAGTAGGCGACCAGGAAATCGGTACCGTTCGCATTGGTCAGATTGCTCCACGTGCCGGCGACGTTCAGCGCCAGGGCGTCGACGTAACTGGGTCTGATCGAAGTCGTCGAGATCGAGGAACTGAAGCCCATTGATCAGCACGGTGCCGGCTGGCGACGTTGCGGTGATGCGCACGGACTCCGCGGTCCCGGAGCTGCGTCAGTGGTGACGGTGCTGCCCGAGATGGTCGCCCCGAGATTGTTGGAGATCGTCACAGTGACGGTGCCATCGGTCAGGATGATCGACAGGCTGGCCGTTGACCTGCGGGGCGGCTGCCGAGGCCGCGGCGTCATAGGTCAGCGAGGACGTGACGGTCGCGGATGTCACGAGTACTCTGCTCCTGCTGATCGACGATGCCGTCGTTGTCGTCGTCGATGTCGGTCTGATCGATCACGCTGTCGGCATCCGAATCGAGCGAGACCGCGATCGCGGACGTCACTGCTGTCGAGTTGCTCGAGCCGTCGTTGACGACGACGCTGACAAGTCGGGTCGCGTTCACGGTCGACATGCGACGAGAACCCGATCTGCTCGATCGCGGCCTCGTAACTCGCCTTCGAGGCGACGCCCGTCAACGTCAGCACGCCGGTCGCCGAGTTATAGCTCGAAGCCGCGATGCCGGCCGGCAGGCTGCCACCGATGATGCTGAGCAGGTCGCCCGACTGGTGGTTGGTCAGGGTGATCGTCGCCGACGAGACGTTGGTGCTATCGGCATCGATGATCCCGACGTTGGTGCTGGCGACCGCCACCGGCGCGGCATTCGTGACGTAGCTCGTCGTGTAGCTCGGCGCGTTGGTCGTGATCGAGATATCGTCGAAGTAGACGAAGTCGCCGTTGCCGAGATTGTTCGACGTCACGAAGCGGATGGTCGTTCCGCTCGCAATGTAGGCCGAAATATCCAGCGACAGGGACTGATATGCGGCATCGTTCGTCGGTCCGGCGATACGGCCGATCTCGGTGAATGTGCCGCCGGCCGACGTGGACGCCTGGATGGCCACATAGTCGTTGGCGTCATCGAGCGCGGCGCGCCGGTACGACAGGTTCAATGTGGCCGTCGTCGCTGCCGTCAGATTGGTAGTGCGGGCGACCTGAAGACCATCGTCGCCCATCCGCAGGGAAATGTCGCCGATGTCGGTCACAAGTGCCGCGTCGCCGGCCGCCGCGCCACCCGTCGTGCTGACCTGCCACGCGCCGGTCCACCCGGTGCCACCGGTCAAGTTGTTCGACTGGAAGTCGTCCGTCGCGCCGCCGTTCGCCGGCAGGCTGGCCGTGTTCAGATCGATCGTCGGCGGGGCCAGCAAGCCCATCCAGTCCGTCGCCGAAATCGACGTCGCCGCGATGTCGCCGAGTTCGGTCTCCAGATCCCAGTCGCCGCCCAGATCCGCGTGCCCCGTCGCGTCCGTCGATGCGGCGATATCCGCGCCGGTGATCGAGCCGAGCAGAATGGCGGCCTCGAGCCCGTCATCGCCGCCGGTGAAGTCACAGCCGTAAAGCAGAATATCGCCATTCGCCGAAAGCGCCTGGCCGATGGCGGTCAACTCGTCGAGATGCTGACCCTGCATCGAGGCGGCGTCGAGCACAGCCGTGCCCAGAAAGAGCCGGCCCTGCTGGCCATGCGACACGATGTGGATGGCGTCGAGATCGCTGCGGCCCTCGACGGCGGCGGCGATCTGCTCGACGCCGTCGCGGTTGGGATCGAGAAGCACCACTTCCGCGCCATCCGGAATGGACGCCGAAATCTGGTCCGTATCGGTGACGGCGCTGTCGATGAACACGATGATGCGCGATTGGCCCGCCGCACTCGGCTCCAGCGCAGCCGTCATGAGGTCGTCCATGCCGGCTTCGGCCGCCGCTGCCGGCTCGATTGCGGCTGCCGCATCGTCGGCGGGCGCCGTGCTCGCTGCCGTGTCGGCCGCCGTATCATCCGCCGGAGGGGCGGCCTTCGCGGTGTCGTTGATGTCGGTCACGGTCGCGGCCATTGCGCCGTCGAAGGCGATGCGGGCCTCGAGTGCGCGATAGGCGATGGATGAACGCAGCATATCGGTCGCCGCTGCGGATCCGGCCTTGACGGGCTTTTCCGGGGCAAATGCGGACGGACGCAGGATCTTGTTCATCTTGATGATCTCATCCCGACAGAATACGGAGCTGGGCTAAACACCCAACTCGAGCTATGAGCAATTTGGTCTTTCTCTATTTCTAAAGCGTCAATTGCAGCGCCCGGATTGTATTGTTTCGGGAGAAAATCAACGTTTCAATGGCAGCAAATCTATTAATGGTCGCATGGGTTATGGGGCTGCCGTTACCATTTCGAAACATTCGCAGCCAGAAACGCCGCCGATTAATTGTCGCGCTCTCTCCATTCCTGATGCGTGAAATCGCGGTCAAATCCCGGCCATGCGGGTCCGCCGCGGCGTCCGGACGGCCCTCCGGCAAAGGCCCTGCTCGAAGATTTGATCGCGTTGGCCCGGACCTTGCTTTTGCCGGAATTGCGGGCGCACGCTGAGGTTGTGATGCGCCTCACGCGTATCACAGGAGTACATCCAGTCATGCTTGGAGCGGCTTTGTCTCTCGGCGTCCTCGCGGCGGCGTCGTTTACCGATTATCCCGCGTTCGTTCGTCCGGGCGTGCGCGTCGAAGCCGTCGTCGATCGCGGCCCGATCCGGGAATTGATCGTGCGCTGCCGAAACGGAACCGGCATTCTGTCCTATTCGAAGATCGAACGGACGTACTGCACGCCGGATTGGCGTTGCGCGCCAGGAACTCGACAGGGCGATCAGCCGCCTTTGCCGCTGAGGCGGCAGGTGCAAGTACAATATCCGATCGGACGCCATCGCAGCGACGATCGACCGATCGGATGGAATTGCTTGGGAGCTACTTGTCGAGAGCCTCTTTATCGGACGGGCTTATCGCGATTGCATTTCCGTCATGTCCGACAACAAGTCCGGTGACGTGCGGGATCGAATTCAGCTTCGGCCGTTTCAGATGCCGCTCTCGCGGACCAGCACCTTCAGCGTCTGCCGCCACATGCGCTCCAGCAGGCTTTCCGGCCGGCCATCGAGGTGGATGACCCCGCGCTCGGACTTGTGCAGCGGCGCCGCCTCGTCGGTGACGTCGAACACGGTCAGATAGCTGGCCGCCAGCGGTACGAGCTGCCTGGGTCCGTGCGCTTCTGCTTTCGGCCTGACCGCCAGCGGACCGCCGTGCTGCGAGGCCAGCTCCGCGATCTCGATCGTCGCCGAGGCCGAACTGGCCACGCTGGCGAGCTTCAGTTGCCGGCGGGCCAGCTGCGGGTCGTCGGGCGCGAACCATCCGCCGTCACTCTTCACACCGCCAGTCGTGCCCCCGGTGCCATCCAACCGCGCCAGATCATGCTCCGACAGATAGCCGCGCGCGATCAGTGTGCCGCCGCCGCGGATCAGCGCGATCGGCTCGGCGCGTCCAATCGTGCGGCCCGGCTGCACCTCGAGATTGAGCTCCGCCACATCGCCCGCAATCGGGGTCCGCACCACCAGCTCGGCGCGTTCCGCTTCGAGCCCCGCGAGCTGGCTGCGTAACGCCGCGCGCTCGCGCTCCAGCGACAGGCTGGCCGTCCGGTCCTGCTCGTCCGTTCCGCGCCGCGCCAGCCGCAACTCGACCAGCGCCAGCCGCCGCGACGCCAGCGTGATCCGGTGGACCAGCTCGGGCGAGCGCAAGGTGACGATCGGGTCGCCCGCGCCGACTTCCTGGCCCTGCCGGACATGCACCTCGGCCACCTCGGCCGGCCGCGGCGGAAACAGCCGCGTCAGCGATTTCGCCTCGACGATCGCCGGCAATTCGATCCGCGTCGACCACGGCACACTCGCGACCAGCAGCAGCGCCAGTGTCGCGCCGGCTGTCGTCCAGGCCCGCCGCCGCGTCCTGATCACCGCGCCCTGCCGCCACCACGTCCGCACTTCCGTCGCCGCCGGCCACAGCACGAAGTAGACGATCTCGACCAGAAACAGCGCAATGCCGAGCACCTTGAATGCGAGGTGATAGACCATCAACGCGATGCCGGTGAACAGCACCAGCCGGTACAGCCACACGGCCCATGCGTACCCGGCGAGGAAGCGCCGCGTGTTCCGCGGCAGCGGCTCCGGTGGCGGTGCGCCGAGACCGAACAGCACCTCGCGCATCCGCCACTTGCCGAACTCGAAGGCGCGGCTCTGCAGATTATCGATGCCGGCCATATCCGACAGCAGATAGTAGCCGTCGAACCGCATCAGCGGATTGAGGTTC
Source organism: uncultured Alphaproteobacteria bacterium (assembly GCA_963819775.1). Taxonomy (GTDB): domain Bacteria; phylum Pseudomonadota; class Alphaproteobacteria; order Rhizobiales; family Hyphomicrobiaceae; genus JAKAML01. The sequence continues at coordinate 399,467 of CAWFXM010000012.1, forward strand.
ACCGCCAGACTGAGCACCCAGCCGACGGTGGCGATGGTGAACGCCACGCTACGCAGAATGCCATCGGGCAGAAAGGCCCACAGCGCGGTGGCGATGCACGCCAGCGCCAGCTCGACCAGCATGCCCGCCGCGTCGATGGCGATCCGCTGCCGCCGCGATCTGAGCCGCCAGGCGTCGGTCACGTCCGTATACAACATCGGCATCAGCACCATCAGCGCGACGCCCATCGACGGCACCCGGCAGCCATAGCGCGTCGCCGTGTAGGCGTGGCCGAGCTCGTGCAGGCTCTTCACGACGATGAGCGCGAGGCCATAGATCACGGCCCCCTCCCACGAGAACAGGTGCAGGAACGTGCTCGTGAACGCATCCCACTGGCGCGAGACCAGATACAGCCCGGCGAGCCCCGTCGCCGCGATCGCCAGCCAGAACCCGCGCGTGAAGAACACCGCCGTCAGCGGCGCGGTGCGATCGAGGAACCGCTGCGGCTTGAACAGCGGCATCTTGACATAGAGGTAGTTGTGGATCGCCCACTTGATCCAGCCGTGGTCCTGCGCGCGGGCCACGTCCGCATAGGGCTTCCAGCCACCGAGCCGCGGCTCGACGGTCAACCGGTTGGCTTCGAGAAACTGCGCGAGATCTTCGATCTGGCCCTTGTCGACGGCCAGCCCGAAGCGTTCCGACACCGCCTGCGCCAGCGCCTCGCCGGTCATCTCCGGCGACCACATCGACAACACCTGGAAGGCGGTGCCGTCGATCTGAATATAGCGGTTCGACACCGGGTCGATCACCAGCCACGTCGGCGCGCCCGTCGCCGTGTCGGCGCCGCGTTCCAGCCGCAGCTCCTGTCGCAGCTCGGGGAGGGGCTTCGGCTCGGCGGGTTTCATCACAAGCCCGCCCATTTCCGCGCCGCCGCGATAGGCCGGCGGAACAGGAAGAACCCGAGCGGCACGTCGTCGCCCGAAATCTGCGCCGTGCCGCGCACGCCCAGGCGCGGGGGCGGGCGGTTGCCGCTGGCCAACGTCGCGATGACGCGGAACGCGGCCACGTCGCCTTCGCCCGGCCGCGCCTTGTAGTCCGAACGGTCGATCTTACCGGCGAACGGCCGCAAGGGATCTGAATCGAGGAACGCCATGACGCGCGCGCCGGGCGTCAGCGCGATGGCATCCGCCACCGGCAGCTCGATCTTGAGTTCGATGGCCGCCGGATCGGCGATCTCCATGATGCGCTCGCCGACCGCCACCGGCTTGCCGGTCAGCTCACGCTTGTCGGCGAACACCGCGATGCCGCTGCGGGTGGCGCGCACCGCCGATTGCTCGAGCATGTCGCGCGCGTAGTTGCGTTCCGCCATCTTCAGCGCCAGTTCGGCGCGGGCGATGCCGAGCTCGTGCAGACCACGCGCGTCGGAAAACGCCATCTGCGTCGATTGCTTCAGCCGCGCGTCGGCCACCGTCACCTCGCGCTCGGCGATTTCGAGGCGGTTCTTCAGCGTCGTGTCCGCCAGCCTCAACAGCACGTCGCCGGCCTTGACCGGCTGGTTCGGCTCCACGGCGACGGTTTCGATCACGCCGTCGATCGGCGTTGCGACGACCAGCGCGCCGCGCGCGACGACCTCGGCCGGCGCCAGTGCGGTCAACGGCACCGGCACCAGCGCGAGCGCGCCCAGCACCACCGCCGTCGCCGCCGCATGCCGTTTCGACCATCGCTGCCAAGGTCGCGCCAGCTTGGGCGCCGCCAGCGCCGACCATGCGTGCGCATAGGCCCCGGCCAGCCGCTTGCCGACCACCAGATCCTGCTCGATCCACGCCGTCTCACGCGCGACCACCACCGCGCCGAGCATCGTGCCAGAGCGATGCCGCAGCGGCAGCGCGATGAGCGCGCGGAACGGATAGGCGGCGCCCGGGCCGCCACCCCCGTTGCTGTGCCCGCCGTCGTCCCCGGACTGCGGGTCGAGCGTCACCGCATCCGCCGCTTCGCCGGTCGCCAGTGCGGCGTTGACCATCGCTTCGATCCAGCCGACCAGCGGCGCGGTGCGATCGACGGCGGCGAGGCTCGATACCGCCGTCACCTGCATCGCGCCCGGCCGGCCGGCCAGCACGAACACCTGGCGGGAGCGGACCAGCTTGCGCGTTTCGTTGGCGATCAAGTAGGCGAGATCGCGCTCGCTCGCTGCCGCGCGCACCTCGGCTTCCACCCTGAGCAGCGCCACGAGGCCGGATTGCGCGTCCGCCGCGGCGACGGCCGGCCGTGCCGGTGCCGACGCCGACGCCGTTGACGCGGCCGCGCTTGCCTCTGGACTTGCCGCGGGGTTGGCCGCTGCCGCGTTGGCATTCGTCCGGTTTGGCCCGCCGCCGCCGCGTCCGTGGCGGGTCGCGGCGCCTGCGCACCTGTCGGCTTGCGAATGCGGCTGCTGATCACCGTCATGGCGGGTTATCCGTTGGCCGGCTTGAAAAACGCCGAGCCGCTCATCCCGGGCAGGATCTCGTCGGCGTCGCGCGTCTTCACGGCGATCACCTTGATCATCTGGCTGACCGGATCGACGGTTGCGGCGAGGCGCGACAGGGTCATCGGGTAGCTGCGCCCGGTTTCGTCGATGGCGAAGGTGAAGGCGTCGCCGGTCTTCAGCCACGTCAGCCACGACGACGGCACGATCAGCTCGATCTCGAGCCGGTCGGCGCCGACGATAGACAGGAACGGCTTGCCGGGGCCGGGCACTTCGTGCGCCTGCACGCCGAGCAAGGCGACGCGGCCGTCGAACGGCGCAACGACGACGCACTGGTCGAGCCGGGCCTTCAGCGCTTCGGCTTCCGCCGCGGCTTTGGCCACGCGGGCCTTCGAAATTTCCACGTCGTGGCGGCCGATGGCCTGATGCTTTTCGAGGAGTTTGTTGCTGTCGAGCGTCAGCTGCATCTCGCGATGCACCGCCTCGGCGCTGGCCGCTTCGGCGCGCGGCTTGCGGCAATCGAACTCGATCAGCGGCTGGCCGGCCTTGAAGCGCTCGCCCTCGCGAAAGTGAACCGACGTCACGCGGGCGCCGAGATCGGTCGAAAACGCCGCCTGATCGACAGCCCGCACCACGCCGCGGATCGGGATGGCATCGCCGTCCTGGCGCGTGTCTCCAGCCACCACCGGATTGCTCCCGGTCGCCGCCACGGCCCAGATGATCGTGCCCAGCAGTCCTGAACCCAGAACGCGGGTAATAGGTGAGGTACGCATGTCACTCGTCCGAACCGGTCACGCCAGAGCCGACAACGGCTCCGGCAAAGCGCAGTATTCGGATAAAATGGCTTATGGAGCGTTAAGAGATTACAAGACAATTGACGTACCAAGTCACGGAATTCACGCCGTTTCTCTACACGTCACTCGAGCATGATCGTTTGCGATGGAATCGCACCGCGATCCCATCTCAAACGTGAATCATGCTCTAATTCATAGCGTAGGAGTGCGATTCACGATCTTGATTGTCGCGCCCCGCGCTTCAATCAAGAACGATCGCACTCCATGCGGCCCCCAGGCCAAGGTGACCCTCACGGTGGCCCTCACGGTGCCGCCGCCATCCGCTTGTTCCAGCCGGCGCTGATGTCGCCACGCTCGAGCCACAGATCGCGCAGTTGCGCCGAAAGATCCGAGACGCTCTGGTCGCGATCGATCTCCCAGGCATAAGGGTCGAGGCCCATCGACGAGAACAGGTTGGCGTAGGCGTTCTGCAGCGTTGCATAGGCGATGTCGTGCTTGGCCTCGGCGACGAGCGTGTTCATCTCCTCGCGGATCAGCGTCTGCTTGCTGACCCGGTCGGCGGCCGCCTCGGCCCGCATCTGCCCGACCAGCCGCGACTGCACGTCGAGGAATTCGACCGACGTCGCCAGCTCCTTCTTGGAGTGCAGGAAGCGGACGCGGCTGACGTGGACCTGCGTCATGACGGCCATGGTCAGCGCCAGTCCTCGCGTCTTGAGCAGGTCCTCCTGCCGCTCCACCACCTTGCGGCGGGCGGGATAGTTGAACACCTTGATCAGGTTCCAACTGGCCTTGGCGCCCCAGTTCACCCACTCGTTGTGCAGCAGGAATTCGTTGCTGTCGTAGTTCGTGCCCGCATACATCTGCAGGCCCGGCAGCAATTCGAGCAGCGCTGCGTCGGCCTCGTGCTCGTTGATCCGCACCCGATACTGCAGCTCGCGCAGCTCCGGCCGGTTGTAGATCGCCGTGGACATCATGTCCTTCAGATCGGCCTGCAGCTCGAGCTTGCCGTCCTTGCGCGCTTCCGCCGCCAGCTTGAACGGCGTGCCGGGGGCAATGTTCATCAGCGCGGCCAGCTGCGCCTTCGCCGTGTTCAGCTCGCGCTGGATCTCGCCGATCTTGACCTTGATCTCGACCAGCTCGCGCTCATACGTCAGCGCGGTGATCGGCGAGGTCTGCTTGCTCTTATAGAGTGCGCGAGTCTCCTGCAGTGCCGATCGCGTCTCGCCTTCCAGCTTGCCCAGCCGCTGCATCAGACGTTCGGCGCTGATCGTCCGCCAATAGGCGCTGCGCACGTCCTCGACGATGCGATGCATCACCTTGCGGCGCATTTCCTCCTGCACCAGCACCTTGTCGGCGGACTGGCGGGCGCGCACCAGCGACAGGCCGAAGTCGAGCATATTCCAGGTGAAGCCGATGTCGGCGACCGAGATCTTGCGCTCCTGCGAGGTCGAGTCGGCGAAATTCTGCGTGTTGGTGGTCAGATTGTAGCTCGACGCGGCGTTGTCGTTGTCACGGGCCGCATAGCCGCTGTTGACCACGGCGTTGGGCAGCAAACTGAAATGCGCCAGATCGAGCTCGCGCAGGCGCAGCGATTGCTCGGCGATTTCGACGCGATGATCGAGATTGTATTTCAGCGCCCGCGCCATCGCCTCGTAGAGGTCGATCGCGCCGCCGATCGCTTCCTGGTCCGCCGTCACCTGCTGCTGATGCGTCGTCGAGGCCACGGTCAGGGCTTCGGTGGTCAGCGGCTGCGGCTTCACCACGCAGCCGGCCAGCAGCAGCGCCGCCGTCGATATCGACAAATGTCTCCGGAGTTTCGGCAGCATAGCTCGCCTGCTTTGGTGTTGAGGCAACACAAAACGCGACAAGCACAAATTCGGGGATGTGGCAGCCCGTCGGGCCGATTCTGCGAGCACAATTCCAGTCTAAGACAACGACTTGACCGGCTCTCACTCACTGCGTGCGTACGCAATCCGACGAGGCCCATCGACAAGCTTCAAATCACGACCCTGGTGTTGTCGCAGGTCCGAAGTGGCGGAAACACGCAGGTTTCAGAAACACATCTACTTCCCTGATCCGGCATTCGAATCACTCAGCAGACGTATGAGATGCTGCTCAACAAACATTAACCGGTCGTTACCTTTATCTGGTCGGCGATCCTGCCGTTGCCGCCGTCGCTGCCTGCCATGTTTCGGGCCATCCTCCGCCGCGTTGCCGCGCCACCTCGACGTTAAGAAAAATAGTGCGACCTAGACTTAACTCCGACGCGCGTGGGTTGCAGTCGCCGAACCGTTCGGCGATAGTGACGCAGTAAGTTTTCGATGTTCATTTTCACGCGCCATCGCAATCAGACGTTGATCATATTGATCATAATGCGTGGGATGCGAGCCAACTCGAGGCGCAACAAGCCGGTCGGACTTCGTTGCAGTGCATGCGGGCGGTACGGGGCAGGGGCGGGTTCAGCAAGGGGAGGTTGTATTCGGGGCGTCGGTGAAGGGCCGTCCCGAATATAGTTGCCGAAGAAATAGTTGCCGAAGCAGAGGCGTCGTCGCCCGGCCGTTCGCCGGTCGGCCAGCTTGTCGTGTCCAGTCTCCTGTCGTGTCCAATCTATCGCGTGTGACCAGCCCTTCGCGTGTGAGTAGCGTTCCGGAATGTTCAAAGCACCGAATACCCGACCCGACGTGGACCCGGCGCCCGAAGCCGGAACCCCGTATGCCGCCACCGCTCCGCGGCCCATCGCGCGCCTCGTCCCGCACTCGGGCATCCAGATCATCGATCTCGAGTTGCCGGCGACCGTGCTGGCGCAGGTGCTGCACTCCTTCGCCGAGCATCGCTACGCCACGGGCGGCAGCTTCCGCACCATCCTGATGCCGCTCGACCGCGCCGGCAGCGGCGACGTCGTCTGGCACCCGGTCTCCCACCGCGCGCTCGCGCCCGACGAAATCATGTCGATCTCCGGTCAGTCCGCCATCGATTCGTTCGCCGGCCGCTGGGTGCCGCTGCCCTATCTGCGCTTTCTCGGACGCGACGAGGCGGGCCAACCGTCGTTCGATGCCGGCCCCGAGAACTGGGCGCGCGTGTTCATCGCGGCACCGTCGCCATCCGGCGGCAATTCGTCCGGCGGCGACGCCGGCGACGCGGCGGTCTACCGTCTGGCGCTCGCCTTCGACACCCGTCTCGACGCGGCCGATCGCAGTGGCGAACGCCGCTATCTCGCGCCCAATTCCGACGACGCCTTGCTCGGCGCGTCGTTCAAGCTGGCGACCGGCGCGGGCGATCTCGCGCGCTTCGCCAGCCGGCCGTGGATCGACGGCTGGCTGCGACAGGGCCTCGATGCCTACCGCGCGCGGCCCGGCGGTGGCGGATCGCGGTCGCCGTTCGAACTCGAGCACGTCGCCCGCTATCTGGTCCTGGCCGAGGTCTTGGGCCGCTACTGCGCGATGCCGGAGATCCGCTTCCTCGATACGCTGAGCAAGCGGTGGCCGGTGCCCATCACCGGCGTCGATCTCGTGCTCGACATGACCGCCTCCGATACCGCCGCCCTGCTGGTCGATCGCGATACCGGCGACGGCGGCGCGCCGCTGGCGTCCGCCGCCCCTCTGGCGCTCCGCGACTTGACCAACCCCACTGCCCAGTTCTCAGGGCCGATCCCGACCCAGGTCGAGTTCGCTCTGCCGCCCTTTGGTGATGCCGGCCTGTCGCGCCGCAGTGGCCGTCCCGATGCCTTCCTCTGGCCGAGCCTCGCCCGCGTCGGGCAGGAGGCGGTCGCGCTGTCGCTCCGCGCCACGGCGACTGTGGGCGTCACCGGTCAATCCGACTTGCCCGCACTGATGACCGAGACCGGTGCAGCCGACGACATCTGGCGAATAGGCGTCGATGGCGCCGGCGGCGGCATCGGCCCGGTCGTGTCGGGCGCCTTGCTCGCCCATGTCGCCGAGGACGGCACCCCGTTGTCCGCCGCCGATGCCGGGCGCGCGCCTGCCGTCCGGCCGCGCTTCGCGCTGTCGTCGCTGATGACGTTCTTCCTGGCCGAGCTGCTGCTCCACGCCATCGCCGCCGTCAATGCCGTCGCCACCGCCGAAGATCCGCGCCGCCCCACCGGCGTGCGGCAGTTGCGCCGCATCGTCGTCACCGTCGCCGCCGGCATGCCGTACGACGAGCGCGCCGGCACCCTCGCCCACGTCGACCGGGCCATCGATCTGGTCTGGCGCGCCCTCGGCTGGGACGGAGCGCGGGAGATCGGCGCGCCGCCGCGACCCGAGACCAGCCTCGGCGCAGGCACCGAGCTGGCCAGCCAGCTCTATCAGTTCCGGCGTGAAATCGCGGCGCGCTACGGCAATGATTTCGGCCCGCTGATCGGCGCGCGCGACGGTGCCGACGGCGGCAGCGCGATGGTCGCCGTCCATGGTCCGCGCGGCCCCCATGTCGTCCGCGTCGCCAGCGTCGAGCTCGGCGGTCCGCTCACCGGCGCCATCGTCACCGACTACGCCGTCGCCGGCGATGGAATGCTGATGCCGCTGCAAGCCGTCACCGAGCGCTGGGCCGAGGGCGACACCGGCATCGGCGGCGCGATGGCCGAGCGGTTCATCCTCTCCGCCCTCACCACCGCGCTGGCCGATCACGGCATCGGCGCGCCCGGCGTGTTCCTCTCCCGCACCCTCGACACCACCACGGCGCGGGCCAGCACCGAGCGCAATCTCGCCCGCCGCCTGCAGTCGAAAATCGTCCGCCCCGCCGCCGCAGCCCTGTTGCAGATCGCGCGCGAGTTGCCGCCGCGCATCGCCAGCGGGCAGCGCATCCAGTCGCTTCGCGGCCTCGTCGAGCGCGGCGGCGGACGCTTCGATCCCCATGCCGCCGAGTTCGACGCGCTGGCGCAGCGCGAGGGCGCGGCCGCATTCCGCCTCGACCGCGTCGAGATCCGCTTCAGCCAGCGCCAGCTCGATCTGGCCATCCGCGCCGCCGCCGCCGAGGCGATCCGCCGCGCCGCCGATCTCGTCGCGCGTCAGCATTGCGATTTCGTCCTGATGTCGGGCAGTCTGACTGCAATCAGCGCCATCGCCGACGATGTCGTCGCCGCGCTCCCGCTCGAGCCCGGCCGCATCGTCATGCCCGCGCGCGGCGCCGAAGCCCGTGCGTCCGCCGAGCCCGGCGCCGGCCTCGCCGCGCTCACGCCCGTGCGGTTCGCCGGTCTCGCAGGCGCCTATCTCGCCGGCCGTGCCATGCCGGGCTTCGAAGCGTTCGACCGCGTGGTGCGCTCAATCGGCCGCGACGCGTCGACCTTGATGCCCGCGCCGCCGATGCTGTCGCTGCCCGGTGCCTCCGGCTCGAATTCGCCCGCGCCGGGAGCCGGCCTGGTGATCGACGTCCTGCCCCGCATGCTGTCGGCCTCGGCCGCGACAGCCACCAGCGCCACCGCCACTGGCGAACGCGCCACCTTTGCCGAGCGCCCCACCCTTGCCGAGCGTGCCGGGAGCGTCGAGCCATGACGCCAGCGCAACGCCTCACGCTGTCGGCCCGTCAGGCGGCCGAGCAGGCACAGCGGCTGCTGTCGTGGTTGCAGCACAGCAAGGACGACCGGCCGGAAATCGCCGGGCTCATCGACGAGATCGAAAGCATCTCCGGCGAGGTCGGGCGGGTCATCGACGCCATCGACACGCGGCCGACCATCGGCATCGCCGGCGGTTACGACTCGGGCAAAACCGCGCTGCTCGCCGCCCTGTCCGGCTCCGCCGATCAGCCGTTGCGCGCCGAATTCTCCAACCGCGAGGCCAGCCTCGACGTGCTCTCCAGCGTGCTGCCCAATCGCGGCGGCGCGCGATCGTCGGCTGCCGTGCGCCTGTCGAAGCAGGATCTGCCCGCCGCGCCGCGCGGGTTTCCGGTGCGCGTCCGCATCCTCGGTCAGCTCGATCTGATCAAGCTCGTATTCCGCGCGCACGCCAGTCACATCGGCGCCGCCGCTGGTCAGGCGCCGTCGGCCCGCGCCGTCGCCAATCTGTTCACCGAGGCCGAGCGGCAGCTGCAGCCGCGCGCCGTGGCGGGCTTGTCCGCCCGCGATATCGTCGAGCTGCGCGAGGACGTGCATGGCTTCGATCCCTATTCGCCGTTGCTGCGCGTGCTCGCCGCCGCCGGCTACTGGGATCGCCTCGCGCTGACCGTCGCCCATCTGCCCGAAGTCGAGCGCACGCGGCTCGTCGCGCTGCTGTGGAACGAGGAGCCGGTCCTCACCGCCATCTATTCCGTGCTCAACAGCGCCATCGACAAGCTCGGCCACGCCACCGAGGTGTTCTGCGAGCTCGGCGCCATCGTCACGCGGGAGCCGGCCACCGGCTGGATGGTGCCGCATCGCGCCAGCATCGTCGCCGCCGACACGCTGGCCGGCCTCGCTCATGCGCTGGGCGCTGTGCCGGCCTCGACGGTGCAGGTTTCGGGCCGCTTCGGCGGTTCCATCGCGCTCGACCGCGCGGTGATGGCGACGCTCGCGGCCGAGCTGCCGTTGACCTTGCAGAGCGCGCCCATCGCCGGGCTCGCCGAAACCGACGTGGTCACGTTCCCTGGCGCGCCGCCGGTCGTCGAACTGGTCCGCTCCGATCCCGCTGCAGCGCTCGCCGCCGGCGGCGAGGTCCGTGGCGGCCTCGGCGTCGAGGCGGCGGTGTCGATCCTCGCCCAGGCCAAGAGCGTGTTCCTGCTCGAACGCGCCGCCCGCCGCCATCAGCTGGCGAGCCTCGTCGTCTGCCTCGATCCGGCCGAGCCGCCCGACGACGTGCTCGCCAGCGCCATCGGCGACTGGATCGCCACCGAGCAGGGCGTCGAGCCGCATCACCGCGAGCGCGTCCGCACCGGCCTGTTCGTCGTCGTCACCCGCCCGCTCGGCGGCGGCGATAGCGTCAGCCGGGTCGAGCCGTGGCGTGCCGCCGCCGCAGACGACGCGGTCGTCCGCTCGGTGTCCGAAGGCATCGGCGTCGATCAGGACTGGCCGGGCGAATGGACGCCCAACCACCACTTCGACAACTACTTTGCGTTCCACCGGGCGGTGCGCGGGTCGGGCGCGCGAACCGGCGAAACCCAGCTCCGCCTCGTCAACGGCTCGGCCGCGAACACGGCCCCGGCGTCCAGCGGTGCCGACAGCCTCGTCCGCGCCCTCGCGGTGGTCGCCGTTCGCGTCAAGCGGCAACGCCTGCTCGGCCTGCATCTCGGCGGGCTGCGGCGGCGGCTGCGGTCGCGCGTGCTCCGCCATCATCTGTCGAACGATCCGATGGAAATCGCCGAATGGCGGCGTCAGGTCGCCAACGTCGCCGTCAATCGCCTGCGCCGTCCGATGCCGGGCGCACGATCAGGCAGTGTCAGCGCGGGCACGCTCGTCGCCGCATTGTCCGTCTCCGACGCCGAGCTGGCCGCCGCCATCGACACATCGCTGCGTTCGGATGTGCGTTCGGATGAGCGTTCTGGCCTTCGATCCGGACCCGCGCGCCGCCGCCGATGCCGCCACGGCCTTCGAAAATCCATCGTTCGGCCATGACTCCGCCGCAGCCGCCGTCGCCTATTGGTTGCGGGCCATGCGTCAGTCTGGACGCTCTGCCCGGTTCTGCCGGCACTTGGGGGTACCGCAAACCGTGTTGCAACATGTGATCGACGAGCTGGCGATCGGCGCCGTTCGCACGGGTGTCGTCGCCGAGACGACAGCCGCCTTCGCCCGCTTGCCGCCGGCCATGTCGTCGTCGCCCGCCGCGCCCGTTCACCTTGCTGCTACCCCCGTTCACCTTGCTGCTACCGCAGTGCGGATCATCGAGGCCTACCTTGCTAGTATCCCCCGGACGGTCGCCGATCCTGCTGTCCGCGCGGGGCCGTCGCCGTCTCACGACGTCGTGCCGTCCCCGGCTGCCGGCCGGCACGTCGATGCCGCCGGTCCGCACCGCGCGCAATCCCGCGCCGGTGCCTTCGGTGGTCCCGCCTGGACCAGCGCCGTCGCCGCACTGGTCGAAGCCAATATCGCGGCGGTCTCGGGTTTGGTCGATGCGGCGGAACGCGATCGGGAGCTCGGTGAATTGTTGACGGGATTCGCCTCCAGTCCATTCGAGGTCGAGCTGTGAGCGAAGTCACGATCGAAGTCGTCGAGGATGCCGAGCATCCCGAAGGTGGCCATGCCGTCATCCGTTTGAACGGCCTCTGGCTGCTGCCGGCCAATGCCACGTTCCGCATCGAACCACTCGACGACAGCAACCCCGACCTGCTGCCGCCCGATTGGCCGCGCGGTGATCGCTCTCCCGTCGCCACGCGCCTGACGCCGCAGGGCGTCGAGATCGTCGTCGGGCCGGACATCGTCGATGCTTCGCCGCTGTTGCCGGGCACGCCGGTCGCCGTTTCGGTTCCGGCGGCGTTCGTCCGCGCCGAGGTGTTGTGGCCAGACCTGCCGGTCTCCGCCCCCGCCGCCGCCGCCCCCGTCGTCTTGACCGCCGCCGAGCTTGCGGCCGAGCTCGATGCCGTCGCCCTCGCCAACCGGCAGCGGGAGGAGGCCGAAGCCCTACAGCAATTGCGCCAGCAGATGAACGGCGCCGAAAAGGGCCATGACGCCGCCGACGTTGATTTGCGCGGGTTGTCGGAGTTGCGTCTGCGCCCGGCGTCCGCCGCCGCAGCGGACTCCGCCATCGACCTCTCGCCGGTCATGCCTGCCGCCGCCGACGGCGCGCAGAAGTCGTCGCGCGACGCAGCCATAGCGGCGTTCGTCACGCAGTCGGGGTCGTCCGCCACACCCAGTTCTCTGCCATCCTCGCAATCCGCCACGCAAGCCGCATCTGGCACTGCGCTGCAAGCCGACCCTGGCCGCTCGCGCGCGCTGGTGCCGGTCGGCGCGTCCTTCCGGCCGTCGCTGCGGCGGCCGCTCGGCATGGGCGTGCCGTTCGCGGTCGGCTTCGCCATCGCCGCGCTGTTGACGGGGCTGTTCGCCTGGCGGCAGGCCGGCACGCCGTCGTCACGCGGCATCGATGCCGCCGCTCCCGCCGCATCGCTCGCCGATCTGCTCGCGGTCGCTGTCGTCAGCCCGCGCGGCCGATCCGCCGCCGAGGTCGATTTGCCGACCGCCTTGAAGCTCGCCGACGAGAGCCTGCACGCCACGGCCGGCGGTGCCGACCGCCCCGAGGCGTCGTTCTGGCTGCGCAAGTCGCTCGCGCTGTCGGTCGGCACCCAGCAACTGTCGTGGACGTTGACACAGCTCGGCACCCTTTACGCTCAACCCGCCGCCGGCGCGCCCGACTACGGCAAGGCGCGGCTGTTGTGGGAGTTGGCCGGGGCGAGCGGCGATGCCACCGCGCTCTGTTTCCTCGGCGCGCTGCACGAGCATGGGCTGGGCATCCCCAAAAGCCCGCGTCAGGCGCTCGGCCTCTATCAGCGTGCCAAGGCGCAAGGCGGTTGCAACGATGTCGATGACGCGATCGCACGGGTGAGGAACTGACGCATGGCCCGTTCCCGCCCCATTCCGCGCCCCGCACCCATGTTCGGGCCCATTTTCAGGCGCGAGGTCAAGACCGGCGCCGCACTCGCGCTCGCCATTTGTGCGGCGGTCGCTTCTGCGCCGCAACCCGCGCTGGCGCAACGCGCCACGCCGCCGGCGTTCGTCGACGAGCGTCGCTTGCCGCCGACCGATGCCGAGATCAAGTCGAAGGCCGAGGAGCAGAAGCGTCAGGCCGCCGAAGCCGAAGTCAAACAGAAGGCCGAGGAGCAGCGCCGTCAATCCGCCGAAACCGAAGCCAAACAGAAGGCCGAGGAGCAGCGCCGTCAAGCCGCCGAAGCCGAAGCCAAGCAGAAAGCCGAGGAACAGCGCCGTCAGGCCGCCGAGGCCGAAGCCAAGCAGAAGGCGGAGGAACAGCGCCGTCAGGCCGCCGAAGCCGAAGCCAAGCAGAAGGCCGAGGAACAGCGCCGTCAGGCCGCCGAGGCCGAAGCCAAGCAGAAGGCCGAGGATGACGCCGTCAGGCCGCCGAAGCCGAAGCCAAGCGAAGGCGGAGGCAACGCCGTCAGGCCGCCGAAGCCGAAGCCAAGCAGAAGGCCGAGGAACAACGCCGTCAGGCCGCCGAAGCCGAAGCCAAGCAGAAGGCCGAGGAACAACGCCGTCAGGCCGCCGAAGCCGAAGCCAAACAGAAGGCCGCGAAGCCGCCGGCACCAGCCGCCCCGACGCCGACCCCCGCCGTCCGCGCCGCCGCAGACTGCAGCGCCGATCGCATCTCCGCCCGCGCCATCAGCGGTGGCCGCGTCCAGATCGAAATCGAGACGCCGTGCCGGCCCGGCCAGAAGGTCGCCCTCCGCTATGGCGCGTTCGACCTCCAGCGGCAGCTCGACGGGGCCGGCCGCGGCACCATCATCCTCGATCTGTTCCAGGGCAAGTCGCCCGCCGTTAGCCTTCAGATCGGCTCCGGGCCGCCGCAGTCCGTCTCGCTGGAGGCGGTCGATATGGCCGGCCTCTCCAAGGTCGCCGTCATTTGGCAAGCGCCGGTCAATCTCGATCTCCACGTCTACGAGTACGCCGCGCGTCACGGCGAGAGTGGACACGTCTGGCCCGGCGCGCCCTCGTCAGCCGATGCCGCCGAGGCGGAAACCCGCGCGTCAAAACGCGGGCGCGGTTTCCTCAGCACCAGCGACGACGGCCGTGGTGACGGCGACAAGGTCGAGGTCTATACGTTCTGGCATCATGCCGAGCAGCGCTCGGGGCTGGTCGCCACTGCGCTCGACTACGAAACGCGCGGCGCGTCGCCCAATGCCGACACCTGCGGGTCGGGCGTGCACGCCTCCGTGGTCTACGAGACGTTCATTCTCGATCCGCGCGGTCAGCTGAGCCGCGAGCGCGGCGCGATTGCACCGGCGACGTGCGGCTCGCAATTGACCGGCGCCGGCCGATACATGGAAGACGCAGTGCCTGACCTGAGCGCGATGCCTTGAGCCTGCCTGTCAAGAAATCATCGCGCCAATAAACAACACGACCTGAAACGGGGAGAGACGCGACATGACGGGCTGGACGTGGAGAAGGCCGGCACGATGGACGGCTGCACGCGCGATCGGTTCCGCGGCAGCATTCGCCGTCGTGGCGGCTGGTGCGGGTGCGGTTCGGGCGGCGGAAATCACGCTGCAGATGAAAGGCGGCGGTTTCACCGTCCAGGGTGAGCTCAAATCCTACGACGGCGCGCGCTACGTCATCGAAAGCAAGGCGCTCGGCACCATGACGCTCGACGGCGGGCGTTTCGAATGCTCAGGCCCCGGCTGTCCGACCGCGCCCGTGACGGCGGCTCCGCCGAAGGGCGCCAATCTCGGCACCGCCACGTTCATGGGCGGCAGCGCGCAAGGCACCGCCGTGATGCCGAAGCTGGTCCAGGCCTACGCCAAGACCATCGGCGCCACCGTGATCCGCTCGGTCGGCAGTGATCCGAAAAACCTCGAGTTCAAGCTCACCGATGCGGCGGGCAAGGAGATCGGCAACTTCATCGTCGCCCGCCAGGGTGTGCCCGCCGGCCTCGCCGGGTTGCTCGCCCGCACCGTCGACGTGTTCTGGTCGGCGCGCCCGATCACCGCCGAGGAGCAGGCCCGCGCGCAGGCCCTGGGCTTCGGCAATCTGCGCGCGCCCGGCAACGAGAACGTCTACGCCCTGAACGCCATCGCCATGGTGGTCGCGGCCGAAAACCCCGTCGTCTCGATCTCGATCGAAAATATCGCGAAGATCTACGCTGGCCAGATCAACGACTGGTCCGAACTCGGCCTGCCGCCGGGCAAGATCAACGTCTACGCCATGGTCGAAAGCTCCGGCGTGTGGGGCTCCTTCGAGGATCTGGTGATGAAGCCGCGCAATCTCAAGGCGCGCCCCGACATCATCCGTATCGACGCGGCGACCGACTGGTCCGACAAGGTCGCGCAGGACAAGAGCGGCATCGGCATCACCAACATCGGCATCGTCCGCAATTCCAAGGCGCTCAATGTCGAAGCGTCGTGCGGATTGATCGTGCGGCCCTCGAACTTCGCAGCCAAGACCGAGGAATATCCGCTGATGCACCGCCTGCATCTCTACACCTCCGGCGTGCCGAAGGTGCCGTTGGCGCGCGAGCTGCTCGCCTTCGCCATGTCGCCCGCCATGCAGCCTGTGCTGAAGGAGGCGAACTTCGTCGACCAGTCGCTCGAGGCCCTGGACTTCCAGGCCCAGACCGCGCGCATCGCCTACGCGCTCAATGCGCAGACCGAGGACTTCGACATCAACATGATGCGCACCATGATCGGTGAGCTGAAAGGCTCGAGCCGGTTGTCGACCACGTTCCGCTTCGGCACCGCCGACGCCACGCTCGACAGCCGCGCCAACGCCGACATCCAGCGTCTCGCCGATCTGCTGAAGTCGGCCGACTACCGCAACAAGCAGGTCACGATCATCGGCTTCGCCGACGCCATCGGCAGCTTCGCGTCGAACCTCAAGCTGTCCGAGCGCCGCGCCGCCGCCGTGCTGCGCGCACTGACAGTGTCCGCCGGCATCGGCGTGCGCTCGCAAGTCACCAGTCGCGCCTATGGCGAGCTTGCGCCTGTCGCCTGCAACGACACGCCCGAGGCGCGCAACTACAACCGCCGCGTCGAAGTGTGGGTCAAGAACTGACGCGGTCCAGCGAACAGCAAGGCGATCGCGTTTGGCGCGTTTCCCACTCTCCCCGTTCGTCCTTTACGAATGGGGAGAGGGTCGGTGTGAGGGGATCAGGGCCAAACGCAACTGCCCTGCAGCCGACCGTGACTGCCGCGCGCCGCATTCCGGCTTCTGCCGCTTTCGAGAAAGGTACGCCCATGACACGAGCCGCATCTGGCCGAGCGTCGGGCCTCACCATTGGGCGAGGGTTCGCCTCCGCCGTGCTGATGGCGCTGATGACGGCGAGCATCGCGGCCGCTTGGCCCGTCGCCGCCCAGACCCGGCTCGCACAGGTCGCGCCCGCGCCGCCGCCAGCCGCGCCAGCTGCAAAATCGGCAGCCCCTAAGCCCGCCGCGGCGCCCGGGGCGCCCAAGGCAGTCGCGCCGGCAGCTCCCAAGGCAGCGGCCCCCGCGCCGGCCGCCGCCTGGCAACCCTCCAAGCCGATCGAGTTCGTGGTCATGGCCGGCCCCGGCGGCGGCGCCGATCAGGCCGTCCGCTTCCTCGTCGACGTCATCGCCAAGCAGGGCCTCGCCAAGGTGCCGTTCACCGTCGTCAATGAGCCGGGCCGCTCGGGCGGCGACGCGCTGACCAAGCTGCAGGCCCGCGCCGGCGACGATCACGTCATTCTGTTCACGTTGAACAGCTTCTACACGACGCCGCTCGACATGCCCGACCTCAAGATCGACGTCGCGCGCTTCACGCCTATTGCTCGGTTGGCGGAAGATGTGTTCCTGCTGTGGGTCAACAGCGAGCGCGCCGACATCAAGACCATCGACGACTTCGTCAAGGCCGCCAAGGCCAAGGGCAAGGGCTGGGTGATGGCCGGCACCGGCAAGGGCGCCGAAGATCAATTGCTGACCGAGTTCCTCAACGCCACCTATGGCCTCGACATGACCTACAAGTCGTTCGGCGGCGGTGGCGAGGTGGCCAAGGAGCTGGCCGAAAAGCGCGCCAATTCGACCGTCAACAATCCCTCCGAGCAGAACAATTTTTATCCCAAGGGCATGACCAAGCCGATCGTCGCCTTCACGCCCGCCCGGCTGCCGGCCTACATCACCACGCCGACGCTGCGCGAGACCGGCATGGACTTCACCTATTTCATGCAGCGCTCGGTGGTCGGCGCGCCGCGCATGAGCCCCGGCGCCGCGGCGTGGTACGACAAGCTGTTCCGGTCCCTGTTCGACAGTCCGCAGTGGAAAGACTACGCCACCAAGAACAGCCTCGGCGGCGCACTTCTCACCGGCCAAAGCCTCATGGGCTATTGGGTTCAAGAGCGGGAAAAGCACGCCCGCTGGAAAATGGCCATCGAGCTGATGAAGCCGCAATAAGCGCGGATGCGTGTCGGCATCCGAAGCGCCAGGAGAACTCTTCGCGGGTGCGAGCCCGGTTGCTTGTTTTCTGCCGCTCCGGCGCAAGCGCCGACGCGGTATGGGCAACCGAAGCGCCCACAACTTCACCAACCTCGGCGGGTCTCGTGATGTCTCCGCTGGCCGGCGCGGTTGCTGGTGGCCAACCGAAGCGCCCGGCGCGGATGCCGTGTGGGCAACCGAAGCGCCCACTAAGAGAGCCTTCCGCCGAGCGCCGTAATGCCGCCGAGCACGATCGCCGCCGCCGCGACGAGGCACACGAGCGCGCGCAATACCGGACGGCCGACGATCTCGGCCTCCGCTTCGTCCTCGTAGCGCGCCGCGGGTTTCCGCCCCGTCACCATCGCCGCGATCAGCGGGTCCTTCTTCAGCAGCGCGTACAGCACATTCGCCGTGATGTGGAGCCCGATCGCCGGCAGAAGGAACCAATAGATCGACCGCCGGTGCCAGCGCGACGCCAGCTTCTGCGTCTCCTCGTCGACGAGCCGGTACAGCGGCCCCGCCGCCAGATCGTTGTGCTCGACGGTGAACAGCCCGAGCAGCGCCTGCCCGCCGACCAGCACCAGCAGCGCCAGCACCATCAGCGCACCGAGCGGGTTGTGGCCGAGGTAGTGCCGCGACTGGCCGCGCGCCAGCGCCGACGCATAGCCGATAGCCGCGCCGGGACCGCGCACGAAGCTCGTGAACCGCGATGTCGACGATCCGAAAAACCCCCACAGCAATCGCCACACGATGAGGATCAGCACCGCGTATCCCGTGCGGCGGTGGATGACCAGCCGCGGGTCGCCGATCAGCGACGAGAACTGGAACGACGCCCACGACACCGCGATGAGCGTCACCAGCACCCAATGGAATACGCGCGTAGGCAGGTCCCACGCGCGCACCATGGCCTTCGTCGGGGCCTTCGTCGAAACCGCGTCCACGGACACCCCGTTTATTGCGGCTTGCGATATATCTTGTGGCAGGCGCCGCAGTTGTCGCCGAGCAGCTTCGGCCACGTCTCCTGGAACCCGATCTCGTCGCTGATCTTGGCCTCGGCCGCCTTGCTTTCGGCCGCGAGCTTCTTGTAGCGATCGACCAGATCGGCCTTCTTCTCCCAGATGATCGGCAGCGCCTCGGTTTCGCCGCCCGTCTTGCTGTCGTCTGGGAACAGGTCGGGCAGTTTTGCGGCGCCGGCCTGGAACGTCTTCAACGCGGCCTGCACCTTGGCCATGTCGAACTTCGCCTCGCCCTTGATCATCGCGCCGGGTTCCTTGGCAGCGGCGCCGAAGCCCTTGAGCGTTTCCTTGCGGGCCTTGATGACGTCGAGGTTCTGGGCGGCGACTGCGGTCGCGCCAACGGCGATCAATGCAGCGACAGAGAGAATGCGGAGCATAGGGGACCTTCTCCGTGGTTGTTTCTGACCATTCAGTTTCGGCACGCCGTGCTGGCAGCGCATCTCCGACACGTCCTGCCAGAAGCACGTCTTCGACACGCTGTTCCGGAAGCGTGTCTTCGACACACCGTTCTGTCGGCGCGTCGTCGACACGCCGCTAGTTGCGTGTCTTCGACACGACATGTTAGGCGCGTCTTCGACACGACCACAGCGGCCCGATGAAGACTATTGCCTCAATCCAGCAGGCGCGGCAATCCGCACGCGCCACAATCAAACGTGAAACGCTTGAGCCTTGCGCCATGCTGTGTGAGGTTCAACGTCCAATTCTACAGAACCTTCCACACCAACGTCTGACACCTTGGTCCGAAGGATCGCGATCAACAGGGAGTGATGCATGAAGCTCGTGCGCTTTGGACCGATGGGAAGCGAAAAGCCCGGCCTCGTCGATGGCGGCGGCGTGGTGCGCGATCTCTCTGCGATCATTCCTGATGTGACCGGCGACACCCTCGGCCCCGATACGCTGGCCCGCCTCCGCGCCCTCGATCCCGCGTCGCTGCCTGCGGCGCCCACGGGCGTGCGTCTCGGCGCGCCGGTCGGCCGGGTGTGGAACTTCATCGCCGTCGGGCTCAACTTCTCCGACCACGCCGCCGAGACCGGCTCGCCGATTCCCTCCGAGCCCATTCTGTTCAACAAGCTCGGCAACTCCATCGTCGGCCCCAACGACGACATCATGGTGCCGCGCGGCTCCTTGAAGCTCGACTACGAGGTCGAGATCGCCTTCGTCATCGGCACCCGCGCCCGCTACGTCGACGAGGCCGACGCACTCCGCCACATCGCCGGCTACACCATCTGCAACGACGTGTCCGAGCGCCACTTCCAGGTCGAGCGCAAGGGCCAGTGGATGAAAGGCAAGTGCTTCGAGACGCGCGGGTCCGCTCGGGCCGTGGCTGGTCACGCCCGACGAGATCGCCGATCCCGGCAAGCTCGCCATGTGGCTCGACGTCAACGGCGCGCGGCGGCAGTCGGGCACCACCGCCAACATGATCTTCCAGATCCCCTACCTGCTCTCCTACATCAGCCAGTTCATGGTGCTCGAGCCGGGCGACGTGGTGACCACGGGCACGCCCGCCGGTGTCGCACTCGGGATGAAGCCGCCGGTGTGGCTCGTGCCCGGCGATGTCGTCAGCCTCGGCATCGATGGCCTCGGTGCGCAACGCCAGACCATCGTGCCGTTCAAGATGTGATGCGATCCACTCACGCACGCCACAACGACAAAGCCCGGAGCGAGTGCTCCGGGCTTTGTTCGTTGCAGAACGTGTGTGCAAGCTCTCAGGCGCGCCGCTCGTTCGGCGCCGGCGACAGCCGCGCCTCCCGCAGCGTGTCCTCGAGTTGCTGCTCGACGCGGGCCCAATCGCTCTCCGACGATCGCGCGCCCGAGCGCAGGCTCGCCCGCACCGCCTTGGTCGCGATCAGCAGCATGCGCTCGTGCGGCTGCAATTCGCCTTCCGCCGCGCGCGGCTCGAGCTGATGGATGAGGTTGTCGATGACCTGATCGTACGGGCCATCCGGCAGCAGCATCAGCACATCCCAATTGTCTTCGACTTCCTTTTGCGCGTGCTGCAGGGCCCAGTGGCTCTCCGACGGCAGCTTCTTCAGCAGGTTCTCGGACTGCCGCTGCAGCGAGCCGCGCACCTCGTCCTCGCGCATCGCCAGCGCGTCGTCGAACATCGCGTTCATCATCCGCGCGCGATTGAACAAATCGGCAGCCGGCAGCGCCGCCGAAAACGCCTCGGACGACATCGAAGCATAGGCCACCGCATCGACGCCGATGGCATTGATCAGCGACTCGAGGATCAGCCGCAGCACCTCGGCGTTCGACGATTGCGGCGTCGCTCCGGGTTCGCCAGCCGATGCCGGTGCCGCTGCTGGTGGCGCAACCGGCGACGCGATGGCCTTCTGCGGCTTGGCCGCTGCAAGTCGCGGATCGGCGCCCGACAATGCGCCGCCGTCGCGAATGGCTCCCGCCTGCGGTCCGGCAATCTGCGGCCGGCCATAACCTCCGCCAGCCATGCTGCGGGCGCGGATGCGCGCCAGCGTCTTGTACAGATCGGCGTGCACGATGTAGCGCGGCGGCGGGCTGTCCTTGCGGTCGAAGCGATGCACCAGCTGATACGTCGAGCCGGCGTTCAGCACGTTGCGCACGATGCGCTTGTGATCCTCGTCGACCTCGCTCAGCAGCACCTCGGACGCAAATCCGGGGAAGCCCTTCTCCTCCGAGATCGGATGGAAGTGGCCGAGCACCACGTCCGCGCTCGCGCCCACATCCGGCAGCAGCGCCACCGCGATCATCTTTTCCAGCTCGATGGCCTTCACCGACTGCTCGACATTCTCGGTGAACTTGCCGCGGTTCTTGTCGTAGGCGCGCTTGGCGACGATGGCTAGGAACTGCATCAGCTCCTCGCGCACCATGTACCGCCCGTCCTCGCGCTTCACCGCGCCGATGGTGGCGCCCGCCGACAACACCTCGCGCAACCGGCCCGCGGTCTCGGGGTCGAGATCGCGCGTATCGACCTCGGCCACGTAGCCCTCGGTATTGGTGATCGGATGCAGCGCGCCGAGCACCATCTTGGCGTTGGCGAAGGTGTCGGGCAGCAGCGCGTTCTCGATGATCGCCTCCAGCTGCTGCGCCGAGCGGGCCTTCGAGGTCGGCACGTCCGACAGCGGCGAGCGGGTGGCGTTGGCAGCGAAAAGTCCCGACATGAAGATGAGGCTGTCGATGGCGATGGCGATGGCGAGCGCGAGGTAGGCGAGGCGGTTGCCGTCGCCGAACGCATTCCACGTCACCACGAAGCGATGCGCCTTGTCGTCGCGATTGAGCTCGATGAAGTTGATCTTGGTGCGAAGTTTCTCGGTCTCCTTCGACGGCAGTCCGCTGTCGGCGAGGCACTTCCTCGCAAAGCCGAACAGCCCGTCGGCGGTGGTGTGCTCGGCCAGCCGGTCGCCGCCCGCACAGGACTTGGCAAAGGTCTCGTTGCCGGCGTTGAGCGCGAACACCAGCGCCGCGGCCTCCGCCGCCTGCTTTGGGTCACAGTCGAGGCCGGCCACCTTCTTCTTGGTCTCCGGCGTCGCCGTCGCCATCGCGGTATAGATCTGCCCGCAGGTCTGCTGCAGCTTCGAAAGCCGCTCGGCGGTCGGGTCCTGGCGGAAGTCGGAGCGCGCGGTCTCGAACAGCGGCACCAGCCGCGACGGGTCGAGCTTGGTCTTGGGGTCGGTCAGCGCGGTCTCCTGCGCCAGCTTGATGCGGCTCTCCGCCGTCTCCGTCTCACCTTTATACTTCGCGAGGTCGCCATCCACCGCCGCCAGCTCGCGCTTCAGCTGGGCGATGCGCGTCTCCGTGGCGTCGAGGCGCTTCTTGGAATCCTTGACCCGCTCCTCGCCGACTTTGATGTAGTCCTGCAGTTTTCCAAGCTCGTCCATGCGCTGGCGGAAGAATTGCCCGCGGCCCACTTTGCCGGTGCCCTCGACGCCCTTCTCCTCGGCCATCGCTTCCACGCGCTTGGCATCCACTTCCTTGGCGCGCGCGTCGAGCGCCGTCTTCTTCTCCGCATAGTCGGCCGACAGCGCCGGGCGATCCGCCTCCAGCCGCGACAGCTCGTCGGTCAGCGACAGCTTGCGGCTCTGCAGCCCGGCCTGGCTCGACACCGCCGTGGTGATGCGCTCCTGCTGCTGCTTGATCGCGCGGTTCTTGTCCTCGACCATGGCGTTGAAATAGGTCTCGATCTCCGCGCCCGATCCCTGCGCGGCCTTGGCCAGCGCCGACAATCCCTCGTCATAGGCGCGCCAGCCGTCGCTGGTGAACAGCGTCTCGGCCTCGCTGCAGCCGCTTCTCGGAAATGCTGTGGCCGATGTCGCCGACGATGCCCGCGACCTGGTTCTGCGCGCGGATCTCGGCGGCGCGCACGCGCTCCGACTGCGGGAAGATCGCCGTGAACAAGCTGTCGAAGGAGAAGAACACGCTGGTCGCCATGCAGGCGAGGAACATCACCCACAGCACCGCATTCTTGACGATCACCCGCGCGCTCTGCACATACGAGCCGCCGATGTCGCTCTTGGTCATGGCGATGATCAACGCGAAGATCATCGCCGTCACCGCGCCGTAAAGCGCGAAGCTCTGGATGGTGCGCGCGGCTGAGCTATCGAACCAGTTGCTGCTGGCGACCGCCGCGGCCGTGCCGCCCTGGCCCGCCCACACCGTCACCGCGACGAGCGCGAGGATGGCGAACAAACCGGTGGCGAGCAGATCCCAGCCGCCCGAGCCCTGCGCGCCCTTCTGGTTCATGCCGGTGGCGAAGCTCTCGCCGATCAGCCACGCGACGATCAGCATCACGCCCTGGATGCCGAAGGTGATCATCCCCGACAGCACCGGCTCGCCGGTGAAGTTCCGCATGCCGTCCCACGTCGTGTAGCCCGACGCCAGCGACAGCACGATGCCCGTCGATCCGAGCAGCGCCAACTGCCAGTTGGTGAAGAACGTCTCTTCGATGGCGCGCCAGACCCGCTTCGCCGGACCCGAGGTCAGCACCAGCCCGATGCCGGCGAACACCAGAACCCCGAACAGCAGCGACGAGCCGTTGGTCAGGACCCAGTCGACGAGCGCTTTCAAATCCATACCCAACCCTCTCAGCAACCCTCTCAGCGCCGCACCCCGGCCATCTGCCGCGGCGTTCGTTCGCGCTCACGCGCGCATCCCGGGCAAAATGTGTGCAAAGCCGCTGCAACACAACACCAGCCGCGCAATCTCTGGTCAAGATTGCGGCCAATGTGCGTATCATCACGATTGTGACGTGAATGTAACCTGAAGGCTGTGGATTGCAGCCCGCGTCGGCGCCTGCGCCGGAGCGGCAAACAAAACCGCGTCGGCGCCTGCGCCGGAGCGGCAACAGATCGGCTAAGCTCGTCGCGCTTCGGTTGCCCACCAGCAACCGCGCCTGCGCCGCTATTGCGGAACGGCTTCGAACAGCGCCGCCAGCCCCATTCCGCCCATCGTGCCGAGCGCCGCCAGCCCGTGCGTCGGACGCCGCACACTGCCGTGCCCCTCGCCGCCGCGCACCATGTGCGTGAACAGCCGCACCGCCAGCACTGCGCCGGCGGCGCCATAGGGATGCCCGCGCACCACCGCGCCGCCATCGGGGTTGATCAGGTCGCCGTCGAGCCCGAACTCGCTCGCGAACGCCAGCGCCTGCGCCGCCGAGCTCTCGCTCAGTTCCACCACGCCGATCCGGCCTGCATCGAAATCGCCGAGCCGCGCCAACAGCTTCTTCGCCGCCTCGGCCGGTGCGCCACCCTCGCGGTCAGGCGATACGCCCTGTGCCGCGCTGCCGATGAGCCGCAGTGCCGGCGGACGGCCCAGCCGCTGCCACTCGGCTTCCGACACCACCACTGCGAACGCTGCGCCATCGTGCATCGCGCTGGTGTTGCCCGGCGTCAGCGTCCCGTTCGGCGGCAGAAACGGCGTCAGCTTCTCGAGATCCTCGAGCCCCGGCTCGATCGCGCTCTGGTCGCGCGCCTCGTCGGCGTTGGCGCGCATCGGCACGATCTCGCCGACGAACCGCCGCCGCTCGCGCGCCGCCCCTGCTTTCATGTGTGATTTCAGCGCCCATGCGTCCTGCTGCCCGCGCGACAGGCCGAGCTTGCGCGACAGCGCCTCCGACGCCTCGAACAGTTGCGGCTCCTCGGCCTGATCGGCGGTGCCCGGCTCGATGCGCAGGAAATGCGGGGTCTGATACAGCGTCTTCGGCTTGGCCAGCCGCCACGGCGCGGTCGACAGCGATTCCGCGCCGCCCGCCACCACCACGCCGGCCTCGCCGCAGGCGATCAGGCGGATGGCGTTGAGGATGGCTTCGAGACCCGAGCCGCACTGCCGGTCCACGGTCGATGCCGCGCAGGTTTCGCTCATTCCGGCGCTGAGCGCGATCAGCCGCGCCGGGTTGCCGCCTTCGCTGGCGTTGCCGACGATCACCTCGTCCACCGCCCGCGCCTTGATGCCGCAATCGGCCAGCGCGGCCGCGATCACCGGCGCCGCCAGTTCCTCGACCCGCCGCGATTTGTGCAGGCCGCCGATACGGCCGAGGGCGGAACGGCGGGCGGCGACGATGTAGGCGGGGGCGGGGGGCATGGGTACGCACACTGAGGGGTTGGCGGATGTCCTGGCGCCGGCCGCACTGGCCGCGCCGCGCCGCAAGTCTCCGGCGCCAAGCTGGAAGACCATGCAATGAAGGCAAAAGAGCGAAGTTCCGGCGACGGTCGCGTGCTGAAATTTCGTGCAGCCCGGCACGAGCCCGGCCTCCCCTGCCGCTCGAGCTTGGTCCCGGCCAGCCTTGGCCTCCACAACCGCCAATCAATTCTCGCCGATCGCACCTTCGCACCGTGTAGGTTGGGTCAAGCTTTCGCGCGACCCAACATGGCTGGCACCGCTCGACGATGTCGGGTCGCGCGACTGGGCGTCCAAGCTCCGCATGGACGGCTTGACCCACCCTAATGTGCGCCGGTACGACTGATGGCCCGGCGGCCGTCCCGGCACACCACTCCAGACGTTGCCACACCGCGCATTCGACGTGCTATAGCTGTGCCCTGCCGCGCCGCCCCCAGGTTCCGGATCACGCATGCCAGACACGCAATCCAAGCTACTCTTTCCGCCGCCGGGCCCCCACAACGCCCGCCGTGTCGAACAGGCCATGAAGCGCGCCGAGGCGATCTTCGACGAGAAGAGCCTGCGCTTCACCAAGCTCCGCCAGCAGGTGTTCGAGGAAATCGTTGCCGCCCACGGCTCGGTCGGGGCCTACGACATCCTCGGCCGCATCGCCGACCGCGGCACCCGGCTCGCGCCGATCTCGGTCTACCGCGCGCTCGACGCGCTGCTCGAAGCCGGCGTCATCCACCGCCTCGAAAGCAAGAACGCGTTCTTCGCCTGCCGCCGGCTGCATTCGGACGATTTCGTCACCGGCCGCCGGCCGCTGTTCCTCAGCTGCGAAAAATGCGGCGCCGTCGCCGAGGTCGACAGCGAGGGCATTTTCGACATCGTCGAAAAGGTCGCCAAATCCGCCCAGTTCAAGCCGCGCGTCAAGTTCGTCGAGGTGACGGGCACCTGCCCGCGCTGCGCCGAAGCCGAAGCCGCCGCAGCAGCGGCCGGCGCGCACGCCGACAGCGCCACCAAGCCGGCCGCCGAGCGCGGCAAATCCGGCCAGGCTGCCAAATCCAGGCCGGCTGCACGGTGATGCCGCCCCCCGTCCGCGCCGATCACGTCAACGACGGCCACGTCCACGACGGCTGTTGCGGTCACGACCATGCACATGGCCATCACCACCACGGGCCCGCGTCCGTCGATACCGTTCTGCCGGAGGCGCGCGTCGACCCGACCGCGCTGCTCTCTGGCCGCGGTCTCGCCATCGAGCGCGGCGGCCGCCGCATCCTGACCGGCGTCGACATCGACATCCGCCCGCGCGAGATCGTCACCGTCATCGGCCCCAACGGTGCTGGCAAAACGACGCTGGTCCGCCTGCTGCTCGGCCTCGACGCGCCCGACCGCGGCACGGTGCATCGCCGCGCCGATCTCGTCATCGGCTACGCGCCGCAGCGCTTCGACATCGACCGCGCGCTGCCGATGACCGTCGATCGCTTCCTCCGGCTCGGCCAGTCCTGGTCCGGCGGCTCCATATCCGGGCCCCAGGTCCGCGACGCCCTCGCCGAGGTCGGCGCGTCGCATGTCGCAGCCCAGCAGATGACCAGCCTGTCGGGCGGCGAATTGCAGCGCGTCGTGCTCGCCCGCGCCCTGCTGCGCTCACCCAATCTTCTTGTTCTTGATGAGCCCGTTCGCGGCGTCGATTATGCCGGCGAGGCCGAGCTCTACACGCTGATCGGCACGCTGCGCGACGCACGCGGTCTCGGCGTGCTGCTGGTCAGCCACGACCTCCACGTCGTCATGGCGGCGAGCAACCGCGTCGTCTGCCTCAATCGCCACGTCTGCTGCTCCGGCGTGCCCGAGACCGTCGCCCAGCACCCCGAGTATGTCCGCCTGTTCGGCGCCGAGGCCGCCCGCGCCATCGCCGTCTATCATCACAACCACGATCACCGGCACGATCTCGGCGGCGATCCAACGCCGGACCCGGGCGTAACAAAAAGCCTTCCGGACCCGGGCGTAACAAAAAGCCTTCCGGACCCGGGCATGGCCACCGGTTCAGCCGACACCGGCGAGGGGCCGCGCTGATGGAACCCTATCTGTTGCGCGCGCTCGCGGCCGGCATCGGCCTCGCCATCGTCGCCGCGCCGCTCGGCTGCTTCGTGGTCTGGAACCGCATGGCCTACTTCGGCGAGACCGTCGCGCAAGCCAGCCTGCTCGGCGTCGCGCTCGGCCTCATGTTCCAGCTCGATCTGACCATCAGCGTGCTCCTCGTCGCTCTCGTCGTCGCCGGGCTGCTGATCCTCGCCGGACGCCAGAAGGCGGTGCCGGTCGATTCGATCCTCGGCCTCATGCATTTCGGCGCGCTCGCCGCCGGCGTCATCGCCACCGCTCTCGTGCGCGGCCCCTCGGTCGATCTGATGGGCTACCTGTTCGGCGACGTGTTCGCCGTCACCGGCGTCGATCTCGTCTGGGTCTACGGCGGCGGCGCGCTGGCGCTCGCGGCCATGGCCTGGCTGTGGTCGTCGCTGCTCCGCCTCGCCGTGCACGAGGAGCTGGCCACCGCCGAGGGCGTCGATCGCGACCGCGTGCGCATCGCCTTCACGCTGATCCTCGCACTGACCATCGCCATCGGCATGAAGATCGTCGGCATCCTGCTGGTCATCGCGTTTCTCATCGTGCCGTCCGTCGCCGCGCGGCCGTTCTCGGCAACGCCCGAACGTATGGTCGTGCTCTCGGCGCTCGCCGGCATCGCCAGCACGCTGCTCGGTCTCGGCCTGTCGCTCTCCACCGACGCCCCCGGCGGCCCGTCGATCGTTCTGGTCATGGCCATCCTCGCGGCACTGTCGCTGGCGCTCGGCACCACATCTCGCCGCGCGCGCTGACCCGCCCGTTCACCGTCCGTCCGCTGCCGGGTGCTCTCGGCCAAGAAATCGGGCATGATCGCTCAGCCGCGACGCCATCGGTCCAGTTCCGGAGCCACATGCATCTCGATGTCGAAACCGTGCGCGACTTCTACGCCACCCCGCTCGGCCAGGTGGTCCGCCGCCTGCTCGGCCATCAGGTCCGCGCGCGCTGGCAGAGCGTCAAGGGCCAGACCGTCATGGGCCTCGGCTATCCGACGCCCTATCTCGGCATCTACCGCACCGAAGCGCGGCGCGTCGGCGCCATGATGCCGGCCGCCCAGGGCGCGCTGGTGTGGCCATCCAGCGGCCTCGTCCGCAGCGTGCTCGTCGAGGAGACGCACCTGCCGCTGCCCGACAACACCGTCGATCGCCTGCTCGCCGTCCACTGCCTCGAACAGGCCGAGCGGCCGGGGCCACTGTTGCGCGAGATCTGGCGCGTGCTCGCTCCCGAAGGCTCGCTGGTGCTGATCGTGCCCAACCGGCGCGGCGTCTGGGCCCGGCTCGATCGCACGCCCTTCGGCCATGGCCGGCCCTACAGCCGTGGCCAGCTGCAGCAGTTGCTCACCGACGCTTTGTTCACACCGGTCGCGTGGAGCAACGCACTGCACATTCCGCCGGTCGATCACCGCTTCATCCTGCATCGCTCCGCCGGTGCCTGGGAGCGGCTCGCGGGCCGGGTCTCGCCGAGCTTCGGCGGCGTCATCATCGTCGAAGCCAAAAAGGAAATGATGGCCCCCATCGGCAAAGTCGTCCGCGCCCGCGCCATCCGCGGCCTAGCCCCGGTGAAAGGCGGGTGAAGCGGCGCAATGGTCATGGCCCTGTGCCGCGATCCCCCGCCACCCTGTCACCTGCAAGCCCTGTCACCGATAACCGGCGCCTTCCCGCCCTTCCCCTCACGGCTTCTCGATGAAGGTGCTGGCGATCATCGAGCACAGTCGCGTCATGACGACGAAGCCCGACTGCGGGTGCCGGCCGAGCACCTCGAGCAGCGCGTCGCCGTTGATCGACAGCAGTTTGCAGTCCTCGAGACATTTGGCGTTGCCCAGCCGCTTCGGATGCTCGGGCACCAGCGCTGCCCAGCCGAAAATCATGTGCCGCTTCATCAGCGTCTCGACGTGCAGGTGTCCGACCCCCGACTTGGTGGTGAAGCTGACGAGCCCCTTCACCAGCACGTACATGTCGAGCGCCTGGTCGCCCGCCTCGTAGATGCTCTCGCCCCGCTTGCCGTCGCGCTCGACGACGACGCGCGCGATGCCGGCGAGTGCTTCGGGCGAGCATCCCGCGAATAGCGGAATCTCGTTCAGCATTTCTTTGATGTGAACCTGGTCGAGCATGGCGGAGCGCTCCGGGCTGGGCGGTCGGGTGATGGGCTGCCCAATACTTGTGCGCCCGCAGTCGCCGCGCATCCAATCGACGCCGCCAATGGGGAGTAAGCGACAGGCTGGCCGCGCTCGCACCATCCGTGATCGCTTGTGGTGGTCGTATGCGGCCCGATCGTCATGCGCTTCGCCTCGGCGCGGCCTTCATGTCGTGTCGCGCACGTGCGGGTGAACATCGCAAGCGAGCAATTTCAATGACTTACAAAACGGAGTTATCCACGCCGAACATGCCGGGCCGCAAGGGTGAACAACCTCCGCGCGCAGCCAAGTGCGGCCGCTGGGTCAGCACGTCCTGCCATCCAGAGTTGCAGTTTTGAATGCGGAAATGGGCGCCGGTTCCGCGCGGCTCAGCTCGCCGGGCCGACGGTGAAGGCGTGGCGCCACTCGGCGCCGTCGCTGTCCTTCATCGTCACGTCGAGCTTGTCCGCGCCGCCGGCCGGGAAATCGAACTCGATCGTCGGGTTCTCGCTCAGTGTGATGCTGCCGTCCATCTCGAGCACGCGGTCGTCGCCCTTGCGCACTTCGAGCCTGGAGACCACGCGCAGCGGAATATAGAGCAGCGTCATCTGATCGAGCGCCATGCCGGTGTGGTTGGGATGGCGGATGTCGAGACGGACGCGCTGGTCGATCTGCGTCGCCGCAACCGAGGTCGGCGCGGGCGCGAGCTTCATCTTGCCCATGTTGGCGGCGATCTCGGCCGGGTCGCCCGTCGGCGGAGCCGAGCACGCCGACTGGCCGCCGGCGAATTTGACGAGCGTCGAGACCATGCTGAGGCGGCCCTGGCCGTCCTCGACGATGGCGCGGATGAAGCTTTCCTGGTTGAGCCGTATTTTGGTGGACAGGCTGACGTGGCTGCGGTCGCCGCCGAGTTTGAATGCGGCTGCGACGGGCGACGGATTCTCGTCGACGACCAGCGTTACGGCGCGGATGCTGCGGCCATCGGGCAAACGGGCCTCGATCGACACCGGCACGGCGCGCACGTCGTCGGGCCGATACGGGGCTTTGATGCTGATGATGCCGGCGCCGTCTTCGATCGGGCGGGTTCCGAACACTTCACTCCGTAAGCCGTTCCACGTCGAGCCAGCCGAGGCCGGGCTCGACGGCACGAGCGCGACCATGGCCAGCGCACCGAGAACCGCGGTCTTCCACGTCTTGGCTCGAAATCTCGGCACGGCAAATTCTCCCGGAAAGGGGCGCAATTTCTCCACGAATGCTCATGGCAGTCGGCCGGGAAGTCAAGCGCCGACCGGCTGCCGTCCGATCACATCTCCTTGTCGAGGCTAATGGGTCGAGGCTAATGGGTCATCGCCGGTCGCCAGCCGGCGGCCAATGCGTCGGCCTCGGTGCAGAACCAGCGCTCGCCGCGCCCGATGTCGACCTTGACCCGGCTGTACCAGGGGCTCCACGGCAGATGATAGATGTGGCCCTTGTTCGAGACGTTGCCCTTGATCGCACAACCTTCAGGTGCGTCGGGCGCGGCGCTCGTCCACCTGTGCTCGCGGAAAACCCACGGCGGATCGGCCTCTCCCTGCCACACGCCTGCGGCCGTCGCGCGGGCCTCGGCCTCGACCGCGACGAACAAGGTCGAGTACTTCACGAATGCCCAGGCAAAGCCCCGGCGCACCATCTCGGAGTTGAGATCGATCGCGCCGGCGCGGCACAGACCGAGTGTCCGGCCATATTTGTCGGTGCCGCTCGGCGTGCAATCGACCGTTTGATTTCCGATCATCTTTTCAAGGGCGTTGGAGGCGGCGCTGCCGCAGTTCCAGGTGCCGCCGCCGCGCTGTCCGCAGCTCTGGCCCAACTCCGGCGCATCGATGCCTTCGAGCCGGACCCGCACGCTGCCGACGTCGATCGTGTCGCCATCGATGACCCGCGCCGGGCCGATGATCGGATCGGATTGCGATCGCGCAGCCTCGGAGCGAGGGATGGAATGGAGGGTGAAAAAAAGGGTGCCGACCAGCGCCAACGCCACCGATGAGCACACCGACTTTACGATTACAAATTCACTCATAAATTGAATCTGAACGATTCGTGTGGCGCAACCTAGGCGGAAATATGAATGCGTTATACAACCTTAATAGAGTCTTGAGCGTGGCTATACTGCGCCATTTTCGAGTCGCCGCGCCAGCCAGCGCGTCGGCTGAATGCGACCTAACATAATGATATGGATGTTGTTTTTTTCGCTACCGGGTCACTTCTGGTGCTGCGGGCAGCTCCGGCTGCGCCGCGCTCGAACTCCAGCAGCTCTGGCGGTTGATTGAGTTCCCGGCTCGCGAAAAGTGGCCTGAAGCCGATGACCTGGGCCTGTTGCTGGACGGTCTGTCGCATGACCGGATCGTCGCCGTATTCGACGACGAAGACGGGTAAGCCGGCCGCGCTGGCGCGTCCTAGCGCTGCCTCCGCGGCCGCCACATCGTCGGGCTTGTTCGGCTTGCCGTCGCCGGCAATGCCGAAATACAGGTCTTCCTTGGTGACCGCGTCGATTTTGGCGAGGTAGCTCGCATCGAGCAAAAGCTCTTCGGCATTTTGCGGCACGATCAGAAAACCCGGCTTGCGCCTGCGAGCATAGTCGGCGATCGCGCCCACAAAACGAACCATATCGCCGGCCGCGTCCGGCCGTTCAGCGGTCCAGTCCTCGTAGGCGTCGACCTTGTCGAGAAAGACGCCATCGAATCCGGCCGCGAGAATGCGGTCGAGGTAGGAATCGGCGGCGAACGACGGAAACCAACGCGCGAGAACACGAGCAACGAGGTCCGGCGCAGAATCAAAGATCAGTTTCTGCCAACCCGGTTCCCAGTACCGCACGGCATAGTTGCCCCGCCATGCCGCGTTCTCGGCGCCGAGCCATGACGGCCGGCTGATGCGCCAATGGTGATGCCAATATCCGCGGTAGGTCTCGGCTTCGCCGATCGAGAGGTAAGCCAGTACGATCCGCGCTTTGCCGTCCGAGCGGTGACGCAACGCGTCGACTTCGGCCGCGGTCCACGCTCCAGCCGCGGTGCCATCGCGCGAGTAGTCGGTGATCAGCAGATCGACAGCGTCGGGGATCGTCGAGGGGGTGACGCGCTGAAGCTGATAGCCCCAAGCCACGACCTCGTTCAACGCCGGCCCCACTCGTGGCGGCAAGCTCGCACGGTCGAGCGGGGTTTGCGATGCGAACAGCGCCGCCGCCGCCGTGGATGCGGCGAGGACGAGGACGATCAAGAGCCTGCTCAAGCGTCGCATCGGTGCTACTCGTAACCGGGGCCTAGTGTGATGTTCGAGAAGTCCGTTTCATTGTCGTCGCAACGAAGCGAATCGGGATCCAGCATCAAAGCTAACACGCTCCAAACAGCCGGGGGCAACGGCGGCAAGGGGTGCGCCCGCCCAGACGATATGGCGGTTGGGCCGGGGTGTTTCAATCGGCAGAAAGGCATTTTCCGCCAGATGGATAGCCCAATAGTTCAGCAGGGTAGAACCGATATGGATCGCGCCCGCGACCTGGCCGTGACTGCGGTGCTGCTGGCGGCGGGGGCGTCGACGCGCTTCGGGGCCGGCAACAAGCTCTTGGCCGAGGTCGGCGGCGAGGCCGTGGTGGCGCGGGTGGCGCGGGCGCTGCTGCGGAGCCAAGTCGGCGCGATCCTCGTCGTGACGCCTCCGGATAGCAGCTCCATAGCCACGGCACTCGGCACTGTGCAGGACGGCGGCCGTCTCTCGCTGATCGCCAACCCCGATCCAAGCCGCGGCATCGCGAGCTCGATCGCGACCGGCATCCGCGCCGTCGATGCAACCTCCGCGGGCGCCATGATCGTCCCCGGCGATATGCCCGATCTCGATGCCGCCGACTTCGATAGGCTGCTTGCGGCGTTCGTTGCGGAAGGCGGCGACGCTCTGGTTCATGCGGCGACGGCGGACGGCCGGCAACGCAATCCCGTGGTCTGGCCGCGGCGGCTGTTCGGCGCACTGGCTGCACTGCAGGGCGATATCGGCGGCAAGCCGCTCATCGCCGCGGAGCGCGCTGTGCGACCCGATCGCGTGGTCGCGGTCGCCTTTGCCGATGAAGCGGTCCTGCGCGATGTCGACCGGCCTGAAGATCTCGCGCGCCGAAGGCGGCCGCTATCGCGATCATGACCGGGCATCGAAGTGGCAGTGCCGCAAGTGGGACGACCGCTGCGACGACGGCGAGAAGTGGGCGTGCCGCAAGCTCCGCAACCAGTGATGACATCGCGGCGCCGGGCGGATTGAACGCATGATACCGTCATTCGGATATGCGCCCGGACCACTGACACGATCATCCCCGCTGTCGTGCGAGACAGCGGGGATTTTCATTCCTGATCTGATCGACGGCTGATGCGGCCCAGGTCCGCGATCATTCGGCCAGGAAACAATAGAACAGCCCCGCGCCGCCGGTGGCCTTGAGCGCTTCCTGGCCGCACCCGCGCGTGCCGTGCGAGGAGTTCCACGAGGTCATGTGCCGTGTCGCCTTGAGTCCTATGCGGTCGTGGTGGCCGACGATGGCGGAGCCTTCACCGCTTTTCGACCAGTTGCCGCATGTGGTGTCGCCGCCCGCGGTCGAATAGTTACCCTGCGGGTCCGAGCCGGTCAGGATGTCATGGGTATTGACGGCGTCGCTGCGGCCACTGACTTTCTCGCCCTTCTCCGTCAGCGCGGTATCCTTGGTCAGGTTGTTCTTGTCCGAGTGCAGCGCGTCGACCGTTTGGGCGATCACCTCGCCCTTGGCATTCTTCCACGGGCCTTTGCCGATGCGATCACGCGCGTTGACCCCCGCCTCGCCGCCCGGAAGCGACGTGCTGAGGTAGGCGCGCCATGCCTGCGCCGCAGAGCCGGCGGATTTGGCGAGTGCGAGACAATGCGCGTCGGCACCCTCGATCCCGCCGAGATCGGCGCCAGCGCCTTTGCCGGCGCTGGTGACGAAAAACGACAAATCCGACTGCTGCGCCGATGCCGGCGCGATGCTGCTGAGACTGATAACGGCGCCGATGACGACGACGAGTGCACTGGTGCTGCTGATTGACATGGCCGACCTCGCTGATCTCCAGAACTCTACATGAGGCGATATCTGCAGCCATGAAGGCCGCGCCATCAGGTTACTCCGTGCCTTCGAGCGCGGCGAGTGCCAACGCGATTGGCCGGCGGTGACGAGGCGTCGCCCGGCGCGGTGGTTTCGCCTGCGGCGGCGCGGGATCGGTTAAGCCAAAGTGATCATGCCGACGATCGCGGCGGAGAGAAGGCTGGCCAGGAAACCGGCCACGACAGAGCGCGGCGCAAGCTCGGCGATCTCGGTCCGCCGCTCCGGGGCCATCGCAGCGAGTCCGCCGATCAGGATGCCGAGCGATCCGAGATTGGCGAAGCTGCACATGGCGTAGGTGAGGATCACGCGCGACCGCTCCGTGAGCACGCCGGGCGGGGTCTTGGCCAGCTCGAGATAAGCGAGGAACTCGTTGAGCACGACTTTCTGGCCGAGCAGCGCGCCCGCCGTTCCGGTTTCCGCCCACGGGATGCCGATCATCCAGGCCAGCGGCGTGCAAAGCGCCCCGAGCAGGCTTTGCAGCGTGACGGTGACGCCGAACGGGCCGCCTGCGAACGCGAGCATGGAATTGATCAGCGCAACCAGCGATACGATGACGATCAGCAGTGCGGCGACCGTCGCGACGAGGCGCAATCCTTCGACCGTGCCCTGCGCGACCGCATCCATCGCCGAGCGGCTCACTTCGCCATCGCCCATCACGGCGGTGTCCGGCCCGCCTTCGAAGTCGCGCGGCACCATCAGGCGCGCGATCATCAGGGCAGCGGGCACGTTCATGAGCGACGCGGCCAGCAGGTGTCCCGCGGCGCCCGGCACCAGTGGCGACAGGATCGAGGCATACAGCGCCATGACCGTGCCGGCGACCGTCGCCATCGCCACGCACATGGTGGCGAAGAACGCGCCGCGGCCCATGCCCGACAGATAAGGCCGGATCATCAGCGGCGCTTCGATGATGCCGAGGAAGATGCTGGCGGCGGAGACGGTGGACAGCGGACCGCCGGTGCCGAGCGAGCGGCGCAACAGGTAGGCGAAGCCGGCCACCACTTTTTGCAGCACGCCCCAGTAGTAAAGTAGCCGCACGATCGCCGACAGCACGAGGATCATCGGGAAAACGCGGGCGGCGAGAACGAAGCTGTGTTCGGGCTTCGTCATGTCGAAGGGCGCGGGCGCTCCGGCCAGGTATCCGAACACGAGCTGGGCGCCATTGTCGGTGGCATTCTGGATGGCGAGCACACCTTGGCTGAGCCCGTCGAAGACGAGGCGCGAGGCCGGCACCTTGAGCAGGATCAGCGCGATGACGATCTGGACGGCGATAGCGCCGGCGATGATGCGCAGAGCTTTTGCCGCAGGCAGAAGCCGGCGCTCTTCCGACAGCGCCAACGCGATGGCCGGCACTGCGAGAATGCCGACGACACTTTGCAGCGCCAGCCACATGATATGCCCCCAAAACTGTTCCCCGCCGCGACAGTAGCTGGTCAAGAGCTGCGAGGCCAACAGCCCGATAGGTCCAAGTGCCGCAACTACCGTGGAAAATCGCCGCTTCCGGCTGGCGCGGATGGTCGGGGCGGTGACATAATTCGATCTTAAGACTTCGCGCAGAGCGACGCGCTGGATTGGCCGGGGTGGGCGGGCAGTGCAGCGACAGCCGAGCGAACCGGGCCGCAGCGGATGTCGCGTGCGCCCGGCAACCGGCGTATCAGCAATCGCCGGCATTGGCAGCGACCATGATCCGCCAATCCTTCACTGCACCGATCGAGGCCCGAAACCGATGACCGAGCGCCGCCCACCCCAGAAGCCACCGCTTGGTCCGCTGCCGCCCCTCGACGCCTATCGACCGACGGCGGAGCATCGCAGCGCGCCGCCTCCGATGCGGCCGCCGCAAAAGTTTCCGCCTCGCCCTTTGCCGCCGGGCGCGCAGCAGCGCCGTCGCGATGACAGAACCGGGTATGGCCGGAAGGACCCCGACGACGGCTGGGGCATTGCCGCCTACGCCGGCTTTGCGTTGCTCGGGGTGGTGCTGATCGGTGCCGCGGGCGTCGGCTATCTCGTGGTGAGCCCGCCGGTGGAGTTGATCCGCTCCGAGGTGATCGCGCAGGTCAAGGCGAAGACCGGGCGAGACTTGAAGATCGGCGGGCCGACCAGGTTCACGGTCTATCCGTCGATCGGCGTGTCGATGGCCAATGTGGAGCTGTCGCCGCCGCCGGGCATGAGCGGGCGGCCGCTGGCGACGATGGCCAGCCTCGATATCAATGTCGGCCTGTGGCCGCTGCTGAGCCGCCGGATCGAGGTCGAACGCCTCGTGCTGCGCGAGCCGGTGATCGAATTGAGGACAGATGCGGCGGGCCGCAAGAGCTGGGACATGCGCCGCACCGCTGATGCGTCAGGCATGTTCGTGCGCCGGATCGAGCTGGCGCAGGCGGCAACGCCCAACCGCGCGACGGACGCGAGTCCGGCTGCGGTCACGGCAGGCGAGGCGGCCAACGCGCTCGCGGGCATCGAGCAGATTTCGCTGAAGGACGTGCGGATCGAAAACGGCACCGTGGTCTGGCACGACGAGCGCTCCGGCAATCGCGAGACCGTGTCGGCCGTCAATATCGAAGTCGGTATGCCGTCGATCGACAATCCGCTCGAGATCAAGGGCAACCTCGTGGTGAAGGGCGAGCGGCTCGACGTCACAGGCACACTCGCGTCGCTGAAGGCGATGCTCGACGCGCGGCCGACCAAGGTCGCGCTCAACGCGACCAACAAGTTCGGCAGCATCGGGTTCGATGGCGCGCTCGCCGCCAACATGGACGCCGATGGCAAGCTCGATCTCAAGTCGTCGAACGTGCGCAGCCTCGCGGCGCTGGCGGGCGTCGATCTCGCGCCGGGCGCGGGCTTTGGTCCGGCATCGTTGACGGGGCGGCTCAAAGCGGCGGGAGCGCGCATGACGCTCGACGACGCCACGCTGTCGCTCGACGGGACAAAGGCGACCGGCACGCTCGGCTTGGATGCCAGTGGTGCGAGGCCGCGGGTGTCGGCCAATCTCAAGGTCGGTGAACTGAACCTCAATCCCTACCTCGCAGCGCCCGACGGCATGGCGGCATCACCATCAGCGCCAGCCGCGAAATATGCGCCTGCTGCCAAGTCTCCTGCGGCGGGCTCGAACCAGCCGAATTCGATCGACGATCTCCTGAGCCGGCCCGATGCAAAGGGATCGGCGCCGAAGGCGGCTGGTCCGCAGGTGCGCGGCTTCACGCAGCGCGCGGGTTGGAGCGAGGAGCCGATCCAGCTGGCTGCGCTCAACGCAATCGACGCGGACGTGAAGCTGCAGATCGCCAAGGTCCGCTATCGCGAGATCAAGGTCGGGCAGACGCGCGTCACGGCGGCGCTGGCGGGCGGCGTCTTGAAGACCGTGTTCGACGATGTCGAACTTTATGAAGGCCGCGGCCGTGGCGCCATCACGCTCGATGCCACGGGCGCGGTCCCGCGCTTCGGCGCCAACATCGCCGCCGACGGCGTGTCGGCGCTGCCGCTGATGAAGGACGCCGGTGGCAATGTATGGCTCGCGGGCACGGCGAAGGTCTCGCTGGCGGTGACCGGCGAGGGCGGCAACCAGAAGGCGATGATGGATAGCCTCGCAGGCAAGGCCGACGTGACGTTCAACAACGGCGCGATCGTCGGCTGGAACCTGGCGCAGATCATTCGCGGGTTGAAGCAGGGACAGCTTTCGGGGTTCGAGCGGGTCGAGACGGCCAAGACCGATTTCAGCGAAATGAGTTCGACCTGGGCCATCGCCAATGGCGTGGCGCAGAACCAGGATTTGAAGTTGAACTCGCCTCTGATGCGCGTGACCGGCGCGGGACAGGTGGCGCTCGGCGCGCGTCAGATCGACTATCAGCTGAAGCCCAAGCTGGTGGCGAGCCTCGATGGTCAAGGCGCGGCGCAGGGTCTTGCCGGGCTGGAGATCCCGCTCAAGGTGCGCGGCCCTTGGGAGAAGCCCGAGATCGTGCCGGAGATCGGCGGCATTCTGAAGGATCCCGAGAAGACGATCGGCGCCATCAAGGAGATCGGCAAACAGTTCAAGGGCAAGAACGCCAACGAGGTCGTGGACAAGGTTCTGAGCGACAATCCCGATGCGGCGAAGAAGGCCAACGAACTGTTGAACAAGTGGCTGAAGCCGAAGAAGCAGGCGGCGCCGGTGGAGTAGCCGGTTCACCGAAGAAATTGCAGATCGGGAACGATGGCCGGCGCGAGACGTTACACCTCCAACATCAATTGGAGGCGAACATGCCACGTTTTCCGACCTTGGCGGCCCTGATCCTCGGCGTCGTCTGCGGCGCAGCAGGCCAGGCCGGTGCCGCGGATCTCGATGGCGAGGCGCTGTTCAACACGCACTGCCGCAACTGCCATTCGTCGGCCAAGGACGACCACCGTCTCGGTCCGTCGTTGCACGGCATCGTCGGCAAACAGGCCGGTGCGGCCGCGGGCTTTGCGGCGTATTCCGGCTCGCTGAAGGGTTTTGCGTGGGACCCGTCGACGCTCGACAAGTTCATGGCCAGCCCGACGTCGGTCGCGCCGAACACGAGCATGATCTATCCGCCCGTCGAAGACCCGGCGCAGCGCGCGGCGATCATCGATTTCATCAAGAAGAAGTCGGCGGAATAAGTTTGACCGTAGGGCCACGAGTCGGCGGCGGCTAAGGGCGATCTTCAATTGAGCACGCGACGATAGAGAAACCGCTTTCGATCGCCGAGGCGAATGCGCGCTGCGAGCGCGCGCACCGGTTTGCCCGTCGCATTGAGCGCCAGTGCGCGTGTGCGCTCGGGACGTACAGCCGTAGTGCCACGCGCAATCAGATGCGGTCCAAGCAGCGTCACGAGGCGTTCGATGCGCCGCTCACGGATGCCGAGGATGGCCAGATGGCACGCCGTGTTCAGCACGTAGTCGAGGTTGAACCCCGTCAATCCCTTGGCCTTGCGGACCAGACGAACTTGAAGCGGGAGGGCCAGATCGCCGGCGAAGGCCGGATGGGCGCGCTCGGCGATGAAGGTCATGGCGCTGACTTCGGCGTGATCGGTATCGAGAAGCGTGATCGGTAAATGGGCTTCGCGGTAGACGCCAGTGACGAGCTCTCGCGTGCGGATGTAACGGCGGACCGTCGAGGCGTCGTCGTGCGATACGCGAAACGCGACGCCTTCGCAGGCGCCGCCGCGATCGAGCCCGAGGATGATGCCGGGGCGCGCAGCGGTGCCGCGATAGTGCATCGAGTAGATGCAGAAGGCGCGGTGGTAGCCGGTGAGCCGCGCGGGCACCGCTTCGACGAATTCTGAAGCCGGGGTTCCACATCAGCGAGCCGTAGCCGAATACCCAGAGATCCGTTTCGGTCCGTTCCGCGTCCGGCATGGCGCGCTCCCGTGCGACGATCAGCGTTTCGGCGGTTCGGCGGCGTCGGCCGGGCGGTTGCGACCGAAGTCGGGAGCTGCCGTGTCCTGGCCGGCCTGGATGATACCGCGGCGGATCGCGCGGGCGTCGGCGAACATCTTTGCGAGCGTGTCGCCATCGCCGAAACGAATGGCGCGCTGCAGCACCGTCAGATCCTCGGAGAAGCGGCCGAGCATTTCGAGCACGGCGTCCTTGTTGTTGAGGAACACGTCGCGCCACATGACAGGGTCCGACGCGGCGATGCGCGTGAAGTCGCGGAAGCCGCCAGCCGAAAATTTGATCACTTCGCTGTCGGTCACACGTTCGAGGTGGGCCGCGGTGTTGACGATGTTGAAGGCGATCAAGTGCGGCACGTGACTGGTGATGGCCAGCACCATGTCGTGGTGCGCGGCGTCCATGATCTCGACGTGCGAGCCGAGCTTCTCCCAGAAGTGCTTGAGTTTGGCGGTGGCGGCCGGATCGGCGTCGGCGGCGGGCGTGAGAATGCACCAGCGGTTGTCGTAGAGCTCGGCAAAGCCGGACTCTGGTCCCGACTGCTCGGTGCCGGCGATCGGATGGCCGGGGATGAAGTGCACGCCCTCGGGGATATGCGGGGCGACATCGCGCATGACAGCCGCCTTGACCGAGCCGACGTCGGTGACGATCGCGCCGGGCGCAAGATGCGGACCGATGGCGGCAGCGATTGCCGCATAGACACCGACCGGCGCGCACAGGATGACGAGGTCGGCGCCCTTCACGGCGTCGGCGGGATTGTCGTAGGCTTGAGCGATCAGACCCAGTTCGAGCGCCTTTTGCCGGGTCGTGGCGGTGGCCGAGCTGCCGACGATCTCGGTTGCAAGGTTGGCGCGGCGGCAGGCATGGCTGATCGACGAGCCGATCAACCCGATGCCGATCAGCGCGATGCGCTTGAACATCGGCGCGGTGGGTCGAGCTTGGGGCGCGCTGGCCTTGGCGGCGCTCATGCCGGGGACTTTCCGAGAAATGCCGCAAGCGCCGCGACCACGGCGCGATTCTCCGGCTCGGTGCCGATGGTCAGGCGAAGTGCATCGGGCAAGCCGTAGCCGGCGACGCGGCGGAGGATGATGCCGCGCCCGCGCAGGAACTCGTCGGCGGCGACCGCTGTCTTGCCGTCGCGTCCGTCGAAATGCATCAGCAGGAAGTTGGCGACGCTCGGCGTGACGCGAAGCCCGAGCTTTTCGATCTCGGCCGTCAGCCACGCGAGCCAGCGCTCGTTGTGGACGATCGCCGCCTCCTCGTGGGCGCGGTCCTCGATGGCGGCGACGCCCGCTGCGATCGAGGGCGACGACAGATTGAACGGTCCGCGGATGCGATTGAGCACGCCCGCGATCTGTTCCGGGCAATAAGCCCAGCCGATGCGCAGCGATGCAAGTCCGTGGATCTTCGAGAACGTGCGCGTCATCACGGTGTTGGTCGTCGTCGCCACCAGCTCGAGCCCGGCTTCATAGTCGTTGCGGCGCACGTATTCCGAATAGGCCGCATCGAGCACCAGCAGCACTTGTCCCGGCAGCCCGGCGCGCAGCCGCCGCACCTCGTCGATCGGAATGTAGGTTCCGGTCGGGTTGTTGGGGTTGGCGAGGAACACGACTTTGGTGCGCGGCGTCACCGCGGCGAGGATCGCGTCGACGTCGGTCTTGAGGTTTTTTTCCGGCGCGATGACAGGGACAGCCCCGCAGGCGAGAATGGCGATGCGGTATACGAGGAAGCCGTGCGTCGTGTAGATGCCTTCGTCGCCGGGGCCGAGGTAGGCGTGCGCCAGCATGGTCAGCAGTTCGTCCGAGCCCGCGCCGCAGACGATGCGGTCGGCGTCGAGGCCATAGCGGCGGGCGATGGCCGTGCGCAAGGCCGTGGCTTGGCCGTCGGGGTAGCGCTCCAGATCCTTGGCGGCAGCCTTGTAAGCCTCGATCGCGCGCGGGCTGGGTCCGAGCGGTGTCTCGTTGGACGAGAGCTTGATCGGCTTCATGCCGCCCGCGATCTTGCTTTCGCCGGGGACGTAGATGTCGATGTCGAGAATGCCGGGGCGCGGGATGGGCGCGGGCGAGGTCGATGTGGACACGGTCATTTCCATGGTTCGAGACGCCCGATTTCTAGGACCGCTTTTTAGGACCGGGCCCCCCTCAAAGCAAAGGAAAGATTGATGCTTACCCGAGCATGCCGCACCCGCCCCTTGACCCCGGCGTCCCGCTTCCGATATTGCATCGGGAACTCGTGGTGATTTGGCCGGCCGGCTTGCAGCCACGTTAAACAATTCGCTAAACAGGCCGCGCGCTGCCCGAGCGTCCGGCCTCGTATGTGTGAGCCCGCGCCCGAATGGCAGATTTCGACATCGGACCTGACACCGACCAGATGGCCGCC
Organism: uncultured Alphaproteobacteria bacterium; assembly: GCA_963819775.1. Lineage (GTDB taxonomy): Bacteria > Pseudomonadota > Alphaproteobacteria > Rhizobiales > Hyphomicrobiaceae > JAKAML01. The sequence goes on from CAWFXM010000012.1 coordinate 441,363, forward strand.
GAGACGACGGCCGCTGCGGCCCAAGCTGCGGCACAGGCCGCTGCTTCGCTCGCCGAAGTGCATCGGCCCACAAGTCTCGTCGCGTCCTTCGCCGAAAGCGAGGCGCTGACGCTCGACAGCGGCCAGACGCTGGGGCCGTTCCAGATCGCATACCAGACCTACGGCACGCTCAACGCCGAGAAATCCAACGCCATCCTGATCTGTCACGCGCTGACCGGCGACCAGCACGTCGCCAACCGGCACCCCGTCACCGGCAAAGCCGGCTGGTGGGAAATCCTGGTCGGGCCGGGCAAACCGATCGACACCGACCGCTTTTTCGTCATCTGCCCGAATATCATCGGCGGTTGCATGGGCTCGACCGGCCCGGCGTCGATCAACCCCAGGACCGGCAAACCCTACGCGCTCGACTTTCCCGTCATCACCATCGGCGACATGGTCGATGCGCAGGTGCGATTGATCGATCACCTGGGAATCCGCGAACTGTTCTCGGTGGTTGGCGGATCGATGGGCGGCATGCAGGTGCTGGAGTGGGCGTCGCGTCACCCCGAGCGCGTGGCGACCGCGATCCCCATTGCCACGGCGCCGTGGCATTCGGCTCAGAACATCGCGTTCCACGAGGTCGGCCGGCAGGCGGTGATGGCCGATCCGCAGTGGTGCGAAGGCAATTACATCGACCGCGGCACGCGCCCGGCGCGCGGTCTCGCCGTCGCTCGCATGGCCGCGCACATCACGTATCTCTCGGAGAAGGCACTGGAGGAAAAGTTCGGCCGCAACCTGCAGAACCGCGCGGCGCGCTCGTTCTCGTTCGACGCCGACTTCAAGATCGAGAGCTATCTGCGCCATCAGGGCTCGACCTTCGTCGATCGCTTCGACGCCAACAGCTATCTCTACATTACTCGCGCCATGGATTATTTCGACCTCGAAGCCGAGCACGGCGGCATGCTCGCCAACGCCTTCGCCGGCACCAGGACGCAGTTCTGCATCGTCTCGTTCACGTCCGACTGGCTCTATCCGACGCGCGACAGCAAGGACATCGTCAAGGCGCTCAACGCGGTTGCCGCCAACGTCTCGTTCGTCGAGATCGAGAGCAGCAAGGGGCACGACGCGTTCCTGCTCGAGGAGCCCGAGTTCTTCGACACCGTGCGCGGCTTCATCGACGCGGCGGCGCGCAAGCGCGGCCTTGCCGCACGCGGCCCCGTTGCAGGCGGAAAGGGAGCAGGCTGATGGCGGACGCGGTGGACCAGATTGCTGCGGCGGGCGGGCGTTCGCGGGTCGATCATCTGCTGATCGCCGAGATGGTGGCGACCGGGATCGCGCGTGCTCGACGTCGGCTGCGGCGATGGCGCGCTGCTGCAACTGCTTACCGATACCAAGGCCGTCGATGGCCGCGGCATGGAATTGACGCGCGAAAAGGTCAATGCGTGCGTGAAGCGCGGACTGTCGGTGATCCAAGGGGACGCCGACCGCGATCTTGCCGACTATCCCGATCAGGCGTTCGACTACGCTATTCTGTCGCTGACCATCCAGGCCACGCGCTATCCCAAGACGGTGCTCGAAAATCTGCTGCGCATCGGCCATCGCGCCATCGTCTCGTTCCCGAACTTCGGGCACTGGAAGATCCGCGGCCAGTTGCTGCTGACCGGCCGCATGCCGATGACCGAGAACCTGCCCGAGCCGTGGTATCTGTCGCCCGACGGCCACCTCTGCACCATCAAGGATTTCGCCGATCTCGTGGCCATCGCCGGCGCCGAGGTCGAGGACGCAGTCGCCTTCAACAGCTCCGGCACGCGCATTCCGATCAAGAACGCATGGTCGATGCAGAACCTCTTGGGCGAGAAGGCCGTGTTCCTGCTGAGGCGGCGCGACGGGCGTTGAGTGCTCTCTTGCCTGCGCCTTCGGTTGCCCAGCCGTGCTGGAAGCAAGCCCGCCTCCGGCAGGACCAACCGGCGCGCGCCCTCAACCGAGCTGCAAGGCTTCGAGCGGATCTGTGTAGGTCGTGCCGACGGCTTCGGCGACGCTTTGGTGCACGACGCGGCCGCCGTGGACGTTGAGCCCGGCGCGTAGGTGCGGATCGTCGATCAGAGCTTTGCTCGCACCCTTGCCGGCCAGGGCCATGATGAACGGCAGCGTTGCGTTATTGAGTGCGAAAGTCGAGGTGCGCGCCACCGCACCCGGCATGTTGGTGACGCAGTAGTGGACGACGCCATCGACGACGTAGGTCGGCGCGGCGTGCGTCGTCGGCTTCGATGTCTCCGAGCAGCCGCCCTGGTCGATGGCGATATCGACGATGACCGAGCCGCGCGGCATCGCCGCCACCATCTCGCGCGTGATCAGCTTCGGCGCCGCCGCGCCGGGAACGAGAACGGCGCCGATGACGAGGTCGGACGCGAGCACGTGTTCCTCCACCGCCGCGCGGGTCGAGAACACGGTATCGACCGAGGCGCCGAACTGCTGGTCGATCGCGTAGAGCCGCGCCGCGTCGATATCGAGCACGGTGACGCGCGCCTCGAGCCCGATCGCCATGCGCACGGCGTTGATGCCGGCGACGCCGCCGCCGAGCACGGTGACCTTGGCGGCGGCCACGCCTGCGACGCCACCCAGAAGCACACCACGTCCGCCCTGCTCCATCTCCAGGCAATGCGCGCCGGCCTGCACCGCCATGCGGCCCGCGACCTCACTCATCGGTGCGAGCAACGGCAGCCCGCCGCGCGCCGAGGTAACCGTCTCATAGGCGATGGCGGTCGCGCCGGACTTGATCAGCGCCTTGGCCTGCTTGGGGTCGGCGGCGAGATGGAGATAGGTGAAGAGCGTCTGGCCGGGGCGCAGCATCTTGCACTCGGCGGGCTGCGGCTCCTTCACCTTGACGATGAGATCGGCGGCCGCGAAAATCTCCTCGGCAGTATCGGCGATGGTCGCGCCGGCCTTGACGTACTCGGCGTCGGAGATGCCTTGCCGCGCGGCGGCGTCCTTTTCGACCACGACCTCGTGCCCGCGCGCCGTCGCCTCGCGCACCGACGCCGGCGTCATGCCGACGCGATACTCGTGGACCTTGATCTCCTTCGGCACGCCGATGCGCATCTGTCGTCCTCCTTCGCTGGTCCCCGAGAGTTGGGCCGAGTGCGGACGGGATGCAAGTGCTGCGGCAGGCGAGGATTGGGTTGAAATCACCTGAAGCGAAGGCCAAGGGCCTTCATGTCGAAGACATGCCTTCAGCATGGCCCCCTGAACCCCATGACAAGGCGCGCGATCTGAGGCCAAACCCGCCGCTGTCATCCCGGCATTTATTGCCGGGATCCATCGTGTAGCTGGCAACGGCGTGCGCGGCACGATGGATCCTGGGCATGAAGCCCGGGATGACTAAGGGAGGCGAACGGCGGCGCACTCAGAACCGCTTCAGCAGCCGCTCCAGATAGTCGAGCTCGACGGGCGGGCGGGTGGCTTCGCCGGAGCGGCGGCGGAGCTCTTCGAGGATTTCGCGGGCGCGCTGCATGTCGATGGCGTCGGGCACCTTGACGGAGGTGCCAGGGATCGGGGCCCTCCGAACGCTGCGGCCGGCCCATCGGATCGCGCGGGCTGTCGCCGTTCTGGCCGTAGCGCTGCGGCATGTTCTTCATCATCTCTTGCGCCATCGACTGCGCGCCCTGGCGCATCTGGTCGAGCGCGCGGCCCTGCTCCTCGGTCGCTTCCGACAGGTCGCCCTCTTGTAAGGCGCGCTCGGCGCTTTCCATGGCTTCGCGCGCATCCTCGAGCTGCTGGCTGTCGCCCATGCCGAGATCGCGCATGTCGCGCTGCAGCTTGCCGAGCTTGTCGCGTAGACCGCTTTGGCGCTGACCGAGCTGGCCCTTCGAGCCGGGCGTCCGCTGGCCCTGGCCCTGTTGGCCTTCGCCCTGCTGCTGGCCTTGACCCTGCTGCCCTTGCTGCTGGCCCTGGCCGCGCTGTCCCTGTTGACCCTTCTGGCCTTGTTGCCCCTGCTGTTGGCCGCGTTGCTGGCCTTGGCCCTGCTTGGGCTGGCCTTGCTGCTGGCCGCGCTGCTGACCTTGTCCGCGCTGTTGGCCCTGCTGATCCTGCTCGCGCATTTCGCTGAAGGTGTCGTCCATCAGCTTCTGCTGCTCGCCGACCATGTTGCCGAGTTCGTCCATCTTCTGCATGGCTTCGCGGTTCTGCTTCTGCTGCTCCTTGGCCATGCGGCCCGATTGCATGCGCTCCATCAGGTCGCGCATCTCCGACAGCATCTGCTGCGCCTGCTCGCGCGCGCCGCTCTTGGCCATGTCCTCGATGTTCTTCATCATCCGCTCGAGGTCTTGCTGCGACAGCGTCTGATTGTTCGGGTCGGACCCTTCGGGCATCTCCGACTGGTTGGCGGCGGCCTCCTTCTGCAGCTCGCGCATGTAGTCGTTCAACGCCTGCTTCATCTCCTGCATGAGCTGGCGGATCTCGTCCTCGGACGCACCGTTTTCCAGCGCCTTCGACAGCTTCTCCTGCGCGTCCTTGAGGCGCTTCTCGGCGTCGGACAGGTCGCCGTCTTCGATCTTGAGTGCGATGTGCCAAAGCTGCTCGATGACGCTCTTGCGCCCGGCGCGGGTATTATCGCGCGCGAGGCGATGCTGCGCCGAACGCATCAGCAGGTAGATTTTGGGCTCGACGCCGAAATCCTCGGGCCCCAATGACAGCGCGGCGAGCGCCTTCAGGACCTCGCCGCGATAGCGCGGATCGTCGACGAGCCTGCGCCGCTGTTCGACGATGGCGCGCGCCAATGGCTTCTCGAAGCGGCGCTCGGGCATGATGAGTTCAATGGGCGAGCTGAGGCCGGTCTGGCCGGCCACGTCTTTGGCTTCGAGCCGCATGGCGACGCGCAATCCCGCCCAAGGATGCTGGCCAAGTTCGAGGTAGGAGTTGCCCTCGACCTCCTTGGCGTTCGGCTTCGGCAGCCGCAGCGCCATGACCGGCGGGCGCTCCAGCGGCGGGCGCGGGCCCTTCAGAACGTCGCGGCGCGCCCATGCCTTTTTCGGATCGGCGGCGGCGGCCTTGACCTTCTCGAAGCGGGCGGCGGCGGCGGCCACGCCATAGTCGTCGGTGGCCTTGAAATGCGATCTTCATCGAGCCGCGGGCGGTGCGTTCGAGATCCTTGGTCAGGGTGATGGCGGGTGGCGCGTCGGGGATCATGGAGAATGTCCACGCCGCGAGTTCCGCGCCGGAGCCCAGCACGCGCAGTTTGCCGCCGCTCTTGAGTTCATAACGGATTTCGGAAACGCCCGACGTGCCCGGCAGCTCTGCCGCCTCGCGGCGTTCGGGGCGCGTGCGGTCTGCAGTCTGGGCGCCTTCTGGCGTGATTTCGAGGGCCAGCCGCGAGCGCGGTCGCGCCGCTCGATCGCACGATCAGAACGCTGCGCTCCGGCGCCTCGATCACGCCGGCCGTGTTGACGACGCCTTGCGCGCCGGGCTTCGAGCCGTCGGCCAGCATCATCGGCGGGCGCAGCGTGTAGGCGGGCGGTGTGATCCAGGCGTCGAGACGGGCTTCGGCAATCGTGCCGCGCGTGTCGAAGCGGAAAGCCGAGTGGATGCGGTCGGTCGCGCTGTCGCCAGCAAGCGCGAGCAGCGCTGCGACGCCGAGCAGCATCAGCGGCGCGCAACGCCAAGGGATCATGGCGGTCGGTAGCGCGGCTCGGGCGGGCCGACGCGGAGCCGCGCCAGCATGTCGGACAGGCGCGCGGCGATGTGCCTGCCAGATCGCCATCGTTTCGGGATTGGTGCGTCCGGCCGACAGCGTGTCCTCGTAGGACGATGCCGGACGATGCGCGACGCCGGAGCGGCGCTCGATGCGGCGGATGGCTTCCTCGCGCGACGGCCACGGGATGCGCGCGGCATTGATCAGCGCGGCGATCAGCGCGGTGGCGAAGGCGGCGAGAACGATTTTGTGGGTCAGTGCGCCGAGGTGCGGCCAGATGCCAGCCAGAGAGACCAAGATAAACAGGCCGATGACGCCGAGGACGAGCCATAGCCGCGGCCACAGCCGCTCGAACGCCAGCGCCCAGGAGCTGAGCTGTGCCTTGCGTTCGAAGGCGAGGTCGCGTCCCGCGCGCTCAATGTCGCGGCCCGCCCGGCGTATCGTCTCGTCGGTCATGTTCGACACCCTATCATGGCCTCGCACCGGTAGCGTAGACCACAACAGATGGATCGATCACGTTAACTTGCTGAAAGGATGGCGGGATGCCGGGTGCGCGCCGTCAGGGCTTGGCCAGCCAGCGCGGGCAGCCGGTCGAGCCCGATCAGGTCGTCGTAGGTGGGGCGCGGGCGGACCACGGCGTACTCCGCGCCATGGACGAGGATTTCGGGGATCAGCAACCGGGAATTGTAGGTCGATGACATCGCCGCGCCATAGGCCCCCGCCGTCATGACGGCGATGAGTTCGCCGGGCTCGAAGGGGGGCAGCGAGCGGTCGAGCGCCAGATAGTCGCCGGTCTCGCACACCGGGCCGACGATGTCCTGCGCGACAGGCGGGATCTCGTCCTTCGCCGCGGCCACCGGCCAGATGTCGTGATGGGCCTCGTAGAGGGTCGGGCGGATCAGGTCGTTCATGGCGGCGTCGACGATGGTGAACGTCTTATCGACGCCCTCCTTGGTGTAGATGACGCGCGTGACCAGGATGCCGGCGTTGCCGACGATCATGCGGCCGGGCTCGAGCACGATTTTCAAGCCGAGATCGCCGAGCGTCTCGCGGACCACAGCTGCGTAGTCGGCGGGCGACGGCGGCACGTCGGTCGTGCCGCGATAGGGCACGCCGAGACCGCCGCCGATATCGAGGTGGGCAAGCGTGTGGCCGTCGCGGCGGAGATCGAGCGCGAGCTCGCGCATCAGCCGGAACGCGTCGCGGAATGGCCCGAGATCGGTGATCTGGCTGCCGATGTGCATGTGGATGCCGGCGACCTCGATGCCCGGCAGCGCCGCGGCCTTGGCGTAGAGGCGGCGGGCATCGCGGTAAGGAATGCCGAACTTGTTTTCCGACTTGCCGGTCGAGATCTTGGCGTGGGTCTTGGCGTCGACGTCTGGATTGACGCGGATTGCGATGCGCGCTCGTGTGCCGAGGCTCGACGCGACCTCGGAGAGCTGCGTGAGTTCGGGTTCGCTCTCGACATTGAAGCCGTGAATGCCCTGGCCTATGGCGTAAGCCATCTCGTCGCGCGTCTTGCCGACGCCGGCGAAAATGATGCGGCTGGCGGGGACGCCAGCGGCACGCGCCCGGCGCAGCTCGCCCTCCGACACCACGTCCATGCCGGCGCCGAGCCGCGCCATGGTGGCGAGTACGGCCTGGTTCGAGTTGGCTTTGACCGCGAAGCAGATCAGCGCGTCGAGCCCGGCGAACGCCTCGCCGAGTACGCGGTAGTGGCGTTCGAGTGTGGCGGTGGAATAGCAATAGAACGGCGTGCCGACCGCGGCGGCCAAGCGCGCGAGGCTGACATCCTCGGCGTGGAGGACGCCGTCCTTGTAGTGGAAATGGTGCATGGATCGAACTGGATCGGTCGAGAGGGATCGAACGGGGCTGGGGCGGTCAGGCGGGCGGCGAGGAACGAATTTCGCCCTGCTGTCGTATTAGTCCGGCTGGCGCATCAGTTTAGCGCACGAGCCCGTCGAGGACGAAACCGCGATGCGGTTTGGGCGCGGCCGCGGAGTTCGGGCCCGACGCTGCCGCTTCGGCGGACGTCGCCTTGCCTTCGGCCTTGGCTTCGACCGGGGCCTCGAGCGAGCCACGCACGCCGCAGCCCGACAGCGCGAGAGCCATCAGACCAAGTGCCAGGTAGTGAGCGAGGCCGAGACGCATCCAGTATCCCAACGTGCCAATTTTCCGAGCCGGCGGAGCAAGTGCCCAAGCCAATGTGGATACTTAGCCGGTCTTACCGGCCTTTTCCAACCGCTTCAGCCAACTGCGCGCCATTTTGCGGACATTCTGTGGCGCAGTTCCCCCATGGCTGACCCGGCTTTTCACGGAATTCTCAACAGATAGAACGGAGTAGACGTCTTTCGAGATGCGCGGCTCGATGGCCCGCATGGCGTCGAGCGGCAACTGATCGAGGTCTAGGCCCTGCTGCTCGGCCGCTTTGACGATCGAGCCGGTGACGTGGTGCGCGTCGCGGAACGGCAGTTTCAGCTCGCGCACCAGCCAGTCGGCGAGGTCGGTCGCCGTCGAATAGCCGCGCCCGGCCGACGCCCGCATATTGGCTTCGTTGGGGCTCATGTCCTCGACCATGCGCGTCATCGCGGTGACGGCGAGGGCCAGGCTCGACAGCGCGTCGAGGGTGACTTCCTTGTCCTCCTGCATGTCCTTCGAATAGGCCAGCGGCAGTCCCTTCATGACGATGACGAGGCTCTGGAACGCGCCTGCGATGCGCCCGACCTTGGCCCGGCTCAGCTCGGCGGCGTCGGGGTTGCGCTTCTGCGGCATGATCGAGGAGCCGGTGGTGAGCCCGTCGCTGAGCTTGATGAAGCCGAACTGCGGCGTCATCCACAGCACGATTTCCTCGGCGAAGCGTGACAGGTGCACGCCGCAGATGGTCGCCGCCGCCAGCGTCTCGAGCACGAAATCGCGGTCCGATACGCTGTCGAGCGAGTTCGAGGTGGGGCGGTCGAAGCCGAGCGCGGTCGGCGGTCATGTGGCGGTCGATCGGAAACGACGTGCCGGCGAGCGCGGCCGCGCCGAGCGGGCATTCGTTGAGCCGTTTGCGGGCGTCGGCGAAGCGCGAGCGGTCGCGGGCGAACATCTCGACATAGGCCATCAGATGATGGCCGAAGGTGACCGGCTGGGCGGGCTGCAGGTGCGTGAAGCCCGGCATGACCGTGGCGGCGTGCGTTTCGGCCTTGCTCGCCAGCGCGCCGAGCAGCGCGGCCAGCGCGCCGTCGAACTCGTCGAGGCGGTCGCGGATATAGAGCCGGAAATCGAGCGCCACCTGATCGTTGCGCGAGCGCGCGGTGTGCAATCGACCGGCTGCCGGGCCGACGATTTCGCGCAGCCGGTTCTCGACGTTCATGTGTACGTCCTCGAGCGCTCGCGAGAACTTGAACGCGCCAGCCTCGATCTCGTCGAGCACCTGTGTCAGACCCTTGATGATCTCACGCGCGTCGGTCTTCGAGATGATGCCCTGCTCGGCGAGCATGGCGGCGTGCGCCTTCGAGCCGCGGATGTCTTGCGGCGCCAGCACCTTGTCGAAGCCGATGGAGGCATTTATCTCCTCCATGATCTCGGCGGGCGGCGCCGAGAAGCGTCCGCCCCACATCTTGTTGGCATTGGCGGAATCGTCGGATTTGGACACGGATCATGCTCCAGAGGGCGGGCCGGACGTCGGATGATCGGAAAAGAGACCAAGAGAATGGCACGACGCGAACAGACGCCGGAGACGAATTTCAGAACGTTGCTCGGCGTTGGCGCTGTCGCGGCGATCATCGGGTTCGGCGCGGTGTACGTCACCATCGGCCGCTCTGACAAGGTGCAGACGCAGGCCGGGGCCGCCACGACCGTTGCGGCAACCGCTTCCACACCTGCTGCTCAGGCCGGATCGGTTGCGGGGTTGAGCGTCGGCCAGATGACCGCGTTCGTTTTCAAGAAGACGCCCGAGCCGCTGCCCGAAATCAGTTTCACCGATGCCGCGGGCAAGGCCATGACGCTCGCTGATTTCAAGGGCCGCACGGTGCTGCTGAACCTGTGGGCGACGTGGTGCGCGCCGTGCCGCAAGGAGATGCCCGATCTCGACAAGCTGCAGAAGGAGCTCGGCTCAGCGTCTTTCGAGGTGGTGGCGCTGAGTGTCGACAGGCAAGGTGCTGATGCAGCAAAGAAATTTCTCGACGGCATCAAGGTTGAAAACCTCAAGCTCTACATCGATCCGACGGCGCGGGCGGCGACGACGCTGCGCGCGGTGGGCATGCCGACGACGATCCTGATCGACAAGCAGGGCCGCGAGGTCGGTCGATTGGTCGGCCCCGCCGAATGGCACTCGGGCGATGCGAAGCGGCTGATCGAGGCGAGCCTGAAATAACAGCGGCCGTCCGGAGGGTGCGGACGGCCGCTGGCGTCTTGGCGCGCTGGGAGGCGCCGGGCGACGCCCTATTTTTTCTTCTGGGTCAGGGCCGATGCGGCGGCCGACTTGGCGTCTTTCGAGGCCTTGGGGTCCTTCAGCACCTTGGCGGCGGCGCTGGCCACTGTCTTGCCGGTCTTTTCGGTCGAACCCTTCTGCGTCAGCGCCGATGCCGCGACCGACTTCTCGGCCTTCGACGCCGTCTTGCTCTTCATCACCCGCGCGGCGGCCGACGCCGCGGTTTTTCCGGTGCTTTCGGACTTGGGCTTGGCAGCCATGGAATTTGTCTCCTGTCGAAGCTGTTGCGTCGAACGCCGCACGAATCACACGAACAGCGTAGATCGCCAGGGCGCACGTACAAGTCTCGGCATACATGGCGACGGTGGATGGCGGTGCAATTCGCGGTCCGCTGTGGCGCGCGCGGGCAGACGGGGCGGCGTTGACTTTTTGCGGCCACGCACGCCAATAGGCGCCTTCGCATCCGATATCGTTCTCCGCCCGATGCCTGTTTGAAGCCCGCACCAAGGATCAATCCATGGCCCACGCCGACCTCAAGACGACGATCGAAGCTGCCTGGGAGGCGCGCGACGGCGTCAAGACCGACACCAAGGGCGCCGTGCGCGACGCGGTGGAGACCGCGCTCGATCTGTTGGACAAGGGCAAGGCGCGCGTGGCTGAGAAGGGCGCGGACGGCAAATGGGTCGTCAACCAGTGGCTGAAGAAGGCCGTGCTGCTGTCGTTCCGGCTCAGTGACAACCAGATCATGCCGTTCCAGAAGAGCGGCACCTATGCGAGCCGAGCTCAGGGCTACGACAAGGTTCCTTTGAAGTATGCCGACTGGTCGGCCGACCAGTTCAAAGCCGCGGGTTTCCGCGCGGTGCCGGGCGCCATCGTGCGCCACTCGGCCTTACATCGCGCCGGGCGCCATCCTGATGCCGTCGTTCGTCAACCTCGGCGCCTATGTCGATACGGGCACCATGGTCGACACCTGGGTCACCGTCGGCTCGTGCGCGCAGATCGGCAAGAACGTGCATCTGTCGGGCGGCGTCGGCATCGGCGGCGTGCTGGAGCCGATGCAGGCCGGGCCGACCATCATCGAGGACAACTGCTTCATCGGCGCGCGCTCGGAGGTCGTCGAGGGCGTCGTCGTCGGCGAGGGCTCGGTACTGTCGATGGGTGTGTTCATCGGCTCGTCCACGACGATCATCGACCGCGCCACGGGCGAGCGCTTCATGGGCCGCGTGCCGCCGTACTCGGTCGTGGTGTCGGGGTCGCTGCCGGGCAAGCCGCTGCCCGATGGCTCGCCCGGCCCGTCGCTCTATTGCGCGGTGATCGTCAAGCGCGTCGACGAGAAGACGCGGTCCAAGACCTCGATCAACGAGCTGCTTCGGGATTGATGGGTTGACCGATTGGCCGTGGGCTCGTCCTGCGCCGCCCGGCAGATCCAGCCTCTCGTCTTGGTTCGACCATCCGCTCCCTGCATGCTACGCTCAACTGCAAGTGTGGAGGTCCTCATGGCTTTTGTAACCGCTGATGTCGTCCCTGATCCCGGCAATGATCCCCCGTTCAAGGTGGTGTTCATGCAGGGCAAGACCGTGATTGCGGAATGGCCCGTCGAGTTGGCCAAGGAGGGCGAGGAACAGATCCTCGAATTCATCAAGTCGGCGTTCGAAGAAGAGGATGATGAAGAAGAGGAGACGAAGACGACGGCGGCGACGCCGTCGGCGGCAGTCCGCAAGTAGGCTGCCCGCGGCGTGAGTTCCGCATTCGGCGCGTCGGATGCAGCGCCCGGGGTGTTGCATCCGCCCTCGCCGGTCTCGAGGCTGCCGTATCACGCGACGAGCAGGGTGAGACAGGTCGACATGACCTGTGTGCAACGATGGACGGGCATCCGCAATGAGAAGTCTGCCGACAGCATTGCGTGTGTTGCCGAAGGTGCGTGTCCTGGCCTTGGGTATGGCTATGGTTGGCGCCGTGGCGCAGCCGGCCGGCGCATTCTTCTGCTTCAATTTTTCGTTTGGCTTCGGTCCGAGTCAGGCGTGGGGTCCAGCAGGACCAGCATACTCGCCGTGGCCGGGGGGCGTCCGCCGATGGCGATGTCGGGCCCGCCCCTCGTGCCCGGTCCTTATGGGCAAGCCTACCCTTATGGGCAAGCTTTCCATGCTCCCGGTCAGCGTGGACTCCGCGGGCACGCCTGGACTCACTGCTCAGCCCTGGGGTCAGGCGTCGCCGGCATGGCGGCCGATCGCGCCGCCCCGCCAGTTCCAGCCGCCACTCCCGGTTCAACGGTTTTGGGGGCCGCCGCGCTGATTGACGCGACGGCACCGGCAAATTTCACGGCGGGAAGCTTTCGCCGGCAGGCGCCTCAGCAGTTATTGTCGTACTTGCGGCATGCCCACCGCTCACCCTCGTCGTTACAGAGGCGCCGCCAGCGCCGGCAGGTGCGGTCGTGCCCATCGTCCGACTCGTAGCGGCGGCCGTGTCTTCCGCTTTCGCCGCCTCGTTCAGGATGATGCCGGTGGCCAAGGCCGCACCGACGCCGATGGCGATGTTGCGCCCGGTGTGGTTCTTCTTGGCGTCGGCCTGCCCTGCGCTTCCCAGCATCAAAACTGCTGCGAGCACTGCTGCAATAACCTTAGTCATGTCAAATAGCTCCCCGCTAGGGTTCAGTAGTCGTCACTGGCATTCTGGGACGGATCTGATGTTGGTTCAATAGAAGAGACGAGTGGGTCTTTCGAAATCCCTTATTGCAATGAATGCAGGCGACGGACTGCCGCGTTTTCAGGCGCTCCATTGACGCCCTTGCCGCTCCCCGGCACAACGTCAACCATGTACCGCACCCTTGACGCCGACCGCATCATTGCGACGATCGCGACGCTCGAGCAGCGCATCGCCGCGCGCTTTCCGGATGCCGGGCTCCGCAAAGTCTGCAACGAGCTGCTCGAGGTTGCCCGCGACAGCAAACTGCGCGCCGCCACAGCCGCACGCCCCAACCGCGGCTTGCGCCTTGGAGTTGCGGCGTTGCTCGGGCTCGGTCTGCTGTTGCTCGCCTACGTCGCGTCGATCATCGAGGTGAAGCGCGACGCCGAAAATCTCTACGGCGTGCTGCAGGGGATCGATGCGGCAATGAACATTCTCGTGCTGATGGGCGCGGGGGTGCTGTTCCTGCTCACGGTGGAGGCGCGGTCGAACCGGGCCCGCGCGCTCGCCGAGCTCAACGAGTTGCGCTCGATCGTCCACGTCATCGACATGCATCAGCTGACCAAGGATCCGAGCGCGCACGCCACCGTCGGTACCGGGACCCCGGTCTCGCCGCAACGCCAGCTCACGCCGTTCGAACTCGTGCGCTATCTCGACTATTGCTCGGAGATGTTGTCGCTCGCGGCCAAGGTGGCGGCGCTCTATGCCCAGGAGACGCGCGACCCCGTGGTGATCGAAACCGAAAGCGATCTGGTGCAGATCACCTCCAACCTCTCGAACAAGATCTGGCAAAAGATCACCATCGTGCAGTACCACTTGGCCGCCGACGATGCCGCCAAGGCCGGTTCCGCCGGATTGCCGCCGGTCGCCACTGCAATTCCCGTCCAACCCAGTCGCCAGGTCCTCGAGCCGTGAAGCCAATGACCCTCGCCGATACCCCGCTCGCAACTGATCCGGTTGCGCTGGCGCAGGCGTTGATCCGCTGCCGCAGCGTGACCCCTGACGAAGGCGGCGCGCTGACGCTGCTGCAGAGCGTGCTCGAGCCGTTGGGCTTCGTCTGCCATCGCATGACGTTTTCGGAGCCCGGCACGCCCGACGTCGAGAACCTGTATGCGCGGCGCGGCACGGCGGGGCCGAACCTCTGCTTCGCTGGTCACACCGATGTCGTGCCAGTCGGCGACGCGGCAGCCTGGACCATGCCGCCGTTCGGTGCCGAGGTGCGGGACGGCATCCTCTATGGTCGCGGCGCGGTCGACATGAAGGGCGCGGTGGCGTGCTTCGTCGCCGCCGTCGCCCGCAGCATCGCCGGCGGCTCGCCGGATGGCCGCGGCTCGATCTCGCTGTTGATCACCGGCGACGAGGAGGGGCCGTCGATCAACGGGACCATGAAGGTGCTCGACTGGCTCAAGGCGCGCGGCGAAAAGCTCGATGCCTGTCTCGTCGGCGAGCCGTCGAACCCGCGCGCGCTGGGTGACGAGATCAAGATCGGGCGGCGCGGATCGCTCAACGGCGAGCTGGTCGTGGCCGGTAAGCAAGGCCACGCGGCCTATCCGCGGATGGCCGACAACCCGGTGCCGAAGCTCGCCCGGCTCATCGATCGGCTTTCATCGCAGCCGATGGATCAGGGCACCCGCGATTTCGAGCCGTCGAGCCTGCAGGTCACGGTGATCTCGGTGCCCAACACGGCGACCAACGTGATCCCGGCGGAGGCGCGCGCCAAGTTCAACATCCGCTACAACGATCTGTGGTCACGTAAGACGGTCGAGGACTGGGTGCGGCTGCAATGCGAGGCAGGCGCGGCATCCTCGGGCGCGCGTTACGATGTCGCGTTTTCGGGTACCGGCGACGTGTTCCTGACCAAGCCGGGGCCGCTGGTCGAGACGCTATCGGCCGCAGTCGAGGCCGAAACCGGCCGGCAACCCGCGCTGACTACCGGCGGCGGCACGTCGGATGCCCGCTTCATCAAGGACCATTGCCCGGTGGTCGAGTTCGGGCTCGTCAACGCCACCATTCATCAGGTCGACGAGCGGGTGCCGGTCGCCGACCTCGAGGTTCTGACCCGCATCTATACGCGCTTCATCGGCGGCTACTTCGCCGCAAAGTGATGCTGGAAGGCCAGTTTCTGCGCTACTTGCGCGGTCGACCATGTCGCGGGGTCATTGGTAGTGCAAGAAAGTTGAACTATTGAAATAGCGGGTCGCATGCCGCATATCAGGGTCATGCAGAGACCATTCGTTCATCCGCCCATCGAAGACGTCAAGCTGGAGACGATCCTCTACGCGCTGTCCGACCGCGCGCGGCTGGAGATCGTGCGCAAGCTGACGGCGGGCGGCTGCCCGATGAACTGCTCGACGGCGGCGCCCGTGCATCTGCCGAAATCGACGCAGTCGCACCACTATCAGGTGCTGCGCGAGGCTGGCCTCATCCGGTCGGAGCGGCGCGGGACGGAGGTCGTCAACACGCTCCGCTGCACCGAGATCAGCGAGCGATTTCCGGGGCTCATTCCCGCCATCCTCAAGGCCGCCGACCTCTGTGCGTGACGGATTTCTGGCGTGGCCATTGCGATGCTCAGCGGAAGTGCTTCGACAGCTTGAGCCCTTGCGCCTGGTAGTTTGAGCCCATGTCGCGGCCATAGAGCATCTCGGGGATCTCCATCATCCGCTCGTAGACGAGGCGGCCGACGATCTGGCCGTCCTCGAGGATGAACGGCACCTTGTGCGAGCGGACTTCGAGCACGGCCTTCGATCCGGTGCCGCCCGCCGCCGCGTGGCCGAAGCCCGGATCGAAGAAGCCTGCGTAGTGGACGCGGAACTCGCCGACCAGCGGATTGAACGGCACCATCTCGGCGGCGTGCGTGGGGGGGACGTGCACGGCTTCCTTGGAGGCGAGGATGTAGAACTGGTCGGGGTCGAGGATCAGCCGCTTCTCGGGCCCGACGTGGATCGGCTCCCAGTAATCGGCGACGGCGCACGCGCCCACGGCATCGACATCGACCAGTCCCGTGTGGCGTTTCGCTCGAAAGCCGACCAATCCCGACGGCCCGCCGTTGAGATCGACCGACAGCGCGATGCCGGCGGCGATGTCGGCGTGCTCGGACGAGACGAGCTTCTCGCGCTTCTGCAACTCGACCAGCGCGCGGTCGCCGTTCTCGATCTCGCCGTGGCGGAAGCGGATTTGGCTGAGCCGCGAGCCCTTGCGCACGAGGATCGGGAACGTCTGCGGGCAGATCTCGGCGTAGAGCGGCCCCTGATAACCCTCGGGGATCTGGTCGAACGCCGACACGCCGTCGGCTATGACGCGGGTGAACACGTCGAGCCGGCCGGTCGAGCTCTTCGGGTTCGCGGCCGCCGACAGGCCCGGCACCAGTTTCAGACTTTCGAGCAGCGGCACGATATAGACGCAGCCGGTCTCCAACACCGCGCCCTCGCTCAAGTCGATGGCGTGCAGTTTAATCGATTGCATCTTGTCTTCGATCGACGCGCCGGGGCCGGGCAGGAAACTCGCGCGCACGCGGTAGGCCACGGGGCCAAGGCGGAGATCGAGGCTGGCAGGCTGAAGCTGTCCCGGAAGAATGGGCTCGGCGAGCTTGATGCGGCCCGACGAGATCAGCGCGCGGATCGCCTGCGCCGGTACAATCCCCGATGCCGCCCGCTCGCCGACGCGCGATCGCTGTTTCCTCGGTTTCTTCGCCGCCGCCTTGGCCATCTTGATCTCCCTCGTGAAAATACGCTCTAGACCAACCGCCCCTTGACGCCAACCCCCTCGCGGCGTATTCCCGCGCCCATTCGACGTCGTGGCGCCCGCGCCCGAAGTCGTCGTGGTGATTTGGCCGGCCGGCTTGCAGCCACGTAAAACAACTCGCTAAAATTGGCCGTGCGCTGACTTGGGTTGTACCCTGGTTCCCTGCGCCCGGCGTTTTCGCGGGGCAAGCAGGTGAGGCCGGGGTTTTTTTGTTTGTGGCGGGCGGTCGCTTAGGTCGCGCGCTTTCAACGAGGACGCGCGTGCTTTCAGCACGACCCGCCGAACCGCGACGAGGGACAACATGGCCGACGATGCAGACAAGCTTTCCGATCCCGCCCGCTGGTCGCCGGAGACGCAGCTCGTCCACGGCGGCGTGCTGCGCTCGCAGTACGGCGAGACCTCGGAGGCGCTGTTCCTGACGCAGGGCTTCGTCTACGCCAGCGCCGAGGAGGCGGAAGGCGCGCTTCACCGGCGAGAGCCCCGGGTTCCAGTATTCGCGGTTCGCCAACCCGACCGTCGCCGATGTTCGAGGAGCGCGTGCGGCTGATGGAAGGCGCGGAGGACTGCCGCGCCATCGCTACCGGCATGGCGGCCGTCACCGGCGCCGTGCTCTCGTACCTCAATGCCGGCGATCACATCGTCTCGGCGCGGGCGCTTTTCGGCTCGTGCCGCTACATCGTCGAGGATCTGTGTCCGCGCTTCGGCATCCAGTCGACGCTGGTCGACGGCCGCGACCTCGAAGCCTGGAAGGCGGCGATCCGGCCCAATACCAAGGCCGTATTCTTCGAGACGCCGTCGAATCCGACGCTGGAGCTGGTCGATATCGCGGCGGTCGGCGAAGATCGCGCACGCAGCATCGGCGCCATCGTCATCGTCGACAACGTGTTCGCCACGCCGATGCTGCAGAAGCCGCTGCAGCACGGCGCCGACGTCGTGGTCTACTCGGCGACCAAGCACATCGACGGCCAGGGCCGCTGCCTCGGCGGCGCGGTGCTGGCGTCGAAGGCAGTTCATGAAGGACTACCTGCACGATTTTCTGCGCCAGACCGGGCCGGCGCATCAGCCCGTTCAACGCCTGGGTGATGCTGAAGGGGCTGGAGACGCTGCCGATCCGCGTCGAGCGCGCAATGCGACACGGCCGCCAGACTCGCCGATCATCTCGCCGGGCTCGCGGGCGTGACGACGGTCATCTACTGCGGCCGCAAGGATCACCCGCAGTACGCGCTGGCGCAGCGGCAGATGACGGGCGGCGGCCAGATCGTGACGTTCGAGGTCGAGGGCGGCAAGGATGCGGCGTTCCGCTTCCTCAACGCGCTGCGCATCGCCAAGATCTCCAACAACCTCGGCGACGCCAAGAGCCTCGTGACGCATCCGGCGACGACCACGCATCAGCGACTGAAGCCCGAGGCGCGCGCCGAGCTCGGCATCACCGACGGCATGATCCGGCTTTTCGGTCGGGCTGGAAGCGGTCGAAGATCTGGCGCTCGATCTCGAGACCGGCGCCAAGGCGGCGCGGGGGTAGGCGGGGCTCGCGAACGTTCCAATGTCATCCCGGCATTTGTTGCCGGGATGACCGAAGGTGGCAATGCCCTCACCCGCCCGCCATCTTCTCGGCCATGACGGCGATAGTCTTCTGGTAGACCTCGGCCTTGTTCCAATCTTTGATGACGGCGTAATTCGCGGTGCCGGGGCCCCAGGGCTGGCCGGCCTTCCAGCCGTAGGACTTGAGGAATTTCGCGGTCGAGGCCAGCATATCGGGCACGCTCGACTTCAAGTTCCGCCGGCCGTCGCCGTCGAAATCGACCGCATGCTTGACGTAGGACGACGGCAGGAACTGCACCTGCCCGATCTCACCGGCCCAGCCGCCGATCAGCTCGCCTGCGCTCATGTCGCCGCGGTCGATGATCTTCAACGCCGCCGTCAGCTCGTTCTCGAAGAAGGCCGAGCGGCGGCAATCGTAGGCCAAGGTCGCTAGCGAGCGCACGATCGACAGCTTGCCGCCGCCGTCCGCGCCGTAGTTGGTTTCGAGGCCCCAGATCGACACGAGCACCGCGCCCGGCACGCCGAATTGCTTCTCGATGCGGTCGAGCAGCGCCTTGTTGGCCGCCATGCGTTGCTTGCCGCGCCGCGCCGACCACGACACAGTCGACGACGCGGTCGTGCTGCAGCAGCTCGGCCTCGACCTCGTGCGGGGTACACCTTCTCGCCGCCGGTGTTGATGCACGCCGACCCGCGTCCGAGGAGCTGGACGGTGCCGTCGGCGTCGACGGTCGCGTAGTCGCCGGGGATCGAGTAGCGACGCCCGCCGAACGTGCGGAACGTCGTCGTCGGTCTTCGCCGGGTCCTTGTAGTAGCCGAGCGGGATGTTGCCGCCCATCGCGAGCAGCCCGGCCTCGCCGCTCCCCGGCTCGACGTCGCGGCCGGTGTCCGGGTCGATGACCCGGACCCGGTCGCTCACCGAGAAGCGCGCCCGCGGTCGAGAGGCCGTCGGCCTCGCCCGACGTGCTGCGCGGGCCGAGCCCTTCGGACGCGCCGAGCGAGTCGACGATCGTCGTGTGCGGCAGGTGCGCGAGCAGGCCCTGCTTCACGTCGGCGCTGAACAGGACGCCCGACGACGCGATCGCCCGCAAGCGAGGAGAGGTCCCAGCGGTCGGGCTCGGCGTCGAGCGCGTCGAGCAGGGGCCGGGCGAACACGTCGCCGACGATCGTGAGGTTCCCCACCGCTTCGCGCTCGACGGTGTCCCACACGTCGACGACGTCGAGGCCCGGGCGGTCGATCAGCACGACGGTGCCGGAGCCGGCGAGCGTGGACACCGCGGCGAAGAGCCCGGTGCCGTGCATCAGCGGCGCGGCCGGCAGCAGCGTTGCGGAACGCTTTCCGGCTCGTGCCGCGGCCCACGGGTCCGGCGGCTCCGGGCTGCCGCGGATGCGTGGACGCCCAGATCGCGCGGTAGATGTCGTCCGTTGCGCCACATCACGCCCTTGGGCATGCCCGTCGTCCCGCCCGTGTAGAGGAACACCAGGTCGTCGCCGTCGGGCTCGCGGGCGGGATAGCCGGTGGGCACGACGGTCGCGTCCGACCGCGGCCTCGTAGTCCGCGCCGGTCGACAGGAGGTACGGCGCGGGCCTCGGCAGCGATTCGGCGACGCCGCGGTCCACGCGATGTCGTCGAACTCCTCGGCCGTGGACGAGCACCCGGGCGTCGGAGTTCTCGAGGAGGTAGTGCACCTCGTCGGCCTGGTACCGGAAGTTGACGTTCACCGGGGTGCACCCGATCTTGAGCGCGGCGTAGAACGTCTCGAGGTACTCGGGGCGGTTCGTCAGGTCGATCGCGACCTTGTCGCCGGGCTGCAGCGCCGGCCGACTGCTCGAGGTGGCGTGCGAGCCGAGTCGCGCGGTCGGAGAACTCACGCCCACGTGATCCGGCGGTCGCCGCAGACGAGCGCGTCGCGCTCGGGGACGATCGCCGCGACGCCGTCCCACACCGCAGCGAAGCTCCACCCGGGCACGCGTGGAAGCGTATTGCGGTTCCGCACGGGCCGCACGGCTGCTCGCCCGGCCGATCGACATGCCTCCGGGTGCATGCTTTACTCACACCACGCTCGTCAGGGCAAGGGGGGACCATGCGACAGCTCACCAGCCCAGGATGCTTCGTTCCTCTACGTCGAGACGCCGACGACGCCGTCCGTCGGCAGCGTCGCTCATGATCTACGACCCGTCGACCGCGCCCGGCGGCACGGTCCGCTTCAAGGAGATCCTCGCCGCCTACGAGAGCCGTCTCCACCTGGCGAAGTACCTGCGCTCGAAGATCGTGCGCGTGCCCATGGACCTCGATCACCCGTACTGGGTGGACGACGCCGACTTCGACATCGAGTTCCACATCCGGCACCTGGCGCTGCCGAAGCCCGGGAACTGGCGACAGCTCTGCATCCAGGTCGCGCGGCTCGTCGCGCGCCCCCTCGACCTCTCCCGGCCTCCGTGGGAGCTGTACGTGATCGAGGGGCTCGACAACGTCGACGGGTTGCCTCCAGGATCGTTCGCCCTCCTCACCAAGACCCACCATGCTGCGATCGACGGCGTCGCCGGCACCGAGCTCGCCAACTCGATGCACGACCTCTCCCCGGAGATCGAGCCGGTCGACGAGGCCGACCTGGAATGGTCGCCCGAACCGGAACCGACGCCCTGGGAGCTCCTCGGGCGTGCGCAGCTGAACCAGGCGCTCCTTCCCATGCGCTTCGCCGAAGCGATGCAGCAGAACTTCGCGAACTCCCAGGCGTTCCAGCCGTTCCCACCAATTCCAGCCGTTCCCGAGCGACCTCCCGGTGGCGTCGCCGCGCACGCCGGTGCCGAACACCCGGTTCAACGGTCCACTGAGCGCGCATCGTGTGGTCGAGGGTCGACGGTTCCCCCTGGCCAGCCTCAAGCAGGCGAAGGACGCGGTGTCGGGCGCGACGGTCAACGACGCCCTGCTCTGCGTCGTGGGCGGCGCGATCCGCCTCTACCTGGAGGCGAAGGGCGAGCTGACCGTCCGAGTCCCTGGTGGCGATGGCACCCGTCTCCATCCGCACGACCGAGCTCGATCAGCAGGGCAACGAGGTCGCCGCGATGTTCGTGCCCATCGGCACGCACATCGCCGATGCGATCGACCGGCTCGCGGCCATCCACGAGGAGACCAGCACGCAGAAGGTGATGCTCCAGGCCATCGACGCACGGCAGCTCACCGCGTACTCGCAGTACCTCCCGGGTGCGTTGGTCGGCGCATCACAGCGGCTGAACGCCGAGCTCGGCGCGCAGAACACGGCGCAGCCGGTCTACAACACCGTGCTCACGAACCTGCCGGGATCGCAGGTCCCGCTCTACTTCCACGGCTCCAAGCTGGTGGAGCTCTGGGGATTCGGGATCCCGACGCTGAACGCCGGGCTCTTCCACGCCGCGCAGAGCTACAGCGGCACCGTGTACCTCGGCATGATCTCGGATCCCGAAGATGGTCCCGGACCCCGAGTTCTACTCCGAGTGCCTCCAGGCGTCGTACGACGACCTCATGCGCGCCACCGGTCCGGGATCGAAGGCGACGACTGCACGATCTGCGTCCGCGTGCGCCGGCAGCAGGCGCCGCGACGAAGCGCACCGCGAAGAAGCCGGCCGCGAAGCGCAGCCACGAAGAAGCCCGCCGCGAAGAAGCCCCGCGACGAAGCACGCCACCGCCAGCCCGGCGCGGCGTCGAGCACGGCCTGACGCTCGCCGATCGCCGCCGCTCGCTCCGCGGGGAGACGACGGAGCCGAGCAGCACGATCAGGCATACTTCCCGGCCATGTCGCTCGCACAGTGGGTGCCCGGGGTCGCGGCCGCCCGCTCGTACCGGCGGCAGCTGGGTGCGTGCCGACCTCGTCGCCGGCCTCGTGCTCGCGGCGATCCTCGTCCCGCAGGGCATGGCGTACGCCGAGCTCGCCGGCCTGCCCGCGGTCACCGGGCTCTACACCACCATCGCCTGCCTCGTGGGCTACGCGGTGTTCGGGCCCGTCACGGGTGCTGGTGCTCGGGCCCGACTCCTCCGTCTCGCCGCTGATCCTCGCCGCGATCACGCCGCTGCTGGTGGTCGACGACCCGGGCAAGGCGATCGTGCTCGCCGGCATGTTGGCGCTTGCTCGTCGGCCTCATCGAGATCGGGCTCGGCATCGCCAAGCTGGGCTTCGTCGCCGACCTGCTCTCGAGCGAGGTGCAGGTCGGCTACATGAACGGCCTCGCGATCACGATCGTCGTCAGCCAGCTGCCGAAGCTGTTCGGCTTCTCCACCGACGCCGACGGGTTCGTCGACGAGCTGCGGGCGTTCGTCGAGACACCTCGACGCCACGCAAGCCGGGGCGATCGCCGTCGGCGTCGGCGTGCTCGTGGTCCTGCTCGTGCTGCCCAGGATCACCACCCGCATCCCCGCGGTCCTCGTCGCCGTGGCCGGGGCGACGATCGTGTCCGCGGTCCTCGACCTCGCCGTCCGAGGGCGTCGCCACCGTGGGCACGCTGCCCCAGGGCTTCCCGACACCGTCGTTGCCGTGGACGTCGGTCGACGACGTCGGCCCGCTCGCTGCTCGCGGCGGTCGGCATCGTGCTCGTGTCGCTCACCGACACGATCGCCACCGCGTCGAGCTTCGCGGCGCGGCGCGGCGACGAGCTGCAACCGAACCAGGAGATGATCGGCATCGGCGCCGCGAACATCGCCGCCGGGTTCTTCCAGGGCTTCGCGATCTCCACCAGCGGATCGCGCACCGCCGTGGCGGAGCAGTCGGGCGCGAAGACGCAGCTCACCGGCGTCGTCGGCGCCGGCCTCGTCGCGATCCTGCTCCTCTTCCTGAACTCGCTCCTGGCGGATCTCCCGCAGTCGGCGCTCGCCGGTGTGGTCATCGCCGCCGCGCTGTCGTTGGCGAACCTCGGCGCGCTCCGGCGCTACGCCGAGGTGCGGCGGTCGTCGCTGGTCGCTGTCGCTCGTGGCCACCCTCGGCGTCGTCGCGCTCGGCGTGCTGGAGGGCATCGTCGTCGCGATCTTCCTCGCCGTCGTGCTCTTCTTCCGTCGCAACTGGTGGCCGCACGGCGCGGTGCTCGGGCGGACCGACGACAGCGAGGGCTGGCACAGCGTCGACGACCTCACGGGCGCGCGCGAGGAACCCGGCATCGTCGTCTACCGCTGGGAAGCGCCGCTGTTCTTCGCGAACGCGGGCATGTTCCGTCAGCAGGTGCGACGCCTGGTGCAGCGAGCGACAACCCCGGTGGATCGTGCTGCAGTGCGAGGCGGTCACCGACATCGACGTCACCGCGGCCGAGATGCTCGAGCAGCTCGACGTCGAGCTCAACCGCGCCGGCATCCACCTCGCGTTCGTCGAGCTGCGCAGCCGCCTGCAGGAACTGGTCGGCCGCCACGGGCTCTACGAGACCCTCGACCGCGACCACTTCTACCCCACCATCGACGCCGCCCTGGCTGCCATCGGCGAGGAAGAAGACCGAGAATGAGCGAGCGCGCCAGCGCTCAGCGCCGGGTGAGGACGGCCACGATCCGTTCGTAGCGTGGATCGTCGTCGCCCGCGATCCGGCCGACCCATCGCATGACCTCGGCCGCGTCGAGCGCGACATCCGTGGCGAGCATCGCCTCGATGTCGACCCAGTCGCGCGGCCGGTTGAAGACGACCTTGCACACGACGAGATGCTCGGGCGCCAGGATCGGGATCGACGCGTCGGCGAACGGCACCGTTCGCCGCGCCGCGCCTGCGGCGTCGTGGAACGGGTCGTACGCGAAGAAGAGATCGATCGGCGTCTGGTCCCACATGAGGCGCGCCTGGCCGTCGCGCGCCACCGCCGCCACTGCAACGGGATCGTCCGCGGCGACGCCGAGCGCGAGCGAGCGGCGTCGCAACTTCGCCGAAGCGGTCGGCACGCACGAAGAGGTTGAGGTCGATGTCGATCGTGGCGCGCGGCTCGGCGTAGTAGGCCAACGCGAGCGCTCCGCCGAACGCGTGCGGCACCGCGACCAGGGCCCGGTCGAGCGCGACGATCCGCTCGGGAAGGGAGAGCGTCGTCACGACGACACGAGGCGCGGCGCGTGCAGCACCGACGGGCGCGGCACGCGCCGGGATGGCGTCGGCGAGCAGCAGCACGTCAACGAGGCGTCGGGCACGTTCGGTGTCGTCGGCCGCGGGCGGAGGGCCGTCGCTCGTGCGCGACGGCGTCAACGATCAGGCGCTCGCCCCCGGCGACGACCAGCCGCTGCAGGGTGCCGAACGTCGGGTCGCGACGGCCGTGCTCGTACGCCGAGACGACCGGCTGCGAGGTTCCGCGCGCTGGGCGAGCTCGGCCTGGGTCAACCCCTGGCGCCGGCGCACCGCCCGGATCAGCTCGTTCGGCTCCATTCGAGCAGTATATCGCTTCGTCTATGTGCTGCGCCGCCAGAGCCGACGACAGGATCAGGTTCCGTCCTCCACGACGACCGCCATCTCGGGCCCGAGGCTGGCCGCACCCCTGAGCTCGAGCCGATCGCCGCTCCAGAACCGGCCCGGGTCGAACCAGTTCGCGGGCGTCCGGGGATCGAGCAGGCCCATCCGGGTGTAGGTGATCGCGAGCAGCTCGGCGCAGTAGACCGCCTGCTCCGACGCCTCCCGGCGCAGGCGTCCCGACAGCCACTTGCCGACCAGTCGCCGCGTGCGGGGAAACGGTCGGCCCTCGAACTCGGCGACGACCCGGAGCAGCGCGTCCTCCATCCCGCGGGTGATCTGACCGTCGAAGATGGCGCACGAACGCGAGCTGGTCGTACTTCTCCGTCCACACGACGAGCGCCTCGTCGAGCCGATTGAGCTGCGCGCCACGGTGGCGCTCGCCGGTCCAGACGCTCTCGACCGACTGTCCGAGCTCGGCGTGCCACAACAGCGGTGGGAGGTCGTCGAGCGCAACCACCATCGCCACGTGGTTGACCGGCGAGTTCGTGAAGACCCGGATCGCCCGGTCGGCCGCCGACGGGCCCCGGAAGAGCCACACGTCGCCGGTGCGGGCCGTGGCGAGCGCCTCCTTCGCGGTCGTGCTCGGCACCATTGTCGTTAGCGTACGGAGCGTGCGATCGAGACGGTGGAAGTGGGTCGGTCTCGGGGCCGTCGCCGCGATCGCCGCGGGCAGCGCGATCGCGGTGGAGCGACGGCGCCGGCGTTGGCAGGACTACGACGCGTCAGAGATCCGGGACCGGCTCCAGCAGCGCTTCGCCACCGTCGAGCCGGTCGACGGCGACGGGCCCGCGCGCGACGTCTAGCCGGACTGCAGCGTGTAGCCCGGCTGGTGCACCCGCGGTGGCGAGGCGATCCGCGGCCGCCTGGTCGCCCTTGAGGTACAGGTCGAAGAACGCCACCATCGCCGCCGCGACGTGCTCTTCCCACGGCGGGTCGACGTACACCTCGAGGTGCGATCCACCTTCGATGGTGAACAGGTACTTCGGCGACTGTGCTTGCGCGAACATCGACGTGCTCGCGCCGTACGGGTTCACCTCGTCGGCGGTCGCGTGGACGAACAGCACGGGCGGCGTGCCGGGCGGGAACCACTGGCCGTCGAACCCGAACGCCCCGCCGGTGAGGATCGAGCTGGCCTTGATGCGCGGATCGATGCAGCACGTGTTGTAGGCCGCGGCCGCGGCCGTGACGCCGCCGTCGGACTGCCCGGAGTCACCGACCGCCGCGGGGTTGACCGCATTGAAGAGCGGCCCGGGAGCTCCCGACAGGTTGATCATCGAGGTGATGACGAACGAGATGTCCGCCGGTTGCTCGAGCGAGTCGCTGCGGATCGCACCGCCCGGGTACGCGGTGCTCGTGCCGGGGAAGTCGGGGGCCGCGACGACGAATCCCCCGGCAGCCAGGTCGATCAGGAGCGGCGCGTACGCGGCGGCGTCGATCGCGTAGCCGTGTGCGAACACGATGAGTGGAAACGGCCCGGGCGCGGCGGGCGGGGTGGGGTTCGGCCGCCGACGGCAGCGCGTTGCCGCCGGGTAGTAGATCGTCGTGCGGATCGTCCGGCTCGTCGCCGCCGGGCTCCCACCGCGGGCGGGCGACGATCGGGTCGGGTCGACGAACGTCTGGTGCGTCGTGCCGACGGCGAACGTCCCGACGATCGGAGGCGCGGTCGTCGTCGTCGGCGCGACCGTCGTCGGTGACCCGGTCGTGGTGCTGGCCTGCTCGCCGCGGGTCGCGCGGCGTTCCCGGTCGAGGATCCGCGCCAGACCGTCGGGCGCAATCAGGCGGAAGCGACCTTGCTGCGCTTCCTGGGTCGTGGACGTCGACGTGGACGTCGAGTCGCCGCCGCTGCTGCAGCTCACCGCCAGACCCACGACAACCACCATTGCGATGACGGGGGCTCGTCGCACGTCGCATCATGTCATGGTGCGGCGCAACGTCAGCGTGTTCGCCTTGCGGTGTCGCGCCGTCGACGGTGATGCGCCGCGCCGGCCGCTACCCGACGGCTCGCGCGATGGCCGCGCGCGAGGTGCTCGTCGAACTCCTGGGGGCGCTCGAGCATCAGGTAGTGGCCGGTGTCCGCCATCGTGACGTTCGTGATCCCCGCGGCCGCGAAGGCCGCGTCGTCCTTCGGGCGGAAGTGCTCCGACGAGATCGCCGAGACCGGCGCGTCGACGGCACGGAGGTCGGCCTCGAGATCGAACCCGATGCCGGCACCCTCGAGCACACCCACCGCGACGTCGGGAGGCATCGCCGTCACCTCCTCGGTGATGCGCCGAACGAGCGCGGCATCGGCGCTCGGGCCGCACATGAGCCGCGCGAACTGCGTCGCCGCCGGCGACGAAGTCCTCACGCATCTCCGGGAGGGGGATCGCCCACGAAGGGTCGCCATCGTGGCGTGCGCCGCCGAGCCCCGACCACGTGTCGATCCCGACGACGCCTGCCGTCCGGTCCCCCAGGCTCACCCCCGCGGCCAGCGCGACACTGCCGCCCATCGAGTGGCCGATGAGCACGACGCGACGCAGGGCCAACGTGTCGACGACGGCCACCACATCGTCGGCGAACGAGGTCATCGACCACTGCCCGCGTGCCGTCCCGGAGTCGCCGTGCCCGGCGAGGTCGATGCGCACGATCCGGTGCGACCCGGCGAACGCGGCCAGTTGCTCGTCCCAGTGGTGACGGTTCCCGGCCCAGCCGTGGACGAACACCAACGCCGGCTCACCGGAGCCTGCGACGTCGAACGCGATCTCGACGCCATCCGCTGCTGCGATGCTGCCGCGATCCGGACCGGGCACGGGATCCGACGCGGGCGAAGTGCGCGGGCCGTCAGCCACGAACGCACCGTACCGCTCTCCGACGTCACTGGCAGCGCCTCGCCCACCACGAACTGGCGTCGTAGGAGTCTGCATAGCCGTGGCTGTTGACGCCAGTTCGGTGAGGTCTGGGGCGCGATCGGCGAGCGGCGGTAGCGTCGACGCCACACGCGGTGACGCGCCTGCACGCAGGATTGCGCGCCGACGTGGCAGACCGACGAACTGGAGCTTCGCAACGTGGACCACGTGACCTTCTACTTCGACCCGCGTTGCCCATGGTGCTGGCAGACCTCGCGATGGATGCGCCGGCTCGTCGAGCTCGGTGAGGCCGAGGTCGACTGGCGGGTGTTCTCGCTCGAGGTCGTCAACCGCCCCGAGGACACCGACCCGGCCGACCTCGAGCCAACGGGCAGCCCCGCGCTGCGCACGGCGGTCGCGGTGGCGGAGCGCCACGGCAATGAAGCGGTGGGCTCCTTCTACGCCGCGCTCGGTCGACGCACGTTCGACGTGGCGCCACCGGGCGACGCGACGACGGCGATCACGGAGTCGCTCGAGGAGATCGGGCTCGATCCCGCATTGCACACCGAGGCTCTCGCCGACCCTGCGACATGGAAGGCGGTCGTCGCGTCGACCGAGCACGTCGCGGCACGGATCGGGAAGCTCGGTGTGCCCACGATCGCGCTCGACGGCGAGGACGGTCCGATGATCTTCGGGCCGGTGATCTCGGCATTGCCGTCCGACGAGGAGTCGGTCGAGCTGTGGCGGCACACCGTGTGGCTCCTCCGCAACGAGAACTTCGCGGAGCTCAAGCGCAGCAACCGGAAGCCGCCCGACCTGGCAATGACGCGCGTCGGTGGCGCGAGCAGCGCGCCGCGCAGGCAGCCGCCGAGGCCGAGGCGGCGAACGAGCAGCAGCTGATCGTCCGCGAGCGCACACCCGCCGCCGCGCACGGCGCTACGCGGGGAAGGGCCTCGCTTCGGCCCGGGCGATCATGTCGGCCGCATCTGCTTCGGTGACGACGCGGCTGTCGACGAGCGCCTCGACCGCGTCGCGGTACTGCGCCACCCACGCGGCGTGGTCCGGGTACAGCGCCGCGAGCTCGTCGGCCGAGAAGAAGGTCGTGGTGCCGCGCAGCAGGTTGCTGCCGTCGCCCGGGATCGCCTCGGCGACGTGCGTGCCGAGCGGCGCCACGATGTCGGGCCAGCGGACACCGCCGGTCGCGTTGCCGTGCTCGTCGCGCGGGAACCGGGGCGGGTCACCCTCCTTGAGCAGCCGCGGCTGATGCGGCGGCGCGTCGCCGTCCTCGATCCAGCGCTGCAGCGCGAAGTACGCGCCGTGCAGCGCGGGACCGAAGCTGACCGCGGTGCCGACGGGCAGCGCCTCGGTCGACATGCCCGCAGGCGTGACGACGCCCGTGTGCGACGTGCCCGGGATCTCCCACCACCGGATGAACTCGCTGTCGGGTTGCGAGTTGGGAAAGCACTCCGAGGCCTCGGACTCCGAGTTGAGCACGATGATCGGCACGCTCGAGGTCGTCGCGCAGGAAGTACCGGTACCAGTCGAGCAGCTGGAAGATGTTCGGGCCGAACGTCTGCGGCATCACCTCGGGCGCATCCGCGGCTTGCAGCGCGGTGGGGCTGTTCGGGTAGACGACGAGCAGGAAGCCGTCGTACACCGACGCGCTCCGCTGGATGGCGTTGACGTACGTGCCGAGGCGCGGCCGACGACTGCGACGCGCCCATCGCGACGAGGTGCCGCACGGCGAGCCCGTCGAGCGGGTCGGGATCGCCCGACCGCTTCGCGGCCGATGAGCTCACCGGCCTGCGTGAAGATGTCGTACGAGTACTCGTCGCCCGGGTGGTGCAGCGACGCCATAGCGCTCCGGATCGGTCGACTTCAGCGAGGGCATGCCTTCGCCCTCGATGCCGACCGCCTGCGCCGACACGCCGACCACCGCGAACCCGGCGCGGAGGAGCCGGTCGGCGCCGCCGTACGCGTTGAGGAACCCTTCGCCGGAGGAGACGTTGTTCCACTCGACGATCACGGTGCCGTTGAACGTGCTCGGGTCGGTCGGTCGGAGCACGACGATCCGGCTGCGGAACTCGGCCTCGCCCGCGACCTCGGCGTCCCATCGACCGTCGGTCGAGTACTCGTCGGTCCCCGCCAAGCGGAAGCGCCGGGCGGTGCCCTCGAAGAAGTACTCCTCCTCGATGCCCCCGACGGACTCCACGATGGCCGCGGCCGAGCTCATCGGCGTGCCGGCGACGCGCTCCACGATCTGTGCCATGTCTTCCCCTCCGGTGCGAGGGCAGGACCATCGCAGGTCAGCCCGTTGACGCGCAAGGCGAGCGGAGCGGTGATGGCAGCGGTGTTGGCGTTGCCGACCCGGAAGGAGGACACTGGACCGGAAGCGGAACTGCAGCACAGGCCATTGGGGGGAACCATGGCAGAGAGCAGCGAGCCGAGACGACGTCGTCTTCGACGCCGACAACCACTACTGGGAAGCGAGTGACGCGTTCACCCGTCACCGCGACCCCGCAGTTCGCCGAGCGTGGCGTGCAGGTCAAAGAGGTCGACGGCAAGCTGCGCTACGTGCTCGACGGCGAAGTGTTCGAGATGCTCCCCGGACCCGGCGACGCGCATCCTCGCCCGAACCCGGGTGCGTTCCTCGGACTGTTCCAGGGCCGGACGACGCGCACGGAGTTCACCGGCGCGTTCGAGGTCGAGCCGTCGGAGCACCCGGAGTGGTACGGCCGCGACGCCCGCCTGAAGGTGATGGACCAGCAGGGTGTCGAGGGGATGTGGCTGTTCCCGTCGCAGGGGGTCGTGCTCGAGGCGCCGATGGTGCACAGCGACATGGAGGCGGGGCTCGCGTCCATGAAGGCGTTCAACCGCTGGATCGACGACGACTGGGGCTTCGCGTACCAGGACCGGATCTTCGGCGTGCCGTTCATCGTGCTGTCCGACGCGGAGAGCCCCGTCGACGAGTTGCAGTGGTGCATCGAGCGCGGCGCCCGCGTCGTCACGTTGCGCCACGGCCCGGCGGTCACGAACGACGGCATCCGCTCGCCGGCCGACCCGATGTTCGACCGGTTCTGGGGCCTCGCCCAGGAGGCAGGGGTCGTCGTGGCGCCGCACGCCGGGTCGGAGATGACCTACTTCGAGCTGTCGGGCGTCCTCAACCGGCTCTGGGGCGACGGACCGGCACCGAGTGGCGGCGCGGCGCAGGAGTCGATGCGCATGACCGGCGGCACGCCGCTGGCCGCACTCAACAAGGGGCGGCTCGTCCACGACTTCTGCTTCTTCCTCACCGCGCACCGGCTCTTCGAGCGCTTCCCCCGCCTCCACGTCGCCATCATCGAGAACGGCGCCGCGTGGGTGCCGCCACTGCTGCAGGCGCTCGAGTACCTCGACCACGGCGGGCGAGTACGACGTGAACCCGAAGGACCAGTTCATCGAGCACTGCTGGGTCGCGCCGTTCGTCGAGGAGGACGTCGACGAGCTCGCTCGGCAGTTCCCCGTCGAGCGGATCCTGTTCGGCTCCGACTGGCCGCACGGGGAGGGCTACCCGCAGCCCAAGGACTTCCTCGACAACGTCACCAACTTCTCCGCCGCCGACCAGCGGCGGATCATGCACGACAACGCCCGCGAGCTCGACCTTCGCCTGAGCGGCGAACGACCGTGCAATCCACACCAGGGGGAACCGTGCCGACCTACGACATCGCCATCTTGAACGGAACCGTGTTCGACGGGCTCCGCACGCCGCGCTTCAAGGCCGACGTGGGGATCAAGGACGGCAAGATCACGATGATCGGGTCGATCGACGCGTCCGACGCCGCCGAGGTGGTCGACGCGACCGGCAAGCACGTCGCACCCGGTCACGTCGACCTGCACACGCACTACGACAGCCAGCTCTTCTGGGACCCGTACTGCACGATGTCGGGTTGGCACGGCGTCACCAGCGTCGTGATCGGCAACTGCGGCTTCGGCTTCGCCCCGTGCAAGCCCGAGGCGCAGGACCGCGCGATGTTGACGGTGTCGCGCAACGAGGCGGTGCCGCTCAAGACGATGCGCGCGGGGATGCCGTGGGACTGGGAGACGTTCCCCGAGTTCCTCGACAGCGTCGAGCGCACGCCCAAGGGCGTGAACATCATGTCGCTCGTCCCCCTCGCGCCGTTGTACGCGTACGTCGCCGGCATCGACGAGGTGAAGAAGAACCGCGTGACCGACGAGCAGCTCGCGACGATGTGCGATCTGCTCGTCGAGGCGATGGAAGCCGGCGGGTGTGGATGGAGCACGCAGATTCGCGGGCGACCAGTTCAACGTGCAGACCGACTACGACGGCACCCCGATGGTCACCGACATGATGACCGAGCGCGAAGTCATCGCGTTCTCGCAGGCACTCCGGCGGGTGGGCCGCGGCACGACGCAGATCGGCGCGTCGCTCGACATCGCCGAGATCGTCGCGCGCGAGAGCGGCCGCCCGACCGTGTGGAACCTGCTCGGCCCGACCGGTGGCGTCAACCAGCACGGCGAGATGCGCTATCCCCACCTCGAGACCATCGAGCGGCTCCGGCGCTTGAACGAGGAAGACGGCCTGCGCGTGTTCGCCCAGGCGAGCACCGTGCGGTTCAGGTCGGAGATCGTGCTCGAGGACTACAACCTCATGGACATGTTCCCGGCGTGGAAGGAAGCGTGCCTCGGCAACCTCGAGCACAAGCTCGCCATGTTCTCCGATCCCGTGCAGCGCGAGAAGCTGAAGGAGACCGTCGACACCCTCGGCGGCGGCTTCGGTGCCGCCCGGTACCCGATGGCCGACATGAAGGTCACCTGGATCTCGAGCGACGCGCCGAACGCGCAGGAGCTGAAGGAGCGCTACGAGGGCTTCACCCTCGGCGAGATCGCAGCGCGCGAGGACAAGCACATGCTCGACGCCATGCTCGACATCGCGGTGGCTGCCCGTCTGCAGGCCGGCTTCGAGACGACCATCGTGCCGATGGACACGCAAGCGGTGAAGGAAGTCGCGACGTCGACCGTCGCGCTGCCCGGCCTCAGCGACGGCGGCGCGCACACGAAGTTCATCACCACCGGCCGCTACGCGACCGAGATGCTCGCGTACTGGGTGCGCGAGCACGAGATCATGTCGTTGGAGGAGGCCCACTGGCGTCTCGCCGCGTACTCGGCGCAGGCGATGGGCATGAAGGATCGCGGGTACCTCGCCGAGGGCGCGGCGGCCGACGTGATCGTCTACGACTACGAGACGCTCGACTGCCTGCCGCCGGAGCGCCTGTGGGACTACCCGGCCGGCGAGTGGCGGCTCGTCCAGAAGGCCACCGGCTACGACCGCATCATCGTCAACGGCAAGACCACCTTCATCGACGGCGAGTGCACGGACGAGACGCCCGGCCGGCTCCTTCGCCACGGCGCCGCGTAGGTCACAGGCCCGGCGCGATCCCGCGCCGCTGAAGACGCTGGCGTCCACCAGCGATCCCACTCGACACGACCGGGGAGCACCCTGCAGCGATGGAACACGTCTCGTTCAACGACGGCTGGAAGGTCCGCTCGCGGGTCACCGGGTACCAGGAGTTCATCGGCGCAACGCGGCCGTGGACACCGGTGCAGCTCCCCCACGACGCGCAGATCAGCCTCACCCGCGGCCCGGAGGGCACGGGCCACAACGCGCAGTTCCCCGGCGGGTCGTGGGAGTACGAGAAGACGTGGTTCGCGCCGAGCGAGCTCCGCGGCAAGCCGGTGATCCTCGAGTTCGAAGGGGTGTCGCGGCGAGCGGCGGTGACCGTCAACGACGAGTTCGCCGGCCACCGCCCGTTCGGCTACGTGACCTTCCACGTGCGGATCGATCCGTTCCTGCGCTACGACGCCGACAACGTGATCCGGGTCGACGCACGCGTCGGCACGCACGACTCCCGTTGGTACGCGGGCGGCGGCATCTACCGCAACGTCAAGATCCTCATCGGGGAGCCCGTGCACGTCGCGGTGGACGGCGTCGTCGTCACCCTCCGCGACGTCGACGACGAGCGCGCCGCGCTGCAGGTCGCGACGACGATCGAGAACGACGGTGCCGTCACCACTGGTGCGGTCGTCTCCACCGAGATCATCGACGATGCCGGGACGGTCGTCGTGCACGACGCCGCCCGGGTCACGACGTACGCCAACGCGGCCGAGACGCTGCGTCAGGAGCTCCGCGTCCCGCAGCCACGACGATGGAGCCTCGATTCGCCGACGCTGTACACCTGCCGCACGGTGGTGACCGCGGACGACGGCACGACCGACACCGCCACGACCACGTTCGGGATCCGCACGCTGCAGGTCGACAGCGAGCACGGCCTGCGGATCAACGGTGAGGTCGTCGACCTCCGCGGCGCGTGCATCCACCACGACAACGGCGTGATCGGGGCGGCCACGATCGAGCGCGCCGACGAACGCCGCGTCGAGCTCCTGAAGGCCGCCGGGTTCAACGCCATTCGCAGCGCCCACAACCCGTGCAGCAAGGCGCTGCTCGACGCGTGCGATCGCCACGGCATGCTCATGATGGACGAGCTCACCGACGTGTGGACGAGCCAGAAGGTCGAGAGCGACTACTCGACGGCGTTCCCCGACTGGTGGGAGGCCGACATCGAGGCGATGGTCCGCAAGGACCGGAACCACCCGAGCGTCATCCTGTACTCCATCGGCAACGAGATCCCCCAGACCTCCACACCGGCCGGGGCGCGATGGAGCCGGCGACTCGCGGAGAAGGTCCGCTCGATCGACGACACCCGCTTCGTCACCAACGGCGTCAACGCGGTGGTCTCGTGCCGGGACCAGCTCGTCGAGCGCATGCTCGAGTTGGCCGAGCGCGATCGCGCCGAGGGCGACGCCCCGGCAGTGGGAGACGCGGGGTACGGCGTCGTCGGGAGCGTCGACGTGATGCGGATGATCGGCCGGTACATGTCGACCGTCCTGCAAGAGGACTTCGTCGCCGACCTGCTCGAGGAGTCGTACGCGACGCTCGACGTCGCCGGGTACAACTACACCGGTCCCCGGTACGAGATGGATCACGAGCGGTTCCCGAACCGCGTGATCCTCGGCACCGAGACGAACCCGATGCAGATCGCGCAGCTCTGGCAGCAGGTTCGCGACAACCCGCACGTCATCGGCGACTTCACGTGGACCGGATGGGACTACATGGGCGAGGTCGGCTTCGGGGAAGTCGACGACGAGGGCCGCAACGTCCCCTCGTACCCGGCGCTCACCTTCGGTTCCGGCGACCTCGACCTGACCGGACTCCGGAACCCGATGTCGTACTACCGCGAGACGGTCTTCGGGTTGCGGCACGAGCCGTACATCGTCGTGAAGCGTCCCGCGGGGGTGGGCGTCGCGCGCCGCGGCGCGGGCCATCCCTGGCTCGGCGGCCTGTCGTCGTGGACGTGGCCCGACCAGGTCGGCCAGCCCGTCACCGTCAGCATCCTGTCGGATGCCGACGAGGTCGAGCTGGTCGTCAACGGCGCGGTCGTCGGCAGGCAGGCCGCCGGGGCGGATCGCCAGTACCAGGCCGTCTTCGAGACCACCTACGAACCGGGTGAAGTCGTCGCGATCGCATACCGCGACGGCAACGAGGTCGCACGGACCACGCTCGTCTCGGCTGCTGGGCCCGTTCACGCGGATGTCCGTGCCGACCGATCGACGATTCGCGCCGACGACACCGACCTCGCGTACGTGACCATCCACCTCGTCGACGGCGCAGGCACGCTCGTCCCCGACTGGACGCGTTCGGCCACCGTCGCCGTCGAGGGACCGGGTGTGCTCCAGGGCCTGGGCAGTGGCGCCACCGAGAACGACGAGAGCTTCTGCGCGCGAACGCACCGCCTGCACGACGGCCGGGTCCTCGCGGTGGTGCGTCCGACCGGGCCCGGCACCATCACCGTGACCGTCGACGTCGACGGCTGCGCCACCGAGCAGATCACGGTCGACGCGATCGCTCCCGTGGATGCGTCCTAGGCAGGATCGTTGCGCAGGGTGAGCAACACCCCGTACCGTCGGTGTGCAGGATGCCGCGATCGCGGCGAGCCGTACAGGAGAAGCACATGACCACGTTGACCACGCGACCGCTGCCGACGATGACGCGCGATGTCGAGGTCCTGAAGCGCGACATGGACGACTTCGGCTACGCGATCGTCGAGGACGCGCTCTCCCAGGAGCAGGTGAGCGCGCTCGTCGCCCGCTTCATGGACCAGGCCAAGGGCGAGGCCGAGGCGAACGGGCGCCGAGCTCGACGTCGACAGCGACACGTCGACCGCCCGGGTGTTCCAGGTGCTGAACAAGGGCGAAGAGTGGCGGGTGATGATCGACCCGACCGACACGGTCCACCAGGTGCTGGAGCACGTCTTCGACGCCTGCTTCCACCCGACGCTCGCCCAGTACTCCCGCGACCAGAAGTACCTGCTGTCGTCGACGGGCGCGAAGTTCAAGCACCGGGACACGTACCTGACGGCGCCGGACTTCCACATCGACCAGAAGTGGGCCAACGGCCACCTCGACTACCCGATCGTGTGCACGGTCTTCTACTGCTTGAGCGACTTCACCCGCGAGAACGGGGCGACGCTCGTCGTGCCCGGCAGTCACAAGCTGCCGTCGCCGACGTGGGGGCAGTACCCCGTCGAGGCGCCCGAGATGATCGAGCAGGCCGTCACGATCGAGGCCCCCGCCGGAACCGCGTTCCTCTTCGAGGGCCGGACGTGGCACGCCGAGGGCATCAACACCTCCGGCGACATCCGGATCCACCTCAACGGCTACCACTGCGCGCCGTACCTCCGGCAGCGTGAGCTGTTCTCGATGAACCTCCGCCAGGACGTGATCGACGAGCTGTCCGACGCGCAGCTCAAGCTCCTGGGCTTCGACTCGAGCTTGCTCTACAACATCATCGAGCCGACCCTCGGCCGGAACAACGTGGGCGCGAAGCACCCCCCGACGGCGATCCGGCGCGCGGGCGCCCGTCGTCTGCCAAGTACCCCGAAACGGAGCAGGCCGCCGGCGGTGGCACGACTTCGTAGCCTGCTCGCTCGACGCAGCTGTCGCTGCGGACCTGCTCGTCACGGTGCGGGCGCGGCGATCGACAGGGCCCCGGTGGGGCAACTGCGCACGGCGAGCTCCACGCCCGGGGTGAGCTCCGGACCGGGATCCTCCTGGAGCAGGAACACGACGCCGTCGTCATCGACGTCGAACACCTCGGGCGCCGCGACCACACACCGGGCGTTGCCGAGGCAGCGGGCGGTGTCGATGACGATGCGCATCGCCGTCAGGCCTGGACCACGAGCGACCGGGGGCTCCGCAGCATGCCGGTCGGCGGGTAGTCGAGCTCGTCGTCGGACGTGAGCACCTTGAAGTGCGGTGCCATCTCGATGAGCTCCTCGAATGCGATGCGGGTCTCGCGCCGCGCGAGCGGTGCGCCCAGGCAGTAGTGGATCCCGTGGCCGAGCGCGACGTGCATGTTGTCGGCGCGGCCGACGTCGAACGTGTCGGGGTCGTCGAACGCGGCGGGGTCGCGGTTCGCCGCGCCGAGCATCGTCAACACCATCTGACCCTTGCGTCGACTTCGACATCGTCGATCGTCGTGTCCTGCGTGACGCCACGGAACAGCATCTGCACCGGGCTGTCGTAGCGGAACGCCTCCTCCACGCCCGAGGTGATGAGCTCCGGATCGTCGACCAGGCGTTCGAGCTGGTCCGGGAACCGACCGAGCGCGAGCGTCATGTTGGTGATGAGCCGCATCGTGGTCTCGTTCCCGGCCACGAGCAGCAACACGCAGGCCGCCACCACCTCGGCGTCCGTCATGATCTGTTCGGCGTTGGCCTCGACCATCCGCCCGATCAGGTCGTCCGACGGGTTGCCCTTCCGCAGCTCGATCTGGTGCGCCAGGTACTGCCGGAGCTCGATGCCGTAGCGGGCCTGCTGCTCCGCGTCGACGCGCGCGCGGACATCGGTGCCGGTGACCGCGTCGGTCCACATCCGGAACTGATGCGCATCGTCCGCCGGGATGCCGAGGAGCTCGGAGATCACGATGGTGGGGAGTGGCCCGGCGAAGTCGGCAACGATGTCGAAGGGCTCGCCGTCGGCGAGCGGCGCGAGCAGCTCCCGCGTCACCGCGCGCACTCGGGGCTCGATCGCCGCGATCGACCGCGGCGTGAACGCCCGGTTCACGACCCGCCGAAGTCGCTCGTGATCCGGCGGATCGACGGTCAGCATCGTCTGGGCCATCAAGAAGTCGCCGCCGCCCATGCCGACCTCGGCGTCTGCACCCGCGCTCGGCTCCGTCGGCGGTCGACGCCGGCCCGGCCATCGCGCCCATGGCCGACATGCTGAAGCGGTCGAAGTCGCCGTGGACGTCGCGCACGTTGTCGTAGCGGTGCACCATCAACGCGCCGAACGGCGAGCGCAGCACCGGTCCGGCGTCGCGCATGCGCTCGTACATCGGGTACGGGTCCGTACTCCCCGTCATCATGAAGTCGAAGTCGACGATCCCCACGGTGCCCCCTCCGGCGATCTCGTGTGCGGGCGACGCTAAGGCCCATCGCCGACGCGGGCAATTCTGCTGCTGCAGCGGCGGCGAGCACTCAGCTCGCGTCTGACGCGCCGCACTCCGAGCCCATGTACGCGATGAGCTCGTCGACCTCTGCTTGCATCGCGCGATGCGAGGCGATGAAGGCGTTGCGCACGTCGGCCGGGAGCTCGTTCACGCCGACGTAGCCG
This sequence comes from uncultured Alphaproteobacteria bacterium, assembly GCA_963819775.1. Classification (GTDB taxonomy): domain Bacteria; phylum Pseudomonadota; class Alphaproteobacteria; order Rhizobiales; family Hyphomicrobiaceae; genus JAKAML01. The sequence continues at coordinate 479,394 of CAWFXM010000012.1, forward strand.
TTCTCAGCCGCAAGCTGCGCCCGGTCCTTCACCATCTGGAGGTAGGTCTCGGCCTCGTCGCGCCACTCGGCGGGTGCCGCATCGACGATCTGTGCCGTGGTCGCGATCCGCCGCTGCCAGCCGTCGGGCGTCGAGGCCTGGAACTGCGCGCCGGGCCCGGCCCCGCCGGCGGCGAGCTGGTTGAAGATCGCGCAGATCGCGGCGGAGTCGGACGTGGACGGCGCAGTCGAGGTCGGGGGCGTCGTCGAACTCGGCGTGGCCGTCGCCTCGGCGTCGGCGTTGCGTGCCGCACTGGTGTCGTTCCCGTCGCTCGAGCACGCGGCGAGCAGGAGTGCGAGTCCCATCACCGAGGCGCCGAAGCCGAGCCGCACGCTGTGCGCAACTCCCGTTCTCGCACCCACGTCGTGGCCTCCCGTTCGGTCAGAGCACGCGGAGCATACGGACCTGATGCGAACACGCGACCAGCTCCACGTCATGGCACGGTGAGCTCTCCCAGGCGCGCCGCGGCCTGACGGTCTAGCTTCGCCTCGCCGCCACTCGACCGCGAGCCCTGACTCGATTGCACGGGAGACTGCTTCGATGACCGTTCGGAACCTGCGCCGTGGCTCGGTCGCTGCTGCGCTCCTCGCCATGATCGTCGCCGCCGCAGTCGGCCCCGCGGGCGCCGCGACGACCAAGACCGACGAGGTCTACGTCGACGCAGCCGACGAGCCGTGCGTGCTCGTGAGCGCGACCGACGTGCAGTCGGCCCTGGGCATCACCGATGCCGACGGCACCGGCACCGCTCGGGACCTCGGGACCATCGGATCGTGCCTGTACGGGGACAGCCCCGGCGCCGTCTTCACGATCTCCAACACCTTCAGGACCGACGGCGGGCGGACCGTCAAGGAGCTGTGCAAGGAGGCCAAGGCAGACCGCGTTCCCGACTTCCGTACCGTGAAGGGTGTCGGGAAACGGGCGTGTGCGTTCACCGCGTCGGTGTTCGGGCGCCCGGCGCCGACCATGGTGCTCTACGCGCTGCGCAAGGACAGCACCGAGACGGGGCGCACGATCGAGATGCGGGTCGCCGGCTCCGATGAAGCGCTCGCGGCCGTCTCCCCACGGCTCGAAGCCGGCTTCGCAGCCTTGGGCAAGAAGGCGGCCGCGTTCGTGAAGGAAGAGGCGATCGACTGACACGGCACGGCGCCTCTGCCTATCAGGGCACGAGTGGGATTGCGGACCGATCGATCGTGGTGCCCGAACCTCTCGAGGTCCACGCAAACGGTGCGCCCAAGCTGAATGTCCTGCTCACGAGGCGGTGCTGGGACCAGTCGGGCCTTTGCTCGTGTCGGAGAGCCGACGGTGCCCGGACGCACACCAGGTCCTCGGGGCACCTCGTGTTCATTGCAGTCGTAGGTCTTTCGGGTTCCCTGATGGGCGTAGCGTGAGATCGACAAGGCGGCGTCGCGGCGGGCTGAACGGGAGGGCGCCGAGTGCACGGGCTCGACACTGAACTGATCGTCGCGGTCGCGGCAACGGTCGTCGTGTGGGGGATCTTCTCGGCGCGGCTGGAGGCCGTCAACGTAGCGCGCCGATCGCGTTCGTGTTGTCGGACTCGTGCTCGCCAACCGTCCGCTGTCGGCGGTCGACGTGCAAGTGCGCAGCGAAACCCTCCGCTCGCTCGCAGAAGTGACACTGGCGCTGCTGCTGTTCTCCGACGCCGCCCACGTGAACCTTCGCGTGCTTGCGTCGCGATTCGGGTGTCCCGCTCCGACTCCTGCTGATCGGCTTGCCGCTCACGATCGGGCTCGGCACCGCGATCGCTGTGCTGCTGTTCCCGGATCTCGATCCGTGGGCCGCCGCAGCGATCGCGGCTGCGGTCGCGCCGACCGACGCCGCGCTCGGCGCGCAGGTCGTCGAGGACCGCACGTGTCCCCAGCGCATCCGGCGCGTGCTGAACGTCGAAAGTGGGCTCAACGACGGCATCGCCACACCCTTCGTGTCGTTCTTCGTCGCCGGCGCCGTGGCCGATACCGTCGCGCACTCGACGGCGAGCCTCGACGGGGCGCTCGGCGAGCTCGGGATCGGCGTGCTCGTCGGCGTCGCCGTCGGACTCGGTGGCGGCCTCCTCGTCACGTTCAGCACCAGACGAGGCTGGGCCTCGCCCTCGTATCGAGGCATCGGCGCGCTTGCGCTTGCGCTGCTCGCCTACGCGCTGTCGATCGAGCTCGGAGGCAACGGCTTCATCGCCGCGTTCGTCGGCGGGCTCGCGATCGGGACGCGTCCTGCCCGACCGCGAGCAGCGAGACGACCCTCGACTTCGACGCCCAGGCCGGCGAGCTCCTGTCGCTCGTGGTCTGGTTCCTGTTCGGGACCGCGCTCGTCACGGCGCTCGACGCCACGACCTGGCAAACTGTCACGTTCGCGATCCTGGCACTCACCGTGGTGCGCATGGCACCGGTGGCGGTCGCGCTGCTCGGATCTCGCCTCACACCGATGACGGTCGCGTTCATCGGCTGGTTCGGGCCGCGCGGCCTGGCATCCATCGTGTTCGGGTTGCTCGCCTTCGATTCGCTGCATGGCTCAGAAGCCAAGGCAGTCCTCGCCGCCGTCATGCTGACCGTGCTCGTCAGCGTGGTTGCGCACGGTACTCAGCGCGTCGCCGTTGGCCCGTCGATACGGCGATCACATCACCGCACTCGCCCGCGGCGCGGCCGAGCGCCACACCGTTCCGGAGCTCGCGTCGCGACCGCGAAGCAAGCGTCGACTCGTCACGGGCTACCACGATCACCGAGCTCAACGAGTGAGAGCCGGATGGAGCCACCCGCGCACGAGCCGCCGCCGTGGGTCCGTCGTGTCAAAGCTCAACTGATCGGCCGACGCTCACGCCCCGCTACCGAGCAGTCGCCTCTGCTCCGCGAGTGCCCCAGAAACGCCGGCTCAAGGTGCCGTCGCATGCGCTGCGGGGCTATGCACCCGCCGTGGCAGGCTGCGACCGTCGCGGGCGCTGCCCGTGGGGGTCGGTCAAAGGTCGAGTTTGCCCTTCGCGATGCAGATCGCGAGGTGGGCCTCGAGGACGGCGTCCCGGGTAGCTGGCGACAGGCCCGAATCCGCCTCCGCTGCCGCCTTGGCGCTGTCGCCGGCCTGTTCGAGCTCGATGACGGCCACACGTTCGTCGGGGGATGCGACTGCCTTGTCTGCCTTCTTGGCGAACTCGTTCACCACCGCCACGAGCACCGGTGATGATCCCTCGTCGCGCTGTACGGCCTGACGCGCGCTGTCGATCTTGACCCGAGCTGCCTGGAGTCGCTCTGCGGTTGTCGCCACGGCTGAAGGCTACGCCCGGCGCGTCCGACGTGCCTCAGATCGCCGGGTGGCGGCCGCGTCCGGGTCGAGCGATCAGCAAGGATGGGTGCGGTCGATCGACGAGGTCCTGATGGCGCGCGCGCTTGAAGTCGCGGCTGATGGCATGCGCGTCGGTGAGATGCCGATCGGTGCGGTGGTCGCGGTCGATGGCGAGGTGATCGCAGCGGCTCACAGTGACGGGTGCCGCGGTGATTCTGGTAGCGCGGCGGCACCTGCGCCTCTTGGGCTGCACGTCCGCGGTGAGCGGAGGCGGCGATGCCGTGGGGCAATCAGCGTGACACGTGATCCGGCATCCGCTCTACTCTCCGCAGACGTAATCGATGCCCGCATTGGCATACGGAAGACCAAAGGGCTCGTGGACCGCGGCACCGGTACGAAGATCGGTACGTACCGGCGACGTGGTCGCTTCTCAGGGCCCTTTGAGCTACTTGATGCGCAAGGCTTTGCGGTGTTCCGGTTGGTGACGTCGGGTGCCATGTCGGGAACGTGCACCGTGGTCGGACCGGACGACAGCACGATTGGGCGCATCGTCCCGTCGACGCGCACGAACTGGCTCGGCCGCACCGTTGCGATCTCCTACCGCGCGGCCGGCGACCTGGATGGGATGGATCCAACTCGGCGACTCGAAGGAGTGCGTTGCGTTCGTTCGCGAGGGTGCCATCCTGATGGGAGACGAACCGAAACTCGTCGCCGAACTGTCGATCCAAAAGACGGTTTGGTTCGGCGCTGAGCTGAGCAGCGGACTCTGGACACTCAGGATGGGCGAAGCGGCCACTGGTGCGCTCCGGCTCATGGCGTTGGCGTGGCTGGGCTTCGCTTGGAAGATGCTGCGTTCACTCGAATCCTTTGAGCTAGCTACGCCGCGAACACGCTCTGACGTGGACCCCGTTGTCGTTGTCGGTTCAGGTCGCTTCGGTTTGTAGGTCTCGTCGGGTCTCGCCAGGTGTCGGCGACCTCGGCGGGGGTGCGGTAGCCGAGCCCGGAGTGGGGCCGGTGGTGGTAGCGGTCGATGTAGGCGGCGATCTCCGTTCTGGCCTGGTCGAGGGTCTCGCACTCGGCTCGCCAGGCGCAGCGCTTCTTGAACTTCCCGAACCAGGACTCGATGAACGCCTGGGACTCGGGGTCGCGGTAGCCGCCGCGGCGGTGGGTGATCCCGCGCGCCGACAGGTGCTGCGGAAGTCCCGCGAGGTGAACGGCGAGCCGTTGTCGGTGCCGAGCGTGAGCTCGCCGGGTCGCGACGCCGCGAGCGATGACCGCGCGCTTCGACGCAGCGCGATCGCCTCGTCGGCGCGGCAGCGCAGCTCGAGGTGCCAGCCGACGATCTCGCGGGTGCAGCAGTCGACGATCGCGTGCAGGTAGACCCAGCCGTGCTCGGCGACCCAGACCTTGGTCATGTCGAGGTGCCACAGCTCGTCGGGCCGCTCGACCCGGAAGAAGCCGGGCCGGCGACGCCGATCCGAGCGCCGCGGCGGCGCTGGAGCAGCTTGTGCTCGCGCATCACCCGCAGCACCCGCTTGCGGTTCACCGCCTCGCCGAGCTCGCTGCGCGGCGAGCGCCGCGACCATCCGGTTGCCGTCGGTCTGGTTGGCCTTCGGCGACCTCGACGATCGCCTGCGTCGACCGGGACCGCGCCCGGCCCGGACCCGCCGCTGCGGGCCGTCCGCGGCGTCGGTGCCGGTAGATCGCCTGCCGGCGAGATCCTGCACGACCCGCGCCACGACCGCGGGGCGACGTCCCGTGGCGACCAGCTCGCGGGACCGGGCGACGCGCACGCTCACTCCCAGCCCCGCAAGGGTTCCCCCGCGATCTCCAGCTCGTAGGTCTTGCGACCCAGCGCCCGCTCGAGCTGCGCGATCCGCTTCTTCAGCTCCTCGGCTCGTCGGCGGCTCCGGCGTCCTGGTCCGCGGCGTCGCCAGCGCGGCCTTGCCGCCCTCCAGCAGCTGGTCGCGCCACTGGTAGTAGAGCGTCTCCGAGATCTCGTGCTCGCGGCACACCTCGCGCACCGTGCGGTCGCCGCGCAGCCCCGCCAGCACGATCTCGGGCTTCTGCTCCGGCGTGAACGTCCGGTACTTGCGCTTCTCGCTCATCAGCCCCTCCTTCAGGGGATCAGAGCGACCATGCTCCCAAGCCCTCCGGCTCAGGCAACCGTCAACGCGCCACCGGGGTCCGCGTCACGGTCTGTGCGCGTGCCGGATGCGGGGCGAGCCGGCTCAGCCTGTCGATCCCCGCAGTTTGGAGGACATCATGCCCACGACTCGTGCGTACGGTTGCATGAGCTTTCTTTTCGATGCCTTCATGACCGTCATCACTGCAGGGTTGTGGTTCATCTGGATTTTGGTTCGCGAAATGAGGAATCGGCGATGACAACTCGGGCGTGCCAGTGCGGTGCGCCTCGTCTCGCGTGTCTGGCCGGGGCGTCGGCGGATACCCGACCAGACACGACGACTTCGGCTAGCGGGCGGCGAGCACACGGAGATGGACGCGTAACCCGGGAAACGCGCCTGACCTGCGAACGCCGGACACTCGAAGCGCAGCTCGACTATCAGATCCCCAGCGGCAAAATGACCGCCGACCAAGTCGAAGCACTAGTCGCCGCGCTGCGAGACATCGTCGGCGTGCTGACGGATGGCCGAGCCGGCCGACAAGGCCGAACTCTACGACGAGCTTGGCGTCACGCTGACGTACAACCCTGATGGGACGGTCGCCGTAAAGGCGCACCCGCGTGGGGTAAACGTACGTGTCGGAGGGGGGACTTGAACCCCCACGCCCCAAAGGGCACTAGCCCCTCAAGCTAGCGCGTCTGCCGATTCCGCCACTCCGACGAGGCGGTGCAGATTAGCGCCGTGGCGAGCTCTCGTCGGGTTCCGAAGCAAGCGGTCACCACGTCGTCCGTGCGGGCCATGTCCGAGCGGTCAGCGAACCCGTTCGAACTGGCGACGGAGCCACTCGTGCGAGTCGCGTGTGCTCTGGCGTGCGATCTCGCTGTTCGGTGCCATCTGGTAGCCGTGGCAGGCGCTGGGATACACGTGCAACTCGCACGGCACGCCGGCATGGTTGAGTCGGAGGGCGTAGTCGACGTCCTCGTCGAGGAAGCCGTCGATGCTCCCGACGTTGACGAGTGCCGGTGGCAGCCCGGACAGGTCGGTCGCCGCGCCGCGGCCGCGGTGTACGGGACATCGGCGCGTGCCGTAGAGGTCGCCGAGGTACGACTGCCAGCCGAACGCGTTCGACTCCCGGCTCCAGATCGGGAGCCCGTCGACCTGGCTCGAGTGCGTGATCTGACGGTCGTCGATCATCGGGCACTCGAGCAGTTGGAACGCGAGCGAGACCTCGCCGCGGTCACGTGCGGCGAGCGCGACGGCTGCTGCGAGCCCTCCGCCCGCGCTCGTGCCGCCGACGCCGATGCAGCCGGCGTCGATTCCGAGCTCGTCGGCGTGCTCGAAGGTCCACAGCGAGCGCGCGCGTAGCAATCGTCGAACGCGGCCGGGTACTGCCGACTCCGGCGCCAGCCGGTACCCGACCGACACCGTGACCATCCCGAGCGCCGTGCTGCGGAGGTCGTCGATGCTCGTGGGTGCCGAGCACCAGTCCCCCGCCGTGGACACACGACCAAGCAGGGCAGCGGGCCGTCGGCGCCCTTCGGCCGGTTCACCCTCACCGGCACCGGCGGATCACCGGGCACAACCAGGTCGGCGCGGCGTCATGTCGTCGGGGAGCGGGGGCGGCGGCGGCATCGCGGGGTTCTCCCGGAGCATCGCGATGCGCTCGGCGGTCATCGTCGCCGGCGCCAGGTTCGTCACGAAGGCAGCCAGCTCGGGGTGGAGCAGCTCAGCAGGTGTCACAGGGGCGCTCCTTGTCGGCGTCGCTCACCATGCCGCTCGTGAATCGCGCGAGGATCTCCCGATGGGCGACTCGTTCTACTACCTTCCGCAGCACCTGGCAGCTGAGCGCGCCGCCCGACGACGTGTACCGGGTGCTCGAGCGCCTGCCCGACTACCCGCTGTGGTGGCCGCAGGTGAAGGCCGTCCGCCCGCTCGGCGACGAGACCTTCGAGCTCACCTGTCGCGCGTCGCTCCCCTACGACCTCGTGTTCACCACGCGCCAGGCCGTCCGCGATCCCGACGCCCGCGTGCTCGAGGCCACGCTGGCCGGCGACCTCGACGGCTTCAGCCGCTGGACCATCGCGTCGCACCCCACCGGCACCGCGGCGACGTTCGACGAGGAGGTCGTCGCGACCAAGCCGCTGCTGCGCAAGCTCGAGCCGATCGCCCGCCCGGCGTTCAAGGCGAACCACAAGCGCATGATGCGCGACGGCGAACGCGGATTGCGCACCTACCTCGCGGGGTATCGAGCCAACTTCGACTGACAGGAGACTCTGGTGGCCGACGTCGACGAGACCCAACTGCCCGGCATGGGCCTGCGCTACGACTTCACGACGGAGGACGGCGACCGCGTCGGTGTGCTCGTGCACCGCACCGGTCGGCGCGACGTCTTCCTGTACTCGCGCGACGATCCCGACGAGTGCCGCGCCACGATCACGCTGCGACCCGACGACGCGCGCACGCTCGCCGAGCTGCTCGGCGCGTCGCGGGTCGCCGAGCACCTCGCCGCGGTGCAGCAGCAGGTCGCCGGCCTCACGCCTCGACTGGATCCGGGTGTCGCCGTCGTCGGAGTGGGCCGGGCTCGACCCTGCGCGAGGCGGCGATGCACACCGACGACCGGCGCGTCGATCGTCGCGATCCTCGACGGCGACGACGTCACCGCGGCGCCCGGCGCCGACGACGTGCTCGTTGCCGGGCGCGCAGGTCGTCGCCATCGGCACCGACGACAAGCTCGCGGCGCTCACCGAGAAGCTCACCGGGCGCTGATCCGGTGGTGCTCGGGGCGGCGTCGCAGGACGTCGCCGTTGCGTTCGTCGAGCTCGGCGCGATCATCCTCGGCCTCGCGGTGCTCGCGCGGCTGTCGGACCGCGTCGGCATCAGCCCGATCCCGGCCTACCTCGTCGCGGGCGTCGTGTTCGGCGAGGGCGGGCTCGTCGGACCGAGGCTGTCGGAGAACTTCATCGACCTCGCCGCCGAGATCGGCGTCGTGCTGCTCCTGCTCACCCTCGGCCTCGAGTACTCCGCGCAGGAGCTCGCCGACGGCGCGCGCCGCGGCTGGGTCGGCGGCGTCGTCGACCTCGTCCTCAACTCGCTCCCCGGCGTCGTGTGCGCGCTCGCGCTCGGGTGGGGCGTCGAGGCGGCGGTCGTGCTCGGCGGCGTCACCTACATCTCGTCGTCGGGCGTGATCGCGAAGGTGCTCACCGACCTCGGCCGTCTCGGGAACCGGGAGACGCCGACGCTCCTCACGCTCCTCGTGATCGAGGACCTCGTGATGGCCGTCTACCTGCCGATCGTGGTCGTGATGCTCGCGGGCGCGTCGATCGCGTCGGGGCTCGTGTCGGTGGGTGCGGCGCTCGCGATCGCCGGGTTCGTGCTCCTCCTGCGCGATGAGGTTCGGCGATCACATCACCCGCATGCTCGACACCCGCTCCGACGAGGCGCTGCTGCTCGCCGTGATCGGGCTCACGCTGCTCGTCGCCGGGATCACGCAGCAGCTCGACGTGTCGGCGGCCGTCGGCGCGTTCCTCGTCGGCATCGCGATCTCGGGACCGGTCGGGCACCGTGCGGCGACGCTGGTCAACCCGTTGCGCGACCTGTTCGCCGCGCTGTTCTTCATCCTGTTCGGGTTCCGCATCGATCCGGCGCAGATCCCCGACGTGCTGCCGATCGCGGCCGGCCTGCTCCTCGTCGCGACCTTCACCAAGGTCCTGACCGGCTGGTGGGCGGCGAAGCGCGCCGGCATCGCGAGCCGCGGACGGATGCGCACCGGCACCGCGCTCGTCGCCCGCGGCGAGTTCTCGATCGTGATCGCCGGGCTGGCCATCGGCTCCGGCATCGAGGAGGACCTCATCCCCCTCGCCGCCACGTTCGTGCTCCTCAGCGCGATCGTCGGCCCGATCCTCACCAAGTTCGCCGACCGCCTGGTGCCCGCGAGCAAGGCCGCACCGACCCCACCCTCCCCCTGACCTGCTTTGGCGTCAGAAACCCGCCACTACGGCTGGTTATTGACGCCAAAGCGAGTGGGTGGCGGCGAGCAGGCCTTGGGTGACCTCGTGCTCGGGGTGCTCGAACAGGTCGTCGGTCGGGGCGGTCTCCACGATGCGGCCCTCGTGCATCACCGCGATGCGATCGGCGACGTGGCGCACGACGGCCAGGTCGTGACCGATGAACAGGTAGGCGAGCCCGAGGCGCGCCTGGAGGTCGACGAGCAGGTTGAGGATCTGCGCCTGGATCGAGCTGTCGAGCGCGCTCACCGGCTCGTCGAGCACGAGCAGCTCGGGCTCGAGCGCCAGGGCCCGGGCGATCGCGACGCGCTGGCGCTGGCCGCCCGACAGCTCGTGCACGTAGCTCCCGAGGTGCTCGTCGCCCAGCCCCACGAGCCCGAGCAGCTCGCGCACGCGCGTCGCGATCACTCGCCCGCCCGCGCGATGCGGAGCGGCTCGGCGACCAACGCGCGCACCGCCATGCGCGGATCGAGCGACGACGCCGGGTCCTGGAACACCATCTGGAACCGTCGCCGCACCGCGACGCAACGCGCGTCGGCGCAGCCCGACGAGCTCGTCGCCGTCGAAGCGGATCGAGCCGCCGTCGGGGTCGAGCAGGCGCAGCACGAGGCGCGCGACGGTCGACTTGCCGCTCCCCGACTGCCCCACCAGCCCGAGCGTCTCGCCCGGCGCGACGGCGAAGCGACACGCCGTCGACCGCGGTCACGCGCCCCGCGTCGCCGTGGAACTGCTTGCGCAGGTCACGCGACCGCGAGCAGCGGCGTGCTCGACGACGCGCTCGGTCGCGCTCACGGCGCGACGACCACGTCGTCGGGCAGCTCGTGCACGCGCACGCACGCGACCGTCCGCCCGTCGGCGATCGTCACGCGGCGCGGGCACGTCGACGCGTGCAGCGCGGCTCGGCGTACGCGCAGCGGGGGTGGAACGCGCACCCCGGCGGCACCGCGCCGAGCGCGGGCGGCTGACCGGGGATGGCGCGGAGCTCGCCCCGCGTGCCGCTCAGCCGGGGCGACGACGCGAGCAGCCCGCGCGTGTACGGGTGCCGCGGCGACGCGAACAGCGTCGTCGGCCGGCGCGCTCTCGACGACCCGGCCCGCGTACATCACGACCACCCGGTCGGCGACGCCGGCGACGACCCAGAGGTCGTGGGTGACGAAGAGCACCGCGAGCCCCGTGTCGCGCCGCAGCTCGTCGAGCAGCGCGAGGATCTGCGCCTGCGTCGTCACGTCGAGCGCGGTGGTGGGCTCGTCGGCGAGCAGCAGGCGCGGGCGGTTGGCGAGCGCCATCGCCAGCATCACCCGTTGGCGCATCCCGCCCGAGAGCTGGTGCGGGTAGTCGCGCGCGCCGCCGGCCGCGGCCGGCGAGGCCGACCCGCTCGAGCAGCCTCGGCGGCGCGGCGCGCCGCGCGTCGGCGCGTCGGGTCGTGCACCGCGCACCGCCTCCGCGACCTGGTCGACCGACGCGCTGCACCGGGTTGAGCGCGCGTGATCGGGTCCTGGAACACCATCGCGACGTCGCGCCCGCGCACGCGCGCGGTAGTCGTCGCTCGGCCAGGCCGACGCAGCCGGCGCCGTCGAAGCGGATCGACGCCGCCGACGATCGCGCCCGGGCGGGTCGATGAGCCCCATGATCGCCAGCGCGGTGACCGTCTTGCCCGATCCCGACTCCCCCACCAGCGCGACGCGTCTCGCCGGCGTCGACCGTGAACGACACGCCGTCGACGCGCGCGCGGCGCACCGTCGGCCGCGACCGAACGCGACCGCGCAGGTCCGTCGACCTCGAGCGAGCGCTCATACCCGCGCCGGCGGGCGCGGGTCGAGCGCGGCGCGCAGACCGTCGCCCACGAAGTTGACCGCGAGCACGGTGAGGAAGATCGCGAGGCCCGGGAACACCGTGAGCCACCACGTAGTCCTCGACCGTGCCGATCGAGTCCGACGAGCAGGTTGCCCCAGCTCGGCGTGGGCGGCTGGATGCCGAACCCGAGGAACGACAGCGTGCGTCTCCACCAGGATCGCCTCGGCCACCACCAGCGTGGCGTTCACGATGATCGGCCCCGCGCAGTTCGGCACCACGTGGCGGACGATGATCCGCGTGTTCGACGCGCCCATCGCGCGCGCGGCGTCGACGAACTCGCGCTCGCGCAGCTGCGAGCGTCGCGCCGCGCACGACACGGGCGATCGAGCCCCACAGCAGGAGCGACAGCAGCAGCGTGATCCCGAGCGGGCCGCCGAGGTCGAGCGTGCCGAACGGGCCGAGGTCGACGATGCCGATCGACACCGCGACCGCGAGGAACGGCAGCGCCGGCAGCGCGATCCACAGGTCGGTGAAGCGCATGAGCAGGCCCGTCGAGCCAGCCGCGGTGGAAGCCGGCCAGCGCGCCGATCACCACGCCGATCACGGTCGAGAGCAGCGCGACGCCGAGCGCGATCCTTCAGCGACGATCTGCCCGCCGTGCAGCACCCGCGACAGGGAGTCGCGGCCCGAGCTCGTCGGTGCCGAACCAGTGCGCCGACGACGGCGCTCGACGTCGGCTGCGCGAGGTGCAGCTCGGTCGGGCTCGGCGCGAAGCGCACGACCACGAAGCAGGCGAGCGACCATGAGCACCAGGAACCCGAGCCCGACCATCGCCGGCACGTGGTGCCGGAACCGCCGCCAGCGCGCGTCGCCACTCGCCCCGTCCGTGCGGGCGTGGACGAGCTCGTTCGACGCGAGCGCGGGATCGAGCGCCTCGGCCCGTGCGTGCGCGCCGACTCGTCGCCGACGCGCATGCTCACGCGCCACCTCCGGCGCTCCGTCGCGGATGCACCGGTCGCCGGTGCGGCCGCGGCCGTCGACGTCGTCGCCGGCCCGACACCCGGATGCGCGGGTCGAGCACGCCGTAGAGCACGTCGGCGACGAGGTTGCAGAGCACGACGAACGACGACGGCCACCGCCATCCACGCGAGCAGCACCGGGATAGTCGGACCGTTCGAGCGCGTCGAAGAACAGCAGCCCGAGCCCCGGCCACTGAAGATGCGCTCGACCACGACCACGCCGCCGAGCAGCACGCCGGCGTCGATCGCGACGACGGTGACGAACGGGATCAGCGAGTTGCGCAGCGCGTGGCGCCGGACGATCTGCGACCGCGGCACGCCCTTGGCGCGCGCGGTGCGGACGTAGTCGGTGCGCAGGACGTCGAGCATGCTGTCGCGCTGGTAGCGGCTCCACGCCGCGACGCTCGTGAGCATCAGCGTGGCGACCGGCAGCACCATGTGCTGGAGCAGGTTGACGAGGTTGCCCTCCTCGCCCGACCGAGTACTTGCCCTGCACGTAGAAGAGCTGCGATGTCGAACTGCTCGCTGCAGCACGACACGACGAGACGAGCTGCAGCAGCAGCGCGAAGAAGAAGTCGGGCATCGAGAACCCGAAGTACGAGAAGCCGGTCGCCGCGTAGTCGAACGAGGTGTGCTCGCGCACCGCGCTCACGACGCCGAGGAGCAGCGCCAGGATCACCGAGAGCACCACCGCGGTGCCGACGAGCAGGAACGAGTTCCACGCCGCCTCGCCGACCATGCCGGCGACGGGCTGGTCGGTGGCGAACGACCGGCCCCAGTCGCCCTGCACGAAGTCGCCGAGCCACAGCCCGTACCGGGCGAGCACCGGGTCGTCGAGGTGGTACTGCTCCTCGAGGTGGGCGATCGTCTGCTGCGACACGCCCGGCTGGATGCGGAGGTCGGCGAGCGGGTCGCCGGTGGCGGTGACGAGCAGGAAGACGATCGAGCGTCGCCAGCAGCACGACCGGGATCGCGACCAGCAGGCGACGCGCGACGAAGCCCTGCACTCGCAGATTCTCGCCGCCTTCGACCTGCCCGCCGCGGCACTCGACACCCGCATTGCGTTGAACGTCCCATGTATCTCTGACAGAGTGGGACATGGCCGAGATCAGACCCTTCACCGTCGCCGTGCCCGACGAGGTCCTCGCCGACCTCGAGCGAGCGACTCGCCCGCACCCGTCTCCCGAACTGGATCGACGACATCGGGTGGGACCAGGGCATCGAAGCAGACGACCTACACGACGCTGCTGGACCGCTGGCGCGACGGGTTCGACTGGCGCCCGTACGAGGAGCGCCTCAACGAGGTCGAGCACTTCCTCACCGAGATCGACGAGCAGCCGATCCACTTCGTCCACGCAGCGGTCGTCGCGATCCGACGCCCTGCCCCTGATGCTCGTCCACGGCTGGCCCGGGTCGTTCCACGAGTTCCTCGACGCGATCCCGCTGCTCACCGAGCCCGCCGACGGCGGCCAGGCGTTCCACGTCGTGGCGCCCGACGTGCCCGGCTTCGGGTGGTCGGCGCCCACCCACGAGCGCGGGCTGGAACTCGCGTCGCACCGCGGCGGCGTTCGGCCAGCTGATGGACGGACCTCGGCTACGACCGCTACGGGCTCCAGGGCGGCGACGTCGGTGCGGGCGTGACCGCAGAACATGGCGGACCTGTTCCCCGAGCACGCCGTCGGCCTGCACCTGAACTTCTGCCTGATCGAGGCGTACGAGGGCGCACCCGACGCCGACCGAGGACGAGCAGCGCGAGATGGCCCGCCTCGATGCAGTCGCGCCAGACGTCGATGGGCTACGTGATGCAGCAGGGCACCAAGCCGCAGACGCTGGGGATCGGGCTCCAGGACTCCCCGGCCGGGCTGCTCGCGTGGCTCGCCGAGAAGCTGCAGGCGTGGAGCGACAGCGGCGGCGACCTCTTCCACGGCGTTCACGCCCGACCAGGTGCTCGAGTGGGTCACCTTGTACTGGGTCACCGGGTGCATCACGTCGTCGATCCGCATGTACTGGGAGAGCCGCGTCGCGCGGCCGCGACGGCTCGCCGCAGCGCCGCATCGAGGTGCCGACGGGCGTGGTCGACTTCCCCGGCGAGCGCGCTCGCTCACCGCGGGCGTGGATCGAGGAGCGGTACAACCTCGTCCACTTCACGAAGCAGCCGCGGGGCGGTCACTTCGCGGCCATCGAGCAGCCCGAGCTGTTCGCCGCCGACGTGCAGGCGTCTTCTTCAGCTGGACAATCCGTCCTCTGACGCGGTCGTCGTCCGACGATCGTCAGCGAGCCATGAGCTCCCGGGCGTTGTCGCGGATGATCCGGCGCTGATCCTCGGTCGACATCCCCTCGAGCAGCGAGAGGAACTGCTTCGGCTCGGCGAAGCCCTCGGCATGCGGGTAGTCGGAGCCGAACAGCACGCGCTCGACCGGGACGTGCGCCAGCAGATCGGGGACGTCGTCGTCGGTGAACGGGGTGACCCAGACGTGCTCGTGGAACTGGTCGACGAGGTGCGTGCCCGACGTGCCGTGCTCGCCGGTCCCCGAGAGTCGTCGGAGCGTGCGCGATCGCGTCGGGTACCCAGCCGACACCGTTCTCGATGCTCGCGACGCGGAGGCCGGGGTGCCGATCGAACAGCCCGTGCGCGGTGATCACGACCATGAAGTCGTGGATCAGGCGGTGCCCCATCAGCGCCCCGACGACCGGCTCGTAGAAGTTCAGCGACGAGACCGATCCGGCCTTGCGACGGCTCTCGTAGCCCCACGAACGCGCAACGGCGTCTTCGACGTCGCGGTAGCCGTCGTCGAACCCGGGGTGCGCAGCCACGATCAGCCGCGCCTCGGCGACCCGCGCCCAGAACGGGTCGTACGCCGGATCAGCCGGTGACCGCCAGCCGTCCGCGGTGAACACGGGACCGGGCCGCACCGCGACGATCCGCGCGCCATGGTCGAGCACCCAGTCGAGCTCGGCGATCGCAGCGTCGAGGTCGGACAACGTCAGGTAGGGCGCGGCGAAGATCCGGTCGTGGTAGGCGAAGCCCCACTCGTCGTCGATCCAGCGGTTGAACGCGCTGGAAGATGTCGAGGATCGCCTGGACGTCGGGCTGCATGACGCCCTCCATGCACACGCCCTGCGAGGGGAACATCCAGCAGCCCTCGACGCCCTGCTCGTCCATGACCGGGAGTCGGGCGTCGCGGTGGAACCACTGGTGAAGAAGACGGTTGCGCCAATGA